>NC_023035.1:1217500-2500149 GCF_000507245.1 Salinispira pacifica | reverse complement strand
GCCGTTCCAGGGGAGGGATAATATTCACCAGAAAGTATGCTGATATCCCCGATATCAGACTGACCGCAACCGGCAGAAGATATTCCACAACCCCGCCGTCGGCCCATGCACGGGAGGGTGCCCAGAGGAGGGCCATGAGCACTGCCCCAAGGACTGCGCCCACCGCAGCTCCCCTCCATTCGGGAGCTGGATACACCGAACTGCGCCGCGCGATTACCGGCATCACCTCACCGGCGGTTTTGCCTTCCGCCCGTGCAACTGCCGCTTTGATGCGGGTCTGATCACTTTCTGATATTAATGCTTTGCGTTGGGACATATATTTGGTCTCCTTGTAAAATTGACAGGCTTGGAAATCCGGCGGAAACGGAACATAATTCGTTTCACTGTACCGAAAAGGAGCGGCCTACCAGCCGCCTGAGGCACCGCCGCCGCCGAATCCGCCGCCGCCGCCGGAAAATCCTCCGGGACTGCCGCCGCCGAATGATCCTCCGCCGAAACCGCCGTGGTATCCGCGGTGATGCCGGCCGGCACTCATACCCAGCAGGGCCCACAGCCAGAAATTTCCGCTTCGCCGGCGGTGTCCCCCCCGGAAGATATTGAAAAAGCCGGAAAAGAACATGAACATAATGAGGGGAAACAGGAATGAGAGGGTGCTGTCCCCTGAGGCCGCAGCCTGATCCTCACCCGGGAGCTTGCCGCTTCCGGTGTACTCGCCTTTCACCGTGGAAACCATGGCGCCCACCGCCAGCTCGATTCCTTCATCGTAATTTCCGTTCTTGAATGCGGGAGTGATGATATTCCGGATGATTCTGCCGGAGATCAGGTCGGTGAGGCTGCCTTCCAGACCGTAGCCAACCTCAATCCGGATTTCCCTCTCGGCTTTGGAAACCAGAAGGATGGCCCCGTTGTCCTGTTCCCCGGTTCCGATCTCCCATTCCTCGGCAAGTCCGATGCTGTAGCTTTCGATATCCATGCCGTCCAGTGAATTCACCGTTACCACCACAATCTGGGTGGAATCGCTGCGCTCAAGATCCATTAATTGCTCTTCAATCCGGTTTTCACTGCTGCGGCTGATCATCCCGGCCTGATCCACAACTCTTCCGCTAAGCCTGGGATAATTCTGGGCTGCAATAATAGCCGGAATCAAGAGAAACAGCAGGAGAGCCGCTCCCTTTCGTCGGGTTTTGTTGATATTTGGAGTGTCCATCTAATCCTCCTCAGGGGATTGGCTGTTCGAAAATTCCTAAAAATCCACGCTGGGAGCTTCATCTGCGCCGCTGGATGCCTGAAAGTATTCTTTCCGCTCCAGATTGAGCATCAGGTTATTCGTCAGGGACTCGGGAAAGCGCCTGATGGATGTGTTAAAGCTCTGCACTGCTTCGTTGTACCGCTGACGGGCAACCGCAATCCGGTTCTCCGTACCCTCAAGCTGGTTCTGCAGATCCAGAAAGCCCTGGTCGGCTTTCAGTTCAGGATAGTTCTCTGTGACCACCAGGAGCCGTGAAAGTGCGGAGCTGAGTTCGCCCTGGGCTTCCTGGAATTGGGCGAGCTTTTCCGGATCATCTACAATATCCGGTCCGGCCTGGATGGATCCAACTCTGGACCGCGCCTCGGTTACCGCAACCAGGGTTTCCTGCTCCCGGTCGGCATAGCCTTTCACCGTTTCCACCAGATTGGGAATGAGGTCGTAGCGCCGCTGCAGCTGGGCTTCCAGATCACCGAAACTCCTGAATACCTGTTCTTCCAGGGCCTGCAGGCGGTTGTATCCGCAGCTGCTGAGGGTGAGAATGGCCGCGGCCGCCACCGCAAATATGGTCGCACGCATAATTTTTCGTTTCATCTTTTCGTACTTCTCCTAGGGAATATCAATGATTGATACTGAATGTCAGTATATACAATACAGACAGGTGGCGAATTTATTCAAGATTGTGTGCTGATTCAATGAAAATTCCGAATTCCCATGTCATATGGATGATTAGGCCGTATATTATACACAGTGCACGGAAGCTTGTGAAAAAGCGCTGCTTCGCATAGCGTGTAATAGGACAGCACCACCAATGGGGGGCTTCCAACATCCGCCCCCACATCCGGGGTTGTATTGTTCCAAAAAATCCGTTTCACAAGCTTTGGTGCACTTACGAATCTCCAGAGTCAGGGAGGCAAGCTGCAATGGTGACACCGGGTGATCAGCCGAAAACAAATTGGGAATGGGCTCAAGTCTTTGAAGCCGGGGGTGAATTTACCGAAATGGGTTCGCCGTTGGGCTACAACATCCCCATTCTTTTCTCCAATGATGTGATGGCATTGAAAAACCGGGAGATTGTGTTCCCTCTTCTTGAACAGCAAATCGACGGGGTTCGCAAGGATCGTCCGGTACGGTTGTTCAACATCACCCATGTCGACTGGACCGGCAGCCAGCACGAGCTTACCGCCCTGTATTCCACCAACGGCCAGGACACAGCTCTTGACCTGATTCTGGTGTTCCAGCGGGATGAAATGGGGCCGCAAGTGCTGCAGGCGCTTCATTCCATGAAGTGACAATTCCCCTGAATTGATGGAACGGCATCCCCGAAGGGCAGTGGAACTCCGCCGATACCGCCGCTAAGTCCCGGATCCCGGCGCACCGGCCCCCGGCTTCCCGGGGAAGGGAAGCTGGGGGGGCTGCGGTCTTGTTCTGGTAGTATCAATTGGAAATATCAATCGGAAATATCAAATTGGAAAATATCTATTTGAAAAACAGGTTGGTAATGGTCTCACGGTTTCGGGAATTAAATACCGAGTTGTCCTCATAGATCTGTCTGATCCGCTCCTCATAGGCCGTGGCCACCTTATGACGGACAATCTTCATGGTGGAGTTCAACAGACCGTTTTCCGTACTGAAGGGCTCTTCCAGAATTTCAAAAACCTTTGGAGTCCACATGAGTGGAATTTTCTTCCCGGCGACCTCAGGATCCCTGCAGCTGGAAAACTCTTTATTCAGATATTCCAACGCGTCATCCGCATTTTCGATGCCTTCCTGTTGAAATGCATGAGCGCAGGCTTCCCGGTTCAGGGTGAGCAGAACGGTTGTGGCCGGCTGATGGTCGCAGTAAGCCATCACCTGATCGAACAGATCGCCGGTGTTGATGACCGCTTCTTCTATCTCTTCGGGAGGATATTTCTCTCCCGAGGGGTTGATCAGCAGGGCCTTCTGCCGGCCCACCACGTAGAGAAAACCGTCCTCATCGAAATATCCACGGTCACCGGTATGCAGACTTCCGTTGTGCAGTGCCTCCCGACTGGCCTCTTCATTGCGGTAATATCCCTTCATTACGCTGGGAGCGGTTATGACCAGTTCGCCGGTTTCCCCGGTTTCCGCCGCGGAGCCGTCTTCCCGGATGATTTTGCAGTCCACGTTGTGGAGCACCGAGCCCGACGAGCCGAACTTGTGCCGGGCGGGGGTGTTGGTGCAGATTACCGGTGTGGCTTCGGTGAGACCGTAGCCCTGAAACACCGGTACGCCCAGGGCGGCGAAAAACTCCTGCTGCTTCACTTCCAGGATGGCGCCTCCGCCCACGCAGAAGCCGATACGTGAACCGAATACCTGTTTCACCACTGCGGGAAATATCAATGTGCGGGCCAGGAAAAAGGGGAGCGCGTGGCGGAGCCGGACTCCAAGAGACGGCCGGCGGTATCCGTCACCGATCATGGCAATACCGGCCTCAATCCCCGCATCGAACAGCCGGGATACGAGGCCGCCTTTTTCACGCACCCCCTGTTGAATTTTTTTCATGAAATTGCCGCTGAGTGCCGGTACGGTCAGCAGGAAACTGGGCTGAGCCTCCAGAAGGTTTACCGGGATGTTTCTTACCATCCGGGATGAACCGCCCCGGGCGTCCACGAACCAGAGTGTGATCCCTTTGTATATTCCGGCGTAGATTACCACTGTGTGGGCGAAGGAATGATCCAGGGGCAGAATAACCAGGGTTTCCGCACTTCCTTCAGGAAGCTGGAAGTCATCCGCCGCCGCCGTCGAGTTGGCAACATAGTTGCGGTGGGTGAGCATTATCCCTTTGGGGGTGCCGGTGGTTCCCGAGGTGTAACTGATGGTTGCGGTATCGTCGGGTGAAATTTCGGCAAGAGAGTTTTTCAGGAGCTCCGGTTTGCCGGATACAATTTCCCTGCCCTGTGTGAGAATTTCTTTCCACCGGATATAGTGTTCGCCTTCGGTCATTCCCAGGGAGTTCAGTTTTTCAATCTGGTCCTGTCCGGGCTCATCCAGGAGAATAATAAAGGGGGAGGCTGAGAAGGACTCCAGGCTCTGAAGGAGTTTGGGAAGCAGGTTGGCGCTCACCATGAAATAGGCTGCCCGGGAATGGTTTTGCCGATAGGCAATCTCTTCGCTGAGAAGCTGAATGGACAGAGGAACCGAGACAAGTCCCGCTTTCAGCACCGCCAGTTCTCCCAGCACCCATTGGCTGCTTCCCTCAGAAAGGATGATGCAGCGTTCGCCTCGGGGGGTTCCCCGCCGCAGAAACCAGCCGGCTGCGGCGGAACTCAGATCATCCGCCTGTCGGAACGATGTTTCATTCCATCGGTTCTCACCCTTGATTTTCAAATAACTTCGGTCCCCGTAACGGCGGGCAGACCATTCCAGCATTTCAATGATTGTGTTCACAGGTCCTTCCTTGTGGTACGTGATTTTCGTGGAGTATGTGACCCGCCGAACCCCCTGACTTCGGGAAGTGGAAACAGGGTATTCGACAGTGGAAGTGGATATTCTATATACTATGGGCCAGGAGTGTCCATGGCGCGATTTATTCAAACCCACACATCCCGGTTCAACACCAGTCCGGGTACAACAGAAATAGAACACTTGGGGGGGAGCAGCCGGCCTTGTCGGGTATGGCTCATAAGCTGGACCGGGGATAGCATCCATGAGCAGGAGGTGGATGACCTTCACGGGCTTTCATCAGGTCTGGACGGGGGAGAGTATCACTGGGTGAATATTACCGGTCTTGAGGATGAAGCTTCCATTGCATTACTGGGAAAAGAGTTCTCTCTTCATTCTCTTACAGTTGAAGATATTACCAACACCAACCATCCGCCCAAATACGAGGCCCACGAAAAGTATGCGTTCACAATTATGCGAATGCTTCGTCAGGCGGGGGGCGAAATGGTTTCTGAACAGGTGAACTTCATCCTCCTGCACAGGGTGCTGCTGAGTTTCCAGGAAATTCCCGGGGACGTATTTGAGGCGGTTCGCAACCGGCTGAGAAGCGGTAGGGGAAGGGTTCGCAGCTCCGGTACGGCATATCTTCAGTTTGCCCTTATGGACAGTCTTGTGGATAATTACATGCTTACCGTGGAAAAACTGGGCGGGGAAATCGATGCCATGGAGGACGATATGTTCTCGGGCACCGATGATGCACCGATTTCGGCAATCAGGGAATATACCCGGCAGATCACCATGGTTCGCCGCTATGTACGTCCGGTGATGGAGATGCTGGAGCAGCTGAAAAAATCGGATCAGCAGCCGTTGGAGGCGGATCTGCTTCCATTTTATTCGGATCTTCAGGACCATATCAGGCTGGTGAACGACGGAGTGGACGGATACCGGGAGCTGTTAAAACATCAGTTGGGAATGTACACCGCCCTCAAGGGATATGAATTGAACGAAATCATCAAGGTTCTGACCATCATCTCCACAATTTTTATTCCCCTGAGCTTCATCGCCGGAGTGTACGGTATGAATTTTCTCCACATGCCCGAGCTATCTGTTCCCTGGGCGTATCCTGCGGTGTTGGGGGGAATGGTCCTGGCAGCCTCAACCATGCTGATCCTGTTCAGGAGAAAGGGCTGGCTGGGGGGGAAGCCGAAACGGAGAGCCCGGAGTAAGCGGCCGGAGTAAGCGGCCGGAGAAAAAACTGCGGAATAGCCAGGGCCGGCGGGCAGAATGATGCCCGGGAAGAGGCGGAGGGAGCGGAATAAACGCCCCCCGGGCGTTAAAAATCTCCGGCGTCCAGCATTACCAGAGTGCAGGCTTCAATCCAGGGAATTTCATGGGCATCCAGAGCTTCCTTCAGTTCACGGGACTCGGTTCCGGGGTTCATGATCACCCGTTGGGGTTTCAGTTTCACAATTCCGTCAATCTCGCCGCCAATGTGCCGGGGGCCGACGTACACGCTTAATGTGTGAATATCCCCGGGGAGCTCTTCCAGACTGTGAACCACCGGAAGGCCCTCAATTTCATGGTGGAGAGGATGTACGGGGATGACCTCATGTCCATGCATTTTCAGTCGTTTCACCGCTTTGTTGGAGAAACGCTCAGGTTTTTGGCTTGCGCCTAATACTGCTGTTTTCATATATCAATAAAATATATAGATTGGTTTCTTCCGGCAAGGGTGCCGGAACGCAATTCTATATTGCTTTTACCGGATTTATCTTGTGGCCCGAACCTCCAGAGATTAGAATTAGTGTGTTGTTCGGGTAAATAGGAAAATTCGAATATTTTAATGGAGGAATGATGAAACCACTTTCACAAATATATGCAGACGCCGATTACGAGATTAAGGTGAAAGCACCGGTCACCGCGGTGCTCCAGATCCTCATGGCGGTGTTATTTCTCGCCATGTCCCTTGTTCAGCTGATTTCCGGGTTTCCCGTACAGAGTCTGATTCTTTTTCTCCTGCTGATATTTGTGATTATCACCTTTATTCTCCTGCTCAGGGGCAGGTACGATCTCTCCACCAGACTGTTTTGTCTTTCCGCCGCTTTAATGGTGATAGCAAATCAGCTGCTTCAGGGGTATACCAATGCTCTGACCCTTGCCCAATACGGCCTGCTGCATCTTGCGGCACTTGTTCTCACCGCATTTATGATCCGGAAGATGAAGATATTCCGTCTGTATCTCATATTCTCTTTTGTTACGTTCTGGGGCTACATCCTGTACATCCTCATTTCCGGCCGTGCGGCGGAGGTGGATTTCCCGTTTATTAATCAAATTGATATTGCCGGCTTTGTGTACCTGATCGGCGTGTTCACGCTGTATCAGCTGAAGCATACCTTTGATCTGGTCACCGCCGAAGCGAAGGAACGGATTGAGGAAAGTGAAAAAAACCGCAAAAATTTGAACTCGATTATGCAGTCTGTGAGCAGTCAGCTGAATGATACCTTGGGGCTGAAAGAAGAGGCGGAAGGCACTGAAGCAGCTTCGGCGAAAATCAACCGGCAGGTCGGGGAGATCAACGGAGGAATCGACGATCTGAATTCAGCCTTTGCAAACATTATTGAAGCGCTGCAGAAGATCGACACCAGCATGAGCGTACTTTCCGAGCGGGCCCAGGAGCAGAGCAGCAATGTCACCGAATCCTCCGCTGCAATCGAACAGATGGTGGCATCTATCTCCAGTGTGACCTCGGTTATTGAACGGAGACGGGAACGGGTGAACGAACTTATTCACACCTCAGAACGGGGGGCGGCGCGAATACAGAAGACCGAGGAAAGTTTTAACAAGGTTGTGGAACATATTGACGGAATCAAGGAGATGACCGGACTGATCAGCGGAATAGCAAGCCAGACCAACCTGCTGGCCATGAATGCCGCAATCGAAGCCGCACATGCAGGAGATGCGGGCAGGGGATTTGCGGTGGTGGCAGATGAAATCCGCAAACTTGCGGAAAACTCCTCGGTAAACACGAAAAATATTTCCGACACCCTCAAGGAGCTGATATCTTCCATCCAGGAAACCAGCACTCAGGTGCAAGAGACCGGTGCAACATTCTCGGATATCCGTGAAGAAGTGGGGCTGGTGAGTACGGCCATGGATGAGATTTACGGCAGTACCCAGGAGCTGAACTCCGGAAGCACCGAGATCTTATCCGCAACCGAAAATCTCAGCGGCCTCACCACTAATGTGCTTGACGGTGTTACCCGGGTAACCCAGGATAATGATATTATTTCAGAGAATATCGATACCGGAAACCGCCTGGCTGAAGATCTGAAAGAAGACGCCCGGATGATCAAAAATCAAACCGGGATTATTGTGGAATCGGCAACCCGGATTCTGGCCATGGCAAACATGCTCAACAGCCAGTCCCGCACCCTGAACGATCAGCTGGAAAAGGAAAGGGAGATTGAAAAATCGGAGTAATGCCCCGGGTATAGAGTGAGAAGTACCCCCGGAGGGGATATCCGTTATACCCTCTTCAGGTTTTATCTGCTGGTCACCGGCGTCTCCGGATTGCTTTTCGGTCTGATCAATCTGATCAACGTCCGGCCTCCGGTGAACGTGTTCACCGGGGCAGCAGTATTTCTCCTTTGTGCGCTCTGGTATCTGCTTTCAGCAAATTCCGGAGGCTATGGTCTCAGCCGGATCAGTTTTCTGGTATTTCTTTCCCTTATCTGGCTGCCCCTAGGCTATCTCACATCCCCCGGTTCGTTCAGCGCCATGCCGTATATCGCCCTGACGGGGATGTTCATTTCCGCAGTGGTTGTGAGAAATCAGTGGGAGTATGCTTTTCCCATTATTATGCTGATCCTCATTCCCGCATTATTCCTCTACGAAATGTATAATCCCATGAAATTTGATATCTACAGCGATCCCGCATACCGGCTGAAAGATCTGAGCATGAATTTCGTGGTGGCCGGATCCATTATACTTATCACCATCATCTACACAATGAACCGCTACCGCAGTTTCAATGAAAAGATGTATGAGGTGAGCGTCCGGGACAGCCTTACGGGGCTTTACAATAAACGCTTTTTCAACGAGTACATCGAGAAGGAACATAACCGGAGTCTCCGGAACAAGACGGTATTCTCCCTGGTATTTATAGATATTAATCATTTCAAACGGGTGAACGACAGTCTGGGGCATCTGGAAGGGGACCGGGTGCTGAAGGATATTGCGGGAATTCTTGTCAGCTCCATTCGGAATTACGATCTGGCTGTCCGCTACGGGGGGGATGAATTTATACTGATATTTCCCTCTACGGAGCTAGAAGATGCCGAACATCAGATGAAGCGGATGCAGAAGGAGCTGGATACGTATTGCGCAGGTTACCGGGAGCAGGGACTCTCGGTGAGCTGGGGGATAGCAGAAAGCAGAAACAGAAGTGTGGAAGAGGTGCTGGCCATTGCCGATGAGATGCTCTATTTCAAAAAACGGAACATCAATGCGCATACCGGGAAAAACGATCCGGACAATTGAGAGAACGATTCTTCGGGCTAATCTCCGTACTCCCTGATGCACTGAATAAAAATTCCGGAGTATAATTCCGCTTTGTGATCTCCAACCCCTTTCACCATCCGGAATGCCAGTTCATTCAGGGGTTTTCGGGCGGCCATATCCTTGAGACTGGCATCGGAAAACACGATGTAGGGCGGAACACCGCTCTCTTCCGCCAGACGGCGTCTCAGCTTTTTCAATGCTTCCAGAAGCGCCGGGTTCACATCCTGTTCCGTATCTGAGTGAAGCCGGAGATTTTCCTGCTGCTCCCGCCGCCTGCTGATGGTATCCATGCTGACAAGTTTTACTTTCTGGTTTTTAAAGAGAATGCGGCTGCCCTGTTCCGGAATTTTCAGGGTGAATCGGTCCCGGTAATCCGGCTCCAGAGCGCCCAGATGGATGAGCTGCTGAATGTACTGCTGCCAGGCAGCAGGGGAAACATCCCGGCCCACCCCGAAGGTGGGTATGCGGTTCAGTCCCCGGTTCTCAACTTCCCGGCTCATATTTCCCCGAAGAATATCCACCAGCGTACCTGCACTGATTGCCTCCCGGCAGCGTTTTACCGCCGAAAGGGCTTTCTGGGCGATAATCGTACCGTCAATATATTCCGGGGGATTGCTGCAGACATCGCAGTTGCCGCAGTCATGTTCTGGGATTTCATTGAAATATGAGAGAAGGACCCGTCTTCGGCATACATGGCTTTCCGCGTATTCCTGCATCCTCTTGAGCTTCGCTTCCTGAATGTTCCGGTAGTCATCATGTTCTATCCGGGCTATGAAGTTCAGCTGCTGCTGTATGTCCCGGTAGCTGTAAAACAGTACGGCTTCCGCATCCTCAGCGTCCCGGCCGGCCCGTCCGATTTCCTGGTAGTAGCTTTCGAGATTTCCCGGCATATTGTAGTGGATGACAAAGCGCACATCCGGCTTATCGATGCCCATGCCGAAGGCAATGGTTGCAGTGATCACCTGGATTTCATCCCGGATAAAATCGCTTTGAATGGTTCTGCGGGTTTCGGCATCCAGCCCCGCATGATATGCCCTGGCGGAAACTCCCTTGGCACGGAGTTTCTTTTCCAGCTGTTCACAGGCTTTCCGGCTGCTGCAGTACACGATTCCGCTTTCATCCCGGTAGCGCAGAACCATATGGAGGATCTGTTCAAAGCGTTCCTTTCCCGGCAGGACGCTCAGGCGGATATTGGGCCGGTCGAAGGAACCCAGGAAAAGCTCGGGATTGTCCAGTCCCAGCAGCGCGGCAATGTCGCTGCGTACGCTGCGGTCTGCGGTTGCGGTGAGGGCAATTACCGGCACTCCCGGGAAGCGCCGTTTCAGTTCGCTCAGGCGGCGGTACACCGGGCGGAAACTATGCCCCAGCTGGAGACGCAGTGGGCTTCATCGATGGCTATGCGGTCCAGGCCGGCGGATGTAAGGGCGGTGAGGAAATCTTCTCTCAGCACCCGCTCGGGAGCGGCGTACAGCAGCCGCAGCTCGCCGCCTTCCATGGAGCGGTATACTTCCTGTTCTTCGGCGCCGGTCATGCTGCTGTTAAGAAATGCTGCGGTAATCCCGTTCTGCCGGAGAGACTGAACCTGATCCTGCATCAGGGAAATGAGGGGTGACACCACCAGCGTGAGCCCTCCAGTGATCACCGCCGGAAGCTGGTAGCACACTGATTTCCCGCCGCCGGTGGGCAGAAGGAGCACCGCATCCTTTCCGGACATGCTGTGCCGGATCACTTCCTCCTGCAGAGGCTTGAACTTCTCGTACCCGAAGTGGTGCTTCAATGCCTCGTGGAGTTCACCTGAGTCGGGAGGGCTGTGTTGACTGCTGAGGGATGTTGCTGTTTCCGGGGTCTCTGATGACATGAACTCCCCCAGTGTAGCGAATATTTCCCCGGGAGGGAAGGGACTCAGGCCGGGAGAGCTTCAGCGGCGGGGCGGCAGTCACCTATCCCGGGAAATTCCCCGCTTGCGGTAGTACCCGTCAATCAGCGTACTGAGAACTGCATAGAGTGCCAGGGGAATGGCGAGAAACATCAGGGTCATCAGCGAACTGATGCTCCACTCCGATGATCTCAGCAGGGGGAGCAGATAGCCCGCAAAGGAGGGCACCCGTCCGCCTCCCACCAGGAACACCACAAAGTATTCGGTGAATGAGGCCAGGAAAACCACCGTCGCTCCGGCGAGAATGGCCGGTAACAGCTGGGGAAGGTGAATATCCCGCAGCCGGCGAAGCATGCCCGCCCCCAGCATCCGTGCAGCGGTATCCAGGCCGGGACCGTAGGATTCGAACCCCGAGGTGAGACTTCGCAGCATGTAGGGATAGTTGATAATTGCCAGGACGCCTGCAACCGCGGCGAAACTGTCCGCCGTACCGCTTCTCAAAAGATAGGGGTATATACCCAGGGTGAATACCAGGGCGGGAATCACCAGGGGCGCCAGCATCAGGGATTCAACAATAATCCGGCCCCTGAATTTTCTTCTCGCAAGGACCCGGGCAGGAAAAAGTGCAATGGCCAGGCTCAGAAGGGCTGCGGTGAAGCTGTAGAGAACCGAAGAACCAAGGGCGGAAAATATTTCCGCAGAGTATTCACCGAAATACCTCCAGGCCCGCACGCTCCAGCTGTCCGGAAGCAGGGAAGGAAAGCTCCATACTCCCGCAAAGCTGCGTACCAGCAGATAAAAAAGGGGAAGGAGAAAAAACAGGACGTAAATGATCCGAAACAGGGCCGGGGCTCTTCCCGGCGAAGATTTTCCCGACCGCTTCATTCCTGCCATGACTGTTCCTCCTGACGGGGACTGAACACCACCCTGCTGACAATAAAGAGTCCGAGAAACACCAGCGATATAAGCCAGGCGAAGCTGAGAAGCAGGATTGCCGCCGGTCGCTGGGAGAGACTTCCGGTGAAAAAGAGGCGGTAGGCTTCAATGGAAAGCATGGGATTGCTGCTTGAGCCCAGCAGGTAGGGAATATCGTATGCGCCGAAGCTGTAGAGGAAGATGATGATCCCCGAATACCAGAGACTCCCGCCGATGTGGGGGAGGATGATGCTTCTGAAACGCTGCAGCGGGGGTGACCGGAACATCCGGGCGTTTTCCATCAGCCCCGGCGGAAGCTTCTTCAGGGAAGCGAGAATCATCAGGGTCACAAATGATGTTTCCTTGTACACATATGCCAGAATTATGCCCCGTCCGGAAGCATCAAATACCAGAACCGGAAAATCCGACGGGCGCTGAATCAGCCCCAGTTTCTGTACAAGGGATGAAATCATACCGCTCTGGGAAAAAAACGCTATTACAAAAAAAGCGGCCACAATATGGGGCAGGATCAGAGGGATGGTATACAAATCCCTGAGAGTAAAGTTGTTCTGCCTCCAGATCCAGACCGCCAGGGGGACTGCAAGAAACAGGCTGATTCCTGTGGAGATGCCGGCGATACCCAGACTGAACGCCAGACTGTGCAGATATTCCCGGGAATCGGGCAGGAGAGTACTCAGCTCTCCGGAATCCAGGCTCAGTAAGCCAGATGTGCTGTAGATCCCCCCTGCGGCCACCACCAGAAAAGCCGCCGCCAGGCCCGGCAACAGACCCCACAGGCCGGGGCGCCGGGAACGGTTTGTCCGGGAGCCCTTATTCGTTAAGAACATGTTCCTTCCAACCCTGTTCAAGGGCCTCAATATAATCTGAGGCAATTTCCGGCACTGCATTGCTGCTCAGCACATCCAGATCCAGGGTAGCTTCACCCAGATCAAGGGCTGCGAACCTGCGTCGCATCTCTTCGCTCAGCCGGGAGGTATCAAGAACCGTAAAATCTCCCCAGTTCTCCGGGTCGTTTTTGGACAGCTGCATTTCCGGAGAGAGGATCCCGTTGATTGCCGCCATGGCTCCCGCCTTGTTGGGGGCATTAAAGGGGATGGCGATGTAATGGGTGTTGGCAAGGCTTGCATTTTCAAACACAAATGTGCGCACCGTTTCCGGATACCGGCCCTGGGCAATTTTTCCCGCCGCTCCGGTCTGGGTGAAGGTCATGTTGAACGCAACTTCCCCCCGTTCAAAGAGCCCGTCCAGACTGGCCAGGTCAGCAGGATAGGTTTCTCCCTCCCGCCAGAGATAGGGCTCCAGAGCATTCAGGTAATCCCATAGCGCAGGAACCTTTTCCTGGAAAAGATCGGCATCAAAGCCCTCCTGATACTGTTCATATCCTCCGGTAAGTTCATAGAACGCCTGGCGGATGAAGGCAGACCCGGTAAAGTCCGGCGGCTGGGGGTATGTGAGCAGGCCGGGGTTTTCCCGTGCCCATTCCAGAAGTTCGGCGTAGCTGTCCGGCGGATCGGATATCTGCGCAGAGTCGTACTCCATCACAAACTGAGCCTTCCCGTAGGGCGCTTCGTAGCCGTCCACCGGGAACCCCGCATCGGAAACGGTTGTGGACGGGTCCACCAGATCCCGGTGATTGGGAATTGAATGGGTGAAGGGCCCGAACAGAATATCTCCCTCACGGGCATTGCGGAAGTTCTCTCCGTTTATCCAGAGCAAATCCATAATGCCCTCTTCCCGGCCTGCCTCCTTTTCACTTAAAAGACGGTTTACAAAGACACCCGCATCCATGGGAACCCGTTCAAGGGTAATGCCGTAGGTATCCATGAGATATTCGGACAGCTCACCGTCAACCCATGCGTTCACCTGGGGAGAGCCGCCCCACATATAGAAACGCACCGTGCTGTCCCGGGCTTCCTGCAGCAGATCCTCAAACTCGTTTTCAAGCAGTGCCGATCCGGGGGCGTCGGACGGTTCTCTGCCTTCCGGTTCCGTTGAATCTGCACAGCCGCCGGCTATCAGTATTATCAGGCTCACCAGAATAATTAACACTGCAGCGGGCAGTCCGGCGGCGGACCGGCGGGTTGAGGATTGATGTGAACGAAAACGTTTCATGATTTCTCCTTGTGGATCACATAGTCATGTATGGTTAATGATACTCTGTCACCGGGTTTCAGACGGGATTGAAGACTGTAAATTTGCAGCTTAGTGCCAAGAATTTCTGCCTCCAGATGAATAAGGGTGCCCTGGAATCTTCTGGATGTAATAACCGCTTTGCCCGAAGCATCAGACCCCGCGCTGATGGATTCCGAGCGGATGAGCAGCCGGGCGTTTTGTTCCCCGGGGGTCGGCAGATCTTCAGTGAACCTGCACTCATTCCAGATGCGGGGCGGCAGGATATTCAGGGGGCCGAGAAATTCCCCGACTTCCCGGGAGGCGGGGCGGGAGTAGAGGGTTTCCACGTCGCTGACCTGGGCAAGATCGCCGTCCAGCATTACCCCGATGCGATCGCTCATGGCAAACGCTTCCTGCAGGTCATGGGTTACCGCCAGAGTGGTTACCTGATGTTTTTTCTGCATGTTTCTGATAAAGAGGGCGGTGTTCATTTTCCGGTTCTGATCAAGGTTTGCAAAAGGCTCATCCAGAAGCAGCAGTTTCGGCTGGAGGATCATGGTTCGCGCCAGGGCTGTCCGTTGCTTTTCCCCTGCGGAGATTCGGGAGGGATAGGAGTTTTCCAGGCCCTGCAGACCGAATTCCTGAATATACCCGGTAACCATTTCCTGTATTCTGGCGGATTTCTCCTTCCTGGAGAGGGGGCGGCGTGTTCCGTACTTCCGAGAAGCACCGTTCTGAGAGCTGTTTTCCCGGGATGAGACGGGAGCGGATAGCAGCCGGCGGGCGAACTCCGGGGATCGAAGACCGTAGGCAATATTTTCCGCAACTGTGAGATGGGGGAATAACATGAAATCCTGGAACACCATGAGGATAGGGTCCCAATAACCGGAATCGGGCATGAGGCTGATCTCTCCCGAATCGGAGGTTTCCAGGCCTGCCAGAATACGCAGGAGGGTGGTTTTGCCCACACCGGAAGGCCCAACCACCGAAATGAACTCCCCCTGAAAAATACCCAGGTTCAATCCCCTGATCACGTCCGCAGAAGCGTATGACTTTCTCAGGTTATTCAGTTGTATATACACGTTTTTTTCTGTATTCATATACCTTCTGCTTGGTGCGGCCGCTGCTTAATATTATATTGCACAGATGGATGGTCAAGTATTACTGAGATTTGTTGTATTTACAAGTATGTTTGCAGCCCTGGCTCTTCTGGAGCTGGCCCTCCCGGACCGGGAAGCTGTTGACGGCAGAAAGCAGCGCTGGCCGGGGAATTTGCTGATTATTCTTATGGGCAATCTGCTGCTCAGACTCATTGGACCTCTGCTTCCATACAGTGCGGCACTTTTCATTGAAGGCCGGTCATGGGGGTTTGTGTCTCTTGGTTTCATGCCGTTCTGGGTGAAGGTGGTTATCTCGGTTCTGATTCTGGACGCCTGGATCTATCTTCAGCATGTCCTGTTTCATCGGGTCAAATTTCTCAGACCGTTTCATAGAATGCATCACAGCGATACCCATATTGACTTCACCACAGGTTTTCGCATGCATCCGGTGGAGATTCTGCTCAGCGCTCTGTATAAATCGTTTCTGGTAATTGCCCTGGGAATCCCGGCGTTTGGAGTGTTTCTCTTTGAGGTGATACTCAACGCAGCCTCCATGTTCAGCCACGGGAATTTCCGAATATCGCCGGGGTTTGAAAAGCAGTTGAGAAAAGTGATTATTACTCCCCAGATGCACCGCACCCATCATTCCCTTCATGCCGATGAACGGAACAGTAATTACGGATTTTTTCTATCGGTATGGGACCGGATATTTTCCACCTACACCCACAGGCCCCGGGACGGCCAGCGGTGGATGAAAGTCGGGATGCCCGGGCTTCTGACATCCCGGGTCAACCGCATCGACCGGATGGTCATTGAGCCTTTTCTCAAATATCCCCGAACCGAGGAAGGGGATGGCAATTTTACCCGGCCGGATCATGTTTCCCGGGAGGACGGCAGCAATGTTTGACAGGGAACTTCGGGAAGTGAAAGACCGCATACTGTCCCTGGGAACAGCTCCGTTCCGACACGTTCATCCCATCAGCATCACCATATTTTCCCTGGCCGCCGGACTGGCCGCGTTGTACTTCCTTGTCGCGGGACACCCCGTCAGCGCACTGGCATTCTGGGCAGCAAACCGAATTCTGGACGGGCTGGACGGACTGGTTGCAAGAAGGTATGGCAAGCAGAGCGATGCCGGCGGATTCATTGATATTATTGCGGATTTTCTCATATACAGCGGAATTCCCATCGCACTGGCTCTGCAGCTGGATACTCCCGAAGGATTTCTGGCAGCCGCGGTTCTCCTGGGAAGTTTTTATCTGAATGCGGCAGTGTGGATGTCCGGTTCCGCACTCCTTGAAAAACTGCGTAACAGAGATCAAAACCGGGGCAGCACATCCATGATTATGCCCCGGGGATTGATCGAAGGGTTTGAAACCATTGTGTTTTTCACGTTGATGATGCTGTTTCCCGGAAGCTTTCAGCTTCTTGCGTATCTTATGGCCGCTCTCACCATCATTGGAGCGTTTATCAGTTTTGTGCGAACCCTGAATATGCTTCAGAAATAGCCGGGAAACCGAATTACCTGTCCGGTCAGCTCTCCCGGTGATATGGTATTTCATAACAGAAATATCTCACATAGAATACACACACGGAAACGACAGCGAATAACGTGGAACACAGGAATATACAGCTTTCGAAGGAATTATACGTGAAGAGTCAGAATGTGAAGAAATTGAGTGTGAAAAAAATCGTAATGACAGCGGTCATCGCCGCCGCTTCCCTGATAGCCGTGGGCGTCCTGTTTCTCTGGGGCGTTGCAATGCCTGTGCGAAATCTGCCTGAACCCTCGGGAGCGTATCCGGTGGGAACGATTGCCTATGATCTGGTGGATGAAAGCAGAATGGAAGCCTATTCAGCAGATCGGCAGCATCGGAAAATCCGCGTCCAGCTCTGGTATCCCGCCGAACAGCCCGACGGGCGTCCCAAACCCGAAGACTGGATGATCGACGGCCCCCGGCACACCCGGGCCATTGTGAACACCCACGGCTTCCCGCCCTTCATCTGGGACCATACCCGATTCATGAAATCCAACAGCTTTTCCGGGCTCACCCCCGCAGAGGATGCGGGGCCAATGCCGGTGATCCTTATTTCCCACGGCTGGGAGGGATACCGGGGGCTCCATGCAGACATTGCAGAAGAGCTTGCCAGCCGGGGGTTCCTGGTGGCCGCAACCGAGCACAGCTACGGCAGTGCAGGGGTTCTCTTTGAAGACGGCCGCATAGTGCGCTCTTCGGATGATGTACTGCCGGACCGGAATCAGCGGGACAGCTTTATTCTTGAGGCCAACCGCCTGGTGAAAACATTCAGCCGGGACAATGCCTTTCTTCTGGATCAGCTTACTCTGGTAAACAGCGGCATGCCCCATGCAGGGCCCCAACGGCTTTCCATGTTCCGCAACCGCATGGATATCGAACGTACGGGGCTTATCGGTCATTCCACCGGCGGAGGAGCCATGGTGCATTTTGCCTTGAGCGACCCCCGGCCGGACGCCCTGATGGCCTACGATGCATGGGTTGAACCCGTTGCATCCGGCGCTCTGGAGCGGGACGGCTACAGCGCCGATGAAGGATTTGCTCTGACCCGGACGAAATTGGATATACCGGCACTGTTTTACCGCAGCGAGGACTGGAACGGAGGTATAAACGACGGCTATCTGGTTCCCTTTGTCCAGGCCCAGGATGGCACAGAGGTGGGGCTGCAGGAGATTGCCGGAACAACACATCAGCAGTTCACCGCACTGTATATGTATGCTCCGGTTGTCCGCTGGCTGGGGATGCTTGGAGAAGTGGACCCTTTTGATTTTGCCCGGAGACTGCGCATGGAGACCGGAGCGTTCTTCAGCGATCAGCTTTTGTCCGCCGCTGAAGAGCAGGGGGAGTAAGCCGGCCTGGAAGCAGAGGTATTTGGTTGTATGGAGCTGCTAACGGACCCGGGGTTCGCCCCATGCGGTGGCAATGATTTTCCGTCTGCCGCCCCGGTTGCGGTGTTCGCAGAGGTAAATGCCCTGCCAGGTTCCCAGCAGGGGGCGGCCTCCGTTCAGGGGGATCTCCACCGAGGAACCCAGAAGGGCGGCCTTGGCATGGGCGGGCATATCGTCCGCACCCTCATAGGTGTGGGTGAGAAATGGAAGGTCTCCGGGAACCAGATGGTTCAGGATGGATTCCAGATCCACCCGAACCTCCGGATCTGCGTTTTCGTTGATCACCAGAGATGCGGATGTGTGTGCGATATGCAGATGCAGCAGTCCTTGTGAGAATTCGCTCATCCATTCAAGTCTCTGGAGGATATCCCGGGTAACCAGATGGCATCCTCTTGGGTGGGGTGCCAGCTGAATTTCTTCCTGTCTGAGAATCATAGGTAATACACTCCCGAATCCTGCCGGGGCCGGGATCCTTCAACAATGTCGCAGATGAACTGACCCAGCTCTTCTGCGCTGAACCAGCTCTCCATATTATCCACCATTCTCTCCCGGGTTTTCACCGGCTGGGTGGGTATGAGGGTGGAAACCTGGATGCCCGTCCCGTGGGCTTCCTCCCTGAGAACCTGGCCCATCATCTTCTGAGCCCCTGCCAGCACAGAAATAACGCCCGATTCGGGTACCGGTTTTTCGCTGGCCGAGCCGTTGATCATGACGTATTCGCCGCCGTTCACCTTGTAGAAATATTCCATTACCGGTTTCATGAACATGAAATGGGAGTTGAGGTTATTGGTGAGCAGGGCCTGCCAGTCTTCCATGGGCATGCGGTGGAGGCTGTAGCCGTAATACCATCCGCCCAGTGAAGCCACGGCAATATCGAGGCGGCCATAGGTCTCGATAATATAGCTCATGAGATGTTCCATGGAGTCCTGGTCGGTGATTACCGTGTGCTGCAAATCCAGGCCGTCCAGAAGGGGCGGTGAAACCGCCGCTCGGAGCCTGTCCGCCTTTTCGGCGTTCCGGAACGGAACTACAACCCGCGCACCTCTATCAAGAAGGCTTTTTACAATGCCCTCTCCCACATATCCGGTACCACCCGCCACCAGGGCCAGGGAATTTCTGACAGTTTCCATCATTAACTCCTCACATTAACTATAACGAATGACGGGGAGAATATGCAAAAATGCTGAATAATGCCTTCCGTTCCGCCGGCTGTTCACGGAGATATTACTTCGCTCAAGCTGTCGAACATAAACGGGATCAGTTCCGCCACCGTGGGGTGGGGAAATACCGTATTTTGAAGGACCGAGTAGGGGAGCTTTGCCTGAACTGCCAGGGCCAGCATGGAAATGATTTCATCCCCTCCCACGCCGAACACCGTCGCTCCGAGAATACTGTTGTCGCCCGGATCCACCAGAATGGTGATTTTGCCCGACGTTTCATCCCGTTCCTTTGCCCGGGCGATATTCTTCATGGGCATGCCGGCAACCCGGTAGGAAATTCCCCGGGCCCGGGCCATGGATTCGTTCAGGCCGACCCTGGCCACGGGAGGATCGCTGTATAAAGCGTAAATCAGCGTACGGTCCCCAATGCGTTTATCGCCCCCTGCCCGGCGGGACAGATACACCTGTCCGTCATGAACCGAAGTATGGGTGAACGCGCCTCTGCCGTTTACATCTCCCAGAGCAAAAATATGGGGCACGGAGGTACGGCAGGAATCATCGACGCTGATATACCCCCGGTCATCGCTGCTGACACCCGCAGCCTTCAGGTTCAACGAGTCGCTGTTGGGCAGTCTGCCCACGGCGATGAGAAGGGTATCTGCGCTGAGAACTTCAGTCTGACCGGATGGGCTGCGCACCTTCAGCTCCAGGCCATGATCCTGTGCCGGGGCGGCGGAGAGGGCCTCGGTGCCGGTGAGTATGCGTATGCCTTCAGATTCAAGTACGCTCTGCAATTCCCCGCTGATATCCGGATCTTCTTTGGGAACCAGCCGTTCTCCGTGCTGCACAATGGTCACCCTGCTCCCCAGACGGCGGAAAGCCTGGGCAAACTCAACGCCGATGTACGACCCTCCCAGAACAAGGAGGTGCCGGGGAAGGGTCTTCAGGTCAAGAATCCCTTTGTTGTCCACCCAGTGTACATCCTTCAGTCCGGGGATGTCCGGAATCCGGGCGCGGGTGCCGGTGTGAATGAGAATCTCGCTGCCGGAAATCTGTTCACCGTTCACTCCAACAGTGTGGGGGTCAATGAACCGGGCCTCCCCGGGATAAAAATCCGTGCTCTCTTCCAGCCATTCCTGAAAACCGCTGGTTGCGGGCATTCGGATACCGTTCACCCGTTCCATCACACGGGAAAAATTTGTGGTCCTTTCTCCGGGGGATATGCCGAACTCTTCGCCTCTGCTGATCATATGAGCGGCACGGGAACTGGCGATCAGGGTTTTGGTCGGGGTGCAGCCCCAGTTCACGCAGCTTCCGCCCACCCGATCCGATTCAATGGTGGCGATGGACAGTCCTTCTTCAAGAAGCCCGGGAAGAATGGTGCCCGTGGCCTGGCCGGTTCCGATAATGATTACATCGTAATTTTTCATGGTCAGCTCCTCTGTTCCGGGGGGTAGTCTCCGGTTACCTGTTCCGGGTATTGGCGTCCGGACAAATAATCCCGGTACCGGCGAACAGTATGTAAAATGTACAAACACTTAGTTGTATATACAAGTAAAAATTTGGTAAATTCCGGGCAGGATTACTACAGATATATTAGAATATAGACACATTATTTCCATAGAGGAGGTTTTATGGATCCCTATTCTTCAGAATTGGGTGCTCAATTCGGCATTGCAGGATTTATTCTGATGCTTGCGGTTGCCGTGTTCTATATAGTCGCAGGGTGGAAAATCTTCACCAAGGCTGGCAAACCGGGATGGGCGGTGATTATTCCCATTTACAACATCGTGGTAATGCTTGAAATTGTTCAGCGTCCCATCTGGTGGATTATTCTGTTCTTTATACCGGTGGTGAATATTGTAATTTCCATTATGCTGATGGTGGATCTCGCCAAGGTATTCGGGAAAGGCACAGGCTTTGCTCTGGGACTGATATTCCTGGGGTTTATTTTTTATCCCGTTCTGGCCTTCGGTTCCGCCACGTACGAAGGGCGCTGACCCAGGGCTTTTTCACACAAGTTCACCGCCGGAGTTTGCGCTTCGGCGGTGAAGGTCCTATAGTTTGATATATGGAAAACCGGAGAAAGCATACCAGGAGCAATATCTCCTGGCCCATATTCCAGCGTGAAGGTGAAAACCGGGAGCAGATCGGCGAACTGCTGAATATCTCGCTGAACGGCTTGATGATGAATATCAACCGGGAGGCGGATCCCCGGCTTAACGGCCACTTCGATCTGTTCGTGTGCAAGCCCCATTTATCCGAAAGCCTTCTGGAAATCCGGGGCGAAACAGTCTGGAGCGAAACGTCCAAAGACGGCCGTGTATGGGGCTTGAGTCTGGCGGAAGTTGACGAAGCCAGCAGAAAGGTCCTGGGAAAATTTATCAGGGATGATGAAGATCTGGTGGTGGAGCTTGAACTGAAACGCTGAGCGCCGCCGAAGCTTCTGCTGCGCCGGCAGACACAATACCCTGCCGGGTATTTCCGGATCCTTTCCCGCCGCTTTAAGGCTGATCACGGTTCAGCACCCTGTCCAGGATGGGCTGGAGCTCAATATGCCCAGGCAGGGTTCCGTATTGCTGCATGGGCGTCCGGTGAATCCGGGACTCAACAAAGGCTTCGGCCACATGTGGATCTCCGTACTGGATCAGGGTGGAAGCCTGCCAGGCCAGAACCAGTTTCTCCGTCAAATACCGGGCTTTCAGTTCCAGCGTCTCCCTCTTTGTATTTGCCGCAGTTGAAAACTCCTCTTCAAGTTCTCTGAGAAAGCTGTCAAAACCTGCCGAATACCCTATCGGATGTTTCAGTTCTCCGAGAAATACGGCAAGTACTTCAGGATCACGGTCGATCGCCCTGAGTACATCCAGACACTGTATGTTGCCGCTGCCCTCCCATATGGCATTGACCGGACTTTCCCGGTAGAGACGGGGAAGCATGTTATCTTCAACCACGCCGACGCCGCCGATGCTCTCCATGCATTCCGCCGTGAAGCCGGCGCTGCGTTTACAGATCCAGTACTTGCCCAGGGCTGTGGCCAGCCGGGCGTACTTTTTCTCCCGGGGGGACATCTCTCCCGACTGCTGCAGGTCCAGGCTGTGGGCGCAGCGCATGGTGACGGCCAGCGCCGCTTCGCTTTCAACTGCAAGATCCGCCAGTACGTTCCGCATGAGAGGCTGTTGGTGGAGATTTCTGCCGAAGGCGTTCCGACCTGCGGTATGATGAAACGCCTGGGAGAGGGCCTGCCGCATAATGGCCGCAGAACCGATCATGCAGTCGAAGCGGGTCATGGATACCATCTGGATGATGGTGGGCACCCCCCGTCCCGGTTCGCCGATCATCCAGGCAAAGGCGTCCCGGAATTCCACTTCGCCGGAAGCATTGGAGACATTCCCCATCTTGTTCTTGATTCGCTGGAAAAACATTGAGTTTTTGCTTCCGTCTGGCTTCCAGCGGGGCATGAGAAAACAGGAGAGAGTGCCCCGACCTGAACCGGCGCTCCCGGATTCCCGGGATGCCGGGGTGTGAGCCAGCACCATGAAGGCATCGCACATGGGAGCGCTGCAGAACCACTTATGACCGGTAACGGCGTACTCCTTTCCGCCTCCTTCACCCCCCAGGGGACGGGCGGTGGTGGTGTTGGCCTGAACGTCGCTTCCCCCCTGTTTTTCCGTCATGGCCATACCGATGGTTACCCCGCTCTTTTCGAAATAGGGGATGTTATCCGGGTTGTAATGAGGGGCAGTGATTTTCGGGAGCCAGAGGGACGCGATATCCGGCTGATGTTTTAATGCGGGCACCGAGGCGAAGGTCATGGTCAAGGGGCAGCCGGAACCTGGATCGGCCTGGGTGTGAAGGTAGGCCAGAGCGGCCCGGGCCACATGGGACCCCGGTTGGGGCTTTGCCCAGGGCAGAGCGGGATGCATGGCTTCGATCGCCGTCTTCATCAGCTCATGGTATGAATCATGATACCTTACCTCATCGATTCTGTGCCCGAACCTGTCATGGGAGTGAAACACCGGCGGATTGCTGTTTGCATGAAAACCGGCCTGCACCAGATCGCCGCCGACTCTGGCCCCGTAGTCATGAAGTTCTCCCTCAAACCACCGGGCTGAGAAGCGCTGCACCCACTCCTGAAGTGGAGTGTCCGCACGGTATGCATTGTAGGGATCCAGGGGACCGGGTTGATTAAATACCCTGTGAGTCTCGCCGGCGGGGGCTGAGGTGGTATCCGTTTTTTCAGATTTTGATGACGTGGAGGAAGCTTTACTCATATGTATCAGCATAGAAAACCCGAACCGGGAATGCAAGAATCGCGGTTCGAAGGCGTTAGAGAGGGCTGAACCCCGGAGTTTTTGACCCGGGACTGCAAAAATATCATAATTATGGTGGGCAGACGGAAGTACAAAGATTCGTTATACCCTATACTCTCACAGGTTCGTTGAAGACAGATCGAATTTGCGGACCGGCAGATCCTGAAGGAGGATGCATGCAGTTATCAGTTAGTGTGCGCATACAAGCACAAGCGGAAAAAGTCTGGGAAATCATTTCACACATAGAAAAAAAGCATGAGGTGATCTCTGCTGTGGAAGGTATAGAAGTATTGGAACAGGGTTCTCAAGACGGTGTGGGCCTGAAATGGAAAGAAACGCGAAAATTCAACGGTAAAACCGCAGAAGAAGTTATGTGGATTACCGATGCAAAAAAGCCGCTGTATATCAATACCAGAGCGGAAAGCAACGGCACCGTGTATGTGTCCCGCTGGACAATTCATGCCCACAAGGAGCACAGCGATCTTGGCATCGAATTCACAGCCACACCGGTGAATTTCATGTCCAAACTGATGAGTGCACTGCTTGGCGGCAAAATCCGGAAAGACACCTCAGCTGCATTCCGGAAGGATCTGCAGGATGTGAAGGCTGCTGCTGAAAACGCCTGAGCAAAGGATGCGTTATTTGGTTTCAACCCAGTAACTGGTGCTGTCAGTGAGTACATACTTGTTGGCCAGTTCGCTGTCGCCGTTGATAATGCCGGCCCTTCGGGTGTCCGGGATTATCAGCAGGTCGAAAATTTCATCCACCGAACTTTCATAGCGGATTTCGCCCACCTTGGCAGCGGTGGGCAGGTGGATAATATCCACTCCCGCACGGCTGTGCTCCCGGTCGATATCCAGCCGGGCGAATACCGAAGAGTTCTGCCGCAGCCGCGAGTAGGCTATGAACACAAAATCCCCGAATTTTGCCATTCCCCGTACAAAGCCTCCGATTTTTCTCACCACATCGTAGCTGCGGGTCTCCGGGTCTGCACAGATCAGTTCGCCGGTGGCCGATAGCAGCATATAGAGCTTTCCGTCCCACAGTCTGGGTGTGTGGGGCATCTGAAGATCTTCAAGCAGCACTTCCCCTGAATCAACATGAAACAGGACGCCCCCGCCGGGCAGGCCCTCCTTCCAGGAGCGTTTTGAATCGCCGGTATTGAAGGCGGTGGCAAAGGCCGGGCGGCCGTTTTCCATGGCCATGCCGTTGAGATGACAACGGTCCTCGGGAACGAGTCTGGAGATATTAGGAGGCGTCCAAAAGGGTGTGAACGAGTACTCGTCATCGATGGTGCAGATGCAGGAAAACTGGGTGTTCATGCCGTACAGCCCGTCTTCCCCCCATTCCAGGGCATGAAGGTTGATTTGTCCGGTGAAATAGATATTACGGGGCACAAAAAGAGTCTCGTACACTCCGGGCTGACGCGGGTACCCCGCCGCAAGACCCTGATCACTCTTCAGCACCACCACCCTGCCGCCCTCGGAGACCGCAAGATGATTGTCCTTCAGTCCCAGTGCCATGGCCCCGGTAAAATTCCTGGGGAGCTGAACCAACCGCTCATCGTTCAGTGCGGAGAGGAAAATTACCTTCCCCGCCTGATATGTGGAAATAACCAGGGTGCAGCCGGCCTGATTGAAAAACTCCGGAATATTGGGCGAGTAGCTGCAGGTGAATGGAGCGGGAGGCTGTGTTGTATACGCCATCAGAACTCGGTGTTTTCGAAGAATTGTATGTAGGCATCGTAATAGGGTGAATAATTCCGGTAAGTAACTGAAATTAGATCCCGGTCGCCATCGCCGTCAATATCGGCGGTTGCAGGTATTATCGGACCGGAGTAGGCCTGGGTTAAACCGAAACCGTTACTCACCGGAGGGGCGAACACCGGATTGGAAGGGTCGCCGGTATTTTCAAGGAAGTACAGGGTTCCTGCATTATTGCCGGCAAAAATATCAAAGTCTCCGTCCCGGTCAAGGTCGGCAAGCTGAACGACAACACCGGTACCCAGATCGATGGTGGCCATACTGGAGTCCAGCATATTCCCAGGAGTCACGTTACCAAAGTCATGGACTTCGGGAGTACCCTGGTTGATATGCAGCTGCAAATATCCGGTATCCAGCCCCAGGAGCAGATCCTGGTCACCGTCATTGTCCAGATCTGCCGCAGCTACGCTTTTTTCAGTCCCGGCACTGGGAGTAAAGTTGGTCAATGAGCTTCTTCCCGGAAAGAAATCTGGGGCGTCGGCGGTTCCGCCGTTGGTGGTGAGTAAGACGGTGGCATCTTCGCTGTGAAGCATATCCACATCGCCATCGCCGTCCATGTCTGCGAAGGTAAGTCCCGCAGTGTTCACCATGGGATTTGCGGTGGTGATATTGTACGGAGCGCTGTTTGCAAGTATGGGAGCGGCGAAATTCGGGGCTGCTGCAGTTCCGGTATTCTGATGAAAATAGAAATCATTACCGGAAATACTGCTGTAGTTTGTTGATTCGATGGAAAACATGTCCAGATCCCCGTCATTGTCGATATCTGTAAAGGTAAACGTGGGTTCTGTGGAGATGGCGGCCAGATCGCCGAATGTAGCGGCACCGTCGCTTCCGGTAAAAGCCGGTGCCAGATGCCGGAACTGTGCCGACTGAATGTTTGCTGCACCGTTTTCATCCTTCACAGTGAGGGTGACATCGAAAATGTCGTTTTCGCTGAGGTCCACGCTGCCTGCTGCGGTTGAAGAATTGTAGGTGGCTCCGCTGTTCTGACCGGTGAAATTCCAGCTGAACTCAAGGGCATCACCGTCTGGATCTGTGGCTGCTGATGCATCAAAAGAAAATATGCTTGATGTGATCTGGGATCTGTGGGCGAGTGTGGGAACATCCGGGGGATTGTTGTTTGAAACCCTGTCAGGGGACTGGCCGTGGTTGAGGTTTATGAGATCACAGCCCGTTGACGAAAGAAGCAGGGCGGTGGCCAGGAGCATGCCTTTGAGCTCCGGCATTTTCATGTGTCCCAGCAGTCCGTTGTAGAGCCCCTTTACCCGGTTGATCTGCTCTCTTCGCCGGGCGATACTGAGGCGGTAAAAACTTCCGTCCTCCATGCTGTGCATCAGCAGTGAAGACTGGTGCTTTAACTCTTCAATTTTATTCTGAAAATCCTTGGGGTAATTAATCTTCATTGTCATACTCCCTGGCCCGGTCTACCGGGGATGATAACTGCAGGGGCTGAACCGGGGTTGAGATATTGATTACGCTGGGGGCTGTGAGAGTGGGGGAGCTGAATCGGACATCCGCCGGGGTATCCGGGAAATCTTCCCCTTCTCCCACAACAAGGGCGAAGCCTCTTGAACCGCCGCTGTAGCTTTCATCACTGATGGTGTTCACCTGAACGTCATTTATATAGAACTCAAATGCCGATGCCGTCGGCCGCTGGACCCTCAATTCATTGGCTTCACCTGCACCGGTGTTCACTGCAGTGCTGTGGGTCCAGGGAATAATCTCTTCCGGGATCCCGTCGCCGTATTTCAGAAAGGCATATGCTCCGTCCATGCTGATTAGAAAGAGGTAAAAGTTCTCTTCACCCTGATCATCAAAATACATGCCGAACCCGGCGGAAATATCGCCGCTCATTTTCTTTGCGCTGATGGTATATGTGCTGAAGCTGTCGCTTCCCGCATCCGGATCGGGGCTGTATACCAGACGACCCTGAAGGATCTTTTTATTGGTGGAAAACTGAAGGAACTGTTCCTCGTCGAATTCCCATGAAATAGTTTTAAGACCGAAGATGCTGCACGATGTAATCAGGAGAACTGATACGAGGGAGAGTATGATGATTCTTTTGATCATATTCATCCGCCTCAGGATTAAGTATAGGCTGTACGGCTGGTGATATCAATTAGAGCACCCATCCGTTACGTCTTTTATCCCTAGAACTACTATATCGCAGGGAACGGATAAATCAATTGAGCTGAGGAAAATACGGCGGCATTCTTCCGGAAAACGCCTTCTTTACTTCCAGGTATCCGGGAGTTCCTCACGGCGGGCGTAGGGATATTCTGCGGTTTTGTTCAGTACATAATATCCGCTCACTCCGGAGATCCCGGCGGACCCGCTTTGTTCCAGATCCAAAGCCCCCTGCGAGCCGATCAGTTCATCGTCCGCAAGCAGGTGTATCACCTCGCCGATCACCAGTGTTGTGTCGTTCAGGCTGACGGGAATTGCCTGGCGGAATTCCAGGGCGATTTTGATACGGGATTCCTGAACCAGGGGGGCTGGGAATCCCTCAATATACTCCGGAGTAAAACCGCAATATGCGAACTCCGACTCCTCCCTGCCGAATTTTGCAGAAGTCCAGTGTCCCTGCCGGGACATGGTGGAGGGGAGATGGTTGATGCTGTAGACTCCGGTCTCCCGGAGGTTGATATAGCTGTGACGTCTGGTCTGTTGACTGGGCCGGACAAAGAATCCGATAAGCGGCGGATTGCTGCCGATGTGCACCACCGAACTGATGATGGCCAGATTCTCACGCCCATCCAGGGAGCGTGTACCCACCAGGTTGGCCGGCTTGATTCCGGTAACCGAGTTTATCAAATTCAGCCGGAATATCCGGTCCAGTCCATCTATTTCTTCCCGGTTGATGTGCATAGTATCTCCCTGAGTAAGCGTGCTGTCTGCCTGTCTATAGGGCCGAATTTCCAGCCCTGAATGGTGACCCGGGCAGGGTAGGGCTGGAGCTCGGCGGGAAGCCGGGGCTCGGGGCTATCATCACCGGTAACCAGGGGATTCCAGTGGAGGTAATCGCCATGGTTCTGCTTTTCGTGAATAATGGCAGTGTTTTCCCGGGCATGCTGAAATTCAGTGAAGGTATTTAACAGAGCCTGCCTGGGGTAGGGGAATTCGGCATAGCCCCGTTCTGCGGCCCTTTCAAACTCCCGCATTTCGCTCTTATTCAGGCGGTGGGGAACAGCTCTGGAACCCCGGCGGGAAACAGTTGCCTGCCCGCGGCTGAGTCGTAAAATGTCCTGCATCACTGTTGTTTTATGTGTTTTCGTTTTCTTCGACATGAATCGCTGCAATATTTGATCTGTTCCCACTGCCCTCTTGAATCCCATCTCTTTCTGTTTGAAAAAGGCCGACCGCATACCGGGCAGATCTTCTGCTGTTCACTGATCCGCATGCGGTAAATATCATCAAAACATGCCAGGGAGTCAATTGAGAATGCTCAGAACAACTGCATCGGCAACGACTGCCGGGAAAACGCGAATGCAGGGAGCCATCTCTGCCCGGGTTCAAGTCCGGGGCGTATATTACTGCGCATCATCGCCGGGAGATTCCGGTATGACAAGCTCATGGTTATGGAGAAGAATTTCGGTAATCTTCCAGCGTCCGCTTTCCAGAAGGCGCTGAACAGTTCCCCGGGAAATTTCCATGATCCGGGCTGCTTCAATCTGACTTTTCCCTTCGTGGTCGCAGAGCCTGACTGCTTCAAACTCGTCAAGATCAAGTGATATTCGTTCCAGCGAGTAGGATGGAACCCCCGACGGCTTAAAATTCCTCCCCCCTTCAAGGGAGCGGCAGTTCCTCCGCTTTCTTCTTCCCGGCACTCAGCCTTCCTTCAGTGCATGGATCAATTGTTCCATGCCCCATTCTTCGTATTCTTCTTTCATTCCCAGGGATGGAATGTGTCTCTGCAGTATAGAATCCACAATGCCTCTGTGAAAGGGGATTTTCATGGAAACCGGAATGTTTTGTTCTTCCGCAAACCGTTGGATCTGTTCTGCGAGGGGAGCATCCAGATCCCATTTGTTAATTACCAGGGTCATGGGCAGGGCGAAGCGGCTCACCACTTCCGCCAGGCGCTTCAGGTCGTGAAAACCCGAAGGGGAGGGCTCGGTAACCAGCACCACGTGATCGGTGCCGGTGATTGAGGAGATGGCAGGACAGCCGATTCCCGGGGGACCGTCCACGATAATCAGTCCGGCGTTTTGTGCGACGGCAAGCTCACGGGCGGATTTTCTCACCTCGCTCACCAGTTTGCCTGAAGCTTCCTCTCCGGGAATCAGCTTACCGTGAATCAGGGTACCGTAGGGGGTTTTGGAACGGTTCACCGTCCCCACCACAGCCGGTTTCAGATCCACTGCGTTGTGAGGACACACAAATGCACAGACCCCGCAGCCTTCACAGCTGTGCGGATCTACGTAATGGACTCCCTGAATATGATCAATGGCATCAAATCGGCAATGCTGCATGCACACTCCGCATTGGCTGCAGTGCTCAGGGTCAATGCGGGCTTTCTGCGCTCCCTGAAAATCCCGGCTTTCCTCAAGCTCCGGTGAAAGAAGAATATCAAAATCAGGTGCATCCACATCGCAGTCCGCCAGGACGGGCGAATCCAGCCATGGAAGAAGGGATGCGCTGAGGGATGTTTTCCCCGCTCCTCCTTTTCCGGAAAGGATGGTAATCTCCCGCAGCCTATGTTGTCCCATGTCTGTTCTCCTCAAGAATGGTTAAGAAGACCGCTTCACTGATCTTCTGCATATTTTCCCGGTGCCGGTGGAGCTCATCCACAAAGATTCCTCCCCTGCCGTTTACTCCTGCAATTTCCCAATCGAAGGGAATTCTGCCCAAAATTGCGGTGTTTTGATTGTTGCAGTGTTCTTCCACTTCTGTGTTTCCAAGGTCGGCACGGTTGATTACAACACCGTAGGGCATCCCCATTTCCCTGAGCATCTCCTCCACCATCCGTAAATCGCTGAGTCCGAACGGGGTGGGCTCGGTAACCACCACACAGTAATCGGCCCCTTTTATGGCTGCTACGGTTGAACATGATGTTCCCGGAGGTGCATCGATAATCACCAGCCCGGATTCTGCAGATTCTTTCCGCATGGTGTTGATGATATGCACCCCTGAATGTTCCCCGATTGCCAGTGTTCCGTACAGAAGCTGCAGATTATCCGCACTGCCCCCGGTGATGCTTCCCATGGGATGTTCCCGGTAGGATATGGCATGTGCGGGACATACAATTTCACAGCCTCCGCAGGAATGGCAGAGATCTTCCATGACAACCACATTCCCGCCTGAAATCAATAATGCATTGAATGCGCAGAAGGAGGCGCATGCTCCGCATCCAATGCAGGCTTGGGCGTCGAGAACCGGTACGCTTCGCGTCACAGTTCGGGTGAACTGGTTCTCCGGCTGCAGGAAGAGATGACAGTTGGGCTCTTCCACATCGCAGTCCAGCAGCCATGCATCGCCCAGAAGCCGTGCCCAGTTAACCGAAAAAGTTGTTTTCCCCGCCCCTCCTTTGCCGCTTAATACCGCCACCGTCATCAGCTTGATACCAGGCTGCCGCTGTGAAAGCGCTGGAGTGCATCGCTCACATTCCGGGAATCCCCCTGACTGTATACGGTTAATCCCAGCGCCCGTGCCGCATCTTCCGCCTTGGGACCAAGCCGTGGCCCGATAATCACATCGGCCCGATGATCGGCGAAGATCTGCACCGCAGCCATACCCGCGGATCCGGCGGCATGCTTGCCCGGGTTCTCCATGATTGAGAGCGTCCGGGAGGTATCCGAATCAATAAAAGTAAAATACGCCGCTCTGCCGAATCGAGTATCCAGCGGGGCGTCCGGATTTTCCGAGCTGAGGCAGAATCCAAGAATCATGTACGCCTCCAGTCATGGAAGCGGGAGCCGCGCCGATCAAAGCGCCGGCCTCTCCGGTTTTCGAACTTCCGGCCCATCCCCGAGGGTCCTCCTCTGCTCCGGCCGTATCCGGCCCTTCGTCCCAAACCTAGCCGTTCCTTTTCCTCATTCATACAACCGGGCTGTTCGTAGCCTGAGCACAGCCCAAGTCCTCTGCCGGTTCCCGGTCCTGCGTTTTCCGGACCTCTTCTGTTTCCGTTCATACAATCCTCCTGAACTGGACAATCAGCGTATGCCCCGGTGAGTCTTAAAGATTCCCCGGGTCCAGTGAAGCGTGCATATGCACGCCTAATGTATCTGTATTTTAGCGTGCATATGCACATAAGTCAATGGATGGTTCCGGCGAAATTGTAAATTGATGAGCCGACTGGGCTGGCTCTGATGATAGAATGAGCCGGCGGCCATGCACCGGGGCGGTTTTGCCTCACACCGGAAAATTCCGGTTCTCAGAAGGAGAATTTGAATGTATACTGGGACAACTTGATGGTTGATAAGTTGCATCAACCTATTGATTCGAAACGGGGATGCTTACCGTCTGTATGAAGTATCAGAACAAAAGAATACCAGAACAACAGAATACCAGAATACCAGAATACTAGAAGAAGGGGATCGTATGAGTACCATGTCAAATATCAACTCCGAAAAGCAGATTTCGGCATACCAGAGGCTGTGCAGGTATTGTTTTACCGACAGCATCGGATGGACTGACCATATTTTTCCCCTTCCGGGAAACGGATCTTACGGTCTTGCCTTTTTTGATGATGAGGGAAATGCCCGAAGCGGGATGGCGGATATCCGCTTTACCACCCGGTATTTCGGAGAGGACTGGAGTTCCGGCGGAATTTCTGCAGTGGCTTCCGACCCCGCCGACAGGAACTCGGGGCGTATCCGGGAAATTCTGAATGAGGTTCTCAGACGGGATTACCGGGAGGGGGTGGGAATATCCTATTTGTATCCTTTTTCCTACCGCTTTTACGGAAAATTCGGCTACGGAAGCCTGGGGGACTATAAACAGTACCGCTTTGCCCCGGAAGATATAAGAAGAATCCGGACCGGATTCAGCTTCGCGCCCATGGAATGGAAGGAAACCGAGTTCAATAAAATATGCGAGCTTCATAATCTGTGGATTCAGCAGTTTGATGCTTCCATTTACTGGCCCTACCGGAGTTTCCAGGAGGAACGGGAAAGCGCCCGGCGTTTTAATCATTATTACTATGTGATACGTGATACCTCGGGCGAACCCGCCGCATGGCTGCGCTTCAGCCAGGACGATGACTATCAAAACCCGGGCCTGTACGTGCACAAGGCGGTCTGGCGGCATGCACAGGGATTGGCGGCAATCTTTGAGTTTCTGGCCCGGCACCGGTCCCAAATCAGCAAAATCGAGTTGAACCTGCCCGGGTCGTTTCAGGTACGGCATTTTCTCAGTGAACCCCGGCCCGAGATTTCCTGCGTGAACGAATGGATGGCCCGCCCGGTGAATATCCCCAAGGTTTTCTCCGCCGCCGTGGCGCAGTTCGCCGCCTCTAAGGAAGGAGAGAACCGGACGCTTCCCGATGCGGGCTTTTACCTCACAGATCCTGCCATAGAAGAAAACAGCGGAATCTACCGCATCAGCGGCGGAAAGCCGGAGTTCACTCCCTCCGCCAGCCCTCCGGAAGGTCTGCCTGAAATAGATCTCTCCGTCTTCAGCTCCCTGCTGTTCGGGGGAATCTCTCTGGAACAGGCGGTGCTCACCGGACTGACCGATGAATCCGACCTCCCCGGAATGGAACAATTTTTCTCCGGACGGAACCCGATTTTTATCACAGACCGCTTCTGAAGAGTGAATTCTCCCGGGGAACAGGGTGGAAATAGCTGTGTTCCCGGCGGAATGTGTGAATATTAGTAAAGGACTCAAGAAAAAACTCGCAAAATTCCCCAAGCAACGATATGATTTTATGAGTGTCAGAAGCGCATGACCGGCCGGTTTTTTCATTCCGGACTGAACTCCGGTACGGTTGGCGCTGAGCGTGTTGGATGGACCGTGCATTGGAGGATTTGTGGCGAAACCGGTGAATTTCAGGGAGCAGTTGTATACACAGACCATGTCTCGGAAGGATCCCCTGTTTGACTCGGGGACTCCCGGCGGAAGAGTGCTGCTTCATGCCGCCGCAGATCATCAGTTTATGGCGGCGCTGCTGTATCTTATAGACGTGTATCCTGTGCTCAACGGGGAGCGCCAGGTTGAGGAGTACCGGGACGACTATTTTGCCGCTACATATGCTCCGCCCTGGTTTATGGAGCTTGACGGCTCCGGTCTGTCGGAATTGCTGGAGGATTTGTTCGCCTCATTTGTTTGCGGACGGGACCTGACTCAGGCCCTTGCCGCGGTTTCTTCCATGGCCGAACGGGGCTTCCTCTACACCCTGGATACCTTGGGAGAAGCCACCCTCAGTGAGGAAGAGGCGGAGATCTACCTGGCCAAACAGCTGGAAGCCGTGGAAGTTCTCAGCGGCGCTGGGCTGCCGGTGCACATAACCGTAAAACCCACAAGTCTCTACTCGCAAATCGGACCGTTGAACTATGAGCGGAGCGTGGATGTGCTAGTCTCCCGGCTTAAGCGGATCCTCACGGCGGTGAAGGATGCGGATGGGTTTCTTCATGTTGATATGGAACAGAGGGTGTACAAAAATATCACTCTTTCCGCCTTCAAGCGCTTGGTATCGGAAAGCTCATACCATCAGCTGGGGATCGCCGTCCAATCCTATTTGAAGGAAACCGGCGCAGATCTCAGGGATCTTACGGCCTTCGCCCGGCGGGGAAATTACCGGTTCACCGTCCGGCTGGTGAAGGGTGCCTATTATGAGTATGAACGGATTTTCGCCCAGGAGAACGGCTGGCCGTCACCGGTGTTTGAAGAAAAATATATGACTGACGCCGCATATGAGGAAAACCTTGCCCTCCTCTTTGAGAACTCCGACCTGATCCGGGTGGCTGCGGCCACCCACAATATGCGTACCGCGGCGGAAACCCGCCGCCTGGCGGAAGAAGCCGGTCTTTCCTCCCATGAGTATGAGATTCAGATGCTCAACGGCATGGCGTCGGGAATGGCAGAGGCTCTGACAGCCCTGGGTCAGACCGTACGGCTCTATGCCCCCTACGGCCCCATGGTCCCGGGAATGGCGTATCTGGTACGCCGCCTGGTTGAAAATACCGCCCGGGACGGAATGGTTCGCCTGCAGTTCATTCAGGCCGCATCTCGGGAAGATATTTTTGCTTCACCCACCGTAACCTCTTCCCCTGCTCCGTCCCGGGCGGACGGGGAGCATTTTTCCAATCATCCCCCCGGGGATTTCAGTCTGGAGGCGGTACGCAGATCGTTTTCTCATGCCCTGGATACCGCCCCAACGGTAATCACCGGCGTGAAAAAGCGCATCAGCAATATCAGCACAAACGAAATCAGCACACGTCTGAATGAGGCCGTGAATGCAATACAAAACGCCGCAGCTGCATGGAAGGCTGCCTCCAATGCTCCCCGCAGGGCGGAGATTCTGCGCCGCAGCGCCGGCATCATGTCCCGGAGGATATATGAACTCGCCGCCGTACAGGTGCTGGAAGTGGGGAAGCAGTGGGACCAGGCATATAATGATGTCTGTGAAGCCATCGATTTTCTTAATTATTATGCCGCTGAATCGGAAAAGCTCTTTTCCCCCCGTTCCCTGTCGAATATTGCCGGTGAACGGAACTCTTTGAGCTACCGGCCCCGGGGAATTGCGGGGGTAATCGCTCCATGGAATTTTCCCCTGGCCATCAGCACCGGCATGACCAGTGCCGCCCTGGTAACGGGAAACGGTGTGCTGTACAAACCCGCAGAGGAAAGCGCAGTCACCGGCAGGTTGATGTATGAGATTTTCATGGAAGCAGGGGTTCCCGCTGAAATACTCCATTTCTTCCCCGGCGAGGGGGAGGTGGTGGGGGCGGCCCTGGTTTCCCATCCCCGGATCAACTGCATTGCATTCACCGGTTCAAAGGAAGTGGGTCTGGGAATTATCGAGACCCTCTCCCGGCAGCAGCAGGGAAGTGCCTATGTTCGCTCATCGGTCACCGAGATGGGCGGGAAAAACGGAATTATTATTGACAGCGATGCGGATCTTGATGTGGCCGTTGAGGCCGTCCTCTACTCGGCATTCGGCTTTCAGGGACAGAAATGTTCCGCCGCTTCCCGGGCCATCGTGCATGAATCGCTGTACAATGAATTCCTGAACCGTCTCACTGCCGCGGCAGATTCCTTGATCATGGGAGATGCCGTAGATCCGGGAACCTTTCTCGGGCCGGCGGTGAGCCCCGAGGCTGAACGGAAGATCGCCGATTATATCGCAATAGGAAGGGAGGAAGGCCGGGAAATGCTGGTGAAGGACAATCTGGCCATATTTGCCGATATCCGTCCTGAACATCGGCTGGCACAGGAGGAAGTGTTCGGACCGGTTCTGGCGGTCATGAAAACCGAATCCATCCGGCAGGGAATTGAAATGGCCAATGCGGTTGATTTCGGTCTCACCGGAGGAATCGTCAGCCGAAACCGGGGGCATATAGATCTTGTACGGGAACATCTTGAAGCGGGAAATATCTATATAAACCGATCCATCACCGGAGCACTTGTGGGCCGCCAGCCCTTCGGCGGCTTCAAGCTTTCGGGGCAGGGCACAAAGGCCGGAGGTTCCCAGTACCTTCTGAACTTCGTGCATCCTGTGGCGGTGAGCGAAAATATGCTGCGCCGGGGCTTCTCTCCGGATTTTACAGGCTGATTCCCTGGGCAGCTTCCGGGCATACGGGAAAATTTTGTTGACAGCAGAAAAATGTCCGGCCGGAAGTTGTGGCTGCGGTGGCTGAAATTCTGGCGGGTGTGGCAATGGATTATCCCGGGTTGTCGGCAGCGGATCGCTGACTCACCCCGGCCGGCACAGCCGGTGAAACCCGGGGGTGCCCCGGCCCAATTCCATGCTGGATCGCAGGCGGACATCCCGGGCTGAAATGGGTTAGAGGTTCACGAAACCGAAGTCCACGTTGTCAGGTTCGGGGAATGCGCGATCGGCGCGCTTGAGCTTACGAATTTCATGCATCTGCTCATCCGAGAGTTCAAAATCGAAAACGTCAAAGTTCTCATCGATGCGCTGCGCATGCACCGACTTGGGGATCACAATAATCCCCCGCTGCAGCATCCAGCGAAGCGACACCTGGGGTACGGTCTTTCCGTGGGCATCTCCGATCTTTTTCAGCGTCTCATCATCCAGAATATCTCCGATATCATGGCTTTTGAACGGCGCATATGCCTCCAGCCGGATGCCTTTGTCGTCCAGGTACTCCTGCAGGCGGGTGTTCTGCAGATGCACATGGCATTCCATCTGGTTCACCGCAGGGGTGATCCGGGCGGTCTTCAGCAGGCTCTCAATGTGGTGGATATTGAAGTTGGAAATACCGATGGATCGGACCGTGCCGGCATCCACGGCGTCTTCCATGGCCTCATACACCGCCGCATTTCGCTCATAGGTCCAGGGCCAGTGCACCAGAACCAAATCAATATACTCCAGCCCCAGCTTCTTCAGGGACTCATTGATCATTTCAGCTGCATCTTTCTTGCTGTGTGCGGTGTTCCAGACTTTGGTGGTAACGAACAATTCCTCCCGGGGAACCGGGCTCTCGGCAATGGCCTTGCCAACCTCTTCCTCATTTCCGTAGGCAACAGCGGTATCGATATGGCGATACCCTGCTTCAATGGCGTGCAGGACGGCTTTGTACACTTCCTGATCCTTGGCCCGGAAGGTGCCCAGTCCAAGGGCAGGAATAGAATGTCCGCTGTTCAGTTCAATGTTCATGAGATACTCCTATGCATATTATTAGCTGAAATCTAAAGGTAAGACCTGAGCGTACAAAAGTGAAGTGCAGGGAAAAAGCCTGCGGGGAGGAAGGTCCGCACGCATGTACACGGCCGCCGTCTACTCAGTCCCCACCCCCATCAGCCAGGCAATAAACATATCGCTGCGGTAAACATTGGTGTGGATATAATGCTCGCCGGAATCATAGCGAACAAACTCTGCAGTACCCCCCGCTTTTTGAAATCGCTGGACAGTTTTCCGGGCCTTATCATAGGGTATGGAAGGATCTTTCAGGTCGTGCACCACCAGGGCCGGAATTTCCGCAATGCGGCGGTAGCGGGGGCGAATCGGAGGGGAGTACACGGCGGCGGAAATCGGTACAATCCCGGCAAACAGATCAGGTTGGGCCATGGCCATGGACCAGGTGCCCATTCCACCCATGCTGACGCCGGTAAGGTAGACCCGATCCCCATCGATAGATTCTTCTTCAATAAATTCCCGAATCAATGTGCCCAGCCTGCGGTGAAGAAAGGTCCAGTAGGTTCCCCGGGGGCAAAGGGGGGAAAGTGTGATGAACGGGAAGTCCTGATCCTCCAGGGCGATTTTTGCCAGACCCGGGCCTTCACCTGCCGGGTTGTCATATACCCTGTGCAAGCTATTGCCCCGCTCTTCCATGCTGTGGAGAAATACAACAAGGCCCGGAGTCCTGCCGCTTTCCGGCGGAAATGTTGCCAGGAAATTCAGATCGGCTTCACTGGAATAGCCGCTTTTTATGAAACTGCCGGGGATATCCAAGCCCGATATCAGACTGTCTGTATCGTGGGCCGGACCATTGGATGCGCAGCCGAAGAGAAGAGCAGTACAGCAGGTCATGATGAACGCAGTCATGCAGAGCGGGATGCTCGTTTTCCGAATATCTCTTATATCCATATGAATATAGTAGATCATTAATGAAGTGTCGGCTCGAATTTTTCCCGATATGTTGAAAGATTGAACCGCAGAAAAGATAAAATCGTCTTTTACATTCGCCGCCGAAATCTTCATGCCAAAATGCGATAAGCATGGCAGCTTTTACCCAACATGGGATGAAGACAAGACTGGGAGATACTCACAATCCTGCCTGTAATCCGTCGATCCATGGCTTCATCCAGGCACATTTTCGCTCCCACCACGGAGGCCGGTGCAAGGGTTTTTAGCTCCTTCCTGTAAAAACCACATACCTGTGAGAAAAATCAAGCCGCAATTCATGTATCTGCATTGGGTTTGGATTTTCAGAAGGTCCTAAGTCGCCATTTATGTTACTAAAGCCCTAAAAAGCAACAAAGTATTGACAGTGGAACAAAGTACCACTAATATGCGGCATTATGAAACATACTGAAAAATTGCCTGTAACGGTATTATCCGGTTTCCTGGGGGCGGGAAAAACTACCCTGCTCAATCATATCCTCACCAATCGCGAAGGATTAAAGGTAGCGGTGATTGTCAACGACATGTCCGACGTGAATATCGATGCCGCCCTGGTACGGGATGGCGGAGCCCGGCTCAGCCGAACCGATGAGCAGTTGGTGGAGATGTCCAACGGATGCATATGCTGTACCCTGCGTGACGATTTACTCAGAGAGGTGTATGATCTGGCCCGGGACGGTCGGTTTGATTATCTGCTCATCGAGAGCTCGGGGATCAGCGAACCTGTTCCGGTTGCTCAGACCTTCGAACTCGGGGAATATGAAGGTTCAGCGCTGGAAGATTTCACCAGGCTGGATACCATGGTGACCGTAGTGGATGCTTCCACCTGCCGGGGGATGCTGATATCTACAACAAGCCTGGCGGAAAAGAACATGGCGGTAAATGAGGAAGATGAGCGAAGTCTGTCCATGCTGCTCACCGATCAGATTGAGTTCGCCAACGTCATTCTTGTCAGTAAAACCGACCTGGTTGAACCTGAAGAACTGGCAAGACTCACCGCCCTGCTGGGCAAGATGAATCCCACGGCGAAAATCATTCCAATGCTCAACGGAAATATCGACCCCTACCTGATTATGAATACCGGACTGTACACCAGGGAGTGGGGAGAGTCCCTCGACGCATGGGAGGAAGAGCTGGCGAACGACCATGTGCCGGAGACTGAAGAATATGGAATCTCCAGTTGGGCGTTTAAACAGCGTCGTCCATTCGACCGCAAAAAATTTCAAAAGGTTGTATCCGCTGGCATCGAGGGGTTAATCCGAGCGAAGGGCTATTTCTGGTTTGAAGACGAGCCCGAGTCGGCATACTTCCTGAGTATTTCCGGAAAAAAAGGATTTTTTGAAGCAGCAGGATTCTGGTGGTCGGCAGTGGATCGGACCCAGTGGCCCAGGGATGAAGAACTTCGCAGCCAAATTCTTGAAGCTTTTGAGGAGCCATGGGGCGACAAGCGCCAGGAATTGGTTTTTATCGGTCAGGATGTCGATTTTACCCATCTGAATCAACAGTTGATGCAGGCTCTTGTATCAGTCGAAAATTGAACTATTATCCGGTGCAGCTTGTATGATGACAATGTCTGCACCGGACTGTTACACTCGTAATTATGGAATGGGAAAACACATATCAACAATGTCTTCGTCGGATCCTGGACCGGGGTGAGAGAATTACTCCTGCAAGGGATCAAATTCTGCGCATTATCTGCCAGTCTAAGCATCATTTGACGAGCAGGGAGATTCTTGAAAGGATCGAAACCACAGGGGCAAACGCCTCCAGAACCTCGGTGTTCCGTACGCTGGATTTTTTCACTAAAATGTCCATAATCCGTCCAACATATGTGGAATCCCAGACTCCAAGCTATGTTCTGATGCCCGCCGACGGTCATCATGCCCACATCATCTGTCCCAAATGTCACCGGGTCCAGGAGGTGGAAGAATGTGAGCTCCACGAAGTTCTTCCTCTCCTTGAGAAACGCTACGGGAGGAAGTTCAGCGGTCATCTGCTGGAATGTTACGGACTCTGTGACGAATGTTCCCAGTGAAATATCTTCCGGAGCTGTGCAGCCAGCCCGGATGAAGAGGGGGATCAGCAAACATGCATGAGGCCGTTGCTGTGAAGAAAAACCAGCAGATCCTCTACGTCATCGAATGACAATCCGGTTTGCTCAAGCAGGGTTTTCAGTGTATCAGATCCGTTTATCTTTGTAAGAAGCACATAGTACGGTTCCTCAAGTGCGAGGGTTACTATCTCCCCGGTTGCGGCAAATATCATGGCAAAAGAAGGTTCGGGATCGTATTCCCGCACAAAATCTTCCAGCGAAAACATGCCCGGTTCTGTGTACAAATTCACGTCATAGTTGAAGTCGGCAAGATACAGCTGGGAACTGCGTCTGAGAACTGCGCCCCGGCTGATCTGTGCCTCCGGATTTCCGGCATCTTCAGCCAGATCCGCTTCTTTCAGAGCCCTGGCATAGTAGTGGTGGTAACGGCATAGATCGGCGGCAACCTTGCCGTAACGCTTCTTCTTGTGTTTTCTGAAAGCCAGGCGCAGCACTTCAAGCTGCCAATGCATCAGTGGGTCAGGATGGAACCCGTCACCGGTCTGAATTGCAGCCCCGTTCTCTTCATGGATATCTGCTGCAAAACCCAGAAATTCCGAGGGGCGCATTTCCAGCGCATCGCAGACCGGCATGAACCATGCAACCGCAGCACCCTGATTGTAGAAACGGTTTGCGGCGGCGGCAAGCTCCTCTGCACGGCTCAACTCCTGCTCACTGAAATCGTCAGTTCCAAGCACCGCATAGGGTGGGGAAGGTTGTCGGATGAGCCCGAGGGAATCAGCCTTTTCATGCAGTTCTGTTCCGGGAAACACTGACAGCCGGAAAATATCCAGATGGTTGGGAAGGCATGATAGTGCAAAATCCAGGCTTCTTTGGAATCCCTGGAGAGTATCCGCCGGTAATCCGTAGATCAGATCCAGACCGAAGATCACTCCGTATTCATTTAAATGGCCGATTTTTTCCATAAACATATCGGGCCGGATTGATCGGTTCACATACCTAAGCACGTCGGAGTCTGCGCTTTGGAGACCGATTTGGAGGGAGCAGCGGATCTTGGAGAACGCTTCGGCCTGCTCCACATTAAGCAACTCGGCCCGCACCTCGAATGTGAAATGAATAGACGGAGCATGGACTGCGATGAGTCCGAGAATTTCAATGGCCCTGTCATGCCCGGTATTAAACGTGGGATCAAGAACAAAAATCTGCTCAACTCCCTGCCGCTCAAACAGTTTCAGTTCCGCCTCAATCCGCTCCATGCTGATATATCGCACACCTGCAATTCCCCGTGATTCGGCGCAGAACGCACAGTTATAAGGACAGCCCCGGGACAACTCCCAGAGCAAAACCCGTCGGGGCTCTCCGCCATTCTCGGTCATCCCGTTCCCCTCCAGATATGGTGATGGCAGTGTCCTGATATCATGGATATTTGATCTGGAAAGAAGCCGGGCTGGTTTTTCCTCCCGGTTTTTTGTATGCGGTGAGTGAAGGCTTTTGATGTAGTCCATGAGGATACGAAAAGGTAGTTCCCCCTCTCCGGGCAGGATGTAATCAATCACAGATTCCCGATCCAACGATTCCGGGTCCGCCGTCACCTCCGCCCCTCCTGTGTACAAAATGACGGACGGTGCACGGTTTTTGATAATCTCGGCTGTTTCCAGGCAAAAGCTGCGGTTCCAGATGTACATGGAGAACCCCACACTGCCGGGCTTGCGGGCAAGAATGGATGCTGCAGCCATTTCCGGCGAGTCAGATGTTGAAAAATCCGCCGTGAGAATGTCCAGCTCTGATGAAACCGGTGTGCTGCCATGAAGGTAATAGGTTTTCAGGGTTTCGGCTGCCAATGGCACAGCATGAATTGCGCCATCAATATGGCAGGAAACAAGTACAGTCGTATGTTGTGGAGGTGCACCTGGCATGGGTATATTCCTGGTAAGTTTTTAAATATGCACGGACACTATCGTATTAATGCCCTCAGTGTACAGTTCTCGGCAGGATGGATTGCTTCACTGCTGCTCGCCCAAGGGTCGTACCGCAAGCGCAAAGCGCTGAGGAACGATCCCGATACCATGCGTCCGGGGGGCTGGTCGGCACTCCGTGCCTGCTCGCCCATGCAACCGGGGGCTGGTCGGTCGCGCTGCGACCTGCTCGCCCATGCGTCCGGGGGCTGGTCGGTCGCGCTGCGACCTGCTCGCCCATGCGTCCGGGGGCTGGTCGGTCGCGCTGCGACCTGCTCGCCCATGCAACCGGGGGCTGGTCGGTCGCGCTGCGACCTGCTCGCCCATGCAACCGGGGGCTGGTCGGTCGCGCTGCGACCTGCTCGCCCATGCAACCGGGGGCTGGTCGGTCGCGCTGCGACCTGCTTGCCCATGCGTCCGGATGCTTGACTTAGTCCATGTGGTGGACTAATTTAACTATATGGAAAAGATAAACGTCCACCAGGCGAAGACTCATTTCTCGGCAATTCTTGAAAAGGCTCATAATGGTGAAGTTGTGATCATCGCTAAAGCAGGAAAACCGTATGCGCGCCTCATGCCGCTGGATACGCAGGCGGCGAGAACTGCTGGACGCTACCCTATGGAAATCCCCGACAGCTTTTTCGATGAACTTCCTGAATCGGAACTGGATGTCTGGGGATGAGTAGTTACCTTCTGGATACTCATTGCCTCCTGTGGTGGTGGTCGGCTGAAAACGAACTGAGTGATGCGGTCCGCTCCCTGATCGAAAACCCCATGAACACCATAATTGTGAGTGCTGCATCTGCCTGGGAGATTTCTACCAAAACACGAATTGGAAAGTTGCCACAGGGAGAACAAATAATCGCACAATGGCAGAAGCGAATAAACGAAGATCACTTCGACTACCTCGATATCAGCGCCGAGCATGCCCTGAAAGCGGGCATGCTCAACGGTGAGCATCGAGATCCTTTCGACCGGATGCTCAGCGCCCAATCATTAATTGAAGGTAATCCCCTCCTCAGCAAAGATACTAAACTGGATCAGTTCGGAATTTCACGGATCTGGTGAAGGGAAGGCGTCAGGTTTTCAATGGTAATCGAAGGATCACCGCAGATACTGCTCTGCGCCTGGCGAAGTATTTCGGGAACTCCGCTGATTTCTGGATTCAGGATGAATACGATCTGAGGCGGGAGCGGAAAAAGATTGCCGGTGAGCTTGAGAAGATACCGCAAGTAGTTGCATCGTGAATTTTCGGTTCGGTACATAAAAACCATATCCACATAATCAGATCTATCTTTCATGTTTATCTAAAGCATGTAATACTTGAATTATCTATGACATATGATGATCTACGCTATTATCACAAGAACAATGCAGCCTGGAAACTTCTTGCTGCAACTACCGCACCATTAATTCTAGGTTTTTTTCAGCGGATCATCGATAAATACTCCCGAAATCCTGTATCGCGTACAGATTATCTATATGAACTTGAGTCTTATTTAGGACTTTTGGAACGTGATTATCCTGAGGAGAGTTTCCAGACCCCGGAAAAATATCTCACACAATGGAGCAGCGGGGATAGGGGGTGGCTGGACAGTTTTTATCCTCGGGGGAAAGATGAGCCACACTACCGGATGACCGCAGGAATCGATTCTGCCCTCCAATTTCTGCAGGCCCAGCTGAATCCCAGCTATACGGCTACCGATACAAAGCTGGCCACCCTCTTGCGGGAACTTGAAAACCTTGTTACCCAAAGCGAAGAGGATCCGACACTCAGGCGAAAAGCGCTTCGCACACAGATAAAAGCTCTCCAGAATCAGATGAATGATATTGGAGAGAACCGTATGAAAATGATGGATGATCGGACTGTCCAGGATACTTATCGGCATATATCCAGCATCGCAAACTCATTGGTAACCGATATCCGCAGTGTGACCCGGGAGTTCGAGGAACTGAATAAGAGCATCCGTGAACAGGTTGCCCAGGCCGGTGAAAATCGGGCAGAAATTATCCGCGATATTCTCCAGTTCCGTGGAAGTATAGACAATTCACCTCAAGGCCAGTCGTTTCATGCATTTGGCCGTCTTCTGATGAATGCGAATCAGAATGCCAGTCTCCAGGAACATATTGGTAAAATTCATTCCTTAGCTGCCGTTCAGAAACTCGACACTTCGATTCTTGATAACTTTTATTTTGAACTTCTTGAAGCCAATGAAACTGCCCAGAAGACCCTTTCCTATGTGGCTCAGTCACTGAGACGCTTTCTTGAGGAACAGTCAACACGGGAATCGAGGAGAATGCATCAGCTTCTCAATGATATTGAACGACTGGCGATTACACTTGCGAAGCATCCCCCCCGGGAGTTTGTACTGGAGCTCGAGCATCGCAAACTCGATATTTCTGTGCCCTTCGATCGGCCGCTTTTTTCCCCGGCTGCGGAGTTAAAGGTTGAAGGTGTGACCGATACCGCAGTGGATTTACCCGATCTGGTGGATATTATTCCTGAAACACAGATGAATCTTGAATTACTTACACGACACATCGCTATCCAGCTCAGCAAGGAGTCACAGACAAGTTTGCAGAGACTGGTGGAAGCATATCCCGTTGCTGGGTTGGAAGAAATAGTCGGGTATTTTGCTCTTGTCGATTCGCAGTTTCAGGGAATTATTCTAACTGAAGACGGGGTCGATATAAGCTGGTATGACCAGGCGGGGAATCGGCGGGTTGCCCGGTCAGTCCCGAATATTATTTTTTATAAGCCTGAAGACGAGGAGACAGCACCTTGAGCATAATGGACGAAACAAATAGTGAACTGTCTGATGTCCTTATAACTCTGCTGAAGGGAACCTGGATATTGAGGCATGGTGACCAGAAGCAGCAGCGTCTGTGGGCTATCCTGAAGAAACGGCTGAAAGCGGTGAGCAATCATCTGGAGCTTCTTCGTCTCAAACTCATCGTCGATGAAGTTGAGGGGTTTGCCCATCTACGCGGGATGGATATTGAAGAAGGCGGTGAGGGACCCCGGCTTACGATGCGTACCCAGTTGCCGTACCGGGTAAGCTATCTGCTGGTTATGCTGCGGAAAATGCTGGATGAATACGATGCATCTGATGGATCACATCGCTGTGTGGTAAGTACTGAAGTGATTTTTGACCGTATCCGCCTTGCCAACAAGGACGGTACGAATAAAGCCCGCATGAAGGATGAGTTTAGTGCTGATCTGAAAAAAGTAAAGGATATGGGTTTTATCTCTCCCATTCCAGGGGATAAGGAGAGGGTCGAAATCAGTCGCGTAATCAAAGCCTATGTGGATGCTGCTTTGGTGAGCTCCATGGCCGAGCAGCTTGAAATATATGCAGAATATGCCAATAAACGGTATGGCGACAGCGAGGGAGCACCATCCGAATGAGCGATATGTTCGAGTTTTACAATGATGACAGCAGTGCGGGTTTTCGCCTGGACTATATGCAGATGTATAACTGGGGAACCTTCCATAATCATGTCGTTACCCTGCCCCTGAAAGGTAAAAGCGGTCTGATTACCGGCCCCAACGGATCAGGTAAATCAACCTTCATTGACGGCATCACAACCCTTCTGTACCCCGCTCACCGGGTGCGCTACAACCAGGCATCCGGAGGGTCCAAGGTGGAGCGGAAAATCCGCGACTATTTTTACGGTACATATAACACAGTGTATTCTGAAGATGAAACGTCGGTGAGGGATGTTTCTCTCCGCCCGGATGCAAAACATCTGAGTATTCTTCTCGCGCGTTTTTATAATGAAGGCACCGATCAAACAGTAACCCTCTGCCAGATTATGTATGCCCGTGATCGATCCTCACAGATTGAACGACTTTATGTTATTTCCCGTCATCCGCTGCGCATAGAGGAACATTTTGCACAAATACCAACAAAGCTTGCCGATATTCGCAAATATATCCAAACCCTTCCCGGAACTGAACTGCATCCGTCGTTCAGCGCATATGCCAAATCCTTTCAGCGCCTGTTTGCCATGAAAAGTGATCAGCCCCTTGAATTGTTTCATAAAACAATCAGTATGAAACAGGTAGACAATTACACTGACTTTATTCGTCAGCTTATGCTTGAGCCGAATGATCCCGCTGAGCAGCTTGATACGCTGATTTCTCATTTTGATAACCTCTCGAACGTTCATGACAGATTGGAAGAGCTGGAGAGACAGCGGGAAGATATGGACCGACTATTTGAGGATGTCCGAAAATGGGAAGGGCATAACGAAGATTATCAACGCTATGCAAAAAATGAAGAACTGATCTCACCCTTCGGAAAGTTTCTCCGTTATGATTTTGCTTCGGATGAGCAGGGTCGTCTCAGTGTTGAACTTGCTTCCAAAGAACAGGTGCTCACACGACTGACCGGTAAGCTGAGGGATGTTAACACGGATCTTGAAAGCACCCGTGGCGCAATTGCGCAGAACGGTGGGCAGCGACTGAATGAATTGAAGATCGAAATTGACGATATTTCAACTCGTCTTGAGGCTGTCAGACACCATGCTGATACGTACCGTCGTTTGATCCGGCAACTTGCCCTGCCGTTTCCCGAAGCCGAGGTTGACTTCGAACAAAACAAGCAGGACATCCGGGAAAAAGCTGATTCAATTGAGGAGCGAAAGAAGGATTTACAGGAACGTATTATCGAGCTTTCATCCTCTATCAAGGCACTGAAGGACGAACGTTCCGATATTGAGCAGGAAACGCTGAGCCTCCGCGGCCGGAAGAATAATATCGACCTCAAGACACTTGGAATACGGCAAAAAATGTGTGAAGAGCTGGATATCGCCGTTGAGGAGCTCCCGTTTATTGCCGAGCTTGTTGCAGTAAAAGAAGACCAGCGGTTGTGGGAAGGTGCAATAGAACGTCACCTTAATTCATTTGCCAGAACCCTTTTATTTCCATTGTCCCGGAAGGAGGAAATCGAAAAGTGGATCAACAATAATCATTTGCGAAGCCTTCTGGTGGCGGAGCCGGTGGATCTGGATGAGGAAATCTAGTTAAAAACCCGTGGCATGGAGCGGCAATCGGTCTACAACAAGCTTGAATTCTATCCGGGCAATCCATATATGCCGTGGATTCAACAGGAAATCCTCAGGCGGATGAATTACTCTACCTGCTCAACAATTCAGGAATTTCATTACGCAGACTACGCCATCACCCCCCAGGGATTAATAAAACGGGGAGGCAGACAACTTCGCAAGGATGATCGTTTTAGAATTGATGATCGTAGCCGCTACATTCTCGGCTGGGATACCCGTGAAAAGATTCGCACGCTTGAAATGCGGATAGACGAACTCTCCGGACAGATTCAGGAGAATGAAGAACATCTGGAGCGATGTAAGTTTGATGACCGTAACCTCAGTGATATGCAGAAGGTCTGCAATAACCTGCTGTTTCTCGACAGTTTTAAAAATCTTGATATTAAACCTTTAACAGCACTGTATCAGGATAAGATTGACGAACGCCATAAGCTGGAAAACTCAAATGATATTTTAAAGGATCTGGAGCTGACCCGGGACCATCTCGAAAAAGCACTCGAACAATGTACCAATAATATCGCCGAAACAAACCGGCGAATCGGAGGGCTTACTGACCGATTGAATGAAACCAATGCACTCCTGGAGGATCTTGGGTCTGAACTCTCCCCCCTTCAAAGCTATAAGAGCGAGATATTGGCAGGAGGTAAGCTGCTGCAACAGGAGGCTGGAATACTCCCCGCGGTACGGACGGAGAATGAGATCCACAAGCATATCGATGAACTCTTTGCCTGGAACAAACTCAGGATGAAAAAATCTGCTGAGAAGGTACGGGAAATTGAACAAAAGCTTGTGGGATCAATGAGCAACCTGGGCGGCAAACTCTACCCCGCAGATATGAGGGAGTTTGGAAATACCATAAACAGTCTGGATGAATATCGTCTGTATTATGAACACCTTATTCAGGATGATCTTCCCCAGTTTAAGACCCGCTTCAAGCGAATGCTCAATCAAGAAACAGTACAGAGTATCGTACAATTCCGCCAACACCTGGAGTTTGTCCGTGAGCAGATGGAAAAAGGCATTCGGGACGTCAATTGGAGTATGAAAGAGATCAACTTCTCAGATGGACGCTATCTGGAACTTATTGCCAGGAATAATCCCGATATGGTCATTCGAGAGTTTAAATCCGAACTGCGATCCTGCACCGAAGACTCCTCAGGTTCCGGGGAAGATGATGTATTTTCTGAAGCCCGTTTTGTTCAGGTGAAGAAGCTTATTGAACGCTTCAGGAATGAGAGTCGCTGGACAAGTAAGGTCTGTGATGTACGTAATTGGATGGTCTTTCAGATTTCTGAAAAACAACGTAAGGACGACCTGGAGGTAGCACGCTATTCCGACAGTAACCGGAAGTCGGGCGGTGAAAAGGAAAAACTTGCCTACACCATTCTGGCAGCGTCACTGGCATATCAATTTGGTTTGAAACTGGGAGAGACCCGAAGCGACAGCTTCCGCTTTGTAATGATAGACGAGGCATTCCATAAGGCAAGTTCGGACTCCACTCATTACGGTATGGAGCTATTTAAACTGTTTAATCTTCAATTGCTTCTTGTCACGCCCAACAAGGATATCCCGATAATCGAACAGTATGTATCTACAGTAGGCTTGACCCATAAGAATGAGTCAAGCCATTCCATGCTCTACACCACTGATATTGAAACCTTCATTGAAAAACGCAACACTGTTGAAGCCGGTAAAACCGTATGAACCAGGAACTATTCAGGGCTATCGCCAGAAGTTATGAATCTGGCTCAGCTTTTCAGGATATGTATTCTGACTCGGTTTACCCACTTCAGATCGTCCTCAAGCGGCCTTTCCCCTTATCTCAGATTGCCAGACGCATGGATGAGTTTCTCCGGTGGAAACACGAAATTGAGGAAGATTGCGGGAGATTCTCCCTCTCTCTCAACTACCGGGAGGAGGGCAGCAGAGCTTACGGGAGACAGCGGATACCGGAATCTGTTCTCATCTCTGATGCTGGAACACATGCTGATATTCTTGGCCGCAGTACAGAATATTCCCGGGTTAGGTCAATTTTGGAGCAAATAGACAGGGAAGCTCCGGAGCTTTTGCGATGGGACGGCGAAAACTATCCTGTACTTCTTGAAATAGCACCTGATCTGGATGCATTGCTCTGTGTATACCGCTGGCGGGTTAATCATCCTGATCAGACCCCGTTTTTAAGAGAGTTGCACCTTCATGGGGTCCATACCAAACTGATAGAAAAGCACAAACGGGTATTGGCCGCATGGTTCAGAATCGGAATGGATCCTGAATGGCTTGAACAGCGGAAGCATTTCAAAGATTTTCCGAGGCGATACGGATTTGCCCGGGAGAGACGAAGGTTCAGATTCCGTTTCTTACACCCCGATGATTCGCCATTGCAAGGCATTCTCGACTTCGAAATATTTCTTCACGAAATGAAGGACAATCTCCTCAAACACATACAGAACATCATCATCATAGAAAATCATCTCAGCTTTCTCTGTCTCGAACCACGGAATGGAGTATTGGCCATCGATGGTATGGGATATGCCGCAGTCGATCTGGTAAAACAGGATTGGATAAGTAGTAAAACAATTCTGTATTTCGGTGACTGCGATGCCCATGGCCTGGATATTCTCTCCCGGCTGCGAGCCGTGCGACCGGATATCATATCGGTATGTATGTCTGTAAGTACCTTTCAAGATTTTTTCAGCTTCGCTACCATAGATTCAACCCCCGCCATTCCGCTTCCTGAGCACCTGAATAGTGATGAGGTTCGACTGTTTACGAATCTTCATGAGAATTCACTGAAAGGTAATCCAAACAGACTGGAGCAGGAACGAATTTCCATTCAGTATGTGATGAGTGAGATGGATTTAAAGTTGGCTGATCCGTCTTAAAGAGCAGGAGTAAACCGCCCCGGCTTTACCGGATTGGAATTCTCCGGTTTTGTAGACATCAAAAAACCACCTATTCAAATTTCTTCACATCACTCTGATCGCATCTGCCTCCCTTTGATTAGAGCCCCATAAATTAGAGCAATTACTCATCTTTCAATTGTAAAACCAGAGACTCTCCTGGCGCGGCAAAGACGTCTGATCAATAAAAGATTGACTTTTACGAGTAAGAAAAATTATCGAAAACCTGTTTCTACTGAAAATCGTAAGCTGATGCGTAAAATACGTCTGATATTCCACTCTGGGGATTTCGGGGAAGCAGTGCCTAAATCCCCACTCCAATGGAATAAAATACGGGACGAGATTCGGAGCTCGAAATTGAAACACGTACCAAACTGTGAATAGAGGATTCCTTCTGATCAAGGATTTTGATTTAATCCATCCACTGTTGAAGTGTTCAGAGCTTGATTTCTTGGGCAGGGCAGAATTCTTTCTATCTATTCACGCTGCTTCTACATTGTTAATAGGTTCTTTCCAACTCTTTATGTTTTTATGCAAAATATTTTCCAGATGGAGAAATTATTTTATTGAATGTACATAATGCACGTTACCAGTTAAATTGACTTAGAAATAATTATCAACTTATAAGCATAAATGATAATTTATACTAAATTCATTGAGAGGTCGCTTTCATGATTATTTTTGGCGTAATAGTATGGATAATTTTTACAGTTCTTGTAGCCAAAGTTGCTGGAGAAAGGAATCGTAGTGTAGGTGGATGGGTATTCATCTCCTTCTTCATTAGCCCTCTGATAGCGATTTTTGTACTTGCTGTATTGGGAAAAGCAAAAACTTCACCGAGCAAAAGCAAAAGTTACACTTCCAGCCCAAAGGAACATTTTTATGGAGATCAGAAGATGTATCCTAATGCTCATAAGAATACTGCCTCTGGAGGCAATCCTAAATATTGCAAGAAATGTCAGACAACAAATGAACCAACTGCTTTATCATGCAAAGGCTGTGGCGAGTTCCTGTAAACACAAAGCATTTTAATTTGTGGAATTGCTCTGATTTTGAAGACAGCAATTAACCTCCTATTCGAAGGTACATTCATGTCTTAGTTAGTCTGGGATATGCACAAGAAATTTATTCTATTTCGTTTCGATGCTTTATTTGGTACTTGAAACAATTGGTATTAACGCTTGACGATAGTAACGTTAAGCGATAATATCTTTTGATGATCGAATCGTTCATTGACAAAGAAACCTAGAAAATCTGGAATGAGACATACTCAAAGCGATTTCCTCGGGATATTCAGCGAACGGGCCTGAGAAAACTGATAATAATCCACAGGGCGAAAGATCTGAACGATTTGAGAGTTACCCCCGGGAAATCGTTTGGAGCAACTCTCAGGAAACCGGAAAGGGCAGTATAGCATCCGAATCAACGATCAGTATCGCATCTGCTTTCGATGGGAGAATGGTTCGGCTAGCGATGTCGAGATAACCGACTATCATTAGGGGCCTGGTCGGTCGCGTTGCGACCTGCTCGGCCATGCATCCGTGCCTGGTCGGTCGCGTTGCGACCTGCTACTCGCCATGTTCCTCGTCCTTATGGACTGCGGTACACGGCTGTTTCGCTCTGTCGGGATTGTTCCTCGCTGCTTTGCAGTTGCGGTACAAACCGATTAGCGATCATAGGAGAAAACATGGATTCAATACCACTTATCACACCTGGTGAAATACTTTTTGAAGAGTTTCTACAACCCATGGAGATAACAGCATACCGCCTCGCCAAGGATATTAACGTACCCGCAACACGGATTTCTCAGGTACTCAAAGGTAATCGGAAGATCACCGCAGATACTGCTCTGCGCCTGGCGAAGTATTTTGGGAACTCCGCTGATTTCTGGCTGGGCATTCAGGATGAATACGACCTAAGGCGAGAACGGAAAAAGATTGCCGGGGAGCTTGAGAAGATACCGCCTGTAGTTAAATCGTGAATCTCCTCCACGGGTATATACACCCTATACTCCATACACCTGCAAAATTATTTCATATAAAGGCATAGATGTGAATAGTTTGCCACTATAACTGAGTTTAACAGATGCCTACGAAACTGGGGAATTCACCTTCCAGTCGCCAGACTTCCTGTCTGGTTCCTTCCGGGCGTCTCGTCGCCTGCCGCGCCCGTCCGGGGCGCTTGTCCCCGCTATTCGCTCGGCGGCTCCTCGCTTCGAGTCGCGCTTCAGTAGAGGTCCATAAAAAAAGCCGATCTTTTCAGATCGACTTTTTTTATGGACGCGTCCAGCACGACTGTCATCGCGTTCCTCACATCGGCTATTTGCCGCTGCGGTACGCAATTTACTCGAACGTGCGACCTATTCGGGATCGGTCCTCAGCCCTTCGGGCTTCCGGTTCGACCCGATGTACGGCTTAGAAGGCTCGAAGGCAAAATTTTGGTTGGTTATAGTAGCTTTTATAAAGCTTTGTATTGTAATAATTTAGAAAAATATGTATCAGTTGGCCGTAGGTCGAAATTTCGATTAATTCCAGGTCTTGAGCATCAATTTGGTCACACTTTTGGTCACATTTTCTGAAGGAAAATTTGGCCGTAGGTCGTTTTTATGGGTATTGGGCAAGGATACGCTTTCTTTCCAGACCAACACTTTTTCCGGGAGCGATGTTGATATTGGTCCCTATTCAGGAAATGATGCGAATTGACGTCCCGGCTATTACCGAGGATCTGAATGGACAGATTCTGTGCGAAGTGACCGCATGCGACTTCAGCTTGCAGGTTTGGAATGTATTACTGCAATTTAGAACCGGTGAAATTATGCAATTTTAGTCCGGTGGTGACACGAATAGAGAGTAAGAGTACCCGTGAGTAATTCCCGGATGGAAACACTCTTCGATAAGGCGATTGATTGACAGAATGGCGGGATGGGGTTGGATTTATTGGTTCTATAGCGGATTATTGTCAACCCAGTTCTATGCTAAAGGATCGAGAGTTGCCCGGTCATGGGACATACCTTGGTATGGAAAGTTCTTTAACTGGTGTATAGTCTCTATTATTTCAAGTTAATGTATATGGGATAAAGCTGCTCCGTAATCTTATTCACAACGGTAGCGAATCCGATCTCTTCAGCCTTGATTCTTTTCAGAAATCAGTTCCAGAGCTGCTGGTTTCTGGGATCTGAGCTGAAAGCATCCTGGAAGATTGCAGGCGCTTCCGGGAGGATAGTTCGTCTTGTGTTGATGGTTAGCCGGATCGCCTCTTCCAAGATAGCCTGGTCAATCCTGTGGTTTGTCAGGATATCATAGATGTCATAAAAGTCTTTCATCCTGCTGTTGCGGGCATCAAGAACAATCATGGCATCAAACTTCTCGGCAATCACCGATTCCAGAGAGTAGGCAGATATTTTTATCGGATCTGTTTCCAGTAGAGCCGGATACTCCATTTGTACCGGTCCAGGATAGATTGTGTCACCAAATCCGATGTCGAGTTTCAGGTTTGTTCTGATCGATCCGAGCCTGCAGAGTACCTTTAACTGCTGCCCATGGTAGTCTGCTCCTTCGATTATTTCCTGGAGCTTCAAGGAATCGGTATCAAATACAAGGCCATCTGCTGCTTCTATAGAGAGGATTTCGGTCAGGATGGAGCGGAATTTGTCTTCTCCGCTTGGTATGTTTATGCCCAGCAGATCAAGATCCATTGTCGGTCTGCTTGTAAAGCCGGAGATAGAATAGAGAAGCAGACCACCTTTCAGACAAAATGATTCGGAGTACTTTGATTTTCCTATCCTGCGGAGAATACCCTCTTGCATGTACAATCGCGTGATCAACACATAATCTTTCTTTTCTTTCCGGGCGAGGTTGCGAAGGCGAGCCTTTACAGAGTCAGTGATATTGTTCATAGGAGAACATCCAGGTATTGGTTGAGGACAGTTTCAATCCTTAGTTTCCGGGCATAACGGTTTAGAGTATTGAGATCGCGATGATCACTCTGTATATATCCTCCAAGGACTTCCTTCATGATGTCGATGCCGATCTTGTTTCTGAACCTTATAGCATCGCACACGGCTCTCTCCCTGTTGTATATTGGTATATAATGCCCGGAGTCTGTTTTAATCTCTGTTTGACCAAGGGTGAAAATATCCTCAGATACATGGTATAGCTGGATAGGAGGATAATCTGGAAGTAGAATCTTTCTTCCCCGGAGCAGGGCAATATGTATTTCAGGCGGATTCCAGGTTGTCAACTCGTAGTAGGCCAGAGCTGTACCCATACAGATAATTCCATCCGGAACGGTAAGAAGTGCTTCATGGAGAGTCGCAGCATCATCGAGTTCAGTGAGGCTGTAAAGGCCGTGTTTGATTTTTAGTATAGTGCCATCATCTACGAGCTCCTGGAGGTACTTATGATGAAGGCCTTCGGATTTTATGTCTTGAGTTCTTGCGTAGCCTGACTGCTTTTCAAAGACTTGTAGAATCCTGTTTCTGGTTTCGTTGGTCATAGCGTGACATTATATACTACAAAAAGATGTATGTGTAGTAGTAAGTGTCATGACATATTAACCCGGCAGATGAAATGTTGGATGATAAGATCTACCACAGTACCAGCCAGAAGTGGTCGATTCTATCAGATGTTGCTTGCCGGATAGCACTTCGCAGATTTCCATGGAAGGTTGGCTTTCGACCCTTGGATTCCGTGTCTGCGTATAAAGCATTTCACCTCTATTTTTCTGACCAGATAAGCAAAACTGATTCTGAAATTAATCTTCCGGCAGGTTTGACCCTTGGAGCGAAATCCACTCGTTTTCCGATTCAGCCAACTGAACCTTTTCGAACAGATAGAACAAATAGCTGTGTAGATCAAGACCACTCCGACATTTGTCAACATAGATGTCACATGGTCCTTCGGTCTTTGATATAAATTATGCGACTTCCTGTTCCTTTTTTTCCTGCTTGTGGAGTATCACCTGTCGATCATTCAACAAGTTCCTCGTTCCCCGAACAAAACGTTCCGGGAATTTTTCGCAAGCCTTATTCAAACATTTCTGGCGCTGTCTCAGGATTACTACATCTTCTCCGCCATGACGCTGAGCCGGAGTCACATAACCGATACCCGAATGCTGGTGCCGGTTATTGTACCAATCGATGAAGTCGGCGAACCATGTCCTTGAATGCTCTATACCCTCAAAGTGTCTGGGGTATTTCACATGGCCTTTCATGGATCCAAAAAATGATTCAATGAAAGGATTTTCGTTGCTGACTCTCGGGCGATTGTAGGTCATGTTTATCTGCAGCATTGTTAAAAATGCTACGAGACTTAAGCCTTTCATGGGGCCACCATTGTCGGCGTGAACGAACTTCGGCTGCCGTTTTTGGCCATTGATAGTTCGGCGAAAAAGCGCCTCAGCCAACTCGGGACTTTCTTCAATTTCTACAGTCCAACCGACAATCTTTCGGGATAAGCTGAGCCCTTTGTCCAGACCAAAATCTGATAAGTTTTACGTGGAGCCTTATTAGGCTGCTGATCTCCATTCCTGATCCGGAATCTGAAATGATTCATACTTTTCATCAGGAACCTGATAGTCCAAAGACTGGTGGTATCGCTTGGTATTGTAGAAGTGGAAATAGCGGTGTAACCCGTCTCGCAGAGCGGTCATGCTTTCATAACCTTTGATGTAAATGTCTTCGTACTTTAATGTCCTCCAAAGCCGTTCAATATAAATATTATCCAGTGCACGACCTTTGCCGTCCATGCTGATTTCAATTTGATGATCCTTGAGGATCTGTATAAATGAATCCGATGTAAACTGGCTACCCTGATCTGTGTTAAAGATCGCTGGAACGCCATATTTTTCCAGAGCTTCGAGCAAAGCCTCATTGCAGAAATCAACCTTCATGCTGTTGCTCAGTCTCCAACTCAAAACTTTCCGGGAATACAGGTCAATAATCGCTACCAAATACACCATCCCTCCGGGTAATCTGAGTAGAGTAAGAGACAGGGCGTAGTCGAACTATCTCCCTGCCTCTCCTCCCCAAACCGGACGTGCACCTTTCAGCGCATCCGGCTTTCCATTTAGATCGGGCTAATAGCCCTCGCAACTTGATCATACGTTGAGCTCACAGTATTTCGTTCTTCTTCTCGTGGCAGGTATGGATTAACTTCAGGATTTCTCCAGCGGAATTGCTTCTTCGGACTGGTAACCAGCCGACGAAGGTCTATGCCCTGGATTTTGCCATTTGGATTTGCTCCATAGAGAATCCATGTTTTGGCTTTACCCGGTGCAGGACTCCGTATTCCTCGCCTTGCAAGACTCTTGATTGATGTCCGATACTTCCGCGCCAGCCAATGTGCCAGCTTCCAAAATACAACTCTATCAATTCGGCGATAGACGTACGATGTATAATCAGTAAACTGATAGAAATTCGCCCAGCCTGCAAGTTTCCGGTTCAATCGTTCCACCATAGCGATTTTATTCTCGCTATAATTTCCCGACAGTTCCTGTGCTATTGAGCGGGCAAATGCTTTCGCTTTCTGGTGCGGAATTGTTGTGACTGGACGTTTGATGCCTCGCGGGCCTCGCTTGCGGATAATTCTATGACCAAGAAACACAAAGCCGTCATCCACATGGGTAATATGGGTCTTCTCCATGTTCAAGGTCAGATGTAGCGTATCTTCAAGAAATGAGCGTGCTTGCTCCCTAATCAATTCTGCATGCTGTCGATTGCCCTTTACTTGTATCACAAAGTCATCAGCATACCGGCAATAGGTGACTGCCGGCAGCCATTCTCGGCCTTCCCGCACTGCGATTGGGCGTTGAATCTTGATTGTGTTATTCCAATACCAGCGGCCTTTCCGTGCTTTCTTGCTCAGATAAAGCTGATCCAGCCACCAGTCGAACTCATTTAGCATGATATTGGACAGTAGTGGAGAGAGTACTCCACCCTGAGGAACTCCTTCGCTCGCAGCCTTGAAGAGATCTTTGTCGATATGCCCAGCCTTGAGAAACCGCCACAGCAGTGCGGTAAAGCGCTTATCCTTGATCCTCCTGCGCACGCATTTCATAAGAAGTCTGTGATGAACCGTATCAAAATAGCTTGATAGATCGCCTTCGATGATCCACCTTCCAACCGTTTCAACTCCATCCTGAAGCTGAAACTTTACTGTTCGAATTGCATGATGTACACTTCGTTCAGGTCTGAAGCCGTAGGATAGTCTGTGAAAGTCACTTTCCCATATCGGCTCCATCGCCATCAGCATTGCTCGCTGTACAATTCGATCTCTTAGTGTAGGTATTCCCAAAGGTCGTAACTTGCCGTTTGGTTTTGGAATATATACGCGCTTTGCTGGGAGAGGCTGGTATTCTCCTGACAAAAGATCATCTCTGATGTCCTCTAAATAGGGCCTCCTGAAAAAAACCCTATGCTGCCATATTACCATACCCCAATACCACGGGGAAATGAGACTTCGGAATTTTTCGGCTGCGTAGCATAGCTATGATAAAGACGTAAAAAAGATCCATGCGAATCTTTTCCAGGTTCATCACCAGCATGATCATGGCCACCTGCGATTCACTGGTCTCAGAAAGCTTTGTCATTAATCGACCCATTGAGTACCGTCGTTTTGCTCTACCGAATGTCCCTTCAACGGCGATTCTATCCAGCTCATCCTGACGGGCCAGCTTCTTTCGTTCCCGATTTTCTCCACGATCTTTCGGTGGACGACCCAGTGGTGGACCAGATAATCTGATTCCCCGTTTCTTGCACCAATTTCGGTTGTCCCTGGTGCGGTAAATCTGATCGGCGTGTATTGATTCCGGATACACGCCATATCTCTGTTTGTAATTTTCAGCCTGCATGTCTAAATCACCAGACTCGTTGTATGGATCCCATGAAAATCGGTCGATAAACATGTACCCGTTAATATTGGCGGATGAAATCTTCATGCCGAACTCAACCGGGGTACCGGCTTTTCCCCTGACTATGGGGCGAATATGGGGTTGGGATATGCTCACGATCCGGCCTGACATTCGATGATCTTTGTTTTCATACATCAGGGCCTGCTGGCGAAAGACTTCTGAGATCACCAGCAGATTCCGGTACTGTTTCCGTGACAGGATTTTCAAACTGACACCTGCTGCTAATTGCTCTATGTGCCGGAGATTACGGCGTATGTACCCCAGCTGCTTGCGTATTGCCTTGCGAATCTTGTTCTTGCTCGCTTTGCGCTTTTTGATGACAGCCAAAAAATCCTTTCGCGCCCTTTGCCGGTATGTTCGGGGTTTTGTCGCGCCCTTGGGCCGTTCTGCGTGAATAACGTCTATGATGGTTTCCAGTTTTTCCCGGCTCTCATTTAAAAGCGAAAGATCGGTGGGATAGCGAATATCACCGGGCACACAGGTAGCATCAATCAGAAGCTTTCCGCTGTTTTCTACCTCAGAATTTTCTTCTTTTTCAGCTTCCGTATCATCTTCAGTTTTTTTTTACGTTCTTCGGCAATAATCAATTCATTTGCGTGAGTGATCATGTCCATGCTGATTCGCTTTCTGAAATGCACCATCCCGGATGCACGGCCGGGCAACGAGCGTAGCGAGTGACCAGGCATGGATGGATCAAAAGGAGCCTCATCCTGGTACCCCTGCATTCCGATGAGATATTGCAGGTAAGGCGTCTCACGAATCTGCTCCACGGTTTCCTCATCTGTAATTCCTAATTTTTCCTTTATAATCAGGGCACCCAGAGCTGTCCGAAACTGTATTGCCGGAGCGCCTTGCCCGCTTTCGATAGCAAACTGTGAGGCGTATTCTGCTTCTAAATCTTCCCAGGGAATTAAATCAGCAAGCTGTACCCAGCGGTTATTGGGGTTCAGTTTGCCTCCAAATGGGAGATAGAAATCTTCAAATGAAAGCTGCGTTTTGTCCTCAGTTCTATACACAATCCCTCCCGCCAAGAAAACAGGTGCAAGGGTTTTTGCCTGGTTTTCGCAAAAACCGTGCACTTCATGCACAAATTCTAGCAGTATTTCATTTATATGTATAGGGTTAAGGTTTTTTCAGGAGGCCCTAATATAACCATGAAGCAATCGGTAAGACTTTGCAGATCGGCTCGACTCCATATACATTCCGGTGCGTGTCTATAAACTCAACTATTTCTTGTGTGGGCGGTCGAGCTCCGTCTTCGCGAAATATCCGGCAGCCAGGCGTAATATTTCATTGGCTTTTTTGAGCTCTCGAACTTCCCGCTCAAAATCTTCTATTCTTTTCTTTTCGCCGGTAGTGATGCCTTCCCGACTACCATTATCTTTCTCAGCCTGTCGCACCCAACGCCGCAGAGTCTCTGCAGTACAGCCTATCTTTTCAGCTATCGACTCTATAGCGGCCCACTGCGAATCATATTCATCCTTGGCGGCGAATACCATCCGGATTGCCCGCTCCCTTACTTCCTCAGAAAACCTGCTGTTTTTCCTTACCATGACTCCATCCTCTCACAAGATTTTATCTCCGGTAAAGCCGGGGCGGTTCAAGTTCCAACGGATAACTTTGGAAGATAAGACCGTGACTCCAATATCAACTCTGCGAGAAGATCAGAAAACCATACTCAAGGCTTTGGGACCATCATTTGAAAAATACTATTTCTTGCTCTGAGACGTCCGAAAAGTGGGGAAGTGCATAAATCTTTTTCATTTTTCTTTCTCTTTTTGTTTTATTCGTACATGACATTTCATATAACGTTTCAAGTTTACCAGAAGTTGCCGTCGGGAGCCTGCGACCAGAGGCAATTCGGGTGGAGCCGCAGGCGTAACCTGGTAAACTCTGTTATTGGATGTGCCCAACCGTCTGGTTCCAGGTATTCCAGGGAAACACTGATATTTCCCTGGAATCGTTTTTCTGCTCAAAAAATAAATCGACTAAAGGGGCAGAAGAATGCCAAGACAAAAGGTAAAAACCCAAAAGGTCAAGCCGATTGATATATCAATCGGCCGTCCTCGCAATGCGGAAGCCGCTACCGGGACTCTCTTCGCCCGGGTAGTAGTAGGACCAGGCGCCAACCTGCAGGCCGCCGGCAGAACTGCCACAACTCCCGCCAAGAAGCCCGCGTTGACGAGACCCGCTCTTAGTAAAACACCACTCCGCCACATTGCCACTCATATCGTATAAGCCCAGTGCATTGGCTGTTTTGCTTTTTACCACTGCAGTAGATAACCCGGAATTGCCGCGATACACAGCATAATCCCCGATTACCGTGGACATACCAAGATCTCCCAAGATACTCCCGTCATCAAAACATGCACCACTTTCGTCTCCGCTTGCGTGGTCCCCGTAGGTCCAGTCAGTCCCGTTACGGTACCGCGCCGCAAGTTCATACTCATTTCTAGACAGCAGGCGGAAGCCTTTCGCGGTAGAGCTCTCAACTGCTGCCTCGCAGGCAGTGGCATCACGGGAATCCCTTATTATCGAGCCCCCGTAACTGTAGACGTGATCATAGCTTGTTCCGTTCTGCGCATTGTACCATTCCGTAAGCGCGTTGCACCATACCATGGCATCACGCCAGTTTACCGTGGTCACCGGGTGCTGGTTCGTCCCAATGGGACCAGATTTTAAATCTCCGCCCTGGCGACCAGCATTAGCAAAACCATATATCTTCGCCCCTCTTGCCTTGCTTGTCGCCCAAGTGTATACCGTATCCCAAAGCTCGTAAGTCACCTCGGTCTCTCCTATCCAATATGCGTTATCTACAGTTGCACTTCCGTCGTCATTGACACCCGTGGGAAAGGTCATACCCCCGGGGACGTAGGACATGACGAAGGATACACCGCCGGCCGTGTAGGTTTCTGTGTCACCGGCAGAAAGCGGTGTCGCAGACGCAGGAAACACAGCTGTCATCATCAAAACAACTGCAATCACTTCAAAAAAAGGGAATGACCTTTTCATTTTTTACTCCTAATAAGTAGTAATTTTATATTCAAGGCGGCCACAGATAGCCGCTTCGTACTCCTTGTAAAGTACAGACGTGGCATTTCCCGCTAATTCTCCGACAAAATATTAAGTCTACCACGAAGTAGTAGATTTTGCGAAGCCCGAGTGAAACGAGCATATATTGTCAGTTATAGGAAGTTCATGATTCAAAACGTATAAAGCTGAAAATAATAGTAAGCGTCAAAGCCCTACTCGATATTCCAAGGCAACAGCGAAATCCAGTCGTTTTCCGATGCAGCCAGAGGAGCCTTTTCGAGCAGCTTGAGCAAATAGCGGTGAGGATCGAGACCATTCGCTTTTGCTGTTTCAATAAGGAAGTACATGGTGCTTGAACTTTCTGCTCGTGGGCGATTCTTACGAAGCAGCTGCCGTAGGCAGCGACCAACCCCGGGCAAGCCACATATATGACTTGGAAGTATTATCTCCGCCTACTTCTTTCATCACTTGAGCGGTGGTTTCATCCCGGATGCCTGGCCGGGCAGTAATCCGAAGGATTACGACCAGGCCATATGCACGACCTGGCCGGTTTTTATGTGTGTTTTGAACTGCCTGATAAGCTGCTTGATCCGCTTATATACCGAATTCTGCCAGTGACTCATGTTTTGCCGGGAAATATGGATGCCGATACGCTCAAACCGGCTTTCCTGCCGGTAGTAGGGCAGATGATCCACAAACTTGTTTACGATTACAAAAGCAAGAAGTGCGGGGGTAGCAATGCTTTTATCGATAATTGCCGGCTGTACCGGTGCAATTCGGACGGCTGGCTTATCTTCATCGCCGGATCCTTCACACACATGATAGGAATATTTGGGTCGAATAATTCGCTCAACCACATCTTGGGGGGAATCACATGAAGTTTTTCAGAGACCTCTTCACCGATTTTTACCATCCGACTTCCGCTCCAAGGCAGAATATTTCGCTTGAAAGATCTATAATCATTCTGCTGCACCCAGAGCAGACAGAATATTTACAATCTGGTTCTGCGACGCACCTGCCGGAACAGAAATACTGATGTCACCTTTGCGGATTACTATCTCTGACTGCATCATCTGTGGTTGAAAATCTGTATTCGGATGTATGGCCACGAATCCCGGGAGTCCACCGGCATCCTGTGAGGCTAATTTCTTCTCTATTTTAATCCAGCTGTAGAAGGTGGTTGGTTTAATGCCATGGGTTTTGCAGTATTCGCTTCCGCTGATACCCTGCTGTTTCCAGGCTTCAAGATGCTGCAGATGCACTTCTCGGCTATACTTTTACATACACATTCCTCCGACTGGAGGCAATTGTATTTCAGACTGCTTACTTCAGGCAGGTGGGGTTACTTTGACGCTTATATTCCTTCATTCATCTTTCATCGGGACAAAATCCAACGGATCAATCGCTTTGGTCTCCAGCCAGGCGTCAATTTTCGAATCGCTGAAAAGCAGACCCTTCCCGACCTTATAATGTGGAATTTGGCGTTGAGAGGTATAAGCATAGATCGTTGATACCGGCATTTTCAGTTTTTAAGACAGCTCTTCGACGGTGAGCAGGGTATCCTTAGCCATGATCATCCTCCTTAAAAGCGGATGAATCAGCCTACCATAATAAATTTGCGATTTCCAAAAGTTAATTTTAACTTTTTTTAGGACAGCAGCTTCTCCTGCATCTCAATTATTTCGCTGAAGTTCATGAGCCGGGTGTAATTCTGAGTCATGCTTTTGGTAGCATGACCGGTCATCAGATCAGCGATTACTTCGGCAAATCCATGTTCGATCATCTGGGTGTTGAGGAAATGCCGCCAGGAGTGAAAATCAAGAAGACGTTCTTTCTGCTTTTCGACTGTGAGAACTTCATCGTTAATGCGCACTTTTTCTTCAATCTTGCGACGCATTTCTCTCAACGCAACTCTGCCTTCCATGGGTTTGTGCGAGGAGTACTCTGCAAAAAAGATAAAGGGTGAGTCGGGTTGTAGCTTCTCCCTGAAAGGTCGTATCGAAGCAAGTTCTTCAACCATCGATTCGGGGATAGGGACGAAGCGCCGTGAACAGTCGGTTTTCGTATGGTCGTTTAATTGACTGTCCTGCTGATCCCATGCCTTATAGATTGCTATTACTGTACAGTCAGGCACCTGTCCGCCGAGCATACGGTGATACATCTGTTGGATATCAGCGCTGGCCAGGGCCCTGGCTTCAATGTCGTCTGGAGACAGGATATCTTCATAGTTGAGGGCAAGTATCTCGCTGGCCCTCATACCGGTGATCATTGCAAGACGGTTCATGGTTCGGGCTCGCATATTGCCGTTCCAGTCATCATCGCGAAACAGTGATTTGGCTTGGCGACGGGTAAGGATGGTGCGTGTTCGATCCTGGATGCTTGCCCGCTTCAAGGTTGGAATCTTGTTGATGTACCCGTTTTCTTCAGCATATTCGAAAATTGCCTTGAGGCATGACAGATATTTATTTATAGAGTTGCCGGAGAGATTTTTCTTCATCAACACGTGTTTGAACTTTGAGATGTCAGCTGTAATGATTTCTTCAAGCTGCATTTCGCCGAAGTGGGGAAGTATGTGATTTTTCATCATCAGCTGTTTGCTTCGTAACTGGCGTTCTGATATTCGATGAAAATTTGCCATACATTCTTGATGATAGATTCCATCGATATCAAAAAAATTATGAGCGAGATGGCGAAAGCGTGAGCGTCTTGTAACTTTGCCGGCTCCAGCTTCGAGCTGCTGTTGGGCCCATGACTTGGCCGCCCGTTCATTGGTCTGGCCGCTGGATACCGGGCTGGTTCTGCTGCCGTCGGGTTTGCGGAAGCGAACGTAGTATTTTCGGCCCCGCTTGAACATTGTGTATGGCGCATAATTCATGTGTTACCACCGTTACATTGCTTTGGTAACAATATGGTAACAAACAAGAAAGCCAAAATCAAAGTTTGATTTTGGCTTTTTAAAGTCTTGTATATTAATGATTTAGCGCGTCCAGCACGACTCGAACGTGCGACCTACGGCTTAGAAGGCCGTTGCTCTATCCAGCTGAGCTATGGACGCAGGATGTATTATACACTGAGTATAACGCAAAAAATGCCGACCGGGTATCGGCATATGTAAGTCGGGGTGACTGGACTCGAACCAGCGATCTTCTGCTCCCAAAGCAGACGCCTTAGCCACTAGGCTACACCCCGTTGTGAAGCAGTAATATATCAGAGCCGGTGAATCCGGTCAATATAGGGCTTTTTTTTCATCCAAAGGATGTATTATGCTGTGGGGCGATTTTTATTCTGGATATTCGGTAGCTGTGTCAGGCAGCCGGGGGAGCATACAATGACAACGATTATCACCGGAGCCAACCGGGGTCTGGGCTTTGAAACTGCAAGGGTGCTGGCGTCGGATGAATCCCGGCGAGTACTCATGGCCGGCCGGCGCATGGACGAGCTTGCCGCAGCTGCCGAAACTCTGAGCAAAGAAACGGGCAACCATAACATTATCCCGGTGGAGCTGGATCTGGCATCCATGAAATCTGTCCGGGAATTTGTGAACCGCTTTTCCCGCTCGGGAATTGACGATCTGGAGAGCGTCATCTGTAATGCAGGGCTTTCTTTCCGCAGCAATGAAGAGCGCTCTGCAGATGGCATTGAAATGAGTTTTGCCGTGAACCATCTGGGCCATTTCCTGCTGGTGAACCTGCTGCTGCCGTACCTGCACGATGCCGGGAGCATCGTGATGGTTTCCAGTTCGGTGCACGATCCCGATGGCCGGGGAGGGCCTCTGAGCAAACCCCGCTACATCCGGGCTGAGTACCTTGCGTACCCTGAGCGCCAGCCCGAGCCGGCTCCGCTTAAGGACCGGGGTGCCGAGGCATACTCAACATCAAAACTCTGCAATATTCTGTTCACCTATGAGCTGGATAACAGGCTTAAGTCCGCAGGGCGCGGCGGAATACGGGTAAACGCCTACGATCCGGGGCTGATGGCAGGCACTGGTCTGGGGAGGGATGAAAAAGGTCTTATGCGTTTTATGTGGAATAGGGTGCTTCCGGGGATGAGCCGGCTGTTCGGATTCGGACGGACTACCCGGGAAGCCGCCCGGGAGCTTGCTGATCTTGTATGCGCAGAAGAATACGCAGGATCATCCGGTCTCTACTTCTCTGCCGGAAAGGAGACTGAAAGCTCCGGTGACTCATATACCCCCCATTTTGCCGCCGATTTATGGGAGTTCAGCGCCCGTATCAGCGGCATAAAGGAGATGTAGTCCTTCGCATGTGCCCCCTGCTCTCAGGTATGAATGCCGGGAGGGGGGCATAATGCAGTCTTACTGAAGAGGTTTGAATCCGTCAGCGACGCTTTTTTTGCGTTCGGCTTCGGCGATCCGGGGATCTTCCGGATCTTTGCCTTCATACAGTCCCTTTTCGCTGTTTTTCCGGATTTCTTCGTTTACGTTTTTAATTATTTCCTTGAACGCCTGGGCTGCCGGGCGGTCGGGGAACTGGGCCATGAATGGACGGCCCTGATCGCCGGCCACCACAATGCCCGGATCGATGGGTACGGATCCCAGGAATGGCACATCCACGGTTTCCGAGGCCTTCATACCTCCGCCCCGGCCGAAAATGTCGGTTACACCGCCGCAGTGGCTGCAGACGAAGCTGCTCATATTTTCGATAATCCCCAGAATAGGGATGTTGAGCTTGTCGGCAAAGGTCATGCTTTTCCGGCTGTCCAGGATTGATACGTCCTGGGGACTGGTAACAACCACGGCACCTTTCATCTGGGGGATCAGCTGGGCGGTGGTCAGGGCCTCATCGCCGGTACCCGGAGGAGTATCGATAATTAAGTAGTCCAGTTCTCCCCAGACAACATCTCCGAGAAACTGCCGGATAAGACCGATTTTCATGGGACCCCGCCAGATCAGTGCCTCGGCAGGATCGTATCCAACCAGAGCGATGCTTGCGGCATGAAAGTTGGGAAGAATTTCCACCGGTTCTATGGCTTCGGCTTCACCGGAAAAGTGACGGTCTTCAATGCCCAGCATTTTGGGGATATTCGGACCGTGGATATCAACATCCATAATCCCCACACTGTAGCCTTCATTCACCAGGCTGTGGGCCAGATTCACCGCCACAGTGCTTTTTCCCACACCGCCTTTGCCGCTGAGAACCGTAATTACATTCTTGATTTTCTTCAGATTGTCGTAAATGCGCACATCCTGCGCGTGCTTGTCGTTGGTACCGTGCATGCTTGTCTCCTTTATGGAGGCTCGTGAGAGAGATGAGTCATGGCCCCCGTCTGCCGGTCAGGCAGCTTTTATGAACGATAGTTCTTGATTATATCCGTCAAATGTATTGATATTTGAAACACTATGCAAGCACAGCACAGCCCGTCAAACAATGAAACCAATCCCAGTCTTCTCACTGATATTGCCGTTCAGGCCCACGAGATTCTCCGGGAAGAATATGATGAATACGCAACCATGCTGGAATACCGGAATGCCTGGGAACTTCTGGTTGCCGTATCCCTTTCAGCACAGACCACCGACGCCCAGGTGAACAAGGTCACTTCAGTGCTGTTTGCCCGATGGCCCGGCCCCGGAGATTTGGCCGACGCACCCATCGGCAATATTGAAGAGGTGGTGCACAGCACCGGCTTTTATCGGAATAAGGCGAAAAATATCAAAGCTGCAGGAGCGGTGATCCGGGATACCTTTAACAATACTGTTCCCGACAGCATAGAGGAATTGGTGAAGGTCCCGGGTATCGGCCGGAAATCCGCCGGGGTGATCCTGCACCATGTATTCGGCAAACCCGCCATCATTGTGGACACCCATTTCGGCAGAGTCTGTTCAAGAATCGGCATTCTCAGCTGCGATCCTGCCGAGAAAAAGCCCGACCCAATCAGAACCGAAAAGGAAATAGCGGAGATTCTTCCCCCCGAACGCTGGAGCAGTTTTTCCATGGTGGCCAATCTTCACGGCCGGCGCTACTGCACGTCCCGGAAACCGGATTGTTTCAACTGTCCTCTGCGGGAGATCTGCAGCTACCGCTATCTCTACGTTGAACCTGTCCAGCCGGGTGCGGCTTCGACCCAATCTGCAGAAGCGGCTTCGACCCCCTCTTCGGTCCCGGAGGACGGCACATGAGCGATACTGGCGGAAAGAACCAGTCAAATACTGTAAACCGCATATCGGATAATGAACGGCTCGGAGAACTGATCAGGGAGCAGGGGATTCAATACTGGGGTGTGTGTGATGCCGATGACGGCCCCCAAGACCTCAAAGCCGCCGCCGCCCGGGATTATCAGCATTGGATAGCCGAAGGCCGCCACGGCAGCATGCAGTTTCTTGAAGTTCACGAGCCCATGAAATTCGAACCGTCTGCCATCCTTCCGGGTACCCGCAGCATTATTTCTCTGGCATTGGGATATTTTCCCGGACGGAAACGGAGCCGGAGGAAGATAGATTCTGCCGCCGCTGAGGAGGCTGCAGGTGAAGGCGGCAGTGCTGAAGGCATCAGTGCTGAAGGCGGCCGGATATCGTTATATGCCCGGGGCAGGGACTATCATAAGGAGTTCGGTCGGCGGATTAAAAAGATCGCTGCCGCATTGAGCACAGAGTATCCCGGACACAATTTCAGGGCGTTTACCGATACTGCGCCGCTGCATGAGCGATTCTATGCGGAAAAGGCGGGGATGACGTTTACTGGACGAAACACCCTGAGCCTCCACCGTGAACTGGGCAGCTATTTTTTCCTGGGTGAAATTTTGAGTACCCGCCGTTTTGTGCCCACCGATGTCCAGCCGGAAGCCCGCTCCCATTGTCCCTCGGGGTGCACCCGCTGTGTGGATGTGTGTCCCACAGCTGCGTTGGAGGCTCCGTACCGGATCAATGCTTCAACCTGCATTTCCTATCTCACCATCGAGCATAAGGGCATGATTGATCCCGGGCTGATGGAGAAGATGGGCACGTGGATATTCGGCTGCGATCTCTGCCAGGACGTCTGCCCTTTCAATATCAGAGCGAAAATTACTGATGTGGAAAATTTCCTCAATCCGATTACTGCCGGAGATGTTGAGCTGAAATCTATTCTGGAGCTGAAGGATCATGAGGAGTTCACGGCGATGTTTGCGGGAACTCCGGTAATGAGAGCGGGGCGGGTGGGAATGATCAGAAACGCAATTATTGCTGCTGCCAACGGTGGGCGAACGGATCTTCTTCCGCTGATTCTGGAACGCTGCAGCGACGGAGATGAGATTATTTCCGGCACGGCGAAGTGGGCGGCGGCTCGGTTGACTGACGGGGCTGCGGGGAAAATCTGATTCATGTAATAGTCATGGAAAATATAGATTTGTACGGGGGTGTGGGAAGTCGGAGCTATAAAAAAGGCTCCCCGGATAATTTGACCACCTGGTCACATTTGAGGGAGGTCCGTTTTTTCGGATTCGGATCCCCGCCACACTGTATTTCAAGTTTGACCACCTGGTCACATTAACAAGGGTACCTGTCTTTCCGGACACCACTCTCCTTACCGTCGTAGACCAGCAGCCCCGGCGAGCCCCCCCAATAGCGCTGTGCCCCCCCCCGCACACACAGCCCGCACCAAGTATCAGGGTTTTCTGAACATTCTGAAAGCCAGTGTGAATTCAACCTCTTTCTTCATCTCCGGATTTTTTCTTCCCATCTCATCGGTCCAGGCTTCTTCAAGCCGGCTCATGGCAGCCTCCAGAGGTCGCTTCCCTCCATCACCTTCCTGTTCCTCAATCATCCTGCGGATGGGGGACCAGGTTAAGATGTAGGAACGGTACTCATCCAGATTCCAACGGATTTTCATATCAGGTTTTTCGAAGGCGAGCTCGGGGTATGGAAAGCTGATATCAGCATATTCGTGCCACAAAAGCTCATTTCTTGGCGACCAGCGCTGACTCATCAGGGGAACAATATGTTCTTCCATCACCTGACTGATTCGGGCATCAACGCTGTGGCGATAATATCCCCAAACGGCCAGAATGCCTTCGGATTTCAGCACTCTGTGGCACTCCTTGAAAAAGGCCGGATGATCAAACCAGTGAAATGCCTGGGCTACGCAGACTGCATCGAAACAGCCGTCGGGGTAGGGGCTGTGCTCGGAAGAAGCTGTCCGGAATTCTACGTTTTCAAGTTTCGGAGCATGAGATATCTGCGCTTCGCTGATATCGCTGGCGTCCACGTGAGCGAAGTGGGCAATAAGTCCCCGGGCCGCCTGTCCGTTTCCGCATGCGCAGTCCCAGACCCGATCGTTGGACGGGGCTGCATCGGCGATGAGGCGGAATATTTCTGAAGGGTAATCCGGCCGCGTCAGAGAGTAATCTCTGGCATTGTGATGGAAGCTGGCAACCTGTGGATCTTCTGATACCGGGGCCATCAGATCACCTTCCGGTGCAGGTATTGGTGAAAGTCTGATATGCGTTCAAGACCGTTCTCTTCCATGTAGGAGCGAATACCTTCAAGCACTTCGGTACCTGCATCGGGGTTTACAAAATTTATGGTGCCAAGCTGAATTGCGCTTGCCCCCGCCAGCAGATACTGAATTGCTTCGTCCGCAGTGGATATTCCCCCCAGACCGATCACCGGGATATTCACTGCCCGGGCAACCCGATAGGTCGCCGCCAGCCCTACCGGAAAAATTGCCGGCCCGGAGAGTCCCCCAGTTTCGGAGGCCAGAACCGGACGCTTTGTCCGGGTGTCGATGAGCATTCCCACCAGGGTGTTGATACAGCTTACCGCGTCGGCTCCACCGGCCTCGGCAGCCCGGGCGATTTCAGTTATGTCTGTGACATTGGGGCTGAGTTTGATAATCAGGGCTTTGTCGGTAGCCTTTCTCAGGGTTTTGGCAACCAGTTCCACCTGTTCAGGGTCTGTCCCCAGAGCCATACCTCCGCATTTCACGTTGGGACAGCTCAAGTTTACCTCGTAACCCGCCAGGGGGGCATGTTCTTCCAGGTATTCCAGTGTTTCCAGATAATCTTCCAGCATGGTTCCCGCCAGATTGACTATCACCGAGGTTTTGTAGCTTTTCAGTCCGGGATATTTTTCTGTCACAAAGCGCCGGCTGCCCACGTTGGCCAGGCCGATTGAATTCAGCATGCCCGATCTGGTTTCCACAATTCGGGGGATCATATTCCCCGGTCTGGGTTCCAGGGTAACCGCCTTGGTGTACAGTGCTCCCAGAGCATCAATCTCTATTAGCTCCTCGTATTCGCTGCCGTATCCGAAGGTACCGCTTGCCACCCCCACAGGGTTTGCCATGGTCAGAGGACCGATGTTCACGCTCAGATCTTTTACCATTTGATATACCCCCCGGAAAAAATCGGGCCTTCAGAGCACACCCTGGCGTAGCGCTTCTCATCATTCACTTCCACCACACAGCCCATGCAGGCTCCAACTGCGCAGCCCATGGTCTGTTCCATGCTTACCCAGGCAGGTGCATTCCGCAGTTCCGCCCATTTCACAGCGGCATGCATCATCACATGGGGGCCGCAGCTGTACACCTCCAGCTCCTCCTCTGGGGAAAACCGTGACTCCAGCGCCTGGATGATATTTCCATGGAAGGGCGGGGGCAACTCATCCGACAGCCGTGATCCGTCATCGGTGGCAAGTATGAGCTCAGCTTTTCCATTGCCGGTCGGGCTTTCACCTGCCGGCTGGAGAAATTCCTGAAGACTGGATACGGGTATCAGCCCGGCATGTCTGGCGCCCAGGGCGAGAATTGGATTCCGGCCGTCCGCAATCAGCCGCCGGGCAAAGAAAAACAGGGGCCCCATGCCGATACCCCCGGCAATAAGGAGGGGCCTTCGGGATGTCCGGGGCATGGGCCAACTGTTGCCCAGAGGACTGAGAACATCCAGGTGTTCGCCAGGGCGTTTGCCGGTAAGAATTGTGGTGGCGTGCCCCCGTTTCTGATAGATGATGCCCGCCGTACCGGCCTCCGACCCCGCTTTGACGGCCCGGCTGTTTGCCTCATTCGTGTATGAGGAAAAGGCAAAGGGGCGCCGCAGAAGAGGCTGGCTGCTCTCGTCCACTCTGAGTGTGAGAAATTGCCCCGGAAGGGGGCTCTGGCCTTCCATCCGGAATATCAATTCGTAATATCCCGATGCAATTTCCCGGTTTTCTAATATGTTCCCGTGTATATGCTCCATCGGCTAGCAACTATACCCGGATCATCTCCTCTGGACAAGATCGGCAGAGATAAGCATTTCCATCGAAATGGCCGGCACATTCCAGCCTTTGATGCTGCGGGAAGTGCGTTCAGCTTTCTGTTGAACCGCTTCAATCGCCAGCTGGGCCAGATGCACTGTGCTTCGCTGAAAACGGATATCCGGCAGCCCGGGCAGACCGGACTTCGGTATCCGGGGGAAATCGGCGGTCGCCTTCACACCCGCCGGTTCTGCGGGAGCTTCCCCGGCGATAGATGTTTCTCCGTACAGGGTGAAAATCGGCAGAAAAGCCTTGCTGCATTCCCATCCGCCGGCGGTTTCGGGTTTCCATTCATGAATTAGAGCATCCATACGGGGGATATTTCCCGTATCAAGCTGCAGCTCAATACCGTATAACCTGAGATCTCCCAGGACGGCTTGGGACAATGGATCGGGTACACTCGGTATGTTCCTGAGAGCGGGGGAGTGAAAACGTCCTGCAGTTCTGTCCCGATGAAAAATCCCGGGTTCCGATTCACGGGAAGGGTTTTGAAGCCAAAAGGGAGTTGAAAACAGTTGTGTGTCGGCCTCCCCGGGCATGGGGTTGCTATCGGCGGGAACGGATGCGCCGACTGCATCGGCGGCGCCGCCCGCATCGGTGGAAACCGCTGTTTCAACGGGGTTGAGACCATAAAGGAAAAACCAGGGCGGGAGGGAGAATATCTGAAAATTCAGCTCCGGTGTTGACCGCCCGATTCGTGAAACGCTCTCATCGCTGCCGTTAAAGGGACCGGCTTCCCTGTCGTCGAACTGCCGGCCGCTTTCATGGTCATTGTCATCGTTATTGGTATTGTTACTGGCACCGTCGCTGGCACCGGCACTTTCAGCGCCAATGTCATTGTCCGGCCCCTGGCTTTCTGAAAGAATCCGGCTTTGGAGAGCTTTGCGGTAAGTAAGAATGCGCTGCTGAACCGGGAGCGGCGGCTCCAGCCAGATTCCAAATGTGGTTTGCATGCTGAATATTTCCTGTGCTATACTGATCAAAATCAGCATACATCAGAGGGTAGGCGTTGTGAAGCGGAAGATCGATCAGACTGTAGAGAAAATTGTGGATGTTGTTTCCTCATGGAGCTGCTGTCACACCATCACCCTCATGGAAAATGAACGGGATTTTTACGACCCCTATTTTTTTGTTAGTCTCGATATCTACTATGAAGATGAAATTCCTTCAGCAGAGAAACGGGCGGAAGCTTTTGTCTTTGCCGGCGGGTTTGAGACTGCAGGCCTGAATCGAAAAGACAGGTTTCTTGTGGATGAAATCCCTGTAAGGCTTGAATACAAGAATCTGGACCGTTTCGACACGCTTCTCAATGATTCTCTGGAAAGCTCCGCAAGCCTTCGGGATTCGGGAACCTATATGTTTTACCGGATGATGGAGTCGGAAATACTCTATGCCAAGTCAGACTGGCTGGTGGAAGCCAGGAAGAGCCTTGAGCACCTTGATGATCGGTTTTGGAATCTTATTAAACAAAATGCCAGGGCTCGGATGGAGCATTATTTCGGAGATGTTTCCGCAGCGGTAATGCAGAAGGATGAACTGTTCTTCACGATTTCCGCCGGAGGCTTTGTCAAAAATGTCTGTGGTGTGCTTTTTGCCGCCAATAAGGTGTTCGAACCTTCTCCCCGGCTGCTTCTGGAACGTCTCAGCGATCTGAAATCGGTACCCGATGATTTTCAGGGGCTTCTGGAGAGTTTTATCCGTCATAACGATACATCTCTTACCCGGAAAAAAGAAATTGCCGGATTACTTGCCAAACGGATTATTCAACTCTAATATTCTTGCATGAACATTTCACGATACTCGATATTCCTGAGCGCCCTGCTTCTGCTGTTCTCTTCATGCAGTGGGGAGCCCATGCCCGTCCTCGATTCCGAAGGCGAACAGATACAGAATTTCCGGCTGAAAAGCACAGATGAACAACTGACTCTCGATTTTTCTCCGCCCCTTGAGATCACTCCCGAACGGCAGGTTCTCCAGCTAGACATGAGCCTCCCCGACGCTGACCTGCTGGCCGAAGTTTCCGAACCCGACGGCGATGAGCCGGCCCGCCGGATTCCCGTCTCCATCCCCCGGGGGATGAGCAGCGGGAGAACCGTATTGGAATACCAGCTTTCGGCGGAGGGGCTTTCTGAAATTTCGCAAATCGTGTTGCGGAAACATGCAGATGGCCCGGAATCAACAGCGGAATCATCTGCAGAATCATCCCCTGCTCGATCCGGACAAGAAGATTCTCCGTTTACCAGCCTGCTGGCCTTCCGGCTGCTCGACGATTTCAGCGCTCTGGAAATCGATGATTACCGGATCCGGATGCCCTGGTATCTGTCGTATAATCAACGGCTTCTCACGATGGATGGTGCTCCCGCCACCGGTACGGAAACAGGTGCCGGGCCCGCTTTGAACGTGTATCAGGAAGCGGAGATCAGTTCGCTGATGGACGACTTTCCATTGCTGGATTATGTGCCGGTGATCCGTCTGGGATACGAGTACAGGAAACCGGAAGCGGGAATGCCCGTCCGGGGATTTCAGGAAGATGAAGAAGCACGGGAGTTCGCCGACCCTCTTCCGCCCCTTGCCAGGGTGGACCTTTTTTCCGGAGAATCCGGTGCAGCGCCCTTCCAGAGCTTTGAACTGCGGCTGCGGCCGGGGCAGCAATCTGTCTATCTGTATCCTGAAATGTTCAGCCAGGATATTTCCGCCATCCGCTTCACACACGATTCTGTCCACGGCAGAATGCGCGCCCTGGAACTTCTGAGCATCCCCAGAAGCCCAACAGTGGAGAGTCCGGGGCCGCTTCCTCCGCCTCTGCCCATGGACCTTGGCATGATTATGAATTACTCACGGGGGCTGTGGAGAAACCCTGAAATGGAGCTGTACAGTTGGAATCTTTTCCCCCAGGTTCTCATCATTGATTTCCGGGATTATGAACTCCAGGCACGCTATCTGAAACGCCTGGCATATTTTGTTGAAAAGGAAGGGTTCCGGGGAGAACTGCTTACCAATGCTCAACTCGCAGGCCGGCACGGCTGGAACGCCCACAATTATCACCCCAGAGATCTGTCTCGCTTTTACAACCGCGCCGCCGATGAGGGGTTCCCGCTGAATGAGGAGGAACTCAATCTTCTTGAGCTATTGCTTCAACGGGGAATCCTGACGGAGAACGGGGGCGAGTACCTGGAAGGTGAGGGGCAGATTATTTCCATAACCGACCATCCTCTGCAGACCGAAGCTGCCCGCCGGTTGTTTCTGAACCATGAGGCCCTCCATGGGATGTTCTACAACTTTCCTGAATTCAGGGAGCTGAGTACCCAATTGTGGAACGGCATGGAGGAAAGCAGTCGGGAGTACCTTGAGTATTATTTTTCGTATGTGGGATATGATCCTGAAGACAGTTATCTGATGATTAATGAGTTTCAGGCATACATGCTCCAGCAGGATATTGTAAATCTCCGCTGGATGGTCCAGTCCAGAATGGCGCCCCGGATACTCAGAAGGTTTCCCGCACTGGAAAACTTCGTATACGGCAATAACGTGGATACCGGATGGGAAGCTCTCAGAGCCGGAGAAGCGCTTCAGACCCTCATCTATCAGAATTACGGGCTTACTGCCGGAGACCTGTTCGGATTGGTGCCCTGGGAGGGCGATGCGGAGCTTTAAATGCTGTACATCATTGCCGACTGCTGGCTCTGCATCTCCAGAAGGAGGTCTTCAAGACTTCTGTCGAGAAAGTCCCTGATCCGGTTTTCCAGCGCATTCCAGAAAAATCCCAATGCGTTTCCCTGACGCTGTTCGGGCAGCACCTCAAGCTGCCCCTCAAGAAGGCTGAGCACCTCCAGCAGCTGTATCCGGGACGGGTGGCGGGCAAGGGCGTAGCCGCCCTGTGCTCCCCGAAAGCTTTCCACAACCCCTGATTTTTTTAGAATTACCAGGATCTGCTCCAGGTAGTGCTGGGGGATGCCATGGGCGGAAGCAATGTCTTTGATCTGCTTCGGCCCCTGCTGATAATTGAGGGCAAGTTCTATGAGGGCGGACAGTCCGTACACCCCCCGGGCTGTGACGGTAAACATAGACCTATAGTATCCTGAATTATCCCTTCTATCAAATGGAGCTGAACAGTTTTTCCGGGAAATCGGCAAAATCCTCCCGGGAAAGAATCCGCTTCTCAACATCACGGCCCAGTCTTAACCGGTAATGATCCCGAAAGGCCCGGACTGCAACCCCCTCAGGGAATTCCAGAATGACGTTTCCTTCGCAATGATCACATCCGCTGCAGTGTTCAATCTCCTGACCCAGAGAGCTCAGTGCATGGCGGCGCCGGCATCCGCCTGCCGGAAAAAAGTCCATGCCGGTCTCCTGGAAAAGGAGGGAGCAGGCCGCGTTCCCGTCCCTGCCGGCTCTCCCGCTTTCCTGCAGGAAATCCTCCATGTTTTCCGGCGGGCTGAGATGCACGCAGCATCGGATACCGGGAATATCAACCCCCGTGCCGAATGCTTTGGTGGTGAACAGGATTCCCCGCCTCTCTGCAGCAAAATCGTTTTCTATCTGTTTTCTCGTATCCCTATCCAGACCGGCATGATAGTAGCCGCAGCTGATGTTGTGAATTCCCCAGATGTTCAGCCAGATTTCCGTCTTGCGGGCCAGGTCTTCACAAATCTTCCGGGTTTTTCCGAAAACCAGCATGGGCAGGTTCAGTTCGTCGGCAGCATTCTGCTGCTCAGCGAGAAAACCCCAGGACGGGTCGAAACGTTGACGCAGGAACAGGCGCAGCGCAGTGGGGGCGTGTAGGCAGGGAACTACCCGATACCTGATGTTGGGTCTGTCGCTGAGCATCTCCACATAATCCCAGTCAGCCGAACTCCAGAGAAGTGTGCCCAGAATGTGTCTGTCATCAGGACTGATTGTTGCAGTGAACACGGCGGTGAGAGGGTTTTCCAGGTGACGCTTGAGCTGAATGAGATGGAACAGGGACGGGCGGAAGCTTGTGCCCCATTGAAGAATCAGATGTCCCTCATCCACCACCAGAAGGCGGATGCTGACAGTCTCCAGGGCCTGAAGCATTCCGGGGCTGAAAGCGCTCTCGCAGTTGCTGATGATCACCCCTTTTTGCATCTTCCCGATCTTCTCTAATGAAGCGCTTCGTTCCTCAGTGGTCATTCCCCCGTAGTAGAGCTCCGCAGGTACACCGGCCCGCCGGAATCTGGCCTGCTGATCCCTGAGCAGTGCATTCAGAGGGTATAATATCAATGTAACTCCGTCAATTCGGGCGGCTGGGGCCATGAAGCACAGGCTCTTTCCGCTTCCGGTGGGCAGGCTCACCAGAATACCGTTTCGGGTTTCTGCCATTCCTGCCTCGCCGAAGTAACCGGTTCCCGCCAAAAGATAGTCGATGCACAGCTTCTGATGGGGATAGAGGTAATCAAGCCCCCAGTTGCGGCAAATTGATGAGAATATCCGTTCTTTCAGCCCCTGCGCCTCTTCCCTCACATACATAACACCGGAGAAATATGCGCCGCTGCTTTGAATTGAAGGATAATGAGTCTGCGGGTGGTGTTCAGGATAATGAATTGCCGATCACTCCGGGGTTGTACCAGGTACTGCTTTGGGAAGGGAAAAGGCGAATACGCTTCCCTGACTGCTGCTTCGCTCAAGCCACAGCTTCCCGCCGTTGGCGTGGACGAAATCCCTGCAGAGATGAAGGCCGAGGCCGCTGCCTTTTTCAAATTCAGTACCCGGGGTGGTATGATAGTTACCCAGCTTGAAAAGGGTTTCGGTGTTTTCTACACCGCTGCCGCTGTCCCGGACAAAGACGCGGTACTCCTGCCGCCCGTCCGTCATTCCGGCCATTCCGCCGATACCGATCTCACCGCCCCTGGGAGTAAACTTCAATGCATTTGAAACAAGATTTCTCAGCACTATCTGGATCATGGTGCTGTCGGCCTCAACCTCTGAACCGAAATCCTCATCCACATGAAGATGAATTTCCTTATGATCTGCCATATGTCCCAATTCCTTGCACACCCTTCGGGCCGACTCCCGGATATTGTATATACGGGTATTCTTTTTCACCCCTTCAAATTGTGAACGTGCCCATTGGAGCAGGTTATCCATCATCAGCAGTTCCTGATGACTGGCGTTGTACAGAATGGTAATGAACTCATCCCGTTCCTCTTCACTTAATGCGGATCCGGAGCTTTTCAACACATCCAGCGTACCGATTATGGAATTGAAAGGACTGCGCAAATCATGGGCGATGATGGTAAACAGCCGCTGTCTGAAGGACATTTCCTCTTCCAGCCGCTTTTTTGCCTGTCTCAATTCAAGATGTACATTCACCCGGGCCAAAAATTCTTCGGGGTGGAACGGTTTGGAGATGAAATCCACCCCGCCGGCTTGAAAGCTTTCAAGCATTCCCTGGGTGTCGGTCCGGGCGGAAAGAAATATGATTGGAATATCCGAACTGGGATGGTTCTCCCTGATTTTTCTGCTTACTTCATACCCATCCATGCCGGGCATCATGATATCCAAAACAATAAGATCGGGGATCTCATGTTCGACTATCTTCAGAGCTTCCTCCCCGCTCTGGGCGAAGGAAACGTCGTGTCCCTGATTGGAAAGCATCTTCCCTGCAAGCTGAAGATTTCTGGGTTCGTCATCCACCAGAAGGATCCAGGGATTTGACCTCTGTGTATGTACTTCTGCATGTACCGGTTCATTCATTCCGGTGGTCCCCCTGTTGCATAAACGCAGCCATCCATTGCTCAAACCGCTGAAGATCAGATTTCATCCCGGCTATATCGAAGGCATCCACGGCCTTTTTAAGCTCTCCAGCCAGGTTATACGCCCTGCTGTCAGGATATAAAGCGAAGACAGTTCTCAGTTCATCGGCAAATGTGAGGATTTCCTGGATGCTCATCTTATTTTGTGCATTTTTGAAAGACGGTTCAACCTCCTGAATCATGGCTTTCAGCCGATCCACGGGTATTTCCGTTTCCGGCAGCGGTTTATCAATATCGTTTGTATGCTGCTCCTCCCGGAGATCTGAATTACCGATCTCCCCTCCGGTTCTATCCTGCGGGTGGGAAGATTGCCCGCTGGAGAAATCGTAGTCGGCGGTTTGAACAAGGGATCTATGGGGCATGTTCTGGTAGAGCACCTGTAACAGGCTTTGACGGGAGAACGGCTTCATAAGAAACCCCTCCACCGAGAACATCTCACGCTGGCTGGTATGATCCCGGGGATCATCGCCGGAAAGCATAATTACTTTGGTAAATGCCATCTCCCTGGGATACCGTTCATTCAGCTCCTGCAGGCACTCCCAGCCGCTCATCCTGGGCATATTCACATCCATAAGCAGGATATCCGGCTGGAAATCGCCATAATCTTCCAAAGCCTTCAGCGGAGATCCTGAGATCCGGTGGGGGATTTGAAAGTTCTTCATGATGCTTGATAAAAGAAGCTGGTTGGACTCACTGTCATCCACACAAAGAACCGAGAATGCCTGCAGAGCTTCCGCCATCTCCGATTCGTTGGGCAGGGACCCCGGAGGTTCATCCAGTCTCCGCTCTCCAGCGTACTCCACGGGTACCTTAATATCGATGATCGTTCCGCCGTTTTCGGGAATCTGTGCAGAAAGACTTCCCTGGAGCAGGGAAACGAGTCTGGTGGCAATGCTCAATCCCAACCCTGGTCCGCCGTACTTCCGAACAGTTCCGCCTTCTGCCTGCCGGAACGGTGCAGTCATCACTTCCATGGTTGTTTCATCCATTCCGATACCCGCATCCTGAACCTCAATGCCCAGCATACCGGGATCAGAGGGGTGGTAGAAGCGGATTGCTACATCCCCCTCCTCGGTGAACTTAATGGAGTTGTCAATTATCCGCCGGAGAATCATAACCAGTTTTTCTCTGTCGCATGAGAGAAGTGTTCCAGGATGTATCATAGAGGCGATATTCAGCCCCAGCCCCTTTTGGGCAGCCTTGTGTCGGAATTCCATTTCCAATTCCTGCATCAGTGCAGAGAGGTTGAAATCCTGCCATTCCACTGGCATTCGGCCCGCTTCAATCTTGGAAAGGCTGAGTATATTGTCAAGCATTTCCAGCAATTGCCTGCCGCTGGCATAGACGGTGCTGAGATACTGATACTGGGCGGGGTTCTCAATTTCCCGCAACAGCAGTTCGGTGAAACCAAGGATGGCATTCATGGGTGTTCGAATTTCATGGCTCATGTTTGCAAGGAATTCACTCTTGCTTCTGCTGTATTCTTCAGCGCTGAGACGAGCCGTGTTTAATTCTTCCTCCCGTTCTTTTATCTGGGTGATATCCCTGTCAAGGCCGATAATCCGCCTGCAGCTGCCGTCATCGCTTCTCAGAGAACTGAGAGTTTCCTCAACCCAGCGGGTCGAACCGTCAACAGCCGCAATCCTGAACTCATGACTGGTCAGAGTCTGTTCACCCAATAACAGTGATTCATAGTTCTGCCAGATTTTGGACCTGTCTTCAGCATACACCGCCTCAAGAAGCTGGGAGAGAGAGGTGGGAGGTGAGCTGCCGGAAATATTTCTGATGCCGTAAAGTTTTCTGGAGATAAATAGCCGGCGGTTCTGATTATCCCAGTCAAAAAACCCGTTGTCACTTGCGGTGAGGGCAAGCTGCAGCCGTTCCCGGGTTTCCCGATATTCACCGATGAGATCGAGTTCGCTTCGTATATCCCTGATAATCAGGTATGCCCGCTGTATTTCCATGAGCGAGGGCAGGAATTCAATCTCCAGATACTGCTGCCGGCTGTCGGAGAGTATCAACCCCTTTGTTCTCTGGGTTTCGCTGTGAAGCTGAATGCTTCGTATGAATGAATCGATGGAGGGAAACTGATTGTTATTCATGGAAATACGGCAGGAGGGTATCGCGTCCACTGCCACCGGTACATGCTGGTAGCCAGAAGGATTTTCCGGCAGATCGAGCTGAAGAAGCTCAACCGCCCGTTGATTCCAGCTGATCATCTTCCGTGATTGCAGATCGCATCTGATAATACCGTCCATATGAAACTTCTGGTATTCAACCATCATGTTCAAATCCATCTGCCGCTGTTCACGATTAATCTGAAAACGGTATCCCAGGAACATGATCAGAATGCACAGTCCTCCCCCCAGTGCGATTGTGAGGAGAGATGTGGTGAAATACACCGGTCTGTTGAAGTCAGGTGCGAACACCCCATCACTGTCCCAGTGAATGAGAATGAGATCCTGTTCCAGAAGAAGCGAATTTGAGTGCAAACTGTCTGTCAAATCCCGTGCCTGAATTCTACCCATGCTCAACCAGCCGGGGTCCCGGTATTCTATCTGCTCTTCCCGGGTATCCAGAATGGCAAAATCATATACCGCCCTGGAAAACCATTTCATGGATGGGAATGGTTCCCGGCTGACTACTGAACCGGTGTCCGCATTGTAGAGGTACAGTTCAAGCTCGCTCATGAGCTGGATTATTCTGTGCAGATCCACTGTTTCCGATCGCCCTGAGCGCCGCAACTGGAGCAGGACCCTTCCTTCTTCCGTGAGCAGCCTGAGTGAAAGGGGCCGGTCGGCCTCTGACCGGAGGTCATCCCGCCGGTCCAAAGTATTGCGAACTACATCACCAAGATTATCGGTAATAATGCCGAAGCGCTCACGCACAGATCTGAGTTGGCCTTCTCTGATTGCATTGTAGCCGATTCTATGGGTGCTCAACAGGAAGATCATGGCGACAATAACAAAAATCAGGAAGACCGTTATTCCCTGATATGCGAAGCTCAACAGGATTTTTCTTTTTCTGCTTTTGGATATATTCATGGATGTACCGATATCCGAGTTTATCACACATCGAATTGAACTGGGGTGAAAACCGGCAATGAGTTGAGGAAATGTTCAGAAGGATCGGATCCGGGATTACATGCTGCGTAGCGGGCAATACATCTGTTGAATAAAATCGTCTGAGGAATACGGGAGCGACGGGACTTGAACCCGCGACCTCCGGCTTGACAGGCCGGCGTTCTAACCAAAACTGAACTACGCCCCCGGGAGTAGTGCATTACCGTTTCCGGTTCGCCAGAATATGTACGATTTAAAAAAAATTGTCAAGCTGCGCCGCTGGTGTTTTATACTGGTAACGAAAGCAATGAGCAGCATGGGTTCCTAATCCAAGGAGGATAAATATGTCTGCGAAAACGGGCCATTTCATGGGACTTCTCAGGGTTGAATTCGAGGATATGATGGAAGATGTAAGCGTACTTGAAACATTGAGCAAGGAACGGTTGAAGAACGCCGAAATCACCGATTATGTGTACAATGAAAACAACGTGGTCTTTGAGCAGGAGATTCAGGCGTTGAGGCATCTGGCCGGCATCCTGGAACAGCCCCGGTGGCAGCAAATCGAGAATCTGGACCAGCTCAATTTAGAGCTGAGAAACAGTCTCAAGGAAGCCATTGTTGAAAAATCCTATCCGCCGGTTGTTCAGGATCTGGTGAGCCGAAAGTTGGATAAGGTTCGCCAATTTGTACTTTCATGATCCAGCTCCATGGGGTATGATGGCCTCGCATGTATAAAAAAACATACTGCTGCCGGATCAGATTCTGACAATAGACTTTTTCTGACACCGATACGGACAGAGATGCGGATACCGACACGGCCAGAGATACCGACAGAGATACGGACAGAGATACGGACAGAGATACGGACAAAAAATACACTGGAAGGTGAATACAGCTTACCGGTAAACAATACGAGGAGCCCTGCATGATTGATGCTTTAAAAACGAGAGAACCGGCCATACTATGGGAGGAATTTTCCGCCATTTCACATATTCCCCGTTGTTCAAAATGCGAAGCCGACATTCTTGAATACATCGAGGCGGCCGCCCGTGAAAATGAGTATGAAATCCGCCGTGACAAGGTGGGCAACATGGTGGTGGTTCTCCCCCCGACTGAGGGGTGCGAACAACTGCCGGGAATTGTAGTGCAGGGTCATGTTGATATGGTATGCGAACAAAACGAAGGTACCGGACACAATTTTGATACCGACCCGATCCGGCTGAAAGTTGACGGAGACTGGCTTACTGCAGACGGTACCACACTTGGTGCCGACAACGGCATTGCCGTGGCCAGTATGCTGGCCCTGATCAAGGGCGATTTTCCCCATGGCAGTCTTGAACTTCTCTTTACCGTTGATGAGGAGACCGGTCTTACCGGAGCCACCGATCTCGATCCCTCAATTATCAAGCATAGAATCCTTATCAATCTGGACAGCGAAGAAGAGGGATATTTTTATATCGGCTGCGCCGGAGGAAAGGAGACCTTCGGTACCCTACCGTTGGAGTGGGAAAAGGCTCCTGCCAATCTTGCAAAGGGAAAAATCAGCATCACCGGGCTGAACGGCGGACATTCCGGTGCGGAAATCCATCGTGAACTGGGCAATTCGCTGGTATGTGCCACCAGAATTCTTCATGAACTCAAAGATCTTCCCATCAAACTGTATAACATGTACGGTGGCGACAAGCACAATGCCATTCCCAGGGAAGCGTTTATTGAATTCCTCATTGATGATGCCGCTGCAGACCGGCTGAACCGGATTGCTGCACGCTTCCAGGACATTTTCCGGGATGAGTTTGGTGAAACTGAGAAACATGTTCAGGTCAAAGCCGAGCTGCAGAGCAGCACAGAGGAAAATTATCCGGAGCGGGTTGTCAGCGCTGAATCCCTGGAGAAGCTGAGCAGCATGCTCTATACCATTCCACACGGCATCCAGAGCATGAGTCGCGCCATCCCGGGCCTGGTATCCACCAGCACCAACTTCGCATCCCTGAAGATTGAGGATTCGTCAGTAAAAATCCTCACCTCCCAGCGGTCAGATATCCGCAGCCAGGTCAGTGACATCTCCAACCGGGTTGCATCTTCCTTCCTCCTTGCCGGCGGAAGCGCCGAGTTCACACGGGAGTATCCCGGATGGCAGCCGGACCCGGATTCAGCTCTGCTTGAACACGCAGTAAATGCGTATTCAAAAAAAACCGGAAAGAAGCCGATAATAACATCGATTCATGCAGGCCTGGAATGTGGGGTAATTGGCGCAAAATGCGGAGGAATGGAAATGATATCCCTGGGACCGGATATCCGGGGGGCTCATACACCCGATGAACGGGTGCATATTTCCTCAGCAGAGCGGGTTTTTCAGTTTTTTCTGGAACTCCTCGTATCATTCTGAATATCCTGCGGTATGTTGAGAGATCTCAGTCAGATATTTTCTGCCGCATACACAGCCGCATGTGAGATACAATGATTTTCCACCGGGTCCGGACCGAAGGTTTCAAGCCGGACCTGACAGTTTATACATCGAGGATGCTACATGGGTATTCGGAAACTACAGGTGCTGGCAGCAAAACTGCCCGAAGACTCGCCTCTCCGTGCGGAGATCTTTGAAATTGTGACAAAACTGCGGAACCTCCGGGCGGAAAAGGTGGATCTTAACCAGAGAAACCAGGATCTGCTCAAGCTTCTTCAGGCCGAACGGAAACGCCGCAACGATCTCAACGCCAAAGTTCAAACCAACCGGATTACCGGACTGCCCAACCACACCCGGATGATACAGGATCTTGGAGATCTTCTTTCCCAGGATATTGAATATCTGGAGGAACATCGGGGGGCGCTCTTTTTCATCAGACTGGATAAAAGCTTTACGGCTATTCAAACCACTCTGAAACCTCAAATGACCGAATGGATACTCTATCAGATAGCAAGCCGCATCGGTGAAACCGTGGGGGAAGATGCCAAGGTATATCACAGCCGTGAAAATGAGTTCATGGTAATTCTGAATGATAACCTGCACATGAAAGAATATTCAAAAATCGGCAGAAAACTGCGGCAGGAAATACGCAAGCCCCATATTCTCACCGGACACAACATTCATATTGACTGCCATATCGGCATCTCTCTCTACCCCCAATTCGGGCGGGAAAAAAGCTACCTGCTCCAGAATGCCGATATCGCCCTGCAGTTCGCCGAAGAACACGGCAAGGAAATCATTTTCTACCATCCCCGCCTTCGGGATCAGGTGATAGAAAAAATGGACCTGCAGAACAGCATCATCAAAGCCCTTGAGCAGCAGGCCATCCAGGAAATCGGTAAGCAGTTTGAGATCTACTACCAGCCTATTATTCACATGGAAGAGGCGGGGGAAGATGAGCCGGGATCCCTTTTCATCAAGGGGCAGGGCCGCTGGAAAATTGCGGATATCGGTGCCGAAGCCCTCATCCGCTGGCATCATCCGGAAAAAGGTACTATTGCACCCGACCGCTTCATTCCCATCGCGGAAGAGACGGGCCTGATCATCCCCATCGGAAACTGGATCATTTACTCCGTTGCCGAACAGATTCGTGAATGGCTGGACCGGGGGCTGGCAATGTCTGCGGTATCGGTGAATCTGAGCACCCGGCAATTCCACTCCGATACCCTGACTCATACAGTGCGCACCGCCATGAAAAATAACCGACTCACCTCTGATATTTTCCGTTTTGAAATAACCGAAAGCGCCCTGGCCCAAAACCCGGACCAGATGATCCGCACCATGTGGGAGCTCCACGATGAAGGCGTCTATTTTTACATTGATGATTTCGGGACAGGGTATTCAAGCCTGAGTTATGTTCATCAGATGCCCATAAAGCGTATTAAAATTGATAAATCGTTTGTGCTGAATCTCGGGAGCGAAAAGCGGGAAAAGGTAATTATCCGTACTATTATTGCAATGGCCCGTGAACTGGGCTTCGGCCTGGTGGCGGAAGGTGTGGAAGAGATGGATCATCTGGCATATCTTTTAGGGTATGGTGTGCGGAGTTTCCAGGGGTTCTTTTTTGCCAGACCGATGAAGGCGGAGGATTTTGCGGAGTTCATCAGCGATCCCGCTCATTTCAATAAGATCGAAGATCTATTTAATTAAAAAAAGAACGCCCCAAACAATGTGGAAACAGCCTCAGAGCCGAAATCCCTGCGTATTCTCCGCCGCATACCCAGGCAGCCCGTTTCCTTGAACCAGTCAGGCCCAACTCGCCGACGCCATCTCATGTTGCCATAAACTCATGCTGCAATAAACTTTGGAACATACCTGCCAAGCTTCCCTCCGGGAATCTTCCAGCCCATCCTCCAGGTTCTCTCCATTTCGCTGTCGATATTCAGCTTGCTCAAAAACGGCCGGCTGGACATTCTGCTCTCAAGAATCTGTGACAGCCTGTGGGGTTCCAGGCCGGCCGCCTCGGCATGGGTCGAGTCATCCATCCTGCGGTACGCCGTCAACCGCCTGGACACCAGACAGTTGTGGAACAGCTGGTACACGCTCATCCTGCTCATCATGGCACTGGGGCAGTGGGCGAACTTCACCGTTTCTCTCACATGATCCGACAGATCTTTTCGAAACTGCCGGTCGGCATAATTCACCGGGAACAGCGGGTTGGCATGGTTTCTCGGCAGCTTGGAGGAAATTGCCATATGAAGGATCTTTCCGGCAAACCCATCAATCTCCTCCATCGCCCGGGGATAATCTCGATGCTTGTCGGTAAAGAGGGTCCTGTTCCAGTCTTTTTCTCCCAGTTTCTGTTTCAGGCAGGTAAAAAGATGCTCAAGAATGTGTTGTACGCTCCATTTTGTCTCCTCCGGGTGGGCTTTTGCCGTTTTCTCCAGCTCAATCTGGCGGAGTTTCTGCTTTTCCGTCTTGGCTCCTTTTCGACGTAACCCGGAATATCCAAGAGAATATAGAAATTCTGACTCGCTTCCGGCCACAATGTTGATATTATTGGGGTAGAACTGGGAAACCGAGAACGATTCAAAGCCGTCCATGACCAGATCTTCGCCGAAATTCAGATCCGCCATGATATCTGAGTGTACGGCGATGGCGGCCCGGGCCAGGCGCTCGAATCGGTTGAGGATTACATCCACCGAATGGCCGGTGAAGCGGGTGATATCCCAGAGACCGGAACCGCTGCACAGTCCGGCGATGAGGCGGCTGTAATCGACCCGCTTTTTCACGTAGTAATCGATGGAGAAGGTGGTGTGACCGAAGGTTTTTCCGCATTCCCGGCAGCGGAAACGGGGCATACCATAATTGATTTTGCTGCAGTAGCGGCCATGGATGTAATACCAGTTGGGGATCAGCTCGCTTTCATCAAAGTAGATGCAGCTGGGATTGGGGCAATGGGGAAGAAGTGGATTCATTGAGTCCTCCGGTTAGGTGGTGTTTCCTAGCTAACCGGAGAATTCAGCGTTTTGATTGACTTCCACATTGTTTGGGGCGTTTTTTTTTGCGAACCCCTTATTGACATTATTTTGAAAACCGGTATTTAATGGACACACTCTATTCGAATCGCAGGAGGCGTTTCATGATAACAGCAATCTATATCCCTTTCGCAGATAAGTTCCGTGGCGAAGTTGTTGTTGATGATCATGGCTTCCTGGGTTCAGCTCTGACCTCCTACAGAGGCTGACAAGGCCAATTTACCCCTGACATCAACAATATCCTCTCCTCTATACATTGTGTCGTTGTATCAGTGTCTGTATTTTACTGCCGCACTGTGTTCGTTCTGTGTCGTACCAACAGGAATTCAGTATGAAAGCCTTTCAATCAATTGTGCGCATTCTCCATGCCCACCGCTACATGTACATTTTGGCCCTTCTGGCCATATCTCTGGGAACGTTTTTTGCATACAGCGGTCCGCTGGTAATAAAAACCGCCATCGACAGCCTGCTGAATGGACAACCCCTTGACGGTTCTCTATTTGTTGATCGGATTTTTATCCGGCTGGGAGGAATCGAGTACTTAAAAGATCGCCTGTATATCCCGGCGCTTGTGCTTGTGGTAATTGTGGCAGGTCAGGGATTGTTCACGTTCGTGGCGAAGCTTTTGGCAGCCAGAGCTGCCGAGGGTAGTATTAAGCGTCTCAGAGACCGGCTGTTTCGTCACATTCAGCGGCAGCCCTACAGTTTTTTTTCCGGAGCGAGTACCGGTGATGTTATTCAGCGCTGCACCAGTGATGTGGATACCATTCGGCGTTTTCTGGAAACCCAGCTGATTGAGATCGGTAATACACTTGTCATGCTGGCTATAGCCTTGGGCCTGATGTTCACCATTCACAAGCCTCTGGCTTGGCTGACCATGCCGATTATCCCTCTGACACTCTTTTTCAGCTATTTCTTTTTCAGGAATGTGCAGAGGGTGTTTACGTTGAGCGATGAAAGCGAGGGGCGTCTTTCCGCCATGCTGTCCGAACATCTCACGGGGATCAGAGTGGTGAAGGCTTTCGGCCGGGAGCGGTATGAAATAGACCGTTTTGAGCTGCTGAATCAGGATTACCGGAAAACCACCGGCAAACTGATCGATCTTCTTGCCATGTACTGGGGAACCACGTCCATGTTCAGCATGGGGCAGGTGGTGCTTGTTCTGAGCATGGGGAGCATCTGGGCGGTGAACGGTACGGTGACGCTGGGAATTCTTCAGGTTTTCATTTCGTATGTCTGGATGATTCTTTGGCCCCTGCGTCAGATGGGAAGAATTCTGGTTGATATGGGCAAGGCGTTCGTTTCAGTGGGACGTATCAATGAAATTCTGGATTCAGACCAGGAAGATGTCCACACTTCAGGAGGCACAGGACGAATCACCGGGAAAATCCGTTTTGAAGATGTCTGTTTTGCCTATCCCCGGGATGCCAATCCGGTAAAGTTTCCTGCGGCTGCGGCTGCGGCTGCGGATGATGGTGATGGTGATGGTGATGGTGAGCGGGGACAGGAAGCCGTGGCCGGGCAGATGAAATCTCAGCAGGAAGATGTGCTGCGGGGGGTAAGCTTTGACATTATGCCGGGTGAGACTATTGGAATTCTGGGCCCAACCGGATCGGGGAAAACCACCATTCTTCATCTTTTGGCCGGGTTGTATGACGGATACCGGGGAAATATCTTTCTGGATGATACGGAACTGAGGGATATGAATCTCCAGGCATACAGGAAGCAATTGGGTTATGTGCTTCAGGAGCCGTTTTTATTCAGCGGCAGTATAAAAAAGAATATCAAGATGGGCAGGGGCACTGCGTTGATGGATGATATCCGCAGGGTGGCGTCCGAGGCGGAAGTGCATCATGTGATTAGTTCGTTTGAACAGAATTATCACACGGTAATAGGGGAGCGGGGGGTAACCCTTTCCGGAGGTCAAAAGCAGAGAGTTGCCATTGCCCGTGCAATGATCAAGGATGTGCCCCTGTATATGTTCGATGATTCCCTTTCTGCGTTGGATGCGGAGACGGATGCAAAGATCAGAAATACACTGATCTCCCGGAAAAACCTGGCAACCACCCTGATTGTCAGTCACCGGTTGAGTACTATTGCCGGTGCGGACAGAATCATGGTGCTGGAACACGGCAGAATCAGTCAGATGGGCACCCATCGGCAGCTGAGCCGCAGGGAGGGCCTATACCGAAGACTCTGGGAACTGCAGAAACGGGGCAGCGAAGGCGACATACTGGTTGGAGCGGAATAATGAAACATCATATTGAAAAGAACAGATTATTGAAAAAGCAGCGCAGAGCCGAGCAATTGGCCATGTGGAAGGAGCTTTTGGGGTATTCCCGGGAGTTTCGGGGGAAAATCATTATCCTTGCTGCAGTGATGCTTGTGGTTGCGGGGATCGATGTGATATTTCCCCTGATGACCCGCTATGCAGTGGATAATTTTGTGGTGCCGGGCACTGTCGAAGGTCTGGGCCTGTTTGCCGCAGTATTTGCGGGTATCTCCCTTATACAATCGGTGAACGTGTATCTTCTGATTCATCTTGGGGGACTGATTGAGATGGGGCTTGTGTACCGGCTCAGGGAGCGTGGATTCAACAAGCTTCAGCGTCTTTCCTTCGAATTCTTCGACAAGAAGGCTTCGGGGTGGCTGCTTACCCGTATGACCTCGGACTGTCAGCGTCTGGGAGAGGTAATTTCCTGGGGTATTGTGGATATGATCTGGGGGATGGCGATGATGGGGGGCATTGCGGTAGTAATGCTCATTCTGAATCCGCTGCTGGGGGTGATCACTCTTTCTGTGGTGCCGGTGCTGGCGGTTGCAAGCTACTATTTCCAGGACAGGATTCTGAAATCCCAGCGGCTGGTGCGAAAGAATAATTCACGGATTTCGGCAGCCTTCAGTGAAGGAATTCAGGGCGGACCCACAGTAAAGGTTCTGACCAGGGAAGAGGAGAGCGGCGCTGAGTTTGACAGCTTGAGCACCCGCATGCGCAGGACATCCATAATCTCTGCGCGCTTCTCCGCCCTGTATCTGCCGGTGGTACTCTTTCTCGGCTCTGTGGGTACTTCCCTGGCTTTGGGTTTCGGCGGAGATATGATTCAGCGTGATATCATCACATACGGGACGCTCCTGGCCTTTATCAGTTATACCATTCAGTTTTTTGATCCCCTGAGTGAAATTGCCAGGGTGATCAGCGAACTTCAGTCCGCCCGTGCCGCCGGAGAGAGGGTGTTGAGCATGATCCGGAGCAGGGAGTCCATTGTGGATGATCCTGATGTGATTGAGAAATGGGGGACGTTGGTGGACCCTGCCGGCCGGGAGTATTCCCGGATTCTGGGAGATATCCGCTTCGATAATGTGGGTTTTACATACAGCGGCGGGCAGCGGGTGCTGGAAAATTTTGATCTTCATATCCGGGCTGGGCAGACGGTGGCTCTGGTGGGGGAGACCGGTTCGGGAAAAACCACCATTGTGAATCTGATCTGCCGGTTTTACGAACCTACTGAGGGAGTCATCAAAATAGACGGCTCGGATTACCGGTCCATGGGATTGCCGGCGCTGCGGAAAAATCTGGGATACGTGCTCCAGAGTCCCCAGCTTTTCAACATCACCGTCCGGGAAAATATCCGCTACGGGAATCTGGAAGCGCCTGATGAGGCGGTTGTAGAAGCCGCACGTCTGGCCAACGCCCATCATTTCATCATGCAGCTGGAAAAAGGTTACGACACTCTGGTGGGGGAAGGGGGAAGTCATCTCTCAACGGGGCAGAAACAGCTGATCAGCATTGCCCGGGCCATTCTCGCGGATCCGGGAATTATTGTGCTGGATGAGGCCACGTCTTCAGTGGATCCGGAGACCGAGGGACTGATTCAGGAGGCGGTACAGCGAGTTCTGGAGAACCGAACCAGTTTTGTTATCGCACATCGTCTCTCCACCATCAGGGAAGCGGACCGTATTCTGGTTATCCATCAGGGACGCATCCTGGAGGACGGAAACCACGATGAATTGATCGCCCTTCAGGGGCGGTATGCCCAGATGTATCGTCAGCAGTTCATGGAAGAGGCCGAATTCCGTCTGATGGGTGACGCGGGATAATGATTTCCCGGTTTCAGTGCTTGATAGCCCCTGCAATATGGGGCTATGCTTATATCCATGAGCAAACTGGGTACCGGAACACTTGAACAGAAGCTGATCGCCGTAGGATCGGGAAAAGGCGGTGTGGGGAAGTCCACCACCGCATTGAATATTGCACTGCTGGCCGCCAGAGGGGGACTTCGCACCGGACTGATTGATCTGGATCCTTTGTCCAACCTGGGCACCATTCTGGATATTGAGCAGTCCCGGCTGTCCGGGGTGAGTTCTGATCCCTCCCAGGGATCTCTGAAGGATTTTTCCCTGAACATTTTCCCGGGGCTGGATCTGCTCTTTCCCCATTCCGGGGCAATTCAGCAGGGTAGCTCCTCATCATCCCGTGCTTCTCTGCCCGGCATCCTTTTTCAACGCTTCAGCGGGGAACTGGAAGACGGCTATGACTGCATCATTCTGGACCTGCCCGCAGGGATTGTTCAGGAGGAGAATCTGGTGCTTCTCCCCCATCTTGCCAGACTGTTGGTGGTAACCAACGCGGAGCCTACCAGCCATGTGTCCGCCGGCGGATATATCAAAGCGGCCCTTGAAGTTAACCCGAAGCTCCAGTTCGATATCTGGAATAATAAATTCGAAGCAGGAGCAGATCCGTCGTTCAATCCCCGGGATCTTCTGGGGAATTACAACCGCTATGCACCGGAGGATCTCCAACTGGACGGTGGAATTGAGAAGCAGATTCGTCATGTGGCGTTTGTTCCCCCGGATCCCGCCCTGAATCTTCTGAAAGCCGGAAATGATTTTCGTCTGGATATGCTCTACAAAATCCGGGAAGCCTTAATTCTGATCCATGAACTGGTGATCCCCGTGTACGAAAATCCCCGGCTGCCGCTGATTCACCGCCGGATGCTCCGCTACTATCTGCTGAAGGAATATGATGATCCTCAGGAGGATCAGGCATTTGAGTACTGTGCTTCTCTGTTTTCCATGTCCGTGGACCGGGTATTCCCCGACGGGGTGAAGCAGGAGGCTGATCGGTATCTGAAAGCGCAGATTTCCAATCCGTTACGATGCTCAGTCCGTGACAGTCTGATTATCATCGATGAAATCCTGGAGCTGTATCAGCGAAATCAGGGATTTTCCGCCGCTTCGGGTATATTTCAGCAGATGAAGAGAGGGTTCACCTCCCTTCAAAGCAGACTTTTAAAGAGTTTCGCTCTGATGAACCGCCTGCTCCAGCGACATCAGGATCCGAACATTCGCAGGCGTTTCGGTGATATTGATATTCCTATGCTGCGTAAAAGCCTGGGGTTGTGCTTTTTCCATCTTGGAGTTCTCAAACTTCTGGATCATGAGAGGGTCAAGTCCCTCATAGACAAATTTGTGCCGAAAAAGAAGCAGAACGGCCGGATTGTCAGAGACAGACAACGTCAGATCATGCTGCTGCTGAAGAAAGATGATCGCTATCATGAGAACTATTTTCGTCTCATAAAAAACATGTTTCCTCTGGTGGAAAAGCAGCTCTCCCGCCTGGCCCAGAAGCACGGACTTCAGGAGATCATTCTCCGTGATGCTGAAGGCCGAGTCCGCAGAGATGTGTACCTCAATATGCTTTCCGGACTCATGCATGATCTTCTGAATGCGGGACTGGGTGTGCATGTGGGGCTCCGCTTCAACAAGGCTGCCGCCGAGATCCGCAAGGGGTGGTCCACTCTTCAGGAGCTGATGGAGATGGATCGGTAAATGCTGCCGCCTTTGGCGGGTTTGCTTCCGTAAAGAACCGGCGGTTCCCAGCCGACGGCTCCCAGTTCTCCCAGCAGCCGGGGCTCTGTTTCAACGATTCTGCGGATAAACTCTTTTTTGTGGGCGGCTTGTGCCGTCTTCCGCATGTATGCGAGAGTTATGTGGGGCCGGAATTTGCGCTGTTCCAGCTGAAACCCCGCACTTTTGCACGCATCTTCCAGGCTGTCATGAAGGATCTTGATTTCCGGTGAATCGCCCCCCAGCATCAGGCTCAGACTCCGGGGGGACTGTCTGCCTCTGTTTCCCGGCGGAAAAGGAATGATTGCCGACGGGACTGCAGGGTGGCTGAGGGGCGCACTCTGCCGGCTAAGGATCCTGGCTGCGGTGGTTTGCCGTTTTGTATCCATGTTCCCCAGAAAAAGCAGAGTAAGATGGAGGTTTTCCCGTTTCACCAGGCGCAGAACTCCTTCTGTGTCAGCCTCAGCCAAAGCGCTTTGAAGCCGGGCCAGTTTATCCAGGCTGGCTTTACGGGGTACCAGTGCAAAAAATGTTCTTTCCAAATCAGCCATTATCTCTTCCTTGGGGCAGCAGGTATCGGATTTTTCTGTGAAATCAGGAAATATCAGGGAAATATCAATTTAGAACCCTCTGGGGAATAATTTCTGGTAGCACCCAGTCCGATAATATTTTATTATGGAGCCAATGGAACAGGAACGCAAGAATACTGATACTGCAGATTTTGAACTGAGAAAAGAGATCGAGGAATATTATCTTCCCGCACAGCTGATCGATGCCATTCTTCAGCGGGGAAAGATCCCGGAGGTCACCGAAGAGACCCATATCGGTATCGGTTTTATTGATATTGCGGATTATACCTACCTCTCGAAGTTTCTCACCCCCAAAGAAAACCAGATGCTTCTGAACGGACTGTACACCGCCTTCCAGAGCGTCCTCCTGCGCAGGGGAGGGTATCTGAATAAAATAGAAGGTGACAGCATGATGTTCCATTTCGGGGGAAGCCTGGACCCGAAGATGAAGGGTCTTGAGCTTGAGAAGCAAATCAAACTGATTGCCAAGGAACTGTTCTATTCCTGCATAGAGATGCAGCGGGTCTGTTCCCTTTTTAACCAGGCCAACGATAAATTCCTGGATGCTGGCGCCACCGATAAGGCCAGGCAGGCGTTGAAAGATGCATTTGCAATTATCGAAGCTCTCCGTGCCAAGGGCGAACTTTCCGACAGCTTTAACGCATTTTTCCAGATTCGCATCCGAATCGGGGCGTCTATCGGAGAAGTGACCGTGGGGAACTTCGGACCCGACGGGGCCAAGCAGTGGGATGTCATCGGCCTGCCGGTGATTCTTGCCAAAAGGATGGAGACCACTGCACCGGTCGGCGGGGTGAGAATATCCGAAGATTTTTACAAAATCCTGGACACCTACGGCTACGTGGACTCCTACTGCAACCGTATCCGCAAAGAGGCTCAGCTTCTGAATTCAGCCTACCGGGATATCCGTGACGATGAAGTGTTTCTATTTTCCAACGTGAATATCAAGGAGAAGAAAAACGCCCAATTCAGAAGCTACAGCGTACAGGTGAATCCCAATCTTCCCACCAGCATTGCCGATCAGGTGGAATCTCTTCTGCTGATGAGCGAGCCCGGGGCCGAGAGAATTCTTGAGCTGATACAGTACTATCGGGGTAACCGATATGTGATCAATGCCATTGAAAACCGGCTGAAGCTCAAGGGGGTGAAGATACGCAAAACCGACCTCCTCCAGTTTATTTTCCCTAAAAAATACCGGGAACTCATGGAAAAAAACGGCCAGCAGAGCCCCCGGGAATTTGAAAATGAGCTAAGCGTACATTTCAGCCTCTACATACTGCTGGATAAGATGGGAACCTATCAGGACATTGTGAAACAGAATCCCGAATACGAGCGCAGTGAGGAACCGTTCCGCAGTTACGGGGAAACCATGAAGGAAGAGCGCAGCGTCATTATAGAGAACTACAAAAAACGTGAATTTCACATGGTTCAGCGGGCCTATTTTTACAACGTGGTGTTTCCATTGGTTTTTTCATCCCTGAAGAACAGCATTCTCGAATATCAGATGAGTCAGGTTGAGGAGCTGGAGGAACAGGAGCTGGAACAGCTCGACGCCGCCCTGGAGATTGAGGATCTGGATGCCGTTGAAGAAGCCCGGGACATACAGGAGCTTCAGGAAATCGGTGAGCTGGAAGAAGCGGGCGAAGCAGAAGAACCGGAAGAATTGAGCGAAGAGCTATAGGCACAACCTGCCGGGTTCAGTCTGTCCGGGGTGGTATGTGCTTCCTTATAATTCTCCAGGCGAGATGCGCTCCGATAATGTTGGGTGCCGAAGGTCCGAGCCGGTACATCGCCGCACTTCCGCTGAGAAAGAGCCCTGTTCCCCATCGAAGGTCCCTGCCCACCACCGGGTAGCCGTGAATTGTCCGCCGCTGCACTCTGTCCTGAGAACCGGATTGATCACTGTGGCTAAGACCCTTCTGCTGCAGCTCCTCCAGAAGAGGATGGCGGGTATCCGCAGTATGAAAACCGGTGCAGAAAATTCTGTGGCCGCCGCCGGCTGGCTCTTCCAGCTGACCCGCCGGGAAATCCGGAATGATTTCGTGTCTCAAACTGCCCCGGGTTAATGCTTCTCTGTAGCGTTGAAAGATCTCCGAAGGTATGGTGCCGGAAAATCTCCCCTGAATTATCTCATTGATCCTCTGTTCTTCTCCGCCGGGCTCGGTTTCAACTTTGTCCAGCCCCGGCAGACATTTGGGGCCGATATAGCAGGGGTCAAAATCGAAGCGGAAAACCTCAAGGGGACGGCGGGTAATCAGTACGGGGTGTGCGTTCCGCCGGGCAAGGGAGATTGCAAGCTGAAGGGCCGAGATTCCACCGCCGATGATCCGGGTATGCCCGGGGATCTCAGCGGGGTTCTCCATGTGCCTGGGATCGAACACATGATGATTCCTGTCATCTATCCGGGAAATATTCCGGGGATAGCGCAGTCCGCCGTGATCAAAACCCCCGGCGTAGATTACCGTTCCCCGGTAAGATCCTGTGTCTGTGTGCACTCCCCCTGAAGGGTCGATGGAAGTTACCCGTTCCTGAATATGACAGTTCTCCAGCTGATACTTCCTGATCATGGCCCCGGCGTGGCGGTTGAACAATTCAAGTGAGGGCCGGTGATAGGGCATGGCAAATTCTTCGCCATTCCACAAATCAATGCCTTCGTGCCGGGCGTAGGTTCTCAGCGAGTGAAAGTCCACATGGATACTGTGGGAACTGTTTGAGCGCAGGAAGTTCATTCCGCAGGCGGCGGTGCGGGAAAGCCAGGCGTCCAGCAATCCCGGGTTGGGGTCAAATATGCGAATATCATCCGGCGAATAGCCGAGTTCATGCTGCAAAGCTATGGCGAAAAAGCATCCCTGGATGCCTCCGCCGATTATCAGTATCATTGCGGCGAATATATCATTTTTTTATGCTTTTGGAAAACTCCGACCAGGCGCTGTCCTGCTCCTGCCGGGAATAGAGGCGCTTTTTCTGAATAATTTCGGGCTTGCCGCTTACCTTGCCGCTTACCTTGGCTTTACTGCGGCTGCTGCTTCCGGAGGCAGAGCCCCCCTGGCGGCCGGTTGAGAGCTTTCGCTGGGAGGAGGATCGGGGCCCCCGGGATCCGTCCGCCCCGGCCCTGAACGCACGATCTTCCCGTGCTCTTTTCCGCTGGGGACTGTAGTGTTCTGGAAGGGCGGCCTCATTCACCATCCGTCGGTATATGGATTGCATCTGATCACCGAACTTTTTCTGGAAGCTTTCATGCCGCCCGGTGATCCTGAGAATCAGCTGCCTGAGAATACCGAAATTCAGAAAGGCATGCATGTAGATATCCTTGATTCCCAGATTGAAGATTATCTGAAGTTCTTTGAACTGAATCCGCTCCGGATAGAAAAATCCCACCAGGACGGATTTCATCTCTTCAACATCCTTCAGCTCTTTTACCAGTCTGCTGTTTTGAATGAAGGCTTCAGCTACGGTTGAGGGCTTTGTCAGCAAAGATGCCAGCAGGGAGTCCATTTGCCGTACCCGTTCCTGAATATCATGTTCAAAGGTTCCGGTTGAATTGAAAATCGATGCAAGATCAGAACGGTTGCTCCGGATATACTTGGACATCAGAGGCAGATATATCCGGTAGAGCTCCTTGCCAAGCTTTTCAACTCTCTGGAGAAACAGCGGCTTGATATTATTTTCATGGACGTAATGACCCTCGATTTTGAGGATTGTGGGCAGGTTCTTATGACTTTCGGGTTGCAGATATGCTTCCTCGAATTCCCGGCGGAAAGAAGTGAACTGATCGGCGTATTTTTCCCGCATTGCATCCAGATGACTTTCAAAAAGCTCTTCTGCAACCATCAGACTGTCCGATTTGGATATGATCTCCTCCAGGGTTTTCATATCCTGTTTTCTTTCTTCCGCCTGTTTTTTTCGCTCCTTCGCCACTTCGATCTGGGCCTGGAGAAATTCCATGAGAAATTTGCTCACGGGAAAAAGGTCATCAGGAAGTTTGACTTTACGCTGAGCCCGAAGATCGGCCTGGTGCTCCAATATTCCGCTTCCCAGGGTTTTCCAGAATTCAGGGTTTCTGGCGGATACTTTGCTTCGAAGTTCAGTAAGGCTCATTTCCATTACCGATCCCATTAGCGCCAGAAAATTGCTGCTCTGAAAATACCCGCGCATCTTGGCAATATGAATTGTCAACAGACGCTTGATGGCGTTTCTAGTGAAAATCAGCTGATCATTCTGCTCATTACCCAGTTCCAGGGAAAAAATCTCGGTTCCCTGAAGCTGCTTATTCACATAGATGCCAGCAATGGTTTTAAAATCCGAGGGAGTCACATATTCATTGGGAATAATGATATTTTTTTCTTCCAGCACCGATTTGGTAGGCATGGGCAGAAGTACATTTTCAAAAACGTCCAGAAGTTCTTCATCCAGGAGATAGGAGTAAAATATCTGTTCTCCCGGTTCACAGACAATGATCCCCTGGGATTCCCGTTCCCCCTGATGGATTGCCGTTGAGATAATCCCCATACGGCTTTTGCTCAGTTTGGCCATAAGCCGCATGAGTTCTGCATTTGCGTTGGCGGTATCCCGGTTGATTATGGAGCTGAAGCGGCTGAAAGAGATGAGGGGTTCCCACACCCTGCATAATTTGTGGAAGATGGAACGCTCCACCGGGGTGAAATTCCCCACCTGAGATAAAAATGCTTCCCGCTCTTTTTCATCATATGTTACAAAACCCGGTTGTACTAGCGACATGTATTACCTCTGCGTGCTCACGATAAGTATAGCATAAACCATGCTGCAAACCATAGCAGACAGTATATACTATTTATAGAGGATTTGATGAGTTCTCACATTCGTTGTTGTAAAATCCTCCAATCCATGGGTACATTGAAGAAAGGGGGAGCCGACTCATCATACTTTAAAATTCGGCTGATTTGATTATGGGAATGAAACGTCATCATGAAAGTTTTGATTATCTGGAACGGGTGTATCACGAGACGCCGGTCTGGCCCCTGGATCCTGAGCGAAAATATCTGATTTTCAGTGATCTGCACATGGGCAACGGCAAACGGAATGACGATTTTGCCCCGAACTCCCGGATGTTTTTGAAGGTGTTGCGCAGTTATCTTGAGAAGAATTATACGTTGATTCTCAACGGGGATATTGAAGAGCTTCTGAGATTCCCGCTGCAGGAAATCTTTGAAAACTGGGACGAGTTTTTTCAGCTCCTGGATGCGTTCAGAGACGGTCCGGGATTATATAAAATCATCGGCAACCATGATCTTGAATTGGTGGACGCAAAAAATTACCCGTATCGTCTGTATGAAGCCCTGAGGTTTGAGTATAAGGGAAACGAGCTGTTTATTTTCCACGGCCATCAGACCATGCGGCGATACCGTGAATACAATCCTCTGATTCATTATGCCCTGAAATATCTGGCAAATCCGTTGAATATTAAAAACTATGCGGTAAGCCATTCCAGCAGGAAACGGTTTACAACAGAAAAACGGGTATACCAATTCAGCTCCGAAATGAAGCTGCTCAGCATTATCGGCCACACCCACCGGCCGCTTTTTGAATCCATGTCAAAATCCGACAGCATACGGTTTGAGATCGAGCGCCTCTGCCGCAAGTATCCGAAAACATCGGATGAAAAGAGAATAAAGGTTGAACAGAAAATATCAGACCTGCGTATCCAACTGAAGGCTGTCTTGGAACAGGACGACGGTTTCGAGGAGCGAAACAGTTTGTATAACGCAAACCTGGTTGTACCATGCATGTTTAATTCGGGCACTGTTGTGGGAAAACGGGGAATGACCTGTCTCGAAATCAAAGGCGGAAAGATTTTGCTCCGCCACTGGTTCGATGCCGGGCGGACCAAACGCTACCTGGAAAGTCAAACCCGGAAGCCGAAGGAACTGGATGACACGGGGATTTACAAGGTCAAAATGAAAGAAGACAGTCTGGACTATATTTTTACCCGCATCAGTCTCCTGGGCGGTCCGGATTTGTCAGGTCAGGCGGAGTGATCAATATTCAGTTGCGTATGGAAGGCTGGCGTAGTATTCTGCTCACATGCTTTTGTGTGTGAATATAGGAAACTCGAATATTGCGATTGGAATCTCGGCAGGTCAGGAATGGCTGAGCCACTGGCGTCTTCGTACAGTGGGTGCCCGTACAAGTGACGAATATGAAATGCTTATCCGCCCGTTTCTTCAGCGGGACGGTATCCCTGTGGAAAAAATTGAAGCGATGGCGGTTGCTTCTGTTGTCCCCGAGCTTGTGGATACATTTACCCGTCTCAGCAACCAGCTTTTGGGCAAGGATCCCTTCTTTGTTCATTCAGGCGTGGATACCGGTCTTGATATCTCCATTGACAATTCACGGGAACTGGGTGCCGATCTGGTGGCCAATGCCGTGGCGGGGTACCGCCTGGTAAATGATCTGAAACCGAATATCGAACTGAAACAGGGCAAAAAGGGTGCAATTATTGTAGACTTCGGGACCGCCCTGACATTTACCATGGTCAGCCACGATGCCCGGATTCTGGGTGTTGCAATTGCCCCGGGGCTGAACGGCGCACTGAAGGCTTTGGCCGGAGATACCGCCCAGCTGCCCCATGTGAAACTGGAGGCACCGTCCAGAGTTATCGGTACCAATACCATAGAGTCCATTCAGTCCGGAGTGGTGTTCGGCTTTACCGGTCTGGTGGAATCCATGGTAGAGCGGGTGAAATCGGAAATGGATGGAGAGACCGGGGTGGTGGCCACCGGAGGCCTTCATCATGTGATCGATGACATCAGCAGTTGTTTTGATCATCGGGAACCCTGGCTGCATTTGAAGGGTATCAGGGAAGTGTATCAGCGCAATACCTGAATGGTTTCAGGGCCCGGCCTTGGGCTTGCCGGCATGTTCATTCTGTGTGAGTATTCCGGACCGGCACCTGGATTGTGAAGCAGCTTCCCTCACCAGGTGCGGAGCTGCAGCTGATCTCACCTCCCAGACCGTCGTGAACCCGGTTATACACGGATGTCAGACCGATGCCGTTGAATGTTCCTGAAGATGCAGCGCTGAAAAAAGGCTCGTAAATTCTTTCTTTCACGTCTGCGGTCATACCCTTCCCGAAGTCCCTGACGGTTATTGAGTAAGCTATGCCGTTCGGGCCTTCAGATCCCCGCTGTTCATCGGAAACCGTGCCGTAATCGACATTCACCTCTACTTTTCCGCCCGTTTTGTCGGGGTAGGCATGATCCCGGATATTGCTGAACAGGTGTTCAAATATATAGAGAGTAAGCGATGGATTGATTCTGATTTTTCCGTCGGGTATGTTCCAGATTTGCTCCCATTCTCCCTCACCCAGGATGGTGTCGGTGTACTCTTTCAGCGAGAAAAAGAAATCCCTGCATTCAACTTCCTGTTCCAGGTTTCCTGTCAGGGGCACGGCAATATCCTTGAAATGCTCAATGAGCTGCTGAACGGTATGGAGATTCCCTGTAAGCAGCGAACTGGCCTCCTTGAGATGGAGTTTCATGCTGCGGATGCGCTGGATTTCCGCTGCATTTTCCTCAGCGGGAATATCCTCAAGCTGATCATGTATTACAGATGCGGTGGTGATTGCATTGCCCAATGGGGAATTGATGCGGTGGGTAAGGCCTGCGATCATTGAAGAGAGGGTCTGAACGGTCTCCTCACGCCTGGCTTTTTGGGATATTTCCAGAAGCTGGCGGGAGCGTTGTTCCACCCGTTGTTCCAGTTCCTGATTCAGCCCAGCCAGCTCCGCCGTACGTTTGGCCACTTCCCGTCTCAGAAGCATCAGAAATGATATGAGTATAAATACCAGAAAAGCCGATGCAAAAATCAGGGCGGAAAACCAGGGGGGAAGGGTTTCGGTGGTGGAGAGAATCCATGTATTGTACAGGCGGTAGTAGTATGAGTCTGGATCGTTCTTCAGTTCGATCAAACGTTGAGAAACAAGATCGGCCAGCTGACGATTGCGGTCGGTTTTGCTGAATGCCGGGTAACCGGCGGTGGGTTGAAAACTGAAGCCGCTGGGCTTCACCCGGGGGTCATCGAGAACAAACCAGTTGTATGCCACCATGCCGTAGGCCCGGGAGTCAGTCACCAGCTGGGCGGCCTCTGCAAAAGAGCTTACAGGCACTTCATTGAACTGAATTTCAAAATCTTCCATGGCCCGTCTGAATGCATCACTCTGGCTAACGCCGCCTACCAGTGCGATATTTTTGTTCCGTAGATCGGCGATTCCTCCGAATTGATTATCCTGACTGATAAACAGTTCAGCCCAGGCAACGGTGCTCGGGGTCTGGGAAAAGTAAAAAAGCCGTTCACGCTCCATGCTCCGTGAGAGAGAGGTGAACAGATCAATTTCCCCTCTCACCAGCATAGCGTATAGACTCTGAAAGTCATCCACCACAAAATTGATACGGTAGCCCTCTTCTCTGAGAATTCGGCTGAACAGCTCCACAAAGAATCCCGAGGGCTGCTCATTTTCATCCAGGAAGGTTGTTGGATGGGCGTCGGGCATTATTCCATATATCACAACCGGAGTGGTGGTTTCTCCGGTCCGCCGTTCTGCTTCCTGGGCGTGTATCGGCTCCAGCTGAAGAAAACTGAGAAGAATAGCTGCAAGGAGCAGCGTCAGAGTTGTGTTTTTCCTTTGTCCGGTCATGGGCGAGCCGCCGTTAATCAAAATCCAGTGCCGCGAAGCTTGTGAAACATTTTTACATGCTTCGTTGCACTGCTATCAGTGTAGTTTCTGCCGGAATGTTTCTCAAGCGGGAATATCTTCTCCGGCGTTTACTGATTCAGAATAATCACCTCAACCCTCCGGTTCCTGGCCCGGCCGGCTGGAGTTGCGTTGTCCCCCACCGGTTCTGTGCCTCCCCGGCCTTCGAAGCGAATTCTGGCCGGTTGTATGCCCCGCTCAATAAGCAGTTCTCCCACTCGCCGGGCTCGTTCCTGTGACAGCTGCTGCTGTCCCCGGGGATTTCCCACATCTGCGGTATGCCCGATAATCAGAATCCGACGCTGGCCGCTTTCTGCCAGTATTTCATGAAGGCGGTCCACCCGGGATATCTCACCCGGGAGCAGTTCAGCACTGTCTGCTGCGAATTTAATATCCGGGATGTTGAGCTTCAGTCCAAGCTGATCCCGGCTCACCTCAATATTCCCGGATTCCGACGGGATAATACTCGGAAGATCGGGGAGGGCGGCAAGACTGGTATCATCATCATCCTTCCCCGGCTCATCATCGGTGACTCCGTCTTCCGGGGTGGCCGCCGGTTCTGTTCCGGAAGGTTCGTCGGAAGGTTCATGAGAAGGAGCATCGGTAGGTCTGCCGGACCGGGGATCAGAGGATGAGCCCGGAGGCATGGTGCCCGGGCCGTTTGCTGTGGCGGAGGCGATGCCCCGGAGGAATTGAGGGTCCTGAAAAACGGGCCTGGGGCTTCGAATCCAGGTCTGACCGAAGCCCTCCAGCCGCAGCAGATTCCCGGATTGAAGCTGGTACTGTTCGTTCAGGGTGTTGCTCATGAAGATTTTGGTTTCCTCGCCGGGAAAAACTGCGATCCGTACCCGGTTGCTGCCCTGAACCCGGAATCCGGTGAGCCGGCCGTCACTTCGGAGGGCAAAATCGGCGTTAATAAAGTGCACTTTGCTGCCCAGATAATCTCCGGTTCCCTGGTAAATATAGCGTACATACACCTGAACAGGCGTGAACTCCCCCCTTCCCAGCGGATCAACAAGGCGGTATGCAAATGCCTCATAGCTGTCTCCCGTCCGGGGAATCCCCGGGCCTTCCAGACGGCGGAGAGTTGCCGGGGGCAGGAGCGGAAAATTCCGGTATTCGGGAAGCTGGGTGAGGTGCCGTGGATATGAGCCGCTCAGAGGTTTTTCTGTGTAGGTCAGCTCGTCAAGATTGGTTGTTCGATTGCTTCGGGAATCTACAGCGGCCATGACGGTTCGCAGGTCCCGGGTGGTTTCGTTGCTGTGCCAGAACGTGCTTTCATAGCCGTCTTCAATACTGGTCAGTTGGCCTGATATTTCACTGTAGCGTAATCCCTCATACCGATTGTCCCGGTAGACTCTGATGTTGTATCTGCTGAGGTAGGTGCTGTCTTCGGGAATCATCACCGCCAGCTGCTGCTCCTGGGCGGCTGCTGACGGGGACGACATGAGCATTAATACGAGAAAAAGCGCCGGAAAAAACCTGTGAAAAAACCCGGTGGCAGGATTGATCTTCTCATCTGTTACAAAGGAAAATGGTGATCTGTTGTTGGAATTCATGCGCCCCCCGGGGCTATTCTACCAGCTTTAGGAGGAAAAAACATGCCGGGAACTTCGAAATACACCTGGATTGCCGCAGCGGGGATTATTGCAGCTGTGCTGGTGATTATTCTGGCGGTTACCCTGATGGTGAACCGCGGTAAACAGTTTGTGGAGACAGAAATGGATGTCGATTTCAGTGATGCGGAATTGGATTTGAGTGATATTAATGAGCTTGAGATCAGAGGCGTGTGGGATGTGCGTATTCTTCCCGCAGACAGCGCCGGGCAGCGGATAACCCTGAATGCCCCTGGAGAGATTATTGACGATATCAGGACCCAGCAGGACTCCCGTCTTACCTTGCCCGCACCGGGCGGGTTCCGGGGATTCGCAAAGGAGATGGAGGCCACAGTGTATCTGGAAGAGCTTTCCCTCATATCGGTGGAGGGAGCTTCCTCTGTTGATATTTCCGGGATGAATCTGGACGCACTTGAGCTACGCCTGGAAGGCGCAGCAAAGATCCTGGCTGAAGACTGCGAGTTTAATGATGTACGTCTGAAAGCAGAGGGTGCAGCGAATGTGGATCTGCAGAACTCTCTCACATACACCGCCGATCTGCGGATCGAAGGTGCTGCCAAAGTATCCATACGAATGGACGGAGGTCCAATCAGCGGTTCTCTGGATGGAGTGGGAAAGGTCCGGTATACCGGAAGTGTGTCGGAAAAGGATTTTCGCATAGACGGTCTGGGAAGTTTCGAGTACTTTGACTAAAGAGCCGCACGAACTTTCAGGGTTTGGAGTAGCGGCACAATGAAACGAACATCCAGGGACGGGATGAGAAGCAGCGCGGGAGGACCGGCTGCCCTCATGCCCGGCAAATATCCCGGTAATTTCGTCAGGAGGAAACATGACTGTTGAGCAAAAGGACCTTTTGAGCGAACTGCTTAATGACAAAAATTTTCTGGGCGCAGCCCAGTATCTGAGAGAACTTGACCTGGAAAAGGCGGAACGATCGGCCCGGATGGGAGGAGTTGTGTCCCATGTTATTCAGGACCTGGGTCGTGCCCGCAGCGGAGGCGACCGTGAACGGGTGGTATATCTGCGTTCTGTGCTGGCCTGGCTGCTCAAGGAGTATCCCGGGCTTGCTCCCATCTACCGGGAGCAGCTGCGCATCGCCACCGGCGGCGGAGATGTGTTCCCCGAATTTGCCAGGGGTATGCGGAACATGCAGGATGTATTCACCGGAAAGAAAACGGTTCAGGAAGGAATGGAAGATGCCGCCGAACCCATGGAAAGCTTTGCCGAGCAGGCGGGGGAGTTTATTAAAGACGGCCTGAACCAGTTCGGATCGTTTTTTTCCAGAATGAATCAGAATATGAACCGTGACCGCTCAGAGAACGGCGAAAATGCAAAGGATTCGGGAACATCCGGTGACCGGGAGGAAGATGAAGCCCGGCCCGTTGATATCAACATAGAGGATGCCGACGACCCATTGCCCCACGACATTCATGATGCCGGCGACGGCAAGTAAGTGAGTTTTACCGGGTAATCCTCACTGCCATGGCATAATAGAGTTTTTTCGGGAGAAGCACGGGAATCTTTGCAATGAGCCGGTTGAAAAACCCGGGGATCGCAATAATTTTTCCCGGCCGTTTTTTCAGCATGTTCAGGGAGTATTCCGCCACCTGGGAAGCGCTCTGCCAGCGCACGATGCCCCGGTTCCGTTTTTCCCGTTCCCACTCCGGCAGCTTGTCGTGGAAGTCGGTGTGGGTGAACCCCGGAAGCAGGGCCTGCATCCGTACGCCTGAGGGGCGAAGCTCCAGGGCCAGCGCTTCGGTGAACCGAGTGAGAAAGCTCTTGCTGGCACCGTACATTACGCTTTTGGGAAGACTCTGTTCACCCGCAACCGAGCTTACATTAATCACTTCCCCCCGTCCTCTCTGCTGCATTCCGGGAATGAGCCCCCTGCACAGTTGTACCACCGCTGTGCAATGAACCTGCAGCATTCCCAACTGTGCCGCTGCGTCATCCTGGAGAAAATCCACACCGGCCCCGTAGCCGGCATTATTAATGAGCAGATCAATTTCATGCCGGTTGCCCAGGGTAATCAGTTCCTGGATCACCGGCTCTTCTCTCAGGTCACCCAGAACCAGTTCGTGTCTCCCGGAATACAGACGTTCCAGCTCTGCCTTCAACGGCGTAAGCTTTTCAGCCCGCCGGCCGTTGAGAATGAGAAAGTATCCCCGGGATGCCAGCTGCCGTGCGAAGGCCGCACCGATTCCTGAGCTTGCCCCGGTGATCAGCGCCCATTTACGCTGTTCCGGCTGATCTGTGCTTGTTCCCGCTGTTTGTTCTGCTGTTTCTGTTTTTGCTGACATGTATCTCTCCCTGGATTTTCCCCGGTTTTTCCCCGGGGGCTGTTTCATGCAACCCCACTGATGCGCTGCTCTCCGCCTGAGTGTTTGCACTCCGCCTGTTTGTACATTCTGTCCGTTTGTTCGGGGGCTGATGTTCACTGTCCGCCAGTGCTCTTTGTCCGCCCGGATGCTCAGCTTCTCTCCAGAGCCTGCTGAATATCCTGAATAATATCTTCCGCATCTTCAAGACCCGCGGATATGCGCACAAATCCGTCGCTGATTCCAACCGTTGCTCTCTCCCCGGGACTGAGTTTTGAATGGGTGGTGCTGGCAGGATGAGTTGCGATGCTTCGGCTGTCCCCCAGGTTCGCGGTGAGGCTGATCATCTCAAGGCTGTTCAGAAAACTGATTCCCGCTTTCAGGCCGTCCTTCAGTTCAAAGCTTACCATGGCACCGCCCCTGCGCATCTGCTTTTTTGCGGTGGAATATCCGGGATGATCGGGATCATGGGGATATTTGACCCATGAGATTTCCCTGCGGCCTTTCAGAAACTCAACAATCTTTTCCGCATTATCCGCATGCCGTTCCATTCTCAGTCCGAGGGTCTCCAGACTTTTGGAGAGAATCCATGCGTTGAAAGGGCTGAGAGCAGGGCCGCTGTGGCGGGCGAAAAAGCGTATGGGTTCGATTGCCTCACTGCTGCCCAGCAGCACCCCGCCGAGGCTGCGCCCCTGGCCGTCAATGAATTTTGTGGCCGAGTGACCCACAATATCAGCTCCGAAATCCCGGGGATTCTGGAAATAGGGGGTTGCGAAACAGTTATCCACATTGAACAGAATTCCCCTGTTCCGGCACAGCTTCCCCAGCATCTCAAGATCGATGATATCAAGACCTGGATTCGAGGGGGTTTCGCAGAACAGCATTTTGGTATTGGGCCTGAGGGCTTCTTCCCAGGCCCTCCGGGGATTTTGCCGGTATTCATCCCCTCCGATATCCACATAACTGTATTCGATTCCCCATCGGGGCAGAATTTGGGTGATGATCTGATGGGTAGAACCAAAGATTGAGCGGCTTGCCACCAGATGATCCCCGCTGTTGAGATGCGCAAGAATGCTCACAAACATGGCGGACATCCCCGAGGCAAGGGGAACACCATCTTCGCAGTGTTCCAGCACCATCATTTTGTTGATGAACTCATCGGTATTCGGGTTGCTGTAGCGGCTGTAGATGTTCCCCTGACTCTCACCGGAAAACAGATCCCTGGCTTCCTCTGCGCTTTCGAAGGTGAAGCTGGATGTCATGTAAATCGGGGAGCTGTGTTCATGCATATCCGCCGAAGGCATCCTGTTGCGGATCGCCGATGTATTGAATCCCTGTCCGCCGCTGTTGCGTTTGTCCTGATTCTGCATGCTCAAAGTCTGCCTCCTCTCAGTTTCAGCCATTTATCCATTCTGTATGGCGTATCCCTGTTTTTCGGCCGCGATTCGGCGGCCCCGATTCTGCCGGCTGAGGGCTCGGCCGCGGCCGCTTGTTCCGTGCCGCTTTTGTCCGCTCTGCTTCCTTCTGATCCGCTTCTGCCTGATCCGGGGCGGATTACTCCCGGATTATTTCAAAACTGTGGGTGATTTCTGCGGATTTTTCCAGCATCACCGCCACGGAGCAGTATGAATCAACGGCCAGATCAACGGCCCTTCGTGTCTTTTCCTCTTCCAAAGATCCAAAGAGCCGGTAGTGAAGATGAATTTTGGTGAAGGGAGATGGGACGCCGTCGGCCCGCTCCGCTTCTACATCAATTTTACAGTCATTCAGTATCATGCGCTGTTTTTTGATGATTGATACCAGGTCCATGGCGCTGCAGCCCGCAAGGCCGGCCAGGACGGTCTCCATGGGCCGCATTCCCTTGTTTTCTCCGCCCACGGAGGGGCTGCCGTCGATATCCAGAGAAGCTCCGCTTTCGTTCCGTGCCTGAAAGTGCACCCCATTGTTCATCCGCTCCAGTTGTATCTTCATGATTCCACCTCACATCCGGTTCCTGCCTGTATGCCGGTGCGTGCAGCGGCTCCCGTTCCGGCAACTCAAACGTATTCGCTGCAGCGTATTTGCTGTATTGTGCGCCCTGCTGGGACTTGTGCTGCTGTAAATATGAGCAGGCAGATAAGAATTTGTTACATGATAAAAATTGCCGGGAATAATGTCCAGAGTAAACTTGAGTAACAAACGTGATATGCTTATATTAGCGTTATGCGAATATTCACCACTGAAGAGATTATCGGAAACACGCCGCTGGTACGGCTTCAGAAGCTGTATACAGGGCCCAACATCATTGCATGCAAGCTTGAGGGAAACAATCCCGCAGGTTCGGTGAAGGACCGTCCGGCCCTGCAGATGATCGCAGATGCGGAACACAGCGGCAGGATCAAGCCCGGAGATACCCTGATTGAGGCTACCAGCGGAAACACGGGTATCGGCCTTTCCATGGTGGCGGCAGTACGGGGATACCGAATGGTGCTGATCATGCCGGAACACATGAGCAAGGAACGGATTGCGCTGATGAAAAGCTACGGTGCCGAGGTAATACTCACTCCCAAAGATCAGAGCATGGAAGGTTCAATAGACAAGGCACGGGAGATGGAAGCCGCCGGAGAAGGGGTGATTCTGAACCAGTTTGGAAATCCTTCCAATCCGGAAGCCCACTACCGGACAACCGGCCCGGAAATATGGCGGGACACCGACGGCAAGGTGACTCATTTTGTGGCGTCAACGGGGACGACTGGTACGCTCATGGGAACGTCCCGGTATCTCAAGGAGCAGCGCCGGGAAATTCGGATTGTGGGTGCACGCCCCGACGGCCAGGGCGGAATCCCGGGCATCAGGGCCTGGCCTGAGGAGTATCTTCCTGCCATTTACGATCCCACGCGCATTGACCGCAGTGAGGAAGTTTCCAAAGAGGAAGCCGAGCGCACCGCACGGATGCTTGCCTCCCACGAAGGTCTGTTTTCCGGTATTTCCAGCGGCGGAAACGTGGCAGTGGCCATCAGGCTGGCCAGAGAACTTGAGGAGTCCGGTGTGGATGATGCCCTGATCGTCACCATCATCTGCGACAGGGGGGATCGCTACCTGTCCACCGGGGTTTTTCCCGCCTGATATCCTGCTAAAAACCTCCCGGAGGGGTCAAAAAGAGGGAGATATACCAGGGATTCCCACCCCCTCCATAGAGGTAATTGAACTCGGCTCCAACCTCCCATGCCGTCCGGGCCAGGGCTCCTCCATTGATCACAAACTCCATGCTGGGTGCAATGAAGCTGGACTGGTTGATCACCCCCTCTTCCAGGAGAAGGTTATCCTGCACGGATATTCTGTGCCCCCCTCTGATTTTCAGTTTCTGCAGATAGGCCAGGCTGAGTATTCCCCTGTGAATGTCATATTTCTGCCCGATGCGGATTTCCCCGAAGGAATACACGGTTCCGCCGGTTTCCGCCTCTGCAGAGAAACCCGGGTGGACAACATAGTCGGTGTTGAAAGACCCGGTACTCACACCGGGAATGATAGCTCCCGCCGGACTGACCCCGGTTGACTGCTGGAGTGAGATGGCGGAAAAGAGACGGAGTCTGCCGTACATCCAGGGAGTTTCTCCTTCAAGTTTCAAGCCGGCATATCCTGTGAACGGTACATCCCCGGCCTGGGAGAAAAGACCCACACCGGAAAGACGGCTGCGTATTCCCGCAGATCCCCGATGATCCAGGGGATTATCCCTGACGGAGCTGAAGCCCAGGGCGGCGGTGATGGGAACCCGCCATCCTGCAGCGTCCCAGCCGTAGGGGCCTGCTTCCTCATCCGGATCTTCATCGAACTGCTGTACAAATTCTGCCTGCAGCTGCCAGCTGATGTTTCGCCAGAGAGGATAAAGGCTGATTGACTGGGATGCAGACAGGGAGGCGGACAGCACCCGGCTGTCTCCCCGAAACTCGCCGTTTATTATCGGATTATAGACTCTCCAATCCCGGAATCCCAGACCGAAAGCCACCGGAAGGGTGCGGACTCCCAGCTGAACATCTGCGTGGAGGAAGGGCTGATCGTACAGGTATTGCAGATTGGCCGTAAGACTGTAGGCGGCTGTGGGGTCCTCTGTGCTGAACCCTGCGCCTGCTCCGGTGATCAGGGCAGATTCTTCGGCTCCGCCCAACACCCGTGGGTTGACGGTGACAAGGGGATAGCGCAGCCGGGGGGTGAGAATCCAGGGCAGGGCTGCATATGGTTCGGGGCGAAACTCGGAAGGTTGCTCCCCGGGCATGGGCACCCGGATTCCTCCGTATCCCCGGGATCTCTCCGTCCCTTGTCCGCTGCCGCTGCCGCTGCTGCCGCCGTCCCGGAGAACATCCAGGGCTGCCCAGCTATAATCAATTTCTTCCAGCTGCCCCTGCTGACGGCTTTGCGATGGCAATGTCGGACGGCTTTGCCAGGGTTCAGGCTGACGCCCCGGCTCTCTGTAGGTTTCTCCGGTGGTTTCTTCGGTGGTTTCTTCGGTGGTTTCTTCGGTGGTTTCTTCGGTGGTTTCTTCGGCCGGCTCTCTGGCCGGCTCTTTCACCCTGGCCGGCTCTTTCACCCTGGCCGGATGAAGCATGACGCGCTGGCCCCGGCTGAAATTCCCGATGTATGCAACCCTGTCACCGTCCACTCCCACCGGGTGCTGTACTCCGCCGCTGATGCTCTGCTCCTGCACCAGAAGTGGAGCGCCGGGGGTGAAAACCCCCAGTTTGAAGAGACTGAAATCATTATCATAGATAAAGTACAGCGAGGAGCCGTCTCCTGATATGTTCCGGATTCCCCGGAGAGGGACCCGGGGCTCCATCAGTTCGATATTCCCGTTCTGTGAAAACCGGGCGATGCGGTTTTTCCCCCGCTGCTGCAGCAGGAAATACACCCTGTCTCCCAGGACGACCGGCATGGAAGGGATAAGACCTGGATTTCCTTCCAGAAGTACCCGGATACTGCCGTCCGTGTTCACCTGCACCAGATCTCCCGAGTACCCCCGGGGCCGAATGGCCAGAATGGTTCCGGTCCGGGGATCCCTCACAGCCTCAGTGAGAGAAGTATCTTTCTCACCGGGAAACAGAGGCCCGGGCTGAGGCCGGCCGCTGTCAAGATCATAGGATTTGATTCTGGCGTGGAACTGCCCCTCCGAATCCCTCCGGTAGGTGCTGATCAGAATTTCATTGCCATGAACGGCAATGCGGTTGGTGAAATTATCCGACGGGAAGAGGGGTGCGGTGCTGAAAGAAGCCGGGGACGGGGAGTCTTCTTCCATGACGGTTTCATTCTCCCATTCCAGGTGATACACGCTATCGCTGGTGGAATACAGGATTCCGCCGGGGTGTGAGGCAGCTGCCCCGATAAACTGATACCGGGGATCCAGCACCCGGCTGTTGAACTCAACCGGTGCTTGTATTGAGATCCAGGAGCGGAAATCATCCCAGACGTTTTGGATGGACTCTCCGAATGCCTTGCTGAACGCTCCCCGGGTAAACAGACCGTCCTGGTAGAGCTGACCTGTACCAAGCAGACTCCAGAATTCTGCGTAGGCATCCGTTCCGTAGGTTTCAATAAGATACCTGGAAAACCAGCCTCCATAGATATACCATGCGCCGGAAGGGTACGCTCCCCGGATGCCGTTGCTTTCCATGGGACTCATCATCCGGTTTTCAAGAATATCCTGCTGGATTACTGAGGCGTAGGGGGTGTCATGTGCCCTTCCGAAGCTGTCGGCACTTTCGGCTGCCACGGTTACCCCTTCAACAAAAAACGGAGGGGCGGAGAAAAAGGCCGGAGCCACAACATCACCCAAAAGAAAACGCCCTGCCCGGAAAAACGGGGATCTCAGGGTAAGGGAAACCGCATGGGTCAGTTCATGCAGGAACAGTTTTGCCAGGGGATCGTTATACCGGGCAAAACCGGTGGAGGGGGATATAGGTGCCTGAAAGAGTCTGATTCTCTGGGAAGGAAATACTGTGAAGGCTCCGTTCAACAGGTCCGTGTCAGGGGTGATGACCACAGGAAAACGTGTAAACCAGGTATCAGTATTCAGCTCATCGGCAACCCATTCATACATGCCGTCAGCCAGTCCTGCAAGATATTCAGCGGCTTCTGCAGATTCCGGGGGGTATATAAAGAGAAAATGTCGGGTTTCCAGCTGGAGCAGATCCGTAGGACCGGAATACAAATCGGCATTCACGTACATGCAGGGCACCAGGAGAAGCAGGGCTGTGAGAATAAAAAGCGCCCGCCCGCCTCTATGATGGGGTCCTCCGATTTTTTGCCGCAGAAAGCGGTGAAACAAGACAGTGATATAATTCATAGAATAACCTCCCCGCTGGTACCCGTCGGAACCGTCCGAGATCGGGCTCTACGCTTACTATAATTTCATTTTGTTTGTTACGCCACAGTGGTTCGAGGGTTTAGTGTATGTAAAAGGTGTTCTAACGTGCCTCCTAAAATCTCCTTTTGTACGAAGCGTCCTTTGGATTGGTTGAAGCGGTTTTTGCTCCTTTTCACCGCCGATACCCTGTTTCTTTTGCGGATCGTATGCCCTGAGCCAGCATACGATCCGCGTTTTTTTAAAATTGTTGCAGAGTCGCCTTATGATGGGTAATATGGATTATACCCGAGTGTTTTAATTATTTTTTTTCAAACCATCTCACCGGTGCTATCCGGTGATTATTTTAAAGGAGAATTCATGCCCTATTCTGATGCATTTGGTGTAAAGCAGAGTCTGAGTGCCGGGGGGAAACAGTTTTCATATTTTTCCCTTACTGAACTTGCAAAGAAATACCCTCAGATTTCCCGTTTCCCCTACAGCATAAAGGTCCTTCTGGAATCTGTTCTGCGGAATATCAATGAAAAAGAAGTTACAAGCGATCATCTGAAATCATTCCTGAACTACGATCCGAAAAAGCCCGGTGATGTGGAAATACCCTATACCCCTGCCCGGGTTCTTCTTCAGGATTTCACCGGTGTGCCCTGTGTTGTGGATCTGGCTGCGCTGCGTTCCGCAATGGCGAGAATGGGCGGTGATCCCGGTCGGATTAATCCCCAACTGCCGGTGAATCTGGTTATTGACCATTCGGTAAGCATCGATTTTTACGCCCATCCCGATGCCTTCAGGAAAAATGCCGAACGGGAATTCGAGAGAAACAAGGAGCGCTATGAATTTCTCAGGTGGGGTCAGGGAGCCCTGGAGAACTTTCATGTTGTCCCCCCCGCTAGCGGAATATGTCATCAGGTAAACCTTGAGTATCTGGGAAAAGTAGTTCAGCACAAAGAGGACGGCGGAGAAAATTTTGCCTATTTCGATACCCTGGTGGGTACCGACAGTCACACAACCATGATCAACGGTCTGGGAATTCTGGGCTGGGGTGTGGGCGGAATCGAGGCCGAAGCCGCCATGCTGGGACAGCCCATCTACATGCTGGCACCTCCTGTGGTGGGAGTGAAATTGACCGGAGACCTTCCTGCAGGCACAACCGCCACCGACCTGGTTCTCAGGGTTACCGAACTTCTCCGGGCCCACGGCGTTGTAGGAAAGATAGTGGAATACTTCGGACCCGGTCTGGATGTGCTTTCGGTACCGGACAGAGCCACTCTGGCGAATATGGCCCCCGAGTACGGCGCCACCGCGGGATTTTTTCCGGTGGATGCCAAGACCCTGGAGTATATGTATTCAACAGGCCGGGATGAAGACCTCATGGATCTGGCAAAGAGTTATACCAGAGCTCAGGGTGTGTACCGTGAAGATGGCGACAGCGAGGATGATGCAAGAGACTATGAAGCCGTTCTTGAGCTGGATCTTGGAAGCATCGTTCCGGCAATCGCAGGCCCGAAACGACCCCAGGACCGAATCGAACTGAAATCGGTGGCACCGGAGTTTAAACGTCTCATGACCGCTCCCATTAAGGATGGCGGTTTTGAAGAGAGCAGCGATGCGGCGGAAACCACTGCCAAAGTGACCCTTGAGGGAGGGGAGGAAGTTGAGCTCACCCATGGAGATGTGGTGATCGCCTCAATTACGAGCTGTACCAACACCTCCAATCCGTCGGTGCTCATGGGGGCCGGTCTGCTGGCCAAAAAAGCCGTTGAGGCGGGGCTCAGCTCAAAGCCCTTTGTGAAGACCAGCTTCGCTCCGGGATCCGTTGTGGTAACCGAATATTTGAAAACCGCAGGACTTATGCCGTATCTCGAACAGCTGGGCTTTCATCTTGTGGGTTACGGCTGTACAACTTGTATCGGAAACTCAGGACCGCTGAATGAAGAGATCAGTAAAACCATTCAGGAAAACAATCTGGTTGCTGCGGCCGTTCTTTCGGGAAACCGGAATTTCGAAGGCCGGGTGAACCCGGATACCCGGGCCAACTTCCTGGCATCCCCCCTCTCTGTGTGGCCTATGCCATTGCCGGGAACATGAATGTAAATCTGGACAGTCAGCCCCTGGGTACGGGAAAAGACGGTAAGCCGGTGTATCTGAAGGATATCTGGCCTTCCAAAGAGGAAATCGACGAATATGTGGCAAAGGCCATGGACAGGAAATCCTTCCAGGAAAGCTATGGAGGCATCGAAACCAGCAACCCCCAGTGGAATGCAATTGAACTCAGCTCATCGGAGGTGTATGACTGGAAGGAAGAGTCCACCTACATTCAGGAACCTCCGTTCTTTGTGGATATGAGCACTGAAGTGAGTCCAATTCAGCCGGTTGAAGATGCACGAGTTCTGGTGAAGGTGGGGGATTCGGTCACCACTGACCATATTTCCCCTGCAGGGGTGATTGATCCTGCAAGTCCGGCGGGAAAATATCTAAAAGGACAGGGCGTGGGGTATTTTGATTTTAATTCCTACGGAAGCCGCCGGGGCAATGACCGGGTAATGACCCGGGGTACTTTTGCAAATATCCGCCTGAGAAACCAGCTCGCTCCGGGAACCGAGGGCAGCTGGACCACCCACTTTCCCAGCGGTGAGCAGGTGAGCATTTTTGAGGCGAGCCGCAGGTATAAGGAAGAAGCCACGCCGAGCATTGTTCTGGCCGGTAAGGATTACGGAATGGGTTCCAGCCGTGACTGGGCTGCAAAAGGCGTGTACCTTCTGGGCGTCAAGGCGGTAATAGCCGAAAGCTTTGAGCGTATCCACCGAAGCAACCTGATCGGCATGGGAGTTCTTCCCCTTATGTACAAAAAGGGCGAAAATGCCGAAAGCCTGGGACTGAGCGGGAATGAACAATTCAGCATTCATGTGGATGACTCGGTTACGCCCAAGCAGGATATTACCGTTACAGCGGTGGATCCCTCCGGTGACAAAAAAGAGTTCACCGTAACCTGCCGGATTGACAGCTCCGTTGAAGTGGAATATTTCAGGAACGGCGGAATCCTTCACACGGTACTTCGGAACTTCGTGAAGAATTCCTGAAAACGGGACACCGCAGACGATAAACACTGCAGACGATACACTCTGCACACGGTAGATAAAAAACAACGGCCGCGGCGGTTCATGAGATTCATGTTCCGCTGCGGCCCTTTTGCTTCCATTCCCTCGGGGTGGAAGGCTTTCACCATTCTGTTTCTGTGGTAGATCGCTTCCCTGGAAGATTCATTTCTTTCCTGGAAGTTACACCGCTTCCCTAGAAAAGAAAGGCCAGGTTTATAGAAGCAAAAAGCTTGATATTTGCGATCAGTCCGGCAAGGGCTCCGAATGCATCTCCCAAATCATCTCCGGTGGATTCAGCCACATAGTTGGTATACACCAGTTCGGCGTTCGCACCGAGGATCATCGAATCACTGAAAGGAATCAGTACCGTGTTGAAGCCCAGTCCGAAGGTATTGAAGAAACCCGCAGGAGCTGTGGCGGTGAGAGTTGCAGGGTTTGTGGCCGTACTGAGATCGAAGGTGGTACCTGCGAGAATGTAGAAATCTTTTCCAAGTGTCAGCGCCACAGGCAGTGATGCATTGGAATACCAGATGTCGTAGTTCACCGCCGCCCAGGTACCCAGATGTATCCCGGTGCCCAGTACATTGTACTGAACGTGTACGCCGCCGCCCCGGAGGGCGTCTTCCGATCCAAGGCTGATGCCCGCAAACGGCTTAACAATCAGATCAGCTTCCGCACTGATGCCTGAGATTGCAATCATGGAAATGATCATGATTAACACAAATTTCTTCATTGTGTCTCCTCGTAAAAATTTGTGGTATTTGAATACTATTCCGGATTTTCGAATGCTGTCAACAAACTTGCAATACACGGGCCCGGGGAGTATGATAAAAACATGCATGTACAAGTATCTGATAGAGACGATACCGGATTCGCCGGGGAACTGGGAAGTCACAGTTTGCTGACCAGGTTCCGTGATCTTGAAATACATCACCTCCATGGAACAACGTCGCCGAACTGCATGAAGGAGATCGGCCGCATCCGGGAACAGGAGTTCCGTCGGGAAGGTGGAGGCAGCGGAAAAAGTGAAGATATCGATTCCTTCGATACCGGGGAACACTGTTATCAGCTGATAGCCTATGACCCGCAGTGGAGGGAAATCGTATCCTGTTACCGGTACATTCACCACGGAATGATTTCTCCCGGGCTGCTCAAGGGCTCAACCCCGGCTGGCAGACTATTTCGGTTCTCCCCTCGCTTCATGGATGGGTATTCCCGGGGTACTGTCGAACTGGGCCGCTCAGTGGTGAACCGGAAGGCCCGCAGGCGGGTTATGGGATTATTTGCGGTGTGGTCCGGTCTGGGGGCATTAATCAACGAGATTCCCGGGCTGAAGTGGTTCTTCGGAAAACTGACCGTCTATCCCCGGGTGCCGCAGGAGCTTCGAAAGCGTCTGTTCGGCTTCTGGAGCCGGTATTATCCCGGAGATCGAAGCATTATCTGTCCTGTGAAAGAGCATGCCGTGGATGAGGATGCTGAATATTTCCGGGATTACCCCGAAACGATCTCTTCAGATGAAGCTTTTCAGCGCTTCTCCCGGGAAATGACTGAAGCCGGACATCCTGTGCCCCCTCTCATGAAATCCTATCTGGGAGTAAGCCGGGAAATTGAGTCTTTCGGCACGGCTGAAAACGGGCATTTCGGTTCGGTATTTGAAACTGCCATTCTGTTGCCCGTTGAAAGCATTCTTCCATCGGCCAGAGGCAGATTTATAGACGGCTATAGTTCAGAGAACGACCTTCTTACACAGCTGTACGGAAACAAAGAGCAGCTTAAAACGTGAAAACCTGTTCACCGCTCTGTACCCGCCAGAGATTCCGGTACAGCCCATCCTGTGAGATTAATTCATCATGTGTACCGGATTCGGCAATCCTGCCGCTGTCGAATACAAAGATCATGTCGGCATTCCGGATGGTTGAGAGGCGGTGGGCGATGACGATACTGGTTTTCTGATGGGCAATTCTGGAGAGGCTCTTTTGAATGGCCGCTTCGGTTTCATTGTCCACCGAACTGGTGGCTTCATCCAGAATCAGAATGGGTGCGTCTTTCAGCATGGCCCGTGCGATGCTGATGCGCTGACGCTGACCTCCGCTGAGTTTTTGTCCCCGTTCCCCCACAATGGTGTCGTATCCTTCCGGGAGCCGCATAATAAAGTCATGGGCCTCCGCCAGCTTCGCCGCCCGGATGATCTCTTCCTTGTCTGCTCCGGGTTTTCCATAGGCGATATTATCCAGTGCGCTTCCGTGAAAGAGAAACACATCCTGGCTCACCAGGCCGATGTTTGCAGCCAGATCTTTCAGGCGGTAGTCCCGGATATCCCTTCCGTCAAGGATCAATGCGCCGGAGCTTACATCATACAGTCGAAGAAAGAGTTTGATCAGACTTGTTTTCCCCGCTCCGGTGGGACCCACGATTCCCACCGTCCAGCAGGGCTGAATTTCCATGTTCACCCGGGATAATACTTCCGGGCCGATCTTGTAGGAGAAGCTCAAGTCTCTGGTCTGTATATGTCCCCGGGCTTTTTCAGGGGGATATGGCGTATCGCCGTCAACGAGATGTTCCCGGGAATCAAGAATGCTCATGATCCGGCGTATGCTTGCCATGGCCCTCTGATATAAATCAAATGTTTGCCCCAGGCGGGTAAGGGGCCATAAGAGCCGTTGAACGATGTAGACCATCATGCTGTAAAGGCCTACTGCTATGGCGCCGTTGAGAGCCTGAAAGCCCGCCATCAGCATGATTGCCAGGAACCCTGCAAGAATGATCATGCGGATCATCGGAATAAATGCGCTTGAGAGTCTGATGGTGGACTCGTTGGCTCTCCGGTAGTCGCCGCTCAGGCCTGCGATCCGGCGATTTTCCTGCTCTTCGCTGCCGTAGCTTTTGATGGTGGCCATGCCCTGAATGTTGGTAGCCAGCTGACTGCTGGTTTCCCCTGCGGCTTCCCGGACTTTCGCATACCGGGGTTCAAGGAATTTCTGGAACCAGAGGGAAGCCCAGACGATAATCGGGATGGGGATTACCGCCACCCAGCCCACACCCGGAGCCACCACCATATACATTCCGCCGATGATGGCGATGGTTGTGATTACCTGGATGATATCGTTGGCCCCCACATCGAGAAAGCGCTCCAGCTGATTTACATCTTCATTGAGAATGGTCACCAGTTCACCGGTGCGTTTATCTTCAAAGTACGCATAGCGCTGATTCTGGATATGTCGGTAAGCATGGGTGCGGATATCATCCTGGGTCTGTTGAGCAAGGGTTTTCCAGGCGATTTCGAAGAGATACTCAAAAAGGGATTCCAGAAGCCACACTACGGCGGTAATTAGGGCCAGAGCCACCAGCTGCTGTTCCGGCCTGGGAAGTCCGAAACGGGATAAAAAGCTGTCCTCTCCGTTGACCACGATATCAACCGCGAACCCGATGAGGGCCGGGGGCATGAGGTCAAAGAGTTTGTTAAACACCGAAAAGGCGCTGGCAGCCAGAATCTTTCCGTGTTTCGGCCGGAGGTATTGCCAAAGCTGTGTAAGGGGGCGGGTTTCCTGTTTCATACTTTGTGGAATCTACCTCTTTTCACCTGGTATTGGCAATCCTTCCCGGGGACTCATAGAATGTAGGTATGCACTGCAGCCCTGCCGGGTGCGGCGGGGTGAAAACAAATATACCGGAGTTTTGCATGAAAAAAGGATATATCTGGCTTATACCCGTTGTTCTGATTATCTCTGGAATCGGACTTCTCTTTCTGGAAAGCGGTTCCCGTTTCGAAAATCCTCTCAGAAGCAGCTATGAATTTGATTATCCGGTCTTTGCCACCGGAGACAGCGTCGGTAATCACTATGTAATTGATACATCCCTGAGACGGGTATCGAAAATCTCCGGGAACGGGGAATTGGTCTACCGCCTTGACGGGGGTTCCCGGGAAGATAACAGATTCTTTTATGCCAATCAGATCAGTGTGACTCCGGAAGGGTATCTTTTTCTCCTGGATGAAACCCGGGATGCCAAAGGGTTTTATGTTCTCAGAGAACGAATTTTGCTCTACAGCCCCCGGGGAAAGCTGCTTTCGGTGGTGTATGAACGGGAATATCCTCCGGGACACAACGACCCCACCCTTGTACAGCGGAACAGAATTCTTGGACTGAATGCTGTGGAACCGGGAATGCTCCGCTTTTTTATTCTTGAAGAGGATGCCCTTACCCCGGTAACCATCACATATTCTCTCCCCGACGGGAACGGCCCGTCGGAAAATACAGAGGAACGGGTAGCCCAAAAGACAGAGGAACAGGCAGAATCAGCAGTATCCCGATCAGTGCCTCACCGTATTCAGAAGGCTGAACCCATTCAGGTGGATCAGGCAATGCTCTATATTGCCGATGCAGTACACAGCGTTTCCGGTGCCGTGGCAACATTCAGGGACGGAACTATCCGCCGGCTTTCTGCAGCAGGGGAAAACCGGATTCTCTTTAATGGAACTTCCGAGAATCCTCCGGGGGTTGTTCCATGGGAGCTGGGCAGCGCCGGCGGAGATATTGTGTTCGTAGACCTGGAGCATAAGGAAATTCGGAATGTTTCAGGCGAAACCCTCATCGGCAGGGAACAGATCATGGCATCCATGAACCTGGAGGATTTATACCCGTACAATTACTACCGACTGGATATTTCCCCGGATGGCAGGATTTACACAACCAATGATGAAGGAATAGTGATATACGATCAAGGTGATATCAGCTTTGTCACCTCCGCCAGGCTGGGACCCGGCAGAACTCTGGGACGAATTCTGTGGTGGGTCGGGGTAATCCTGACCGTCTCCGGGGCTGTTTTGCTTCTGTGGATCATATATTCACGGATTTTTGAAGGTAATCTCCCGCCTGTTCTCGTGCGTTCCATGGCTGTAGTCCTGCTGGTCGTTGCCGTCGGAGCACTGAGTACGTTCCTTCTCATCAACAATTTCAACAACCGCTACACCGGCATTATCTTTCAAAGAATTTCCCAGATGATACAGGTGCTCCCCCTGGTGATTGACGGTGATTCTTTCAGTGAAATTGAATCCCAGGAGGATTTCGGGAATGAAGAGTATATGGAGATTCGAAATACCTTCATTGATGCGTTCAACAATAACCGGGACGAGTGGAACAAGGGATATTATTTTGCTCTCTACCGGATAATCGATGACCGGCTCTACGGATTCATGTACATGAATGGAGGCATTTCCATGTATCATCCCTTCGACTGGCTGGGGGGAGATGAAAACCCCGGGGTGTACGATCTCGCCCTGGACGGAAGAATTGCAACAGAGATGGATACCGATATATCAGGTGATTGGATCTACGGTGTGGGACCCATCTATAACAGCCGTGGCGAAGTGGTTGCTCTTTTCGAAACGGGAACAGATCTGTACACCATGAACCAGGAAAACCGTGTACTCATCCGGGAGCTGATCTGGGAGCTGGTTACCGTTCTCATTGTTCTTATTCTGTTGATGATAGAGCTCACCGTTCTCAGCTCCCTGCTGAAAGAACGCCGGCTGGCAACTCCGCCGTTGAGCAGCCGGGATGAAGGGTTCAGTGACGGGAATCTTGCACGACCCCTGGTGTTTCTCTACTTTACTGCGGTGAGTTTCTCCATAGCCTTTCTGCCTTTGCTGAGCAGGGATCTCTACCAGCCCCTGGCCGGATTGAGCAGGGATGTGGTAATTGCGCTGCCCCTTTCACTTGAGATGGCCTTTTTCGGGATTGCCACGGTTTTGACTTCCATTTTGATTGCCCACAGGGGATGGAAGGGAGTGTTCGCAGTAAGTCTGGTTATCAGCGCTCTGGGGCTTCTGCTTTCCGCTCTGGCAGGATCTCTTCCGGCTTTTCTTTTGGCCCGGTCTCTTACGGGTCTGGGTACCGGTATGGGCTATATTGCCCTTCGCAGTTTCATCAACAAAGAGGGACGGGAAAAACTCAGAAATCAGGCGTACTCCAACTTTTATTCGGGCATGATAGCAGGAATAAACGTGGGACTGGTGCTTGGAGCCTCTCTTGCCGGATTGGTGGGGTACCGGAATGTTTTTCTCATGGGAATGGCCCTTACCGGCATGACCGGAATCCTTTTTGCATTCCTGTACCGGGATACACGGTTTTTCTGGGAACAGGATACCCGGGGCGAACTGGGACATGGCAGGGCATTGCTTACCATGATCCACAGTCCCCGGCTGTGGATGTACTTTGTCCTTCTGATTCTTCCCACCTATGTGGCAGCGGCATACGTGAGCTTTTACTTCCCTCTCTTTGCCGAAGCCAGGGGACTGAGCACACCGGAAATCGGCAGGTTCCTCATTGTGAACGGGCTCTTTATTGTCTACCTGGGTCCGCCCCTCAGCCGATTGGTGGAAAAACATCTGGGCAGCTTCTGGGGAAGCCTGCTGGGTTCGCTGATGTGGGGTGCGGCGTTAATTCTGGCGGGTCTCAGCGGCAATATCTGGTCCGCTGCACTGGTTCTGATTCTCATGGGGCTCACCGAGGGATTTGCGGTAAGCAGCCAGAACGGACTCTATTTCTCCCAGAAAATTGTTCATGTGGTGGGACAGGACAGGGCCACGGGATATTTCGAACTGATGGGGAAGCTGGGCGAAACCATTGGACCGGTGGTTTTTGCCGCCGTCCTGGTTCTGGGTCAGAGACAGGGACTGATCCTTCTGGGAATTGCCATCGCAGTGATTGCAATCCCGTATGTATTCATTCGTAAGGCAGATTGAAGATCAATGAAATGGAGTAGCAATGAGCAGCCGAAGCACTGATAATCATAAACGGACGTGGATACAGAAGCTTGGAAGAAGCATTCTTCCCGTGGCATCGGGAGTTCTGGGAGTGAGTCTTATTCTGATCCTGGCGGGTTTTGCTGAGCGTGACAGAAACCCTTTCCAGAGTCATGCGGTCCTGGATTTCCCCCAGTTTGCCGTGGAGGATGATCAGAACAGAACGATTGTCATAGACACCAGCCTGAGAAGAATTCTTGTGGCGGACCAGGAAGGAGAGTTGATCTCCGAAATCCGGGGAGGGGACAGAAGAGAGGGACGGTTTTTCTATGCCGACCTGGTGCTTCCCGGAGAAGAAGACAGTTTTTTTATTCTCAACTATGTGCTGGATGACAAAGGAACCTTCATCCAGCGGGAGGAAATCCTGGAGTACGGGGTGAACGGCGATTTTCGCAGAATTCTGTATCAGCGCAGGTATGATGAGAAAAAGGCCGAGTATATTCAGAGAGGAGAAATTTTCAGTCCCCGGATTCAACGGGGCTATCTCTATTTTTTTCTGGTACAGGATACGGGTATCCAGTTCATCCGGAAATCTCTTGAACGGGAAACCACGGAAATTCTCGGCGAAAGCTATTTTCCCGACGCCAATGCCTATGTGGCGGATATTGAGTGGGTGGATGGTGAGAATTACATCATTCTGGATAAGCGGGGACATATGATTCTCGGAGATATTTACTCTGAAATGTCCCGGGTGGATATCGCCGGACCTGTCCGGGCGGATGATGAGGAAGATGAGTCATTCCCGTCCAGTCAGAATAGCGGTGCCGGCTATTTTTACGATCCCGGGCTTCCGGACGAGTATTTCTGGGATATGACCATCGGCGGAGATGACTGGCTGTATGTCAGTGATCTGGTCAACCGTCGTATTGCAGCCATCCCCCTGATTTCCTTCCTGAACTCCTCAAATTTCACCGTTGAATACCGCAGTGTTCTGGATCGGGAGCTGCTGTCCCGAAAGGGATACTCGGATGAACCGTTTATCTATTACCGGGTGGGGTATTCCCCCAACGGATTTCTCACAACCTATGATTACGGGGTCTACGGGGGAGATGCCAACTCCCGGATTACACACAGTGAAAAGTATCACATCCCGCCCATGTGGCGGGTCAGGGCGTTTCTCTGGTGGACGGGACTCATTGCAGGAGGATTGGCCCTGGCGGCGCTGGTGGTTCACACCTATATTTATATTCTCAAGAGGCGGATATCTCTGGTATTCAAGCAGTTGTTGATCATCGTACCGCTGATGGCCGGGGGAATTTTCCTCATTTCCACCATTCTTTTAAGCAGCTTCATCGATTCCTATGAGCAGAATAATATCGATACAATTCTGGCTCTTACCCAGACCATCGGACAAAGCGTGGACGGGGATCTGTTCCATGAAATACGCGGGATGGATGATTACATGAATGCAGAATATCAGCAGATACGCAACGATCTCCGGCAAGCCTTGAATTACAACCTGGACAGTTGGAACGAAGGGCTGTATTTCGCCCTGTATCAGGTTGTGGATGAGAACCTGTACGGGTTTATGTATCTGAATAACCGTATCGGCCTCCGTCATCCCTTCAACTGGTATGAGGATCCCCAGAGCGTGTACCGGAAAGCCAATGAAGGGGATGTGGTGTTCGAACAGGTACAGGATATCAGCGGCAACTGGCTGTACGGCGTGGGCCCGATCTACGATTCCAGCAATCAGGTGGTGGCTCTTCTGGAGATCGGCAGCGACTTATACAGTTTTAATGAGAATGCCAGGGAGCTCTATTCCAGGACCATGATGGTGATGACCCTGATTGCCGCCCTGATTGTGGTTTTTATTATGATCATGACGGTGATGATTCTCCGGAGTCTGCGGATTTTACGCAACGGGGTTGAGCGGATTGCCGAAGGGGACTGGGATTACCAGATCCGGCTCACAAGCAACGATGAGGTGAGCGACCTGGGCAAGCGGTTTAATTTCATGAGCCGTTCCATCAACACCTATCTTCAGCAGATAGAAAATATGAACGAGAGCTACCGCCGGTTCTTTCCCGACCAGTTTCTGAAATATCTGGATCTCAGCGATCTTACGGAAGTGAAGCTGGGAGACCAGGTGCAGAAAACCATGACGATCATGTTCTCTGATATCAGGCGCTTTACGGCCATCTCCGAGAGCATGAGTCCGGATGAAAATTTCAACTTTCTCAACGCCTATCTGAGCATGGTGGGGCCGGTCATCCGGGAACGACGGGGTTTTATCGATAAATATATCGGAGACGCTATAATGGCTCTCTTTCCCGACAGCGCCGATGACGCAGTGCAGGCGGCGGTGGCCATGATTACCCGGCTGAACGGTTACAACAGGGAACAGCGTGAACAGGGGCAGCCGGAGATCCGGGTGGGAGCAGGCATTCATACCGGCGATCTGATGCTGGGTATTCTGGGGGATGAGAATCGAATGCAGGGGACGGTGATCTCCGACTCGGTGAACCTCGCCGCCAGACTGGAGACCCTCTCCAAGCAGATGGGCGCTTCCATCATCGTCAGCAGCGACGCCCTTGAGGCGATGAGCACCGCCGATGAATACCTGAAGCGCTACATGGGACGGATACAGGTGGTGGGCAGGCAGCAGGCCCGGAGCGTATACGAGATTCTCAATGGTCTGCCCGAGGAGGAGATTGAGGCCAAGCTTCGAAACAAGCAGATTCTGAATGATGGGGTCGCAGCTTTTGAAGCAGGAAATATGCAGACCGCCTACGATCTGTTCATGACCATCAGGGAGGATCCATTCAACCGTGCAATTGCGGATCTGTTTATTTCCTGTATCGACCGGTACCACATCGAGCGGGAAGAAGCCCGCAAGCGTGGACGTGAACCCGAACCCTGGGACGGAATCCTCCGGCCCCAGCAGAAATAGGTGCAGAACATGGCAGCTACGCCCAGGCAGCGGGAAAAAGTATGCGTATTCATTGGAAGTCACCGTCCTGCATCCCGGCGGGACAGCGGTGCAGATCTGGTTCGCGCCCTGATTAATCAGGGGGTGAAGGTGGAGGGGCTGTATGTACGCCCCGGGGACAGGCTCAACCATCAGCGGTTCAAAGGATGCAGGATTCATCACATCCCGGCCATTCTCAGACAGCCCAGGAAAAAGATCCTGAAAAGTTTCTCCGATCCTGACCGGAACGCCGGCTGGCAGGAGTGGCTGGAAACGTTCAGAAGGGAAAACTACAGCCTGGGAGTTGTATACTTTGGATCATGGCTTCCTCCCGACCTGTTTTCCGCACCCAGGCTGGGGTTCATCAATTTTCACCCGGGGCCTCTACCTGCCCTCAGGGGCTTTGAGGCGGAAACCTGGGCTATTCTCAGCGATATGCAGAGTTTTTATGGAACGGTACACCGGGTAAGCGAACAGTACGACGCCGGGGAAATAATCTGGCGCACTCCGGCGGTATCAATCCGAAGGCGCGAAACCCCGGCATCCCTTCTCAACCGCACCTGCTATGCGGGGATTCGGCATATCAAAAGCCTTGTGAAGCTTATGCACCGGGGTGAGGTGCTGCCCGTATCCCAGGAAATGATGAACGGTGTACATGCGTCCATCCAGCTGGCCCGTACACGGGCACATATCAACTGGACGGAAGACAGCCTCGCAGGAATCGACCGGAAAAACCGGGCCTTCAACGGCCAGTATATTCCGGTGCCCCTTACCCTGGAGTTTCAGGGGGAGCGGCGGATTATCCGGAATGTTCTGATCCTCAAGGGACGATTCGGCGGCGGTCTGGGGGAACATGTGGGGGAGTACGGTAAGCGGGGGAGCTTCCAGGGAATGCCGGTATTTCAGGCCCTGGACGGTCAGGTGGTGCTTGACCTCATGCCGCCGGGGGCAAGCAAACCGGATCGTGCAAGCGTATTTGCCAGTTATGACGACCAGATAGAAGATGAAGCGCTGTTCAGGGAATGATGACACAGAACTTTGTACCGGGTAAAATCATTCCATGGAACCACGATACGAGGCGGAGTACCGCCTGATGCTGAAAACCGGGTCCGGACCGGTGACCCGGAAGGATGTGCGGGATGCGCTCAGCCCCCTTGAGTCGGGCAGTGATGTGATGCTGCATGTTTCCCTGAATAATATCGGCTGGATCTGCGGAGGTCCGCTGGCACTGATTCAGGGAGTGAAGGATGCGGTGGGAGAACGGGGGCATATTGTCATGCCCGCCCACAGCAATGATATCAGTGATCCCGGACTGTGGGAAAACCCCCCGGTACCTGAGGGCTGGATTGATCAGGTGATGGATTCCATGCCCCCCTTTGACCTTCATACCGCCAGCTGCAGAAGGCTGGGGCGCACCCCGGAACTGTTCCGTACGCTGCCGGGGGTGAAGCGAAGCAGCCACCCCCACTACAGCATAGCCTGTATGGGCCCGGACGCATCATCCATCCTGGAACCCCATCCCATGGATTTCTCAATGGGGGAGCACAGCCCCCTCGCCCGGCTGTATGACCGGAATGTGAAAATTCTCCTCATGGGCGTGGGGTTCGAAAACTGCACCATGCTTCATCTGGCCGAATGCAGGGCCGCAGACTCACGGGATAAGCAATGCAGTTACCGTGCACCGGTGTCCGTGAAAAACGGGAAAACTCAATGGGAAGAATACCGGGATATTGATTTCAACAGCGATCTCTTCCAGGAGATCGGAGAGGCCTTCTGTACAGAACACCCCGAACTATGGAAAACACTGAGCCTTGGTATAGGAACCGTTCGTATTCTTCCCTCACGGGAACTGGTGGATTTTGCCGTTGCCTATATGGATCAACGGCTATGAAACCGGCCCTGTGGGCTTTCCTGGAATATGCGGCCTGGTACCTGAAATATGCGGCTTTGTACCTTAAATATGCTGCTTAATAAATGTAGCGGATGCCGGTGACCAAGCCGTACCCGCCCAGCCTTCTGTTGGCATAGGTATCGTTGCTTTCGCCGAAACTCCCGCTCACATTGGTATAAAAGGTAAATCCCTGATATATATTGAAGGTGTTGCCGAGAATTACCAAAGCCGAGCCGTCTGCGGGACTCACAATTGAGCGGAGATACACGTTCAGGTTGGAATCAATGCCCAGGGAGAAGTCGAAGTATCCGTATATTCCGTATTCCGGAGGGTTCGCAGGATCTGGATTCTCCACTTCGATGAATTCACCGCTGTAGTTGTAGAGGGCTTCCATGCGGACATTCATGCTGACCCGTGAAGAGACATCGTTCAGCGAGTAGAGACCTCCGCTGGCGGTGAGTCCCTGGAAAAACGCATCGGCACCGCTTCCAAAGCTATCGCCGGTCATCTCAAGGGAACTGCTCAGGTGCCAGTTCAGCCCGGTGCCGCCCTGGAGACTGAGATACCCGGTGTGGCTGTCGGCGCTGCCGGTGTAAAAGTACCCCGTTTCCAGCTTGATTCCCAAAAAGCGTTCAAAGGTGAAGGAACTACGTACTCCCAGTCCCGTATCTGATATCGGCGGGAAAGGATCGCTTATGAGCCCGCTCATATAGTCCTGGTATGCCTGTGTATCGGGCATGGGGGGGAGTACAATGGCCTCTATGAAGGAAAAGCGGCCCAGTGGAAGGTACAGGGCACTCAACCAGTCAGTTTCACTCCTGAACTCCGCGGATGTGAGGTCCACATCCAGATCGGTGGAGCCCATGATTACATCTGCAGCGTTGAACACGGTACCTTCACCCCAGCTGATTCTGGTCTTTCCCGCAGTAAGGCGAAGTGGACCCAGGCGGGTGCGGATATATGCCGTATCGATTGTCAGGGTGTAGGTGAGGCCCAGGTCTGCGGCGATGCTGAGTTCACCCCGGACGTTCCTGTTTCCCCGTGCCTCCAGGCGTATTTTTCCCGAACCTCCTGCCAGATACCGAAGCTCAATGTTGTCCGGTTCGGGATTCATGAGAATACCGTTATACAGGTCCAGTTCCACCGACGTGCCGGTTTCCGCTGCGGCCTGAGAGATCCAGATGCCCGGGAGCATAAGAAACATGAGAAGTGTCATCAGTGCTCGATTGGGTATCAAAATAATCCTCCTTGCCCGGGAATGGGAGCCCGTCTCACCAGGTAAGTTCATCCAGGGAGAAGAATCCTCGATCCAGGGGATAATCAAGATCTATCTCTTCAATTATAAACTCTGTGCTGGAATTTTGCTTGAGCTTATCCTCTGTGACAATATGAACCGGGAACAGGTATTCATCCATCGCGCGGTATTCCAGCACCCGCTCAACCTTCAGCAGTCTGCCGCTCAGGGAAAATTTGTGTGCCTGCATTCCCACCAGGCGGTCCTGTTCGATCCAGAGAATCTGTTTCTGGTACGGAACCGATGAACGGAGAGCTTCCAGTTCAACTACGTATACATCCTTTCCTGTGAGCCGGTCTTCCTCAAATCCGCTGACCCGGTAGTCTGCCAGCAGGGATTTATCTCCGGTCATATCCTCATAGCTCACATCTGAACCGAGAATTCCGTCCCTGAGAGCTGCTCCGGAAAGGCGGATCACTTCATCGGCATCGGGATAATAGAGATACAGGTCGTCGTCGTTTCGCAGGATTTTCTGTCCCCGTTCCTCCACGCTGGTGAATTCTATCAGACTGTAGTCGCTGCCCAGAGACCAGCTGTCAAAGGTGCTCACTTTTTCACCGAAACGGTCGTTGATTATCATTTTTCCCTGAATGTAGGCGCTGTCAAACACCTCCTGATCTTCCATCTCCAGGATTATTTCCTCGGCTCTCTCAAACTGGGCCCAGAGGGAGCTGAGTCCCAGAATGAGAAGAACGGTTATGATTGCGATTCGTTTGTGCATGGTACCTCCAGTTAGTGCAGCGGCTTTCCCCGCGGTCCCCGGCATTGTGCCGTATGGTGGGGCAGCCGGAATGCCTTCTGTACACTCAATATGCTATATGCTCTTCATTGCTTCCACGGGCTTAATTCCCGATGCCCTGCGTGAGGGTATCAGACTGATGCCCGAGGCAACAATAATACCCGTAACTACTGCGATGAGAATGTTCACGGCGGTCAGGTGGGGATACACAACCCCTGAGATTTCAAAGTCAACTCCTTCCATGGCGGATGTGAGGTCAATCCCCGTATTCTCCAGAATGAGGGTAAATCCTGCGCCCACAGCTGCACCGGCAACACTTCCAATGGTACTGATGAAAAAGGATTCCAGGAAGAACATCCGGACGATGTCTTTCCCGCTCATACCCATGCTGGCCAGGGTGCCGATTTCCCGGGTGCGCTCAAAGATGATCATCATGATGGTGTTGATTATCACCGTGGAAGCCAGCACATAGAAGACCGCTCCGGCAATGTAGTAGACCATCTGGGCCATGCGGATAAATATATAGCTTGAAGGGATCCGGTTCCAGGTCTCCAGCAGGAGATCCTCCTTTTGAGGATAACTTTCCAGAATGGCGGCTGCGGCGGTCCGTGCATCTTCCAGGCTGTATTCGCCGGCAGCTTCCATTACCACATCTACCGCCCGGTCTCCGGTCTTCAGGAAGCGTTGAACGGTATCCACCGGCAGATAAATTCGGGAGTTCACATCGGCCAGGGGAAATGAGGCAACGCCCACCACCTCAAAAGTCATGGCATTGCTGGCCCGCCGCAGGGTGGTGGAGAGGGCGGTAAATGAATCGCCTACGCCTTTGTTCAGGGAGCCGGCGGCTGAACTGCCTAGGAGGACCTCCTGTTCGCCGGGACGGGGCAGCCGGCCTTCAATCAGATATGTTCCCGGTTCCATCAGGTCCTTTGAGAAGTCCAGCCCCATGGCTGAAACTCCGATATTATTTCCCTCTTCATACACTGCAGCCGGGAACTGAATACGGGCCGATGCCTGTTCCAATGCGGGGCTGGACTCAAGTTCAGCTATGAGGCGGGAGGCTGACTCCACACTGAGGTGCAGGGGATTGAGATTGGCGTGCTTTTCATACTGGGCATGCCGGATCCGCAGCTCACCGAAGTAGAAGGTTTGCAGATTGCTTTTCAGTTCATTGCTCAAACCGGCCAGCAGGGAGAACAACAGCACTATTGCCATTGCAGCAACTGCGATAGCCGATACCGACAGGGCGGTACGCCTGGTATTCCGTTGAATGTTTCGCCATGCCATTATGTGAAGTTTCATAAGCCTCTCCTATGTTTCCGCATGAAGGCAGTCGGTTATCCGCATTTTCAGCGCCTGCCGGGTGGGGATGAGGGCCACTATCATGGACATTACTACTCCGAAAACCGCGGCGAGAACGAACATGCCGGGTCGCCAGATTCCCCGGAACACCGAACTGATGCGGTATCCGGCGTCGAAATCCCGAAGGATAAATTCAAAATTGATGCCCACATCTACCAGAAACCACACCAGTGCAGCCCCGATGATTGCTCCGATGAGACTGCCGATAAGTCCTATGCCTCCGGCTTCCATCATGAAGCTCAGGCCAATCTCTCTGTCGGTCATACCCATGGCCCTGAGCATACCCAGCTCCCGCCGCCGTTCATACATTGCAAGCAGCATGGTGTTGGAAATCCCCACCAGGGCGATAATGAATACCAGCCCCAGAATTACCAGCGTACCGCTCTGCTTTGCGGCGGCAAGGCTCAGGTAATCCCCTGCAAGAAACCTCCAGCTGACCACACTCACATCATCCCTCTGAGAAGGAAGGGCGGCTTTCAGTGCGGCAACTTCCTCCCGGTCGTCGGCGGCCAGGGGGTAGGAAACATCGATCTGGCTCACTGCACCATCAAGGTTCAGCATGGCATCCGCATAACTCAGATCCATGAGAAGGCTGCTGCGGTTCACCATGGGATTTGCGGTTTTGATCAGACCGGTAATTTCAAGATCGATGGTCTGAAACGCTCCGTCCCGGGTACGGGTGACGATGGTAACCGGATACCCGATATCCGCACCCAGATCCTCGGCCATCCAGCTGCCCATAATTACTCCGTTGCTTCCTTCCTCCAGCCAGGAGGAGCCGTCGATCAGGGACTCCTTCATCCGGTATACGTCGGGATCCTTCACAGGATCCACGGCGAAGAGCCTCACCTGTACAGATCCGTCCTCGGGAAACGGATCGCGGTATACCACCATTTCCCCGCTGAAAGCCGCTCGGGGGGCCGCTTCGTAGCCGGCATCTTCTATGGCGGAGATAATTTCTCCGGGATTCTCAATCATGTGTTTCAGATTCATTTTCCGCCAGTCATCGAGGTTTTCCCTGGCATACACCCGTGCCGAGGCAGTTTCATACCAGATGAGATTTCGTTCAGAATCTTTTTCGGCACCCTTGAGCATGCTGTCGATGAATAAAAACATGGCCAGTCCGAATGCGATTGCCGAAGCAGTGATGATGGTGCGTTTTGTGTACCGGGCAAGGTTCTTGAAGGAAAGTGCTATGAGGAATTTCATGATTACCTCCGTTCGTCCTTCTGGACATAGCCGTCATGGAGCAGCACAAGCCTTCGGGCGTAATCCATCACCATCTTGTCGTGGGTGCTGAAAATAAATGTGGTGTTGGTCTTGGAGTTCATCTTCTTCATCAGTTCAAGAATCTCCTGTCCGGTTTCGCTGTCCAGATTTGCCGTGGGCTCGTCTGCCAGTACTATGGCCGGTTCCTTGATCAGTGCCCGAGCTATGGCCACCCGCTGCTGCTGACCCCCGGACAGTTTCCCCGGGCGCCGGTTCTCCATTCCTTCCAGGCCCACTTCCTTCAGGAGCGCCATGGTACGCTTCTTGATCTCATCTTCAGGTATTTTCAGAAGATTCAGAGCCAGTGCAACATTTTCATATGCGCTGAGCACCGGTATCAGATTAAAGGATTGAAAAACAAAGCCCAGTTTCTCCCGTCGGAAGGAAGCAAGCTTGCCGTGGGGAATTGATGTGATCTCCGTCCCGTCGATGTGGACAACTCCCTCATCCGCGCTGTCGATGCAGCCCAGAATATTCAGAAGGGTGGTTTTCCCCGAGCCGCTGGGTCCTGCAATCGAGAGAAATTCTCCGGTTTCAATCTCAAGGTCCACCCCTTTCAGTGCGTGAACACTGGTTTCCCCGCTCTGATATGTGCGGTGAACGTTCTGTGTGCTGATCATGATTTCCTCCCGGGATCCCGCTCCTGGGGCGTATCCCTCTTGTTCTGGTTATTTGTATCGCTCTGTGGTTCTGCAGTCACAGGATCCTCATGTTCTGCCGGTGAATCTCCGTCTTTCATGGCGGATTCCGCAAATGCACTGACACCCAGTGTCGTGCCCATATTCATCCGTTCAAGTACTCCCGAGGGCAGCATCACCATGCTTCCCCGGGTCTTCATGCTGTCGTATACCATATTCATGGCCCGTAAATTCAGCGCTTCACTGTCGCCGTTATACTGCCGGGAAGCCCTGGACATCTCCACCGCAATATCATACTCGGCCTGGGCAAGATAGAGCCTGGCTTCCTTCTCACGCTCTGCCTGGGCCTTCTTGGACATCACATCCTGAAGATCATCGGGAAGAATGATATCGGTGAACTCAACGCTGAGAATGGTGATGCCCCAGGGATTGGTTTTGGCGTCAAGAATGGTCTGGATCTCCCGGTAAAGAGTATCCCTTTCGCTGAGAAGGGTTGTAAGACTGTACTTCCCGATACTATCCCTCAGTGCCGCCTGAGCCGAAAGGGTCACCGCTGAAATATAGTCTTCAACCTCCAGAATTGCCCTGCCGGGATCCCAGATCATCCAGAAGGCCAGGGCATCCACGTGTACCGGCACCGTATCGCTGGTAAGGATTTTTTCCACGCTGAAATCCGTCACCCGTATGCGGGTATCCACGAAGGCGGTGCATCGGTCCATAACCGGAACCAGGAGAAAAATGCCCGGATCCCGGACCCGGTGGAATTTACCCAGCCGGAGCACCACCGCCTTCTCCCATTGAAAGATCAGCTGCACCGAGGGTCCGCTGAGCACCGCCAGAACCAGGCCCGCCAGAGCGATGCCATCCCAGGGGCCTGGTGACGCACCCGCTCCCGAAGGGAGAGCGGAGAGCACTTCCCGGGGCAGGGGAACCAGGGCAATGCCCTGGCTGATAATGATCACCAGAATCAGCGCCGACCACCTGGGAAGAAGCAGATAGACCAACGCGGCTGCGGCAAGGGCAATGCTGCCCCGAATAATAATCTCCAGGTTCACCCCTCCTGCAATGAGCCACTGCATACCCGCAAAGACTGCAAAGATTCCCAGCATGGAGAAGAAGGAATATATACTGAAGCGGAAATCCCCCTTCTGAACTCTGGGCATGGGATTCTTGATTCTGTTCAGGGCATTGAAATGTTTTTCCATCTGTATCCTCCGTGGATGGGCGTTTTGGTGCTTTTCAGACAGTCCCGTTCGTGATTGACCACAGGATGCCGGTGAAATTCAGGACCGATGATCCGGAAAAATCAGGACCGATGATCAAAAAGGCCGGATTAGCAGTCCCCGGCTCCCGCTGTATGATTCCTCAGGTTTCCCCGGCCCTGCGCACAGCTTCCGCCAGCTCCCGGGGGCTGAACCCGTAGGATCGGCCCCTGGATAAAAAGGTCCGGACCATCTCTTCAAGCTTCTCCTCCCGCTCCACCTCGCTGAGCTTCACCTCTTTATCGCTGATAAAGGTGCCGGTACCCTGCTGAGTGGTGACCAGGTTCCGGATTTCCAGTTCGCTGTAGGCCCGGGCTACGGTGTTGGGGTTGATTTTCAGGGTCACCGCAAGGCTTCTCACCGTGGGCAGCTGGTCGCCGGTGGTCAGCCTTCCGTCTGCAATTGCCATCTCAATCTGGAGTATAATCTGCTTATAGTAGGGTACTCCGCTTTTGGGATCGAGACTGAACGGAATACCGGACTGCCGGATATCTGAAGCTGCCACCCCATCTCCTTGTATGCTTGTACTAATGCTTTAATACAATAGTAATTTGCCGGTGGCAAGCTGTCAATATCAAAGCACCCAATATTATCAAAGCACCCAATATTCGGATTCAGTAAGGTCAGATTATCGAATTCTGTATCAGCGGATCATGAGATCTGTGAATACAATTCCTTCACCGGCCCGGATGCTGCGTTGAACTCTGGAGCCGGTAATCTGAAGAAAATGTCGGGGATGAAGTCCCGGCCGGAGGTTTTTCTCGCTGCGGAGCACTGCCATATTGGTGTCGCTGAGAATATCCCCTGGCTGAAGATCGATGAGGGCGTGAATGCTTCTGTTGCTTTTTCCGTAGTTTTCCCTTTCCCCCGGTGCAAGACGCTTCACTCCGTCTCCCAGGATGCTGCGTATTCTGTCCGGGGAGAAAGGGGCCAGCAGACTGTGTCTGCCTGCATGCTCAAGGATTGTACCGGAGGAGGGAAGGGCATGTTCCCGGGGTGAAGCCGGTGAGTCCGCAATGTGTCGGGAAGAAGAACCGATGTGCGGGGAAGAATAAATCACGGATTCCGCCTCCCGTATGGCCCGGGTCATTCTGCCGAACTCCTCCGGGGGCAATGCGATGGGATCGTCCAGACCGCCGTCGCTGCGGCTCAGGGTGAAATGCTTCTCCACCATATGGGCTCCCAGAAGCACTGCCAGGGAGGGCACCAGTACAGGATCTATGCTGTGATCCGACAGTCCCGCAGGAATGCCGAAGAGGGCATGCAATCCGGGAATGAGGCGAAGATTGTACTCTTCTTCCCTGGCAGGATAGCTGGTGATGCAGTGAAGAAGGCTGAGCTGTTCAGTATCTCCCACATGGGAGAGAGCTTCCTCCATATCACCCAGACGGCTCACTCCGGTGGAAAGAACCAGAGACTCTGCCCGGGTGTTGAGGAAATCCAGGAGGGGGATGTGATTCAGTTCCGGACTGGCAATTTTAAAGGATGATTCCCCCAGTTTGATAAGATCCTGTGCACTGCGGATACCGAAGGGCGAACAGAAAAACCGGAGCTGGTTCTTTTCCGACTCGTTTTTCAGGAACTCAAGAAAACCGGCATCCAGTTCAAGCTCCCTGAAGCGGCTGTGGAGGGGAACTGAACCCCCGGGAAGTTCCACCATCCCTGTCAGGGGATGAACAATTTCATCGGCATAAAAATGCTGAAATTTCACCGTGTCGGCGCCGGCATCTGACGCTGCTGCAATCAGATCCCGGGCCCGGTTCCGGTCTTTTCTATGACCGGAACCGATTTCCGCTACAATCTCCGTTGGGGAGACCCGGGAGTTCCTGATCTGGGAAACGGAGGAGGCGGACATATCAGTTTTTACGGGGGCGGATGGTATCGAAGCCCAGGTAGGGCACCAGAGCTTCAGGCATGTGTACCGATCCGTCTTCCTGCTGAAAGTTTTCCAGAATGCTGATAATCGCCCTGCTGATGGCAATGGCGGTACCGTTCAGCATATGCACATGGCCCTTGGTTTTACCGTCGCGGTAGCGTACTCCCAGGCGCCGGGCCTGGTAGTCGGTGCAGTTGGAGGTTGAGGTGATCTCCCCCCAGCCGCCCTGTTCGCCCCGTCCGGGCATCCATGCTTCCAGATCGTACTTGCGGTATGCAGGAGCACCCAGATCTCCGGTGCATGTATCCACCACCCGGAAGGGAATCCCCAGACCGGTGAAGATTTCCTCTTCGATCTCCCTCAGATCCTCGTGGAGCTGTGGGGAGGATTCAGGTGAGGCGTATACAAACATTTCAATTTTCGTGAACTGATGCACCCGGTACAGTCCTTTGGAGAACTGTCCTGCGGCGCCGGCTTCCCGGCGGAAACAGTGGGAAACCCCCGCCAGCTTGATGGGGAGATCCTCCGCTTCCAGCATCTCACCGGAATGATACCCTCCCAGGGTGATCTCTGCGGTTCCTACCAGGCAGCTGTCGGTTCCTTCAATGGTGTAAATATTGCTCTCTTCGCCCCGGGGATTGAACCCGATGCCCTGAACAACCTCTTCCTTGGCAATGTCCGGAGTGATGGTGGGGGTAAAACCGTGCTTCTGCAGAATATCCAGGGCGTAGCGGATCAGCCCCATCTCCAGGTACACTCCTTCATTTTTCAGAAAGTAAAATTTGGTACCCGAGACTTTGGTTCCTTTTTCAAAATCGATAATATCAAGCAGTTCTCCCAGTTCTACATGATCTTTGGGAGTGAAGCCGAACCGGGGAACATCTCCAAGCTTCTTCAGCTCAAGATTGTCCTTGTCTTCTTTGCCGATGGGAGCATCGGGATGGGCCATATTGGGAATTTTCCGGGCCTCATCATACATCCGGGCTTCAATATTTTGGAGCTCTGCTTCCGATGAGGAAATCTTTTCCTTGATCTCCTTACCCTCCTGAATCAGCTGCTGACGTGCATCCTGATCCATGGGGCCCTTCATTTTCTTGGCATTGTCGTTCCGGGCCTGACGGAGTGTGTCGAGCTCCTGAATGCGGGCATTGCGCTTCTCATAGAGTTCCACAACCAGGGTGGGATCTGCAGACATGTTCCGTGCAGAAATATTGGCCTTTACGGCTTCGATGTTATCTCGGATAAATTTAATATCTAACATGGCGGTATCATATACGTTCGGGGCAAGAATGGACAAGGGGGCAAGGTGCTTTCATGTGCGGCCGCTGTGAGCCCGGGCGGCGGTTCAGCTTTCCAGATCCCGGGCACGGTCTGCGGCGGCATCCACGGCTCTCATGACGGTGGCGGTGAACCCGTCCTCATGGAGGCTGCTGATGCCCTGAATGGTGGTCCCGCCGGGTGAACACACCTTTGTGACAAGCTCGCCGGGGGTCATCCCGCTGCTTCGGATGGTGGATACCGCCCCTTCCAGCACATCCAGGGCAACTTCCAGAGAGGAATCGTACTTGATGCCGTTTTTCACTCCCCCCAGGGCCAGGGCGTTCACAAACTCGTATACATAGGCGATGGCGGAACCGGAAATTCCGATTATTGCGGGAATCAGCCGTTCGGGCATTTCCATTGCCAGGCCAAATGATTCTGCCACCGTAAAAGACAGTTCCTTGAACTCTTCACTGCAGCCGTCTGAATAGGATATTCCGGTAACTGATTTTCCCACGCTCGCAGCAAGGCTGGGCATAAAGCGTGCGATCTGATCCGAGCCGAACAGTTCTTTCAGCGTCTCAAGGTTCACCCCGGCGGCTATTGATATGAGAGGGAGCTTTTCCGTATATGAATAAAACTCCTCGCCGAGAGCAGGCAGGTCCTGGGGTTTGATTGCAAGCACCACCGCGTCTGCGGAAGCGAACAGTTTTTCCGGCGTATCCGTGCAATCCTCGGCATTGTAGGTTTCAACTGCAAGCTTTCTCCGCGGAGCGCTTTTCTCGATAACCGACAAGCTGTACCCGGATTCCCGGTCAAGCAATCCCGAGATCATCGCTTCGCCCATATTTCCAAAACCGATAATTCCGATGGTTTTCATGCCTGCTCCTCGTATAGTATCCCTGCCGGGCATTGGTATCATTTCAGGCTACCAGTAAAAGCTGCTAATTAAAAGACTCACATCCGGGAAAGTTGAAATGCTTCCAGTGATCGTATGCGATAATCGCCGCCGCATTGCTTAGATTCAGGCTGCGGATACCGGGCTTCATGGGAATTCTCAAAGACTGTTCGGGAAAGTTCTTCATCAGATATTCCGGAAGTCCCGCGCTTTCCTTTCCGAACAGAAAAAACGCACGGGAAGGGTACTCCACCTGGCCCAGCTGCTGTCTGGCCTTTGTACTGATATAGAAACACTCTTCGGCGGGATCAGCACCGTATTCCCTTTGGATTCCCTGGAAAAAATCATCCAGGTCTTCCCACACTATATAATTGAGCCGTTCCCAGTAATCCATCCCTGAGCGTTTGACGTATTTATCTTCCAGGGAAAATCCAAGGGGCTTAATCAAATGAAGGGTGGCATCCAGGGCCGTGCAGGTTCGTGCAATATTGCCGGTGTTCTGAGGAATCTCCGGTTCGTGAAGGACCAGATGAAGATCATATTCGCCCATGTGTCAGCTGTCTCCGTTTTCCCGGTAGAGAACTTCCAGAATCCGGCGGTAATCCGGCTCCCAGGCAATCTCGGGGATCATTTCCCGGTACAGCACGTTCCGGCCGGCACTGTCACTGTCGGCATTACTGTCATGACCGGAAGTATCGGATTCAGGGCCCAGGAGAAACACCGCCCGGGCCAGCAGGCCTTTCAGAGGACCGCTGGAGATAAGTACGCCGTATTCCCGGCCGAAATCCGAGAAGCGCATGTCCGAGAGCAGCTCCATGTCATGAACATCTTCACGCTGAATGAAGCGGCTTTGAGCGAAGGGAAGATCCCTGCTTATGGTGAGAAATCTGCAGTTAAGGTCAAGATCATGGGCCTGCCGGTTAAACTCACGGGCGCTGGCTGCGCACACCGGAGTGTCCAGAGAAGGGACAATATTGAGGACAATGTAGTCCTCTTTCAAGTCTGAAAGGTGACATTCCCCCAGATCGCTGCGGATCAGGGAAAAATCAGGTGCCGTATCACCGGGTTCAAGTGGTGTTCCGTCCAGGCTCAGGGGCTTACCCTTAAAGGTGATCTCATTCATAGCAATAACATACTGGATGAGAGGATAAAAAGAAACAAAATAATCGCTTCATTCACCTTCAGCGAGTATCATCTTCGGACTGAATTTCCTGAATGGTGAGAATGCTGGGAATGGCCCTGATGTTCTTCATGATCCTGGTCATATCCCCGCCCTTGTCCAGTTCCATGGTAAAATGCCCTTCCAGGGTACCCGCCTGGGATGACGAACCGCTGTGAACCGCATCAACCTTTCCTTCGATGAGATGCCCGTGCTGTTTCCGGATTGCGCCTTCGATTTCGCTGAACAGATCTCCGGTTTTCCGTGCGGTGACGCTGAATTTCCGGGTGCTCTTGGGGCTTACGGTTTCCCACTCCACATCGATGGTCCGCTCTCCCACATCTTTGATATTCCGGAAATTCTTGCAATCCCTGCGGTGAATAATGATGCCCCGTCCTCTTGATACATAACCCACAATGTCGTCACCGGTTTTGGGATTACAGCAGTTGGCGAAGTGAATCATCAGGTTCCGGTCCCGGCCCACCCGTATGCCCAGCTTGTCGCTTTCGATAACCGTGTTGCCGCTGCCGGTTTTTTTCTTTCGGGGTTTGGCCGGTGGAAGTTCCTGTTTTTTCCGGGCCACAATGCTCTGGTCAACAAAAAGGCTTTCGTCGTGTTTATTGATCCATGCCCGGATTTTGCTTCTGGCGCCCCGGGTTTTCACATAGCGCAGCCATTCCAGGTGGGGATGGGCGTGGGGATGGGTAATGATCTCAACCACCTGGGTGTTCTTCAGCGGCTGTTTCAGCTGGACGATGGAGCCGTCGGCCTTGGCTCCGGATGTGTGATGACCCACCTCGGTATGAATATGGTAGGCAAAATCCAGGGCGGTTGCACCCTTGGGGAGCTGAATCACATCACCCTTGGGAGTGAATACATAGATGGAATCCTTCAGGATCTCCCGTTTCATCTCCTCCAGAAAATCCCTGCCGGCGATCTTGATGCTGTCCATGTCCTTCAAGCGGTTGATGATGGTCAGGTCCTCATGACCCGCCCGGTCCCCCCGTAGGCTTTTCTTATACTGCCAGTGGGCGGCAACACCGTGCTGTGCGGTCTCTTCCATGGCCACGGTGCGGATCTGAATCTCCAGAAGTCTTCCGTCGTATCCCATCACCGTGGTGTGAAGACTCTGATAGCGGTTTGATTTGGGCATGGCGATATAGTCTTTAAACCGTCCCTCGATGGGCATCCAGAGGCGGTGTACAAGACCCAGCACCACATAGCAGTCGGGAATGCTCTTGCACAGCACCCGCACGCCCAGAAGGTCATAGATCTCATCCAGGCTTTTGCTGCGCTGGCGCATTTTGCTGTAAATGGAGTAAAAATGCTTTGCCCGGGTTTTGGTGTGAACCTCAATGCCTTCCCGGGAGGCGGCGTCTTCAATAGCGCCGGTGATTTTATTCAGATATTCGCTGCGTTCGCTTCGCTTTTGCTTTACATAATCCTTCAGCTGGATGTACACGTCAGGCTGCAGATGCTTCAGGCTGAGATCCTCCAGCTCGTCCTTCATCCAGCTGATCCCCAGCCGGCCGGCCAGGGGAGCATAAATGTCCAGGTTTTCCTGGGCGATGGCGCGGATCCGCTCAGGTTTCTTGAACTCCAGGGTTCGCATATTGTGCAGCTTGTCAGCCAGCTTGATGAGAATGACTCTGATATCCTTCACCATGGCGAACAGCATCTTGCGGATGGTCTCTGCCTGGACGGAATTCTTGTTCTTCGCTTTGACAATATCAATCTTGGTCACTCCCTCCACAAGGGTTGTGACCTCTTCGCCGAAATCAGCGGTGAGTTGATCCCTGGTATAGGAAGTATCTTCTATGCTGTCATGGAGCAGGCCGGCAACGATGGTGATTTCGTCCAGCTTCATCCGGATCAGAATTTCCGATACCTGAAGGGGGTGTACAAAGTAGGGATCACCGGAAGCCCGGAACTGCCCGGTGTGCAGCTCTTCGCTCTTCCGGGCCGCTCTGGTAATGAGGTTGATTTTTTCTTCTGATATTCCCTGTTCCGACAGCAGGGCCGCCAGATCATCTATGGTGCGAATCACCGTTTTCTGCCTCTGGATATCCGTTTCATACCCGCTAAATCTTTCTTACATTCTAGATCGGCATAGCCGAGAGTTTTCAATAGCTTCTCGATTGCATCCGCCTGATCATCCGCTGCTTCAATATACAGCCATCCGCCGGGTTCCAGCAGATCATGGGCTTGTGAAGCCAGCCTTTGTATAAGATCTAGCCCTTTTTCCCCGCCGTCAAGGGCCAGCATAGGCTCTTTCCACCCCTCCAGTTCCCGTTCACGGGTTTCAGCAGGGGTAAGATAGGGGGGATTTGCGGTAATAATGTGGAATTTCATTTCCCTTTGGGCTGCCGACTCCAGCAGGTCGCTCTGGAACCAGAGGGGCGGTGAGGTTGGAACGAGCGCGGCTGCGTTCACCCCGAAGACCTCGCCGGCGGCCAGGCTGATATCCGAAGCGCTCACATCCCATGCGGGGCGCATGTGTGCCAGGGCGATTGCGATTGCGCCGCTGCCGCTGCAGCAGTCGTGGATCACCAGGGGTGAATCCGCCGGATGGCTTTCAAGCACCCAGTCAACCAGAATTTCTGTATCCGGCCGGGGGATGAGTACGCCGGGGTTCACCCGGAATTCTAGGCCGTAAAACTCCTTGAAGCCCAGAATGTACGCCACTGGTTCGCCGGAAATTCTCCGTTCCAGGGCCCGGGCGTATAGCTCCCCTGCAGCCTGCGGCAGGCTGTCCTGCATGCGGGCGTAGTACTGTTCCTTGCTGATATTCATGCTGTGGCATAAAAGGATCAGAGCGTCCAGCCCGGGGCTGTCGTAGGGACCTGCAGGGAGCAGGCTGCGCCCCAGCTGTACCGCACGGGAGAGGCTGAGCCCCTGGAATTGTCGGGGATTCATCAGGCTTCCAGGGCCTCCTGGCTCGCTGACAGTTTCAATGCCTCGATAATTTCATCCAGCTCACCCTGCAGCACCTGGTCCAGCTTGTGTACGGTCAGGCCGATGCGGTGGTCCGTTACCCGGCTCTGGGGAAAATTGTAGGTGCGGATTCGCTGGGATCTGTCACCGCTGCCGATCTGGTTCTTCCGGGCTTCCGCTTCCTCGGCCCGGCGCTTTGATTCTTCCAGTTCATACAGCCTGGCGGTGAGCACCCGCATGGCTTTGGCCCGGTTCTTGATCTGGGATTTTTCATCCTGACAGCTCACCACCAGTCCGGTGGGAATATGGGTGATCCGTACCGCAGAGTCTGTGGTGTTCACCGACTGCCCGCCGGGACCGGAAGAACGGAACACGTCAATTCTCAGGTCGTTGTCGTTGATCTGCACATCCGTTTCTTCGGCTTCGGGAAGTACTGCCACCGTACATGCGGATGTATGGATTCTGCCCCCGCTTTCGGTGCTGGGAACCCTCTGGACCCGGTGCCCGCCGCTTTCGTAGCGGAGGGTGCCGTATGCGTCCTTTCCTTTCACCGAAAAGATCGCCTCTTTCAGCCCCCCGATCTCCGTCTCATTCACCGTGATCACCTCAAGCTTCCAATTATGCTTTTCAGCATAACGGGTGTACATCCGGTAGAGATCGGCGGCGAACAATGCGGCCTCGTCGCCCCCTGTACCGGCCCGGATCTCCATGATGATATTTTTTCCGTCCATGGGATCCCGGGGCACCAGAAGCATTTTCAGTTTTTGCTCAAGTGCGGGCAGCTCTTCTTCCAGTCCGGCCAGCTCTTCCCGGGCCATGGCCTTCATTTCCGGGTCATCGTCTTCGAGCATGGTCCGGGCCTCTTCTGCAGCCTCCTGAGCATCCTTGTAACGGTTGTACACCTCCATCACTTCACTCAAATGGGAGTGTTCCTGCATGGCCTCTTTGTATGCCTTGGGGTCTTTATGAAGGTTGGGGTCAAGAATCCTTTTCTGCAGATCCTCAAAATAATCTTCCAGTTTTTCCAGTTTATCTATCATGATTTTCCTCTGTTGTTTCAGAACTCCCGGACGGGTTCACCGGCGAGCGGCTGGGAGCGTGAATAAACCCGAAAACCGAACCCACTGCTCCCCCCACAATATGGGCCAGCTGTGAGATGGAATCGGCTTCAAGGGCGGAGATAAATTCCCGCAGGAGATATATGAGCACCACCAGAATGAAGGAGAGGGGAATTTCTCCCCTCCGGACATTGGTAAAACTTGCAAGAAGGATCATCATAAACACCACTCCGCTTGCTCCCAGAAGAGCGGCATCGGAAAAGATGATATTCCCCAGGCCGGTGGTGAGGGCGGTGACCAGAATCATGAACACCATGGCGGAGGAGTGGTATTTTTCCTCCAGGATGGGTCCCAGAAGGAGAATAAGCGCCAGGTTGCCAAGCAGATGCTCCACCGAAGCGTGTCCCAGAACATGGGTGAACAGCCGCAGATAATCGGTGAAAGAACTCCAGTTCATTGCCGGTCCCACGGAAAAGAGCCGGAGCTGAAATTCTCCCGGAGAAACCATATCGATGATCAGCACCGCCACCGCCAGAAGGGAGAAGCTGAGGGTTACCGGTGCGTTGTAACGTATGCGCAATTTCAGCTCCTTATCTGCTCAGATCTGTGTTCAGATCGAGGCTTACCGGGCAATGATCGGAACCGTGAATATCCTGATGAATATCAGCATTCAGCACCGAATCCCGGAACGCTTCATTCACACAGTGATAGTCGATCCGCCAGCCGATGTTCCTGTCCCGTGCTTTCATCCGGTAGCTCCACCAGGAATACTGCCGGGCTTCCTGGTTGAACATGCGGAAGGTATCAACAAAGCCCGCATCCAGAAAGCCGGACATCCACTCCCGTTCTTCAGGAAGATATCCGGGGTTTTTTTCATTGGATTTGGGGTTTTCCAGGTCGATGGGTTTGTGAGCCACGTTATAATCACCGCAGATCACCACATTCTTCCCCGAATCAACGTTCTTCCGGGCCCATGAGAGAACCTCGTTATTGAAATCAAGTTTATAATCCAGCCGCTTTCCTTCGGCCTGACTGTTGGGAAAATAGGCGCTGAGGAGAAAGAAGTCCGGGTATTCGGCAATCAGCACCCTGCCTTCATCATCGAAGCGGGGAATTTCAAACTGCTGAACTTCCAGAGGTTCGGTTTTGCTGTATATGGCAACCCCGCTGTACCCCTTCCGTGAAGCAGAGGAATAGTAACTGTGGTATCCCTGGGGGCTCCGCAGTTCTTCGGGCAGCTGGTCAGGATGAGCCTTGGTTTCCTGCACGCACACAATATCGCCGTTGCTTTCATTAAGCCAGTCCAGAAACCCTTTGCGGTGGGCGGCCCGGATTCCGTTTACATTCCAGGAGTAGATTCGTGTCATGGGGGAGAGAATACGGTATTCTTACGGCTTTTTCAACTCTTCCAGCCGGAGGGCAAGATCCTCCCACTCAAGGTGCAGTTCCTGCTGCTTCTGTTCAAGGCTGTCCAGGCTGTTCTGCAGGGCTGATATTTTTTCCCCGTCGCTGTAGTTCTCTTCCAGACTCATCTGGTGCTGAATTTCGGCCTGTTTTTCATCTCCCTCTTCAATGGAAGAAAGAACCTCCTCCTCCCGCCGCTGGAGTTTTTTCAGAAGGGAACGACGCTTCTTCATCTCCTCGTGACTGAGTTTTCCGGTTCCATCCCCGGCTTCCTGCGGCCCGGGGTGATTACCAGAGGAAGCGCCGGGGTGATAGACAGAGGAAGAGGAAGATGAAGCAGAAGCAGACGCGGAAGAGTCCGCGGCTGAGGCGGCTGCCCCTGCTGCGGGCCCGCTTCCATGGTTGCCTGAGTGAGATCCGGAACCGAATTTGCTGCGGTACTCCAGGTAATAGTCAAAATTCCCGGGAATATTGTGTACCTGCCGGTAATCCCCTTCGGCTTCCGGCAACTGCAGCTCGATTACCCGTGTTGCCAGTTCCCTGATAAAAAACCGGTCGTGGCTTACAAAGAGAATGGTACCCTCATAGTCTTTCAGGGCATCCAGGAGCACTTCCTTGCTGGTGAGATCCAGATGATTGGTGGGCTCATCCAGGATCAGAAAATTTCCCGGACGCATGAGCATTTTTAAAAGGGCCAGGCGGTTTTTCTCTCCGCCGCTGAGCACGGAGATGGGCTTGTAAATGTCATCCCCCCTGAACAGAAAGGCTCCCAGCATCCCCCTGAGATTGGGGTACAGTTCGGTGGGGGAGGCGGCCTCCATCTCTTCCATGATGGTCCAGGAGGTATTCAATTCGTCTTCCGATTCCTGGGCGAAGTAGGCCATCTCAACCTTGGATCCGTAGCGAATCGTACCCTGATAATTCCGGTCCCGGCCGGCGAGAATTCTCAGAAGAGTGGATTTTCCCACCCCGTTGGGTCCGATCAGCACCGCCCGGTCCCCCCGCTGAAGCTCCAAAGACAGGTTGCGGTAAATATGCAGATCCCCGTAGGACTTTTCTATATTGTCGGCCTCAAGAACCATATCTCCGGAACGGGGGGCCTGAGGGAAGTGCAGATGCATCCGTTTCATGCTTTCGGGGATCTCGATCCGCTCGATCTTGTTCAGTTGTTTGATCCTGCTCTGAACCTGGGCGGCCTTGCTGGCATTGGCCCGGAAGCGTGCGATAAAATCCTCAAGCTGCTGAATCTCCTGCTGCTGCTGTTCATACTGTTTAATGAGAATTTCCATTTCCTGTTCACGGAGTCTCTCGTAGTGACTGTAGTTTCCCTTATACAGTTTGATTTGCCCCATGAACAGTTCGGCAACCTGATTCACCGTATCGTCAAGGAAGCCCTTATCGTGGCTCACCATGAGAATTCCGCCATGGAAACGGTTCATCTCGTCGGCCAGCCACTGCCGGGCATCCAGGTCCAGGTAGTTGGTGGGCTCATCCAGAAGCATCACATCAGGGTTCTCCAGAATAATCTTGGCCAGGGCAATGCGCATCTGCCATCCGCCGCTGAAATTTCCGCAGTCCCGGTGAAGGTCATCCGTTTTGAACCCCAGACCCCGGATGGTGCGCATGATGTACTGCTCCCGCTGATAATAATGGCTGGAGGCGATCCGTTCGCTGATCTGGTGATGCTCTTCCAGCAGTTTGCGGGTTTCCGGGCCTTCGCTGCTGTGATGCTCCAGCCGTCGTCCCAGCTCCTCCAGACGGGCTTCATCCTCCTTGAAGTGGGAGAATGCGGTTTCCAGTTCATCCTCCAGGCTTCTGCCCCGGTGTTCAATGCCCGACTGGGGAAGATAGCTGATGCGTACGGCCTTGTGGCTGCTAACGTTGCCCCCTTCGCTCTGCCTCAGGCCGGCGAGAATGGTAAGAAGGGTTGATTTTCCGCTTCCGTTGGCTCCGGAGAGGGCGATCCGCCCCCGCTCAGGGATGCGAATGCTGACGTTTTTGAGAATTTCCCTGTCTCCGAATGAAAGTTTCAGAGAATCGGCCTGCAGTAAAATCATACGCCCTTACTCTTGAATGCTGAAGAATATCACGAATGGGGTCAGAGCCTGTTTCAGAATGACATTCCGGTCGATATTTTCTCCGGGCACAAATTCAAGCTGAATTCCCTGATCGGTTCTCCGGTAGAGGAAATTCAGACTTTCGGAGATGGATATGCCGGGACGTGTGATGCTCACTGCTCCGTCATAGCTGCTCCGGAGATCTCGTGCAAGATACAGATTAAAGGCCAGATCCCCCCGTCCCTGAAACCATGACGGAAGAATGCTGGAATCCAGGGCGTTGTATCCCCGCCATTCAAGACTCCCGTCTTCGCTGAATTGCATGCTGCCGTACTGGCTGCTGCGGAAACTTTTTCCCATGGAGAGAAAGGCTGTTTTCACATCTTCCCTGCGCTGCCGTTCATTTTCAATGATCTCGCTCACATCCCTGTCAATGCGCACCAGGCTTTCCTGAATGGTTTCTCCGTCTCTGGTGAACTGGATGGAAATGGAATTTTCGCTGAATGTGGTGATCTGAAGGCTGGTTCCCGCAACAACATATTCTTTATACCTGGCACGAAACACCTCCTCATAGGGGAATTCCGCAGAGATCTCCCGGGTGTTTAAAGTGAAGGTCCGGTTTTCCCCGTCATGTTCGAAACGGTATTCATCCTTGAAGCGGGTCAGATCGTACACGTTGTCGTTGATCATCCAGGCGAAATAATCGGGACGCCATACACTGTTCAACACCGCATCCAGGAAGGCATCTTCAGAGGCAGCGGTCTTCTCCGTGGAGACACCCTGGGCGTCAACCACATCCAGGCGATAACCGTAGACATATCCCCGTGTTCCGTCTGAAGTAAGAATTTCGAACCAGTAATCCTCCAGGCCGCCCACGGGTACAACATCTTCGCTCCGGGAAATGATTTTGGCCTGTTCGCCCTGTCTCATCCGGTAGATAATGGAGCTGGATGGACCGGTGCCCATGCTGTCACGCACAGGAAGAGCCTGAATCTCCGCCACGCCGAAGTAGGGGGCAAACTCGGCGTAGCGTTCCCTGGCTGATTCCAGCTCATCCCGGTCATCGATCCTGCGTACTCTCCAGGTTTCGGCTTCAAAAATCTGCTCTCCGTCTTCCTCTCCCCCGGGTACATAGCGAAGCTGGTAGCTGCCCCTGAGTTCGGATTCGGATAAAATTTCCACTGCAGCACCGCCGGGTATATCCAGATCTTCCGGAGCCCACAGAAGAACTCCCCGTCCAATGGCCCGTGGACCGCATGAAACGACGCTAAGGAGGAACAGAAGAAGCAGGGCGACAGGCATCCTGTTGAAAACGGATCCGGTCCGGGTAAAAGAATGTGAATATACATTACGAATCATGAATGGCTCCTGAAGATTCTGTGGGGATCGCTTGCCCTGCAGGGGACTGCTCTGCAGGGAATAGTCCTATAGAGCACTCCCTGAAGAGAACTGCCCTATGGAGATCTGGTTTAATTGCTGGATTGTACCCAAGAACCGAAAAAAAAACCACCGCCAGGATGCAGGGAAATTAATCCGGCATGGGGGGGGAGAATCCGGGAAGGTATGGGAGGCTGGGGTGGGGGTGAATCCCGCACTGCTCAGTAGATGATCAGAATTCTGCCTTCCCGCAGCAGCCTCCGGTTGTTCTCGCTGTACAGCAGAACATCCGCATCGGCGGGAGGAATGAGGGGATCGGAAGGGGTAATGCCGAACAGACTGGTGGCGATAATTCTGTAGGGGTTGTCCCCGATCCGTTCCCGGTGTTCCGATTCATCAAACCCCCGGGTGTAGGCGGCAACGCCCCAACGGGATGCATACTCGGGATCCAGGCGGTTTTTATCGGCCACCACCCGCATATTCTCATCGTAGATTACCGGGAACAGAGCAGGTTCCAGAGCTGCGCTCCGTTGTTCGCCGTGAACCGGAAGCTCACGGCCGGCATATATCACAATTCCGCTGTAGTCCGAACCCGGCTGCCACTGCAGAACCTCATTCATGGGGAAACTGTTCCCGTGGCGAACCAGCTCACCGCTGAGACGGGGGTACAGTTCCAGCGCATAGCTGCTGTGCAGTACGGGTACCGAGGGATCCGGGCGGACAGAGACATGTTCCGCCGTTGCACTGAGGTTTTCTATGAAGGAGATAAGTTCCGGTTCATTTCGCAAAGTATCTTCCAGACTGTTCCAGGAGTCTACCTGGACATTGAGAAGCTCCCGGAAAAGGATGTCCGGCAGCCTCCGCTCGATTTCCAGCTCGGCACTGTAGAGGGCTGCGGGAAGGTTATATCCCCGGTCATCCACCGTTCTGGATACGGTTACCCGGAGAATACCATTCTCCCAGTCCATGCTGCTGTCAACTCCCATCTGGGCGTTCAGGCTGTGAAGAGGGAGCAGGGCAGGAAGGACAAAACAGGTCATTATGACCAACAGGAGGAGTCGAAGGGCGGCAGCTGGCGAATCGGGGATAATGTGCTTCATCTCAATTACTTGTATCGGCAGATTCATCCGCCAGCCTGAGCTGCATCCCCGCATGGATAATATTATCCTGCTCAAGGTTATTCAGCTTTCGAAGGTTCTCCAGATCTATTCCATGGGATCTGCTGATGCTCCAGAGGGTATCGCCGGGTTTCACCGTGTAGTATCCGGGACCGGAGGGTTCCCGGGTTTTTCTCAGACTCCCCAGGGCGGATCGGACGGCACTGGAATATCGCCGGGGAAATTTCAGTTCATGGGCACCGCCGGGAATAATTCCGTCAAGGTACTCGCCGTTCCCGGCCCGGAGAATCTGAAGAGGTACGCCGGATTCCCCGGCGAGTGTGGTCAACTCAATTTCAATTCCCGGACTCAGGTGCTCCCAGTGCAGGGGGGCAGACCAGTTGAGACGGATGCCGAAGCGGCCCGGATATGCGGCGATAACCGAGGCGGCAATGTACCGGGGAATGTAGTTCGCGGTTTCTCTGCTGATATTTCCCGCTTCCCGTACATAGGGCTCTCCCTCATCCTGTATATCAAGACTCCAGAAAGGTGACAGGGTTTCACCCGGTGTATCTGCGGGGTTCGGCGCCGGGGCAGAGCCGTTGCCGGTGCCCCGGCGGTTCAAGGCGGCAAGGCTTCGGCTGAGTCTGCCCAATCCGCCGTTGTAGGCCGCCACAGCGGAAATCCAGTCGCCGGTTTCTCTCCGGTTGATCATCAGTTTTTCCATGGCCGCTATGGTAGATTTCCGGAAATCAAAGCGCTCATCAAATCGCGGAAAGGTTTCTGATCTGCTCAGCCAGGGAGCAAGGGAGTTATCGGCAAACTGCCACAGACCACGGGCACCGGTGCGGCTTTCCGCCATCACGTCAAAGGAAGATTCAATGTATGCCACCGCCATCAGTTCCGTGGGGACTCTCTGCCGGAGAATTTCCGAACGGATGTAGTCCCGGTAGAGTTCCGAACGGATCATTGCCGACCAGTGGGCGGAAAGGCTGTCATTCCGGGTCCGTTCGTCCAGCTCGGCAATTACCCGGGGATGAAGGAGATCATGCTGGGAAAAACTGGCGAACATCATGGGACCGGCATGGGTCTGTAATGACGGAAGAGGGGAAGCAGGTGCTGACGATTTGACGGAGTGTTCTTCCCCGGGGCCCGGCCCGTTTTCCCATGCGGCTTCAGGATTGTTTCGGCGGGGGAGAGAGTGAATTCCCGTTGGAGAACATATCAGGAAGAAGATCAGTATCAGTTGTACTGCATGGATGGAGCCGGGGAGACCGGAAAATGAACTGAAGGGTCTCCCGGAGCGCAGTTTTCTGTTGGGTATCAAATTAGAGCGTGTCTCCAAAATAAATTCCTGCCCACTCCCAGTTTCCATGTATTTCAGGATCGGCAGGATAATCCACCTTTCTGAAGTAAAAATACCACTCCGGAATCCGGTAACTCCACCCCCAGGTTTTCAGATATGCTTCCTTTTCATTCAGAATGGTGAAGTCGGCGGAAAAGGAGATGCTGCGGGCTGCATTCAGAAATGTTCCGATATTGAAATTCGGACGGCTGTTGAAGTCCGACGGATCCTGCAGCCAGCTCATGGCAAAGAAATTTTCCTTGGCCCGGTGGCGCTCAAGCCTCCAGTCCTGTTTGTAATAGAGTGATATTTTGATGTTATCCACCAGAGTATCCAGGCTGGGTGACGTCCAGTCCTTGCTGTTATTCCGGTGAAAACTCAGCTGTTCCTGCACTGCTTCGTGGATGTCCGGCGCTCCGGGCACCCGGGTATCCGGATAACGGGAAAATTCCTCAAGTGCCGCAAAATACTCACTGAATCGTCCGTCATTGCGGTACTCTCCTGCCAGTCGGTACCAGGTAAGACCGAGGTCAATCTTTTCGGGAAACTCCCGTATGAGCTGCCGGTAGTACTCGATTCGTTTCGGCGGGTCTGTTTCCTGCCGCAGCAGTCCCTGAAGGGCGGCAAAATGGGTGGAACTGGTTCCTCTCCTGACATCCGGATATTCACTGAGAATCCTGTTGTAATAATACTGGCTGAGGCCCGGCTTTTGCCCGGCGTAATGATCTCCCAGAATCTGGAGATAGTATGCCATATAGGGGTCGTCCCCCTGGTCCATGCTGTATTGATGGATAAAGGAGCGCAGATCATCGCTTCCCCGTTCCCGAGCAATTTCAGCGGTAAGCCGCTCCATCATCACAAACCTGCTGGCAAAGTCCTTTTCTTCCATGAGTCTTGCCAGATAACTTCGGTATTCCGGACCCAGGAATTCGTAGCGGGGATAGCTGTTTGATCCTGCGCAGGAGGTGAACAGGATGAGTCCCGTCAGAAGAATTGCGGTAAAAAATCTCCGGGATCCCGTCCTCATCCGGGCGTTGCTGGAGAACAGACGCAAGAGGGCGCCGACGATCATCTCTTTTGTGCCTGACCTGCCGGATGTTTTCATGCTATTATATTGATGTTCCGCCCTGGAAGGCAGAAAGGAATGCAGTTTCATAAGGAGATACTACCTCAATTGCCCAGAGCCCTCAAGATAATATCACCTTCGGCGGCTGCGGTTTTCCGGAAAAAACTGGATGCCCTGTACGATCAGCTGAACCAAAGCCGGTTCATACATCCCGATCCCCTGGAGGCGGCCCTGAAGTTTCCAGAAGCAGGAGACCGGGAGATCGCCGCATTTCTTTCGGCAATGTTTGCCCTGGGAAGGGTGGATCTGATCCTTCAGACTCTGGATACGCTGTTTACTCATCTTCCCAATCCCCGGAAAATGCTTCTGGAGCTGGACCCTGACAATATTCCCCGACAGCTGATGGGAATAATTCCCCCCATGAAATACCGTTTCTTCAGTTATGCACGAATTCTGCTACTCATTTCTTCCATGGCAGTGGTAATTCAGAAATTCGGTTCACTTCAACAGGCTGCGGCGCCGGTGCCTGGGGAATCTGAAGAGGCAGTGTACCCCGGGCTGGCTGCGGCCATGAATCTCAGGTATGCGCTGGAGAGGGGGGCGGAAGATCAAATCAGACGATTTCCTGAGCTCTTTCAGGGAGAAGATGGAATTCCCGGAATTATCGTGCCTGAGGTGAAGCCCCCCTTCCACCGCAGCGGTGCAGCCAAGCGGATGATGCTTTTTCTGCGGTGGATGGTTCGCCGGGATGAAGTGGATCCAGGAGGCTGGAATATTCTCTCTCCTGCCGACCTGCTGTACCCCCTGGATACCCACATGATGAGGGTTACTGCAGAGTTGGGCCTGCGAAGCAGAAAATCTGCGGATATGTCCACAGTGATTGAAATTACCGATAATTTCCGCATAATAAATAGTGAAGACCCGGTGAAATATGACTTTGCCCTTACCCGCACCGGAATTCACCCTGAAACACGCTCCCTTCACAGAGCGGAAAGTTTCTGGAAAGATATTATCAGTTAATAGGAGTGGTGTTATGAAAATACCCGCAAAAGTTGAAGCAGCCATCAATACACAGATCAAAGAGGAATTTGATTCGGCCTATCTGTATTTAGCCATGGCGGCATGGTTTGAGGATCAGGATCTTCCGGGGTTCGCCGTCTGGATGCGTTCCCAGTATCAGGAAGAGCTTGAGCATGCCCACAAGTTTTTTGATTATCTTTTTGAAAGGGAAGGACGGTCCCTGGTGCCATCCATTAAAGAGCCTCAGAAGGAGTGGAAATCTCCCCTGGATGCCTTCCGTGCAGCATATGATCATGAGCAGTATATTACTTCCTGTATTCACAAACTGGTGAAGACCGCCCGTGAAGCCGACGATGTCGCCAGCGAACGCTTTCTGGACTGGTATGTGAACGAACAGGTGGAAGAGGAATCCACTGCAATGAACATTATCAAACAGCTGGAACGGATTGAGGGTTCCAAATACGGCCTGTTCATGCTGGACAAAGAAATGTCTTCACGGGGAACACTTGATGAATAGCCCTCAGGCTGTTATCTTATAGAGCATAACCGAGATGAATGATCATTCAATTTGATGATTCACGCTTAACGAGGAGCGCTCCATGCAGAAATATGTATGTGAAGTGTGCGGATACATTTACGATCCCGCAGAAGGTGATCCTGACAATGGTGTGCCGGCCGGAACAGCTTTTGAAGCTCTTCCCGACGATTGGGTGTGTCCCATGTGCGGCGCTGAAAAGGAAGATTTTTCACCTGAAGATTAAGTTGTAAGCCGCTCCTCCGGGAGTGGCTTTTTTTTTGACCGGAGAGTTACTTCCCCTTTCTCCGGTACCCGCCAAGAAACAGGATCCCCTTGAAACTCATACCGATTAAAACTGAAAGCTTCCCGATTTCTCTGAAATACACGAAAGTTTGCCCAGCGGGGAATATAAGCGCAGGAAACAAAAGTGCAGGAAACAAAAGTGCAGGAAACAAAAGCCGGACCATCCCGGGGAAGGCGCTTTTCATGATTCTTGCCGTGGTTCTATTCAGTTCCTGCTATTATGTGGAGCAGGGGAGTGTACTTTTCCGCAACCGTCTTGCCGCACAAAGCAGAAGCGCTGCACTGAAGAGCGCCGATGAATCCCGGCAGGAAGAGCTGGAAAGGTTTTTTACCGGGGTTGAACGGATCCGGGATTTCGGAGTTGAACGGCTCGGGTTGAATGACAACGGGAATTACCGGAAGTATCTGGAACTTGACCGGGACTATCTGGTGGCGGTGGTGAATGCCGCTGCTCCTGACAGCCTGGATCCCTTTCTCTGGCGCTATCCGTTTCTCGGACCCGCTCCATACCGGGGCTATTACAATCCGGAGGATGCTGCCCGGGAAGCCCGGAGACTCCGGGATAAAGGATACCATGTGTTTGTCCGGAAAGTTGACGGTTTCAGCACCCTGGGCATTACCAAAGATCCGCTTATTTCCTTTATGACAGAATATGATCAGTTCAGGCTGGCCCGTCTGATTTTCCATGAGCAGATTCATGCCAGCTTCTGGGTAAAGGGACATATTTCCTTTAATGAAGAGCTTGCAACCACTCTGGGAGATATGGCCGCGCTGGAATACATTGAATGGTATTACGGTACAGACTCCCGGGAGTACCGTTCCGCAGAGGCGAGTATCCATGATTCCCGTCAGTTCGCGGCAGATATGCGAACCCTTTCCCGGGAGCTTGAGATCCTCTATGAGTCCTTCCCGGAAACATTCAGCGAGAAATCTCCCCCGGCCAGTGCTGCCCACCCCCCATCTGCTGACCGTGCCCCCGAGCAGGCTGACGAACAGGCCCCCGAATCATCCCACGAACAAACCCCTGAACGAGCTTCCGAACTGGAAGCTGCCCGTGAACGGATTCTGGAGAGGTTCCGTGAACAATTCCGCATAAGCTATCCTGAGCGCTATGAGGGAGATGCGTACCGGAATGCCCCGGAACTTGAGCTGAACAATGCATTCCTCAGTCTCTACCGAAGCTACAGCGGCCGGGGGCCTGGGTATCAGGCGCTCTATGAGCGGCTGGGATCGGTATCTGCGGTTCTTCAGACCCTGGAGACTGCCATGAAGGACCCCGAATCCATGAATGTAACATACCGCAAAGGGGACGATCCCTACACGATTATTGAGCAGCTGCTGGAATCATGATATTTCTGAGCCGGCGCGGGGCTGAACCGCCCCGCTGCACCTGGGGATCCGGACTTCCGGACGCCCGGGCCCGATGAATCAGATATGCATTGCTCCCAGCCGTTTTATATGATCCAGAAGTACGATGGAAGCCATGGCCTCCACCACCGGGATAATCCGGGGACAGATGCAGGCATCGTGACGCCCTTCTGTGCGTATTTCCTGCTCCTTTCCCTCTTTGCTCACAGTTCTCTGTACTTTGTTGATGGAGGAGGTGGGTTTTACCACGATCCGGAAGATAATTTCCTCCCCGGTTGATATGCCTCCGATAATTCCGCCGGCATTGTTGGTAATGAATCCGTCAGCGCTCATCTGATCATTGTGTTCGCTGCCCCTCATATCCGCGGCGGCAAAGCCCTTGCCGAATTCTATCCCTTTTACGGCACCGATTGAGAGCATGGCCTTTGCAAGTTCCGCATCAAGCTTGTCGAAGACCGGTTCACCCAGACCGGGATCCACACCGCTGATCCGGCATTCAACGATCCCTCCCATGCTGTCTTCCTCATCCTTGATTTTGCTGATGATCCTGTTCATTTCTTCCGCAGCCTTCATGTCCGGGGCCCGCAGCGGATTCTTCTCAATTACCTCAGGATCGAAGCTGGAGATTTCAATACCTGCTGTGCGGCGGGTGTATGCAAGAATGTTCACCCCTTTGTCCCGCAAAATCTTTCTGGCCAGGGCGCCTGCTGCAACACGTCCGGCGGTTTCTCTTCCGCTGGCTCTTCCGCTTCCCCGCCAGTCCCGTATGCCGTATTTTCTGGAATAGGTGTAGTCCGCATGACCGGGACGGTACAGCTCTTTAATGTCATTGTATGCGCTGGGCTGGGCATCCTTGTTGTAGAGAATCATCATCAGGGGAGTACCGGTGGTTTTCCCTTCAAATACCCCGGACATGAAATGAACCTTATCCGGTTCCTTCCGGGGGGTGGTGATGTAGGACTGGCCGGTTTTTCTCCTGTCCAGTTCTTTCTGAATATCCTCCAGTGTGATTTCCACGCCGGGGGTGACGCCGTCAACGATGACTCCCACTGCGCCGCCGTGGGATTCTCCGAAGGTTGTTATTTTATAAGCCTGCCCGAAGCTGTTTCCTGCCATAGCCGTATCTCCTATCCCGGGTTATTTCCGTGTGCACAATTTTATTCCGTTCATTGTATATGTTTATGTGCTTATATTCTATCAAGCAGCTGCTGAAGAACCTCTTCCTTGTCCAGTTCGCCTGCACTGATTACCACATCAGCGTGTTCAAGCCCCATGTTTCTCCGCCGCACATACAGGGACCTGAAATGTTCCCGGGGTGCGTCTGACGAGAGAAACGGCGGGATGCCGTGTTTGATAATTCTGGTAAACAGCAGCTCCTCCGGGCTGTCGATGAATATTCTCAGCGTTTTCGGACTTTCGTCTCTCTCCGCTGCTATCCGTTCCATAAGAGAAGGATTTTCCATGGCTCCCCCTCCGCAGGCAATTATGCAGTGGGGGTCGCTGATGGAGTCATAGGCAATGCATTCCTGTTCCTGAAACCAGGCCAGCCCTCGTTCCCGGTACATGCTTCTGATATCCGGATATTGGGGGTGGGAAGATGCGATGCGGTGATCCAGGTCGAACCATGGAATGCCAAGCTGCCTGGACATTCCCTGAGCCAGAGAAGTTTTGCCGCTGTGTTTTAACCCAAGGAGTATGTAGCGTTTATTCTGCATGGTCCGGTTCGCTTCTCCTCGGGGGCCGGCAAATAGCGTCCTTGGCCGGTACATTGCATCTATACAGCAAAATGCATAAACCTGATGATCAAATCAACCTCATGTACGGCCGGGTACTTGGGTAGAGCAATGATCATAATTATATACCATATAATAAAATACCATTTTCGATCACAGCGCCGGATTGAAATGTTCCCAATTCGTGATGCCGTGCGACCTGTATGAATATACGATAAATTTCCGGAGAGGGCAACGCACACGGGGTAATATTTTATCGGTTTCCCATGCCTTTGCCGCTGCCCCTGGCAAGCCCGGTGTGGAGGGCTCCGCTCACTTTCATGAAAATCACGGCCGGTACCGGAACCGCCTGGGGCAGGAGCACCGAATAAAATATCCTCAACGGTCCCGCTCCGTCGATCATTGCCGCTTCCTCGGGCTCAACGTCAATGCCCATGAAGTATCCTCTGAGAAGCCAGATGCTGAATGGTACCGTGGCAATGGCATAAGAGAGAAGCAACCCCGGATAGGTGTTGACCAGATTCAGCTTAAGAATCATCAGGTAGGTGGGAACCAGCATTACCGAGCCGGGGATGAGCTGGGTGAAAAATATGCTTAACAGGATGGAGTTGCGCAGACGGAACTTCCAGCGGGTGAGGGCATACGCCGACAGGGTGGCAATGGAAACGGCCAGGCCGGCAGTAACCCCGGTGATTGCGAGGGAACCGCCGATCCACAGCAGAAAGCTTCGCTCAGTGAACAACTGCAGATAGTTTTCCAGAGTGGGTGAATCGGGGAAAAGACTCAGCCCGGTGGTGAGGATCATGTTGTGGGGCCGGAAACTGATGCTGATCACCCTGAGAACCGGATAGAGGGTGATGAGAGCGGCCACGATAAGAATCGAGTATGCCAGAAATTTGAGGAACGGCGGAAAACGTCTCATCGTTTGGCCTCCTGGAGAAGTCCGCTGTAGCGGATGGGAATTATCACCATCAGAAGTACCAGAAGAGTGTTCACAATGGCCAGTGCCGAGGAAAAGCTGTAGCGGTTGAAATAGCTGGCGGCCCGGAAGATGGCAAGGGACAGCAGATGGCTGTTTTCCAGCTCCTGGGGGTTCATGAAGTAGGGCACCCCGAAATTATTGAAGCTGTAGATGGCGGAAAAAAGCACCGCCGGGAGTACCGTGGGCAGTATCAGGGGCAGGGTCACTGAAAACAGCCTGCGCATACGGCTTGCACCGTCCAGTTCAGCTGCTTCAAGGCAGTTTCGGTCCACGCCCTGCAGCGCCCCAAGAAGGAGTATCATCATAAAAGGGACTCCAAGCCACAGATTCACCAGATTCATGGAGACGAAGTTCCAGAACGGATCGCTCCACCACGCAGGACCTGTGGCAACACCCGGGAGAAGCTCAAGAACCTGATTTATGAAACCGAAGCTGGGATGAAATTCATAGCGAAGAGTCATCAGAGAGATGGTGCCGGGAATGGCCCAGGGCAGAACCTGCATCCACTTGAAGAAGCGGGCGAAGCGGATGGGTGCATTCAGGCTGAGAGCCAGTATCATCCCCAGCAGCACCTGGAAGAAGGTCTGGATTCCCGTCCACAACAGGGTTCGGGCCAGTATTATCCACAGTCCGTCACGCCGGAGGATGGGGCCGGTGAACACGCCGATCATATTTTCCATGAAGAGGCTCAGGGATAAGTCGGGATTTCGAAAATGGAACAGATTCATATTGCCGAAACTGAGAACCACCGTATACACCAGGGGAAACCCATGGTCACTCCCAGGGCGAGGATGGGAACGATGATAAGAGCGGGTACAATGGGATGTTTGTGGACAGTTCCGGTCTTTGTGCTTCCGTGCAATCGGCGCAGAATCGGACCTCTGGGAGGTTTTTTTGAAGAGTCGACGGTGCCGCCGGCTAAACCGGCGGAGATCCGATAGATCACAGTTATAAGAACTGCAAGGAAGGCGGAAACGGCAATGCCGGAAAAAAGAATTACCAGTACATTGCCCGGCAGCGCTGATATCTTATTCACTTCATGTCTCCGGTCAGGCATGTGATGGCCGGGGCGGTTCAAAAGTGTATATTCCCTATGAAAACGCCTGGTACAGCAGGGCCACATGGTGAACCGGAGAAGAGAATTTGTCAAATAATATCAGAAAAAATCAGAGAATCAGTACCTCTTTAATGAGGGCAGGCTCCATTCTGAAGGTTGAACCCTTGCCCTCAAGAAAATGAAATTTCCTCAGCATATGGATGTTCATCTCGGTGAAAAGCAGCGTCTTGCCGCTTCCCTTGAGCTCTACTTCCACGTTGATTTTGTGAAACACTCCGTCTCCGAATGGGGAAGGAAGATAGCCCCTGGTTTCATCAGTACGGACCAGCCAGGTGTCATCCACGGTAATGGGCTCGCCCAGACCGGTCTGTCCCTTTTTCATCAGGTATTCCAGCTTCTCAGCAACTGAATCAAAGGTGATATTCAGTTCAGCAAACAGCTCTTCATCGTGTTCGATGATGTCCGCCAGAGGCCTGGTGTCCTCGCCCAGGAACCCGTCGGCGGTGATCACTCCGGACTGCATGTTCGCTTCGGCTTTGCTGTAATCTGGTGTTTGTTTCATGGTTGTCTGCTCCTTATAGAACAGGCCGCCGGAAAGTGAACTCCCGGCGGCCGTAATGGTACATTATGCGAATTTATCGAAATATATGCGCTCTTCCTGCATGTCGTTATCCCGCATAACCACCATACAGGCATCAAGCATGCCGGGACTTCCGCATAAATACCCTTCTTTTTCGGCATCCTTCAGTTCATCGGACTTCAGGTATTTATCCATCACGTCGGTAATCAGGCCGGTTTCCCCGGTCCAACCGTCACCCTCCTGAGGTTCGGAGAGGGCGGGAATGAAGTGAAACTTGGGATACTTCTCTTCCAGTTCCTTGAGCCAGTCCATGTAAAAAATATCCTTGGTGGTTCTGGCTCCGAAGAAGTACCACACTTCCCGAGTTTCTATGCTGCCGTCATGGATCATCTGGTTGAAAATGGACTTGAAAGGCGCCATTCCCGAACCGCCGGCAACACAGATCATGGGAGCATCGGTTTTCTGCACCTTGAAGTCCCCCACAGGGGCTACAATATTGATGCTGTCACCCTCTTTCAGGTATTCATGCACATAGGTTGTGACAATACCGCCGGGCACCAGACGGATAAGAAACTCAAGATGTTCTTTATCCTGTGGGTCCGAGGAAAAGGAATATGCCCGCTGAGTGGCTTCTTTTACCTTTCCGTATTTGGGAGCCTCAAACTGACCGTATTGTCCGGCCTCGTATTGAAGATCCGTTCCTTCGGGGAGTTTTACCAGCACTTCCTTAATGTCATGGGTGACATCGGTAATCTTCTCAATTGTGGTCTTCACCTTTTTAATGTTGAAGAGGCTTTCGGGGATCTCAATGGAGAGATCCTGTTTTACCTTTACCTGGCAGGAGAGGCGTACATTATCCGCAATTTCTTCCTTGGTGAGGTAGGGGGTTTCCGTGGGAAGGTGGGGGCCCACATCGCTGGTGACCTTCACCTTACAGGCTCCGCAGCTTCCCCGGCCTCCGCAGGCGGAGGGTACGAATATATCCTGTTCCGCCAGGCTGAGAAGCAGAGGACTTCCGCCCTTTACCTCCACATCTTTTTTTCCGTTGTTGATGTCGATCTGCACTTCACCGTAGTTGTTAACGATCTTATCGGTGATGGAAATCAGCGCACCCAGAAAGGCGCTCACTGCGCCGATGGCCACGGGTGCAAGTAACATAGTTGCCATGAGATCTTCTCCTTACTGTACCTGAAGCATGCCCGAGAATCCGATAAACGCCATGGCCATAAAGCCGATGGTGATCATGGTAATTCCCGGACCCTGGAGTCCCGCGGGAACCGGGGCCTTATCGGTTTTCTTCCTGATGGCCGCAAGGGCCAGAATGGCCAGCCACCAGCCCAGACCGCTTCCCAGGCCGTATATGAGGCTCTGGGTGAATGTGTATTCCCGGATTTCCATAAAAAGGCTCACACCCAGGATTGCACAGTTTACGGTGATCAGGGGAAGAAAGATCCCCAGATTCATGTAAAGTGCGGGGCTTAAACGGTCAATCACCATTTCAAGGATCTGAACCACCGCCGCAATAACGATAATAAATACGATAAAGCGGAGGTACACAAGCCCCAGGGGTTCAAGAATGAAGTTCAGAACCGCCCAGTTCACTCCTGCGGTGATCACAAGCACCAGGGTAACCGCCATTCCCAGACCGTTGGAACTTTTCAGGTCCTTGGAAATGGAGATAAACGAACACATCCCCAGAAAGTTGGCCAGCAGAATGTTGGATGTAAAAATTGATGCAAAAAACAGGGAAAAAGGATTCAATACTTCACTCATTAGTTACCTCCCTGGGCTTCGCCCTTGAGCATAATCGATTTGGCTATCCATAAGAGTATTCCCACCAGGAAGAAGGCGCTGGGGGCCATCACCATGATGGTCCAGTTGTATCCGCCTGAGGTAAACGCAAGGGGAAGTACCCGGAAGCCGAAAAGCGTACCGAATCCCAGCAGCTCCCGTACAAATGCGATGAGCATGAGAACCGACATATAGCCCAGTCCTGTGGTGAACCCGTCCCAGAAGGAAATGAGGGGCGGATTGCTCTGGGCGAAGGCTTCCGCCCGTCCCATGATAATACAGTTGGTGATGATCAGACCCACATAGGGGCCGAGATTCTTGCTGATCTCAGGACTGAAAGCCTTGAGCAGCAGATCCACGATAATCACATAAAAAGCAATGATCAGTGTCTGTACAATCATCCGCACCTTGCGGGGAATTAATTTCTTGATGATAGATATGGTAAAACTGGAAAACGCCGTTACCAGCGTTACTCCGATTGTCATAATGGCGGTGTTGGTCAACAGGTTGGTAACCGCCAGAGTGGAACAAATCCCCAGAATCTGAATAAGGATGGGATTGTTGTCCCAGATGTTGTTTTTCAGTACATCTTTGGCCTGACCCATTACATACCTCCCAATATTGAGTTCATTTCTGCTGCCGCCCGGGAGACAATCGTCTGCATGGACTCGGATGTTCTGGTCGCACCGGTAATGGCATCCACCTTGGCATCGTCTTTATTGTCGTCGCCTCTGCCGTCACCTGATGCAAGAGCGAGTTTATCATTACCGGAGGCCACGTCCTGGGGAATGGCCTGGTTTACAAACTGTGAGGAATACCAGTCCTCGGTGATCCGTCCGCCCAGGCCGGGTGTTTCATTCTGATCGATCACTTCAAGACCTTTGAAGCGGGTAACATCCTCATTAAACCCGATCACCAGTTCGATGTTTCCCCACAGACCCGCGCCGTTGGTCTGGAGGGCGTACACCGTCTCTCCTTCCACGTTTGCACGGTAATAGGTGAGGCCCTCTTCACTGGTCAGTTCGTTGACTTCCTCGAACCTGCTGAACACCTCGTTCCTGTCCGCGGGATTGAAGTCGATTCCCAGGGCGCTGAGCACCGCACGGTTTGCTTCAAGCCGCTGATTCTGCTCCACAATATCCTTGGTGCCCTCATTCGCCAGTGCCAGCAGAAATACAAAGGCGAAGGTTACGATAAAGCTGAAAATGATTGTGTAAATTAGGCTGTTCTTGTTCATGCTTTGGCCCCCTCTGATGCGGGCTTGTTAGATGCCGTCTGCTTTTTGGCCGTCGATTTCTTGGCCTTTTTCTTCGGTTTGGGAGATATCTCATCCAGCAGGTTGGCGAAGGTGTTGCCCATGAGAATACCGAAGCTGGTACCTTCGGGGAATCCGCTGAACACCCTGATAACAATGGTTACCGAGCCGATAATAATTCCGTAGAGAAACTGAGCCAGAGGCTTGTTGGGTCCGGAAACAGGGTCGGTGGACATGAACACCGCCACGTAGAAAAGAGATCCGGAGAACAGGAACTTGGTAATATCCACGATCTGTTCCAGGAGCGTCTTCCCTGCGGGGTTCATTAACGCCCCGCCGCTCAGATCGGCGATAAATCCTGCATAGTAGAAAATGGTGGTCAGTACGGCTGCGGACAGCAGCGTCATGAGTATCATCCGCCAGTTGGCGGTTTTGGTCCACATAAGGTAGATAGCTGCAATGATAATCAGGAAAATTGCACTCTCACCGATTGAGCCCACCCGACGTCCGAAAAACAGATTCCCAAGGGTGTTATCATTGATATACTCTGCGGACTCCGGAAGATTTTCCGAATCCAGTCCACGGTAAATCTCAAGGGGAGTTACCGTACTCACTGCATCAACTTCCGGCTGAAGCACTCCGGCGTAGGAGGTAATTACATAGAGGGCAATGGTTACTGCGATAGAACCGAAGATGGTGATTTTCACCAGGCCTTTTTTCTCATAATTCCGGGTAATAATCAGATATGCTGCGGCTACGATGAGGATCATGAACACCGCTTCGATCAATGCGCTTCCCTGGGTCTGACCGTTGATGCCCAGGGTTCCGAAGACGCCCGGGATCATCCATGTGGTCTGCATGAGAAGCGGGAATGAGATGTATGTAAAAATACGGCCTGTTATGGCCGGATTGAACACGTTTCGTCCGAAACCGCCGTATACGCCCTTTCCCATCACCACAGAAAACACCGATGCTACCGCCGCAACCCACAGGGGGACCGCAGGAGGAAATGACATGGCCAGCAGGGCTGATGTGACAAGTACGGCTTCGCTGACTTTTTTATTCCGCGCTTTCTCCATGATGAATTCCGAAAGAATTCCCACGCCGAAAACTACCGCCGTTACTGCTATCACCCGCCATCCATACAGATAGATGGAGTACAGGAAAATAGGTATGAGGGAGTATAATACCTTCCTCATTATCTGTTGTTTCTGAAACACGATGCCTCCTCAACGATCACTGCTGCTTTGGTATTTGAAATAATGCTGATGTTCATGGTTCAGTATACTGCATCACTCTTTTCTTGTGTATGCCAAACCCGGATGCAAACATTAGTAAAAGACTCAGTTATATACATGAATGATAAGATATAATTACATTTTTATCAATAAAAAATTATCGTGAAATTGCCCCGGGACGGGGCTCCGGTGAGAAGGCTCACCGGAGGTAAAAATTGGTGAGTTTAAATTCCATGGGTGAGTTTAAATTCTATGAAGAACTTCGAGCATTGCCCGGACATTATGATACGGGGTCTTCCACATTCCGGCCATGTCCCGGCTCGTATCGGGCTGATTGTACTCATCGGTACGCCAATGCCACTCTCCCAGGGCGGAGGTCTGAACATGTTCGATAAAATTGATGATCCGCCACAGTTGTTCAAGAGTACTTCTCTCTTTATGCATACGCCAGGCTTCTCCAAGACCTGCGGCCGCTTCCGCCTGTACCCACCATATTCTGGATGAATCCTCTGTACCTTCATGGGTTTCGTTGATCATGCAGCTCAATTCCAGCCTTCGGGCTGCATCAGGAAGTTGTGCTTCAAATGATCGCAGTCCCTGAACGGCGGCGGTGAACAGCTGCTCCGGGCCCGGTGAGATAGGATTGGGGTCTAATTCGGACGGGAGAATTTCCATGGCTTCCCGTATGAGCCAGAACGCTTCAATGTCATGGCCGAAAGAGTTGGGTGCCCCAATTGCCTTCCAGTCCCGGGTGAAATACAGCTGAAGATGTCCGCTGTCCCGGTGGGTAATTTTCTGCAGGTGAAGAGATACAAGCTCCTCCAGGGCATGAGTGACGGTTCCGGACCGGGAATCCCGGGTACTGCTCCCTCCACTGAAGCTGCCGCGCATCCGGAGCATCTGTGCATAGCAGCTGAATGCTTCAAGGATGTGGAGGTGGGTGTTCATTGATTTCGCACAGGGAATATCCGCATCGGAGAGGGAGACATCCTCCTGGGGAGTCCAGTCCCGGCTGCAGGCGTCCCAGTATCCCCGGTATTCCGCATCCTGACCCCTGTTGTGAATGAGATCGAAGGTTCGATGGCACAGTTCCAGCACTTCTGGATCGTCCTCTGCTTTCAGATATTCGCTCATACCGTAAAGAGCAAACGCCTGACCGTACATCTGCTTGTGACTCTGATCCGGCCTTCCCTCGGGGGTAATGGTCCAGAAAAAGCCCTCATGCTCTCCATCCCGGAAACCCGATGTGAGAGTTTCCTTCGCCCATCTCATGATATTGCGAATTTGTTCTGCAGATTCCAGCAGCCCCGAAAAAAGAGCAGTTCCTTCGGGCGATTTTTGATCCGGCGCTTCATTCAGAATGGTGTTGAGCCGGGAGAATGTCCACAGCAGCCTGGATATCATCACCAATCCTCTCGACGCATCCGGGTGAGATATCCCGGCGGGGTCAACCCGGGGAGGAATGCTTCCGTCGCTCCGGGCTGCGGAGAGCCAGAAAGGCAGAATATGTGTAAGAACCTGGCTTCGGCAGATTTGTCTGATCTCTTCTCTGAGTTCGGTTTCCGGGGCGTTTGAAAGGATGCTGTTCATATTGGTATTGAATCACGAAACCGGTTTCCCTGTCCACTCCAGCCTGTCCCAAACCGGAAAAGAGCGGAAACGAAAGCGAAGCAGCGGTCGGCTGCAGTATCGGACTGTTGGCTGCAATATCGGACTAGAGACTGCCCCGCACCACAAGTTCCGCAGGAAACAGGGACATTTCGGGTTCACAGAGGGGGTTCTCCAAGCGCTTCAGCAGAATCCGGATCAGCTCTCCACCCATGGCATCCACCGGCTGACGCAATGCGGTAAGACCCCCGCGGATAAATTCGTTATAGGGAAAATCGTCAAACACGCAGAGCCTTCTATGCGGTTCAGGCTCGTCCTCCAGGGCTCTCAGGCTGCTGAACAGCAGATTCCCCCCGCCTGCAATAAACAGGGAATCTATGCCGGGATTCTTATGAAGCATGAGGCGGATGCTTTCGGCGGCGCTGAGCTCATCCAGTTCGGAAACGGAAACGGCATGGCCGTTTATTCCGGATTTCTCAAGCCGGTCAAGAAAACCTGCTTTCCGGGAGCGGTAATGGGGATACGAATCCGGACCGCAGATTATCGCCGGAGATCTGCAGCCGGCGGAGAGAATGTGCTCCGTCATCCGGGCTGCGGCTTCATAGTTCCGGATATCAACAAACCATCTTTCATAGCCTTCTCTCCGTCCCAGCATCACATAGGGGATTTCAGCGCCTTCAAGCCGTTCCATTGCCTGCTCATCCAGCAACTCTGCTGAAATAATCAGACCGTCAACCTTCCTGTTGCTGATAACCCTGTCAACCAGCTCACCCAGCATCCCCTCATGTGCTTCAGTCAGCAGCTGGATCCAGTAATCCCGGGCTGCGGCCTCCCGGCTGATAACCGCCAGCATGTGGGCCCAGTATGCACCATTCACTGAATTGTCCGCTCTGTGGGGAATGAGAACTCCGATGCTCCGGGTTCTGGAGTAGGCAAGGGCCTGAGCGGAATAATCCGGGGTATACCCCCGCTGTTTGATAATGGACAGAATGCGTTCTCTGGTTTCCTTTCCGATGCCTGCCCGGTTATTGAGCACCTTGGACACCGTTCCCTTGCTCACCCCTGCTTCCCGGGCAATATCCTGGATGGTTATTTTCATGAACAAGTTCTCCCGCTGTACGATATTCGTACATTGTATGCGAAATTTTGGGAAACCCGAAGGTTTTCATGGACGATGAAGGCGGCTGTGGGTATTTTTTTCCTGAATGCTATTTCCTAATAAAATAATATTTAGTAATATGCTCAGGTATAAAGCGGATTAATGTTCGGCAGATCATGGAGCATGCAACAGCTCAGGATGCGGAACGTCCACACGGTATGTGTTGATACGGTTGATCCGTACACCAATCTCAGTCTCGAAGAGGAACTGTTCGCTTCCTGCAACTGGCAGGAGGGGGAGGAGTTCTTTTTGCTTTATGTCAATGAGCCTGCGGTGGTATTCGGCAAGCATCAGAATCCCTGGAAAGAGTGCAACGTGCAGCTTCTCGGGGAACGCGGCATTCCCCTGCTGAGGCGAATCAGCGGCGGCGGGACGGTATACCACGACCAAGGGAATATCAACTGGAGCTTTATCGGTCCCAAGGAAGGCTTTTCCCAGGAGGAGAATCTCGAGATTATCAGACACATTGCGGCACGCTTCTCGGACTTGAGTGAAGCCGATTTCACTATTGGCGAACGGGGCGACATTTTTTACCGGGAACTGAAAATCAGCGGGAACGCCCTCACATTCAAAGGGAACACGGCGCTGCATCACGGTACGCTGCTGATCAATTCCGATCTGGATTCCCTGGGATCTTCCCTGAGAGGCTGGGAAAAACGCTTCGCCGTACGGCTGGACGGCCCGGCGGTGAATTCCAACCCCTCGGCGGTGACCAACCTGTCTGCACACAGCCGGGAACGCCTGGGCTTCCCGGAGTTTTACGCTGCAGCGGTAGATTATCTCCGTGAGACCGGCGCCCTGGCTGGGGAGGCGCAGGCCCCTGGGCTGAGTGAGTCGGTGATCAGGCGGATTACGGAACACCGGTCTGCGGACTGGACGCTCAGGCGCACCCCGGATTTCAGAATCTTTCCGGTGTACGACTGGCTGCCCGACCGGCCGCACGACCGGGAAGGGATGAATCGGGAAGGAGCGAACCAGGAAAGAGCGAAGGAGCAGCCGGCCTGGCTGGTACAAAAAGGGCGTGTGTACGACCCCGACGGCAGCGAACGTTACGATTTGTGTTCACCCCCCGAATTACTGAATGATGCGCCGGGTGAAGGGCCGGATATAAAACCGGATACATCCGCGAATACAATAACGGATGAATCGCCGGGGAAAGTGCCCCATTCCAGGGTGCAAGACGCCGGCAATGTTTTCGGGCTCACGGAGTTTGAAGCACGATTGGCCGCACTATCCCTGGAGGCCGGAACAGATTGATCCGGCGGCGGGCGGGGGGATATCCCCCGAAAAAAAAGTTGAGCTGAACTATACTAAATATATAGAGGGGAGATGTTTCTGCAGATCCCTGCTTCACATATAGAACGATGAGTTACAGACCTGATTAGGAGGACAGTATGGATGACAAGCAGATGATGAACATCTTGGACCGCCTGCTCGAGGAGGAAAAGGTGGCAATGCTTGCCAATGTAGACGAAGACGGGAAGCCCGCGCTGCGCTGGATGACCCCCGGACTGGTTCGGGGACAGGAAGGGCGCATATACGCAGTTACATCCCCGAAATTTTCCAAAGTTGCACAGCTGAAAAAGAACCGATATGTGTCCTGGATGATCCAGAAGAAGGACCTCAGCGAGATTCTTACGATCCGTGGACGGGTGGAATTGCTGGATAACCCCAGCCTCCGTTCCATGGTGATGGAAGCCATCGGACCCAAACTGGCCACCTTCTGGAAGCTCAACGATGATGAAACCGATGTGGTAATACTTGAAACCGTCATCAAAGAGATTGAATATTATGTTCCCGCCACGGGAACCCGGGAGCAGGTGGCCATCGCACGGGAGGAATCCAAATGAGCAGAGTGAAGAAGTACGACAAGCAGTTTCTCCTTGATTCTTTGAGGGAGATGCTCACCATGCGCCGGTTTGAAGAAAAAGCCGGACAGATGTACGGGCTGAAGAAGATCGGCGGGTTTTGTCATCTGTATAACGGCCAGGAAGCGGTGGCTTCCGGATCGATCCGGGCACTGGATCTGAGCAAGGATTACGTGCTCACCAGCTACCGGGATCACGCCCACGCCATCGGCTGCGGTATTGAGCCCAAGAAGATCATGGCCGAATTGTACGGAAAAATTACCGGCGTGAGCCGGGGTAAGGGCGGCAGCATGCACATGTTCGACCCCGAGAAGCACATGCTTGGAGGGAACGGTATTGTGGGAGCCCAGATTCCCCTTGCAACCGGTACCGCCTTCGCCCAGGCCTATTGGCATAAACTGGGAAAAACCAAGGATCTGGGAGTAACCCTCTGTTATTTCGGAGACGGAGCCATCCATCAGGGTGCCTTCCACGAGAGTCTCAACCTTGCGCGGATCTGGGATCTGCCGGTGATCTATCTGGTGGAAAACAACCGCTTCGGAATGGGTACGGCGGTAAAACGGGTATCTGCTGTGGAAGACTTCAATCTGAAAGCATCCGGTTACGATATTGAGGGCCGCATCCTCAACGGCATGGACTTTCTGGACATGTATGAAGGTATTACCGAAATTATCAAAGAAAGCCGGGAAAACGGCAAGGCCTTCCTGGTGGATGTGAAAACCTACCGCTACAAGGGCCATTCCATGTCCGACCCCGCCAAGTACCGCACCAAAGAAGAACTGGAGTCCTTCAAGAATCAGGATCCCATCCACACCCTCATGGCCGAAATGATTGAGGCGAAAATGCTCACCGAAGATGAATACAAGAAGATGGACGATGAGGTGAAGCAGCTGATTAAGGATGCGGTGGATTTCGCAGACAAGAGCGAAGAACCCCCGCTTCATACCATGTATGAGGACATCTACGCAGACTGATTCTGATTATAGCGAGGTTGAATAAATGGCAATTTTAGCAGTACGAGAAGCATTAAATCAGGCCCTGGATGAAGAGATGACCAGGGACGAGGCGGTCCTCGTCATGGGTGAGGAAGTAGCCGAGTACAACGGAGCCTACAAAGTAACCAAGGGGCTATTGGACAAATACGGTCCCCACAGGGTGCTGGATACCCCCATCGCCGAGCTTGGTTTTACCGGTGTTGGAGTGGGTGCCGCCCAGACCGGTCTGAGACCGGTGGTTGAGTGGATGACCCTGAACTTCTCCCTTCTGGCGCTGGATCAGGTGGTGAACAATGCCGCCAAGCTCCGGCACATGTCCGGAGGTCAGCTCCAGGTTCCCATCGTGTTCCGTGCGCCCAACGGCCCTGCGGAATACTTAAGCTCCCAGCACAGCCAGAGTTTTGCATCCTATTACGCCCATGTGCCGGGTCTCAAGGTGGTGGCGATCTCCACGCCCCGGAATGCCAAGGGACTGTTGAAGTCCGCAATCCGGGATAACAACCCTGTTGTGTTTCTGGAAGCGGAAATGATGTACGGGCTCAAGGGCGAAGTTCCCGATGAGGAGTACACCCAGCCCCTGGACAAGGCGGAAATCGCCAGGGAAGGCAGCGACGTGACCCTGATCACCTTCGGGAAGGTGCGCCACATGGTGATGGATGCCGCCAAAGAACTGGAAAAAATCGGTGTTCAGGCTGAGGTGATCGACCTGATCAGTCTGCGCCCCATCGACGAAGACACCATTTACAAGTCTGTACGGAAGACCAACCGGGCGGTGGTGATCGACGAAGCGTGGCCGTTGGCTTCCATCGGTTCTCATGTGAGTCATCTTATCCACACCAACTGTTTTGATGATCTGGACAGCCAGGTTGAGTTCGTATCTTCAGAAGATGTGCCCATGCCCTATAACCACAGCATGGAACTGGAAGTGCAGCCCACGGTGGCGAAGATTGTAAATGCTGCGAAGAAAGTAAGCTATATCGAGTAGGTTGGAGGGAACGGAAATGTGACCGGCAGTCTGAAATGATATGTGCGGTCACATCCTTCCCGAATTTTTAGAGAGGATATTATGGCTGAGAAACTATTTATGATCGCCCTTTCTCCCACCATGGAAGAAGGGACAATTCTCAAATGGAACAAAAGCGTGGGCGACACCATCGACACCGGTGATGTGGTCTGCGAAGTGGAAACCGACAAGGCAAGTATGGACTACGAGTCCACACAGGAAGGAAAGCTCCTTAAGATCATCAAGAATGAGGGTGAAGGGGCCCGGGTGGGTGAAACCATCGGAATTCTCGGTGAAGAAGGGGAGGATATTGAAGATATTCTCAAAGAGGTTGAGCAGGAAGGCAAGGCTGCTTCTTCAGACAGCGGTGAATCCAAAGAGGAAGCCTCCGATCAGTCCGGCAGCCAAAGCAGCACACAGAGCGGCGGCCAAAGCGGCGATCAGTCGGGACAGAGTCCGGCCCCCTCTGGTTCTTCTGCGGCAACTTCCGGCGGCGCAGCGCCTTCCGCCCCCGCGGGCCAGGCAGCCGGCGGTCAGCCCAGCCACACCGCAAGCGGAAAAATCAAGGCAAGTCCCCTTGCCCTGAAACTTGCAGCCCAGAAAGGCATCGACATTAACACCGTTGCAGGCAGCGGTCCCGGCGGACGGATTATTAAACGGGATATTGAGAATTACAAAGGTCCTGCACCCTCAGCCGCTGCAGGCGCAGCAGCAGCCCCCGCAGCATCCAGTTTTGCGCCGGTGCAGAATGCCGGGGAAGACCGGGAAATTCCGGTTGCAGGCAAGCGGGCGGCAATTGCCAAAAAGGTGGCGAACACCAAGTTCAGCGCTCCCCATTTTTACATCAAGAACTCTGTGGCCATGGACAATCTCATTGCCGCCAGAGGCATGCTGAACAAAGAGGCTCCCCAGAAGGTGAGCTTCAACGCCTTTATTATGAAGTTCGCCGCAGAAGCGCTGAAACGTCACCCCGGGGTGAACGCAAGCTGGCAGGGCGACAAGATTCTCCAGTACGGCAGCATCGATATTGCCTTGGCGGTTGATCTGGGCAACGGTTTGATGATGCCCGTGGTGCGGAACGTGGGCAACAAGGGCGTGGTACAGATCGATGCGGAACTGAAAGAGCTTATTCAGAAGGTGAAGGACGGTACGCTCAAGCCCGAAGAATATACCGGTGCCACATTCAGCATCTCCAACCTGGGCTCATTCGGAGTGGATGAGTTCACCGCCATTCTCAACGATCCCGGTGCGGCAATTCTCGCCCTGGGCAAGGTGAACAAGGTGCCCGTATTCGACGAACAGGGCAACGTGAAGCCCGAGTCCCAGATGAAAATGACGCTCAGCTGCGATCACCGGGTAATAGACGGTTCCATGGGGGGACGCTTCCTCACGGAAATGCAGAGAATGATGGAAAACCCCGTGCGGGTGCTCTTCTAAAACACTGTTTTCTAAAAACATTGTTTTTATAAAAACATTGTCAGGGCAACGCATCGGAAAACCGGCGGGGACGACCAGAAGTTTCTTGGTTCGCCCCGCTGCGCGCCCGGTGCACGCACAGAAAAGGATAAAACTATGGTAGATAAAAGCTACGATCTTGCGGTTATCGGCGCCGGCCCCGGAGGCTATGTTGCAGCCATCCGGGCAAGCCAGCTGGGGCTGAAAGCTGCGGTTATTGAAAAAGACAAGGCAGGAGGAGTCTGCGGAAACTGGGGCTGTATTCCCTCCAAGGCTCTCATTAATCAGGCGGGAATGTTCAACGAAGTATCACATCTGGAAAAGATGGGACTCAAGGTTGATGCATCGGGTTTTGATTACTCCAAGGTTCATGCGGTGAGCCGGAAGGCCGCAACCAAGAGCGGCAAGGGCGTGGAATATCTTCTGAAGAAGAACAAAATCGACCTGATCTCCGGAACCGCCGAGCTGACTTCCGGGAAAGAGGTGAAGGTAAGCGGCGGTAAAGACGGTGATATTACCGTTGAAGCCAAGCATGTGCTGATCGCCACCGGATCCCGCTCCCGGGAAATTCCCGGTTTTGAATTTGATGAAGAACAGGTGCTCAGCTCCACCGGCATTCTCAGCCTGAAGGAACTTCCCAAGAGCCTGGTGATTCTGGGTGCCGGCGCCATCGGCATGGAGTTCGCCTATGTGATGGGCTGCTTCGGGGTGGATGTGACCATCGTCGAGATGATGGACCGGCTGCTCCCTCTGGAAGATGCGGAGGTGAGCAAGGTGATGGAAGGAGAGTTCAAGAAGCTGGGCATCAAGTTCCACACCGGCGTCAAAGCAGGCGATCTGAAGAAAACCAAGAGCGGTATCAGCATTTCCATGGAAACCAGGGACGGTAAAAAAGAGAGTCTGAAAGCCGAGAAAATCCTTGTGGCCGTAGGCCGGGCTCCCAACTCGGAAAATCTTGGACTGGATAATCTGGGGATCCGCACAGAAAAGGGCTTTATTAAGGTCAATGATTATTATCAGACTGATATTTCCGGAGTATACGCCATCGGCGATGTGATCTCCTCACCTCTGCTGGCCCATGTGGCAAGCAAAGAAGGGGAAATCGCCGTAGAGCACATGGCCGGCCATGCAGGATCTGAGGCGCGAATCGACCCCGATGAAATTCCCGGTGCGGTGTACACAGAACCCGGCGTGGGATCCTTCGGTCCCACCGAAGAGCAGGCCAAGGAGCGGGGGCTCAATTACGCCTCATACAGCTTCCCCTACAGCGGCATCGGCAAAGCCAACGCCATAGAGAAGGGAAGCGGCGTGGTGAAAATTATCTACGATAAAGACAGCCACGAGATTCTGGGCGGTCATGTGGTGGGATACAGCGCCACCGAGCTGGTGCACGAAATTCTTCTGGCCAAGAAAAGCGAGCTGCTGCCCGAAGATGTGGCCACCATGATTCACGCCCATCCCACAATCAGCGAAGGAATTATGGAAGCCGCCCGGGGCGTCGAAGGCTGGGCGATCCACATTTAGGTTTTCTGCTCAATTGAGGCTTTCAATGCTTTGAGGATCTCAATGAATTGACGCTCTCAATACAAGGACTCCATGAAGAAATATGCTGCATGGACGACGAAATACCGAGCCCACAGGGCAGATGAAATGCCGAAGAGACAAAACAACGGGCCGGCGGGTTTTTATACCTGCCGGTCCGTTTTTTTATGTTATGTCTGCCGGGCGGTCGGAGTGAAAGTCGATCGCCCGATGTATCAGGAAAGGCTGGGGATGAGGCCGAAATCCCGGACGGTCTTCAGTACATCCTCTTTTTCGATGGGCTTGGGAAGATATGCTTCGCACTGGGCGTTGAATGCTTTCATGATATTTCCGCTGTCTTTCAATGCGGTGGTCATAATGATTTTCACCCCCTGGAGACCTCCAATGCCGTGTTCCGATTCGTATATGCGGATCTTTTTCAACACTTCCTGACCGTCCATGTTGGGCATCATAATATCCAGAAAAATAATACTGTAAGGATCGTCCTCCTGGAATGCATTTTTAAACGCATCCATTGCCTGCACACCGTCTTCCGCAGTATGTACGGAAAAATACGGCTCAATAATCTTTTGAATGAACATCCTGCTGGGAATATCGTCTTCAACTATCAAGGCTCTCATCGCCCTCTCCTGTAATGTATATTACGCTGATATTTCTCAGTTCTGAAGGAATTTCGAAAATTCTCTGGGTGAAAATCCCTCCATGCATATACTAAGTATAATGATGCCCCATGAAAATTCATAATGATTTGATGCGGACAGTCCTTCAGTATCCAAAAAATACGTCAGAGAAGACTGACGGCTGCTGATGTTGACTGGGGGAAATACTCCTTGCGAGGTTCTTCTTGAAGAAACACATGAATCAACCCGACGGATTGTACCGGCAGATGTTCCATCAATGCTCCGAGGCCATGCTCTATATTTCATTCCCCGGCGGGAAAATCGCGGATATGAATGAGGCCTGCAGGGATCTTCTCTCCAAATATGCAGGAAGCCGGTTTGCGGAAGCCGATCACATCGGCCTTCTGGAAGAGCTGGGATTCCCGGGGTTGGCTGCCCTTGAACAGGGTAATGACGGAAGACGCTTCCGGTTCCAGCTTTCCGTGCCCGAGAAATCCGATACCGACTCCCCGGAATACCCGGGAAAGAACCACAGTCTGGAAAAGAACCACAGTCTGAAGAGGACCGAAATTGAGCTGTTCGCAGCCCCCGTGGAGTTTTCCGGCGAACATGGCGTTTTCTGTACCCTCATTCCCCGGCACAATGCCGCAGATATTACCGGCAGGCTGACACAACATATACACTCCTATTCCCCCGGACTGGGAGATCCCGGTCAGCTGCTGTTCAACGGTCTGGAGTACTGCGCAGAATTGCTTCAAGCCGAATCAGCCGCAGGGGTGTTCACCGAAACCTCCGGCTCCCTTCCGGGGAAGACGCTCATCTGGCCCCCGGATTCCATGGATAACCTGCGCTCAGACCTGCTCAATATTCTGGATACTGCCGATCTCAGCCCAGCTCCTAAATCCCGGGACCTGAATCTGATATATGACCGGCAGCGTGGGCAAAACGTTCTTACCGTGTATATTCCCGGCAACGGTGTCACCCTGGGCTGTATGGTGTTTTTTCTGAACGAACAGATTATGCCGGGGAAGAGCGGCACCAAAGAGCCGCCAAAACAAATACCTGAGGAAATACCAACACACATACCAGATGAGTGGTCTGACGATATCCGTCTTGTCAGCTTCACCATGGGCAGAATTCTGGAGAGGATGGAAACCCTCAGCCACCTTGACACCCTGATCGATACCGCCGGGATTCTACGCTCGGAGTCCAGCATGGGGATACTGGTGCTTGATCATGAAGGAAAAATTCTTGAATCAAACCGGCGGGTACGCCGGATTCTCTCCATGGAGAAAGAAGCGCTTGAGGGGCGGGATTTTGAGGCACTCAAAGCGTCCTGGAACATGCAGCTGCCCAGGGTTGAAGAAGTGGATCTTCCTGTGAGCTACGATGTGCCGGGACCTGAAGGAATCAGCGCTCAGATCATTTCCCATCAGGTGGAACTGTGCAGTGTATGCAGTTTTGAAGACAGTGTGGGTGAACGAATGGTATTCATTATGGATGTCAGCGGGATAAGGAATCTGGAGGAACAATATCTGAAGGCTGCCTCCGAGGCTGAATCCGCCGAGCATCTGAAGAAGACCTTTATTTCCAGCATATCCCATGAAATGCGCACCCCGTTGAACGGGATAAACGGAATGTCTCAGCTGCTTGAAGACAGCTCATTGGATTCAGAGCAGGAAAATATTGTCAAAACCCTGCGGATGGCCGTGGGAGCCATGAACCGTCTGGTACAGGATCTGCTGGATCTGAGCCGTCTGGAAACAGGGGCGGTACGAATATCCAATGACTTCCACCTTCCCGGAAAAGCCGCTGCCGAAGAGCTTGAGCAGCTCAAAAGTGCAGCCCGGGCAAAGGGATTGAAGCTTCAGATGCATAACAAGATTCAGAATCTTCAGTACTACGGAGATGAGACGCATATCCGCCAGATAATCCGCAATCTGCTCTCCAATGCGGTCAAATTTACCCGGGAAGGATTTGTGCGGCTCACATGCTTTCGCGACCGGGATGCCCTGTATTTCCAGGTGGATGACAGCGGTCCGGGGCTGGATACCATTCAGCAGGAAACGATATTCAAAACTTTTCTCCAGCTGGACAGTCAGACCAACAGTTTCCGTACAGGTCTTGGTCTTGGCCTGCCGGTGGCCCGCAGGCTGGCGCTTCTCATGGAAGGCCGGATCCTGGTGGAAAGCGCACCGGGGAAGGGCAGCAGATTCACCCTCCAGCTTCCCGCCCGGCCCAATGTATTGAAGGAGCTGAGCGGTTCCAAGCCGGGTGAGGGGCCGGCTGAGGGGCCGGCGACCGGTACGGGTCCGGATGAGAGGACGGATCAGGGGCGGAATGAGAAGCGGGTGCCCCTTCGGTTTCAGGGACTGGGGGCGGTGGTTGCCGAAGATGATCCCATCAACCGGAAAACCATTGTCCGATTCCTGAAAATGCAGGGCTGTGAGGTGCATCCGGCGGCGAACGGCACTGAAGCCGAGTATTTAATCCGTCGTCATGCCCCGGATATCGCCGTCCTGGATGTGAGCATGCCGGGAATCACCGGCATCGAGCTTACCAGAAAGATTCGCTCCGGTGAGATCGGCAGCCGTCCGGATCTTCCTGTTCTTGGAGTGACCGGCCACGCCCTGCCGGAAGATATCGACTCCTTTCTGGAAGCGGGCATGAATGATGTTCTTCCCAAGCCCTTTGTGACCCAGCATCTCTATGCAAAAATGGAATCGCTTTTGAAGTCATGAAATTTGTGCAGGCCCGGTCTGAACCTTCCTGAATAGACAATTCCCTCTGCTCTCCGTATACTTGGGGCCATGAGGGAAAAAACCATCACACTCACCAACCCGAAAGGCATCCATGCACGCCCCTCGGCAATGATTCTGAAAACGGCAGAAAACTATCAGTCCTCCATACAGCTCATAAAAGAAGGAGAGGTGGCGGATGCCGGCGATATTATGGCGATTCTCTCCCTGGGAGCCATGCACGGCGATGAAATCACCATCAGAGCCGACGGCCCGGATGAAGATGCGGCCATCGAACATCTTTTGGAAGTTTTCGCCCGCCGATTCGACGACGATTGATATTGCCCCGGATATTTTCCGCATCCGCACCCCGGGCACCCCGGGCAGCCCGAATTGCCCTGTATAAATCCTCCATAGATACAGAGATACCCACCCCCGTTGCGGGCTGTTAACCGGAGTTTACTTAAACGGTATATTTATGTGCCCACAGGTTTCGGTTTTCCCCTTGCAAATCGATATTATTTCCAAAACAGTCAACTAAAATCGGTTTATCTTGTATTAAGTTACAAATATTCTGCATAAATATTGATAATGTGAAAAAAATTGAAAATTTTCTCTTGTCAAACTGGCTGAACAGTGTTTTCATATATGTATCAGGGGGTAATTCTTGGGGTTTCAAATCTTTCCTTGCAATTACCATTACATAGCATGAGTCGTTGACCCATGAGGCGGTGCCGGGACTGGATGTGGGGATCCGGTCGGCGGCGTATGGAAACATTTCCACCAAATATGGAAATGTTTCCACCTCCTTAATTGTTGGCGCCGGAGCATAACAGCTCCGGCATTTTTCCTGTGCAAACCGTCCATGGGTCAGGGCTCTTTTTCTCTGAATGACATATCCCGCTATGCGGGAGCTATAAGGTGTGAGCAATTGTTTTGTGAATGTTATTCACATTATAAAACAAGTTTCTCAAAAGAGGAGAGCCATATGAAAAAAGGAGTTCTTATAAGCGCAATGCTTATTCTTCTCCTGATTGTGAGCGGCTCGTTGTTCGCAGACGTACAAATAGAGTCTGCGGATGCGGTCACAATCATATTCACTTATGAAGATGATAGCGCATCTTCAGTGAATATCGCCGGTGATTTCCAGGGATGGAACGCAGAGTCCGATCCCATGGAAAAAAACGAAGAGGGCATTTGGACCTACACCATGGAAGCGCAGCGTGGAGAAACAATTCTCTACAAGTTCGTAGTCGATGGTGAATGGATTACCGATCCCGGCGCACCCGATACTGTAGATGACGGGTTCGGCGGTAAAAACGGACGTCTGGTCGTGGATGCGGTTATTGCAATGCAGGCAGGTGATGAAGAAGCTGCTGCAGCGGCTGCTGCCTCTGGAGGCTTGAACTTTTCAACCACCTTCAAAGTACGCAGCGACAACAAGTTCCTCACCAGGGACCTTGCAGTAGGCGATGTTTCCGGGTATGAATTCAACAGCTCAAACCTGGTAACCGACAGCTACTGGAACATTGCAGGTTCTGTTGCAAATAACACTGAACTGAATCTTGAGCTGAAAGCGCTGTCCGGAAGTACTACTTTGTATGAAGCAAACGCACTGGGTACAAGAATTCCGTACACAACTTTCACAGACGGACTTCAGAGACTGGCAAGTATTCCGTTCAGCCCGGTAACCAGCCTGAATGGTGCCATTCCTTCAGTGAATAAATTCACTCTTACATACTCAGGTGACTATCTGGGACTGAAAACTGTTGCAGCAACGGCGAAAAACACTTCCAATTCAGTGATCTACGATGTTGTGAAAGCAAATGATGCAAACGACGGACTGCTCGAAATCACCAATGGTGAGATGCTCAGCCAGCTCGGTCCTGTTTCATTGGATGCCATGATCGGTCTTACCGCTCAGCGGGGAGGTTACGGTCTCTTTAACTGGGTAACTGTCGGTCTCATGGACCTGATGGACATTACCGTGAACTACAATGTTCACAGCCCTTCTACCGAACTGTTTCGTTTCAACGAAGATTTCGGAAATGCGGCTGCAATCGGTATTTCTGCAACTCCCCTGGATATCCTGACTCTCAAAGGTCAGTATCTGCTGAGCTTCGGTCCCAACGACACCCTTGACGGTGATGCGATGGCCGGTGCACTGCAGGCAAACCTGGATCTGGATGGAGCGTACACTGCCGGACTTACTCTGAAATACGGCGGCGATAACGCCTACACCATTTTCGGTGATGACGGACACCTCAAGCAGGGTAACTTCTATGTTGAACTGAACCAGAGCACTCAGCCAATTGATATGTTCAAAGCAGGTGTTGACTTCAACGTTGGTATGGACAACTTTGACAGCATCGATACTGAAGCTCTGAATATGTACTTCAAGCCCTATGCTGACCTGTTCCTGGCGAACGTGCTTCCCCTGGACCTTACCGCAAAAATGTATGGAAAGCTCAATGTTGACAAGGTTGCAGAAGCTACCGATGCTGATCAGCCTACTGCGAGCAAGTTCACTGAAGCAGGACTGGAAGTTGCATGGAAAGGCATCTCTGAGTTCCTGAAATCCATCACTCTGGACTACGGTCTGAGCTTTGGACATGGTGACTTTGATGCTGCAGAAGATGAATATCCTCTGGATTGGGTATACAACACAGTTGCAGCACGGGTTGGTCTTGATAAAGGCCTCTCTGCCAACGTAGCTGCGGTAATCCGGTCACGTGGAGATTCTGAAGATGCAGTTGACAGCGACGTACCCTTCGGTTTCGGTATCGGTACCAGCCTGGCAACTGAATGGGAAAAGCTCAATACTCCTACACTTGATCTCAACTACACATGGAATGCGGATCCCTTTGACGGCGGATCATCTTCACTGAAATTCAGCGATGATCATGTATTCAGACTTGACAATCTTACAGGTGGCGCCGGAGAGTCCATGCTCCGTTTCGGTGTTATCTGGAGCTTCTAATGAGGGGGAATATCATGAAGAAGTTATTAATTCTACTCTCACTAGCAGCAGTTGTGATGTTTGCAGGATGTGCAGAGAATGCCCTGCTGCATAATATTGATGCTGCGGTGTATACATTTGAACTTGTTAATTTCCCCGCGGATGATGGTGATTATGCCATTCCCGGAGACTTTAACGGCTGGAATAATGGTGACGGAGAAGGCGGAGTGCCTATCACTCTGACCGACGGTGCAGGAACCAGTGAAGAAGTAAATATCACTGTAAGCACCTTTATCTTCTCTATCACAGAACTTGGAACCTATAATCGTCCCTGGTATCCTGCAACCGAAGGAAACAGCGTAGACGGATTTAGCGGTGACAGTTGGAACTTCCAGATTGAAGACCTTGTACTCGGCACCCGGGGTACTATAACAATTGATGGCAGCACAGTGCCTGCTACCATCACGGTAAGCAATTAGGAGAACAGAATGAAAAAAGTACTATTTGCCTTAGTTTCTGTGGCTCTTATCATGTCACTTGCCGGATGTGATCTGCTGCAGGCTGGACTGAGCTCCGAGCTGGAGGCTGCAAGAACAGCTTCAGCCGGTACTGCCAGTTACGATGATTCAACCCTCTTCGTCTCTTTGGCAGAAACCGATAGCATTATTGATGTGGACTTCAGTGAAGCCGTAAGTGAAGAAGCAGGATCTGTATCCTTTGCACTGAGTTTTACAGCAGCTGGAACTACTGCAACAGCAGAGCAGGATATATCTATTGATGATGCAACGCTGAGCTCGGACGGAACAACCCTTTCTATTCCTGTTGATGAGATTGAAGCTCTTTACAGCTCTGCTGAAGGCGGTTTGATAAATGCCGTACTCACAGTTTCAGGTTTTGAAAATGCTGAGAATGAAGTTATCATACCGACTTTCGAGCAGGAGATTCAGTTTCTAGAAGGTCCTGCATTTACAAGTGGACTTGCCTGGGATAGGAGCACAGCCGGTGCAGGTAACGGTGTTGTAGTACCTACTGATGAGTATAGTTTTAACTATACAGTAGGGGGGTCTGAGGATGAAGATTATGCGAAAATCAACATCACATTGATCAATGCAGATGACTTCAATGGCGATAGCCTTGGGTTCGTTGGACCTTCATTGTTCAGCGCTCCCGATACCGCAATTCCCGATTGGGATCCATCTGACCTTACTACTCAGGAAACTATTTCCGGAGGCACGGTAACAATTACTGTGTATTCTGCGAATTCGACAATTGAATTCAAAGGAATTGATGATGCAGGTGGATGGGGCTCTCTGACTGAGTACCTGGTGGCAGGTAGTGGTGGCGGTAACGTTACTTTCAGTGGTCTTACCCCTGGTGATGAAGTCACTGTTACCATTGATATGACAAATTATGCCAGCTGGAGTCCTGCACCGTAATGAGTCTATTGTCTTAATTAACAGCCCTGATATCATCAGGGCTGTTTTTCTATCCTGAAAAGCAATAATTTCCAGGAGGGAATTATGATAAAAAGTAAACTACTGCTATTATTCGCCGGTCTGACAATGGTTTTCATAAGCTGCGGCAAAAAAATGGAAGAACCTCTTCCGGCCGATTATGCTCTGGGATCTCAGTATATAAATTCTGATACCGGAACCCGTTTCGCCGTATATGCTCCGGGTGCTGAAAAGGTGGCCGTCAGCGGCAACTTCAACGACTGGTCAAGTACACCCATGTATCGGGATGGTGAGACCTTCTGGGTTGAAATTTCCGATGCCGGTCCCGGCGATACATATAAGTTTCGCTCCGAGAGCTTTGAGGGTGAATGGATCGCCGACCCGTACAGCAGGCTGATTACCAATGATGAAGGTGCAAACTCAGTAGTTCTCGATCCGTCTGGTGCATCCGCCTCATACTCCTGGGGGGACGGAAGTTGGAGCCGGCCGGAGCGGGATCAACTGGTGATTTATGAAATGCATATACAGGACTTCACCTGGCAGGTGCGCAGCGGACCTGTAGACAACTCAGCGAACATTCCCGGCGACCAGGTTCAGACCGGGCATGAGGGTACCTATGCCGGTGTAGCAGACCGGGTGGAATATCTGGAAGCTCTGGGTGTGAATGCAGTGGAACTGATGCCTGTACAGGAATGGCCGGGTGGATTTTACAGCTGGGGCTACAATCCCTATATATACACTGCCATAGAAAGCAGCATGGGAAGCGGTTCAGGCGAGCAGGCACTGGTGGATTTTAAGCACATGGTGGATACCCTGCATCAGGCGGGAATTGCAGTGATTGTGGATGTGGTATACAACCATACCACCGGCGATGCTCCCCTGTATAAAATCAACAGCGGACAGTTTTACGATGGAGATACCGACTGGGGACCCAGACTGGATCTGACAAACGATTTTGTGTATGAACATGTAAAACACAGCCTTACGTATCTGATGGATGAATTCCGCGTGGATGGATTCCGTTTCGATTCCACACAAAACAGCGATTCCCAGGCGATGATTGACCTGATTGATGATCTGTATGCAGCTGGGTACGATGACCGCTATTATATTTTCGAGGAATTCGACGGGGGTCATAACTCGGCTATTCAAAATTATAACAGCGGAAAAGGGGAAGCCCGGATCTCCAGCTGGGGAGCAGGATTCAAGGATGCAATGTATCCTGCACTATCCGATGCTGGGTACAGCAATCTGCCGGCGGTGACCTACCACTCCCAGGATTATGGATACTCCTATTCAGATTCAGCCATAGCCTATGCAAGCAGTCACGATGAGGGTACCCTGTATTATCATGCCGGAGGACCCCAACTCGCTCTCACATCCTTAACTCACAAGCTTACCAGCCTGAGCGTACCCATGTTCTGGATGGGTGATGAAATTATGCGGGACCACCGTGGAAATAGCGATGATCCTGTTTCCGGCAGCGGAAGCGGTGTGGATGTGGAAAACAACCAGATGAACTGGTCAAGCCTCCTCACCAGCAATGCGGATGAGTTGGCCTACGTACAGGAGCTTCTTGCCATGCGGGAAGCACATCCCAGCCTCCGCCGGGGTGTATCAAATCCGGACACAAATGGAAGCAGCTTCAGCGATGGCTTTGCCTGGCAGGTGAACACCACAGGTTCTGACTGGGATCACGACGGAGTTTTGGGGTATGCTCTCAAAGCTCCCGGGGACAGACCTTTTCTGATTCTCATGAACTATAAAGATGCCGAAGAACCCGGATTCGGATTAGCCCAGCTTCCGGCGGGAACCTGGACGCTGGTCGCGGACAGCTCTGTTCCTCAAGCAGACAGTTCTCTCACGGGATTGGGGAGCACCATTACCGTTGCTGTCGATGGCACCGGAAGTGTGAATATCCCCGCCAACACCGCCCTCATTTACGTAGGCCCCTGATTTTCGTATCATATTCCCTGGAGGCCGGTCCAAAGCGGCGGGGCTCCGGGGAGGTATGATGAAACGTAAAACTGTGGAAACGCGAACCGGCCCAATCCCGGTGCCTACCGGCATGAGACTGCCGGTTGCGCATTGTCCGGTCGCTCATTGGCCGGGCACATATCGGCCGGCCCTCACCGGGGAATATACACAGACAGCCTGTACGCAACTCCATGCTGAACCGCCGGGGCGCACCTGGCATCTTCCGCTGACCACCGGTAACTATCCGGCTCAGACAGAACAACCCTACGCTACGGCCGTGCACCTCAGTTCTTCCCGAAACAATTTATCGCTTCTTTCCCGAATCCCATCCATGATTTTATACCTGATCATACTGGCGGCCCTGTTGTGGATATCAGCTGCGGTCCCCGTATGGGCTGATGGAAGCGGTGGGAACGCCGGTGAGAGCGCCGGCGAGGATGCCGTTGAGAGCGCCGCAGAGAGCACCGGGGAAGATCGGGTGCACATTTCCCGAAGCGAGGTGACAAGCTATGTGGCGGTGAGTGACGACTTTAACCCGGACAGAAAATTCGCACAGGTGCTGAAGGCGGAAGCCCGCCGGGCGTCCGACGGCAGCTGGACGGTTTCGGTGCGGCTTGACCACAACGATGAGATCCTCGCCGACGGCAGCGAACATTACGCCGACCGCTGGCAGGTGGTAGACCCCCGGGACGGCTCGGTCATTTCCGAACGGGTGCTGTGGCATCATCATATCAACGAAATGCCCTTTACCAGATCACAGTCTGGCATAGAAATAGACAGCAAACTCAGCTATGTGATCATCCGGGCGGCATGCACCCATCACGGGTTTGAAGGCCGGCAGGTCAAACTGTTCCTTCCGGGTTCCGGTTCCTGATACCCATGCTCTGTCCGCTTTTTCTTGTCCAGAAAAGAAACTGATATTACATTAATATCACGATATGAAATAATCATGCAGTGTATGAATGAAAACGGGAAGGTACAGATGACACAGCCGGAAGGCAGTACGACAGAAAATATGAAAACTGAGACGTCCCCAAAAGAGAATCCCCAAAAGACACACCCGATGAAAACAGAGCTTCAGCAAGTTCATCTGGATCTTTTTGCGGCGGGAAGCAAAACATATTATAACGCCACCCGCTTTTTTCCGGATGATCTGAAAAAGAAGGTCACCCTGTTGTATGCCTTTGTGCGAAAGGCGGACAGTCTGGTGGATGATCAGCCCCAGGATGAGCCGGGGTTCCGACGGTTTTGCAGCGATTTTCGGAGTCTCCGGGAAGAGTTTGCATCAGATTCCCATGCCGTCCTTCAGCCAGATGCCGATCCGGTGATCGCCGGGTTTGTGGAGCTTGAAGAGCTGTGCGGTTTTGACCCTGCCTGGGCGGATGCCTTCCTCTACAGCATGGAGCTGGATCTTCATAAGAGCGAGTACAATTGCCTGGATGAGACCCTTGAATATATTTACGGTTCTGCGGAGGTGATCGGGCTGTTCATGGCCGGGATCATGGAACTTCCCCGTGAAGCCTTTCACGGTGCCAGAATGCTGGGCCGGGCCATGCAGTATATTAATTTTCTGCGGGATATTCATGAGGATATCGGTCTGGGAAGGCGCTACATCCCCCTTGAAGATGTTCCGTTCTCATCCCTCAGGGAAGCCGAGACACGGAAATATCCCCGGGAGTTTGAGACCTTCATGCGCCGGGAGTTGAGCAGGTTCACTGGCTGGCAGGAGGAGGCAGACACTTCTTTCGCATATATTCCCCGGAGTTTCCGCATCCCGGTACGCACCGCAAGCGACATGTACTTGTGGACCGCCGAGCAGATTTATGAAGATCCCTGGGTTATCTACCGCAGGCAGGTGAAACCTTCAAAAACGAGAATTATGCTGCGGGGAGCGGCAAATGTAATACGCGGCGGAATGCCAAGGAAGATAGCCTATGCAACACATTGATACGGCGGTAATCGGTGCAGGATTTGCCGGTCTGGCTGCGGCCATGGATATAAAGGCCGGGGGCCGGGACGTGATGATTTTTGATAAGCGCAGCGAACCCGGCGGCAAGGCCTACTCATTTCAGCTCGGGGCATACCGTTTCGATGCCGGGCCGAGTCTGTTCACCCTGGCCTCCTATTTCGATGATCTCTTTCGGCGCAGCGGGGCGGATTTCCGGGACTATGTGAACATCATCCCCCTGGATCCCATAACCCGGTATTTTTTCCCCGACGGGAGCAGGATGAACAGCCGCCCCATGCCGGGATTTCTTGAGGAGACGGAACGGATTGCCCCTTCGGATCTGCAGGGAATGAGGGAGTACATGTCCCATGTGAAGCGCATCTACCATATCTCTGAAAACCTGTTTCTGCGGAATCCGTTGAACCACTGGAGGAAGGGCGGACCCCTTCAGGCTGTGAAGAATCTCACCCGCCTGACCGGCATAGATGTATTTCGCACCATGCACCGGGCCAACTCGTCGTTTGTGAAGGATCCGCGGCTTGTGCAGCTGCTGGACCGGTTTGCCACTTACAACGGTTCCAACCCCTACAAGGCACCGGCGGCCCTGAACTGTATTGCCTGGGTTGAGCACGGCATGGATTGTTACGCCCTCCGTGACGGCATCGCATCCATTCCAAAAGCCATGGAACGGCGGCTTGGTGAAATGGGTGCGGAATTCAGCTATTCCGCCGAACTCACCGGGGTTGATAACTCACAGGGAGATCTGCGCCGTGGCGGACCATACGTTCTCAGCTTCGCAGACGGAAGCAGGGTAACAGCCGATCGCATTGTCTCCGATGTGGATATTCTCCACTGGTATGAAGATATTCTGGCCATGCCCGGGCTCAAGGCAGCCAAACGCTACCGCCGTGAGCCTTCCAGCTCATCTGCGGTGGTGTTCTTCTGGGGAGTGAAGCACAATTTTGAAGAGCTGGGGCTGCATAATATTTTCTTCTCATCCGATTATGAGCGGGAGTTTGATGAGATCCATGCCCAGGGCCGGCTTCCGGAGGACCCCACCGTGTATGTGAATATCGGGTCCAAATTCACTCCCGAAGATGCCCCTGCGGGGGGAGAAAACTGGTTCGTCATGGTGAACGCACCTTATCACACTTCCGGCCGCGATTGGGAACGGGATGCGGCGGAGCTTAAAGGCCGGGTGATCTCCCGCCTTTCCCGGGATCTTGGAAAAGATATTTCCCCCCTCATTCGGGAGGAGCGGATTCTCACCCCTGATCGTATTCAGGAGGAAACCGGAAGCTACCGGGGCAGTCTCTACGGGATCAGTTCAAACACCATGACCGCCGCATTTCGCCGGCACCCCAATGTTTCTCCGTATTTTCCGGGGATGTATCACTGCGGAGGCAGCGTTCACCCCGGCGGAGGCATGCCCCTGGCGGTGAGTTCCGGCCGGATCGCCGCATCCCTTTTACTAGCCGATCTGGCGGAAGCATAAAGATTTCCCCGGTGCCGCTTGAAGGCCGCTGCCGGGAATGTCATAATTCAGCCGAAAGCTTAATCGCTTTCCCAACACAATCGAGGACGGAATGAAATGAAAAGACACGCATCGCTGTTAGCTCTGGGCATCCTTTTAATTATGTACATGGTCGGGGTGGCAGGCCACCTAAGCTCGGCATTCTACCCGCTGATGCTCACCCTCACTCCCTGGATCCTTTTGAGCTTCGCCCTGGTGACCCTGGGGCAGACGGTGCTCAGCAGCGGCCGATCGGCTCTGCAGAAGCGGAGAATTCTCATCTGGGTACTGATTACCTGGATTATGACCTACGGTCTTGAGGTGCTGGGGGTGAAGACGGGTCTTGTTTTCGGTGAGTATTCCTACGGCGGAACCCTGGGGCCTCAGATTTTTGATGTGCCGGTAATTATCGGGCTGAACTGGGTCATTATCGTATACGGTCTTGCCGAATCTCTGCGAACCGCCCGTTCGAGTCTGCTGCTGGGTTTAGTGCTGGTGCCTGCCGGTGCGGTGTTTTTCGACTTTTTCCTGGAACCGGTGGCCATGTCCCGGCTGGATTACTGGAGCTGGGCCGGACCTGAAGTGCCCCTGCATAATTACATCGCCTGGGCGTTGATCAGTTTTGTGTTCGCCGTTCTCTATTTCTGGATGGTACCCTCCGGGCCTTCCAGGGGACCGGCCGTGCGCTACGCCGCCGGGGCCCCCACCAGCGAGTATCACTCGGCGAACACCGATCCCGGTCTGCTGGCCGGAGCTGGGGTAACTGCCCGGGCGGGGGAAGGCGAAGTGCACAACGGCGGGGCAGGGCAGAAAGCCGGAGCAGGAGACGGTGCCGCCGCTTCTGCCCTGGAGAGAATCAGCCGGCGCGCCCGCCGCTATTTTCCCGGGCTGTATGTGATCATTCAGTTTCTGTTCATTCTCGCACTGAACCTTCTGCTGCCCCTGCTGGGAACTCTGTGAGTGCGGCATGTCTCTGATTCATTTGTACCGGAACCTGAGCATCCCCGACTCTGAAATTCAGTTCAGCGCCAGCAGGGCGTCGGGGAAGGGCGGGCAGCATGTGAACACCACCTCTTCGGCGGTGCAGCTGCGTTTTAATATTCCCGGATCATCCCTTCCGGAACAGGTGAAATCCCGACTCCTGGCTATGTCCGATTCACGTCTTACAACAGAGGGAGTACTGATTATCCGAAGCGAAAACGAGCGCAGCCAGAGGCGCAACCGCCAGGACGCCCTTGAACGGCTTCGGGAGTACTTCCGTCAGGCGTTGAAACCGGTAAAAACCCGGCGTCCAACCCGTCCCGGCAAAGCTGCCAAACATCGCAGGCTGGATTCCAAAAAGCACCGGGGCCGGCTCAAGGAAGGGCGAAAGCCTCCCCCGACTCCCGGTTGAGAAACCGCCCGCCGGGCTATTCTGTTCTCTCCTGTTCTGATTCCACAGTACCCAGGGGGGTGAGAATAATATCTTTGAGAAGTGAAGTGATTGTGTGGTCGTTCTCGCGGCTTCCTTCAACGGGGGGATGTATCTCCATGCGAATTTTCGTGGGGATAATTCGCATCTGTTTTTCGAACATTTCCCGGCTGTTATATATGGTCACCGGGAGAAACGTAATCCCTTGCTGTGCCATGGTCCTGGGGCCCGCTGCATGAAAGCGGCCGGGTACTCCGGTCCTGCTTCTGGTTCCTTCGGGAAAGAGGACCATGCCGTGCCCTTCTTTCACGTTCCCCGCTGCCCGGGAGAGGGCCGTAACCGAAGCCCGGATATTTTTCCTGTCAATAAATACCGAGTTCAAAGTGCGTATCCAGCTGCTGAAAAAGGGGACCCGGGCCAATTCCTTTTTTGCAATAAATCCCGGCGGAAATGGCAGGTATGCCATCAGCAGGGGAATATCGAAATTGCTCTGATGATTTGACACCACACAGACCGCCCGGTCCCGGGGTACATTCTCCAGTCCCCGTACTTCCACGTTTGATCCGCTGGTTGCAATAAGGTGACGGGCCCAGCTGCGGGTAACCATATGCACAAAGGTTTTTTTTAATCCGGTGAGTCCCGGGAGGCTCAGAAGTATCAACGGAATGAATAAAAGAATGGTAAAAAAGAGAAGCAGCCACATCCAGGTGAAGAAAAACACGGTTCGCAACATATTCATGACAGAAAATACTGCATATTCAGGCCCGGTTGCACAATAGGTTTTGAGGATCGGCTTGAAAAAAAAACAGCGTGCATTAAGCTTTGAGTATGGAAGATTCTAAGAGAGCCTTGGGCATTCTTTTGGTGGATGATGAGCAGAATATACTCAAGTCCCTTTCCCGTCTTCTCAAAAGCCGAACCTCTCACCGGGTTGAGACTGCGGGATCCGGCAGGGAAGCACTTGAATTGATGGAATCCCGGGCTGCAGATATCATTGTGTCCGACGAGCGGATGCCTGACATGCGGGGAAGCGAGCTTCTGACCCGGATCAGGGAACACTTCCCCGACACGGTGAGAATCATTATTACCGGATACGCCGACACCCAGGCGATTCTCCACGCGGTTAATGATGGAAATATTTACCGATTCCTGAAAAAACCCTGGGATAACGAGGAATTCCTTGAAGTAATCCAATCTGCAGCTGAACACCTGAGAATCAGCAGGGAAAACGTCCGGCTGCAGAGGGAACTGAGCATCCGCAATAGTGAACTTGAAAAGCTGAACATTGAACTGGAAGCTCGGGTTGAAAAGCGCACCCGGGAGCTGCGATCCAGCTATGTCAAACTGAAACAGGCCTATACCGCCCTCAACCGCCAAAATGCATCCGTACTGGAACTGATTCACAGCATTCTCCACTTCAGCCGGCCTCATCTTGCATCCCGTGCTTCCAGAGCTTCGGGCCTGGTGCAGCTTTTTCAGGACTTTCCGGGTCTGGAAGAGGGGGAATTCAGTAAACTGAAAAACTCCGCCATGCTTCACACTGCCGCAGGCTTGAAAGAAGAAAGCGATGCAGCAACCCCGTGGCGGGATCTGGCCGCTTCCAGCGCCTCAATGCTTCATGCATTTTACCGGCTTAATCATCACGGAGAACTGCTGTCCAGGGCGGCCGAAATACCGCTGCCTCAATCCGGGCCGGAAACCTCCCAGCCTCCGGGCGCTCTAGCGGGGGCTGCCCCGGGCAGTTCAGTGAATGACGAACCATCCGGCATTCTCAGGCTGATACTGGATTTTGATGAACAGGTTCGTTCCCTGGAGCATGACCCGGAAGGGGGAATTGACGGCCAAAGCATCATGGAAAGGGCGTTCGTCCTGGTAACCGGAAAACCCCTTCCTCCCCCGGACTCCCCAGGGGGGGAGGACGGGGAGAACATGCTCAGTGACGCTGAACAATGGTTTCTCAATAAACTCCGGAGTAAGTTCAACTGGAAGGAACGAAAGGTGAAAACCCTTTCCCCTGATCAGCTGATCCCCGGCCACCGTCTTGCCCGGGGCATACATCTGAAGACAGGATCAATGGTTCTTCCGGAAGGTACCGATTTGACCCAGGAGCAAATAGATAATCTCAAGCGGATTTTCCGGCTGCTGAAGGAAGATATTGCCGTATTCTCATAAACGGACCGATGATATGAAACAAGCGGATGGAAATACTGCGGATATGAAATCGTCTCCAGTCACCGGCGCAATTTCCGGACTGTATATGGCCCTGCGAATGCGGATATTAACCGCAGCGCTTTTTCTCATCGGGATTTCTCTGCTCATTCTGGAAGCTGCATCCGGGGACAGTATTTCCACTAACAGACTGCGGATTATTCTGCTGATTCTGATCCCGGGAATCATGGGCCTGGTTCTTCTGATCGTGCATCCCCTGTACCGTAAACTTCGCCAGTTCGGCTGGGGGGAGAAGATCAGAAGAAATGTGATGGATGTGTTTTCCGGCGATACCGGCGATATTCTTACGGATCTTCTTCACAATCTTGTCCAGGCTTCGGGTGCCAGATGCGGAGTTCTGGGAGTGTATACTGGAACAAAGATAGCCGAGCTGCGCTTCTGGTCTTCCCATGTTGAGGACAGACTTCCCTTTTCTGCAAGCCAATACGTTACACCTGATTTTCTGATCAGTCAGTTCGAACAGTACGGTGGAAACAGAGTATCCGGTTCGGAAGATCTTCCGGTCATGGAAGGCAGCAGGGGAGCCGTATACATGCGGGTGAAAAGGCTCCCCTTTTCCCTTCATTCATCCCCTTCATATCCCTGGGGATTTATCAGTCTTATCGGTGGTCTGAGGGGAAGACTGGGGGTTCTCATGCTTATTAACCCCGCAGGTCCGCTCCCTGAACCAAGCCTGAGCCTGGTAAAAGAAACCATGGGGTTTCTCCAGCCGTACTTTCGGGAGCTGCAGGGCAGAATTGAAGAAAAATTGGCCTTGGCCAAGTCCGTGCGGGAGCGCAGGGAATACGAGAACAGGTTTTCCAATGTATTTGAATACTCACGGGATGGAATGATTCTCTGCGATGCCCGGGGGATGGTTCTGGATATGAACACTGCAGCCATGGATATGACGGGGGTGGGAAACATTGCATCAATCCGGGGGAAACCCCTGGAACAGGTGTTTCTCAACGGAATGAGTCAGGAAGAACTGATGCGTTTTATCCACCGTAACGATGAGCATCTTGAGTTTGAAATGATGATTCATAACAGCCGGCGCGATCTTGTATACGGACTGGTGAGTATCGGCCTGAACCGCAACGCAGACGGCAGCATTCGGGAATTTTACCTGATTATCAAGGATATTACCCAGCGGATGAAACGGGATTCCCAAATGATGAAAGCCAATGCCGAGCTGGAACTTCTCAACCGCAGGCTGAAGGAGCAGCAGTCCACCATTATCCAGCAGGAGAAACTGGCCTCTCTGGGGCAGCTGGCCGCCGGCGTGGCCCATGAGATAAATAATCCCCTGGGCTATGTCCAAAGCAATCTTTCCAGCATGTCCCATTTACTCAGAGAGCATGGCGATGCTTTGGAAACCGGTCACCGTAATGAGCTGGATGAAATTCTCCAGGATTCCCGGGAAGGCATAGAGCGGATCGGAAGCATTGTGCGTTCATTGAAAGATTTTTCCCATGTGGATGCCGACGAGCATCCGGTGTACATGGATCTTCGACAAAGTATTGAGGACACGCTTACCGTGGCCAGGAATTTCTACAAGTACATTGCCGAAGTTGAAATACAGGACGATTTCCGCGACAGGATTCATTGCTACGGCGAAAAACTGAGCCAGGTGTTCATGAATTTAATCATCAACTCCGCCCAGGCCATTCATTCCATGGACCGTGAGGAAATGGGAAAGATCAGCATTCATATTCAGCCTGAAGGCAAAAATGTACGGATCGAGTTTGATGATGACGGTCCGGGCATCAGCGACAATATCAAAATGAAAATATTCGATCCGTTTTACACCACCAAGGATGTGGGGGAGGGTACCGGTCTGGGCCTGAGTATTTCACGGGATATTATTGTGAACCAGCATAACGGCAGGCTTGAATTGGCTCCCAGCCGCCTGGGAGGCAGCTGTTTCAGGATCGTTATCCCGGTGGAGCAGGAAGAAGATGACGGTCAATCTGCCCAGCCCCTTGAGGACCTGTAGATCCTGCTTCGCGGTTCCCCTCAGCCCCGCACGCCCGCGGCAGCTGCAAGCTCTTCATCCAGAAACCACCGGGTGCGCCCGTGCCGGGCATAAACTGCCGCTCCCGGATACGGATCCGGTCGGGAGTCGCCGTATGTAGATATCTCTTTCAGCACCCCTGCTTTCCCCTTGCCGGTTACCAGGTAGATCAGTTCCTCTCCGTTATTGAGAACCGCCGGGCTGAGTGTAATGCGCATTTGGCCGCTTTCAGGGTGCCGGGCAGGGAAGGCGGGTTCCCGGCGCTCCGGGGGGAAGGCTCCGGGAAAGAGTGATGCGGTATGACCGTCACTGCCCAGACCCAGGAGAATCAGCCGGAAGGAGGGCAGACCGTTCCGCAGGGGAAGCTCCCTTTCAAGCTCACGGGCGTAGCGGACGGATTCCTGTTCGGCGTCCCTGTCCCCCCGCATTGGATGAATGTTTGTTTCAGGTATGGGAATGGTGGAAAAAAGGATCCGGTGAGCCTGTCCGTAGTTGCTCTGGTCATCTTCTGGGGGAACACATCGTTCATCCCCCCACCAGAAGTGGAGCTGCTCCCAGTCAATGTGATCCCGAATCGGCGGGGCTGACAACAGTTTGAACAGCTTCAGCGGGGTGGAGCCCCCGGAGAGGCAAATGTGCTGAGGTTCACCGGCGCTGGTGCTGATTGTCCGGAACAGTTGGGCCGTTTCAGCTGCCATCTGTTCGGCATCGGGAAAAATACGAAGTTCAGCCTCAGAAAAACCGCTCATGATTGCCTCCTTAAAGCTCGCAATACTGGGTGTCCGTCAAGTTTTTGCAGGGGAAGCGCCAGCTACGCCCGTCCCGGGAGAGCAGTTCATCCGCTTCCCTGGGTCCCCAGGTGCCTGCTGCATACCCGAACAGGGACCTGGGATCTTCCTTGAACTCCAGAATGGGCTGCACAAAGTTCCAGCAGGCATGCACCGCGTCCGAGCGGGCGAACAGGGTGGCGTCTCCCCGGATGGCATCCAGAAGCAGCCGCTCATATGCGCTGAGCAGGTCCTGCTGCTGAAGGTCGTTGTAGTAGAAGTTCATGCTGACCGGACTGGTTTTAAAGCCCGCACCCGGTTCCTTCAGGCTGAAGTTCATTCTGATTCCCTCATCGGGCTGGATTCTGATAATCAGGGTGTTCTTGGGCGAACTGCCGGCGAATTCCGGATGGGGGGTGGACTTAAAGTGAACAACCACCTCGGTGACCCGGGTGGGAAGCCGTTTTCCCGTTCGTACATAAATGGGAACGCCCTCCCAGCGCCAGTTGTTGATGAAGAGCTTCAGCCCCACATAGGTCTCGGTTCGGGATTCCGGATCAACTCCCGTTTCGTCCCGGTATGCCGGCAGATGCTCCCCCGGACTTCGGAGCCGGTGTACTGCCCCAACACCAGGTTAGTCCGCAAATCTTCCTGGGAAAGGGGTTTGAGACTCTTCAGCACCTTTGATGCCTCGTCCCGGATGGAGCCCGCATCGATTTTTGCCGGCGGCTCCATTGCAGTGAGAGCCAGCACCTGCAGAAGATGGTTCTGAAACATATCCCGGACAGCTCCGGCACCGTCATAGTATCCGCCCCTTTTTTCAACCCCCAGATGCTCGGCGGCGGTAATTTCGATATGGTCCACGAAGTTCCGGTTCCACATGGGCTCAAAAACTCCGTTGGCGAATCTGAATACCAGAAGATTCTGCACAGTCTCTTTTCCCAGATAATGATCGATGCGGAAGATATTGGGTTCATCGAAGTATTGGTGAAGGGTTTCATCCAGGCGGGCAGCTGATGCCCCGTCGTATCCGAAGGGTTTTTCCACAACCAGACGCTTCCATCCTTTTTCCGTGGCGGTGAGTCCATGGGCATGGAGGAAGCCGGGAATTTTGTCGTAGAGGGACGGGGGGGTGGAGAGGTAGTACAGCACATTTTCCCCGGCATGGTGGGCCCCGGCAAGGGCGTGAATTCGTTCACCCAGAATGCCGTAGTCAACCTGGTTTCCTGTATCGATGCTGCTGTAGTACAGATGGGACAGGAAGGATGGCTCAGCATCAATGAAGGATCGGAAGTCCTCATCCGTCAGTTTAGTTCTGCCCACGCCCAGAATGGCGAAATCCTCAGGCAGCAGGGAGTTTTTGAATAAATGTAGGAACGCAGGCAGGAGCTTTCGTCTGGTGAGATCCCCCGAAGCTCCGAAGATGACGATGAGGCAATTGTCTGATTCCATTGGTTCTCCTTCCAAAAGTGCCGGGGCCATTGTTGGATCATGATTTCACTGCACACTGCAGTTTTATCTCAGCTGCCGCTCCAATGCAGAGCCCGGGTGGGTGCACGCCGGAGCGGCTTATTCTCAACCCGGAGCGGCCTATCCTACAACATTGATTCTGGAGCCTGCAATCCCTTTTTCCACCCGGATCTGACAGGGAATTCTCCGTTTCAATTCTTCCACATGGGAAATGATTCCCACCATGCGGTGACTCCGGATTTCATCCAGTATATCGATGGATCGATTCAGGGTCTCATCATCCAGGGTTCCGAAGCCTTCGTCCAGGAACAGGGCGTCCATCCGCAGCTGACCTGATCGTTCTTGGATGCTGTCTGCAAGCCCCATGGCCAGTGCCAGGGAGGCCAGAAATTTCTCCCCTCCGGATAAGGTTTTTACCCCCCGGGATTCACCGGTAAAATAATCTTCTACCCGGATATTGAGACCCGCCTGACTTCTGCGGTCCTGTACGTCTCTGTCCAGCATGAGCAGATATCTGCCTTCTGAGAGGTGGCTTAACCGCAGGTTTGCGTAAAACACCACCTGATTAAGATAATGCTCCAGAATGAAATTCTGAAACGGGATCCTATATTCATTGTCACCATTGAGTTCGTCTGCAAGTTCCACCAGATCACGATTTTCCGAGCCGAGACGTTCCAGCCGGGATTCCAGTTCCGAAAGCTCATCAAGATTCTGCCGGATTTTCTGCCGCTTCTCCATGGCCTGTTCCCGCTTTTCCTTCAGTTCATTCAGCTCACCGGTGATCTCATCCAGTCGTTTCCGGGTGGCATCGATGTCCGGCACCTCCTGATCCCCCAGCTTTTCCTGCAGCTGGGAGATTTTTGCATCCAGGGAGCTGAGGGTACTGCGGAAGTTTTCAATGCGGGTTTTCATATGTTCCATTTCATCTTCATCCCGCAGAGCCCGGGAAAGATCTTCCAGGGATGCGAAGCCCAGTGAAACCCGCATGTTTTCAAGTTCCCGTTCATCTGACAGAAAGTTTTTCCTGCGTTCCTCTGTTTCTTTTTGCCAGTGTTCCAATCCCCGGGTATTTTCGGATTCCCGCCGGAGAAGATCTTCCCGTTCCCTGCGGATATCGGTAATCTCCTTCTCCAAATCGTTCCGTTCTCCGTGAAGTTTATCCAGATGTTTTTCCAATCCGGCCAGGCTGAAATCCCTGCTTTCGCCTTCAAGAGCGGAGATGCTGCCTTTGAGCCCCCCCGTTGTGCAAGCAGCCCGCTTTTGCTCTTCCATATTTCAGCCAGCTCTGTATGGATGTGTTCAGATTCGGATGATACTGCGGAGATCTTTTCGCTGATCTCCCGTCGGGTTCTGCTGCGCTCCTTCAGATCTTCACCCTTCTGCTTTGCAGCACCCAATTTCTGTTGAACTTCCTCCGGAGGCAGTGAGCGCAGGCGTTCAGGGATTCCCGAAAGAGTTTGCTGATGCTGACGGCCGAGTCCTTCCAGACGGGCTTCAAGCTGGGTGCGCTCATCCCTGGCTGCGGCAATCTGCTCTTCAATATCCCGGATTTCCGTCTCAATTCCCTGCCGTTGTTCCGTGTTTTGATCTGCAGGGTGGGGATGATGGGTGGAACCGCATACCGGACAGGCGGTATTGTCTGTAAGCTCTGAAGCCAGCAGAGAGGAGTAGAGGTTTCGTCTCAGGTTTTCCAGGCGCTGTTTTTGATCCAGAAGAAGAGTCTCCGCATTTCCGCTATGCCTTAACCTCTCTGTGTGCTGCCCGATCTCCTGCTGAAGCTGCTCAAGCTGCCGTTGTCCTGTTTCAGCCGTTTCAAGTTCCCGAATTTCTTCTGCCAGGGCATTCTCATGTTCATGGTCAGGTTGAAGTTCTTCAAGCTTCCTTTCCAGCCCGGCTTTTTCTTCTGCAAGCTTACTGCTTCGAAGGTTGAGGTTTTTTTCCTGCTCCTCTGCATTTTCGATCTGCCCGGCCAGCTGCTCTGCTTCGGCCTTGAGTTCCTCAAGTTTCTTCAGCTTCTCCTTCAGGGGCTCCAAGGTGCCGATCTCTGCTGTGAGGCTATCCCGTCGGGCGTTGAGCTGATCCAGCCGGGATACGGCCTTTTCAGAATTGATCAGAAGCTCTTTCAGTTCTTTGCCGTGCTCCCGGTGTTCCTCCAGCTGACGTTCTGCATCAGCCAGTGAAGTTCTGCTGCGCTGAAGCTGGGCAACATATGGGGCGGCCTTGGCAGCAGCCTGGCTGCGCTCAAGCGTTCCCTCCTGTTCCCGGATAGCCGGAAGTGTATCGGTAAGCTCCCGGTGTTGAGCTTGAAGTTCTTCCAGCTGTTGAAAAGAGGCAAGATCCGATTCTTCCCGGCTTACCCTGGCTATCAGCCCGTCCCGCTTGGTCTGAAGATTATCGATACCTTCGCTCAGAGCGGATACCTGTTGCCCAAGGGCGGTCTCCTCTTTCCCCAGGGAATCTCTGTTTTCCCCGGGAGAAATTTCCGCAGTTCTTTCCTGGATCCTGCGGATTTCATTTTTCAGATCCCGCTTTTTCTGCTGCAGTCGGGCGGTTAGCTGCTCATGTTCCTCCACGGGAAACAGTGCTCTCAGGGTCTGCTGTCGTTCCGATGCGTTCTGTTCCAGAAAGCGCATGAACTCTCCCTGGGGAAGAATGATGATTCTTGAAAACTCATCTCTGCTCAGATGAAGCAGATTGGCTATGAAGCTGTTCAGATCGCTCCGGTTTCTGGTTCCGTCCACCGGGGCAGGATCTTCTCCGTCGGACAGCAGCCACAGGCCGTGCTTCTGGTCTGTGGTAAGTCCACCCCCCCGTTTCTCCCGTCGGGTGATACTCCGCTCCACCCGAAACCGTTGGGAGGCAACCTGAAATTCCAGCACCACCCGCATGGTTCCGGTACTGCCCAGGTAATGGGACATCAAATCCCCCTGCTGTCGTGTGCCCAGGGGCTGGTCATAGAGTGCGTACACCATTGCATCGAAAATGGTGGTCTTCCCGCTGCCGGTTTTTCCGGAAATGAGGAATATCTCTTCCAGCCGGCTGAAGTCCACCTGGTGTTTTCCTGCATAGGGCCGAAGTTCTCAATCTGAAGTTTCAGAGGTTTCATTCATCCCCCTTTTCATTTCGAAGGGCTTGAAGCTCGCTGTGAAAAATTTCCAGCTTTCCCGCCGGGATTTCCGGAGAGTCGGGATGAAGCCTGGAGTAAAAGGATGCAAAGTCCGACTGGATATCCCTCCCCCGCAGTTCAGATTCCCCGCCGGTCAGGCCGTCCGCCGTATCACCCGGGACTTCCCCGCCGGGCCCCGGGGAATGCATGGACGAAGGCAGTGCTTTTCTGATACTGAAAAGATGGGGAAAGCGCTGTCTCAAATGTTCCAGGGGATTCAGCCCCGGGGGAATGTAGTCCAGTTCTATTTCCACGTAATCGTTTTCCGCATCCTTGAACTCGGGATTTTCCAGAAGATCCTTCAGGCTGCCGGTGAGCCGGCGTAAATCCCTGGGGGGAGTAAGGGCGATGGGACTGATGTTCACTCCCGCTTTCTCCACATCGGCGCTGAGAACACACTTGGCATCGTCGGATTCGGAGAAGGAATACTTCAGGGGAGATCCGGAATAGGCTATCCCGGGGCCGGGGAACTGACTGCGATGCAGATGACCCAGGGCTGTATAATCGAACATGTGAAACAGCTCCGCAGAAACCTCCCCGCTTCCGCCCACAAAAACCCTCTCAGAATCGGAGCTCTCACCCCCTGTTGTGAAACAGTGGGCGACAGCAATATTGAGTTTTGACCGATCCATCACAGCTTGGATTCTTTCTACGGCCCGTTGCAAAGGTCTTTCATGGGCGTTGAGCCCGTCTTCGTCCGCAGGAGAAATATCCGGATCCAGGAACGGAATGAGCCAGAAATGTGCGTTTCCGATTATCACCGGCACATGAATATCTGCATCGCTGCTTCTGATATGAATATCCTTGTCTTCCAGAAGTTCTGCAAGATAGGCGAGTCTGGAGCGGCTGTCATGATTTCCGGCGATAATCAATACGGGTGTGGCGCAGCGCCGTCGGAAATCCCGGAGGAAACGGCTCATCAGAGCCATTGCTTCCCCGGGGGGGATGCTGCGGTCATAAATATCCCCTGCGATAATCATCGCATCGTAGCTGCCGTCGCTCCCGAGGTCCAGAATCTTCTTGAGAATGGCTTCCTGATGTTCCAGAAGGGAATGGTCATGGAGAATTTTGCCGAGATGCCAATCGGCAGTGTGAAGAATTTTCATTGCTCAAGCATAGGTAAAAACTGCAGAGTTGAAAACAGCCTGACAGGGAATAATCTCCCTGCAGGCCCGATTCATGTCCGGGCTTTTTGTTCCTTCAGGGCAGCCGCCGCAAGAGCGTACCCGCCGCCGGTTGCATCGATGAAATGTACGTCATCCCCGCTTTCCAGGGTTGCAATACAGGTCATATGGGCCTCTTTGCTGCGATGAACCCCGTAAAAGATACGACCCGCCTGGACCTCCTTGTCCAGAGCCTGTTCAAGGGCATCTACTGCGGATTCGTCGGCGGAGAAGATCATCTTCAATGCTCCCTCATACTTGCGGAAATCACTGTTGGCAATATTCTGCTCCCGTAGCCTGTTCATCTGGTAAATATCCTGCTTTAAAGGGAGCTTCAGTGCCATAGCGATTTTCGCCAGCTGAATTTCAACCCATGCAACAGCCGCCCTGAAAAAGTAGGCGGGTGATTTCCGCCCCCGGCTCATAACCAGCGGGGTGAGACTCCAGTCGCTGCGTGATCCCCCCATGTTCATGTTTTCCATCTTCAGGGGGTGGTAACTGCTGCTGTCGCCCAGAACGGATTCAATGAGTCGTATTACTTCTGCCGCGGGCATGCCGTTTCTGCCCTCAACAATCAGTGCGGCGGTCACATCGCTGCTTCCGGGAATATCCGCCCAACGGCAGGTAAAACCCTTATAATTCACACTGCGGGTGTCATCAGCTGCTTCTATAATAAAGGCCGCATCATCCTCACCGGGAGATTTAAGCATATCTTCGGCCATCCGTATTCCGCTGCCGTGGAAAAATGCCTGGGTATAGTGTTCGCTTACCTGGTGCTTGCTCAGCGCCAGACTTCCGCCCCTGCGGTAAATTTCTGACATGGGGATAAGTGCCGCCCGCAGATGAAGGCCGAAAAAAACCTGGACATCCCGGATGGTTCTGGAAAGTATGGACCGTGCTTCTTCGTAGTGGTTTCCGTCAATGAGGAAGGTCATGCCGTCTCCTCCAAAGACGAAGGGACGTTTCAGACTGTCATACATTCGTGCCAGTGCGATGATGGGAAGAGCTCCCGATACATTTACCTGCTTGTACTTCCCCGCTTCAATTGCTTTGGTTGAATCCACAATGTCTGTGATGGCGATGTACCAGTCCTGGGGAACGGGCCTGATGCCCTCTTCCAGACCGGCGCTGAAATCATTGATCAGGGGAAGATGCAGATAATAATCATCTTCCCGAATGCCGTGGCTTTGTTTCATACGTATAGAATACGATTGAATTTGATCAATGGCAACTCCGGCCTGTTCCAGGCGATTCAATAGCCTGTTCCCGTCGATTCAATCGTCTTTTTCCGTCAATTCCAGGGCTGCTTCCGTCAATTCCAGGACTGCTTCCGGGCCGTTCCATCAACTGTACAGATCACCTGCTCTGGGCTATGCTGTGCCCATGATCATCCTTTTATCGTATATTGCGTTTATATCTCTTGGAATGCCCGACGGCCTTCACGGCGTAGCCTGGCCGGGTATCCGTGAAAGCTTCGGGCTCCCGCTGGATGCCATTGGTTTGATCCTGGTTTCGGGAACCGCCGGTTACATGCTTTCAAGCTTTTTCAGCGGTCCGCTGATGCGCCGCCTCGGGGTGGGTATGCTGTTGAGTCTCAGCTGCGGGGCCACTGCAGTCTCTCTGATTCTGTACTCGCTGCTTCCGGTCTGGATTCTGTTTGCCGCCGCCGCCGTGCTGGGTGGACTGGGAGCCGGTGCAATAGATGCGGGTCTCAACACCTACATTGCAAAAAACTACGGCGAACATCTGATGCAGTGGCTTCATGCCAGCTTCGGAATCGGAGTGACCCTCGGGCCGGTGATCATGACCATGACCATTGAAGCAGCCGGAGGAACCGAAGGCAGCTGGAGAGGCGGCTATGCCATTGTGGGCATCGCCCAGCTGATTCTTGCCCTGGGATTTTTTCTCAGCAGACGGGCATGGTCCCGTACCCCTGCTGTTCCCGGCTCTGAAATATCCCGCGGGGTTCAAAACGGCGAAACCCGGGAGAACCCGTCCGCCACAGGGGAGAGTCGGCTTCTTGCGGCGGACGAACACGGAGGTCTTGGGGAGCTGGCAGCCCGGGACGTTGAGTCCGGCTCGGGCCGGGGGGATGAACCCATGGGAACGGAAATCAGCCATCCGGGCGGCAGCACCTCCCACGGGCATACTGACGGCGAAGCAGGGAGTCTTGAAACTCTGAGAAACCTCCCGTCCCTGTTGAGCATGCTCATGTTTTTTATTTACACGGGAGTGGAGCTGGGGCTTGGTTTGTGGAGCTACTCTCTTCTTACCGAGTCCAGGGCAGTTGACCCGGCAGTTGCCGGGTTTATTACCGGAAGCTACTGGGCCATGTTCACCCTGGGGCGGATCCTGGGCGGAGTGTATGCCCGGAAGCTCAGTACGGCCCTGCTGCTGGTTTTCTCCATTCTTCTGGCGGGGATGGGGGTTCTCCTGCTGTGGCTGAACATTTCCCCGGCTCTGAGTGTAGCGGGGATCGGCATTACCGGGTTTGCCATAGCACCCATTTTTCCCGGTCTGGTTTCGGATACCAGAAAGCGGGTGGGGCGGCGGTTTGAGGCGAACACCATCGGGATGCAGATAGCGGCTGCGGGCTTCGGCGGAGCGATTATGCCATGGATCGCCGGCCTGGTGGCCGGAAATTTGGGGCTGGAGAGCATACCGCTGTATCTGTTCGTCTCCCTGGCTGTGCTGTTCACGGTGTTTATTATAACCCGCTTCCATATGCACAGGGAAATCTGATGCTTCCTGAAAGACCCGTGAGCAAGGGTGCGGGCTGCAGTGCACAAGGACCTACGTGTCTAATTGCCCGCGGGACTGTATACACATGAGTACAGAGCAGCCGGCCCTGCCGGACCGACCGGAACTGCCTCCTTACTCCAATGCCTCGGCTGCCTGACTGTCTCCCAGCGCCGTGTATAATGCTCTGGCCCGTTTTCCGGCTTCCTCTGCCATGGGGCTTTCGGGATAAAACCTGATCAGTTTGGCGTAGGCGGTGGCGGCATTTTGTATATCACCCTGTCCCGCCCATGCCCGGGCCATGGAAAACAGCACCAGATCCCCCTGCAGCGGCTTTTCCCCGCTTCCCAGGTACCGGTTTGCCATAAGAAACAGCTCGGACCTCAGTCCTTCGTGCTGCAGTTCCGGCAGCAGGGTGACCAGGTCCGGATACCCGTACCCGCTTTCCCCGGCACGTCCCAGCTCTTCCCAGAGAAGTTCACGGTCATCCTCCCAGGCAAGGGCCTGGCGGGATGATAATATATCCACCACAAGAGATCCGACTTTCTGCTGCCACTGAGTTCCCTCTACGGTATATGCGCTGAGAAGCTGAAGCACCGCCCGTTCGCTTCTGCCCCTTCCGTACTCCATCACCCCGTGATAATAGAGGGCTTCCTGAAGATCTTCCCGGGGAAAATCTCCCCAACTGGAACTCATGGCAATTCTGTGAAGTCGTCCCCGGAGATATTCCCGCACCGCAGGATCATCCTGAACAAAGTAGCTTCTCAGCTGTTCAATTTCATCTTCGCCTCTGCTCTCATGCTCCACCTTGAGTCCATGGTGATAAATCACCCAGTTTTTTTCTTCAAGGGCCACATGATATGCACCCAGCACATCAACACCCCATAGGACCATATTGAGGAATGCCCCGCTGCCGAAAAGAAATGCGTTCACCTTCAGGCTGTCCCATTCCTCTGCACTTAAATCCTGTCCGTTCCACACATCCCGGAAATCCTGCCACTGCCGGATTACTCCTGCCGCCATAAGCCCGTACCCGGCGGCCCTGCCTCCGGCTACTGCGGCTCCTGCATATGGCCGGTCCACACTGAAAAAGCCGTAGCCCGGGGCAATCAGACTCATTCCCACGGTGAAGAAATCGATATTCCGGTTCAGAGAGCGGAATTCATCGTAGGTCATGGTTACGGGGATGCCCTGCTCAAGTTCCGGGGGTATATCCCGGAAAATAAAGGGAAGAAGATCCATCTGTGCATGAAGGGGGAGAATCCCGCCCAGAAGTACTGCCAACAATACAATGCTGAGTTTCGGTACGAATGAGTTTCTGGTCATATATTATATTGTACCTCACCAGACGGGGAGTGCAATATATGAATGAGAACTAATTTCCGGTTTTTCTCTTTACTTTTATCCTGAGCATAGTACTCTAAATATGTACCCCGAAGCGGGGTTCGCTGCGGTATATATCAGACCGCATCGCTCATATGCACCATATGTGCGTTCAGCAAGGAGGTATTATGCGACGTTCTTTCAGGCTCATTTCTGTTTCTGCTCTTGTTTTGCTGCTCATGTTCAATGCTGCAGCCGTGCTGTTTGCCGGCGGCAATGCTGAAGATGAGGAGTTGAAGGGACCGGTTACAGTTGGATCGAAAATCGACACCGAGGGTGCTCTTCTGGGAAATATGATCGTTGCCCTTTTGGAGGACAACGGCTTTCAGGTGAACGACAGGACCCAGACCGGTTCCACTCCTGTGGTTCGGGAAGGAATCACAACAGGCGAGTTGGATATATATCCGGAATACACCGGCAATGGGTTTTACCTTTTCAGCGGTGAGACGGAAGCGGATGTATGGAAAAATCCGGACAGTGCGTACGAAACGGTGAAGAAACTGGACTACGATGCCAACTCCATTGTATGGCTCCAGCCGGCTCCGGCCAATAACACCTGGGCCATCGCTCTCCGTGAGGATCTTGCGGAGGCGGAAAATCTCCAGACTCTTGAGGATCTTGCCGCATATATCAACAACGGCGGGGAATTCAAAATTGCCGGAAGCGAGGAATTCATATCCAGCGAAGCCGCACTGCCGAGTTTTGAAGAAGGCTACGGCTTCTCCCTGGGAGAAGAGCAGCTTCTGGTGTTTTCCAGCGGCAATACCGCACTCACCGAACAGGCTGCCGCAGAAGGCACCGAAGGTGTGAATGCGGCCATGGCCTACGGTACCGACGGCCAGCTTGCTGCACTTGGACTGGTGGTAATGGAAGATACCCGTGGCGTGCAGCCGGTGTATGAACCTGCACCCATTGTGAGAGAGGAAGTGCTGGAGATGTATCCGGAAATTGCGGATATTCTCGAGCCGGTGTTTGCCAGTCTTGATCTGAAAACCCTTCAGAGTTTGAATGCGCGGATTGCCGTGAACGGAGAGGATCCCCGTACGGTAGCGGAAGATTATCTGAACAGCAACGGCTTTCTCTGATCCGGACCCATAATGAATGTCCGGGATAGACAGCAACACAAGTATTCAATACTGGCGGTGATAATTTTCACCGTCAGTTTTATTTTCCCCTTTGCGGATATCCGTGAGAACCGTGTGGCCGGGAGCGTTCCCCTCTGGGCCGGAGATCTGCTTTCCCGTACCGGACCGGGCGGTGTTCTGCTGCTCATGCTGCCGCCGGTGCTGCTCATACTGGCCATCCTTTTGCGAAGATCCGGAAGATTCTCCCGGGAAGCGCTGTGGCTGAGAATTATCCCGGCGCTGTTGCCCGGATTGAGCATTCTGACGGCGTTTTGGGTTCTCTCGGGAATTCCCGGAGCATATGAAGAGTTTCTCGGGGAGTTCGGCCGGGTGGGAATGGGGTTCGGATTTTACCTGTTTATTCTTGCGGGAATTGTTCCCCTGCTCTCAGACCGTCCGCCCAAAGGCGGGGCCTGGATCGCCCTGGGGGTGTTTCTCATCACCTCAGTGCTGCTGTACACCAGCTCGGCGCTGGACTCCCTGGGCATTATCAGGGAAGCGTCCAACCAGCAGCGGCGGCTGCTGAAAGAAATCGGGAATCATATCAGTATCACCCTCTCCAGTGTGGGAATAGCCGTAGTTATCGGTGTGCCCGGAGCCTTTATCTCCTATCAGTACCGGCGGATCCGAAATGCGGTTTTTCCTGTGCTGAATGTACTCCAGACCATCCCCAGTATTGCTCTCTTCGGGTTGATGATCGCCCCTCTGGCGGCATTATCCAGGGCTATGCCGCTGCTCAGGCAGATGGGGCTGCGGGGGATCGGAAATACGCCGGCGATCATCGCACTGAGCATGTACGCGCTGTATCCGGTTCTCCGCTACAGTTATACGGCCCTTTCCGAGGTGGACGGCAAGGTGATTGATGCGGCCAGAGGGATGGGGATGAATACCATCCAGCTCTGGGGTATGGTGCGCCTTCCTTTGGGAATTCCGGTAATTCTTCACGGAATCAGAGTAGCCCTGATCCAGACTCTGGGCAATGCAACTCTGGCGAAGCTTGTCGGCGGCGGCGGTCTGGGTGTATTTGTATTCGAGGGGCTGGGGCAGGCCTCATCGGATATGGTGCTCCTGGGGATGTTCCTGATTATCGCTATTACCCTGGTGGCTGACCAGCTGCTCACGGTTCTCATACGGCTGCTCACACCCAAGGCTTTACAAAACCAGTACTCCGCACAAACGGGAGAATCCCAATGATTAACATTGAACAGTTCAGACAATCCATACTCAATACCAAGTCTGCTATTGAAATGACCGATGTGGGAGTTCATTACGGCAGCAAGGAAGCGCTGAAACAGGTAAATCTGAAGATACCCAGAAACCGGGTAACGGTTCTCATCGGGCCCAGCGGCTGCGGAAAATCAACAACCCTCCGCAGCATTAACGGGCTGGTTCCCGTGTCACGGGGCAGCATCACGTATCCGGGACTTGATACGTCTCTGGATGATATTGTTGAACTGCGAAGAAACATGGGGTACGCCATCCAGTCGGTGGGACTGATCCCCCATCTCACGGTTTGGGAAAACGTGAGTCTGGTCCCCCATCTTCTGGGCTGGGACAAGGCCCGTCGCCGGGAGCGAAGCAGTGAACTGCTGCAGCTGGTCAAACTTGATCCCGGCGAGTATATGGAAAAGTTTCCCAGTCAGCTGTCCGGGGGTGAAGGGCAGAGGGTGGGGGTCGCCCGTGCTCTGGGCGCCGATCCCCATGTGCTTCTCATGGATGAACCCTTCGGTGCGGTTGACCCCCTGAACCGGGAAACCCTCCAGGATGAATTCATCCGCATTCAGAGGAAGCTGAAAAAAACCGTGATTTTTGTCACCCATGATCTTGAAGAAGCGGTGCGGCTGGCCGACTATCTGGTGATCATGAAAGATGGCGAAATTGTTCAGGCGGATCATCCCGAGGCAATTCTGGCTGAGCCGGCAGATGAATTTGTGGAACAGTTTTTGGGGCCTGACAGAGCTCTCAAACGTCTTACTCTGTTCACCGCCGACCAGCTTTCGCAGCCGCTGTACTCTCCGGAGGGGGCCGCCCCCCTTCCCGAAGGCCGCTGCGTATGGGAAACCGATGGCGCCGGCATTCCGGTGGGAGTACGGGCAATGGTTCGGGGCAAAGAGATCAGGCGCAGCATTGAACCGGGGAATCAGACGGTACGGGAGTATTCCTCCCTGAAAGAGTGCATGTCCCGCATTCTGAGTCTGGGCCTCCCTGCGGTTCCGGTGGTGGATGATGATCTCACCCTCAGAGCTGAACTGCGTTATGAGCATATACAGGAAGTGAGTCTGCAATGATAAAAGGATCAGCGGGAAAACAAGCAGGACTTGGATCCTGGGCGTTGCGGGGAAATTTACTCCGGGCGGGTTTTATAATCCTGACGGCGGTGTACATTCTCTTACCCGGCTTTCAGGAAGCTGTGCTCTCACTGCTGTATCCCGGGGAAAACCAGTTTCTCCACAGCAGAGTGAGTCTGGCGCGAATGACCCTCATCCATATGGGATTAACGGCGGGAGCGACTCTGCTGTCGGTGGGCGCAGGGGTGATCCTGGGGGTGACGGTTACACGGCGAGGCGGGAAAGATTTTCAGACCATGCTGAAGCGGATTAACGGGTTTATCCAGACCTTTCCTCCGTCGGCAGTAATTATTCTTGCCTTTCCCTTCCTGGGTTTCGGATGGGAGCCCACAATGCTTGCTCTGTTTCTGTATTCCCTTTTCCCGGTGGTCGGCAACACAATAGTGGGGTTTCAGAGTATTCGCCCGGGAATTCTCGATGCGGCCAGGGGCATGGGGATGAATGAATCCCAGCGTCTTTTTATTGTGGAAATGCCCCAGGCTCTGCCGTTAATTTTCACAGGCATCCGCCATGCTTTTATATTGAATCTGGGGACTGCGGCAATAGGTGCGGTGATCGGCGCCGGCGGTCTGGGCACCATCATCATCAGCGGATTGACTCTTCAGAACTCTGCCCTGGTGCTTTCGGGAACCATTGTCACCATTGCACTTGCATTCGGCGGTGAAATGCTCATTAACAGGGTTGAATCTCTTCTTTCCAAAGGCGCAGCAGGAAGCTCCGGAAGATAAGAATCTGAGGCGGCTCTGTCTACCTATCTGTCTGTCTTTCTGTCTGTCTTTCTGTAATTCATGCTCTGCATAAAAAAAGCCGTTCGAATCATAAGATTCGAACGGCTGCATATTCGATGGTTTAGACCGAAATTGCGGTTTTAGAGTTCCCGTACGGAAACGGCCCGGGGGCCCTTTTCGCTTTCTTCTACCTGAAACTCAACGGTTGCGCCCTCACGAAGAGTCCGAAAGCCGTCTGCTACAATTCCAGTGTGATGTACGAAAATGTCATTTCCGCCTTCTCTGCTGATAAATCCGAAACCCTTGGTTTCGTTAAACCATTTTACGGTACCTTGTTCCATAAAATTGCTCCTTAAAAAGTATTAATACTGCGATAGGACCACATGATATGCTGCTTGTTCATGTATGGCCGTGTTATCACATAAGGAACAACAGGGGGTCATAATGACATAAGTACAATCAATATCCTGATACCTACGATGCGTATCAAATAAACAGTACTCCATGTTTCCCCGGATGTCAATTCAGAACGTGTAAAAAGAAGCCTTTTTCGATATTTTCTTATCAGGAATGTTGCTTTTCACAGATTCAGGCATGAGAATATCAGTATGAACCAACAGCCAAGCCTTGTATGCGTCGATGATGAAGAGCAGATCAGAAAAGCCCTGAGGCGGGAACTGGAGTCCTGGCTGAACCGTCAGGGCTGGAACTTTCATGCCTGTTCCGGTGGTGAAGAGGCCCTGGAACTGCTTGCCTCGAATTCCAACACGGCGATTCTCCTCAGCGATCTGAAAATGCCCGGAATGTCCGGCTCAACCCTGGTGCAAATGGTTGCTGACCGCTATCCCGAAGTGGTTACCATGCTTCTGTCCGGGTATTCTGATGTTCAGGAAATCAGTCACAGCATTCGGGCGGGGATATCCGCCTTCATCCAAAAACCCTGGGACAATTCTTCACTGAAAGCCGAAATCGCCCGGGCCATTACCCTGTATAATATCAAGAAGCAAAACCGGGAGTACCGCAGCTATCTGGAAGAAGAAATACTATGGACCAAGCGGATTCAAAATATCCTTCTGGAGAACAGCGTTGATGAAGATATTCCCGTTCTTGCATCGTTGACTTACCTGCCTATGGATTCCACCCGCTGCGGTGGGGACATGTACTGGATTCGCCGTCTGAAGAATGACAAATTTCTGGTTGCGCTGGCGGATGTATCTGCTCAGGGGGTGAAGGGCACATATTTTGCTGCCAGGCTGAAACAGATAGCTGATAGAATTCACAAGAATAAACCCGCACTGTTATCAAGTCCCGACCATTACCTAAGCGAAATAAATAATCAGTTGTATGAGAAGAATCTTGAGCTCCCGGATCTGCTGGTAGCCCTACAGGTTCTGGTGTTTGACATCAATGCTTCCACGCTCCATTATGCCAATGCGGGGCATCTTCCGTTTTTTCATATCAGTGAAGGAGAAATTCACTCCGAGCATCTCACATCACCGGGCCTGGGTTACAAGCCCGGAATTACCTACCGGGAGCGTCTCATCGGCCTGAAGCCAGGTGACAGAATTATCATGCACACGGACGGTCTTCTCAAAGACAGCAATTCCGGGGTTGCCCATAACTCTCAAAGTCTGATCAAGCTCATACCCGACCACAAAGGGGAGGACTGGGTGAACCTGTTTATCGACGGGGTAAAAAATACCCGGGAACAGCGGCGGTTCTGGGACGATGTTACCGTAATTGATCTGCAGGTGGAGTAGAGATGCCGCCCCGCAGACCCTATCGCTCCACGGAAACCTCACTGATCCTGTAAGCTATTGCCCAAAAAGTATTTACTTCCGCTTCCCGGTGCCATGTGCTGATAATATCCATAGAGAACAAACGAAATACCTGAACGGGTATATAAAAAATATTCGTGTACAAATGTCTATTGAAAGAGTATTGAAATAAAACTTTCAACACAACCTTCAATATATGCTGAAAATACCTAAAAAAAGTCAATAAAACACCCTGTTGAATTCTGTGTCATGAAAAATAAACCGGTTTATCTACATCTATGTAGGTTTTCCCACTTGAATTATTATTTAGGATACTATATATTAGGCCCCGATATATGGGGGGTAAATGGAAGAATCATCAGTAGTCGTTCGTATGCCTGAGGCAACAGATGGAAGCAGAGTGTATGACCTTGTGGCGGCGTCTCCGCCCCTGGATCAGAACTCCATGTATGCCAATCTCCTTCAGTGCAGTCATTTTGCCGGAACATCCGCGGTGGCCGAATCGGACAACAGACTGCTCGGCAGTCTCAGCGCATACCTGATTCCCGGCAGGGAAGATACGCTGTTTGTCTGGCAGGTTGCTGTGCATGAAGATGCCCGAGGCATGGGGATGGCTTCACGAATGATCGACCATATTCTTTCCCGGCCGCTATGCTCGGGTGTACGGTTTATCGAAACTACAATCACCAGGGATAACGGCGCATCGAGAAAACTGTTCGCATCCATCGCCCGACGGCGAAAATGCGAAATTGCTGAAACGGAATTTTTCACCAAAGAACGCCATTTCGACGGAAGACACGATTCGGAGTTTCTGTTCCGCATCGGTCCTTTCGCCTGAATTCGGCGCTACATTACAGGAGTTTATATGAAGATTTTTGACGAGATTGAATCGGAAGTTCAGTCATATGCCAGGTCCTTTCCCAGAGTATTCACCAAAGCACAGGGTGAATATGTGTACGACAATGAGGGGAAGCGCTACCTCGATTTTCTTGCGGGTGCGGGAACCCTGAACTATGGGCATAATAATCCTCTCTTTAAAAAAGAGCTGATGGATTACATCCAGCAGGACGGTATCACCCATGGTCTGGACCTCCATACCAAGGCCAAAGGTGAGTTCATGGAAGCATTTAATGAAATCATTCTGAAACCCAGAGGTCTGGAATACATTCTCCAGTTTCCCGGGCCCACCGGAACCAATGCCGTAGAGGCTGCGCTGAAACTGGCAAGAAATGTGACTGGCCGGGAAAACATTATCTCTTTCACCAACGGGTTCCACGGGGTGAGTCTGGGATCCCTAGCAACAACCGGTAACTCCCACCACCGTGGTGCTGCCGGGGTGAGTCTCAACGGCAGTTCTCGTCTGCCTTATGACAGATATCTGGGAGATGATATCGACACAACGCATTATCTTGACAAGGTTCTTTCAGATTCCAGCAGCGGTATCGACCTGCCTGCAGCGGTGATAGTTGAAACCGTTCAGGGTGAAGGGGGAATCAACGCTGCCAGCGCAGAATGGCTTAGAAATCTCGAGCTTGTATGCCGAAAGCATGATGTTCTCCTGATTGTTGATGATATACAGTCAGGCTGTGGACGAACCGGGGATTACTTCAGTTTTGAAGATTCGGGCATCAAGCCTGACATTGTTACTCTTTCCAAATCCCTGGGAGGATTCGGACTCCCGTTCGCCATGGTGATGATCCGTCCCGATCTGGACCAGTGGAAGCCCGGCGAACATAACGGTACCTTCCGCGGAAACAACCATGCTTTTGTAACCGCCAAGGCAGCCATAGAACATTACTGGAGAGATGACAGTTTCAGCAAGGATATTAAACGCAAGGGTGATTATGTTGCCAAGCGACTGGATGCCATTGTTGAAAAATACGGTGAGGGCAATTTCACATCCAAGGGACGGGGTATGTTCCGCGGGATTAATTGCATAAACGGTGAAATCGCCGGAAAAATCACCCACAAAGCCTTCAAAAAGGGGCTGATCATTGAAACCAGCGGTGCAGACGATCAGGTTGTGAAGTTCCTCTGTCCTCTGGTTATCTCCGACGAAAATCTGAAGGCCGGCCTGGATATTGTTGAGGAAGCGGTAAAACAGGTATGTGCGGCTGAAGACAGCATTCCCGAAGAAACAGATTACTTTGACGATGAGAGGGCTATTTCATGATTGTACGGAACCTGAAAGAAGCAGAATCCGGGAACAGAAGAATTGTGTCTCCTGACGGCAACTGGGAAAGCACCCGGATGCTCCTGAAAGATGACAATATGGGCTTTTCTTTCCACATCACCACCATATACAAGGATGCGGACTTTTATATGCATTATCAGAATCATCTGGAGTCCGTGTACTGCATGTCCGGCCGGGGGGAAGTGGAAACCCTGGATGACGGGAAACGATATCCCATAGAAGCCGGAACCCTGTATATCCTTGATAAACACGACAGGCACATTCTCAGAGCGTTTGAAGAAATGAAAATGGCATGTGTGTTCAACCCTCCACTGACAGGGAAAGAGGTGCACAATAAAGAAGGCGCCTACGAGCTTGAGGCGGAAACCATTTCATCTTAGGAGGAGTTTTTATGTCATCACAGGATCCGTATCCCAGCAGGCTGCGAGAAAAGGGAAGAAGTATTCCCCGCCAAGATCCTGTTATTCATTGGCCTGGTGGAAGCGACCGGGCCCACGGTCCCCTTGAAGCCAGTCTTGTTAAGCAATTTGAAACCGACGGGTTTTTAATTCTGGAAGACCTGTTCAGCACTTCGGAAGTTGAGTCATTCCGTGAAGAGCTGCTCAGGCTTTCCGGGGATCAGGAGATTCGGGAATCCGGGGAGATTATTACCGAACCGGACAGCGGTGAGGTACGATCCGTGTTCCGCATACATGAGAACAGTCCACTGTTCAGCGATCTTGCTGCCGACCCCCGGCTTGCAGGAATAGCCGCTCAGATTCTCAACGATGAATTGTATATTCATCAGAGCCGGGTGAACTATAAGCCGGGCTTCAGAGGGCGGGAGTTTTACTGGCATTCGGATTTTGAAACATGGCACAGCGAAGACGGCATGCCCCGAATGCGGGCGTTAAGCATGTCAATCGCGCTCACAGAAAACTTTGAGTACAACGGACCGCTGATGCTTATTCCCGGTTCACATAAGACGTTCATTGCCACAGAGGGCGAAACTCCTGAAGAGAATTTTAAGTCTTCGCTGAAGAAACAGGTGGTGGGCGTACCCTCGGATGACCAGGTGCGTAAACTGGCCGGGGAAGGGGGAATTGTTACGGCAACCGGAAAACCGGGCTCGGTTATCATTTTTGACTGCAACGTGATGCATGGTTCCAACGGAAATATCACCCCCGAACCCAGATCCAATGTGTTTTTCGTCTATAACGCCATGAGCAACTCGCCGGTTGAGCCGTTTAACGGCCAGGACCCACGTCCTGAATATATAGCAACGAGAAAGACAATCCGGACGCTGAAACAGACCGCAGCTCAGTTGTCCTGAAAACGAAGAGAGATATTATGAAAGAGATACAGATTCAGTCATTACAGGATACCCCCTCATCGGAAAGCGATCAGGCATCGGGGAATCGGGGTGTTCATACCGTCGAGAAAATCGGCGGAACTTCCATGAGCAATTACGCCGCGGTCCGGGATAATATTGTAAAAAAACCGGCCTCAGGAGATTCCCTGTACCAGAGGATTCTGGTGGTTTCCGCATACGGCGGAATTACCGATAAGCTTCTCGAACACAAAAAAAACGGCAAGCCGGGAATTTTCAGCCTTTTTGCCAACAGCACCGGAGAGGACAGCTGGCACCAGGCCTTCCGCGAACTGAAAATCCTTCTCTACCGCATCAACAAGAATTTTTTCGGGGAAGGGGAGCTTCTTGAGGAAGCGAACCGCTTCATCGATGCCCGCCTTGCATCCGCTTCAGGCTGCCTTACCGACCTGGACCGTCTGTGCCGCCACGGACATTTTTCCCTGGACGAACACCTTTCCACAGTTCGTGAAATGCTTGCCAGCATCGGTGAAGCCCACAGCGCCTGGAATATGGCCGCTCTACTGCGCAGAGACGGGGTAAATGCCCGTTTCGTGGATCTGACAGGATGGCAGACCAGCAGCCACATTCCCCTGGACGAGCGGATTATTCAGGCATTCAGCCCGGTTGATCTTGAGACGGAACTGCCCATCGCCACCGGCTATGCCCATAGCGAGAACGGCCTGATGGCAACCTTCGACAGAGGTTACAGCGAGATGACCTTCAGCCGGATTGCAGTGCTCACCGGCGCCCGTGAGGCCGTTATTCATAAAGAGTTTCATCTCAGCAGCGCCGACCCCAAACTTGTGGGCGAGGAGAATGCGGTGCCCATTGGACGTACAAACTACGACGTGGCGGATCATCTTGCCAATCTGGGAATGGAAGCCATTCATCCCAAGGCGGCAAAGGGGTTGCGGAAGAAGAATATCCCTCTGCGTGTGAAGAACACCTTTGAGCCCGAACATACCGGGACATTGATCACCACCGACTACAGCAGCGATTCTCCCATGGTTGAAATTATAGCTGGACGCCGGGGAGTGTACGCCCTTGAAGTTTTTGATCAGGAGATGGCGGGTAATGTGGGCCGCTATGAACAGGAGATTCTCAATCTCATTAAGAAAATGCGGATCTATACCGTGGCAAAGGATATCAACGCCAACACGGTTACCCATTATCTCGCCGCCAGCCTGAAGGTGGTAAAGCGTATCCGGTCGGTGATCGAAGAGATGTTCCCGGAAGCCGAGGTTGATCAGAAGAAGGTGAGCATCGTTTCGGTGATCGGAACCGATATGAGCGAAGCCGGCATGCTCTCCCAGTCTGTGCGCAGCCTGGCGGAAAGCAATATTAATGTGTTGTCGGTACATCAGAGCATGCGGCAGGTTGAAATGCGCTTTGTGATTGCAGAAGATGATTTTGATCAGGCCGTTAAGTCGCTCCACTCCCGATTGGTGGAAGTTCATGATCACGGCAGGGCAATTACCCTGGCCCAATAGATTGATATTCCGATAACGCAGCGGAGGGAGCCTTCATACGGAGAGCCCTGCAAACTCTCTTCAAACTGCCGGACATCAGCCGGGAAACGTCCGGCCCTTAAAGCCAATGAAGAGACCGGTTCTCCGCCATGAACATGGATTTTTTAAATAGTCTCCAGTATAGTTGATATATCAGCACCGCGAATCCGAATTATTACGGTTTTCTCACATCCCGGGACGGCGGTGCTGTATCTCTTCGTTTGGAGGCTGATATGAAACAGCGGCCCTTTGAAATGTATTGGACTCTTCCCCGGCTGCTCTACGGTCTGGTATCTGCATTATCGGTGCTTGCCTTTTTGATTCTTGCGGCTGTCCTTACATTCATTGACCAGTTTACCCACGGCTACAGGCTGCTGGTATCGTTCATGTTTTCCCTGTTCCACCCCTCCGCACGAAAAGATATCAGGAACATGAACCGCTTTACCATCGGCCGCCGTTCCGTGCTGCAAAAGTACCGCTGTACCCTGCCGCCCCGGTATGATCCTCTTATCCGGCAGCTGGAGAAGGACGGGTTCAACTCCAGCCGCCTGGTTGCCGTTGAGGCCGACGGGCGAAGGGCCTTCTCGATTCCACAGGGCAGCAGCGAAAAGTATCTCTACTACCTGGAGGGCCGTCCCGCCCAGGCCGGTTTCCTCATGGGAATTCTTGCCCCCGACAACATTCTTGCCATGAGCAGGGAATACAGCAACAATGTGATCTTCTCCACCTTCGGATTGAAAAAATGGCCCAGTTTCCGGAAAGTGGTTGGAAATCTGCTCACTGAACTGGTGTTTCTCCGATCTGCTGTGAGCATGCACAATATTCCCTGGGAACTGAGTGAAGAGATGTACGGCATGTACCGGGGAGCACGGAAGTCCCGTCCTGTCTTGTTCCGGGATCTGGTTGCCCTGAATTATGGTGTGGATACCATTCTTTCTTACGTATACGATGTGGCCGGTTTTCTGGGCCTGCAGTACCGTCTGGAAGAGTATCAGGACCCCTTATCCTGCAATTCCTTTGCTGCACAGGGAACAATGACCCAAAACGGTCACATGCTCTTCGGCAGGGATTTTATGTTCAGCACCTGTGATGTGTTTAACCGCACCGGAGCATATCTTCTGTATAACCAGGAGGGATCTGCACCCTATCTGGGGTTCGGTGCACCGGGCTTCGCAGGATCTGTGGTGGGGCTGAATCCCTACGGGCTCTCCATGGGGGTGCATCTGGCCGCCGGTGGAAATGTGCGCCGGGGGGTACCGGGGCTGAATTCCCTCCTTCTGGTCCGCCATGCCCTTCAAAACAACCGAAGTCTCCCGGATCTGGTGGAGTGTATCAGCCGGGATAACAGAGGGGTGAGCTATCTGTATCCTGCAGCTCAGGGCGACGTGCACCCTGACTTTGCCGAAGTGCCTCAGACCGTGGAGGGGAACCACGGGGCGGCCCCGGCGGGGAAATTGAGTCCTCGGTACAACTACCCCTCCGCCTGTGTCATGGAGACCGGGGATTGTTTTCAGAAACGGGATTTTTTCGAATACCTTCCCCCGCGATTGCTGAATGAAGAGGGCTGTCTGCCCGACCCGGCAGATCTGGATTCCTATGATCTTCAAAGGCCGTTTCGCCGGGGGATGGTGGTGCGCTGGATGAACGATGAACCTGTTGAGCTGAACCTGGAATCCCAGAACCGCAATCTTTTCAGACTGTTCGGGCTCGAATATCAACCTGAAATGAATCAGCCCGGAGGAATGTTTGTCAGCTCCCGGGATATCCGCCGAATTCATCTGTCGCCGGGGCATGAAAAGGATTACATCGTTCCCTCGGTATTCTTTTTTCCCGGTGAACGGATTCTCCCGGACTGCATTATGGTGAGTAACCATTATATCAGTCCCCAGATGAGGCTGCTGTCCATGAATGCCTGGATCGGAGAACTTCAGCATATCCAAAAAAATGATGCTGAGAGTCAGTACCGCTACGATCTGCTGAATCAGAAATTCTGGAAACAGCGTGCCGAATCATCCAAACTTGATTTCACAAGCGCCAGGCAGATGATCGATTATCTCAATCCCTTTGAAAAGAGCTACGCGTCCCATCCGCAGGATGATGAGTATCTGCGGAATTCCGACGGCAGCTACGCCCGGTCTGAAAGCTATGATTTTTACGGATCCAAATATACCGCAAAACACGGTACACCGCTTACCGAACCCTCACAGCTGGAAATCAACGGCAGCATCAGTATTCTGGATCTGACCGACCTGAAATTTTCCAGTATATGGGGGTTTTATAACGACAGCTGGGTACAGGTTGATTTTTCGGCAATCCTCTCAGCCCTGAAACATCTGGGCTGAAATTCAGTATCCGGGAAAATCACCCGGAAAACATCACTGGAGACCCGGCAGTCCGGTGAGTTCCTCACTTACATGCCAGAGCTTTTCCGCCGCGGCCATATCCTTGGCACCCTTGCTGGTGCGGGCAGGTTTACAGCGGACAAAATACTCTCCGGAATATTCACCTGCCTCAGGGGAAGAGGCGAGCCAGACGCTGGTTTCTGCGCCCTTTTCCGGGGACTTGCCGAAATTGGTAAACCAGTCCAGGAATCCGTGAATCTTTTCGGATGACCGGCTCTTTCCGAAATTGGTGTTCACAAATCCGGGATGAACGCTGTTTGCACGAATACCCCGGTGTCCGAAATGGTGCATCAATGACCGGGTAAACAGAATATTTGCAAGTTTTGACTGACCGTATGCCTTGAAGGGCTTGAATCCGTTCTCCAGCATGAGATCATCGAAATGAATTTTACCCATGAAATGCGCCCCGGAGGATAGATTGATAATCCGCGCCCGGGAGGAGGGGATAATAATGGGCAACAGCATATTCGTGAGGAGAAAATGACCCAGGTGATTTGTGGCAAACTGGAGCTCATATCCGTCGGCACTGATTTCCCGCTCCTGGGTAATAATTCCCGCATTGTTTATCAGCACATCCAGCACCTGTACGTCATCCAGAACCCGTGCAGCGGCATTCCGGACCGATTCGAGACTGCTCAGGTCGATCTCCAAAAGAGTGACCTTATCATTTCCGCTGAAGCTGATAATTTCTTCAACCGCCCGCCTGCCTTTCTCCATATTTCTGCAGCCTGCGATCACCCTGGCACCTTTCAGCGCCAGGGCCTTGGCGGTTTCAAAGCCCACGCCGCTGTTTGCTCCGGTGATCAGCACCGTCTCATCGTTCATCGAATCCTGTTCTGGGTTCATTGCTGTTTCTCCAGTTTTTCAAGTATTTCCCGCACAGTCTCATCCCACATGCCCGAGCTGTACCACTCGCCCATCATATCAAGAAAATTCCGATACATCACGGCAAATTCTTTTTTTGCCTTCGGATCCTCCTTCTGAAGGGCATAGGTCCGGGTGAATTCCGGATGTTCCTTCTTCCAACGATCCTTTTTTTCTGCAACCGCTGCAGGAGCCTCAATCCAGCGGATCATTTCGTCCCCGTTCCGATTCCAGATTGAAACGGCAGGTATGTGATCATCTCCGTCCCGTTCGTACCGTTCTTTCAGCAAGGGAAATTCCGAACCGCGAAATATTCTCATTTCCACTCCCGCTTCCGAGAAAAGCTTCCCAAGAATGGGTGCGTTGCAGGCCCAGTCACCGCACCAGTCTTCGGTATTCACCGTGACCCGAAGTTCTCCAAGATTCTTCTTCAGCTCCTGCAGGCGCTGAACCTGATTGTCCTTCACTTCTGCCTTTTCCATGAGCTGCCGCACAAAGCTCCGGTAGTTTCTGGCACCGGAGACATACTCATCCATTGTCATGCCTTTGTTGAAATATTCATCGCTGAGAGTTGTCAGATAATCCATATATTCACCTCGTAATCGGAATGTGCAATCGGGTATGAATCAGATTATATCATACCTTTTCCGGAGCCATAACATATGCAGCCCATGGGCAAAAGGCAAGTTCTTCCAGGGTGGAGAAATTTCATCACCGGAAATAACGAAGGACTATCATGATTATTTATGTGAAAAGGTTCACAATAAAACGGTATGATTGTTATAAAAATATATTAGTAGGAATTTAAATAAATTTTTGCACCAAATTGTGAAATATAGCTTGCTAAAAACGCAGCTATGTCCTAATATACTTATATAGATAATTATTTATCTATATAAGTATATTACTCAGAAATAGGAGAAGCTTGTGAAAAAAGCATTCCTTATTGCAGTACTGCTGGTTGCAGCTGCAGTTCTTGTATCGTGCGGATCGGATTCAGACAATCAATCAGCGGAAACCCAGGAAGCGGCTTCGGGTGAGGGAATTCTTGTTGAAAACGCATTCTACTATACTCACGTAAACGGACATGAGGAAGAAACGGAAATGGTTGCTTTCGTTCCCTTCGAGTACGAACAGCTTGAAACCGTTAAGTATCAGGTTGTGTATATTGCCTGTACCTGCCGTGGACCCCAGGTGAACTACTGGTCGGTGGCTTACGTTGAACTCAGCAAGGAAGACGGATCAGTAACATTTATCTCCTGGGATGATGACTCCAGCGGTCACTACACCGCAGGAATGTACGGTGACAGCTATGTAACCTGGGACGGAATACCTGCCCACGAACTGCTGATGCAGTACACCGAAGACAATCTTATGGGCGGAACCCAGGAAGATATTAATGCCATCGAGCCCATGCATGGGGAAGTGGATGCCTACACCGGCGCTACCGTTACCCCCAATAATGCAGTGCGCATGCTTCAGGGACTGTTCGAATACCACAACGAACGGTATATGTAAGAAGATGCCCGCAGCAAAATGACGTTAACGCATCGTCCGTGCTGAGGACGCCCGGCAGAATCAGGGGGGAATCCCGAGACGATGCACCATACCAATGATGATTTTCCGGAATCTGTGATGATTCCGGACAAGAGGAGATATTACATGAAAAAACTCGCAATTGTACTTGCAGGTTTAATGATTGCCGTAAGCCTTATCAGCTGCGGAGGTTCAGCTGCTGAACTCAGCGGTAATGAAGATATCAGTATGGGAAATATCGATTCCTATCTTGATGCAGACGCCCGACTTATCGATCTTCGGAACTTCTCCGATATGTTCAGCGGCGGCTACATCGAAGGCTTCGAAGTGGTACCGTTTTTTGAATATCTGGAAGGCAGGGCTCTGGTTCGCAACAATGGCTGGGAATTTTCTTCAGCTGATATTGAGAGCAGCGCCATGCTGGAAAACGTGTTCGGTGAAAAAGATGAAGCGGTCATTCTCATGTGCGGTTCAGGCACCCGTGCCGGGTATGTGAAAGCTGCCCTGGAAGATCTCGGATACAGCAAGGTCTATAATGCCGGAGGCATCCGGGATTACGACGGTGAAAATAAGGTTCTGGGTGACGGTGAATATGCCGGTGTTGCAGCCCTCCCTGAAGAGGTGACAATGGACAATATCGATTCCTACCTCTACCGTCCCGGTGCGAAATATGTTGATCTGCGGAATGTTGCCGACAAGTATACCGCAGGCTACATCGACAGTTTCGAACTGGTATCATTCTTTGAATACCTCGATAACAACGCTCTGGTTCGTAACAACGGCTGGGAGTTCTCCGCAGAAGACATCGAATCCCGGGCAAAACTGCAGAATATTTTCGGAGCCCAGGACAGGGAAATTTTCCTGATGTGCGGTTCCGGCACCCGTGCAGGGTACGTTAAGTCTGCACTTGAAGAGATCGGATACAGCAAAGTGTACAACGTGGGTGGAATTGCCAACTACAGTGGAAATAACAAGATTCTCGGCGATGAGAACTTTGAACTCACCTTGTTCTAAATTGCCAACTGAATTGATGTTGTCCCCTGCGGTATGAAGCCGGGGACAAGTAAACCGGCGGAGAAATCCGTCGGTTTTTTTTGACAGTGCACCAAAGCTTGTAAAAACTTTCACCACAGTCTGGCCGATACGCTCCGAAATATCGATCCGGAATCCAGGCCGATTTCAGGTCCGAATCCAGCCCTGACCACCCCGTCTCTCACACTTCACTTCAGTCACACCCACACATGAAACGGCAGCCTTCGGCCTGAATCAATCCCCCGGTTTCGCCATCCAAGCAGCCAGGTCATCCTCTCTGGTTCCCACAAGCTGCACTTGTTCAGGAAAACTCTCCTGCTCCAGTGTTTCCTGATTACCTCATGAAGCTTCCATCCCGGAACTCCAAGCTGTTCTCCTCTGGTCTTCCAGTTTCCTTTTCTCTGATCCCGCACCCTCCGGGGCATGAGATAATTATGCACCATCTGATAAATGCTCAGCCGCACCATCATTGCTGCAGGAGATCGGGCGAACTGTACCGACTCCCGCACGTGGTTCGCCTGATTTTTGCGAAACTGCCGGTCCACATAATTCACCGGGAACAGCCGGTTTGACGGGGTGCGCGGCAGGGTGGATGAATGCTGACGATGATGTATCCGGGACCTGCCCTCAGGCACCTTCGAAAGGGCCCGAACATACGCCTTGTGATAGTCGGTATTCAGCGTAACATCCGGTATGTCTTTATCTTTCATGTATTTACACAAGTGGGTAAGAATGGACTGGACCGATTTCTCAACGGCATTTCCCGGAGCCTTGCCCAGGGTTTGCTCCAAGTCAGTTCGCTTCTGCCGCTGTCTTTCAGTCATCCGTCCTTTACGCCTCAGCTGGGAATATCCCATTGCGTATATCAACTCTGAGCCGCTTCCCACCAGGATATTGATGTTGTTGGGGAAGAACTGACTCACGCTGAAGGATTCAAAGCCGTCCAGGGCGAACTCATCTTCCGGTTTGATCAGCTTGCGCATATCAGAATGGATGGCCAGAAGCACACGGCAGATGCGTTCGTATCTGTTCTGGATCTGCTCATAGCGCATACCGGTGAAGCGGGTCATGTTGCCCTGTCCGCTGGAAGAGACAAGCTGGCGGATGAGGGGAATGTAGTCCACCGGCTTTTTCACGTAGTAATCCATGCGGAATGTCTGGAGGGAAAAGGTCTTGCCGCAATCCTGACAGCGGTAGCGCGGAACCCTGCCGAAGGCTTTGGTGAAGTAGCATCCATGAAACCTGAACCATGACTGATCATGGGGTTTCTGGTCTGCAAACCGGGGGCAATGGGGGTTTGAGCAGTGGGGGACCGGGCTGTGGTGAGTAAAATCAAGGGAATTTGTGCTGATTTGGGTCAGCAGTCTGGTGATGTATGGTTGTAATGTGTTCATAAACCATACACCGGAAAAGAATTACTGCTGCTTGTATTTGCTGTGTTTTTTTACAAGCTTTGGTGCACTGAAATTTTTTTAAACCGCCGAAACACCCGAATTCGAACATCTCCTATTCAAGGCGGAAACCCGGGGGAAGGGGATCCCTGCTTTCTCCGGGAATAACCGGAGTCCACCATTGAAAGTTCTGGGTAGTACGGAACTTGGGAAAGTAACCGGAATTCGCCTCCCGGTAAAAGAATGCCCCGGCACCCATCTCCACTGCGTTGGGGCTGAGCAGATTTTTGCGGTGTCCGAAAGATTCCATCCAGAGATTTACCGCATTTTTTGCAAAGCCGATATAGGTGAGCGGCTTGAGTGAATTGGCGGGATTATTGTCGTAGCTGTATAGATCCACGTCGTGAACATAGAATTTCCTCCCTTCTTCATAATCCAGGGCGAAATTAATGGCGATGTTTTCGGTAACCTGAGGATTGGTGATGCCGGCAAGGCTGCCCCGATTATTGGGCGAACGCCGCCTTGAGTCTCCCGAATAATGGGCGAACTCGTAACTTTCCACCATGAACAGGGAGTGATTGTATGCAGTAATCTCAAGATTGATATTCCAGGGAAGGGCATCCAGTCCTTCGCTCACTCTGGCCCTGTTGGATTCATAAAAGAGTGCGGCATGAAGCAGAGGGTAATCAATATCCGTAAAATTCAGTGCCTGTGAGAAGGGCGGATATTGTTCATAGTCTCTGTGAGTGTACAGCTCATACATCCGGGCGGACCAGAGAGACTCGCTGCGTGCATGCTCCACACGGTCCACCGGGTAACCGAGTTCGTCGTTGCCGGCGTGCAGCTCCTGGGGCTGAACCGGGAGAAGGAATATGCAAAACATGAGTGCACACCCCATGCAGGTAAGCAGATACTTTCCCATGCCTTAAACATAGGAAATTTCCGGGCCGCTGTCACCCGCCGTATTACTTTATACAGCGGTATACTTTAAATCCATTGGATTCCTGTTCAACAGCTGTCTGTGAAAAGAGCGAACCCAGAAAACCCGCATACCCCAGATGTGAGTTGGCTACCACCCAAAGCTCGCCCCCGGGGCGAAGACAGCGATGAGCGTCCTGAAACATATGCCGGGCCACTTCCTGAGTTTGAATGCTCTTGTAGTGAAACGGAGGGTTGCAGATCACCAGGTCCAGTGTCCCGTCGGATATCTGTTCCAGCGCAGGCATGCACAGAAACCGGGCCTGTGGCCCGGCTGCTGCTGCAGCCCCATCTCCGGCCCCGGCCCGGGATTCGTCCCCGCTTCCGTCCCCGCCGCTGCCCCTGTCCAAGGCCCCGTCCCAGGCATCAGTTCCGCCCCGGCACCAGCGCCGGAAAGCCGAAGCCAGTTGTCCCGAGCCGATTCCACTGCGCTGTAGCTCTCATCGCAGAATATCATTTCCCATTCCCGGTAAACGAGCTGAAATTCAATACCCAGAATGCCGTTCCCGCAGCCGAGATCCGCCGCCCGGGCTTGAGCCTGCAGGGGTTTAGCAGCCCCGGAATGAACGGGCTTTGGATGGGCCGGCGCGGGAGGAACTTGCGCAGCGGATCTTATAGGGCCGCCGCCCGACCCGCCTCCGCCGTCTTCCTCGTGCCCGGTTGCCCCCGGAGAGGTGCCTGATAATGGGAAAGAATGGCGGAAAGCAGCAGGACGCTGCCGGCATCCGCCGCAGAGGAGCTGTAAATGCCGGCACTCTGGCTATACAGCCTGGAGTTGAACCTGTACTCCCGCGTTGCAGGTCTGTTATTTTGTTCGGCGGTCTTTTCGCTGTTGTGTCCGGCGTTGTGTTCGGCGTTGTGTCCGGCTTCGGGGTGGTACACCCAGCGGCCGCGGCGTCGGAATTTTTCCGCAGTTCCCATGATGAAAAAGGATTCTTCCAGGCTTCGCACCGCCGGAGACCAGCGTTTGGACATTCCTCCGATCCAGAGGGGCCTGCCCGGGGCACGAAGCCGGACGAGGTCACAATATATCTCAAACATGGCTGCGGATTTGGGCAGTTTCATGATTACGGCATGAAACTCCACGGATTCAATTGAATAGGCCGGGTCAGAGGCTGCATTATGTGAAGGCGAAAAAGCTTCCGGGAGGGGAACCGGGACAATCTGTTCACCTCTGCCGTCGCCGGGATCGTTGTGAATGACTGCGCGGTGGGTGAGCAGGGAATCGGACACCAGCCATATTCTGACTCCGGCGAGGAACCCTGCCGCCGCCAGGGCAAGAGACCCGTGATCGTCATCGAACATGAGTATGTTTCTCAGCCCGGCAGCATCCCCGGCGTTTTGTCCAACCCCGGCCCCATCCCCGGCGCTGTTTTCCATCCCGGTCGCACCCCTGGTGCTCCAGGCAAGAAATGCCGGATTTTCGAAGAGTAGTTCGTCGGATGCATCCCAGGCACGGTGCTCCCGGGTGCCGGGGTAGGGGAATCGTTCAAGTTCCAGCTGCTCCCCGGATGCAGTCCAGATCATTCGTCCTGCTCGTGGGCCATGGTGCGTCTCAGGGGACGAAAATAGGTTTTGGGGCTGTAGTCGAAGAGATCGGAGATCCGGGTCATATAGACGCAGGCGTAGCTGATAATCTGGTCCGCATACCTGCTTTCTTCATTCCCGGACCGGAGAACCTCCCCCCATATTGGATTGAAATTGCTCCGGTATTCCCCCAGAAGCACTGAGATCCTGTTGTTGATACCTTCGATGTTTTCAAACAGGCGGTCCAGTTCTCCCGGCTCGGGGTCGCTGCCCTCATAGCGGGCGATGTCCAGTCTGTTGATTTCCCGTTCCAGCCGGGATTTTTTCTTGCTCAGCTCGTCAATCTGACTCTGGATGGGTTTGGCCTTCCGGATACCTTCAAGTTCCCGTTCCAGATCCCCCAGAACGAGACCTGTACGCCAGTCACACAGCTTCTTGATGGCCACAACATCCCCGTAGATATGATCGCCCATATAGAGGATCTCGTTTCCCGCAAGGCCCATATCATTCTGAAGCTTCTTGAACCAGCCTCCCTGATATATTCCGTGGGTAACCGGGCCTTCATGATTTTTCATGCAGCCTGTTTCAGGATCGATGGCGAGAAAACGCCGCTGCTCCTGAAAAAAGAGCGGCTTATCGGCAAGTGTGACCACCAGGTCAAACACCTCGCTCCAGTGGGAGTGGGATTTGAGATGGGGAGTGATGCTGTAATCCAGAATTCGCCGGGTGTAGGCATAATCGCTGTTGGTAATGATCATGAGCTTTTTGCCGTAGTCGGCATATCGTTCAAGAAGCTGGGGGATCTTGGGATCGCTGATCACGAAGCGGTCCAGATCGTCCAGCACGATGTCCTTGATGGATCCGTCCTGATGGGCGGTGTTGATGGCCGAGTGAATGTCCTGTGCCAGCGTGCGGAAGTCCGGAAGTTTCATCCCCCTGGACTTCTCATCCACCAGCTGGGAATACAGCACACCGTATGATATGGCGAAACTGGTATCCAGAGGAATGTAATCGGGGTGGCTCAGATCTATGGCTACACTCTGATACAGATCCCGGACTTTCCGGTAGTGAATGTGCTCCAGACCATGGCATGCACTTTTCACTTTGCCGAACCTGCTGAGCTTCAGCATGTTGCCGTTGCGGGTATCGATTACCAGCCCCACAATTGCCCGGTCTTTATCGAAGGGAAGGGAGCGGATCCCTTCCGGGTATCCGAAATCTTCAACAAGTATGCGCACCGCCTGTTGGTGGGCGAGACGCTCGAATATCTCGATATTATACCGAACCAGGGTGTAATCCATATCGAAACCGATGAGTTTGATCTTTTTCAGGTTCAGCGTACGGTTCACATATACGGGCATTATTGTTCCTCTTGGGGAAGCAGGATTATTTCGGCGTAATTCGCCTGGTCACCGAGCCATCGCTCTGCACCGCTGATTATGTTGTCCGCTGTGAGGCGGTCATACCATTCCTCTTTGTTCAATGCCAGTTCCCAATCGAGCTCATGTTCCAGCAGGAACTGAATCTGGTTGAGCCACCAGCCGTTGCGCTGAAGGTTGTCGGAATAGTTCACTCTCTGGGATTCCTGTACCTTGCCTGCGTATTCGGATTCCAGGGTTCCGTCGATGATGGCCTGAATCTCATCGTTCACTATGGCGATGAGCTCGTCGGTCCGGGATGGTTCGCAGCTGAACTGAACGACAAAGCGGTAATCTTCGGTGGGCTGTCGGGACATGGCGAAACTTGAAGAGATGCTGTAGGTCCCTCCGGCGGCTTCCCGCACCTTTTCAACCAGGATAATGTCCAGAGCGGAACTCAATGAGGCCATGTGATAATAGTTCTCGTAATTCCAGGCTGTGCTGCCGGTCCACACCTGGGTGACAATGGAGAGAGGTTCGATACCCGCTTTCAGTTCGCTGCGGATATCTTCATCAAAATAATCCATTCCCCGATCCAGGACCGGATCCCGTTCTTCCCCCGACGGAATGGAGGCTATCCATTGCTCAACGCCGTTCTCAAGCTCTTCAAGATCCGCATTGCCCACAAAGACAAAGGTGAAATCTCCGGGGTTGGAAAAGCGTTCTGCAAAGAATCGTTCAGCGGTGGTGAAATCCACACGGGAAACATCTTCAGCGCTGAGGTTCTCGGCTCTGGGGTGTGAGTCATAGACGACCTGGCTGATTCTGTTCTGATATCGGAAGCGGGGATCCCGTTCCTGTTCCTCCAGATATGAACTGAGACGGCCTGCATAGGTATTCCAGGCATCAAGATCGGCCCGGGGATCGGTAAAGTTGAGGTATGCCATCTGGAGCAAAATTTCCAGATCTTCCGGACTGGCTGAACCCTGAAGTCCTTCCTGAATATCTCCCACATAGGGACTCACCGAGGCATTGATTCCCGATAGGAATTTGTTCAGCTCCACCGCAGAGTACCCGCCCAGTCCGCTTACCTGGGAGATGGTGGATGCAAGGCTGGCTGAAAGGTATTCATCGTCCTCGGCCATGTTCAGCCCTCCGGGACTGAATGCGGAGAAGAGAATCTCATCGGACTTAAAATCCGTGGGTTTCACATAGACAACCGCCCCGTTGGACAGTTCCCAACGGTGGATTCCCGTCTCGCTGTCAGTCTCTCTGGCGGTGATATTCCCCTTACCGGGGATCTCTTCCACAAGCTCTGTGCCGGTTTCTCCGTCATCCCAGGGTTCTACCTCTGCGGAATTCCATGAATCCAGGAGGGTGTACGCCTCTTCCTTTTCCAGCCGGAACTGTTCAATGGAATCGGGACCGCTGATGAGCAGGAGCCGGTTTCCCGGATCCAGACGGCGGCTGATTATTTCGGAGAAATCGCCGGTATCGATCTCCGGAAGCCGCTGCTGAACCTGTTTCCACAGCCATGAGGGAGACAATACCGGACTGTCCTTTAAAAAGTGTTCCTGAATTTCCCCCATCAGACTGCTGTGTTCCCGATTATCCCGTTCCCGGTAATAGTTTTCATAGGAGCGCAGCAGGTTCTGTTTCGCCCGCTCAAGTTCACTTGGAAGAAAACCGTGGCGGCGCAGCCGTTCGCTTTCAAGCCCCAGATTTTTCACCGCCCGGGGGATTCCGTCGGGTGAACTCAGCACGGTAATGCCGCTGTGACCGCTCCATCGGGTGTACTGGGTGGAGTAGGCCTGGGCGGTAATGAAGGGCGTACCGGAGGTCTGTACGATTTCGGAGAAGCGGGAATTGATCATGGAATAAAACAGCTGTTCGGCCAGTACGTCATCAAGCTGGTCGGGACGCCTGAGGATCGAGGGCTCATACTGGTTCATCACCTCAATGGAGGTAACGGTCGCCTCGGGATCGGTTACAAACATATATTTATCCTCATCCGACAGAGGAACATCGTAACGGGGCCGCTCTCTTGGCTCATCTTCCCCGGTTGGCTCATCATCCCCGGCTGTGTCATCTTCCCCGCCGTATCCGGAAAACGTTGTGCGTATTTTTGCCTCTATCTCATCAGCCTGGAAATCACCCACGGCGATAACGGCCATCAGGTCCGGGCGGTACCAGTCTTCGTAAAAGCGCCGGAGCACAGCTGCGTCGGCGGTTCTGATAATCTCTTCGCTTCCGATGGGCAGCCGCCGCGCATAGCGCGAATCCTGAAAGAGCACCGGGAGAATCTGTTCAAGAATTCTCTGGTTCGCACCTCTGCCCAGTCTCCACTCCTCCAGAATGACTCCCCGTTCTTCATCAACATCTTCCTGCCGGATGCTCATATGAAACGCCCACTCACGGAGAACCTCAAAACCCGTATCCAGCAGCTGTTCATCACCCAGGGGAACCGAAAGCATGTACACTGTCTCGTCAAAACTGGTATATGCGTTAATGTCAGGACCGAACTCCATCCCTATCTCCTGAAGAAATGAAACAATCTCGTTTTTCGGATACTTTTCCGTACCGTTGAATGCCATATGTTCCAGGTAGTGTGCAAGACCCAGCTGATCCTCATCCTCAAGGATGGAGCCGGCATTTACAACCAGGCGCAATTCGGCCTTATTTTCCGGCCGGTCATTTTCCCTGATGTAGTACTCCATACCGTTTTCCAGCTCGCCGCTGAGTAATCGGCTATCCTGGGGAATAAAGGCCGTGGAACCGTTGTCCGTAGCGCTGCCGGCATCCAAAGAATCCGAAGCTGTGGTGCAGGAGACAAGGGCGAATATCAGCATAATAACGGCTGCTGCCGGTTTCCATAATTGATGTGTTCTGCCTGCTGTCACAGCTGAGTTTCGGGTATGCATGGGCATCCTCCTGGTGAATTAATACGGGCTTTGGGTGCTGTTCCCAAGAGCCGGAGTTGAATACTCAGTATCATCAAAACATCCAGCCCATGTCAAACCATAGGCCTGGAAATCACGGACATCCGCCGGATTCACAGTGATCTGTGTCCTTCTGACGCAGACGAAAGACCGGTTCCCGGTGATCTGGGGTATTTCACCCCGAATCCGCATTGGATTCCGCCGTAATCCGTTCGCAAGCAGCCGCTATGTACCGATAAGGGAATGCAAAAAATGCAAGAAGGGCGTAAAAACGCCATGGGCGGAGGTGTTTCAATCCACTACAGGGAGAAATATGCCCGGATATTGCCTAGTTTCGATTGTTGGTACAAAAATTGCACAATATATGCGGAGGTTTCTGCGTAGATGTCTATTAAGGAAACAACGGAACGGCGGTCTGCAGCCGATGATGTGAAACGAATTCTGTACAGCAAACACGGCATGAATATTCTCAGCGCACTGCTCACACTTGCCTTTTTTCTGGTGCCGGTGGTGTTGCTGGGAATGGAATTCACCCTCTTCATGCTGGTACTCATGGCCGTCAGCGGGATGCTTTTCGGCGGTCTCCGGATTGACCCTGGGAATCTCCAGGGAGTGGTTCCGGTATCAGCCGGCAGCAACCCTGAGCTTCAGCATATAATCGACGGTCTCAGCCGCAGGGCAGGGCTGGAAAGGTCCCCGGATCTGTATATGAGCAATTCTCCCATAGCCAATGCCGCCGCGGTTGAAACCACCCGGGGGCCGGGAATCATTGTCAGCTCAAGCCTGTTCAGTTCCCTTCCCCGGGAAGAAATTGAAGCGGTTCTGGCCCATGAGTTCATGCATATCAAGAACCGGGATCTTCTGCTTCTTAACCTTCTGGCCCGATTCAGAATGATATATACCCGCATCCCCAGCATGCTGGGCCTTCTCATCCTTTTCGCCCCCCTGCTGCTGTTTTTCCTCCCGCTGCTGTCGGCGCTGCTGATTCTCTCAATCGGCGGGTTCGCAGCGGTGATTCTCGAGCGGGCGGTAATGCGTCTGAGAGAGTACGGCGCCGACTACGGTGCGGTGAAAATCAGCACCAATCCGCGGGCGCTGGCCTCTGCGCTGAACCGTCTGGACTGGATGCAGCAGCGGATGAGCTGGAGCATGTTCGGCGGAAGAGCTCCAGAATCCGGCGGCGGAGCTGCGCTGGAGCGTCTGCTGCGCTCCCACCCGGAAACTTCCAAGCGGGTGGAGAAAATTCAGTCCTGGCTTGAAGGGTAGTCTTCGGCCAGGCCTGCGTACAAGCTGTTGAGTTTTCGGGTATCCGGATGATCGGAGGTGAAAAACCAGAGCAGTTCCATGGCCCGGGTGGACGCCACATAGAGAAGATTCTGCTTCAGCCTGGGATCCTCTTCCTTCCCGGTCCAGATCCCCCCGGGAATGAACACCAGCACTCCGGCGAAATCCAGCCCCTTGATTGAGTGAAGGGTGGAGAGCCTGATGCCGCTGCTTTGGGAGAACGAGAAGTTCCGGTCCTTAATGGAGATTGAGTCCATGCCCCGCTCCTGAAGCATCCGCTGCACGGCCTGTAAATCCCGGGAGGTGGGGGCTGCAATACAGAGGTTTTCCGGACTGTAACTGAGGTATTCCAGGGCGAAGGAGCAGCGTTCGCCCAGGCGGTTCAGCAGGGACTGGTATTCGCTGCTGGTAAACAGTTCAACCGGCGGTCCGTGACGGAGTACCACTGCCTGTTCATCCGGGGCGTTCTCTTCCCGGAGCAGGGAAGCGATGCGGTGAATCTCCCGGCTGTTGCGGAAGTTCTGTTTCAGAATCGCACTGCCTCCCCGTTGCACAGACACACCGCTGGCCTTGAAAGAAAATCCGCCCAGAAAGATGCTCTGTTCCCTGTCTCCGGCCATCACAATACCCCCGGGAGAGAGCAGCTTTAAGGCCTGAAGATCTGCACGGTTGAGATCCTGGATCTCATCCACAAATATTCTGCCCTCCTCGCCGATGCTGAGCCCCCGCTCTGCGGCAGCTTCCAGCTCCTCAACCAGCCGCACCCGCGCGTAATTTCTGGTGTACATCCGTTCGTCTTCCATGAGTGCGGCAAAACTGTCCCGGATTCCCCAGATCATGCGGCGCTGCTCTTCATTCAGCGTGAAACTTCTGCCTTTCCGTACGATGCCCTCATCAATATAAATATCTCTGCTGACATTGTGGGCAAATATGTACTGTTCTATCTCCTCCAGGCAGCTTTCCGGATCCACCGAACAGGAAGGGTTATACACCCGGCGGAACAGAGCTCCGTATTCCCGGCTGTTGTACACAATGTTTCTGCCCGGCAGCCACTGTTCCACTTCCCGGTTCAGAAAACTGTCCACGGTTCGTATGAACAGCTGGAGACGGGGATATTTCAAAAGAGATGCCAGGTACTTATTGTATTTGGCAAGGGTTGATGTGTAGGTGAGAAGGGTTACCGGCAGGGGGCCCCGGCTGAACTGACCCAGGTCCAGCTCCCCGCTGAGGGAACGGACATACTGCTCAACTGCCATAATCAGCACCAGTGTTTTTCCCGTTCCCGCAGCTCCGGTGATGAGGAAATCCCGGTCATTCCGGATCCGGGCCAGCACCTGTTCCTGTTCCGGACTGGGCTCGATCAGTCTTCGCTCAAAAGCCCGGCGGCTTCGGCTGTACGAGCTGATGCGCTGCATGGCCTGGACGTATTTCAGACTCTCCGCCGACAGGCTCTGTTGTTCAAGTTGTTTTTCAAGTTCCCGGGTTTTCTGCATGCTCCGGGCCAGCCGGAAGCCGGTTTCCAGAAGCTCGGAAAAGTCATCGTAATGGCTTCTGTGCCCCTTCCACACCTTCAGGGAGTCGTCCAGCCGTTTCAGCCGCTCCTTGAGAGACTCATCCTGAATATTCAGCCCGTCGAGAAAGTCAAACAGTCTGTAGAGAGCCCCCTGGAACTCTTCCTGGGTAATTTCGCTGAAATGGTGTCTCACCGTATTGGCCAGCTTCTGATAATGAAGAAGCTCCCGGGCAACCCCGTCCTGCTGAAGGCGGTAATTCTGTTCGCCGCTGCGAAGTCTGCCGAAGCGTTCAAGGAGATCGGGCATGGTCTGGGCTGAAGAAAACTCTTCCAGGGCTTCCCGGATAAATGCCTCTATGAAGGAAAGCACCGCAAGCAGGGCGAAGCCCGGGTCCGACCCCTGCATTTTTTCGATTCGCTCAAGTCGTGTGTGAATAGTGTCCGCATTCAGCCGCATTGGATGTATAATGACCGCTAATGAACAATGAATCAATACGACCCTATACCCATCTCAGCAGCTACTACCGCCATCATTGGCAGGAGTACTCCCTGGATTATCTCAAGCTGATCGACAACTGGTACACAGAAGCTGCCAGGGCCTCCCGGCAGCGGGGGGTGGGGGACCTGGGATGCGGCACCGGGTTCATGAGCATCGAGCTGGCCGGACGGGGGTACCCGGTGTTCGGTATCGACGTAAGTGCCGAGATGCTGGCGCAGGCCCGGGATGCAGCTGAAGGGCTGGAAAATCCCCCGGTTTTCATTCAGGGCGACATTGTCCATACCCGATTTCCCGCCCCGGCCGCCATGGCATTCATGGCCTACGATGTGATCAATTATCTTCTGGAAAAAGAGGATCTGCAGGCCCTCTTTACCCATCTCGGCGGTCAGCTGCCGGAAGGCGGCATCCTGATGTTCGATATGAACACCCCGGAGATATACCGGGTCTACCACGGAGTACGGGAAACCATAGAGATTCCCGGGGGCTACATCACCCAGGACACCAGATTCAACCGCCGGAAGGGACTGGGAAAAACCCGCTTCACCATCCACCACGGCGGGAAGCGGCTCAGTGAGCTGCACGTTCAGCGTGTGTATGAAATTCATGAGATATCGGCCTGGCTGGAACGCTGCGGGTTTCAGATCAGGGAAATTTTTGACGATTTCGACGGTTCACCCGCCCATGCAGAAAGTCAGAAACCCATATTCATCGCACAAAACGCCGGGAAGGGAAGCTGAGAAGAATATCCAGCCCCCGGGGAAGGGGCCGATATTCCGCTTTTCCCTCGATCTGGGCGGCATAATTTTCTATGAGCATGGTACCCATTCTCTGTTCGGCGGGAAGGCCTTCTTCAACCGGGCAGCTGTTCCCCTTCTGCTCCAGGAGAAGGCGGTACTCCCGGTCATCGGCTTCACAGATGATCTTCAGGGAAAACGACGAGGGATTGTTCCCGGGAATGCCGTGACACAGGGCATTCAGTATGAGCTCGTTCACAATGATGGCCATGGCCACCGCATCGTGGCTCTCCAGAAGTGCAGGAACGGCATCGACTGTAATGCCTTCCATTGATAGACCATCCCCGTAGAGTCCGGTTAGAAAATGAATATTCTTATCCAGCAGATCAGGGAAATACATGTACTGCCGGCCTTCCTGCATTTCACTGGGAATGAAAGCGGGGGAGGTTTGATAGCTGTACACCAGCTCCTGAATGGATGCCACCGCATGCACCCTGCTGAGCAGCCGGTTGCTGCTTTCGTCCCGGCTCAGATCCTTGCCGAAATCATTCTGCAAATTCACCAGGCTCAGAATCAGTTGAAAATTGTTTTTCACCCGGTGCAGCAGTTCAGACATGATCTGCCGGTGATTCTCCAGACTGATATGTTCCATATCATTTCCCCCTGCTGATTTTTACCTTAATTTTCCAGTAACGCCCGGGGTTTTCCGATGGCGTAGCCTTGTCCGTAATGTACCCCGATATCGGTGAGAATCCGCAGAATTTGGGGGTTGCTCACGAACTCGGCAATGGTTTTCTTGTTCACAGCCTGTGAGAGACTGTTGATCGCCTCAACCATGGCCCGGCTGATGGGATTGGTATCCATGTTGCGGACGAAACTTCCGTCGATTTTCAAATAGTCGACCTCAAGGTAGCGCAGGTAATTGAAATTGGAAAATCCGTTGCCGAAGTCATCCAGGGCGAACAGACATCCGTAGCTTCGCAGGCTGGAAATCAGGGTGGTGGCGTTGGACATGTTGGAAATGGCCGATGTCTCGGTTATTTCGAAACAGATCCGTTTCGGATCGATGTCGTAGCGTTCAATTTCCGAGCTGATGAATATATCCAGATCGCTGCTGAGCATGGAAGCCCCGGACAGATTGATGCAGAAGATGGGACATTCCACTCCCACCGCCTTCTCTGCCTGGGCGAAATTGCTCAGCAGCCGGTGAATCACCCATCGGTCAACAAGGTGCATGAGATTATACCGTTCCGCAGCGGGGATAAAATCTCCAGGAGGGACAAGTTCATTGTTCTCATCCAGCATGCGGATCAGTATTTCCACCTTGTTAACCAGCCCCGTGTTCTTCTGAAGGGGAATGATGGGCTGGAAGTAGAGGAGGAATCGGTTCTGCTCCAGGGAGTCGGTTATGGTGGATATCCAGCGGAGTTCACCCCTGCGCTTCATCAGCACTTCGTCTTCCAGGGTGAGCACCTTGAAGGTGGTGCCCTGTTCGCCCTTGGCCAGAATGTTCGCGTCGATGGCGATACTGAGCAGAAGGTGGGAGTTCAGAAGCTCCCGCGAGAAGTGGCACATGCCTGCGGTGATGCTCAGGGGGAACTGTGAGTCCTGAAAGTTGAACTTCTCCCGGTTCAACTCCTTTAAAAACCCCTTGACCTGTTTTTCCATGTTCCCGGGGCTGTCCCCCTGGAGAATCACTGCAAACTCATCATCTCCCAGACGGGAAATCGCCGGTGAGGTTTCAAAATATACCTCCAGACGTTTGGAGATCTGCTTCAGTAATTCATCCCCTGCCAGATGACCGCTGATTTCGTTGAGAAGGGTAAACTGATCTATGTCAAAAAAAACCAGGCTGCGATGCCGGGAATCTTCAAGTCCGTTTTCCAGCTCCTGCTCCAGAATCGCCTGAAATTCACTCCTGTTCAGCAGTCCGGTAAGGCGGTCGTGGGACTCATGATATGCAACCTGGGCTTCCATGGTTTTGAGCTGGGTTTTATCATGAAGAACCACCAGAAATCCCCGATCCTCCTCCCGCTGGGCTTCGGGCGGCAGATGAATTTTGGTGATGGAAATATCAACAATCCGAATACCCTGCCGGAGATTCAGCAGGTAGTTGTCCCAGGTCCTGGTGTACCCTTCTTCCTTCCCCGTCAGCTCCTGACAGAAGCTCTTCAGCTCATCCGAGTAATGTCCCAGCTCCTTTTCACTTCCATAGCTGTCTACAGCCAGCATCTTTTCGGACTTGGGATTGGTATAGCGGATCAGATAATCGGACCCGACGGTTATAATTCCGTCCTGAATGTGATTGAGAATTTCCCCCTGCATTTCCTGCTGGGACCGCAGTCGACCTTCCATCCGGTTGCGGTAAATGGAAATGGTGATGGTGGCGTAAATTTCATGTTCCTTGAACGGTTTAAGAATGAAGCCGGCGGGTTCGGCCAGGCGGGCCCGGTTCAGTGTTTTCTCATCTGCAAATCCGGTGACAAACACAACGGGAATATGGTACTGCTGGCGGATAATTGCTGCGGCATCCACACCGTCCATTTCCCCGGGGAGACCGATATCCATGAGAACCAGATCACAGCTTTCATTCCGCAGCTGCTGCAGGGCTTTCTGGGCATTGGCAAAAATCTGCACCGATAGAATTCCCATCTTGTTCAAGCGTCTTTTCAGATCCATACCGATGATGGCGTCGTCCTCAATGATGATCAGCGAAAGGTTTTCCATGTACATCTCCCAGCCTATTTTAGTACAACTGGAACTTGATTTGTGGCCTATTTCTGCCGAAGTTATTCACGAGACGCCAGGAGGACTTTACATGCCCCGAAACCTTGGTACGACAGCTGTACTGCTTAGTTTGATACTTCTTTCCTCTTCCACGGCGGTGGCTGAGGAAATAGAATATACGGTGAAGTCCGGAGATACCCTCTATTCAATTTCCCGCAGTTACAATATAGAACTGAATACCCTCATGAGCATCAACGGCATTGATGATGTTCGTAACCTCAAAGTGGGACAGACTCTGGAGATTCCCGAGCAGTCCTCACCCGAATACCCGCTGAGTGATTATGAAATTCTTGTGGGCGATACTCTGTTCAGTATCTCCCGGCGAACCGGCATGAGCATGGAAGAACTTCTGCGCATTAATAATATTCAGGAAGACAGCATTATTAAGCCGGGACAGATAATCAGAGTCCGGGCACTTACAGCGAACCCGGAAGAAGAGACCCGCACAGCAGATAACGGCAACGATTCTCCTGCAGCGGAAGCCGGCACATCGGAAGACGATCAGAACTCCGCTTCCTCCGGGGGCGACCAGCCCGCCCGGGAAGGAACCATTCTCACCAGTGAACCCAGCAGCGGGGGCGACGGACTGTATTGGCCCCACGAAGGGGAACGCTACAGCTTTGCCGGGAAATTTCCCGGCATTGTGATCAAGGGAAACCCCGGAGATGCCATCAATTCCGTGGGCCCCGGCCGGGTGGTATACAGCGGTCCCCATTCAACCCTGGGGAATGTGGTGTTTGTTCAGAACCCCCGGGGGTATATCTATATTTACGGGGGAAACAGGCGACTCTTTGTCAATCAGGGAGACGATTTGACCACCGGGCAGCTGATCGGTGAACTTGGGGCAAGTCCTCTTCTGCCGGATGTACAGGTATATTTCAGCGTCTGGAAGGAAGGCAGATATCTGGATCCCAACACCGCCCCCCGCTGATTGGTGCATATATTGTGAAAAACCTGTTATTTTATGGAAAAAAACTGTGTTTTCCCTGGACTTTGAAGTTTTATGAATTACACTTAGCCTTAAGGTACTTGTCCCCTTGGAACAAGGATGTTTCAAAACCTCTCGAGAGAATGGAAGGTACAATATGAATAATGCACTTGCACAGGCTGATCCCTCCACACGATTAAATCAGGACGAACAGGCAACTCCCGGAGGCTACGATACCGATCTGCTGGCTCTTTATCTGAAGCAGATTGCCCACTATCCCCTTCTGACAGTTCATGAAGAAAAGGATCTCGGAGAAAAGATCGCACGGAAGCGTGAAGAGATGGCCGTACTCAGGGAAGCACTGCAGAACGAAGACGACTCCGTTGACCAGCGCATGCTTGATGAGACGGAAGAGATGTTCCGTTTTTATAAAAACAAGATGATCAACGCCAATCTCCGCCTGGTGGTCTCCATCGCCAAGAAATTTCAGCACCGGGGATTATCCCTGCTGGATCTGATTGACGAAGGAAACATCGGACTCATTGAAGCGGTTGAACGCTTCGATTACACCAAAGGATGCAGATTTTCCACATACGGGACCTGGTGGATCCGGCAGGCTATCATCAAAAGCCTGGCAGACAAGGGCCGGGTGATCCGCATCCCCATCCACATGCTGAATACCATTAAAAAATGCTATTTCGTTGCCAAACATCTCACCCAGGAACTGGGGCGGGATCCGGATGTTCATGAGCTTTCCGAATACCTTGAATTTCCCCCGGACAAAATCCGGGATATTATGAAGCTCAGTCAGGAGACGGCATCCCTGGATACCACCGTTGATGACGATAACATGACCACCCTTGCGGATCTGATCATGGACAGCAATTCAGAAGAACCCTTCGACAGGGTATTTCACCTCACTCTGCAGGATACTCTGGATGAAGTATTGCGCCAGCTTTCGGAACGGGAAATGAAGATTATTCAGCTTCGCTTCGGACTTGCCGGAGAAGGTCCGTTCACCCTGGAAGAGACGGGGAAGTATCTTGGAATAACCAGGGAGCGGGTGCGTCAGATTCAGGAAAAGGCCATGAAGAAACTGCGGACCATGTCCAAGATCCAGGATTATCAGGGAAATCACGTATAGATCCCCAGCCTCTCAGGCCGGTGCTTTTTTTACATTCCACTCTTGCTTTCTCATCTCAGCTGGGTATATTGCAGCAGTACACATATGGTCTTTCTTCCCGAAGGACCTCAAGGAGGGATGTGTGGCAATAGATTTTTCCATGATTACAACCCGGGGAGGGGATACCGGGAAAAGCAGTCTTTTCGGCGGGGAGCGCCGGTATAAATCCGAGCCGGTCTTCACCGTGCTGGGGGAGATAGATGAACTGGTCTCGGTTATCGGGATGGCTCGGGCAGCCCTTGCCGAACCCGGAGAACAGGGAATTCCGGAAAAGCCCGCCCGGGAGAACTCCCGCCGTGAAAAACCCGGCGGGGAGAAAAACCAGGCTGACACCCTGCAGCTCCACGGCCAGCTGAAAAGCAGAATCAGGGAGATACAGAAAGAACTTCAGAATATTTCCGCCCTGATCGCAACCCCCCTGAGCGGCATCAACAAAATACGCCCTCTGGATAAGGATGAGCATGCCTGGGTGGACTATCTCAATGAGATAATCGCCGGACTGGAAACCAGCGAGGAACGGTATATTGCTCACATCAGGCTGGACGGCTTTATTATCCCCGGGGACGATGAGCGAAGCGCCCGGCTGGATGTTGCTCGCACCGTGTGCCGCAGAGTTGAGCGGCACTTCATCTCGTTCATGCAGAGCCTTTCCACCGAATACTACCGTCTTGTGCAGAATTATATTAATCGGCTGTCAGATCTGCTGTTTATCCTTGCCAGATTCATAGAGCAGAACCCCATCCCGCCGGGGCATGGCAGGCGGACCTGAGCGGAAATCAATATCCATTCGTGAACTGATGAGCTCATCTTCATCAAAATAAAAGGCCGCCGAGAAATGATTCCCCAGAAGGGCCTGGGGCATCCAAAGCCTGTCATCCGCCCACATGTTCTCATAGGGCAGGTCCGCGGCGCTCTGCCAGAACGGCCGGGCTTCATCGGTTTCAGTCTCTTCACCCGACCAGTCATATGCCCAGAAAACTTCACCGTACATCCGGTATCCGTCGCTGAAGGTGAAAAACAGCCTTCCCCGGAGTTCCGGATCGACGGGGGTGAGGCCCACCTCCTCCCGGCATTCCCGTATGGCTGCCTGACGAAAACTCTCTCCGGCTTCCAGTTTGCCCCGGGACCGTTGTATTTGCCCGCTCCCAGGCCCCGCTTTTTCTCGATGAGCAGAAGTTCGCCCTGGTTGCCTCTGCCGCCCCGCTGAATGAACATCAGAACCGCCCGGTCCACTGGGGTGAAATCCTCAAGGCCGTTGTGAAATTCATTGAGCTCATCCAGCAGCGGTGATGCACTTGCCGAGATATCATTCCGTATCCGTATATCCTGCATGATGATATATCCTTATTTCAGCTATTCCCTGCATGGAAAAACATTGCAAGGGTATTGAGGCAATGCTATCATTTTACCCAGTATACGGCAATTTGCATGCCGGGGTAATGTACCTCATCCCCGGTGACCGCAGCATGTCAGTCATCAGCCGGAAAATTTCGATGCGAAGGGGACCGCGATGTTTGGACTGGTAATTGTTGGAATTGTTGCAGCGTTGAGCTTTGCTGCCATCAATTATTACGGTGTACGGCGGATGGATGCCGGCACGGAAGCAATGAAAGAGATAGCGGCGGCCATCCAGGACGGGGCCGATGCGTTTATCCGGCATGAATACAAGGTGATCTTTTCCATTGCCGTATTCATTGCCATCGCCCTTAGCCTTCTGGTCAGCTGGTACACCGGCGTTACGTTCATACTCGGCGCCCTCATGTCAGCCACTGCCGGCTGGATCGGCATGAAAATTGCCACCCTCTCAAATGTGCGGGTATCCAACAAGGCCCGTCTCACCGAAAAACTTGGAGATACTCTGAAAGTTGCCTTCCGGGGCGGAAGCGTCATGGGGCTCAGCGTTGGGGGCTTTTCCCTTTTGGGACTTCTGCTGATCTACCTGATCTTCGGAAAAATTCTGGGCCAGACTGACCCCGCCAACATGAAAATCATCCAGAATGCATTGGGAGTAAACTTTATCCCCTTCACCATGACCGTTTCCGGGTACGCCCTGGGCTGTTCGGTAATTGCCATGTTCGACCGGGTGGGCGGAGGAATCTACACCAAAGCTGCGGACATGGGAGCAGACCTGGTGGGGAAAACCGAAGCTCATATCCCGGAGGATGACCCCAGAAATCCCGCAACCATTGCAGACAACGTGGGGGACAATGTGGGAGATGTCGCCGGTCTGGGCGCCGACCTGCTGGAAAGCTATGTGGGTGCCATTATCTCCAGCGTGGTTCTCACTGCATATATGTACTATACGAACATTTCCCAGGGAATTGAGTTCAGTAATAACCTTATGACAAATATGCTGAATTACCCCCTGTTTTTCGCCGCTCTGGGCATTCTGGGAAGTATTCTCGGCATCCTCTTCCTACTTGTGAAGAAAACCGGAGAAAACCCCCACCGGGAGCTGAATGTCTCGGTGTTCAGCTCGGCGGCGATCACTCTCGTATCCACCGCCGTTCTTACCTGGTATATATTCGGCGGCTCCGCTTCAGCCCAGCTTGAAGTGATCGGGTTCGCGGCCGGCTGGATAAGTCCCTGGCTTGCGGCGGTTCTGGGAATTGCAACCGGAATCCTTATCGGTCAGCTTGCTGAGCATTTCACCAGCTATCATTTCAAACCCACCAAAAAAATATCCCAGGCAAGCCGGGAAGGTACCGCCCTGAACATCACCCAGGGCCTGGCTGCAGGGATGAGATCAACATTCTGGCCCCTGCTGGTGCTCAGCCTCGCGGTAATCGGTGCACACTCCCTGGCAGGGCTGTACGGTGTGGCGATGGCGGCCATCGGCATGCTGAGCTTCGTCGTTTCAACCGTCAGCGTGGACACATACGGCCCCATAGCCGACAACGCCGGAGGAATCAGCGAAATGGCGAAACTGGCGCCACGGGTGCGGGAAATCACCGATGAGCTGGACTCCGTGGGCAATACCACTGCGGCAATCGGCAAAGGCTTCGCCATCGGCTCTGCGGCGCTGGCCGCCCTGAGCCTTTTTGCCAGCTTTCTATACAGCCAGGTGGGCCCCCAGACTGCCGGGGATTTCACCGGCCTGGTGCTCAACATGATCAATCCTCTGATCCTTGCCGGAGCCCTGGTGGGCGCGGCGCTTCCCTATCTGTTCAGCGGTATTCTCATCGATGCGGTGGCCAATGCCGCCAGGAAAATGGTTCAGGAAGTGCGGAAGCAGTTCAAGGAAAATCCCCTGATCCTCACCGGAGAAGAAAAACCTAACTATCGGGAATGCATAGAAATCAGTTCTGCCGGGGCTATCTCTGAAATGAAAGTTCCGGCTCTCATTGCCGTGCTCACCCCCATCGTCACGGGTTTTCTCCTTGGACCGGATTTCGTGGGGGGACTGCTCATCGGAACCACCTTGAGCGCCATCATGCTGGCTCTGTTCACCGCCAATTCCGGGGGAGCCTGGGATAATGCGAAAAAGTACATAGAACAGGGCCACCACGGAGGAAAAGGTTCAGAGGCTCATTCTGCGGCGGTAATCGGCGATACTGTGGGCGATCCGCTGAAAGACACCGTCGGCCCCTCTCTGGACATCCTTATCAAAATTATGGCGGTTGTCTCTCTCATCACCGTATCCATCTTTCAAAAATACAACCTGCTGGATTTTATTCTCAAATAGGTATGTGCATTCTGATACAGACTGAATCCCGCCCTCTGGATGGAATACTCCGGAGGGTGTATTATTACAGACAATGGAAACCACAATCCGGCCGGAAGAACTGATAGCCGAAATATACCGACAGCTTCATGAAGCACAGTCCCGGGGCAAAAATCCCGATACCGTGCTGATGAGTCTGGATCAGTACCGCCTTCTTGACTGGTACAGAAATTTCCTGGGCGAAACTCCCGAAGGCGGGGCGGAGTATCTGGAAAAATATGCCGTGTTCGGGCTGGAGATTCTCATAGAACAGGTTGAAAGCCCTCAGGTACAGTAATCCGGATACACCCTCACAGCGTTCGCACCCGGGATCTTTCATACGTTACTCGCATCGGCCCATGCCGCTGCGGTACGCACGATATGGTTTCGAGTCCACCTTGTATGAGTATAAAAAAATCCCACATGCTTAGCAGCATATGGGATTTTGTTAGCTCCCCCGGTTGGACTCGCCTTCCACTCAGCCACGTCCTGTGGCTTCGCTGCAGGCCGTCCCCCTCACTGCATCTTCATCCTGAAGATGCGCGCTCACAGTGTTCGCGCCGTTCGGGAGCTTCGAGTCCATCTTCTGCGAAAATAAAAAAAGCTGTCCGGGATAAACCCGAACAGCTTTTTTTTACTCCCCCGGTTGGACTCGCCTTCCACTCAGCCACGTCCTGTGGCTTCGCTGCAGGCCGTCCCCCTCACTGCATCTTCATCCTGAAGATGCGCGCTCACAGCGTTCGCGCCGTTCGGGAGCTTCGAGTCCATCATGTGAGAAAATAAAAAAAGCTGTCCGGGATAAACCCGAACAGCTTTTTTTTACTCCCCCGGTTGGACTCGCCTTCCACTCAGCCACGTCCTGTGGCTTCGTTACAGGCCGTCCCCCTCACTGCATCTTCATCCTGAAGATGCGCGCTCACAGTGTTCGCGCCGTTCGGGAGCTTCGAGTCCATCTTCTGCGAAAATAAAAAAAGCTGTCCGGGATAAACCCGAACAGCTTTTTTTTACTCCCCCGGTTGGACTCGCCTTCCACTCAGCCACGTCCTGTGGCTTCGTTACAGGCCGTCCCCCTCACTGCATCTTCATCCTGAAGATGCGCGCTCACAGTGTTCGCGCCGTTCGGGAGCTTCGAGTCCATCTTCTGCGAAAATAAAAAAAGCTGTCCGGGATAAACCCGAACAGCTTTTTTTTACTCCCCCGGTTGGACTCGCCTTCCACTCAGCCACGTCCTGTGGCTTCGCTGCAGGCCGTCCCCCTCACTGCATCTTCATCCTGAAGATGCGCGCTCACAGCGTTCGCGCCTTTCGGGAGCTTCGAGTCCAGTGTTGGACATAAAAAATGATCGGTCACCTTTCGGTAACCGATCTTTTTTAGCTCCCCCGGTTGGACTCGAACCAACGACCCAATGATTAACAGTCATTTGCTCTACCAGCTGAGCTACAGGGGAACGTCTTGACGACGAAGGTGAATGTACAGGATTGGAAAAAAACTGTCAATATGGTTTTTGGGAAAATTTAGTCAGTGCACAGAAGCTTGTGAAGAGTGTTTTCGCTGCTTTTTCGGGGGCATATATAGCGCTGCACTTTAGGCCCACCGCCATCGCTGGCGGCGGTTTTCATCCGCCGTTGTCGAATCAGGCTGTTTTACAAGCTTTGGTGCACTGCCCCTGGATATCAATGGACTTCCATGGGGGTGAGCTGAAACGCCTGTGAGCCTTTGCGTACCCAAATCCTCAGCAGCCGGATGGATTCGCCTTCAAAGCTGACCACATTTTCCAGCTCTTCGATATGGAGTACATCGTTGAGAGAGAAATCGTAACAGATCTGCTGCTCTTTTTCGAAGAGGTGTGCCAATAGCAGAATCCGCTGGGAATCATAGGGGTGCTTGCGGGGGGAGCCCTGATATTCTATACCCTTGTTTTCATAATCAGGTACACTGCTTATCTGAGGCAGCTGCTGTTCCACCGGGAACCATGTTAAGTATCGCATGATCATCCTCCCTTCTGAAAACATTGTAATATATCTTCGCCGGCGGAACAAACTGAAGAGTTGATATTATTGCAGGAGTTTTAGCAGTTCGCCAGCTTCAGCCTGTGCGGAGATTTCAGGCCGGAACATGGAGAAGCTGATGCAGAACCTGCAGATACTCTCCGCCGGGTTCCTGGATCAGCATTTCGGTCTGTGTTCCGGTCTCTCCCAGCCTCAGATCCAGAGTGATGCGGTAGTCCCTGATTTTCAGTCTGCAGCCTTTGAAAATGCATCCCGAGGGCAGATTCTTCAGATCGTTTTCTCCCAATCCGCTGAGACAGAGGTAATCGGGACTGAGTTCCAGGACTCTGGCTTTCAGGAGTTTCAGACTCAGCGGATGGGTCATCAGCAGGGTGATGGGTTCATCCTGGGAGGGGCGATACTCTCCGGGAAGGCTGGCAGCCGCCGGTTCTCCGCCGGGTCCGGTGTAGGGGAGATCCAGCCCTGTGGCGGGGGCTTCACTGATGCGCCGTGGAAGAATTTCTGTGAGAACATCAGGGGTTTCGGGGCCGTCCAGTCCCTGCTGGATAATAGCGATAACCGCCAGTGCGGCGGCCTTGTCCTGTTCCTTGGATTCTATTTGCTGTCCGGAATAGAGTATCATTCCCACATGTTCCAGCTCCGGTGTTTCCCGGCAGATGGGGATGCAGGTTTTCCAGTGCAGGGGGAAGTCGGTGACGCTCCAGAAGATGTAGTCCGGGGCAATTTCATCGAGGTTGTCGATGGCTTTCAGGGGGTGAAAATACTGGAATAGATGCACATCATCCCGCTGAAAATCCCGGAGGAGATTTTGAAGTTTATCCCTGTCTGAGGGTTCGGGGCTTACAATAAGTATGTTCATATTATTCGGTTCCCAGATTTATGACCTGATAGCGTACAATATACCAAATTCCGTCCCGTCGTTCGAGTTCGTATGTGAATCTTTTTATTTCGATATATTCTCCCTGATCATAGCGCTGTTCAACGGTCACGCTTCCCCGGTTGGGGTTGTAGCTGGTCTGCAGGATTTCATACTTCATGGGGATCAGGCTGATGCCTTCACCGGTCTCCGCATTCCAGAGTTCATCCCGGTACTCCTGAAGAACGTTTCTTCGTTCAAAGGCTGACATTCGGGTGTATTCCCGTTCTCTCCGGGCTTCATCTGTATACAGGCGTTCGATATCAAGATACTGAAGGAACTGCTCCTTCCGGGAATGCATTCGCGCTTCAAGCGTATAGGCCACCACTTCATCCGGTGCAAGGGCGGCATTCTGCAGCTCCTGTTCAACCGCTTCCTCCACACGGATCAGGCCGGCCTCATCTCTTCGGAATCCCTCCCGTACTGAAAGAGTGAGGCTGTTGGAGCGGATGCTGTGCTGAGTGCTGCTTCCCCCACGGAGTTCGGGGTAAAAAACTGCACGGACCATGTATATTCCGTCGGAGATGCTGCGGTAATCGTTCAATGTTTCAATGAAGGAAAATTCTTCCCCGGGCAGCAGGTCAATATCCCGGTAAAATACCCTTTGCGCCCCTGCCTCCACTCTGATAAAATTATCGCTTGGCGGAGTATTCATGTTGTCCATATCCCGGACATCGAAATCGATATTGTGAAGCCGATCATCTGCCAGACGGAACCGGTACGCATCGCTGCCGTCGTTCCGGATGGTGACCCGGATTTCTACCGGATCCTCGGGAAAGTATATTTGTTGATTATACAGCCGGATATTCAGTTCAACACCATCGGCGGCCCAGAGGGTTGAACCCAGGGCAAAGGTTATGGTCATAAGTACAAAGCGCGCAATCTGTTTTATCAGCATGAAATTCCCCTATATACACTACTACCATTATCGGATGGATTAATGAAATCATTATTGTATTCCAGTTTTTCACCCCTGTTAAAGGCATACCGGCCTTATAAGGAACTTTTCGCAGCCATGCAGAAGAATATGTACCCCCTGCACCTCTACGGGGTGCACGGCGGTCTTCTGAGCATGATTTTCGCGAAAACCCGGGAACGTCTGAATGCACCGCTGCTCATTGTGCTGCCCACCGAAAAGGAGGCGGAGGCTCTTTCCGACGACCTTGAGCGTTTCGGGCTGAACACCGCCATTCTTCCCTGGTGGGGCACCGTTCCCTACCGCACGGTTCCCGCCAACTCTCCTATGTTCGGCCGGAGGCTCAGGGTGCTGGATGGAATTCTTGACGGAAGCATAGATGTGGTGTTTTGCGGACTCCGCAGTTTTCTGTCGCCCCTGCCGCCTCCCGGGTATCTCAGGGCGGGGTACATCGAGGTCTCCCGGGGGATGAGTTTTGATCCCGGTGAGTTCGCCCGGGCTCTGGAGAAACTGGGCTACATGCGGGTGCAGAGAGTTTCGGTCCCCGGGGAGTTCGCCCTGAGAGGGGAGGTGTGCGATGTGTATATGGCGGGGGATGAAAACCCGGTGCGGATCGTGTTCGGCTGGGATGAAATCGAGCAGATCCGCCGTTTCGATGCGGGAAGCCAGAGTTCCATTGATGAACTGAAACAGATATCCATCCGCCCAAGCAGCGAAATTGTCTGGGATGAGGAGCGCATTGCCGTTCTCAGCTCCCGCCTGGAGCAGCTTCCGGAGCTCAGGCATCAGCGGGAAGAGATCATTGATCAGTGGATTATTCCCCGAAAGGAGGGGCATGAGCGGTTTTTCCCCCTGGCGTTTCCCGAAGATGAGCAGGCCAGCATTCTGGATTACCTGGGGGAGAAAAGCATCGGATTCATCGCCGAATATGAGCGCTGCTACAGCGCGGAAGAGAGTCTTCACCGTGAATACGGGGGAATGTACCGCAAGCTGAGGCATGGCGAACCGCTGCCCCGGCCCGAGCGGCTGCTGTTTGAACTTGAGACCCTGGAGAATGAAATCCACCGGCCGGTGCGCATGCCCCTGCTCAAATCGGCCCATCCCGAGCAGCATGTGAGCGGGCAGCTCGGCAGCGAAGAGGAGAACCCCCTGCTTCAGGAGGTGGCTCCTATAGACCGCAGCCGCCGGGCGGAGCTTCAGCCCGCAGCATCCCAGATCCAGTTTGATTCTGCGGGTGCACGGAGCTTCTTCGGCAATATCAGCTTTTTCAAGGAAGAGCTGGAAAACATGCTTCAGGCGGGGTACAGCATCTATCTCCTTGCGGATTCGGACGTTCAGCGCTCCCGTCTTGAGCATCTTCTGAAAGACTACGATATTACCATTCTGGCAGAGAGTATCTCATCGGGATTCAGCATTCAGGATCTTTCCGTGATGGTGATTCACGAGAACGAAGTGTTCGGCCGGAAACGGCGGGTGCCCAAGTCTGTCAAGAAGGTGAAGAGCGAAGCCATCGACAGTTTTGTGGAGCTGGATGAAGGCGATCACGTGGTGCATGTGAATCACGGGATCGGACGCTTCCGGGGCATCCAGCGCATCACCGCCGGAGGGAACGAGCGGGATTATATCAAACTTGAATATGCCAAGGAAGAATATATTTTCGTTCCCATTGAACAGGTAAACCTGATTCAACGTTACATCGGAAGCCAGGGCGCCGATCCCAGGCTGGATACCATCGGGGGAAAGAGCTGGGAGAAGCGGAAATCCAAGGTATCCAAACATGTGGAGGACCTTGCCGAGAGGCTGCTCACCCTCTACAGCCGGCGGAAAAAGGCATCGGGCTACGCATTCCCCCCGGATAACGAGTGGCAGATTGAGTTTGAGGCTGCGTTCCCTTTCGAAGAAACGGAGGATCAGGTTCGCTGTATTGATGAGGTGAAGGCCGATATGGAACGGCCGGTGCCCATGGACCGGCTGGTATGCGGAGATGTGGGATACGGAAAAACTGAAATTGCCATGCGGGCGGCGTTTAAAGCGGTGAGCTCGGGCAGGCAGGTTGCCTTTCTTGCCCCCACCACGATTCTGGCGGAACAGCATTATGAAAGCCTGCTGGAACGGGCGGCGGAATTTCCCATTAAAATCAGGATGATGAGCCGTCTTGTGAGCCGGAAAGATCAGCGCCAGACCCTGGAGGGACTTGCTTCCGGGGAGATTGATATGGTGGTGGGCACCCATAGAATCATTCAGAAAGATATGCAGTTCAAGAATCTGGGTCTGCTGGTGATAGATGAAGAGCAGCGCTTCGGTGTGAAGGACAAGGAGCGGCTGAAGGAACTGAAGGCGAGCATAGACTGTCTCACCATGTCGGCAACCCCCATCCCCAGGACTCTGCACATGAGTCTGTTGAAAATCCGTGATATGAGTCTGCTGAAAACGCCCCCCCATAACCGAAGGCCCATAGAAACCCATGTTGAAGCCTTCAATGAAGAACTGGTTGCCAAAGCGATCCGGAATGAGGTGGAACGGGGCGGCCAGGTGTTCTATCTGCATAACCGGGTGGAGACCCTGGAAAACGTCCAGCTCTTCCTCCAGAATGCGGTGCCTGAAGTGATGGTGGATGTTGCCCACGGTCAGATGAGCCCCCACGAGCTTGAGGATATTATGCACCGCTTTGTGCACGGGGGCTTCCAGGTGTTGGTGGCAACCACCATCATTGAAAACGGAATCAACATCCCCAATGTAAATACCATTATTATTGACCGGGCCGATATGTACGGCATCAGCCAGCTGTATCAGCTTCGGGGACGGGTGGGGCGAAGCGGGCGTCTGGCATACGCCTACCTGCTCTATCCGGAACAGAGAGCCCTGAGTGAGCTGGCCATGAAGCGGCTGCAGATTATCAGCGATCATACGGAACTGGGGTCCGGCTTCAAGATTGCCATGAAGGACCTTGAGGTCCGGGGTGCGGGAAATCTTCTGGGAAGTCAGCAAAGCGGAGATATCTACAGCATCGGTTTTGATCTTTATCTGAAACTTCTGGATCAGGCGATCCGGCGGCTCAGCGATCTGGGCGAAGAGGATCTTCAGGAGGTGTATCTGGAGATGGAGTACACGGGATTCATCCCCGACAGCTACATTTCCGACACCATGGAGAAGATGGAGGTGTACAAGCGGATTGCAGCGGTGAATACCCAGGAGCTGCTTGACGCCGTACACTCAGAAATCGCCGACCGTTTCGGTCCCATCCCTGAAGAGGTTGCAAGTCTGCTCAGTCTGGCGGAGATCAGGGTGCTGTGCCGGGATCTGAATATCTCCATGCTCCGGGAGCGGAAAGGAACTGCGGAGGTACATTTCGCCAAGGTCGCCAAGCTGAATATCAATAAAATAATGGAACTGATCCGCACCAGCGGAGGAGCGGTGAAAATCGATCCCAAGCGGCCGGAAGTTCTCCTGGTTGATACCAGCAAGGTGGGTCTGAAGGAAAAAAGCGAATACCTGCGGGATCGTCTGTCCACAATTGCCGGCTGACTCAACCGGCGGCAGGCCGGGCAGGTAAACAGGCTTGTGTCAAACTGAAACTGTGACTACTCAAATTGACGTTTTTCCTCTATGATGATGAAACAGTGGAAACTGTCCCAGGGCAGATATCCGCAGATACGATTACGAGAACGAATGGTGCAAACCACATGAAACAGAAAACAACTAAAACATCAAAATCCAGAGATGACAGAAGTTTTGATCTTCTCTGCAATATGGCCGAGCTCACGGCAATTTTCGAAAAAAAAGGATCCATACAGGAATTTCTTGTGGATGTGGTGGAGATGGTCTCCCAGCATATGCGAAGCCATGTGTGTTCGGTGTACCTGTATGACAGCCATAAGGACAGTCTGATACTCCGGGCCACCAAGGGGCTGAACAGCGAACTCATCGATACCCTTGAGCTTTCCATCGGTGAAGGCATTACCGGAATATCCTATAAGGAAATCCGGCCCATCCGGGAGGGCAAGGCCAGCCAGAGTCCCTTTTTCAAGGCCGTGCCCGGAAGTGCGGAAGAAAACTATGAAGCCTTTCTCGCCGTACCCATCAGAAGAGGGGTGAACAAGATCGGGGTAATCACCCTCCAGCATAAGGAACCCAACTACTTCACCCGCCAGGATACCCGGGCTCTCAGGGCAATTGCATCCCAGCTGGCCTCGGTGCTGGAAAATGCGGAAGTACTCATGGAACTCTACCAGGAGCGGGGACTGCAGGATGCGGTCAAACTGCCGCCGGTGATTCAGGGAATAGGGGCAGGAAGAGGACTGTGCATTGGTGAAAGTTTTGTCCTGAGACGAAAAGCCCAAAGTTTCCGGAAGATGAAAGCACCCGACGGCAGCATTCATATAGATGACCCTTTGCTTACAGCTGATTCAAATATTTTGTCCGGGGCGGAAAAACGGCACAGCCAGGATGATCAGCGGGAAGCGGTGACTGAAGAACTCACCCGTTTTGCCATGAGCCTCAGCAGCACCAAGGAGCAGCTTGAAGATATCCAGCGAAGTCTGGGGGATTCCATAGCCGAAGTCGCAGATATTATCTTCTCGGCCCATATGCTTATGCTCAGGGATGAGAATTTCTCCGGGGCCATGCAGACCCAGATTGAAGAGGGTAAAAGTTCCGAAGAGGCCATTCAGAATGTGGTGAACGATTATGTTGAACTGTTCGCATCCCAGTCCAATCCCAGAGTTCAGGAAAAAACCCAGGATGTTCTGGATCTTGGACACCGGCTGGTGCGAAATCTGAATTATCAGGGTCATCATATCCGACGGGATTTTTCCGGGCAGATCATCGTGGCAGCGGACATTTTCCCATCGGAGGTGGTGAAATTCGCCGCCGAGAAAGCGGAAGGTCTGGTAATGCTGGGGGGAGGAGAAACAGCACATGTGGCCCTCCTTGCACGAAGCCTGAATCTTCCGGCAATTTTCGTGAAGGAGCTGGGAATTCTCGAGCTTGAGGATGAAGTTCCCATGGTGATCGATGTGGAAGGGGGCAAGCTGTTTGTAAACCCCCGGCAGGCCGCCCTGGATGAGTTCCGCCAGCTGAAGGCCGACGAACTCCCCGAGCCGGCAATCCGTATCGATATTCCCGAACGGAGCAAGACTACCGACAATATTTCGGTGGAGATCCATGCCAATGTGAACCTGGTTCAGGATGTGAAGAATGCGGTGGATCAGAAAGCCGAAGGCATAGGATTGTACCGCAGTGAATTCCCCTTCCTGGTGCGGAATGATTTCCCATCGGAAGAGGAACAGACGGGCATTTACCGCAGAGTGCTTGAACCCATGGGGAAGAAACCGGTTCTCTTCCGCACCCTGGATGTGGGCGGGGATAAGCTGATCGGCTATAATCCCGAACACCGGGAAGCAAACCCCTTCCTGGGTTACCGGGGCATCCGCTTTTCCCTGGGGAATGAAGATATTTTCACCGAACAGATACGCGCCATTCTCCGGGCGGGCTGCGGCTACAATGTGGGAATCATGTTCCCCATGATCAGCAGCGTGGAAGAGTACCTTGCCGCAAGAGATCTGGTGTACCGTTCCATGGAGGATCTGAAAAAAGACAAGATGGATTTCTGTGAAGATCCCAGTCTGGGGGCGATGATCGAACTTCCAGCCGCTGCTGAAATTGCCGGCGACCTGGCGGAGATCAGTGATTTTCTTTCCATCGGAACCAATGACCTGATAATGTATCTGCTGGCGGTTGACCGTACCAATGAACGGGTGGAACAGATGTACAAACCCTATCATCCTGCGGTGCTCCGGGTGATTCAGCGCATCAGCGATTCCGTGGGAGATAAAATCTCCAGCCTGTCGGTGTGCGGCGAGGCGGGCAGTGACCCGGCCCTGCTTCCCTATTTTATCGGTTCGGGAATTCGAAAATTTTCCGTGGACCCGAAGCGGATTCTCAAACTGAAAGAAGGGGTCGCCGGCCTCAGCGCGGAACGCTGTGAAGGAATCGCCAAATCCATGCGGGAGATGAAGCGGCTGGACGAAGTTCATTCCTACATCCGGGAGCACATTATGCCCGGACAGGACACGGAGTAATTCACTATGAGTTCAAAACATCAGCCGGTATACGACGGCGGCGGTAAACGCCAGGTGCGCAGCTTTGTCCGAAGAAAAGGCCGGATGAGCGATAAGCGGGAGGAAGAGTACCGCAGGCTCATGCCCGTCCACGGCATTTCTTTCAGACCGGAAGAAACCGATCCCGCCGGGCTGTTTCCCGAACCCGGTGAGGTGGTTCTGGAGATCGGATTCGGTATGGGTCATGCCACTCTTGAACTGGCTGCAGGCAATCCCGGCATCAACTACCTCGGCATCGAGGTGCATGTACCGGGTGTTGCATCGGTGCTTTCAAAGATCGAAAGCATGGGCCTGAACAACCTGAAGATTATCGAACATGATGCGGTGGAAGTGCTGAAATATATGATCCCCCGGGAAAGCTTCTCCGGTGTCCATATTTTCTTTCCCGATCCATGGCCAAAAAAGCGGCATTTCAAGCGCCGTCTTGTTCAGACTGATTTTCTGAATCTGCTGGTGCCCCGGGTGAAGATGGACGGGTACATCTATATGGTGACCGACTGGGAGGATTATGCCCGGTGGATGAAAGAGCATCTGGGGGCCCATCCGGATCTGGAAAACCGGTACGACGGCTATGCTGATGCTCTTGCGTGGCGTCCTTCCACGGCATTTGAACAAAAAGGGCTGGACAAGAATCACATTATCAGGGAGCTGTTTTACCGCCGGAAGTCCTGAGCAAAACGGCCTGTATATACATGCATTAATCCCTGTGATATACTTATAAATATCCCAAAATGAAGGAATCTCAATATGAATGAAGCCCAATTTCTCGATGACCATGCAGTACTCATCGAGACCCCCCAGGTGATTGATGCATCTGAGTATCAAAAGTACAGCGTGAAGAGGGGGCTCCGGAATGAAGACGGAACCGGGGTGCTTGTGGGTCTGACTGAAATCGGTGACGTCCACGGATATATTCTGGATGAAAACGAAAAGATTCCCGTGGAAGGGCGTCTCCGGTACCGGGGTATTAATATCAAGGATATTGTGGACAACTTCCAGAGTGAGGGAAGATTCGGATTCGAGGAAGTGATTTATCTGCTGCTGTTCGGCCGTCTTCCCTCCAGGACACAGCATGAAGATTTTACCAAGCTGATCGGCGGCCGGAGAACCATGCCCCCCGGCTATTGGGAGGACATCATACTCCGCAGCCCCAGTCCGGATATTATGAACAAACTGGGAATGGCAACCCTGGGCACCTACAGCTATGACGATAATCCGGAAGAAAACAGCATCCGAAATGTGCTTCGCCAGAGCATAGAGCTGATCGCCCGTTTTCCCGCCATGGTTGCATACAGCTACCAGGCGAAGCGGCGCTTCTACAACAATGAAAGTCTGATTATCCATGCCCAAAACCCGGGATTTTCCACCGCCGAGAATTTTCTCCACATGATACGTCCCACCGGGGAATACACCCCCCTTGAGGCGGAGCTTCTGGATCTGGCCCTGGTGCTCCACGCTGAGCACGGAGGGGGAAACAACTCAGCGTTCACCGTGCATGTGGTGACTTCTGCCTACACCGATACATATTCTGCCATCGCCGCTGCGGTGGGAAGTCTCAAAGGTTCCCGGCACGGCGGTGCAAGCAACCGTGTGCGGGAGATGGTGAATAACATTAAAGACAATGTTCAGGACTGGTCCAACCGGAAAGAGGTGCTTGGATATCTGAAAAAGATCCTTCAGGGCAAAGCCCACGACGGTTCAGGTCTGATCTACGGAATGGGCCATGCAATTTACACCGCCAGTGACCCGCGGGCGGTGCTGCTGAAAGAGAAGGCGAAAAGCCTTGCGGAAAATGTGGGGGGCAGAATACAGGAGGAGTACGGCCTCTATGAGCTCATCCAGGAACTGAGCCCCAAAGCCTTTGCCGAGGTGAAGCATAACGAAAAGGTGATAAGCCCCAACGTGGACTTCTACAGCGGTTTTGTGTACAGCATGCTGGGAATTCCCGAGGAACTGTTCACCCCCATCTTCGCCGTGAGCCGGATAGCAGGCTGGTGCGCCCACCGCCTGGAAGAGCTTTCCCTGGGAAGCCGAATCTACCGTCCGGCCTACAAAAACGTGCTGGGCGCACGCCCCTTCATTCCCATGGGCGAACGTGAATAATCATGATACCTGAGCAGTTCTGAATATCCGGGGCAAAAATGATGCAGTAAATGTGTCAGCCAGACACAGTGGAAAAGAAACACTGAAAAGAAAGACTGACACAATATAAAACGCCCCCTCAGGCCTTGAGACCCCGGGGGCGCTGCAATTCATCCGCTGCGTCTTACGATTCTTCTTCGCTGAGGGCCCTGGCTTCCGCAATAATGTTATCTGCGATTTTTCCGGCCACCGGCTCGTAGTGGGAGAACTCAAGCTCAAAGCCTCCGGTTCCGCTGGTGATTGAGCGCAGATCGATGGAATAGCGCATCAGTTCACCCTGGGGCACTTCGGCAACAATCTCCATAATACCGCCGCCCAGATCGTTCTGGGCATGAACCCGACCGCGTTTCGAACTGAGGTCGCTGAGTACATCTCCCATATACTGATCTTCCACGAACACATGCAGTTCCACGAAGGGTTCCAGAAGTTTGGGCGCCGCTTTTTCAAACGCCTCTTTTAAGGCCCCCTTTGCCGCCATTTTGAAGGCCATTTCCGAGGAATCCACCGGATGCTCTTTTCCGTCGTACACTTCAGCTTCAAGATCCACAACGGGATAACCTGCCAGGGGACCTTCCTCCATGGCTTCAAGCAGCCCTTTCTCGATACCCGGCATGTACCCCTTGCTGATGGATCCTCCGCGGATCACATTTTTAAAAACAAATCCTTCACCCCGCTCAAGGGGGCGGAAGCGCATGTTCACCCGGGCATACTGACCGTGACCGCCGGTCTGCTTCTTGTGGGTGAATTCTGTTTCTGCAGGCCGGGTGATGGTTTCCCGGTAGGCAATCCGTGGTGTCTTGGTAACAACCTCGATCTTGGTGGCCGCCTTGATTTTTTCGAAAATCAGGTTCAGATGCAGCTCACCCATTCCGGAGAACACGGTTTCTTTGGTTTCGCTGTCAAAATTCAGGGAAAGCGTTTTATCTTCTTCCGCAGCCCGCTGGAGCTGTTCGCCCAGCTTATCCTGATCCTTCTTGCTTCCGGCGCTGATGGCAAGCTTGTGAACCGGCTGGGGCAGCTGCAGGGGTTTATATATGAGTTCATGATCCTCTGCGCTGAATGTATCGTTGGTGTGGGCGCTGGGGATTTTGGAAATGATGCCCAAATCGCCGGCGCAGAGGCTGTCCACTTCTTCAAGCTTCTTACCAAGACTCATGTAAATTTTACTGATCCGCTCTTTCTTCCGTTCCCGGATATTGTACACTTCCTGGTCCGGGGAAAGGCAGCCGGTAACCGCCTTGATAAAGCTGAGTTTGCCCGCATACTGATCGATGCTGGTTTTAAAACAGAACCCGCTGAACTCTCCTTCCTGGGAGATGGGGGTATGATGCTCCTTCTTCTCAAGGTCGAAACGTACTTCATCTATCCCCGTGGGTGCGGGAGCTGCAATATTCAGAAAATCCAGAACAGCCGCTATACCGCTGTTCAGAAGTGCCGAGCCGCAGAAAACCGGAACAACTTTTCCTTCCACCAGGTCTTCGGTTAAGCCCTTGATGGCATCGTCAACGGTAAGGTCCATTTCTTCCAGATATTTTTCTGTGAGATCATCATCGCCCAGGGCCGCCGCCTCAACCATTTTTTCATGATATTCCTGGGCCATCTCCTTCAGCTCGGCGGGGATATCCGAGGGCTTGGACTTCTTTCCGCTTCCGGGGCTGAGATATGCTTTCATGTGAATAAGATCGATAATCCCTTTGTAGTCGCTTCCGCTTCCGATGGGAATGGTTACCGGAACAAACTGCTTTCCGAATTTCTGTTCCAGATCTTCAATGCTGCGGTTAAAATCCGCACGATCCTTATCCATCTTATTAATAAAAACAATTCTGGGTTCATCCCGTGCTTCAAGGCGACGCCACAGTTTGATGGTTTCAATCTGCACACCGCTTTCGGCATCCACCATGATTACTGCGCTTTCGGCGGTTCTGAAGGCAGCTACCACCTCACCCACAAAATCCGCTGAACCCGGAGTATCCAAAATGTTGATCTTATGATCCTTCCAGAAAATATGGGACAGGGAGGTGTGAATGGACATGTTGTGGGAAATTTCTTCATCGGTGAAATCGCTGACGGATTTTCCCGACTCCGCTGTCTCCGGCTTGTCGATTGCGCCGCCGTCAAACAGCAGGTTCTCAACAAAGGTTGTCTTCCCCGTACCGCCGTGGCCAGCGACCGCGATATTCCTGATGTCTTCGGTCCTGAAACTCATAATCCCTTCCTTTTCTGCACACCGCTGTGGGCGGGGGTGAACCAGAAAAGAGGGATAAATTCTTAACCCGCCGGCGTACCCCACCAGCGGGTCTCATAGAGATGCACAAGACCCGCATTCCGCAGGTGCAAAGTCACATGATGTTACATAAATCTTCCACCCGTTTCATACTGCTGTCAAATGAAAAATCCCGGAATATGAGATTTTGATGAAAGCACATTTCCCGGGGGCTTTTCCGGGCCGGCGCCGGACCTTTACCGGGTGCGTTTGCTGCTGGCCGGCACCGGGCATCTGCTGCGGGCCTCTGCGGAGCGGGGCCCTGAGGGAAAACTCTTACTCGATCCGCTGAAGGACCGCACCCCAGCAAGGGTGAACCGGCAGCTCAAGAACTCTCAAGCCGTCCTCCCGGGTGAAGATCTGCACAACATCGCCTCCGTTGAGAAGATCCCGGTAACGGCTTCCCTGAAGCCTCTCAGCGGGAATGGAAAGCGTCCGGGTACTCTCGTCGGAGTTCACCGCCACTATGCACTCGTCGCCCGCTTCACCATGGGAATTCTCAGGCGAAAGTACTCTGGAAAAGGCAAACAGCCGGTGATCCACCGAAAGTTCCCGGTATTCTCCGTCTCTGAGAGCCGGGGTCCTGGCTCTGATCTCCCGGAGGCGGGTGATCTCGTAGAGGAGGTCCCCGTGGCTGCCGTGAATCTGAAGCTCCGAGTGGTCCAGGACCGGGCGAAGCTCCCAATCGTCCCTGCCTTTACTGCCCGGAACACCGGTCTCGCTGCCGTAGTAGAGGGAAGGCAGGCCGGGAACGGTGAACAGAAGAATATGCAGGGGATAGATATGTTCCGGGCGGTCCAGGATGCTGGCGATGCGGCTCACGTCGTGATTATCGGCAAAGGTGTAGAGCTTCAGGTCCCGGTAGATGCCCTGTTCGCCGAACTGCCGCTTCAGCGTCCACGCAAGCTCGAAATAATTTCCATCGTTGTGGCTGCTGTGAAGGCCCTTGTACAGTTCATAATTGGTGATGCTGTCCAGCATTCCCGGTGCGCAGATATCGGCATAATTTCCGAACACCATTTCACCCATAATCCAGAATCCTTCCCGGGTAAACGGAGGTCTGCCCACGGCATCCGTCCGGTTCCTGTACATGTCGTCTGCGGTTTTTCTCAGAAGAGGCCAGATTTCCGGGGAGATTACATCTGCGGCATCCATCCGCAATCCGTCGATACCCAGGTCCATAATCCAGAACTCCAGTGCGGACCACAGATATTTCTGAACCTCGGGATTCAGCACATTCAGTTTAACCAAAGAGGCATGCCCGTCCCAGGTCCCGTAGGAAAATCCGTCGCCGAACGGTGAGTCAGCCTGAAAATTCACATCGCTGAACCAGTTCAGGTAGGGGGAATCCTCCCTGCGCTGAGCAAGATCCCGGAAGGCAGAAAATTCCCTTCCCACATGATTAAACACCGCATCAAGAACCACTGCAATATCAGCCTCATGAAGACGGTCAAACAGCCACTTCACATCCTCCCGGGTGCCCAGACGGGGATCAATTGAAAGAAGGTCCACCGTGTCGTATCCGTGGCTGCCGGAGTGGGTGAGGGGGCCGAAAAGCACCGCATCCACACCTATATCCTTCAAATGGGGAATCCAGCCAGCAAATTCCCGGATGTTTTTGGCAGTACTGAACGCCTCCCGGCTGCTTTTCGCCGCTCCGGTCTGCCCCAGAGGAAATACATGGTAAATCAGCCCTTCATGCCGGGCAAGCGCAGGTTGTGTCATCAACATAGTCTCTCCTATTTTTTCACGGTCTGTAAAGACCGGGCAAGCTGCCCACACCGGGCGGGAGTCGGTGCAGCAGCATTCTCGAATCACTATCCAAACATATACCGAACGGTAGGTATAGTCAATAGTCATGGCAATTTCCCGCCGATAAAAACACGTGCCGCTTTTTCAGGATGACGGGGGCAGGGTTTCCTGTTCAAGGCGGGTGAGATAGCGGAGAGCCTGATCCCGGGATTCTCCGCACATATCAGGGCGGGGTTGAAGGTTTCTGCACACAACAGGATACTCTGCTGTGCCGTGAATGCGGCAGTTCAAATTTTCATCGAGATTGATGCAGGGAACCCCTGCTGGCTTTCCCCGGGGCATACCCGGGATGGGGGAGGAAATAGAGGGTGCTATGCAGCATGCGGCGCAGCCCCTGCGGCATGTCATGAGAACACCCCGTGTAGAAAAGTTTTGGCTGCCAGCTGTAGCTGCTGCTCACCGGCATCCGGGGAGGATAGCCGGGTGAACGCCCACACCGTGCCGAGAAAGTTCATGGGCAGTACGCTCAGTTTATTATTCAGATTGCCATGTCCCGCGGCGGCGGCCTGAAAAAATGTTTCTATGGCCTTGCGAAGTTCTCCGGCCGATGCACCGCCCAGCCGCCTCTCATGGCTGTGGGGATCTGAAAAAAGCAGGGCGAACAGCAGCCGGTGTGCTTCCGGAAAATCTCCGCTGAAACGGTGGAAGGCGGTGAAAAGCCCCTGGATTCCGGAAATAATATCCCCGGAATAGATGAACGCTCCCCCGTACGCGTTAGTGAACAGCTCCAGCGCATACTCTCCCGCTGACCTGAACAGCCCCTCTTTCCCCTGAAAATGATAGTACAAACTCGGCTTGGTAATGCCGCAGCTGCTGCAGATCTCACTCACGGAAACTGCGGCATACCCCTTATCTGCAAACAGACTGAGAGAACTGTTGAGAATACGGTCTTTGGTACCGCCGTCACCGGCGGCTCCGGTTTCTCCCATCGATTTTTCCTCGTCTTCCGGAATACTCTACATCCAGCCTTTTCCCCAGCCGATCCTGCTCAACCCACGAATCAGTCCACGGATCAGCTTCGAGGCTGGAAATGGCTGAACTCCATGGCAAATGTTCCCCGGCCCTGGGTGATGCTTCGAAGGCCGGTGGAATAGCCGAACATCTTTTCCAGCGGCGCCTGGGCATGGATATGTTCAACACTGGCCCGGCTTTCTATCTCCTGAACAATGCCTCCCCGCTTGGTCATGCTGGAAACCACGTCTCCAATGAACTCCTTGGGAGCAATAATATCGATCTTCATCACCGGCTCAAGCATCACCGGCGATGCATCGCTGGTTGCCCTGTCGAAGGCCATACTGGCGGCAGCCTCGAAGGCAAATTCGGTGGATGTTTCGGGATCGAAATCCATGCTGAGAAGCTTCACATTGATATCTATGCAGGGGTAACCGAAATGAATTCCTCCACCCAGGCTGGTCTCAAGCCCGCGCATGGCGGCGGCTTTCATTTCCCCGGGAATGGAATCATCGCTGATGGCTGATGTTACTGAGTTCCCACCGCCCCGTCCTGCTGGGCTCACATGGATGGTTACACCGGCGGTCTGCTCCTTGCCGGCCACAAGTTTGGAGAAACTCTCGCTGTGTGTGACCTCGGCGGAAATGCTCTCCCGATAGGTTACCTGGGGTTTGCCCATCTTGGCCTCCACCTTGTAATCGTCCTTGATCCGGGTAGTCATCACCTCCAGGTGCAGCTCGCCCATTCCCCGGATGATCAGTTCACCGGTATCGTCATCCTCTTTCCAGAAAAAGGTGGGGTCTTCCCGGGCCAGAAGGTCCAGGGTGTTCTTCAGTTTATCCCGGTCGCTGAGGGTTCGGGGTTCAATGGCGGATGATATTACCGGCTCGGGAAAATGCATCTGCTCCAGCAGAACCTGATGCCCTTCGCTGCCGATGCTGTCTCCGGTCTGGGCAAGTTTGAACCCCACAATCACCCCGATATCTCCGGCCTTGATGCTGTCCACCTGGTCGATACTGTTGGCGTGCATTCGGTAAATTCTGTTGATCCGCTCACGTTTGCCCTTGCTGATATTGTAGACCGCTTTTCCCGACGTGAACTCGCCGGAGTACACCCGGAAAAAACACATTGCCCCGGCATTGGGGTCAAACTGGATTTTGAAAATCAGCGCAAGGGGGTCACCCTCAATGCTTCGCTCAACCAGTACCCGTTCGTCCTTCTTCACATGACGGCCCGGGATGGGGGGGAGGTCGGTAGGCTCGGGGAGATACGAGATGATATTGTCCATAAGGGGCTGTACGCCGATATTTCGCAGCGATGCTCCGCAGGTGACGGGAATGAGCGTCTGGGCAAGGGTCTGATCCCTGAGTACGCGTTGAATCAGATCCTCCGGAATATCCTGGCCTTCCAGGAACAGCTCCGTGAGCTGATCCGAATGCTGGCTCAGTTCATCCAGAAGTTTCTCCCGATACTCTGCGGCCTGTCCGGCGATGGACTCCCGGATCGGGTTTTCGTCAATCGTACGCCCTTCGGGACCGGAAAAATGCAGTTCCTTCATCCGTATCAGATCAATAACACCTTCGAATTCATTCTCGGCCCCGATGGGAATCTGCAGCGCCACAGGATTACACTTGAACTTGCTGCGCATTTCATCCAGCACGGCGTAAAAATCCGCACCGATTCGGTCCATCTTGTTTACATGAGCAATGCGGGGCACCTCATAGCTGTCAGCCTGATGCCACACCGTTTCACTCTGGGGTTCAACACCACCCACTGCACAAAATACCGCAACGGCACCGTCAAGCACGCGGAGAGAACGCTCCACCTCTGCGGTAAAATCCACATGGCCGGGAGTATCGATAATATTAATCTGATAATCCTTCCAAAAACACGTTGTGGCGGCAGAGGTAATGGTGATGCCCCGATTCTGTTCCTGGGCCATCCAGTCCATGGTGGCAGAACCCTGGTCCACCTCACCAATCCGGTGACTCTTCCCGGTATAAAAAAGAATCCGCTCTGTAGTGGTTGTCTTGCCCGCATCAATATGGGCCATAATTCCGATATTTCTGATATGTTCTGAACTCATAATCTGTACAACTCCAGGATGAAAAGAATAGGCTGTGCTGAAACCGGAACCCCCGTCGGGGAACCCGAAATCACATGAAAAATTCCAGCTGATTCGCAGCATTTTCCTCAGGATACTACCACGCGAGCACAAGCATACACAATGTAATAAACTTCAAAAAAATTGTAAAAGAGCGTTGACAACACTCACCCGCCTCTGGTATGTTCTTCCTCGTCGCTAAGAGAGCTGCCTCAGAGGCACCTGAGATCAGCAGTTCGGCAGCCGGCATAAGTACGGGCGAATAGCTCAGCTGGGAGAGCGCCTGCCTTACAAGCAGGATGTCGGGGGTTCAAGTCCCTCTTCGCCCATCACGAAAAAAGGACCACATCCATCGGTTGTGGTCCTTTTTTTTGTATATGAGATGATGGGACTTGAAGCGGAGGCCTCGGCGCGAGCCGGCGAGCGCAAAATGACAGGGATGGGGCGAAAAATCTTTCGCATATAAGTCTTCCGGTATTTTGCCTTACTGATTTTACTGAATAACTAAAATTGGTCATACCAGATTCGATTCTTTATGTTGCATATCTTTCCTCTTTCAAATTAACGTGTATATACAGTCTCAAAACACATTCGTGATTATGAATCATTTGATCATCAATGGCTTTTTTTTGACGACTATCGGAAGGTGCGCAATGAACACAGTAAATGGCGGTGTTATCGCAACGATTTTTCTGGTGCTTTTGTTATTATCCTGCCAACCCGCCTCGCGACAGATTGTACAGTATGCGAACAACGGTTTGCCGGAACCTGTTTACGGCGATATTCGGGATGGAATTTATCAAATTCCTGCGGACAAGCACCTGAACTACTACGCCAAGTTCGGGGTGACCCGGGAAATGTTCGCAGATCCGTCAATTATGACCGACCAGGATGTATCAAGTCTTGAACGCGCCATCACATCCCTTATAAAAAAATATCCGGATGATTATACAAGAATGCTCAATGAGGACTCAGACCCTGATCGGATCGTCCAAATTGATGTATTTGAAAACCAGGGTAGTGGAAGGGCACCCACAGGTTCTGCAGTGCGCCGTCAGTACGGAGTATTTTCCACAGTTACAGTAGAAACCGAGGGCATTCTAATGGAGGATGATGAACGAAATACAGAGTAGCAAATTAACGACGATGGTATGAGGAAGAGAAAATGGTCCGGCGGAAATGATTAGCAAATAACTAACGTATATTTTGATTTCCCACCGCAAATGGAGTATTCTTTGGCTATTCGGAGAGTTGAAAATGGCCGAACGATTGCAACCGCCCCATGGTGCCTTTTCATTTGCTTTCCGCGAAGATGTCACTCTGATAAGTCTAAGCGGATCCTGGAATTACCAGTGTGCGGAAATATACTCCAACATCCTCTCTCAACGGGTTGCTCAAAAACCCGACAAGGAAAAGACCGTGGTGTTCAACTGTACCGAATGGGGACTCCAGACGCCCAGGACGGCAGATCGTCTCCAAGAATTGAGCATTGAATTGGCAAAGTATTATCGTGCGTTATACATAGCATACATTACCCGGCCAGAGATTTTATCAATTATCCAATATATACTGCGCAAACAATACAATGGTGTGGAGGATGTGTTCCGCTGGGAGGTCTTTTATCATCTGGATAATGCCCGTGATTGGCTGAGCAGTTTGGGTAAGAGTATTGTTCCCCTAACACTAAGCGATTTTCCGGAGACTATCGATGCTACTGAGTATGCGAAGAATATGCCAAAACACAGCTGACACAAGACTATAGGAGGTGTTGTACATGTTGAATGTTAATATTTGGGTGATTTTCATCGCCGGCGGCCTTAATATGGTCCTCGGAATGCTCTGGTACGGACCGCTTTTTGGAAAAGCCTGGATGAATGGAATGGGTATTGACCCGGATGATAAGAAAAAGATGGATGAGATGCAGAAGACCGCAGGTTCCGGCTATGCATATTCCCTGCTTTTTGCATTCATTTTCGGATATGCGTTGGACCTTTTCCTGAATCTGGTGGATGTTTCCTCACTGGGGTTTGCACTGATTCTCGCTGCAGTTGTATACCTTGGTTTCGGCATAGCAAATACAGTTAAATCCGTTCTGTGGGGGGAAACAAACAGGCAGGTGTTTATGATTAACACCGGTTTCGAGATTGTTTTTATCGGGATAATGACGGTTGTTGCATTTTATCTGTAGCATGGAAATGTCCATGTGAGGGCTCCATAGCCCCGGCTCGGGGTCGTTGCGCCTTGGCTTGTTAATTGCAACCGACTGATAATTACAGCCGATCCGCCGGGCTTACCACTCCGAGTTTATTCTTTGTGGCCACATGGGTGTAGATCATGGTGGTTGATACATCTGAATGACCCAGAAGTTCCTGGACTGTCCGGATATCGTAGCCGTTCTCAATGAGATGGGTGGCGAAACTGTGCCTCAGGCTGTGTACACTCGCCTGTTTCGGAATGCCGCTGTCCCCCAGAGCGGTTTTAAAGCGTTTTTGAAGTGATCCCGGGTATATATGGTGCCGGCGGACAATTTCAGACCTTGGATCCACCGACAGCTTCTGTGCCGGAAACAGCCAGAACCACGCCCATTCCTTCCCGGCATCCGGATACTTCCGCTCCAGTGCTCCCGGCAATGCCACTCCGTTACGGTTTTCTCTCCGGTCAAGCTCAAATAACGCCCGTATACCATTAATGTGTTTTTCGAGATCTGAAATTAACGATTGGGAGAGCAGGGTTTGACGGTCCTTATCTCCCTTCCCGGAGCGTACAGTCAGAACACATTCGTTCAGCTGTACATCCTTCACTCGCAAATTCACACATTCATTCAGCCGCAGCCCGCCTCCATATATGATTTTACACATAAGTGAATATGGCGGAACCATACTCCCCACAATTTTCGAAATCTCTTCCAGGGACAGCACGATAGGGAGTCTGCGTTTTTTTTTCGCCCGGATAACCGATTGAAGATCGTTTATATCGATATGTAGGATGTACCGGTACACAAACAGCAGGGAGTTGAAAGCCTGTTTCTGGGTTGAGGCTGCGATTCCTTTCTCCACAGATAGATAGGTGAGAAAGTCGCGAACGTCCTGCTCAGACAATTCTGAAACAGGCTTTTCTTTGGTGTGATACTTTAGATAGCGCAGCCAGTAGAGGTATGCCTTTTCCGTGCTGTATGATTTCTGCTGCAAACGCAGTTCCCTGGTTGCCTCGGATTCAAGCTGGAACCAGTCATCAATGGAAGATCCTTCTGCAGGAGAGCGGCGATTGTTCTCCTCTTCAGACGCTGTGCTCTGTTCCTGTTTGCCGGAATTGTCGGCAATTTTGCTTACCGTAGATTTTTCGCAGGTCTTGCCGGTTTGATTTTGAGAACCGGCGTACTTTACATCATTCGAAAGAAAATGCCGTCGATAGATGCTTACAGCCTTTCTGGCCTGGTCGAGCTGCCATTCCTCCTTATGCGGTGCCATATACTCAATCCATGATTCAAGTTGTGTCTCGAAATCCCCGTCAACCAGGCCACTCATTCGATAATTATTGAACATCCATACCCAATGCTCATAATATTTTAGAAATTTGTCTCCAACCTTGTACAGTTTTTTCAGAAGTATTCGAAATTCAGGATTAATGTTTTTATACATTTTCCAGCCTCCTTGGTTATTCATTGACGCTGACTCTATAAACACCGGAGGATTCATCTGAATGATTGATTGCTAATGAATATAAGCAGAAGAAATTGGTAGAAAACCATCAATATTGGATATTATTCCTTCTTTATGATAAAAAGATTATTTCTGAATTGATTAACAAAATAAATCTGGGATAGAATATGTTATGTGCATCGAGGTAAGATCATTAGAGTACTACTAGACACAAATATAATTAGCGACTGGCTCAAAGGTGATATTGCGGTTATACACAAAAATGTTCCAGATGATTATGTATTCTATTTGCCAGCCATGACTCTGGTTGAATTATCGAGTTATCAAGGTTTAATTGAAGAGCTCATAGATCTATCTCTAAAATATCATTTTATAATCTTAAAACCCTTTAACCAGCTCCTGGATAATGAACTCAAAATATTAATAGATAATAATCACACTCCACCAGAATTATTTTCGCTAAGTCAGGTTTGTCTTCAAGACTCAAAAAGAATGAAATTTTATTTCAATTCAGAAGAGTTTCGGGCAATTGTCGAACAACTTCGGACTGATCAAAAAATTGGAATATCAAATGTTTATAAATTTATGATAAACAGCGATAAAAAATTATTAAAAGAATTTATTAATGACTACGTTGTAACTCAACTATCACTACTAAGACCGACTGAACATTTAAAATTGACTGATAAATATATGGATAATGACTATATTAAAGATATAAAGACGCTTTATCTACAAGCATTTTTTCTTTATGAAAAATATCAAAATAAAGGAGACAAGCTAAAAGATTCTGATGTATTTGATGGACTTATAATCACTGGATTACCGTATGTTGACATTTTTTACACAGAAAAAAATAATTTCGGCATCTTAAATGATATTAAACGTAAAATTGAATGGTTAAATAATATAAGTATAAAAAAATATACTCACTTTAAAACTGAATTCAGTTAGTGAGCACATAACAAGGCGTTCGAGACAGGTTTTTCCTTTGGCACGGAATTTTGCTCGCCTGCCGGCGGCAAAATCCGCACCAAGCCTTCGCTTTGCTCAGGCCGAAAAAACTGCTCAACGCGTTGTTATGTTCACGCAAAATTAATGTGTGTTTGTACCCAAATATTGATTTTTGGTGCATACATGAATTAAAATGTACGCAAATAGAAAAAAATGGTACATAGAATAAAAGTATGTACCTAAAATTGAATTATTGGTACATAAAATGTTTGACCCGAAGAAAGCTTATAATGATTTACCATTCCTTCCACCTCCAAAAGAAAAAACAGAAACAATAGAAGACTCCCCTGAAAAAAGCTTGATGGTAAATTCAAAAAAACCCGGAAAAATTGGTCGGGGAATCCAGCCCCATAGGGGGAGATAACCCTATGGGAGGGCCCCCGCCACTTTCTTTACCGGCTATTTATCTGTACCCCCACCCCGAAGGGCTTTCCCTTTCCCCTTTTCGCTTCTAACAGAGTGCATATCCATCCGGAATTGGTTTTGACCCATCTTCGGGAAACAGGTATCCCCTGATTCTGCGAATGTTAACCATCATGGCACTCAAGACCATCATGGTGGTAACCCGATGCCTGCCCCGCACTGGTAGTTTACAGAGATGGCCACCAAAGGGGTGAATAACACTTCGAACGGTACTCTCTATTGATGCCCGCTTATTGGTAATCTCTTTTCCTGTTTCTGCTACCTGCTTCCTGGTGGCGGCAACCCGCAAATCGGTCGCAGTAAAATGAAGAACATAACTTGGTCGCTTTTTCAGCCGCTTTGCCGGGCACTGGTTGACAAAGGGGCAAGCCTGACAGCCGTCGGCAGAAAACCCGGCGGTATAGCGGTCTGCTGCTTTTTTACTTTCCCGCAGCTCCCCGCCCTGGCCATTTGGACAGATGATAGCAGTCACCTTTCCTTCACTGGTTCGAGTGACGGTGAAATCTTCCAGGCCCACTCTCGTCTTCTCTTTTTTCCTTCCCTTGATGGCACTCACGTGCTGGCTTACCTGATATGTTGCTGTTGCCTTGGCTGCCGCCTCTCCCGTATACCCCGCATCGGTATACACTTCATCGATTCCCTCCCGCTCTTTCAGGTTCTCAATATCTTCGGCCAGAAATTGCTGGTCATCGGTTATGTTTGGCGCCACACTTACCCTGCTGATGAGTTGGAGATTATTATCTTCATCGCAAGTTTCCGTGATATTTGCACCATACCCCCGGGAGCTTTCTCTGCTTTTCGTCCTGAAGGTGGCCTCTTCATCATCAGGAGACTGCAAGGTGCTACCACCGAGTTCTTTACTTTCTCGCACAACGATAGATTCCTGTTCAAAACGAAAGTGTTCACCAAAAACCCTGAAGGCCTGCTGGTACGCTTTTTCATCTCCGTGCACGTCTTCAAAACATTCCAGCATAGTCGATAGATCTTTTCCAAGCTGCTCAAGTCGCCCGTCCATCTCGTCCCGTTTCACCCGGCAGCAATAGTGCAGGGAGTCTTCTTTCACATACCTGGCAAACAGCTGCTCATACGCTTTCTGTTCTTCTTCACTGAGCATACGGTAAAAGCGATGGATGATTTCTACCAACAGCTGCAGACGGCTCATCTTGCGGATGTTACTCTGCACCATGGTTGAATCCATCCGCTGTAGGCCGGTTTTTATCTGAAACTGTTTCAATTGCTCGTCGGTTATCTGTTCACTTGCCTTGTGAATCAGATTAACCCTGTGTTCCTCTTCATAGGCACTCACCGCTGAGCGGAAGTTGTAGATAGTACGCAGCTCAAAGTTTCCTTCGTCAAAGTCCTTCAAGCCCAGGGCGTAGCGGAACTTCAGATCAAACATGAAATGATCATAGAGTCGCTCGTCACTTAAGCCGAATCCGGATTTGAGGGTTTCAAAGCCTACCAGAATATTGATAGGCGTGTTGGGCCGTGAATGCTTATCACTGTAGAGAACGGAGAAGACCTCCTCGTTAATCCTGCAGAAATATTCATGGTAGAAAACCTGTGCCCAGGACTGTTCAAGGTGTTTTCTTGCAGTCTCAGGAAGTTGGTCCACCGATGTAAACATTCTCTGCTGCTTATGTCCTTCGTTCTTTCGAAACATCCGCTCCCCCCGATGCGGAATTTTACCCTATCAACAAAATTTTGGGAATTCCCTACCTTTTTTCAGGGGAGTCATAGAAATATTAAAAGCTGAAAATCAAGCTGTCTCAGCTATCTCTGAATTAAAAGGAATTGCAAATATAATTCCTAACCAATCAATATTAATTAATGCAATAGTCTTGCAAGAATCGAAAGACAGTTCTGAAATTGAAAATATAATTACTACAAGAGATGAGTTATATAAGGCTGTATCCGTCACAACAAAGAAAATTGACCCTGCCACGAAAGAAGTTTTGTATTATCGAGAAGCATTGTATGAAGGATTTATGAAAATCCAGAAGAGAAATCTACTATCCGTAAATGATATAATCGATCTGCAAAAAATTATTGTACAAAATGAAGCTGGGATCAGATCTAATCCCGGTACAGCGTTAATTAACGATAAGACGAATGAAGTGATTTATACACCACCAGAGAACAACGATTTAATTAGATCATTATTAGAAAATCTTACAAAATATATACATGAAGGTGAAGGAAGCTTAACGAAGTTGGCTATCCTGCATTATCAATTTGAATCCATCCATCCTTTCTATGATGGAAATGGTCGGACTGGTAGGATAATAAATATACTCTATTTGATTTTGAATGGATATTTAGAAATTCCTATATTGTATTTAAGCTCCTATATCATAAGAAATAAGAAAAGATACTATGAGCTTTTATTAAAAGTTACTCAAACAAATGAATGGGAGGAATGGATAGTATTCATATTGAAGGGAATTGAACTGACTGCAACTGATACCATTAAAAAGATACGCAAAATACGGTCCAGTCTGGATTCAACAATTGAATTGATTAAAACAGATGCACATAAAATCTACTCAAAAGAGCTAGTTGAATCATTATTTCTTCATCCATACTGCAAAATTGAATTTATAACCAGAGAACTTAATGTCGAACGAAAAGCTGCATCAAGATATCTGCATACTCTCTCAGATTTAGGAATTTTAGAATTATATAAAATAGGAAATGAGAATATATTTATAAACAAAGAATTGATGGAAATATTAAAAATCGGAACATAACAAAGAGTTTGAGGCGGATTCGCCTATTGATCATGGTTTTTGCCTTCGCAAAAACGCATGCCAATGGACGGCTCGCCGCTCAACTCGTTGTTATATGCACTCAAGCTGAATGATTGATCTTTTACAAATCTGAGAGTGGGGAAGATAAAAAAAATTAATGCGCACTGTTGCTCAGGAGCTTGAAAATTCTACCTGAGAAAAGTGACATGCATAAATTAATAAAATGAATTGGGCTGACCAACTATATGGAATTGGATTCCCGAGGAATAAAGAATGGGCTTTTGAGAAAGGAAATAAAAATAAATTCATTCCTGAAAACTGCTGTGAAATGCAGATAAAAATGCTCTCCAGCGAACCAAAATTGAACACTTAAAAATGAAATTTAAAATGATTCGCAGATGCTCATTTATTTTCAAAAATAAAATAATAGTTCAGCATCGGAAGGTTTCAAATTTTCAATCCCATCTTCGTGAAGGGAAATACAAAGAAATTAAAATAAATTCTAACCTGCTCAAACATCCCTACAGATACAGAGAATAAAAGCATGCGCTGAAGCCACCCGCAAGAAAAAATAAATTTTTCAAAGGCACGAGCATTTTGTTGAATTACAGATTCATTATGATCAATACAAATAATATGAAAGAGAACAAAAAAATAATATGCCCGGTTTGTGACGGATAAAGGGAAAAAGAAACGAGATAAAACTCGGTATATTGAAATAAATTAAAAATATGAATTAAAATGAAAAAGTACATATAACAAGGAGTTTGAGACGGACTCGCCTATTGGCATGAAAAATGCATTTCGCTTCGCTTGAGCATTTTTCACGCCAATTTGACGGCTCGCCGCTCAACTCGTTGTTGAGGCTGTAGAAAAAGTCCTCTTCTAGTACCAGAAAAACCATGGTAAAATTTCATTAGGCGAGCCGGGATTTTGCAATCGCACTGAACCTGCTCATCATGGGAGGGAAAAATGCCCCGGTTCAAGGACTATTCATACGATCAGCAACTGATGCTGCCAATTACACTTTCCAAGCAGATTTTGCCTGGAACCTTTGAATACACCCTTCATGTCTTGTTTAGTGAGAAATTGGATCTCTCAGTCTTTTATGATCGCTTTCAGAATGAGGAAACTGGAGCCCCGGCTTTTGACCCCGCGGTTCTTCTGAAGATCATTCTCTTTGCATACTCACGGGGAATTACCAGCAGCCGAAGAATAGCCCGGTTTTGTGATGAGAATATTGTCTGTATGGCGTTATCTGCGGATACTCATCCGCATTTCACAACCATTGCAGATTTTATTTCGTCTATGGATAAAGAGTGTATTGATCTATTCACTAAGGTTCTGGCCATCTGTTATTCAGAAAATCTCATTGGCAAGGAAATGTTCGCCATCGATGGCTGTAAGATTTCATCTAATTGTTCAAAAGAGTGGAGCGGTACCAAGGCCGACCTCGTGCGGAAAGTTGAGAAGATACGGAAATCAATATCCTTCCTGGTAGGTAAGCATCAGCATGAAGATCTGCACGGCGCGAAAAACAAAGACCTGGAGAAAGAAACTGCTGCAATAGAAAAGCTGAGTGCCAAGGCTGATAAAATCGAGAGCTGGCTGAGTGAACACAATGACCGCATGGGTGCATCGGGCAAAGCGGTGAAGAGTAATATCACTGATAATGAAAGTGCAAAAATGCTTTCTTCACATGGTGTTATTCAGGGCTACAATGGAATTGCCGCGGTAGATGACAAAAATCAGATAGTCGTGTGGGCCGATGCATATGGTGATATTAATGAAGCCGGCCATTTACCACAGATCCTGCAGGACCTGGAAAAACAGTGCAAGGATGCAGGGATATCTGAAGATATTGTCCACACTGTAGCCATCACCGCAGACTCCGGATTTCACAATGAAGTAAACATGAAATACTGCATAGAGCATGAAATTGATACATACATCCCCGACAATAAATTTCGGTCCCGGGATGTGCGCTTTGAATCGTCAGGAGAGCATAAAAAGAAAACGGCCAACTGGCGACCGGTTCACAGTAAAAAATATTTTGCACCGGAAGACTTTCACTATAACCATAAAAAGCACACAGCCAGCTGTCCTGCCGGGCATCCACTCCGGTTGAATATGAAAAATTATAAAGCAGAAGATGGGAAATACACGGGAGATCGATTCAGAGGGATAGAAAAAGTCTGTCGCGAATGTACTCTTCGAGATAAATGCATTCGAAATCCTCAAACTCCATTTCGTCAGGTAACCTTCTTTCACCGGAGTATTGAAGGTCCGGATTTCCTCAATATGGCTAAAGAGAAATTCGATACGGCCACCTCAAGGACGATGTATTCCAGGCGTATGGGAACCGTGGAACCGGTGTTTGGCCATCTGCGAAGCACCAAAGGACTTAATCATTTCACTTTACGAGGGCTAAAAAAGGTGAGTACCCAATGGCGTTTGTTTTGCCTGGTACACAATATTGGAAAGCTGAAACTATGCTGGTAATGAAAAATGTTCCACATGTAAATGAAGGAAGCAGGGAACGATAGGAAACGGGGTAATGAAAGGATTTAATCATAACAGTCATGGTATTTAGAATTTTGCACTTTCCCAAAAATATTGAACCGGCATAAAATGAAGAGAGGCCGCAGCAGGCTTTTTCTACAGCCTCGTTATGATTATCAATGGAGATTTATCGATGAGCGATGAAATCAGCATAGAAGTAGATATACCTAAAGATGAAAATGGAATGCTTGGGCGAGAATGTCTAGAATGTGAAAGATATTTTAAATTAAAGCCTGGAACAGGGTTACCGACAGATTATTGTCATTGTCCATATTGTGAATACGAAGGTTCTGCAGATACATTTTGGACACCTGCACAATTGGAATATGCTAAAAGTGTAGCCCTAAATAATGTTTATGAAAAAATTCTTCGCCCAGCGCTTGATGATTTAACCAAGTCCTTTAAAGATTTAGAAAGAAAAACACGAAATAGTTTTATACAGTTTAAGGTGACAAAAGACAACTTCGCCTCGAAACTTCCGATTAGCTACTACAATGAAGAAGAGCTAGAAACTCAGGTCACATGCAATTCTTGTGGTTTAGAATTTGCTGTTTACGGAGTTTTTGCTCGCTGTCCTGATTGTAAGAATCTTAATGCTTTTTTGATATTTTCGAAATCTATAGATACGGCGCAAAAGAAGTTAGATATATTCTTAAAACCCGATATTTCTGCAGAAATTAAAGAGGATTCCTTTAAGCATATTATATCCGATTGTATCTCTGCGTTTGATGCTTTGGGAAAAGAACTCAGGAGAATTAGGCCAGAGCTTTTTCATTCCAGAATAAAAAATCTATTTCAAAATTTTTATGCATTGAATGAAACACTAGATGGATTGCTCCAGCAACAACACTCGAATTTTGATTTTGTTTTAAAAATGTTCCAAGTCAGACATTTATACGAACACAATTTAGGAGTAATCGATGAAGATTTCGTAAAGAAAATTCCCGGATATGAAAAGGAAATTGGAAAGAAGTATACTCTCACTTCATCAGAAGCTCAGCACTTTATTGTAAGCATGCTAGAGTTAAAATCAATTATTGAGAACTATTTCGATCAAGATAACTCTTGAAATTTAAATTATAAAAATTGAATTAACAATATGGGGATTTTGAAATCATAACAAGCGCTTCGAGTCGGACACGCCTATTGTCATGGAGTTTGCTTTTCCGCCTGGCGGCGGGCAAACTCCACGCCAATTAACGGCGTGCCGCTCAAGCGGTTGTTATACAGACAAATAGCCGGAGTTGTATTTCTCCCAGGCACTTTAATTCCTGGTAATTCCCTCGTTTTTAAATTCCTGAATCTGTCCAATGATTCAGTAACTCATGGATGGAGTTCTTTTCTCCATCGATTTATGAATGTGGAATCCGGGCCGGATCATAATTCGGCATCGAAAAGTAATTCCATCATCTCTACAAAAATTAATTCCCTTGGTTCATAATTCCGGGATGAACATAAATTCCGAGATCTTGTTGGACTTTTCCCTCGCTATCGGGATTAATGTTAATTCTCCCTTGAGGTAGAAATAGAAAAATGACTTGCAGGATTCCCAATAATCTACAATAATTCAACTTTATAGAGGGACGGCTGCTCAATGGGTATTTGCAATTCTCCCATTAGAGTAGGCTGGATTGCTGCATAACAAGCGCTTTGAGACCGACTCGCCTATTGTCACGGTTCTTGCGTTCGCAAGAACGCGCGCCAATTACGGCTCGCGGCTCAAGCGGTCGTTATATGCACTCAAGCTGAATGATTGATCTTTTACAAATTTGAGAGTGGGGAAGATAAAAAAAATTAATGCGCACTGTTGTTCAGGAGCTGGAAAATTCTACCTGAGAAAAGTGACATGCATAAATTAATAAAATAAATGTGGCTCACCATTTCCATGGAAAAGAATTCCCTAGGAATAAAGAAGGGGCTTTTGAGAAAGGAAATAAAAATAAATTCATTCCTGAAAACTGCTGTGAATTGCAGATAAAGATGCTCCCCAGCGAACCAAAATTGAAAAGTAAAAAATGCAATTTAAAATGATTCGCAGATGCTCATTTATTCATAAAAAAGAAATAGCGGTTCCACATCAGGAAAGCAAAGTTCTCATACCAATCTTCGTGAAGGAAAATATAAGCAAATTAAAATAAATTCGATCCAGGTTTGACCAGCCCTTCAAATGCAAAAAATGAAATTGGCTGAGCCAACTGCATGCAACAAAAATGTAAATATTTTTCAGAGGCACAAGCATTTCAAAACAGTAAGAAATCAGGATGATCAAAAAAATTGATAAGAAAGAGAACAAAAAAATAATATGCCCGGTTTGTGACGGATAAAGGGAAAAAGAAACGAGATAAAAATCAGGATATTGAAATAAATTAAAAATATGAATTAAAATGAAAAAGTACATATAACAAGGAGTTTGAGACGGACTCGCCTATTGGCATGAAAAATGCATTTCGCTTCTCTTGAGCATTTTTCACGCCAATTTAACGGCTCGCCGCTCAACTCGTTGTTATGCACACTTTAAAATGAGGGATAAGATGAATCAGAATCAAAAGTTGCTAAATAGTCTTTCTGCGCTCTCAATAATGCTTGAACAAGCAAAAAAGGATTATATTGAACTATTCCTCCCTTTTATGAAGGACATTTTCCAAACTCGAAATTATTCGGAAATAGATCCACATTTAATAGTTAATGATTTTTTAGAAATTCATAACCTGCCAATACCTTACCATGCAGTTATTTCAATTCTTAATCGCTGTAAAAAACGAAAAATGATTTTTATTCAAAATCGTAAACATCATGTTGCAAGAGATCTTTCGCAATTTGAAGACTTATCATCTTATGAACATGATTCTGCACCACTCATCCAGGATTTGCATGGTTTTCTGACTGCTCAATTTAATCCAGAGCTTACTGTAGAGGAGGTCTACAAAATATTTCTTGCATTTCTTGACGACTATAGCTACCAAATATTGCTTAATTATAAAAAAGGAGTGAGATTTGCAGATATAAAGCTTCGGAAAACTGAAAAGAATCATATTGGCAAATACATTGATCAACTAATTGAACTAAACAGTCCATTGGCTAAAGAATTAATTTCCTTAACAGTCAGCTCTTTAGTAGTAAACCTAATTACTTTTGAAAATATTGAAAACTTCGAGGGTAAATTAAAAAAGGTAAAAATTTTCATCGATACTCCAGTTATACTCAAATATATTGGGGTCGAAGGAATAGAAAAAGAAAATGCATTCAAAGAACTGTTTTCATTAATTAAAAGTCATGGTGGCGAGATATGTATTTTTAAGCATACATATGAAGAAACCATGCAAATACTTAATGACTGTCAAAGATATATCGAAGATGATTCTTACGATCCAAAGCTTGCAAGTCCTGCCCTTAAGTATTTTGTAGCTAAGGAATATACAAGTGCTGCATTATCTCTCTTTATTTCAAAAGTAAATACAAAATTAAATAAGGAAAAAATTGAGTACGATATAGAAGTCGATCCTAACGAATACGTGGACCATCAAATAAATGAAGAAAAATTATTCAAATGCATCCACGATTCATACAAAAATTATAATCATGTATCAGAGAACTGGAAAAAACGTGCAGTAGTTTTAAAGGATGTAAAATCAATCTCAAATATTTTTCGCCTTCGCAAAGGAGATTCCCCGGTAAGCCTTGCTGGAGCTAAATATATTTTTCTAACTACCAATTCCGGCTTAGCATTTGCTTCTTTTGATTTTGAAAAAGAGGAATTTGAAGATTATAACATCCACGCTTGTTTTACAGATGTGTTTTTGGGAACAATATTATGGCTCCAAAATCCCATTCAAACAAAAAATATCAACAGACTTAATCTGATTGCTAAGTGTCAGGATTACTTAGAACCAGAAGAGCGACTCATCGAACTTTTTCTTGAAAAAATCGAAAGATTAAAGAACGAAGATATTATTTCTGAAAATGAATTTTATTTCCTTCGAACTCATAAAATTGTAATCGAAAAACTAAATGAACGCACTTCTGGTGATCATGAAAATTTTTATGATAAAACGCCAGAAGAAATACTTGAAGAAATAAAGACTGAAGCAAGAAATGAAACAGCAAGCGAATATGAACCTTTCAAGGCAGAAAATGAAGTTTTAAAGAAGGATCTAAACAACTCCACTGAGAATCTTTCAAATATCAATTCGAATATTGAACTAATTGCTTCAAGGATTGGTACTGCAGTTTCTTGGTTTATTGTCATATTATTAGCAATTATTGTAGTTCTTGGATTTTATTTTTCAGAAAATGTTCCTCCCTCAAATTGGATTGTTCGACTAGTTATACGAATAGGTGGTGCCTTGATTGGAATACTAAATATACTATTTGGATTCAATTTATTAGGATTAAGAAAGAAACTAAGTGATAGGATTGCTAACACTATCAAACGAACTATAAGAGGTGCATAACAATCTGTTCGAGACGGACTCGCCTATGTCACAAAACTTGCTTTTCTGGCTACGCCAGGCAAGTTTTGCGCCATGTACGGCTCGCCGCTCAACAGGTCGTTATATGCACTCAAGCTGAATGATTGATCTTTTACAAATTTGAGAGTGGGGAAGATAAAAAAAAATTAATGTGCACTGTTGTTCAGGAGCTGGAAAATTCTACCTGAGAAAAGTGACATGCATAAATTAATAAAATAAATGTGGCTCACCATTTCCATGGAAAAGAATTCCCGAGGAATAAAGAAGGGGCTTTTGAGAAAGGAAATAAAAATAAATTCATTCCTGAAAACTGCTGTGAAATGCAGATAAAAATGCTCTCCAGCGAACCAAAATTGAACACTTAAAAATGAAATTTAAAATGATTCGCAGATGCTCATTTACTTTCAAAAATAAAATAATGGTTCAGCATCGGAAGGTTTCAAATTTTCAATCCCATCTTCGTGAAGGGAAATACAAAGAAATTAAAATAAATTCTAACCTGGTCAAACATCCCTACAGATACAGAAAATAAAAGCCTGCGCTGAAGCCACCCGTAAGAAAAATAAATTTTTTCAAAGGCACGAGCATTTCTAAGCATTACAGATTCATGATGATCAATACAAATAATATGAAAGAGAACAAAAAAATAATATGCCCGATTTGTGACGGATAAAGGGAAAAAGAAACGAGATAAAACTCGGTATATTGAAATAAATTAAAAATATGAATTAAAATAAAAAAGTACATATAACAAGGAGTTTGAGACGGACTCGCCTATTGGCATGAAAAATGCATTTCGCTTCGCTTGAGCATTTTTCACGCCAATTTGACGGCTCGCCGCTCAACTCGTTGTTATACAGACAAATAGCCGGAGTTGTATTTCTCCCAGGCACTTTAATTCCTGGTAATTCCCTCGTTTTTAAATTCCTGAATCTGTCCAATGATTCAGTAACTCATGGATGGAGTTCTTTTCTCCATCGATTTATGAATGTGGAATCCGGGCCGGATCATAATTCGGCATCGAAAAGTAATTCCATCATCTCTACAAAAATTAATTCCCTTGGTTCATAATTCCGGGATGAACATAAATTCCGAGATCTTGTTGGACTTTTCCCTCGCTATCGGGATTAATGTTAATTCTCCCTTGAGGTAGAAATAGAAAAATGACTTGCAGGATTCCCAATAATCTACAATAATTCAACTTTATAGAGGGACGGCTGCTCAATGGGTATTTGCAATTCTCCCATTAGAGTAGGCTGGATTGCTGCATAACAAGCGCTTTGAGACCGACTCGCCTATTGTCACGGTTCTTGCGTTCGCAAGAACGCGCGCCAATTACGGCTCGCGGCTCAAGCGGTCGTTATATGCACTCAAGCTGAATGATTGATCTTTTACAAATTTGAGAGTGGGGAAGATAAAAAAAAATTAATGTGCACTGTTGTTCAGGAGCTGGAAAATTCTACCTGAGAAAAGTGACATGCATAAATTAATAAAATAAATGTGGCTCACCATTTCCATGGAAAAGAATTCCCGAGGAATAAAGAAGGGGCTTTTGAGAAAGGAAATAAAAATAAATTCATTCCTGAAAACTGCTGTGAAATGCAGATAAAAATGCTCTCCAGCGAACCAAAATTGAACACTTAAAAATGAAATTTAAAATGATTCGCAGATGCTCATTTATTTTCAAAAATAAAATAATGGTTCAGCATCGGAAGGTTTCAAATTTTCAATCCCATCTTCGTGAAGGGAAATACAAAGAAATTAAAATAAATTCTAACCTGGTCAAACGTCCCTACAGATACAGAAAATAAAAGCCTGCGCTGAAGCCACCCGTAAGAAAAATAAATTTTTTCAAAGGCACGAGCATTTCTAAGCATTACAGATTCATGATGATCAATACAAATAATATGAAAGAGAACAAAAAAATAATATGCCCGGTTTGTGACAAATAAAGGGAAAAAGAAACAAGATAAAAATCAGGATATTGAAATAAATTAAAAATATGAATTAAAATGAAAAAGTACATATAACAAGGAGTTTGAGACGGACTCGCCTATTGGCATGAAAAATGCATTTCGCTTCGCTTGAGCATTTTTCACGCCAATTTGACGGCTCGCCGCTCAACTCGTTGTTGAGGCTGTAGAAAAAGTCCTCTTCTAGTACCAGAAAAACCATGGTAAAATTTCATTAGGCGAGCCGGGATTTTGCAATCGCACTGAACCTGCTCATCATGGGAGGGAAAAATGCCCCGGTTCAAGGACTATTCATACGATCAGCAACTGATGCTGCCAATTACACTTTCCAAGCAGATTTTGCCTGGAACCTTTGAATACACCCTTCATGTCTTGTTTAGTGAGAAATTGGATCTCTCAGTCTTTTATGATCGCTTTCAGAATGAGGAAACTGGAGCCCCGGCTTTTGACCCCGCGGTTCTTCTGAAGATCATTCTCTTTGCATACTCACGGGGAATTACCAGCAGCCGAAGAATAGCCCGGTTTTGTGATGAGAATATTGTCTGTATGGCGTTATCTGCGGATACTCATCCGCATTTCACAACCATTGCAGATTTTATTTCGTCTATGGATAAAGAGTGTATTGATCTATTCACTAAGGTTCTGGCCATCTGTTATTCAGAAAATCTCATTGGCAAGGAAATGTTCGCCATCGATGGCTGTAAGATTTCATCTAATTGTTCAAAAGAGTGGAGCGGTACCAAGGCCGACCTCGTGCGGAAAGTTGAGAAGATACGGAAATCAATATCCTTCCTGGTAGGTAAGCATCAGCATGAAGATCTGCACGGCGCGAAAAACAAAGACCTGGAGAAAGAAACTGCTGCAATAGAAAAGCTGAGTGCCAAGGCTGATAAAATCGAGAGCTGGCTGAGTGAACACAATGACCGCATGGGTGCATCGGGCAAAGCGGTGAAGAGTAATATCACTGATAATGAAAGTGCAAAAATGCTTTCTTCACATGGTGTTATTCAGGGCTACAATGGAATTGCCGCGGTAGATGACAAAAATCAGATAGTCGTGTGGGCCGATGCATATGGTGATATTAATGAAGCCGGCCATTTACCACAGATCCTGCAGGACCTGGAAAAACAGTGCAAGGATGCAGGGATATCTGAAGATATTGTCCACACTGTAGCCATCACCGCAGACTCCGGATTTCACAATGAAGTAAACATGAAATACTGCATAGAGCATGAAATTGATACATACATCCCCGACAATAAATTTCGGTCCCGGGATGTGCGCTTTGAATCGTCAGGAGAGCATAAAAAGAAAACGGCCAACTGGCGACCGGTTCACAGTAAAAAATATTTTGCACCGGAAGACTTTCACTATAACCATAAAAAGCACACAGCCAGCTGTCCTGCCGGGCATCCACTCCGGTTGAATATGAAAAATTATAAAGCAGAAGATGGGAAATACACGGGAGATCGATTCAGAGGGATAGAAAAAGTCTGTCGCGAATGTACTCTTCGAGATAAATGCATTCGAAATCCTCAAACTCCATTTCGTCAGGTAACCTTCTTTCACCGGAGTATTGAAGGTCCGGATTTCCTCAATATGGCTAAAGAGAAATTCGATACGGCCACCTCAAGGACGATGTATTCCAGGCGTATGGGAACCGTGGAACCGGTGTTTGGCCATCTGCGAAGCACCAAAGGACTTAATCATTTCACTTTACGAGGGCTAAAAAAGGTGAGTACCCAATGGCGTTTGTTTTGCCTGGTACACAATATTGGAAAGCTGAAACTATGCTGGTAATGAAAAATGTTCCACATGTAAATGAAGGAAGCAGGGAACGATAGGAAACGGGGTAATGAAAGGATTTAATCATAACAGTCATGGTATTTAGAATTTTGCACTTTCCCAAAAATATTGAACCGGCATAAAATGAAGAGAGGCCGCAGCAGGCTTTTTCTACAGCCTCGTTATATAGACATAGGATTTTGGGTGAAGAAATCATTTAGAATACCCCTTCCCATCAAAATTATTTTCGAATTTACAGCTTCCGCCTTCTAAGAAATTGAACTCTCAGCGCAAATAATATATATTGCAATATATACCTTCCAGAGGAGGCGCTTTGTGGATACAGCAAAACTCTTTGTGAATGGGAAAAGCCAGGCGGTTCGCTTACCCAAAGAATATCGATTTTCAGGATCCGATGTATTTATAAAAAAAATTGATGATATCGTAATGCTCATTCCCAAAGATAAAATCTGGAAACTATTTCGAGAATCATTCGATAAATTTTCCTCAGAGCTGGACTTCACTCGTGAAAATGACGCTCCACAGGAACGGGAAACATTGTAGACATGATTTATCTATTCGATACCAATATTTGCATCTATCTAATAAAAAATAAATTTCCGGCGATGCTCGACAGAATTGAATCAATCGGAATAGAAAATATTGGAATATCGACAATAACTCTGGCAGAACTTGAATTTGGCATTGCGAACTCAGATCCTGAAAAACTAGAACAAAATAGAAATGCCCTCATGGAATTCCTCATTCCATTTGATATTATCGAATTTTCCAGTACAGATGCATTTGAATACGGGCAAATTAGAACACACTTAAAAAATCAAGGAATACTTATCGGCAATATGGATATGCTCATTGGTGCTCAGGCGCGGGCGAGAGATCTTATACTTGTGACAAATAACGAGAAAGAATTTCAAAGGATCGAGTCACTTGAAATCGAGAATTGGACAATCACAAATTAAGGAAAAGTAAATTCTGATTTTGGTGTTTGATTATCTCGGTAGATAATTGAATGCTATATAACAAAGAGTTCGAGAATGAATTTTTCTTTGGCATGGATTTTTGCTCACCTTCGGTGGCAAAAACGCATGCCAAGCCTTCGCTTCGCTCAGGCCGAAAAATCATCTCAACTCGTTGTTATATGCACTCAAGCTGAATGATTGATCTTTTACAAATTTGAGAGTGGTGAAGATAAAAAAAATTAATGCGCACTGTTGCTCAGGAGCTTGAAAATTCTACCTGAGAAAAGTGACATGCATAAATTAATAAAATAAATTTGGCTGACCTTTCTATGGAAAAGAATTCCCTAGGAATAAAGAAGGGGCTTTTGAGAAAGGAAATAAAAATAAATTCATTCCTGAAAACTGCTGTGAAATGCAGATAAAAATGCTCCCCTGGCGAACCAAAATTAAAAAATGAAATTTAAAATGATTCGCAGATGCTCATTTATTTTCAAAAATAAAATAATAGTTCAGCATCGGAAGGTTTCAAAATTTCATACCCATCTTCGTGAAGGGAAATACAAAGAAATTAAAATAAATTCTAACCTGGTCAAACATCCCTACAGATACAGAGAATAAAAGCATGCGCTGAAGCCACCCGCAAGAAAAAATAAATTTTTCAAAGGCACGAGCATTTCGTTGAATTACAGATTCATGATGATCAATACAAATAATATGAAAGAGAACAAAAAAATAATATGCCCGGTTTGTGACGGATAAAGGGAAAAAGAAACGAGATAAAAATCAGGATATTGAAATAAATTAAAAATATGAATTAAAATGAAAAAGTACATATAACAAGGAGTTTGAGACGGACTCGCCTATTGGCAATCGCACTGAACCTGCTCATCATGGGAGGGAAAAATGCCCCGGTTCAAGGACTATTCATACGATCAGCAACTGATGCTGCCAATTACACTTTCCAAGCAGATTTTGCCTGGAACCTTTGAATACACCCTTCATGTCTTGTTTAGTGAGAAATTGGATCTCTCAGTCTTTTATGATCGCTTTCAGAATGAGGAAACTGGAGCCCCGGCTTTTGACCCCGCGGTTCTTCTGAAGATCATTCTCTTTGCATACTCACGGGGAATTACCAGCAGCCGAAGAATAGCCCGGTTTTGTGATGAGAATATTGTCTGTATGGCGTTATCTGCGGATACTCATCCGCATTTCACAACCATTGCAGATTTTATTTCGTCTATGGATAAAGAGTGTATTGATCTATTCACTAAGGTTCTGGCCATCTGTTATTCAGAAAATCTCATTGGCAAGGAAATGTTCGCCATCGATGGCTGTAAGATTTCATCTAATTGTTCAAAAGAGTGGAGCGGTACCAAGGCCGACCTCGTGCGGAAAGTTGAGAAGATACGGAAATCAATATCCTTCCTGGTAGGTAAGCATCAGCATGAAGATCTGCACGGCGCGAAAAACAAAGACCTGGAGAAAGAAACTGCTGCAATAGAAAAGCTGAGTGCCAAGGCTGATAAAATCGAGAGCTGGCTGAGTGAACACAATGACCGCATGGGTGCATCGGGCAAAGCGGTGAAGAGTAATATCACTGATAATGAAAGTGCAAAAATGCTTTCTTCACATGGTGTTATTCAGGGCTACAATGGAATTGCCGCGGTAGATGACAAAAATCAGATAGTCGTGTGGGCCGATGCATATGGTGATATTAATGAAGCCGGCCATTTACCACAGATCCTGCAGGACCTGGAAAAACAGTGCAAGGATGCAGGGATATCTGAAGATATTGTCCACACTGTAGCCATCACCGCAGACTCCGGATTTCACAATGAAGTAAACATGAAATACTGCATAGAGCATGAAATTGATACATACATCCCCGACAATAAATTTCGGTCCCGGGATGTGCGCTTTGAATCGTCAGGAGAGCATAAAAAGAAAACGGCCAACTGGCGACCGGTTCACAGTAAAAAATATTTTGCACCGGAAGACTTTCACTATAACCATAAAAAGCACACAGCCAGCTGTCCTGCCGGGCATCCACTCCGGTTGAATATGAAAAATTATAAAGCAGAAGATGGGAAATACACGGGAGATCGATTCAGAGGGATAGAAAAAGTCTGTCGCGAATGTACTCTTCGAGATAAATGCATTCGAAATCCTCAAACTCCATTTCGTCAGGTAACCTTCTTTCACCGGAGTATTGAAGGTCCGGATTTCCTCAATATGGCTAAAGAGAAATTCGATACGGCCACCTCAAGGACGATGTATTCCAGGCGTATGGGAACCGTGGAACCGGTGTTTGGCCATCTGCGAAGCACCAAAGGACTTAATCATTTCACTTTACGAGGGCTAAAAAAGGTGAGTACCCAATGGCGTTTGTTTTGCCTGGTACACAATATTGGAAAGCTGAAACTATGCTGGTAATGAAAAATGTTCCACATGTAAATGAAGGAAGCAGGGAACGATAGGAAACGGGGTAATGAAAGGATTTAATCATAACAGTCATGGTATTTAGAATTTTGCACTTTCCCAAAAATATTGAACCGGCATAAAATGAAGAGAGGCCGCAGCAGGCTTTTTCTACAGCCTCGTTATATGTATTTTTCTCATTTTATTTCGTCAGGTACATAAACAATTTGAGTGTGTTGTTTTACAGATACCAGCAAAAGGATGAAACGATATGAATTATCATAAAGTGATAATTGAATCTATTTTGTATGATGGGAACTTTGGATATTCCAAAAAGTTAATTCAAAAAATGAAGCTCACTCCCATGAATATTAGCTACGATAACATTAATCTCCCGCAAGCATCCTTGCTCGCAAAAGTACCACCAATTAATCGACTTGAGTTAGTAAAAAATATATACAACCTTTTCGGTACACAAAATGTAAATGCATATTTACAGCTACTCCAAAAAAAAATTGAGACACCTAATCCTCAAAAATTACATGAATTTCATCATAAGAATATTCCTATAACCGAACAATTATTAACATCTATAACAGAACGGCTATCTGTTTTTGATATGTTCTTTCCATATCACACCATAGATGTCGGATATGATGTCTTTGCTTTTCTTCCATCTATCTCCCCAACTAATATTTTTCTAGAATACATTAGCTCAATTGATTCATCTTTAACAAAGACTGGACGTTATTCTCCAGAGGAAATTAAAGCTTTCACGGATTTCCTAAGGAATGGAAAATCTGCATGAAAGTCCACATAACATGCGCTTCAACGCGACGCTGCTTGTCAGCAGCGCGCGTTAAGCGGTTGTTATGAATAATTCAGATTGACTAATAAGTCCAAATAAAGTAACATATTAGTACTGAGGGGCAAATCAATGAATTTGAAAGATGATATTAAACCTATTTCATACATAAAAACGAACGCTGCGGATATGCTTAAGCGTGTTAATGAAACCCACAATCCAATAGTGATTACACAAAACGGTGAAGCTAAAGCGGTATTATTAGATACAGAATCTTACCAGGAAATGCGAAACAGCTTAGGAATTCTCAAAATGCTCACTGAAAGCGAAAAATCCATAGGGGAGGGTGATGTCATCCCACAGGATGATGTTTTTCAAAAAATTGAATCAAAATTGAATAAAAAAAAGAAAAACTAAATGGCTGAGCATAAAAGACTCCCCTGAAAAAAGCTTGATGGTAAATTCAAAAAAACCCGGAAAAATTGGTCGGGGAATCCAGCCCCATAGGGGGAGATAACCCTATGGGAGGGCCCCCGCCACTTTCTTTACCGGCTATTTATCTGTACCCCCACCCCGAAGGGCTTTCCCTTTCCCCTTTTCGCTTCTAACAGAGTGCATATCCATCCGGAATTGGTTTTGACCCATCTTCGGGAAACAGGTATCCCCTGATTCTGCGAATGTTAACCATCATGGCACTCAAGACCATCATGGTGGTAACCCGATGCCTGCCCCGCACTGGTAGTTTACAGAGATGGCCACCAAAGGGGTGAATAACACTTCGAACGGTACTCTCTATTGATGCCCGCTTATTGGTAATCTCTTTTCCTGTTTCTGCTACCTGCTTCCTGGTGGCGGCAACCCGCAAATCGGTCGCAGTAAAATGAAGAACATAACTTGGTCGCTTTTTCAGCCGCTTTGCCGGGCACTGGTTGACAAAGGGGCAAGCCTGACAGCCGTCGGCAGAAAACCCGGCGGTATAGCGGTCTGCTGCTTTTTTACTTTCCCGCAGCTCCCCGCCCTGGCCATTTGGACAGATGATAGCAGTCACCTTTCCTTCACTGGTTCGAGTGACGGTGAAATCTTCCAGGCCCACTCTCGTCTTCTCTTTTTTCCTTCCCTTGATGGCACTCACGTGCTGGCTTACCTGATATGTTGCTGTTGCCTTGGCTGCCGCCTCTCCCGTATACCCCGCATCGGTATACACTTCATCGATTCCCTCCCGCTCTTTCAGGTTCTCAATATCTTCGGCCAGAAATTGCTGGTCATCGGTTATGTTTGGCGCCACACTTACCCTGCTGATGAGTTGGAGATTATTATCTTCATCGCAAGTTTCCGTGATATTTGCACCATACCCCCGGGAGCTTTCTCTGCTTTTCGTCCTGAAGGTGGCCTCTTCATCATCAGGAGACTGCAAGGTGCTACCACCGAGTTCTTTACTTTCTCGCACAACGATAGATTCCTGTTCAAAACGAAAGTGTTCACCAAAAACCCTGAAGGCCTGCTGGTACGCTTTTTCATCTCCGTGCACGTCTTCAAAACATTCCAGCATAGTCGATAGATCTTTTCCAAGCTGCTCAAGTCGCCCGTCCATCTCGTCCCGTTTCACCCGGCAGCAATAGTGCAGGGAGTCTTCTTTCACATACCTGGCAAACAGCTGCTCATACGCTTTCTGTTCTTCTTCACTGAGCATACGGTAAAAGCGATGGATGATTTCTACCAACAGCTGCAGACGGCTCATCTTGCGGATGTTACTCTGCACCATGGTTGAATCCATCCGCTGTAGGCCGGTTTTTATCTGAAACTGTTTCAATTGCTCGTCGGTTATCTGTTCACTTGCCTTGTGAATCAGATTAACCCTGTGTTCCTCTTCATAGGCACTCACCGCTGAGCGGAAGTTGTAGATAGTACGCAGCTCAAAGTTTCCTTCGTCAAAGTCCTTCAAGCCCAGGGCGTAGCGGAACTTCAGATCAAACATGAAATGATCATAGAGTCGCTCGTCACTTAAGCCGAATCCGGATTTGAGGGTTTCAAAGCCTACCAGAATATTGATAGGCGTGTTGGGCCGTGAATGCTTATCACTGTAGAGAACGGAGAAGACCTCCTCGTTAATCCTGCAGAAATATTCATGGTAGAAAACCTGTGCCCAGGACTGTTCAAGGTGTTTTCTTGCAGTCTCAGGAAGTTGGTCCACCGATGTAAACATTCTCTGCTGCTTATGTCCTTCGTTCTTTCGAAACATCCGCTCCCCCCGATGCGGAATTTTACCCTATCAACAAAATTTTGGGAATTCCCTACCTTTTTTCAGGGGAGTCATAAAATATTCTGGACAAAAACTGCAGTTGAAGATTTAGAAGAAATAATTGAATATATTTCGATTGAATCAATTGATATTGCCATAAAACAGTATGAAAAAATCAAAGCTGCTGCATCAAAATTAGATTCTTTTCCCGATCGGGGTCGGATCATTCCTGAACTACAAAAGCAAAATATATATAAGTATCGGGAATTAATAATTGGACCTTGGCGCGTAATGTATAAAATCGAAGACAATAAAGTATATATCCTTGCGGTAATTGATGGCCGAAGAAATATTGAAGAAATTCTTATGAAACGTCATCTACGATAGGATTATTAGCTATGAAGATTGTATTAGAAGAGAATGATTTAAATTTAATAAATGGCTTATTACTTCTTGATCCTGATATTGAAATGATATTTAGGAAAGCACTTTATAAAAATGGACGCTATATAATAAGTATATCCGAAGAAGACTTAGATTTTATTGCATCTATGGATAGAGAATGTGTCGAATTGTTCACCAAGGTGCTTGCCATCTGTTATTCAGAAAACCTCATCGGCAAGGAGATGTTTGCTATCGATGGCTGCAAGATCTCATCAAACTGTTCCAAGGAATGGAGCGGGACCAAGGCACAGCTGCTGAAGAAAGTCGAAAGCATCAGGAAATCCATCGCCTACCTGGTTGAAAAACATCAACATGAGCATGCTCAGAAAACAGGAACTGACAATCAGGATAAGGAAATTGCAGCGATCAAAAAATTGGAAGCCAAGGCAGAGAAAATCACCCGCTGGCTGGAAGAGAACGATGACAGGCTCGGTGCCTCAGGCAAACCGGTGAAGAGTAATCTCACTGACAATGAGAGTGCAAAAATGGTCAGTTCCCATGGGGTCATTCAAGGCTACAATGGAATCGCTGCAGTTGATGACAAAAATCAGGTTATTGTATGGGCCCGCGCCTATGGTGATATCAATGAATCCGGTCATCTGCCGGAAATCCTGACTGATATTAAGAAACACTGCCGCAATATCGGGATCGCATCTGACATTTTCGAGAACTGTAGCTTCGCACATTAAATTAGCCTAACCCTCGCACGTACAGACAAACAATTTTACAAGTAAAACTGACGAAGGGCACCCCCTGCCGCTGTGCGGCAGGGGTAGCATTTACATAGGGCCTCCTGAAAAAACCTTAACCCTATACATATAAATGAAATACTGCTAGGATTTGTGTATGAAGTGTAAGCCCTCCACAATCCCATACAGACAAACTGAGTAATCACTACAATATTGTGCTCAAGGAGAAATTATATGAGTACGATGCACAGCGCCGAGCAATGGCGAGAACTGGTTGAAGAGTTTTATTCAAGCGACACCTCCAGTCGAAAGTCATTCTGTCAGGAAAACGATATATCCTATTCAGCCTTTGGCTATTGGGATCGAAAGCTGAACGGTCCCGCAGTTCAGGAACCGGAAGAACTTCAGTGTGTCGAACTTCCCAGTCTGGGCGACCTTCGGACACTGGGCAGAATGGAAGAATACGAACTATACACAGAGGGATTGTACATGGACGTGCCCGGCAGCGATAGCCGGGTTCATGTTCGAGGCCGGATTTCTCTTTCCCGGCTGACGAGAATTGCGGCAGCCTGCCAGGGGGAGTGAAGATGTTTCACCTTGATCCTGCTGCACGGGTATGGCTGATTCCCGGGAAAACCGACATGAGAAAAGCTGTTAACGGGCTGTCGGGAATTGTCGCCCATCAGCTGGCGCTGGATCCCATGAGCGGGCAGTACTTCGTGTTCTGCGGTCGGCGTCGGGATATTATCAAGATCCTGTATTGGGATCGCAATGGCTACGGGCTGTGGTACAAACGGCTTGAAGTGGATAAGTTCCGGTGGCCCCAAACACCGCAGGAAGCCCGGGCAGTCAGCGGCGAGCAGTTGGGCTGGCTGTTATTGGGCCTTGACTGGGAACGCGCTCATCCGGTTCGCCGGTACTAACTCTTGCACCTTTAAAAGCAGCCATGCTAGTCTCTCGGTATGGAAGCCCGCGATCTGTTACAGATTATCAGGACACACGGCGCAAGCGCCCACGATTCCTCTGTGCTTGACGCAGCCGATCAACTTGAAACGGCTCTTGCTTCACAGAACCGCGATCTGACGACAGTTCACACCCTGCTCAGCCGGGAACAGCAAGAACATATCCTCACGAGGAAGCTGCTGGCCCAAACGCGGGAAGAGATGGCTCAAGCACGGGAAGAGATGGCGGTCCTGGAGGAAAAGCTTCGCATCGAACTTGCCCGTAGATACGGTAAGTCCAGTGAAAAATGGAAGCCTACCGAACTGGAAACCGCTCATCTCTTTACCGAAGCTGAAATGCTTATGGTACAACCACAATCTGAAAACCCTCTTGAGGAAGATGTGCCTCAATCTACCTCAAAACCGTCGCAAAACCAGAAGAAGACCGCCTCCCGGGGAAAGCGGGAGCGATTACCAGATGACCTCGAACGGGAAACGACAATACTCGATATCGCTGAGGATCAAAAGATCTGCAGTGAGTGCGGCCGGGAAAAGCAGCTCATTGGGAAAGAGGTAAGCGAGCAGCTTGAGATGAAACCCATCGAATTCTATGTAAAGCGGATCGTTCGCAAGACCTATGCCTGTAGCTGCGGAAACTGCGGGGTCGAGGCTGCAGCTGCTCCTGCCGCCGTATACCCGAAATCGATCATGGGAGATACGGTTATCGCTCAGGTGGTTGCATCAAAGTATTGCGATGGACTGCCGTTTTACCGCCAGGAGCGGGTGCTGCAACGAAGCGGGATCAGTATATCCCAGCAGACCATGGCACGGGCAGCAAGCCGTACAGCGGATGTCTTTGCTCCGCTGGTGGATCTGATCGGTTCAGAGCTCCAGCGCTACCCGGTCGTCTGCGCCGATGAAACGCGGTTGCGGGTCTTGAAGGACAATGGGATAAAAAAGGACGGGACTTCATATATGTGGGTGGCAGCCGGCGAGCGTGCCGGCCACCGTTTGGTTCGATTCTTGTATGAAGACGGCAGTCGCGGTGCCAATGCGGCACGGCAACTGATAGGCAATTTCTCGGGGACCCTCATGTGTGATGGCTACGGTACATACCCGGCTGCGGTCAGTGATCTGCCGATAACACTTGCTGCTTGTTTTGCCCATGTCAGACGGAAATTCAATGACGTACTCAAGGGGGATCGGCGAAATCCTCAGGCACAGGAAGCGATGAAGATGATTCGGGAACTGTATGCTATTGAAAAAGATGCATCCGGACTGGATAGCGAACAGATACTGTCCATACGTCAGAACCGGGCAAAACCGGTGTTCGATTCATTTCGCCTCTGGCTGTATGAAGAGGGGAAGCGGATTCCTCCCAAGAGTGCATTGGGCAGAGCCGTTTCATATTCGGTTAACCTCATCGATCGACTGGAAATCTACCTTTATAATCCGTCGGTCCCCATAGACAACAACCGGGCGGAAAACGCGATTCGCCCGTTTGTGGTGGGACGCAAAGCGTGGCTGTTTAATACTGAAAGTCACGGTGCAAAAACCTCCGCCGCCTTGTATACCCTTATTGAATCGGCCAAAGCAAATCATCTGGAACCGATGCACTACCTGCTCTTTCTATTTCGCTGCTACCAGCACTTTGGCGAACACGCTATGCCCTGGCAAAACCTGATTCCCGCCCCCAATCTGAGGGAGTATGCATCTGAGATCGGAATCAAATGGGGATTCGACTAAGTTCGTTGAATGGGTTTGTGGAAGGCTTACTATGAAGTGCACGGTTTTTGCGAAAACCAGGCAAAAACCCTTGCACCTGTTTTCTTGGCGGGAGGGATTATGTATAGAACTGAGGACAAAACGCAGCTTTCATTTGAAGATTTCTATCTCCCATTTGGAGGCAAACTGAACCCCAATAACCGCTGGGTTCAGCTTGCTGATTTAATTCCCTGGGAAGATTTAGAAGCAGAATACGCCTCACAGTTTGCTATCGAAAGCGGGCAAGGCGCTCCGGCGATCCGTTTCCGTACAGCATTGGGTGCCCTGATTATAAAGGAAAAATTAGGAATTACAGATGAGGAAACCGTGGAGCAGATTCGTGAGACGCCTTACCTGCAATATCTCATCGGAATGCAGGGGTACCAAGATGAGGCTCCTTTTGATCCATCAATGATGGTCCATTTCAGAAAGCGAATCAGCATGGACATGATCACTCACGCAAATGAATTGATTATTGCCGAAGAACGTAAAAAAAAACTGAAGATGATACGGAAGCTGAAAAAGAAGAAAATCCTGAGGTAGAAAACAACGGAAAGCTTCTGATTGATGCCACCTGCGTACCCGGTGATATTCGATATCCCACCGATCTTTCGATTTTAAACGAGAGCCGGGAAAAACTGGAAACCATCATAGACGTTCTTCACGCAAAACGGGCCAAGGGGGCGACAAAACCCCGAACCTACCGGCAGAAAGCGCGAAAGGATTTTTTGGCGGTCATCAAAAAGCGCAGAGCAAGCAAGAACAAGATGCGCAAGGCAATACGCAAGCAGCTGGGGTACATACGCCGTAATCTCCGGCATATAGAGCAATTAGCAGCAGGTGTCGGTTTGAAAAGCCTGTCACGGAAACAGTACCGGAATATGCTGGTTATCTCGGAAGTCTTTCGCCAGCAGGCACTGATGTATGAATCCAAAGATCATCGAATATCGGGCCGGATTGTGAGTATCTCCCAACCCCATATTCGACCCATCGTCAGGGGAAAAGCCGGTACCCCGGTTGAGTTCGGCATGAAGATTTCATCCGCCAATATTGACGGGTACATGTTTATCGATCGCTGTTCATGGGATCCATACAACGAGTCTGGTGATTTAGTCATGCAGGCTGAAAAGTACAGGCACAGATATGGTGTGTATCCGGAATCAATACACGCCGATCAGATTTACCGCACCAGGGGCAACCGGAATTGGTGCAAGGAACGGGGAATCAGATTATCCGGTCCGCCGCTTGGTCGTCCACCGAAAGATCGTGGTGAAAATCGGGAACGAAAGAAGCTGGCTCGTCAGGATGAGCTGGATAGAATAGCTGTCGAAGGGACATTTGGCAGAGCAAAACGACGGTACTCAATGGGTCGTTTAATGACAAAGCTTGCTGAGACCAGTGAATCGCAGGTGGCCATGATCATGCTGGTGATGAACATGGAAAAGATTCGGAAGGATCTTTTTTACGTCTTTATCATAGCTATGCTACGCAGCCGAAAAATTACGAAGTCTCATTTCCCCGTGGTATTGGGGTATGGTAATATGGCAGCATAGGGTTTTTTCAGGAGGCCCTACATAAATATCTCAGTGGAAGCGACCCGAATGTGTTCTGCAGAAACAGTCTGTCCGCCATCTCCGGCACAGGCAAGGAGAGCCGTTTTTGCCAGAGAGTTGGCTTTTCGCAAGAGACCACCGGATCCCTGATGAATGGCAAAGATCGCCTCATCACTGAAGACTTTCTTTGCTCCACCGGCCAAGGTGATATGATGGTTCAGGTAATCCTCCATCACCTCCTTCTTAATAGACTCCAGATGATTCTTTCCCAGCACCCGGGACGCCAGAGGCCGAACTGAGTTAGCCATCAGATGATCGAGCAGGAAATCCTGACCGCAGAGAATCATCGGCATGACCGGCTTGGAATCGAATTCAAACTGAGCAAGGGTATGCAGCTGGGTAAACACCGACCGTTTCAGCAGATGAGCCTCATCGATTACCAGCACCGGGATGACATTGCGGGATGCAATTTCCAGAATAAGCTCCCGGATCTTCGAGATCATGATCGATACCTGGAACGACATATAGCTCATGCCGAAAGTGAGCAGGATCTGCCGGTACAGTTCCATGGGTGAGAAGTTCCCGCCGACAATGGTAATCAGTTCATACTCACTCGAATGGCATTTGCTTGAGACATAGCGCAATGACGTAGACTTTCCCGACCCCACATCTCCGGTGATGACGGCAATGGCTTTCTGCTCCAGGGCAAAGAACACCCGCTGCCGCAGGGGTTCCAATGCCGGCAGGGGATACAGGTCCTTTACCGCTACATTCTGCGGAAACGGGTCGTGCCGGAATCCAAAGTGGTGGCGCAGCGTATCCATTAGCTACCTGCCTTTGAGCCCAGCTTTTCAAAAAGAGCTCCCCCCGAAGCCGACGGCATGACCGGACCCGTGCCGTCCCGCTTAATGCGGCTGTTCACTCCCTGATCCAGATCTCTTAAGAATCCCTTGGACTGATCGTCGAGAAAGACTTCAATCCGGTCGTAATTCTCAAACCGCAGGACGACTTTCATGCCCAGCAACCCCGCAGGAGCTTCATACAAACGGCCATCGAGTTTCACTGTACGGTCGTTGTTTACCGTTCGCTCCTCGCGTTTTCGAAAGTATTCAGGCAAGTTCTCCGGCGCTTTTCGCAAGGCATGGGCATCCTGCAGGTAACGCTCCAGGGGCTTCTGCCCCGTACCGCCATGGATCCTCTGGTGATAACCGTTTTCAATGTAGTGGTGAAACAGCCGGTTGATCTCATCCAGAGGAAGTTCATCAGGCAGCTCGGGGATAAACTGGCTACGTACGGTACGAAAGAACCGTTCAATCTTGCCCTTTCCCTGGGGACGGTACGGCCGTGCATAGCGCAGCCCGATTTCCAGCGAAGCACATCCCAACTGGAGCCTGTGCGCCTTAAATGATGCCCCGTTATCGACATAGAGCTTTCGGGGAACTCCCCGCTTGCGTAACGCCGTCCATAAGCAGTCCAGGTAATTTTCCAGTGTTTCAGCCAGGTAGAACTGGCCATGGGTAATGAGCCTTGAATGGTCGTCAATGATTGCAAACAGATAGGTCTTTCTCAGTTTCCCGCCATGCAGAACTTTCGGACCGTGCATGCAGTCTGACTGCCACAGGTCGTTGGGTAGTTGTACCTCGAACTTCCTCATGTCAGACTCGACCTTGACCCGTTGGGCTTTGCGGATCTTCATGAGCCGGTAAATGCTGGCCATGGAGACCTCTTTTCCGGACGGAAAGACGCCGTTTCCTTGAGCAATTTCAACCAGACGCGGGGTGGAGAGTTTTGGATGCTCTTTTCGAAGCAGCATGAGCGCATCAATTTGCTCATCGGTAATGCTTCTCATTCGCCCCTTGTCTCCCCGGCTTTCGGGGAACAAGGCTTCGATTTTCCGCCCGCCATCTTGCGTCAAGCTTGGCGGCATCTACCCATCCGTGGTAAAGAAGACCAGTGAAAACCAATGAACACCAGTCCGGCCGAGCCAAATCGCCGATTCCCGCGCTGATCTTAAGCGGATTTCTTGGTTCCGGAAAAACCACCCTCTTTCGCAAACTCCTGGCCCAGGCGCACAAGCGGAGGCTGGATGTACGAGCCATCGTCAATGATATGAGCGAACTTGATATCGATGGCGAGTTGATCGGAAATACCGGGATTATCGAAGCGAATGCTTCGCTGCTTCGTTCAATCAGCTCCGTCGTGCTCAGCAGTGAGAAGGGAATCGCGATGCTCGATCAGGCAATTGAGGAATTGCTGAGTGATGGGAATCCGGATCTCCTTATCATCGAGACCTCGGGTAGCTGTCATCCTATGCCTCTGATCGAGTATTTCCAAAACGAGAGCCGGTTGATGCTCTGCGGCGTATGTGTCCTGGTGGATAGTCTGATGCTGTCTCACGATTATGATGACGGAAGGGGGCTGTTTCCCGCAATGCAGAAAAATGTCGTGACACAGGTTCGCGGCACCGTCAATCTCCTGGTTGAGCAAATTATGTTCTGCAGCCATATCATGTTTTCTAAGGCTGATCGATTGCAGGATGCGCAATTTCAGAACATCGTCTCCTCTGTCCAGGAAATCAATCCATATGTACCGGCGTTCTCGCTCCATTATGGGAATTATCCTCTTGAGGCGATTCTCGAGTTGCCCGAATACGATTATCATCGGGTGTCCCGGCTCATGGATGAAATTCGTCCTGCCGTAGCCGCCGATGCAAAAAGCGACCGTCCGTTCGATTTGGCTGCCCGGGTGATAAAAGATGACCGGCCATTCCATCCCCAGCGCCTGTGGGAAGTCTGTCACACCCTGTTGGACAAACGGATTCATCGGAGCAAAGGGTTTTTTTGGCTTGCGAGCCGGAGCAAGCACTCTCTCTTGTGGAATCAATCAGCCGGGGGAATCACTTTGGGAATCAATGGTTCCTGGAGAGCGGGAATCGCCGAGGACGAGAACCCCGGGGTTTCATCATATGAAATAGAGATTTTGAAAAAACGACTCAAAGCCGAAGGAAATCGCTTCGGCGACCGCTGTTGCGATATTACGGTTATCGGCGATGCCGCCCATGTCGATCGTTTTGCCGAAGCGCTGCAATCCTGTTTCCTCAGCGACGAAGAGATAGAGTTGTGGAAGAACGGACATGAGTTCGAGGATCCCTGGCCAAAGAACCTGGTGGATATGGCTTACTGACAGAATCCATCCAGCACATAATGAAAACTTGGTTTTAAAGTTCGTGGAACCGACGGTGGCATGACCGAGAAGAAATGCCTTTTATTCCGCTGGCGGCTTAAACAGCTTCCACTTTTCTTCCGACACTCCCTCATCCTGCATCAGCACCCTGGCCATGAGGAACAGAGTGTCGCTCAAGCGGTTAACGTAAACCAGCATATAGGGCAAGACACAATCCGGATCAGCCTTTTTCAGGCTGATTAAGCGTCGTTCAGCTCGACGGACAGCGGTTCGTACCAGATGGCATTGTGAGGAGGCAACATTACCGCCGGGCAGAAGAAACCAGTCCGAGGCCTCATCAAGAGACTTTTCTAGCTCAAAACTCCACATTTCCAGGTAGCGCGGACCATCCTCAGGGTGCGGCCGTGTGTTCTGCTTTGCCATGTCCCCCGGGGTAGCGAGGTGTGACATAATTTCCATCATGTCCGTTTGGACCTTCTGAAGGTCCTCTTGCCACCTATGCTCCGGGCCAAGCCAGGCCCGAAGCAGGCCAATGCCGCTGTTGAATTCGTCTATTTCACCAAGGCATTCGACCCGCACATCATCCTTGTCCACTCGTAGTCCGCCGCCCACGCCGGTCTGACCGGCATCGCCTTTTCCCGTCGATATTTTCATTCTATACAGCATAGTAAATGGAACGGGATGTTGTCACTAATGTATGGAAATTAATGAATAGCTCGATTGACAGATAAGCCGCCTGGGACTACGATGAATTTCTCATAACATCCGGTTTCCAAACGGTCCGCCAGGACCGAATGGATGAAAAGGGAAGCAGGTGCAATTCCTGCGCGGTCCCGCCACTGTGATTGAGGTTTAAATGCCCCCCGCGGTCAAGTCGCGGCGGTACGCCACTGAGAACAGTTTCTTGGGAAGGCGGCATTTTTGATTCCTCTCAGCCAGGAGACCTGCCGGATGATATGCCCAAGGGACCACGGTGTATGGTTCCGGGGCCGGATTGCATCCCACGTCAGCATCCCGCCCGAAATATCTTGTATAAAGGATGTTGCCATGAAACGCGCACTTCCCGTTTTTTTCCTTCTTCTCCTGCCATTGGCCCTGTTTGCCGGTGGGCAGAGTGAGCCGTCTACCGCCACCGAACCGGTGGTAATCGAGGAGGCATATCAGGTCGATATCGTCGACTCGTATGGTCGGTCCATCAGTTTTTCCGAGGCGCCCCAGCGCATCATTTCTGTAGCCCCGAGCATCACCGAGTTCGTGTATGCCCTGGGCGCCGGAGACCGCCTGATCGGTCGGACCGATTTTTGCAATTACCCTGCGGCCGTCAACGATATAGAGAGTATCGGCTCCCTGCGTGAGCCGAATCTCGAGCGTATCGTCGAGCTTAACCCCGATGTGGTCCTGGTTTCCACTCACTTTACTGAAGACAACCTGAACACGCTCGAAGAACTGGGTATCGTAGTGGTTTCGCTGTACAACGAAGAAAGCTTCGAAGGCGTCTATGAACTGGCGCGGATCATGGGAGAGCTCCTCGATACCGAAGATGCAGCCGAAGCCCTGGTTGACGAAATGCGGGAAACCGTGGCGATGGTCACCGAGCGAATTGCGACGGTCAACGAGCGTCCGAAGGTCTATTATGTGGTCGGCTTCGGCCAGTGGGGTGACTACACTGCCGGAGGCGATACCTTTATCGGCGAGATGATAGTAATGGCCGGCGGTGACAATATCGCCTCCGATGTCGAGGGCTGGTCCTACAGCTTTGAAAAGATCGTTGAAAACGACCCCGAAATCATCATCTGCTCGGAATTTTATGATACGCCGGCTTCGCTTCAGGCTGCCGAGGGCTATGGGGATCTCAACGCCATTAAAAACGGCAACCTTCGGCCGCTGAACAATAACCTCATCGACCGCCAGGGTCCTCGGCTCGCTGATGGGCTGCTTGCCCTGGCTACCACTATCCATCCCGACCTGTTCTGAGGTTTCGGGTGAAAAAAACATCGTTCTTGTTTGCCTTTCTCGGGGCGGCGATACCTTTCGCCGCCCTTATCTCGGTGACCGTGGGCACCGCAGATATCACTGTCCCGGAAACCCTCCGCGTCCTCGGCGCGAGTATGGGGGCGGGTAGCTTCGAGGGCATAGCCGATAGTTCGCGAATCATCATCCTGAACCTTCGCCTCCCTCGTATCCTGCTCGCCCTGAGTTCCGGAGCCTGCCTGGCCGCAGCAGGGGCGGTTCTTCAAGGGGTGTTTCTCAACCCCATGGCCGATCCCTACGTGATGGGGATATCCTCAGGTGCGGCGTTCGCCGTGGCCATCGGCATCATCCTGGGAACCTCGAATCAGATCACCTTGCAGATATTCGCCCTCATCGGATCAGCCGGCGCCGTGGCCCTGGTGTTGGCGGTGGCCGGGCTTGCAAGTCGCCGGGGAGAATCCACCGGTTTGCTGCTAGCAGGCATCGCCATATCGGTGATGTTGTCCTCAGGGTATCCCTGATTATGTATATGAATCATGAGCAGGCCGAAAAAATCATATTCTGGACCTTCGGAAGCCTCAGCTCGGCCGGTTGGGGCAAGCTGAGGTCTGCGTTCTGGTTTCAGATTGCGGGGCTGCTGCTCATTCTCATCCAGTGGCGGGATGTGAACCTGCTTTCCCAGGGCGATGACAGTGCCCGGTCCCTGGGTTTGGTACCGGGGCGGGCCAGAGTGCGGCTATTGCTGTCGGCTTCGTTCGTAACCGCCATCACCGTTTCGGTCACCGGAATCATCGGGTTCGCCGGGCTGATGGTGCCTCATGTGATCAGGATGATCAGCGGACCGGATCACCGGAGCCTCCTGCCCCTTTCAGTTTTAGGGGGCGCGTTGTTTCTGATGTTAGCGGACATGGTCGGCCGGGTGCTTCTTTCGCCGGCGGAACTTCCGGTGGGGGTCATTACATCCATGCTCGGTGCGCCGTATCTATTGTACATCCTCATAAGCCGGCGTCGGCGGGGGGATTTCCGATGAAGTCCTTGAGTCTGAAAAGCCTGAGCTATGCCTATGATCCTAGCGGATCAGCAGGATTCCGTCTGGAGGATATTTCCCTCGAAATCAGCGGCGGTATGCGGGTAGGAATCCTGGGGCCTAACGGATCGGGCAAGAGTACCATCATCCGCCTTCTGCTGAAAATCCTCAGTCCCCCGACGGGTATGATGCTGTATGATCAGCGGGATATCGCCGACATCCCGCAAAAAGATCTGGCACAGCTGGTTTCATACGTCCCCCAGATGGCTGCCAGCCAGTACGCCTACGCCGCAGAGGATATCATCGCAATGGGCCGTTATCCCCATGGCACCCGGCTTTTTTACCGCCCCGGTAAGGGTGACCGGGAAATCGTTGAGGACATTATCAAGCGGCTGGATCTCGCGCAGCTGAGGTATCGGCCGGTCACCACCTTAAGTGGCGGGGAATACCAACGGGTCCTGCTTGGCCGGGCCTTCGTTCAGCGAACTCCGCTGATCTTGCTGGATGAGCCTACCAATCATCTTGATCTGCGACATCAGCTTAATCTGTTGGAGATGATCGCCGAAGAGCAGCGCCGGCGGGAGCTGACGGTGATATCGGTATTCCACGACATCAATCTGGCCATGGGCTTCGCCGACCGGCTGCTTCTTCTCGATGGCGGTCGCATGGCCGCCTGGGATACACCCCGGAAGCTCGCCGGATCCCCGATCCTGGAGCACGTGTACCGTCTTCGTTTCCGAAGCCTGATAAACCCCTTCAACGAGGCCCCTCACCTGGTGGCAGGACAGGCTCTCGCAGGAGAACTCTGATATGCATGGCGGAAACCCCGAAAAAGTAGCTTCGGAGCTTGGTATCGATCCCGCGGGTCTCTACGATGTAAGCGCCTGCATCAACCCGCTGGGCTTTCCTGCCTGGACCAGGCAGCTCGTCAGCCGGAATGTATCACAGCTCAGCCGCTATCCGGACCCTGATTACCCCGACCTGAAAGCTGCCGCCGCTGGCGCATGGTCGGTGGACCCGGGCCAGATTTCCGCTGGAAACGGCAGCTCCGAATTGTTGCAGGCCGTGTTGCGGGCACGATACCACCGGGGCAGCTCCGGCGAGTTGATTATTCCCGTTCCCGCGTATATCGATTACGAACGCTACGCCGACGCTTTGGAGATTCCAACCCGCTTCGTGAACCTCCCCGACAAGGCCGACTTTTCTCCTTGCGACACAGAATTCATCTCAGAACTCTCCGCAGTCATCCGCAAAGCTCCGGGTGGAAGCGCCGTCATACTTGCCAATCCGGTCAACCCTGTGGGGAGTTGCTACCGCAGGCGGGACATCCTCGCCCTGGTTTCTCTGAGGATGGATGTTATGATCATCATTGATGAGGCGTATCTGGAGTTCGTAGGAGAAGGGGTGGAAGACGCAGCACAAGTCTTGCCCGCTCCGGAACAAACTCCCAACCTGGTACGGATAAAAAGTCTTACCAAGATATATGCTGTTCCGGGTATTCGTCTGGGGTTCTGCATCGCCGCTGCGTATTTCATCCGGAGAGTAGACCGCCAGCTGCCAAGCTGGAATGTGGGGTCCCTGGCCGCGGCCTTGGGCCAACGGCTTTTGACAGATTCCGGCCACCGGGAGGAGAGCCGTTCATTCATTACCGGGCAGCGTGAGCTGTTAAGCGCGGCTTTGGGGAGGGCGGAGGGTATCCGCCTCATCCCGTCGCAGGCGAATTTCCTGCTGTTTTCCGTCGATCAGAGCGATGACGAGCCGCCCGGGGATCGCTTCTATTCGTTTATGATCAAGCGCGGGATTCTGCTGCGCCGTTGCGATGATTACCGGAATCTTGGGCCTCATTGGTTCCGCCTGGGCATCTCTACCAAGGATGTGAATCGGCAGGTCATACACGCCCTCGGCCAGTGGTCCGCTTCAACCGCTTCGATGAAGACATGCGGTCCTAATCATCAAGTAAATGGATCGGAGTTTGCGATCCGTCGGGTATCGGCAATCATGTTCCAGGGAACCGGCTCGAATGCCGGGAAAAGTTTGATGACCGCAGCCTTCCTTCGCTGCCTCAAACGCCGGGGTATTCGCTGCGCACCGTTCAAGGCTCAGAACATGTCCCTCAATTCCATGGTCACTTTGGACGGCGGGGAGATCGGACGGGCCCAGGCCCTGCAGGCCAGGGCTGCCGGGATTGAACCCCGGGTAGAGATGAATCCGGTGTTGCTCAAACCGAATTCGGAAACCGGATCCCAGGTAGTAGTTTTGGGCAAACCCTGGCGGAATTTCGAGGCATCGGATTATTACAATCAGAAAGACCGGCTTCGGCAGACCGTGTTTCAAGCCTACGACCGTTTGGCAGGAGATTATGATTTCATCGTGCTCGAGGGAGCCGGGTCCCCCGGAGAGGTCAATCTGAAACGAGCAGATATCGTCAACATGGCCATGGCTCGACATGCATGCAGTCCGGTGGTCCTGGTGGGCGATATCGACCGTGGCGGTGTCTACGCCTCATTCATCGGTCATATGGAGGTGATGGAGGAGTGGGAACGGGAGCTTACCGCTGGATTCCTGGTGAATCGCTTTCGGGGCGATGAAAGCTTACTGGCCGATGCTCATGAGTATCTCCACGAGAGCACCGGGCTGCCGGTGCTGGGGATTATGCCCTATGTTCCGGACCATCGCTTGCCCGAAGAGGACGGGGTAGATTTCGATTTGCGCTATCGGCGGGAAGTCGGCGCATCAGCCACCGCCGCCGCCAGACCTGCTGACGGGCAGGATGTCGACGGGGGAAACACAACGTTGAGGATCGCGGTGATTGCCCTGCGGCACATATCCAATTCCACTGACATTGATCCGCTTCTTGCGGTGAATAACCTGGATCTGCGGCTGTTCGTCAACGGATCGGAGCTGGTGGATTTCGACCCCCATCTGATCATTATACCCGGTTCGAAGAACGTCATCGCCGATTACCGCATCCTGGAATCGAGCGGCGTGAGTGCTGCTATCAGCCGGCAGGCTTTATCCGGTCGCACGGCGATACTGGGAATCTGCGGGGGGTTTCAAATGCTGGGAAATCATATTGCCGATCCGCTGGGCGTAGAAACTGACCCGGGCGAAACCTGCACTGCCATGGGGCTTCTACCGGTCAGCACAATTCTCCAAGAAGGAAAGACCACTGTACGGCGCAGGACCAGGCTTTCCGACGGCGGTGCGGCCATTGAGGGATATGAGATCCATCATGGAAAAAGCGAATACTCCGATTCCCTGGAATTGTTCGACGATCCTGGGCTGGGTGCCCGGCAACAATCAATCTGGGGCACATACCTGCATGGGGTCCTTGAAAACCGGAGTTTTCTGAACGACCTGATCAGCTCCGCCCGGGCTCTCAGACCTGATGACTTCCCCGCCCGTTCCCTGCTCAATAGTCTCGCCCGGAATGAACCGGATGAACCCAAGGGGCAGCCCGGACCTGATGCCGCCGTCCGCAGCCTGGAAGCGGCTTTGGATCGCTTCTCTCTGATATTCGAAGAGCACGTTGACGTGGATGAGCTAATCTCCATCAGCGGATACCGAGGTGATCAGTCATGAACACCGGATTCTATGGCGAGGGAACCATCGCCGCCCTTTTATGCGTCCTGAGCGCGACGTTCTTAGATGCCATCGTCGGCGACCCGCCGGGCTTACCTCACCCGGTGAGGGGAATCGGGCGACTGGCCAACGCAACGGAGTCTATCACGACCCGCTTTTTCGGTCGGAGCGTAGCGGCGGGATTTTTGGCCCTGACTGCCATGGTTCTTATCGTAACCGCCATTTCCGCCCTCGCCGTGCCGCTGTTTTTGTCAGCGGTCATGCTTGTCGCAAGCCGCACCCTGACTGCGGATGCGCTGACTATCGCATTTGGATCGTTCTTGTTGTCTTTCTCTTTTTCCAGCCATGAATTAAACGCCTCCGGACGCCGGGTTCACCGGGCCCTGGTTTCCGGCGATATTCCCGAAGCCCGTAAACGGCTGTCGATGATTGTCAGCCGTCAAACCGCAGAGCTGGGTCATGATGAAATTATCAGGGGAACCGTGGAAAGTCTGTCGGAGAATTGGCTCGACAGCGTCGCTGCGCCTCTTATGTGGGCCCTGCTTGGCGCGGGGCTTGCCTCCCTGGGCGCGGTGGGATCTCACAGCGATGGTATCGTCCAGACGCTGGCGGGACTGCTTGCCGGGGCCTGGGGCTACCGTTGCGTGAACACTTTGGATGCCATGTGGGGGTATCGCAGCCGACGCTACGAGCGATTCGGCAAGGCTGCGGCCAGGCTGGACGATTGCCTCAATTTCCTGCCGGCCCGACTCGCTGCCCCGCTTCTGGTTATCGCCGCCCTGGCGGTCCCCGGGTCGGCGATGTTCCGGGCCGCTGCAGTCTGCGGAATGGACGGACGTAAAAGCCGCAGTCCAAATTCGGGGTGGGTGGAAGCAGCCTGCGCCGGGGCCATCGGCATCGGTCTGGGCGGCCCGGCGAGGTATGCTGGACAGCTGGTTGACAATCCCCTGATTGGTGAGGGGGTGGCCATTCCGGATCACATTTCCCGGGCCATCGCTCTGAACCGGGCGGCCCTCGCCCTGATCCTGGTCATCATTGGTGCAGTACTGGTGCTTCTGATGGAACATGCGGGGGTGAATAATGGCTAGTCCGGTGGAACATGAGAGCGTCCCACGCCGGCAGAACGGAGTAATTATCGCCGGAACCCACTCAGGTTGCGGAAAGACCACTGTTACCATGGGCATCATCGCAGCCCTTGGCCAGGCCGGCCTGACAGTCCAGCCATACAAATGTGGTCCGGATTTTATCGACCCGGCGTTTCATCGCTTGGCCGCAGGCCGTGCCTGCCGGAATCTCGATACCCGGATGCTCGATGATATCACCGTTGCTGAAATATACGCCCGCACGTCCCGGGGAAGTGATATCGCCGTGGTTGAAGGGGTGATGGGCCTGTTCGACGGAGCCGGTCCCGATGATGAACGGGGCGGGGCGGCCCACCTGGCCAGGCTCCTGGGACTGCCGGTGATCCTGGTAGTGGATGCCCGGGCCATGGTTCGCAGCGCCGCCGCCCTGGTTGCCGGTTTCGCGGCATTCGATCCGGCAGTGCATGTCGACGCCGTGGTGCTTAATCGCCTGGGATCAGTGCGCCACGGCGAAATGGTACGCCGGGCGGTGGAAGATGCCGCCGGCGTACCGGTGCTTTTGACCCTGGAACGCCGGGATGACTGGTTTATGGCAGAACGCCATCTGGGTCTGGTGCCCTGGTGGCAGGGCGAAGATAGCCCGGATTCCCCTAGTCAGACCCGGCTCGAAGCTCTGGGAGAGTACATCGGCAAATCCATGAACCGGGACCTGCTGCTGGATATCGCCGCGACGGCAAAACCGCTTCGCGATCTGCAGGCTATGAGAACTGCTGCCCAGCTGCGCGCCGGGAGCAACGGCCTCGAAACCGATGCCGCGACGCCCGCCGGAGAACCGGGAGATGATGCCCCGGTTCCTGTCATCGCCGTAGCCAGGGATGAGGCGTTTACCTTCTACTACGAGGAAAATCTGGAATTGCTGGAAGCATATGGTGCTCAGCTGGCGTTTTTCAGCCCCTTACATGATCAAGGGCTTCCGCCGGGGTGCTGCGCCTTGTACATCGGCGGGGGATACCCCGAATTGCATGCCCAGAGGCTATCTGCCAACGTTTCCATGCATCGGGCAATACTCCGAGCTGCCGAAGCTGGTATGCCGGTCTACGCCGAATGCGGTGGGTACATGTACCTTAGCCGGGCCATCGTCGATGCGCAGGGTACCCGGCATACCATGGTCGGCCTGTTCAGCGGAACTGCCAGGATGGGCTCCCGGTTACGGGCTCTGGGATACGCCGATGTTCGGCTAACCGGTGACTCGGCCATAGGCGATGCCGGGATGTCGGCTCGGGGCCATGTCTTTCACTGGGCCGATATTACCGACGAGCCGGATATGAGCGAAGACGGACCCGCGGATAGCGACCAAGCCACTGGAGGACCTCGATTTGCCCATGCCCGGGAGCGGGCGGTGGAATTCGCCGTCTCTTACCGGGCTGAGACCCGAACCCGCGATATGAACCTGGGCCGGCAGCGGTATAACAGCACAGCCAGCTGGCTTCACCTGCATTTCGCATCGAACCCGGAGACCGCGGCATCATTTGTAAGGCAGGCGCGGGCTTATCATCGGAGAGTACGCGGCTGTTGTCCGTTGTGCGGAAGGCCGAATCGTTGTGGTGTGGAGAGCGGAAGCTGCTGGTGCTTTTCCCGCATCTTCCCCGATGACTTAAAGGCCCGGGTTCCCGCCGGGCGCTGCATATGCGAAGACTGCCTTAATGACTATCTTCGCGGGGAAGGAGGGGAAGTATGAGGGAACTCACCTATATATCCGGCGGCCAGCGCTCGGGCAAGAGCCGCTACGCCCAGCAGCTTGCGCTCGGCATGAGCGCCAGTCCGGTGTACTTGGCGACTGCCCGAATTTGGGATGATGAATTTCGCACACGGATCCAACGTCACCGGTCGGACCGGGACGAGCGCTGGAGAACGGTGGAGATTGACCGGAACATTTCCGATCTGGGCCGACATCTGCTGCCCGAGGGGTTGCATATCGATGGCGAGGCGACGTCGAACTCCGACCGGGGAATTACCGAAGCCCCCGATTCACCGGTAATTCTTCTGGACTGTATTACCCTCTGGGTGACGAACTTTTTCAGCGATGCCCATGGGAATATGGATAGCGCCATGGAACAAATCATTGCAGAATGGGATCGTTTTGCCCTCCTGGATATTCGGGCCATCGTGGTAAGCAATGAGATCGGCATGGGAGTGATGCCCGACAATGAGCTAGCCCGGAAATTCGCCGATTTGCAGGGATTTATCAATCAGCACATTGCCGGGCATGCTCAGCGCCAGATTCTTATGCTGTCCGGTTCTGCCCTGGAAATCAAAGGAGCGCCGGTGTGAGCATTGAAACAGAGATTCAAAGGATTATTGATGAGAAGACCAAGCCTCCGGGCTCCCTGGGAATGCTGGAGTCGCTGGCCTTCCGGATCGCACGCATTCAAAATAGCCTCACCCCCCGGCTGAGCAGGCCCCGCATCGTGATATTCGCCGGAGACCACGGGGTCTGCGCAGAGGGAGTGAGCCCTTACCCCAGTGAGGTCACCGCTCAGATGGTGAAAAACTTTCTCGCCGGAGGTGCTGCGGTCAATGCGTTTTGCCGTACCAGCGGAATCGAACTGGAGATCGTCGATGCAGGAGTGAACGCCGATTTGACCGCTCTTGCCGGCCTGGTGCATGCCAAAATCAAGCCCGGCACGGAAAATTTTACCATGGCCGAGGCAATGAGCCCACGGGATCTGGAGGATGCCCTGGCCGAAGGTGCCCGGGCGGCAGTCCGGGCGGCAAAAGCCGGATGTAATTGCATCGGCTTCGGGGAAATGGGAATCGGTAACACCACTTCTGCGGCGGCTCTGATGAGCGCCTACACCGGTTACCCCGTTGAACGCTGCACCGGCCGGGGAACCGGCCTGGACGACCGTGGACTGGCACGGAAGATTGAGGTCATCGAGCGAGGGCTTGCCTACCACCGGGATCACCTAAGCGATGCGAAATCCATCCTCGCCCGCATGGGCGGACTGGAAATCGCCATGATTGCCGGCGGAATCCTTGAAGCCCGCCGCCGGTCCATGGTGATCCTCATCGACGGGTTCATCGCCTCCGCAGCTTACCTGGCGGCAAGCCGGATTCGCAGCGAGGTGGCGGACAACGTCATTTTCTGCCACTTGAGCGATGAGCAGGGTCACCGTCTCCTGCTGGATCATCTTGATGCCAAGCCCCTGCTGAATTTGAGCATGCGCCTGGGCGAAGGTTCCGGGGCGGCGGTGGCATATCCCCTCCTCGTGAACGCCCTGGCTTTTTTTAACGAAATGGCGAGCTTTTCTTCGGCGGGAGTCAGCGGTGTCGATGGAGCGGAAGATAACGAAGGGGAGGGGCAATGATACGACTCCTGCGGATCGCCTTGATGTTCTATACCCGCATTCCCGCCGGAAAGAACCTGCCGGGGGATGAGCAAGACCTCAACAGGGCCACCGGTTTTTTGCCAGGTATCGGCCTCATCGTCGGGGGATTGTCCGCCGGAGCATTCGTAGTTTCTTCGCTGCTGCTCCCCCACGGACCATCGGTGGTTATCGCCCTGATTGCCGGCGTACTGGCCACCGGCGCTTTCCACGAAGACGGCTTCGCCGATACCTGCGACGGCCTGGGGGGCGGCTGGAGCGTGAGCGACAGACTACGGATCATGAAGGACAGTCGGGTCGGGTCCTATGCGCTCACCGGACTTATTCTCTTATTCCTGCTGAAATATGCGCTGTTGTCTTCATTGGCCCCGATGTTGCTCCCATTCTCCCTGATGAGCAGCCACATTGCTGCCAGGCTGCTGCCGTTAATGCTTATTCGCCAGCTACCCTATGTCCGGGTCGATGAACTCAGCAAGGCCAAACCGGTATCCAAGGGCATCAGCCCTCTGATCCTTATGGCTGGATGTTTTTCCGCTGCCGTCATGGTGGCGGGGCTTTACCTGGTGTTTCGGCCGGGAAATCCCTGGCTCATTCTGATCCCGGCCCTGCCGCTCGCTGTCTCGCCGATCATCGCCGCCTATTACCGGCGGATGCTGGGGGGATATACCGGTGACCTGTTAGGCGCAGCGGAGCAGTTGGGTGAAGTCGCCATCCTCGCTGCCATCGCGGCTATGGCGGCCCTGTGATGCTGCATCTTCTTCGCCATCCTCCGGCAGACGTCTCTCCGGGAGTCTGTTACGGGCGGCTGGATGTGCCGCTGATCCCGGGTTGGGAATCCAGCGCAGACGAATTGGCAAAGCAAATTTCGATGCTGCCATATATAACTACGAATGGATTGCGAGCAATATATTGCAGCCCTTCTCGCCGGTGCGCAGTACCGGCAGCTTACCTCGCCGCCCGTCTTGAAATTGCGCACATTTGCGACGAGCATCTGCGCGAGATGGATTTCGGGGACTGGGAAGGCCGGACGTATGAGGATTTGTGGCGTGATGAGCCGGCGTACCGACACTGGACTGAAAACTGGCAGAGCGCTCAGATACCTGGAGGCGAATCCCTTCCGATGGTGAACAAGCGGGTGTGGAAATTTATCACCGCGCTTCCCGAGGGACCGGCGCTGCTGCTCACCCACGCCGGGGTAATCCGGCTGGTCTGGGCGCAGACATTGGCAGAGTCCTTGGAACATGCCATGAGTCGATCCGTGCCGTTTTTTGAACTGATGGATCAGATACCCGTAAAGCACTAATCCGAACATGAGTGCGGTGAGTTTGCTTGCCCTATAACACCGCCATATCCCAGAATGCGCCTCGGCGCTCCATCAGCTCATCATAGCTGCCTGATTCGATCAGCGAGCCGCCGGCCAGTACGGCGATCCGAGCGGTATCCACACTGTCGCTCAGATCGTGGGAGAGCTCTATGATGCTGATTCCTTCTCTGCGGGCCCAGTCCAGGAGCTTGCCGCGGATCCGCTTCCTCAAATCGTCATCAAGCCCGGCGAAGGCTTCATCGAGTACCATGATCCTGGCCGAACGGGCGAGGGCAGCGGCAAGTCCGATTCGCCGGCGCTGACCGCCGGAAATCTGCTCATCGGTGCCGCTCACTAACGTGTCTTCCCCATCGGGCAGTTCCGTCATCAGCTGCGGGATTTCGGCGATTTCCAGCGCATGCCCGGGTACCGGGGTCCCTTCGGCGGGGACGCCGAGCTCGATGTTCTCCATGGCGCTTCCCCTAACCAGCATCAGGTTCTGACGGGCCGCGGTGATCAGGGCGAAGCGCCTGGAAGGCTCGATGGATCTCACATCGATCCCTCCGATGCGAACGCATCCGCCTTCGGGTTCGAGCAGCCCCAGGATGGCGGTGGCCAGGGTGGTCTTACCCGAACCGGTCTGGCCGGTGATCAACAGGTGCTCGCCCTGCTTCAGGCGGAAGCTAATATCCCGAATGCCCTGATTATTGCCGTAGCTGAAACTGAGATTCTCCACGGAAATATCATATCCCGAGGGGTCTCCGTCCGCCGAAGAGGCGGTCCAGGCAGGGGAATCTGAGGGTTCATCCAGTACCTGCAGGATGCGTTGCGCTGCGGCCCGGCTTTTGGGCAGGTCATCCACCGCCCGATTGATGCCCAGAATGGCGCTGAATCCGCCGGCCAGCGCGCAGACCAGGGCCCAGGAGAGAGGATCGGTCCCCAGCAGATTTTCCCGGGCTGCCAGAAAAATGAGGACGATCAGGGATGTGCCAAGCAGCAGGTCGACCAGGACGTCCCGAAAACCGCTGAGCATCTGCAGGCCCTGGTTCAGCCCGTATGCCTTCTCGGCGCTGCGGCGATGGCGGGCTTGCTCGGCATCAACGGCGGCGAATGCCTGAAGATCCTGGATGCCCGCCAGCGATTCGCTGAGATCCGCGCTGAGGGCCGCCTGCGCTCCGCGATATCGTTGTGCCGCCGAAGATGATGCGGCCTGGAACAAGACGGGGATGCCGATTCCAGCGCAGAGGTACATGGCGGCCACTGCGGCGGCGGCAACCGGACTCACAAGAACTGCGGCTGCCGCTGCGGCGATGAGGATAAAAAGTACCGCGCTCAGGGCCGGAGCCAACGTGTGGGCATAGAAAATCTCGATAAGATCCACGTCCCCCATGGCCCTGACCGCCAGATCTCCGGTTCGGCTGCTGGCCAGGCTGTCGGCGTCTTTCTCGCTGAATGCGTGGAATAATTTCTGTCGAAGGATGTCGAGAATATTGAATGCGGCGTTATGCCCACTGATCTGCTCGGCGTATCGGGCGGCGGCTTTTAAAATCCCGATGACCGCAAGGGAGATCCAGAGGGCACTCTGGGGCTGACGTCGGGAAATCAGCACGTCGGCAAGCAGGTACCCGCTTAATCCGAACAGGGCCGAGCCGGCGAACACATTGACGATCCGTAAAAGGGAACTGAGGGCGATTTTGTAGATATGGCCTCTGATGAAGGCGAGCATCCGAATCAGCGGCATGTTCATGATCGTACCCCGCTTATTCTGGCGACCGCTGGCATATCGACCACTGAATCGCAGGCACTCAGTGTCCGTTTTCGGTGGGCGATGGCGATAATTCCCGCCCCGGTGCGCCGCAATTCCTGCCAGATACCCAGTTCGGTAATGCCGTCGATTTCCGCCGTCGGCTCGTCCAGAACGATGTAACTCGCTCCGCTGAGAAGCACCCGAGCCAGGGCCAGCCGCATTCGTTCACCGCCGGAAACCTGTGCCGCATTTTCTCCGACGGGCGAATCCAGACCACGCTCGGCGAAGGAATTCAGACCCGCTGCCCTCAAGGCGCTCTGAAGAACCTCATCTCCCGGATCGGGACGACCCATCACTAAGTTCTCCCTGAGAGTGCGGCCGAACAGGTACGGACGCTGGGGCAGATAACCCACCAGGCTCATCCGTTCGTTTCGGGGCAGATCGCTGAGTTCCCTGCCGTCCAGTACGATGCTTCCCCGTTGGGGACGGTGATACCCGAGGATCATTTTGGCGAGGGTGCTCTTACCTGAGCCGCTGGGCCCCCGGATACCGATGATTTCACCCCGTTTCAGCGAAAGGGAAAAACCATCCAGTACTCGGTGATGGGGATTGGACGGGTATGCGAAGCTGAGCTCCCTGATTATCAGACCCGGACTGCCTTCAATCGACTCAGGAGCATGTCTGTTGTCATCGGGGGAACCTGACGCTTCAATACGGATCGGGCGGTTTAGCCGTTCCAGTTCGTTAATTTCCGCCTCGATCATTTTTTTCGACTGGCGCCCTGCGGCTCCGGCAAAGAAAAACGCCCCCACGAGATTGATGGGGCGGATCAGTTCGATCGTCAGGAAGGGGACGGCCAGGGCGAATGCACCCGGCAGAAAACCCGATTGAAAACGCCGAACTCCCAGGAATGTCGCGAAGGCCACCAAAGCCAGGGAGAAGAACACTTCTACCAGAAGAATCGAAAGTTGGTTGACCGTGAGCAGTTTGATAGTCGTATCCTTCAAAGTACCACTGGTTTTGGCCAGTCGTAAGCGATAACTGTTGATTCGCTGGAAGACGGCCAGGGTGGGAAGCGCCCTGATGCTCTCCACGTACCATGCGCCGAGTTCCGCTGCGGATCGGGAATACTGCTTCCCGACCCGGGCGAAATTCCTCGCCAATAGCCCCAGGATAAGGGGGGTGACCGGCAGCACCGCAGCGAGCATCAAGGCGGTATACCGGTCATAGGTCATGATCACCGCGATGACTGCGATCGGTGAAATGATTCCGATAAAAAGCTGGGGGAGGAACAGACTGTACATTGGATCGAGGGATTCGATGCGTTCGCTGAGCATTTCCTGGTAGTTCCCGATCCCTTTTTCTCGAACCGCTTCCGCCCCGCCCTCGGCGATGGCTGCCAGGAGCCGGCGTCGGGTTTTAATTCTGACTCCCCGGGAAATTATCCCCCCCAGGAAGCGATTTGCCATGATCAGGACCCATCGAATCGCCGAATAGGCCAACAATGCCAGGGGAAACACCGTCACCCCCCCGATGAGGGAGATGCTCCATCGTCCGAGTTCCAGGGCGAACAGTACCTGGATCAGGACGAACGCGCTGCCGGCGGCGAACACCAGCAGGGTCAACAACCGGGGAGCTTGGATCCGAAACGCTTTGCTCCGCACGGGGCGTTCGCCCGATTCATCAGTATCCGGGCGATACGTCGGAAGTACCGCCATGGTCACCAGCTTTGCGACGATAATCACGCCGAGAAAAATGCGCAAATGAAGGCTATCGGTTCCCCAGATCGCGAATGCCAGTATCATGGATCCCGCGATCAGGGAACTGAGAATTTTGGTCCGCAGGCTGATGCCCTTTCCCTCCTGAATCCGTCGTATCGCCGGTCCGAATTTGGGATGATTCATCAGCTTCCGATGTAGGCTCTCGGAGGAACGCAAGAACAGACCGGCGGCTACGAGCAGGAACGGGGTGGTCGGGAGGAAGGGCAGGAATACGCCGACGACCCCTACGGCGGTGAATATCAGGCCGAGAATAAGCATCATGGCTTTGAGAAGGCTTCTGGAAACGCTCATGCCCTAAGCTTAGAATATGTGAGGCTGAAATATAAGTTATACGAGCCTCACATATGAGAAAATTCTGTCTGAATTCCACCAATAATTCATGGATCAGGGTCGAGGATTCGCTCTGGCCTCTTCGATGATCCTGGGAATGTTCAGTACATATATGTTTCCGCGCCTGGAGCCCAGAAAAATTCGGTTTTCGAGCCTGACTGGTCTGGCGCTGATGATATCCGGAAACGGAATATTCGCATGAATCCAGTTGAGCTCGAGATTCGCCACATCAAGGCCGCCGGTGCTGTTGGGTATCAAAATAAACCCTTCCAGCCAGAACGGAGGGGCGGAAACGTTTCCCCAATTCTCGGTATTTTCACCGCTGCGCGCATCGAAGCGTTTGACCAACCGGGCTTCCCGGCTATATGCGAAGATGCCGAGGGGAGTCCATACCGGCTGGAAAAACACGCCGCCCTCCATGGAACTTCTCCAGAGAACCTCCAACTCGGGCAGGGCTACGGCGACGATATTTCCCCGGGAATCGGCCAGAAATACGCGGTTTCCAGTTACCAAGGGCTGCATCCCCGTAATTTCCCGAAGACCAGATTCCATGCCGGCGATAATGCGTCCCCGCCGGGGATCGTAGCGGAAAATTGTTCCCTCTGTATCGACCAGGATCACCTCGTCCTGCCAGAAAGCCGGGGTGGCGCGAAAGTTCGATTGGGTGCTCCGTCTTTCGGCAAACAAAGGATCGGTCACATCGATCCGATCGAGGCTTCCGGTTCTGAAGCGCAGATATCCGTTGTCTGTTGGGATAAATACCTGTTCCCCCCGAAGTGCGGGATGGCGGCCAAGCCGCGACGCGGACGCGTCGCCCAGATTCCTGCGGGCGATGATGCTCCCATCCCGCGCCGATAACAGCAGCAGTTCCTCGGTTCCCTGGAAATACAAATCATTTTGGGAAACCACCAGGAGGTTTCGGTTGTTCGAGCGGTTTCCGGTTGGAGTCCGCCAAATCAAGCGTCCCTCGCTGTCCAGGGCATAGACGGTTCCATTTTGATCCGCGGCATACACCCGAACTCCGTCGCTTACCAGGGCGGTGCTGATTGGCGAATCGCTGACTTTGATTTGAAGCGCACCGAGGGCCAACGGTTCATTGTTTTCCCCTGATGATTCTCCCGGAGCATCTCCGACATTCGCCGTTCGCGCTGTTTCCTGCGCGGCCTCAGTTTCCGGCGTTTCCTCTGGGTCGTCAGTTGCTGCCTGCTGCCCACCCGTAGTCTCCCCTGCGGTTTCATCCGTGTCGGCATTCTCCGAGTCCTGTTCGGGATTCGCGGGACTGTCGGAATCATCGGATGCGCCGGTATCCGTAGCTTGAGGTGATGACTCAAGGCTGACATTCAGCGAAATCCCCTGTTCATCCCCAAGCATCAGATCCTGAACAAAGGATTCGAAACCATCCGCACGAACCTCAATCCTGATTTCTGATCCGGGATCGCTCAGGAGGGAAAGCGAATTGACCCCACGGCGTTCTCCGTCGATGAAAATCACGGATCCTGCCGGACTGGCGCTGATCACGACGGGGATGAGAACCCCGGGATCAGATGCTTCCGCGGTTTCAGCTCCGAAGATTCGGATGAAATTCCTCCTCTCAGTTTTCTCCAGCAATTCCCGTTGCTCTTCAGAAATGGGTTCTAACGCTGGAGCCTGCTCGTTCAAGGTGCTGAGAGTTTCCCGGATATTCGTTTGAATGTTCTGGAGCACATCCCCCTCTGCGTTCAATGACGCCTGAATGCCGTTTCGGAGTACCGCGAAAGCCCTGGCCGATTCATCGGCCTGCCGGGGGCTGATCTCGATCGATGAACCCGCGACAAGCGCTTCGGCGTTCCGTTCAATTTCTCCTCGGACGGCTTCCCCTTGATCCTCATCCTCAAGGATTCCCAGTGCCTCATCGAGGGCTTCCGGAGATGGTAGAACAGCGACCGCCCCTTCAAGGACGGCGACCCTGGTTGATCCGGTCTCATCCGATTGAACCGAGAACGTCGTACCCCTGACCCCGGAAGTCGGGTCCTTCCACGAATCCTGAAACTCTCTTGTTCCGAAAGGGCTCTCACTTTGCTGACAATGGTCCCGCCCAGCAGCTCCGCCTCACCCGAGGTTAACCCGTCCCGAATGTTAATGCTCCGAAGCAGTATTTCGGTACTGTTCTCAAGGACGATGAGCGCCAGATCAGCCAACTGGATTTCCAGGCCGGCAGCCGGGCCGGTTCTCACCCGGTCCGATTCACGAAGCTGACTGCCGATTTCCAGAGAAGACCAGGTTCCATCACGGTAGACCTCCACTTCCCCGAGCAGAAAAACTACGACTGCCGGTGACTCCGGTGATACCGCTATGGCTTCCAACTCCTGCTCGACTACCCTGGTGTTCGACTGGCCTTCTGATGCCGATTCAGCCGCACTACCGCAGCCGATGAAAAGCAAAGCTGATACCATGCCGATGAGAATCAGAACTGAAGCATTTCCGGCCAGATTTCTTGTTTTGACGATCAGATTTCGTCTCATGGAGTTCCTCGCTCAGGACCTATCATGCAGTTTGTTTTCTGAGAGTAATACTTACCTGAATCCGTATAAGATCGCGCAGATCCCTCTTGGATAAGTCCGATAAGCCAGTCATTTCAGTACATCCTGACACTTCGTGCTTACCCGGTACTTATTGGTACCCTGGTACTCAAGTTATTCCTGGTTTTAATGGAAGATTGTAACCCGACATTCATATGAGGGCATACGTATCCCATGGCACGGTTTGAGCACGTGCTCCTGATTCACATTACACAGCATTTTTCATAGAGCTTTCGGAAGCACCGCCACCATGGGTCTCTATACCATAATTTCAGAATCACGGTACGCCCATGGTGTACGAACTTTACAGCAATGCGTACCAGATCATCGATGACTTTGCGAAGTCGCTTTCTCTTTACCTTCGTCTGTACTGGATAGTCATCAGCTACAAGGGCCGATTGTCCAATGAACCGGAGGATATTGAACGCCACCATTGCAATCTGTAGAACCGCAGCGTTCACCGCAAACTTTCCTGACGGAAGCCGTTCGACATTCATATCGCTTTTGAGTTCACTATGAAATTGCTCACTCGTGCCATGGTCATGATAGAACTGTAACACCGTTTCCGGCGGATCACTCAGATTAGTCCAGAATGTCTCCACTTCAATGTCAGGAAAAAGGAGTTCATTTCCATCGGCCCCTATCTGACGGACGGTTACTTGGAAAATGATATCCATCGCCGACTCATCCTCGGTAGAGGACTTGCCGGTATGAAATCCAGTGTAGACGGCTTTTTTCTCATCACGGTAACTCAACTCACCTTCAGATTGGGCGATTGAAAGCCAGTATTCTCGTTGTTCGCGGCGAAGGTTCCGCTTCACTATGAAAAACACATCCTCTCGTCCGCACAATTGAGCCAAGGTATCTTGTGAATCGTTTCCTCCATCAAGGCGAAAGAGCTTGGGGCCTGTGATGCCCGACCTGTCGAGCCGTTCCAATGACTCCTTCAAAAAGCCCGGGGTTCCCTTTTGACAATGCTGTTTTCCTTCCCGTAGTTCGCAATTGAGCATATAGCCTTCAGTCCCTACATAGCTGAAAATCGGGTGGTAGCCATCATATTGCTTGTAGGTTCGACTCACCCCTTCCTTGTTGCTTTTCGAATTGTCCAGTGGAGATGTGTCGACATCTATTGGAAGATACGACTGATGCTCTGTGTAAACCTTTGAAAGCGTCGAGCGTTGAAGAAGAGCACATACTGCAGAATCCACTTCTTCGGTCAAAAGCTTGGGTTGAACAGCAATTCTTTCAAGGTAAAGGCGCAGAGTTTCCTTTGCTGGTACATAGGGGAGCTGAAAGCTTTCTTTGAATAAAGTATCCTGGCGGAATAAAGCGATCTCTTCAAACCGGGTGCGCCCCATGCAAAAAAGGCCAATCAAAGATCGGGGAACTGACGGGTGGACAAGCGCTGAAGTATTGGTTGCAAATCCAATCCGTTCGCAAATTTTCCCCACCAGGGCAATGCCACCTGTGCTGAAAATGCGCTCTGTGGTAGTATCAATTTGGTAGTTCAAGCCGCACCTCCTGGGTGTGTGTTGGTTTGTAGTTAGGGCCTCCTGAAAAAACCTTAACCCCATACATATAAATGAAATACTGCTAGGATTTGTGTATGAAGTGCACGGTTTTTGCGAAAACCAGGCAAAAACCCTTGCACCTGTTTTCTTGGCGGGAGGGATTATGTATAGAACTGAGGACAAAACGCAGCTTTCATTTGAAGATTTCTATCTCCCATTTGGAGGCAAACTGAACCCCAATAACCGCTGGGTTCAGCTTGCTGATTTAATTCCCTGGGAAGATTTAGAAGCAGAATACGCCTCACAGTTTGCTATCGAAAGCGGGCAAGGCGCTCCGGCGATCCGTTTCCGTACAGCATTGGGTGCCCTGATTATAAAGGAAAAATTAGGAATTACAGATGAGGAAACCGTGGAGCAGATTCGTGAGACGCCTTACCTGCAATATCTCATCGGAATGCAGGGGTACCAAGATGAGACTCCTTTTGATCCATCAATGCCTGGTCACTCGCTACGCTCGTTGCCCGGCCGTGCATCCGGGATGGTTCATTTCAGAAAGCGAATCAGCATGGACATGATCACTCACGCAAATGAATTGATTATTGCCGAAGAACGTAAAAAAAACTGAAGATGATACGGAAGCTGAAAAAGAAGAAAATCCTGAGGTAGAAAACAACGGAAAGCTTCTGATTGATGCCACCTGCGTACCCGGTGATATTCGATATCCCACCGATCTTTCGATTTTAAACGAGAGCCGGGAAAAACTGGAAACCATCATAGACGTTCTTCACGCAAAACGGGCCAAGGGGCGACAAAACCCCGAACCTACCGGCAGAAAGCGCGAAAGGATTTTTTGGCGGTCATCAAAAAGCGCAGAGCAAGCAAGAACAAGATGCGCAAGGCAATACGCAAGCAGCTGGGGTACATACGCCGTAATCTCCGGCATATAGAGCAATTAGCAGCAGGTGTCGGTTTGAAAAGCCTGTCACGGAAACAGTACCGGAATATGCTGGTTATCTCGGAAGTCTTTCGCCAGCAGGCACTGATGTATGAATCCAAAGATCATCGAATATCGGGCCGGATTGTGAGTATCTCCCAACCCCATATTCGACCCATCGTCAGGGGAAAAGCCGGTACCCCGGTTGAGTTCGGCATGAAGATTTCATCCGCCAATATTGACGGGTACATGTTTATCGATCGCTGTTCATGGGATCCATACAACGAGTCTGGTGATTTAGTCATGCAGGCTGAAAAGTACAGGCACAGATATGGTGTGTATCCGGAATCAATACACGCCGATCAGATTTACCGCACCAGGGGCAACCGGAATTGGTGCAAGGAACGGGGAATCAGATTATCCGGTCCGCCGCTTGGTCGTCCACCGAAAGATCGTGGTGAAAATCGGGAACGAAAGAAGCTGGCTCGTCAGGATGAGCTGGATAGAATAGCTGTCGAAGGGACATTTGGCAGAGCAAAACGACGGTACTCAATGGGTCGTTTAATGACAAAGCTTGCTGAGACCAGTGAATCGCAGGTGGCCATGATCATGCTGGTGATGAACCTGGAAAAGATTCGGAAGGATCTTTTTTACGTCTTTATCATAGCTATGCTACGCAGCCGAAAAATTACGAAGTCTCATTTCCCCGTGGTATTGGGGTATGGTAATATGGCAGCATAGGGTTTTTTCAGGAGGCCCTAGTTAAATCATTATACCACAACAGGATGGCTTGGACTGCTACTTATTTCTCTACGGATTCAGGACTTATATAAATGATAGCGTCTGAAATGAGAAAATAAAATGAAGTGCCCCGAAAACTGTTGATTTAAATCCCATAAATCACTGTCGGGGAATGATATCAATCATCGAAAAACCCCTGAAATCGATTTGCGTTAGCTATCTCACTGTCTGGTTGAGCGATACGCAGTCAAAATCAACAGTTTTCGGGGCACTAACCTAGCTTCACGCCTGAGCCGGGACCAAAACCACCGGAATACCCAGGTTGCTCAACACCCCTTCTGCCACTGATCCTACCACCAGGTGATACATTGCACCGTTTCCATGGCTTCCCATAATCACCATTTTGGCGTTGTGCTCCCGAGCCTCCCTGGTAAGCATTTCGTCTATCCTGCCTGCAGGAGTTGAACAACTGGTCCTGATGCCCTCGTCCTGAAGCCGCTTGCACAGTTTGGCGAGCATTGCGACCTCTTTACGCCTGGTCAGAGATTCTTCCTTCCCGGCGCTTCCGGCGGTATTCGAAATCACCGCGGTGGGGATAGAATTTCGTTCAGGTTGAACATGCACCAGGTGAAGCCCCCGGGACATACACTGCGCCATTCCCCTGGCGGTATCCACGATACGATCGGTGAGGGGTGAAAAATCGATGCATACGAGAAGACTTTCCATGATTGAACCCTGCCTTATGGTGGTTTATCAAAAACAGGAACAGTATAGGAAGAATTGGAAACTTACACAATTAGGTAAACATATATCGATAAAAAAATAATAAAAAATTCCCGATTTCCATGAGACAATTCACCGGAGTATTGCAGTGCCGTCGATATGTATTCGCTTACCAAGCGCCGCCGTTTGTTTTCTTTCTGTTGAGCAAATCCCGCAGGTTCAGCGCAAGGCTCAAAGTGATGATGGCGGCGAATGCGAGGACAGTCAGCGTATTGGTCAATTGCCTTGGAGGATTCCATCCGGTGATCTGGTGCACCAGGAACTGTATGTAGGAATAATGGTTCGGCGGATTTCCCAGAAGCGACCGGATCTGCCAGTGCCAGTCGGTACAGAAGCAGTATCCAAAGCCATACCAAATACCCAGGAACAGCCAGGAAAACAAGGTGAGGCCGATGGTGAGCAAATGAATGCGACGGGTATAGCGCCAAATCCATCCGACCATGTTGAAGAGCAGAAAGATCCCATGAAACCAGAGAAAGAAATGATCCATGAGTACCAGAGTCTGATGATTCAGCGAATCGAACAATATTCTGACCTGTCTGTTAAGCCCGTCTGAAAGATAAAGAAACCTTCTCCGGGGCCTTGAATAGCTGCCGGTGCTAATTCAAGCGTTAACGCGCACAGCTTACTGTAAATCAAACAGCTCCACTTGGTATTCAAGGCTTGCGGCGCTGTCGTCTTTGTAGGTCAAGCCGTGAATGCTCACTGAGAAAGTCTCGCCAGCTACGATTCCCGGCGTATCATCGAAACGGAAAATGATCATAGGCGTAAGCGCATAGCCCCCAGAGCCAGTGTCGAAGTATTCCCCCGAGCCGCTTGACGATTCATCGATGAGCCAGGTCACTCCGTCTGATTGCCGCTGAATTGAGACCGAAACTTCCGATTTCACCGGAGGGTTAAAGATACCAGAATTTAGATGGACCGTCCAAAACTCATCAGAAGGCAGGAAGGATACCGGAAACGCTGCTCCCGAAGGCCATGCGACGAAGTCATAAGACACTTCAACAAGAAGATGGGAAAAAAATGAATGAATATAACAATTTTCTACAGACGATAATTAGACTTCCAACTACACGATGGAAATCAAGGAAATATTAGGGGAAGTTTAGATGAATTACAGTATCCATAATACAATAACAAATTTCATCTGGAACATTGCAGATGATGTCCTGAGAGATGTATATGTCCGTGGTAAATACCGGGACGTTATTCTGCCGATGACCGTTATTCGCCGTCTTGATGCACTTCTTGAGCCGACCAAAGAAGCTGTCCTTAATATGAAAAAACAGCTTGATTCTGCGGGGATTGCCAATCAGAACGCAGCTCTGTGTCAGGCATCCGGCGAAGCTTTTTTCAACAGCTCCCCATTTACTCTTAAAGACCTGAAAAACAGAGCCAAGGTTCAGCAATTGAAAGCTGACTTTGAAGCCTATCTCGATGGCTTCTCACCCAACGTTCAGGAAATTCTGGATAAGTTCAAATTCCGCAACCAGATCCCGACGCTTGTGGATGCTGATATCCTCGGCGCTTTGATTGAAAAATATCTGAATCCAAGCATCAATCTAAGCCCCAAGCCGGTGCTGGATGCCGATGGTAATGAAAAACTTCCCGGGCTGGATAATCACAGCATGGGAACGGTCTTTGAAGAATTGATTCGCCGCTTCAACGAAGAAAATAACGAAGAGGCTGGAGAGCATTTTACCCCTCGTGATGTGGTGAAGTTGATGGCTGACCTGATCTTCCTGCCAATTGCAGACCAAATCGAATCTGGCAGCTACCTGGTGTATGACGGTGCCTGCGGGACCCCCTGTGTCAACATAAAAGCCTCCTTTCAGGTGACTTCTATGTTGACACAGGGGGTCATTCGCCTATTGTCATGGTTTTTGCAGCCGCAAAAACGCATGCCAATGGACGGCTCAGAGCTCACCTCTGTGTTATGCACACATTTTTAATATTTTTGATTAACAGGCAGTCTTACCGAATTCTTGTGTTTTTCAAATCTATAAAATAGAATTGGATTAATGATTAAGGCAGATACAAAGACCAAAGAAGATATAGATCTCGCAAAAGAAATTCTTCTGAAATTTGGATGCCGTGAAATCTATATTTTTGGATCCTTAATTGAAGGAAATTTCACGGAAAATTCGGATATCGATATCGCGGTCGTCGGCCTCCCTAAAAGCAAAGTTTTTACGGCATACGGGGAGCTCATTGAAAAACCAAGCCGAAGTGTAGACTTAATCGGCTTGGATTATGATCATGATTTTAGTAAGATTATCAACATGCCCAGCTCATCTATTGATGACTATACAGCCAGAGAAACACTCTTTAGAACAAATCTTCTCTCGTTTTTTAATGAGTCATGAACCCTGAAGAAAAGAAGTCTTACTCTGTTCCAGCTCTCCTATTCCACTACTTTGATCGGAAAACCGGGCCCTTTTTGAACCTTTCTTCCCTCGATGAGGGTTCGGCACTCATTGAACAACAGAAATTGAGTGAAAACCCCAATTTCTTTGCTTCAAAACGAACTGATGATTACATCGCTACGCGGTTCAGACTGGAAAATCATGCAAGAGATATGTTCATTCAGTTAGGTGGAAATCCGAAAATAGAAAGGCCCTATACATTGACTCTGGGGCAATGTGATTGGCTTGAAAGCTGGTACCCTCAGCCGGATGTTCTGGGAGTTTCGCTTAAGCATATTCCTCAAGATGTGGTGAGTTTTACCTATGGAGACCTGTTTCCAGCATTTCTGGAAAACAAAGGCCTGCTGCACGAAAAAAGGGTTTATTTAAAGAAGGACCTCGAGGATCTCATCGAAACATTTGGATTGCCTCAAGCCACAAATCCTTTTGGAGAGTTGGGTCCAGTACGCTACATTGAGGCGCAGGTTTGGGATGAGGCGATAATCAGGGACTTGCGCACAAACTACCAGCAGAAGAGTATAAACCGCTCACTTCAGGATTGATAAGCTAGGAGATAAGTAGGGCCTCCTGAAAAAACCTTAACCCTATACATATAAATGAAATACTGCTAGAATTTGTGCATGAGTGCGCCAGTTCGGCGTTTGATATATAGCAGGGTGAGACACCCTGTCCGGTAAAGTTTAGCCAACAGCCGGTACTTAGCCTTGGAGCCGAAGCCGTGAGGTGAGGTTTAAGCGTAGGCATAGGAGTGTGAGAGCCATAAGCCGAAAGGTTGAACGTGATTGAGCCTCGTTAGTATAAGGATTGGGTGGTGATGTTTTTCATGTGACAGCAACCAGCAAGAAGCACTCGGAAAAGGCGAGAGTGCGGAGAACCCAACGGGGTCTGAGAGCATGGCGAGCACACAAGGTAGATCAAGCGTACCTGGGAGGGCTGAGGTCCTGTCCGTTGGACTAAGAGGGGACGTAAAGGCGAAGAGTCAAGAAACCTGTATGGGGCATCAGCAGTCGGACAGACTCATAGTAGTGATGAAACCGGTGAAAGTCGGTGGAGCGAAGGGGTTTGGGCATTAAACGTATTTCTTGTGGCCAACACCAGGAACACTGGAGGTTCTGAAAGAGTGGAAAACAGCTATGGGGAGTTGAGGAGGTTGTCGGAGAGTCACGCGAAGATGCAGACGCTCATGCACTATGTCAACAGGGAGAACCTGAAAGCAGAGCATCGGGCGCAGGTCAGAGGAAAAGCCGCAGGCATAGACGGAGCGACGAAGGAGAGCTATGAGTCCGGACTGGAAGAGCATGTGGATGCATTGCTTGGACGGATGAAATCCTTCAGTTACAGACCGCAGGCGGTGAGAAGAACATACATACCCAAGACGGATGGCACGGTACGACCGCTTGGAATTCCGGCGTATGAGGATAAACTGGTACAAGGAATAATGGCGAAGGTGCTGACAGAGATATATGAACCGAGGTTTCTGGACTGTTCCTATGGGTTCAGGCCGAACCGGAATTGTCATGATGTGATACGGGAAATAAACCAGACGATCATGACGAAGAAGATAAATTATATTCTTGATGCCGACATCAAAGGGTTCTTTGACAATGTTGACCATGAATGGCTGGTGAAGTTTCTGGAGAATGATATACAGGACAAGAATTTCATTCGTTATGTAGTAAGATTTCTCAAGGCGGGGATCATGGAGAATGGGAACGTCAGCGACAGTGACAAGGGGACTCCGCAAGGAGGACTTATTTCGCCGGTGCTGGCTAACGTGTATCTTCATTATGTACTCGACTTGTGGTTTGAGAAGGTGGCAAAAAGGCATCTGAGGGGTGAGACATACTTGTACCGATATGCCGATGATTATGTGGTATTATTCCAGTACGAGGATGATGCGAAAAGATTCTACGAGGTGATGCTGAAAAGGCTTGCAAAGTTCAAGCTAACGGTGGCCGAAGAGAAGACAAGGATCATTCCGTTTGGAAGGTACAAAGGAACCAAGGAGACATTTGATTTTCTTGGATTCACCCACGTGAACGCCAGTACAAGGACTGGTAAGTACACAGTCCTGCACCTGACAAGCAAGAAGAAGCTGAAGGCTAAACGCCAGAGCGCAAAACAGTGGATCAGATGGAACATGCATCGACCTGTCATGAAAATTGTCAGAGCACTAAGCCGGAAACTGGTTGGGCACTACAATTACTACGGGGTCAACGGAAATCTGAAAGGACTGTACAAGTTCTACACTTACATCAGATACACACTGTATAAGGTTCTAAGGCGTAGAGGCCAGAAGCACAAGATAATTTGGGAGACATTTGAAAAGATATGGAAATTAATACCAAGACCGAAAATTTGCAAAGACATCTGGCAATGGTCGAATGTTTAGTGCTGGGAGCCGTATGCGTTAGTTGCGCACGTACGGTTCTGGGAGGGGCATGCTCTCGTAACTCTCTTGATGAAGGAAGGCGATAGCATGTCTACTCTACAGTGCACGGTTTTTGCGAAAACCAGGCAAAAACCCTTGCACCTGTTTTCTTGGCGGGAGGGATTATGTATAGAACTGAGGACAAAACGCAGCTTTCATTTGAAGATTTCTATCTGCCATTTGGAGGCAAACTGAACCCCAATAACCGCTGGGTTCAGCTTGCCGATTTAATCCCCTGGGAGGATTTAGAAGCAGAATATGCCTCACAGTTTGCTATCGAAAGCGGGCAAGGCGCTCCGGCGATCCGTTTCCGTACAGCATTGGGTGCCCTGATTATAAAGGAAAAATTAGGAATTACAGATGAGGAAACCGTGGAGCAGATTCGTGAGACGCCTTACCTGCAATATCTCATCGGAATGCAGGGTTACCAGGATGAGGCTCCTTTTGATCCATCAATGCCTGGTCACTCGCTACGCTCGTTGCCCGGCCGTGCATCCGGGATGGTGCATTTCAGAAAGCGAATCAGCATGGACATGATCACTCACGCAAATGAATTGATTATTGCCGAAGAACGTAAAAAAAAACTGAAGATGATACGGAAGCTGAAAAAGAAGAAAATCCTGAGGTAGAAAACAACGGAAAGCTTCTGATTGATGCCACCTGCGTGCCCGGTGATATTCGATATCCCACAGACCTTTCCCTTTTAAATGAGAGCCGGGAAAAACTGGAAACCATCATAGACGTTCTTCACGCAGAACGGGCCAAGGGGGCGACAAAACCCCGAACCTACCGGCAGAGAGCGCGAAAGGATTTTTTGGCGGTGATCAAAAAGAGGAAAGCCAGCAAGAACAAGATTCGCAAGGCAATACGCAAGCAGCTGGGGTACATACGCCGTAATCTCCGGCATATAGAGCAATTAGCGACGGTAGTAGGCTTGAATAGCCTGTCTCGGCAGCAGTACCGGAATATGCTGGTGATCTCGGAAGTCTTTCGCCAGCAGGCACTGATGTATGAATCCAAAGATCATCGAATATCGGGCCGGATTGTGAGTATCTCCCAACCCCATATTCGGCCCATCGTTAGGGGAAAAGCCGGTACCCCGGTTGAGTTCGGCATGAAGATTTCATCCGCCAATATTAACGGGTACATGTTTATCGACCGATTTTCATGGGATCCATACAACGAGTCTGGTGATTTAGACATGCAGGCTGAAAATTACAAACAGAGATATGGCGTGTATCCGGAATCAATACACGCCGATCAGATTTACCGCACCAGGGACAACCGAAATTGGTGCAAGAAACGGGGAATCAGATTATCTGGTCCACCACTGGGTCGTCCACCGAAAGATCGTGGAGAAAATCGGGAACGAAAGAAGCTGGCCCGTCAGGATGAGCTGGATAGAATAGCTGTCGAAGGGACATTCGGTAGAGCAAAACGACGGTACTCAATGGGTCGATTAATGACAAAGCTTTCTGAGACCAGTGAAACGCAGGTGGCCATGGTCATGCTGGTGATGAACCTGGAAAAGATTCGCATGGATCTTTTTTGCGTCTTTATCATAGCTATACGGCGCAGCCGAAAAATTCCGAAGTCTCATTTCCCCGTGGTATTGGGGTATGGTAATATGGCAGCATAGGGTTTTTTCAGGAGGCCCTAAGAAATTGAACTCTCAGCGCAAATAATATATATTGCAATATATACCTTCCAGAGGAGGCGCTTTGTGGATACAGCAAAACTCTTTGTGAATGGGAAAAGCCAGGCGGTTCGCTTACCCAAAGAATATCGATTTTCAGGATCCGATGTATTTATAAAAAAAATTGATGATATCGTAATGCTCATTCCCAAAGATAAAATCTGGAAACTATTTCGAGAATCATTCGATAAATTTTCCTCAGAGCTGGACTTCACTCGTGAAAATGACGCTCCACAGGAACGGGAAACATTGTAGACATGATTTATCTATTCGATACCAATATTTGCATCTATCTAAGACTCCCCTGAAAAAAGCTTGATGGTAAATTCAAAAAAACCCGGAAAAATTGGTCGGGGAATCCAGCCCCATAGGGGGAGATAACCCTATGGGAGGGCCCCCGCCACTTTCTTTACCGGCTATTTATCTGTACCCCCACCCCGAAGGGCTTTCCCTTTCCCCTTTTCGCTTCTAACAGAGTGCATATCCATCCGGAATTGGTTTTGACCCATCTTCGGGAAACAGGTATCCCCTGATTCTGCGAATGTTAACCATCATGGCACTCAAGACCATCATGGTGGTAACCCGATGCCTGCCCCGCACTGGTAGTTTACAGAGATGGCCACCAAAGGGGTGAATAACACTTCGAACGGTACTCTCTATTGATGCCCGCTTATTGGTAATCTCTTTTCCTGTTTCTGCTACCTGCTTCCTGGTGGCGGCAACCCGCAAATCGGTCGCAGTAAAATGAAGAACATAACTTGGTCGCTTTTTCAGCCGCTTTGCCGGGCACTGGTTGACAAAGGGGCAAGCCTGACAGCCGTCGGCAGAAAACCCGGCGGTATAGCGGTCTGCTGCTTTTTTACTTTCCCGCAGCTCCCCGCCCTGGCCATTTGGACAGATGATAGCAGTCACCTTTCCTTCACTGGTTCGAGTGACGGTGAAATCTTCCAGGCCCACTCTCGTCTTCTCTTTTTTCCTTCCCTTGATGGCACTCACGTGCTGGCTTACCTGATATGTTGCTGTTGCCTTGGCTGCCGCCTCTCCCGTATACCCCGCATCGGTATACACTTCATCGATTCCCTCCCGCTCTTTCAGGTTCTCAATATCTTCGGCCAGAAATTGCTGGTCATCGGTTATGTTTGGCGCCACACTTACCCTGCTGATGAGTTGGAGATTATTATCTTCATCGCAAGTTTCCGTGATATTTGCACCATACCCCCGGGAGCTTTCTCTGCTTTTCGTCCTGAAGGTGGCCTCTTCATCATCAGGAGACTGCAAGGTGCTACCACCGAGTTCTTTACTTTCTCGCACAACGATAGATTCCTGTTCAAAACGAAAGTGTTCACCAAAAACCCTGAAGGCCTGCTGGTACGCTTTTTCATCTCCGTGCACGTCTTCAAAACATTCCAGCATAGTCGATAGATCTTTTCCAAGCTGCTCAAGTCGCCCGTCCATCTCGTCCCGTTTCACCCGGCAGCAATAGTGCAGGGAGTCTTCTTTCACATACCTGGCAAACAGCTGCTCATACGCTTTCTGTTCTTCTTCACTGAGCATACGGTAAAAGCGATGGATGATTTCTACCAACAGCTGCAGACGGCTCATCTTGCGGATGTTACTCTGCACCATGGTTGAATCCATCCGCTGTAGGCCGGTTTTTATCTGAAACTGTTTCAATTGCTCGTCGGTTATCTGTTCACTTGCCTTGTGAATCAGATTAACCCTGTGTTCCTCTTCATAGGCACTCACCGCTGAGCGGAAGTTGTAGATAGTACGCAGCTCAAAGTTTCCTTCGTCAAAGTCCTTCAAGCCCAGGGCGTAGCGGAACTTCAGATCAAACATGAAATGATCATAGAGTCGCTCGTCACTTAAGCCGAATCCGGATTTGAGGGTTTCAAAGCCTACCAGAATATTGATAGGCGTGTTGGGCCGTGAATGCTTATCACTGTAGAGAACGGAGAAGACCTCCTCGTTAATCCTGCAGAAATATTCATGGTAGAAAACCTGTGCCCAGGACTGTTCAAGGTGTTTTCTTGCAGTCTCAGGAAGTTGGTCCACCGATGTAAACATTCTCTGCTGCTTATGTCCTTCGTTCTTTCGAAACATCCGCTCCCCCCGATGCGGAATTTTACCCTATCAACAAAATTTTGGGAATTCCCTACCTTTTTTCAGGGGAGTCATCTAATAAAAAATAAATTTCCGGCGATGCTCGACAGAATTGAATCAATCGGAATAGAAAATATTGGAATATCGACAATAACTCTAGCAGAACTTGAATTTGGCATTGCGAACTCAGATCCTGAAAAACTAGAACAAAATAGAAATGCCCTCATGGAATTCCTCATTCCATTTGATATTATCGAATTTTCCAGTACAGATGCATTTGAATACGGGCAAATTAGAACACACTTAAAAAATCAAGGAATACTTATCGGCAATATGGATATGCTCATTGGTGCTCAGGCGCGGGCGAGAGATCTTATACTTGTGACAAATAACGAGAAAGAATTTCAAAGGATCGAGTCACTTGAAATCGAGAATTGGACAATCACAAATTAAGGAAAAGTAAATTCTGATTTTGGTGTTTGATTATCTCGGTAGATAGTTGAATGCTATATAACAAAGAGTTCGAGAATGAATTTTTCTTTGGCATGGATTTTTGCTCACCTTCGGTGGCAAAAACGCATGCCAAGCCTTCGCTTCGCTCAGGCCGAAAAATCATCTCAACTCGTTGTTGAGGCTGTAGAAAAAGTCCTCTTCTAGTACCAGAAAAACCATGGTAAAATTTCATTAGGCGAGCCGGGATTTTGCAATCGCACTGAACCTGCTCATCATGGGAGGGAAAAATGCCCCGGTTCAAGGACTATTCATACGATCAGCAACTGATGCTGCCAATTACACTTTCCAAGCAGATTTTGCCTGGAACCTTTGAATACACCCTTCATGTCCTGTTTAGTGAGAAATTGGATCTCTCAGTCTTTTATGATCGCTTTCAGAATGAGGAAACTGGAGCCCCGGCTTTTGACCCCGCGGTTCTTCTGAAGATCATTCTCTTTGCATACTCACGGGGAATTACCAGCAGCCGAAGAATAGCCCGGTTTTGTGATGAGAATATTGTCTGTATGGCGTTATCTGCGGATACTCATCCGCATTTCACAACCATTGCAGATTTTATTTCGTCTATGGATAAAGAGTGTATTGATCTATTCACTAAGGTTCTGGCCATCTGTTATTCAGAAAATCTCATTGGCAAGGAAATGTTCGCCATCGATGGCTGTAAGATTTCATCTAATTGTTCAAAAGAGTGGAGCGGTACCAAGGCCGACCTCGTGCGGAAAGTTGAGAAGATACGGAAATCAATATCCTTCCTGGTCGGTAAGCATCAGCATGAAGATCTGCACGGCGCGAAAAACAAAGACCTGGAGAAAGAAACTGCTGCAATAGAAAAGCTGAGTGCCAAGGCTGATAAAATCGAGAGCTGGCTGAGTGAACACAATGACCGCATGGGTGCATCGGGCAAAGCGGTGAAGAGTAATATCACTGATCACTGCTGTCCGGTTTAATTTCCAGCCCCCTCAAAAAGCCAAAGATTTGATGAAATAGGGGAAGGTGGAGGCGGATGAAATAATTCGGAGATATCCCGGCGATCCAGAATGGTTAACTTGAGGACCTGCATTATTTTTTGAAACGTCGATTCAATTCCATGTAGTACCTTCATCATCCAAATGAGAACATACACAATTAATGCTATCCAGATTTGACTCCATACTGCATTCTTACTCGTTCCGAAGAAAGTTTTAATTTTCAGATTTTGCTTGATCCATTTAAAGAATAGCTCAACCTGCCAGCGTTCCTTATAAATATCCGCGATCTCATGTGCTGGCAAGTCGAAGTTGTTTGTGAGAAAACGGTATACCTTCCCATGCTCCGGATCTTTATACGTAACCACTCGGATCAGGTCGGGATAGTTTGCTTCGGCACTATCTTGGGTAAACTTCATCCAAGCATCTTCAAGTACCGGCCCATCGGGATTCTTATGGTATACAAGAGTTGTTCTCACCTTGGCATTCTTCTTTAATCTGGTTACGAATGTAACGTCATCTAATTGCAATTTGTGAAATGACTTATAGTTATTATACCCCCGATCAAAAACCATAATATCTCCCTTCTTGCGGGGAAAATCTAAAAGCGTATTCGTCTCATGGAGTTTACCGGTACTCAGCTGTACATAATTTGGTAGTGCGCTGTCACTGTTATAGCTGGCGTGCAGTTTTATTGCCCCCTTTGTTGTACGAAACTGAGCCCAGTCATAGCGCGAGAGGCAGAGGTCGATTGTCGTGGCATCAATGATTTGCAAGGGATTGCGAAAACGGTGGTTCGGCGTATGCATTGTACCTGCCTGACCAAGGAGCTGATAAAATAAATCCTTAAAGATATCACTGCTGCGTTTTGCCAGGGCATCAGCGACAGTGGATTTTTTTACCGGCGCCATGCCGGCATGATAGAGTTTAGCATGCTGGGAGTGCATGGTTGCTATGACTTCATTCAGACTGAATGCCTGTGAAACTTGTGCATAGGTCATTGTTTTAAGAAGAAGATCTGTGGAGAGGGTCCGTATTCCTTTATCTCCATCGTGCAAATCGACAATTTTCTTGAAATCATATCGTGAAATGACGCTATTCAATGTGCCAAGCACCGTGCTATACTTTTTCATGCTAGTAATTTCCTTTTGTGTAATGGTTTAGTGGTAAACACATTATGCACAGATAAAAGGCAAATTACTAGCTTTTTTTATTTAACCGGACAGCAGTGATCACTGATAATGAAAGTGCAAAAATGCTTTCTTCACATGGTGTTATTCAGGGCTACAATGGAATTGCCGCGGTAGATGACAAAAATCAGATAGTCGTGTGGGCCGATGCATATGGTGATATTAATGAAGCCGGCCATTTACCACAGATCCTGCAGGACCTGGAAAAACAGTGCAAGGATGCAGGGATATCTGAAGATATTGTCCACACTGTAGCCATCACCGCAGACTCCGGATTTCACAATGAAGTAAACATGAAATACTGCATAGAGCATGAAATTGATACATACATCCCCGACAATAAATTTCGGTCCCGGGATGTGCGCTTTGAATCGTCAGGAGAGCATAAAAAGAAAACGGCCAACTGGCGACCGGTTCACAGTAAAAAATATTTTGCACCGGAAGACTTTCACTATAACCATAAAAAGCACACAGCCAGCTGTCCTGCCGGGCATCCACTCCGGTTGAATATGAAAAATTATAAAGCAGAAGATGGGAAATACACGGGAGATCGATTCAGAGGGATAGAAAAAGTCTGTCGCGAATGTACTCTTCGAGATAAATGCATTCGAAATCCTCAAACTCCATTTCGTCAGGTAACCTTCTTTCACCGGAGTATTGAAGGTCCGGATTTCCTCAATATGGCTAAAGAGAAATTCGATACGGCCACCTCAAGGACGATGTATTCCAGGCGTATGGGAACCGTGGAACCGGTGTTTGGCCATCTGCGAAGCACCAAAGGACTTAATCATTTCACTTTACGAGGGCTAAAAAAGGTGAGTACCCAATGGCGTTTGTTTTGCCTGGTACACAATATTGGAAAGCTGAAACTATGCTGGTAATGAAAAATGTTCCACATGTAAATGAAGGAAGCAGGGAACGATAGGAAACGGGGTAATGAAAGGATTTAATCATAACAGTCATGGTATTTAGAATTTTGCACTTTCCCAAAAATATTGAACCGGCATAAAATGAAGAGAGGCCGCAGCAGGCTTTTTCTACAGCCTCGTTATGTTGAAATTTCACAGATCCCAGGTAGACTTCGTGCGCACATCGTCATATAATTAATTATAAATTTTGATTTCGATGCCGATAAAAATGAACTGCTTTTTCAAACAAGAGGAGTTACTTTTTATCAGATCATCGAAACAATTGCTGAGAGCGGAGTACTGCTAAATATTCCGCATCCAAATCGAGATCAATATCCGAATCAATGGATGTTTGTGATCGAGCATAATCAATACACATACTGTGTACCCTATGTGATTGATGGCGATACATATTTCTTGAAAACAATTTTTCCGAATCGAAAATATATGTATCTCCTTTCCAACCAGGAGAAGGATAATGGATTCTAAATATTTGGATAATGAAGAAAAAGATTTGATAGAGGCATATGAAAATGCCGACTCTTCGAAATCATTTAAACCTTCAGAAGAAGAGCAAAAGAAATTTAGAACTGCCGCAAAGGAATTTGTCACCTCTGAAAAGAAAATGAATATCCGGATTGATCCGTATGAATTGGAAAAAATCAAGGAAAGAGCTGCGCGCGAAGGATTACGATATCAAACATTCGTAAAAAGCGTATTACACAAATACATTACCGGGCAGTTGGTTGAGAAATAAAATTTTAATGCACCTATAAGGAAAGGCAACAGGATAAGCATCCGTCGAATCCAAAGGGATGATGCGAGCGCGATCTATAATATATTCTCGAAAAGCGAAGTCTGTGATTTCTACGATCTATCCCCGTTTAATGACTTGAGCCAAGCCGTAGACCAAATTGAAGGTTGGCTAAGGAATTATGAGCATGGCCGGCAAGTTAGGTATGCAATTTGCAAAGATGAAGAAGTTATCGGCACATGCTAAGCGGCTACCTTTTACTACCACCATGTGTCAGGTAAATACCAGCACGCTACAGTCAATCGGTATGTGCCAGATTAAAAAAGATATCTATCACTTCGTCTGCTGCCGGAACTCTGCGCTTTTTCAGTTCCGCCCGCAGCTCTGCGGCATCCCAGTTCAGACTGTGTTCCTCACACGAGTAACTGTCACCCTCCGTTTCCAATAACAGCGCCTGTTTACCCAGGCCGTTTTGCATTACGCAGCCGGAAGTACCGAAGCTGATGAAGGGGATTGAATTTATCGTCCGCTGAAACGGGGTGTGAATGTGGCCGAAGATCACCAGCTGTTCACCGTTCGTGCTGAATGATTGCCGCAGATCGTCATGCCGAAGATCAAGGCGTTGGGTAGATATTTGCTGTGTGTGATCAAGGACAAAGTGCTGCAAGAGGATTCCTTCCCCGATTCTGTGAATGTAGGGCATCTCCCTGCAAAGCTGAATCTGGTCAGCCCGGAGCTGTTTGCGAAGCCAATCATTATGCAGAATTTCGTTTTGGCTCATCCTTGCAGCAGGAGGAGGCTCGCTGTAAATGTATTCTTCGTGGTTGCCCTTCAGAAGGCGTACATTATGCTTCGAGAGATAATCCAGAGTTTCGGAAGGCTGAGGGCCTATGGAAACCGAGTCTCCGATGTGAATGATTTCGTCAGCCTGAAGTTCCTTCGCCAGAGCAATTGCAGCGCGGGCGGCGGGCAGATTCCCGTGAATGTCGGATAAAAGCAGGTAGCGCATTTTCCTATGATGTATGGATAAGTCGACTTCATCAAGCTGGTGATACTAATCCGCCGTCGCAATTGCATATGCAGTCGCTTTGTGGTACAAAGGATATCTTCAAGCTGTCAAAATCCGATTTCATACCATTCAGCCGCGATGTATTCATTTAATCATGAAACCTGATAACTGTTTGCAGCCGTAACCTAAGGAGATAGGTATAATGAAATTTCAGAATCTCGGGCTGATGCCTGAATTATGCAAGGCGGTCCGGGAACGGGGGTACAGCGAAGCGACCCCTATTCAGGCTGCCACCATTCCCGCCATTCTTGAAGGGAAAGATGTTCTTGGAGGGGCCCAGACCGGCACCGGCAAAACCGCTGCGTTTGCCCTTCCCATGCTTCAGCGTCTGGGGACGCACAAGTCGGAAGCACCCCGGGCCCTTATTCTCACTCCCACCCGTGAACTTGCGGACCAGGTGGCTGAAAGTTTTATCGCTTACGGAAGTCATCTTGAGCTGAAGGTGCTGAAAATCTACGGGGGCGTTTCCATGAACCCCCAGAAGAAGAGTCTGGCCCGGGGAGTCGATATTATTGTTGCTACGCCGGGACGTCTCAGGGATCATCTGGGACAGAAAACAATTGACCTATCAAAAATAGATATTCTGGTACTTGATGAAGCTGACCGCATGCTGGATATGGGCTTTATAAATGATATCAAGGCAATTCTGAATGAACTGAAAAAACCTGTCCGTCAGACTCTCATGTTTTCCGCCACCTACGGTAAGGATGTTGAAAAGCTTGCATTGAAGATTTTGAATGATCCTGTCCGCGCCGATGTCGCTCCCCGGAACTCTGCAGGCTCTGATGTGCGGCAGATCGCGTATAACGTGGGCAGGGTAAAACGGGTTGATCTCCTTATCCATCTTATTCAAAGCGGAAGCTGGTATCAGGTTCTGGTCTTTGTGCGGACCAAGCATGGTGCAGACCGTCTCGCCAAGAAGCTGAATAAAGCGGATATTCCCAGTATGGCTATCCACGGAGACAAGAAGCAGGGGGCTCGAACACGAGCCCTGGAAAAATTCAAGAAAGGTGATCTGCAGGCACTCATTGCTACAGATATTGCAGCCCGGGGTATCGACCTCACCGATCTGAGCCATGTGGTGAACTTTGATCTTCCACAGCAGGCGGAGGATTATGTGCACCGTATCGGCCGGACCGGCAGGGCCGGAAAATCCGGGGATGCCATTTCCTTTATTACAGAAGAAGACGGGAAAAAGCTGGCGGACATTGAGCATCTCCTGAAATCTTCAATACCCGGAAAAACGGTTCCAGGTTTTGAGCCATTACAAGCTGCGGCTAAGCCCGGGGTAAATGACCGCCGAACAAGCGGTGCAACATCACCGGCGGGGAGGCGGAAAAAGCCGGCAGGCCGGTCGTCCCGGGGGAAAGGACCGGCGGGCAGCGGCGGATCTGCACACAAGGAATCCACACTCGGCGGATCCGGACGAAGGCGCCCAACCAACAACTCCGATGGCGGAAGACAATCAAACCGGGGCAGGGGCAAACCCAACAGAGGACGTTGATTTGATCAGGGTGGTAATCCCGAACACAGTCAATCACCGGTCATTCCGTTATGTGCTAAGCTGCTGCAGTAAGCCATTCTTTCAGCCAGGCTGCCACCGTGTCAAAATCTTCGCCCTGTTCCTGCAGGCTCAGTCCGGAAAGGATGCCATTCCGGGTGAAGCAACGGTTTATTACTGCCAGTTTTTGGGCAATAGTAAATGCCTCCCGCAGCTGCATTTTGCTGCCGTAGTCTTCCCACATTTCCAGGTACAGGTCAGTCAGTCTCATCAGGGCGGGGTCCCGGGAATCCAGCTTCAGATGATAGGAAAGGCTGCGCTTCATTATCAGTAACGAATAAAAGGGATGGGCTATGGATGCTTCTCCCCAGTCGATGAAGTGAATCCCCTTTAGATGTACAAGAATATTTGCATCATGAAAATCGTCATGATGCAGGGTAGCCGGAATGCCCGCCGATGCCAGCTGCCCGGAAAAGGATGACAGAGCTGAACTTTTCCGGTGGGCATGGTTCAGCTGTTCTTTGGTGAGACCTGCCCCCTTGCCGAGGTAACTGTCAAGGAGCATTTCATGCCGGGAGAGAAGGGAGGTGTACAACAGAGGCATGGCTTCCAGCCGCCGGTCCGGTACGCCCTTCTTCAATAATTCAGCGCTGATATCTGCAGATTTGAGCTGAAGCCTGGCATACTGTCGGAGAACTTCATCAAGATGATACAGCTCATCCGGGCACGATTTCATACGCTGGCAGGCCTTCCATTGAGATCTTATAATGGGGTAGGGTAACCATACATGCTGAGAAAATTTCGGATAGTGATCTCGTTGTTGATTCTTTCAATCGTGATCTTCACCACATATAACGCATACGATCTCAGTACGAAGAATAACGAGAATATCTATAACCGTCTGATTCAGGACTTATACCAAGACACTACGGACTTTACCACCTGGCTGGAAAGGAAGAAGGAAATTGTGGATACAGCCCGGGATTTTGTTGATAATTTCAGTATCGATGAGGTGATAGCCCGAAGCACCATGAATCCGTACCTTAATATCAATAATGACGACCAGAACATCTCCCAAATTTACATAGGCCTTGCCAATGGAAATTTCATTACCGGGGGGGAATGGATACCCCCTGAAGATTATGATCCCAGATCCCGGGTCTGGTACAGGGAAGCAGTTCAGGCGGATGAGACGATAATCTCAGATGTCTATATAGACCGGGAAACAGGAGACAGGACTGTAACTATAAGTTCTCCACTGTATATGGAAAACGGCTTCGCTGGGGTAATAGCCGCCGATGTATTCATGGAAGATATCAGCCGCTGGCTTACTGATGAGATAAACCGGAAAAATATATATACATATCTCCTTGATGGCGGAGGAACTGTAATTCTTCATACCCTGCGCTCCGGGATCGTCGGGAGCAATATATACGAGGATGATGAGTTCTATGAAACCTTTTTTGCCAGGAAGCAGACCTTCCTTGATTTTTTCGAAGAGGTGAAGCGCAGCGGTCAGTCAGTTCGGATGGAATATATTGCCAGCGGTAAAAAAACATTGGGTATAATTCAACAGATTGATGATAGCGACTGGTATCTTGCTGTTGCATCATACGAGAATAATGATATACGAAACTTTATTAATATGAACCGTCGTACCATCACTTTCAACGTACTTTCTCTTGTGGTGGTGCTGATTCTCCTCCGGCTTGTTATAAACATCAAAAATGAACTGTTGCAGAAAAATCAGCTCCTCACGCTGGATAACCAACGGGACTTTCTTACGGGCATTTATAATAGAAGGTACTTTAACCTGTACATGGAGCATCTCTGGAAATCCCCTGCTGATGTAACTGTAGTGAGTCTCCTGATGTTGGATATTGATTATTTCAAGGGATATAACGATACCTACGGCCACATTGAAGGAGATGAAGTACTAAAATCCGTTACCCGGGGGATTGAAAACAGTATACGCAGAGAGGATGTGTTCGCCCGTTACGGCGGCGAAGAGTTTACGGTTCTTCTCCAGCAGGTTAAGAAGGAGGACGCTGAAAAGGTTGCAGATAAGATTATTACTGCTGTACGGGAGATGAATGTTGAAAATACTGCGTCACCCCTGGGTCGAATTACCCTCAGTATAGGAGTGGCATCCATTAAACCCGGCACTTCCATGGATGTACGGGAATTCAGCAATGCAGCCGATCAGGAGCTGTATAAAGCGAAGGAAGCCGGCCGGGACAGGGGCTCTGCTTCCAACAGTATTGGCGAGTCCACGGCTTTAAAACCTGTCCTCCATGACGGGTGAAAAAAAGACTGCCCAGAGACGGGCAGTCTGAATAGTGGAAAGACAATACAGGGATTAAAGAGAGAAATCAACTAATTCAAATGTCTTGCCATTGGCGGTAACTGTCAATTCACCGGTTTCGGTATTCAGGAATTCCTCACTTACAGTATAGCTGAGAGTTTTAACAGGCCCACCCTCAAATGTATTTGAAACTTCAAGTGAACCGTCTTCGTTGATTTCATATGTACCAGAAATGAGTGTATACTCCCCGGCTTCTGTTCCATACAGTTCAACAAGATCAACTTCCTCTAATGTAATGGTGCCTGTCTCTTCATCAATTGAAGCTCCCTCAAGAGAGCCTCCAAAACCCAGAGTGAAAAGTGCCGCAACATATGTGCTATAAGAAATACCAAATGCTTCAGACGCCTGCTCTTCGGTTACGGGGTTAAACAGCGCACAACTGCCTACCGAGGCAACAAGGAACACGGCTACAAGAACCATGCTTATCGTTTTGCTCAATTTTATACAAATCTCCTATGTATGTGTTTTTCTTGACAAGATTATAGATGCACCGTCGTATGTTCACAAGTGAAATTTACAAAAAAACTAAATTACTTTGCTTATAAGAATTTATTAAACGCTGATCCATTAAAGAGGTCACCATAACCTCATTCTCTTTTATCTTTTCTGATTCTGGATATCAAACTGACAGCCGGGATAAGCAGGCGAACGCTATGTTCGGCAAACTTGTCGCTGCTGAAGTTGCTTATGTACACCGTATCATCCCGGTGATCAAAGAAAAGCTGGGTGCCCAGAATGCCCATATGCCCGTACATATGATTCATGAAACGCAGAAGTGGAAAAAAATCACCAAACTTGATCTTCATCATGCCGGTTCCATATTTGATTCCCCGGACAAATGTGTTTTTCTCCTGCATCATTTGGTTAAGTGATGCTTTTGAAATCAGTGAGCCGGAGAAAAGTGCCCGAACAAAAAGCTCAAGGTCGCCTGCCGTGGATATGATACCGCCGCCGCTCCAATCCGCAGAGAGGGCAGGAGTATTTCTCAAATCCAGCCCTCCAACCAGAATTGGTGCAGGCAGCTGTGTGTTGTCCGGATGCGGCCCCCGGGTTGCCAGATAACTGTGTTCCATTCCGAGAGGAGTGAATATCCATTCATCCAGAATTACATGAAATTCTTTTCCCGCAAGTTTCTCAATGATCAGTCCCAGCAAAATATATCCGGTATCCGAATAGTGAAAACCCTGACCCGGTCTGAAGTGGGCGCTTTGGTTCAATCGGCTGATATCCAGCAGATCCAGAGGGGTATATGCATTATCCGGGTTTTTGAGAAGCGTAGCCTGGAGGCTGTCTTCATCGTGTTGGGGATCAGAGAAATAGTCGGCAACACCGCTAGTATGGCTCAGTAAATGCTCAATGGTGACCATCTCCGAGAAATCGGTGTTGTTGCAGACAAATAAATCTTTCAGCCAGGGGGCCGGGAGTATGGTGAATATTTTTGTATCCAGCGAGCATTTTTTCTGCTCTATGAGACTGAATATGACAGTGCTGGTGAATAATTTTCCGACTGATGCAATGTGAAAGGGCTGCTGTTTCACCTCATCTACACCTGAAGTTTCAATTCCAGAATCGTTTCTGGAATAGGATAAGGAAAAGTTGGCGTCCCGGCGGTTGATATACAGAAGGGCTGACGGTGGCTGCTTACGTTTTATGAGTTTTTCAACCAACTTGTGGATCTGAGTCCCGGCCTTGGCAGCAGAGACAGGTGCTTTAGCCAGGATGATGAGTATCAGCACTGCAAGAAATAGCAGGAATAAAATACTGATGAGTGGCATGATATTTCTCCTTAAATATTACTAATAGTAACATAGTATGTTTGTTACAATGAATCAAGAGCAGGAAGTTGATTTTTCAATCCATGGCATTCGGGTATAATGAGTGCAGATTTGCGGGAAAGCAACCGAGGGGGCATTGTGGATTTTGTAGTGTTGGGACTTATCATGCTGGGGGCACAGACAATCTATGACATGAACGCAGCGGTAAAAGCAGGTATATCCCTTTTTTATTCAGCCAGTTACGGCAGCATTCAGGCGGCTATTGCGAAGCTCCTGAGGGAAGGAAAAATTGAAATTGCCGATTATGAAACTGAAGGCAGAAGGCGGAAACGCTATGGTATTCTTCCTGCGGGCAGGGAGGCATTTTATGAGTGGATGATGTCCATTCCTTCCGGTACCAAACTTGAGGTGCAGATTCTTTCCCGGGTCTATTTCGCAGGACTTCTTCCCGATGATGATGGGCGAAAGCATCTGGGCGAGAATATCAGAACTGCCATAAACAACGGACTTGAAGAACTGCTGGCTCTTGAAAAAACCCTTGATTCCATGGATGTATCCGGCGAATTGCAGGAAGTATTCCGGTATCAGCGGGCTACACTCAGATACGGCATTGAGAGTCATACCATGGCCAGGTCCTTTTTTGAACGGGAACTCCCGTAACACCCGCGTTCCTGACCGAATCAGGTTCTGGACGGCAGATTACAGGTTCCAGGCTTTCAGGAACGCTTCAGTGTAAAAGTGTTTTTCAAACAGATCGACAATCTGACTGTTTTTTTCCTCATCATACGGTTGAAGCTTGGTATTTTGAATGCATTTGTACACTTTCTCATCCGCGGAGTGGGTGTCGTCGGGGACATAGAGGGCCGGCACCCCGTATTGTCGTACCATGTCCATACTGTCTTCCAGCCGGGCGGCAGGTTTTGTTGATGTGAGAACCAGGCCAGCGATGCGCTTTTCCGCCGGGCGTCGGGCATTATCTTCCAGAATCAACCGCAGACGTCTGCGTGACATGGAGGAAAGGATGACTATATCTCCGGGATCTATGGATTCTGAGGGCAGCAGGTTTTCGTGGGATTGGGAGATTATCGACACACCAGCGCTGGGAACGTGCCAGAACTCGCTGTCCTTATCGCCCGCAGCTTCGTACACGGAAAAATACTGGGACAGTTGTTCCATGGAGGGTTTGCCCAGACGGTCGACACTGGGTAAAAAGCCGAAAATTGATATGGTGTTTTCCGGGGAGCCGAATCGTTTTGTAAGATATTCCGGAGTGATCAGGCGCTCCATTTGACCGATTTTTTCCGGCAGGAGCTTATTGAAGATCACGCCCCGCACCTTTGCACCGGTGCAGCGCATATAGGTGAAATCAACCTCAAGCATATCCAGGGTTTTTCCCAGGCCCCCTCCTGCCAGATACACAATCTCTGCATCTATGAGCCGACTTACCCGGGAATTTGAAAGGCCGACGATGCCTCCCACCCCCAAATGTCCCGTACCCTCTGCGATTACCACAGTTTTGTCCGACAGTTTCTCCATGGCTGTGACAATATCGGTCTCAAATCCTGCAGTAACCAGGCTTTGATCCCCCTGCTCCAGAAATGACTTTGTGACACCGCTGCCCAGGCGGACAGGGGAGACCGCTGACATATCAATATTCGGCAATGCAAAGCGCTGAATGATTGTGGCATCTTTATCTACATTGCGGCCGTCCATGAGCTGAACCAATTCCTGGCCGACGGGCTTAATGTAGCCGATTTTCTCTGCGGGAATAAACTTTTTCAACTGGCTGATAATCCCCAGGCTGGTCATAGTTTTTCCTGCATGCTGACGAAATCCGGCAACGTAAATCACTTTCATTGTTTCCCCCTTTGATATTTATCCTGCATGCACCCAATAGAGCATATTCGGATAAAAAATATCGATATAAAATATCTAACTATAGTTTGAAGATTATGTCAACATGAGCGGGTAGGGAGTACAGGAACCGGATGGATAATTCCGCCCTCAACGAGTGTCAGGAGCTGTTGCGGTATTGAGAGTTCAGGGTTATATGGTGATAATTGAACCGGTATGGTTGTAGAAAACTTCTGCATTTACCAGAGTTTGCAGCTGGGTATACTGGCGTACACCGGTGCAGTGAGAGACGCCGATCCGCCGGATTTTGAACCCGTTAAGGATCCGGGCTATAGCATCCAGATCCTGGCTGTGACGAAGGTGGAAGCCTCCTACTACCAGATCAACCGGCAGGTGAAAATGATCAACGGCGGACTGAATAATATTGGTGATACCCCGATGGGAACAGCCGCTGAGGATTTGCAGCCTGCCGTTTCGCACTAAAACCAGGCTCTGCTCGTCTGAAAACTTATCCGGAACCCTCTTTCCATCTATATCCATGGTGAACCCCTCCATGTTCAGATCTTCGGGGTAGGTGATTGATGCCGCAGGAAGAATGTAGACGGTTTCACTTATTCGGGTAACGCCTTCAGTTCGGGAGGAGGCTTTGGTCAGCTCCGGTGAGGCCATGCCGATATATTCTCCATGGCGGTTATAGCGGGGAAGGGAGGCCTGGGGATGGATCCAGAGCTTCATTCGGGGATTCATGGACATAACCTCACCGAGCCCTCCGGTATGGTCATAGTGTCCGTGGCTGATAATACAGTGATCAATGTTTCCGGGATCGATTCCCAGCTCCCCGGCATTTTGAATCAGCCCTTCAGTCTGACCGGTGTCAAAAAGAATCTGCTGTCCGTCCACCTCAACATGCAGAGCCAGTCCATGCTCTGCGGTTAACCGTTTCTGATATACCAGGTTTTCCATAAGAGTGGTTATCATCATGTCAGCCTCCTCGGGTAGTTCTTAAGTCATCAAAAGAACGTTCAAATTTATATGTTGTGCCTGGCCTGTACAATCTGCCGCCAAACCATGAACAGCGAAATGCCCAGAAAGATATGCGAAGAAGAGTGCAGTAATGTGACAATAAGCCCGGTGGGAGGGTAGATTTGATAATGGTACACAAAATAATATGCGCCGCTTGCGCTGAGAGGCATGAGCAATAGGATGAGCATATTCCACCAAGCAATACCTGTCCGGAATAGGTAAAGGATCTTCTCTTCTTGTGCAATATTTCTATAGCTGTACAGGGTGTAGATGGCAATGCCCAAATATATTACCAGCAAAATGGAATTCCGCGGGTTCATGACGAGCAGTTGTATCCCCTGTTCAGAAAGCATCAGCAACCACAGAGCCAGGGTGAGAACGGAAAAAAACACCACTTCGGTTTTTTGGGGGGTGAATTCGGTCTTTCGCAGAAAATTCAGTAAAACATAGCCGGTAATAAGGCCGGCGCTGGTTATAAGTGCATAGACGGTAAACTGCCCGGGGGAAAGGATAAATGGGAGATCGGAAATATGAGACCAGGACGCCCAGAATGCCCAGAAGAGACCCAGGCTTATGGAAGCCATGATAGTAAACAGCATGGAATTTTTTATGAGAATGCGGCGCATCAGGTACCACCCCAGTAAAACATCCGCAATAACGTGCCATGACAATGCAGGCCAGCTAAGGCTTTCGGTGAAAATGAGAGGAATAACCACTCCCTCTGTTGCTATTCCAAAAAAACCGGCTGCTATATAGAGTGCCCAGAAATTGCCAATCTTGAAATAGTAAAGAGGTATAAGCAGCCATACTGCGAAAAGGGCATAATACAGGGATAATTCAATGTAGCTGACAAGGCCGGCCGTACTGGTGCTTTGGAAAATACCGATAATAGCCTGTGCCGGGCCCTCGTTTACAAAGAAGTACTCGGAGAAAAACATCAAGATGAGTCCCGTAGCGTAGATTGTCAGCAGACGAAAGAGTAGATGCATTAATATATATTATACCCGATTTTGCTTTATGAGATCAGCAGCATCACCACGCCTGCGATGTACAGAACCAGAATCGCAGAACTCTCGAAGCCGATGCGCCCAAGGCCGTAACGTTCCCGTCGAACCAGTCCGATCATCAGTATGCCGCACATCAGCAGGGTTAAGGAGACCCAGAATTCCACCTCGGAAGTGATGGCGTGATAGATCGAGCCTTCACGGTAGGCGATATCCGAGACGGCGGTGAACAGGGTGTCGAAGGCATTGCCCCCGATGATACCGCTCACCGCAAGAGTCAGAGCGCCCCTGCGTACGGCGGCGATGGATGTTACCAGCTCAGGAATTGAGGTGCTCACTGCGGTGAGCAGTACGCCTACCACTGTCTGGGAGAGACCGGTTTGCGCAATAATGCTGGTTGCGGCGGGCTCAAGGGTTAACCCGGCAGCTCCCAGGACGGCCATGAGTACAATAAATTCGCTCCACAGGCGGAGAAGGGAGGGTATGCGGCTCTCAGGGTCGGGTTGGTCCTGGCGGGTATCCCGGGTTACTGACGGATGCCACATGGGGGCTGCTTTCACCCCTCGGATCAGGTGAATTCCGAAGATGTAAAAGGCGAACAGAATCGGGGTTACGGGGTGGATCCCCCAGATCGTTGCATCCGGCAGATTGGGTGCAAGCAGTATCCAGGCGAGAAGGGTGATCAACAGACCGTTCTGGAGCATGTTGGGAGCGGATGCCGCGGCATGTTCCAGGTTCGCCCGGCGATAGACAATATCTGCAATTGCAAGGAAGAACGTCTGCACGGCGATTCCGCCAAGTGCGTTGCTCACCGCCAGTTCGGCATGTCCGTTCCAGGCCGCAGTCACCGACAATACGACACCGCTTAAGGATGTTGAAGCACCCAGAAGAATGGCTCCGGCAGCCGCCTCGCCGATTCCGGTTCGGTCGGCAAGCTGATCCACCACCCGGGTTATCCGTGTGCCGGCGAAAGTGATTACCAGTGCACATCCGCCGAATACCAGGCTGCTTTCCAGTAATGTCCAGTTCGCGGTTTGAAATATCAGCATTAAGATCCCTTTCTAATCACGGCACTCATATGCAATGCTTCGGAGGTACCTGCCGCTATGACTTCTCTTTTATAATTATGCAGTGGAAACGGTACTGCAAGCAGGTCAGGCAGTGAACAGAATTTTCTGGCATTTGATGCATACATCATCAACAACACAAAAGCGTAGTAGAGTATACGAATGAGCACAAGGAAAATCAGCAGCATTCTGCATTCTTGGGCATTCGATTTTGTCCAGCCGGATCCCAGCCGGACAGAACAAGGGTATGGGATAAAAGAATCAGCCGCAACTGCCGCCCGTTGTGTTACAATCCATCATAGTTCAACATAATTCAACATAGATGAGGTTCTTCATGAAGCCGTACTTTTTGCTTGCAGGTGCACTGCTCCTGATTCTCAGTTCCTGTGTCACCGACACTCTTCCCCCTCCGCCTCCGGGGCAGAGACCTGAACCGGGTTTACTGGAAACACTGCAGCAGGCCGGGAAGGAGAAGCGGGGTACAATTACGCATATCCAGGACTTTTCCATGACTGAACTGGAAACTCAAAGAGATATCTGGATATATACACCCCCGGGCTATCATGAACAGGAATCACGTTACCCGGTGATATACATGCATGACGGACAGAACCTATTTTTTCGGGATCTTGCGTTCAGCGGTGAGTGGATGGTGGATGAGGTGATGGACGGGCTGTACGCCCTGGATTATTTCTCCGGAGCCATTGTGGTGGGCGTTGGCAACGGCGGGGAACGACGGGTTTCCGAATACAGCCCCTATCCGACGGATTTCAACGGAATGGAAACCCTGGCGGTTGAATATCTACGGGATCTGGTAAACCTGGTGAAGCCCTGGGTTGAAGAGAATTACCGTGTTCTTCCGGGCAGTGAATACCACAGCCTGGCCGGAAGCAGTCTCGGAGGTCTGATCTCCCTCTATGCCCCGTTGGTGATACCCGGTGAGTTCAAGAGTATTATCGCCATGAGCCCGTCCATCTGGGTTGCCGATGCATCAATTATTCAGGATTTGTCGAGGCAGAATCCCGGGGCTGAAGACCTTCGAGTGTATCTGGATATGGGAACCGGCGAAGGGAATGAAAATGTTGCGTTAACCCGGCAAATGGCTGAGCTCCTCCGGAAACAGGGTGTTGAGGATATCAAGCTTGTCATAGATGAAGATGCCGGACACAATGAAACGGCTTGGAGAGAACGGCTGCCGGAGCTTCTGGCCTGGTTGTACGGTTTTTCCCTGGAATAGCTGATGGCTGGTATGAGGGTCATCGCCATATCTGAGTCCGGGATGCCCTAAAGATACGGTTTTCAAGCTTCAGTGCACTGAAATATCTTCTGCTGCCCGCTTCGAGACTTGCCAGACCGTTAAGGCTTTTTCTATCATTACATATGAAATTGCAAAAATGTTGTATATTGATGCTGGTTCTACTTTTAATAGGCGGATGCACGCTGCCTGTTGTTGAAGACGACCCCGAGGACCATCAAAATCCTGAAAGATCCCCTTCTCGCATGGCTGATCACAGCATTGTCCCCGTATTAAAGGCAGGCCAGATTCCCGAATCGGCCATTCAAAAAGCAATCGACACGTTGCACATCGGATACGGTCATACCAGTCATGGGTCACAGGTGACTGACGGAATGGCAGGTCTGGTGGTATTCGCCAATAACGGTCATCTGAACAACTCCTATACCACCGATCTTTTTGTATGGAACCGCGGCGGTGCAGAGGGAGCTCTCGATCTGTATGAAGGGTCAGGGTATTCTGACGGCCACCTCGAGCTTGATGCAGGCTACAGCGGCTGGGATGAAAAAACCAGGGATTTTCTCGATGACCCTGAATATGCGGACTACAATACTATCATCTGGTCCTTTTGCGGTCAGCTCAGCGGATGGAGTTCGGAAGAACTGCGGGATAACTACCTGGATAAAATGGCTCAACTGGAGATTGAATATCCAGAAGTTACATTTGTCTATATGACCGGTCATCTGGACGGCACGGGTGAGTCAGGGAATCTGCACCTGCGAAATGAGGAAATCCGAGAATACTGCATATCCAATAATACGTGGTTGTTTGACTTTGCTGATATTGAAAGCTACGACCCTGACGGGATTTCCTATTTGGAAAAGTATGCCGATGATGGATGCAACTACGACAGTGACGGAGATGGATCTAGAGACAGGAACTGGGCGGCTGATTGGCAGAACAGTCATATAGAAGGAGTAGAATGGTACAGCTGTGATTCCGCTCACAGCCAAGCCCTGAATGCCAATATGAAAGCCTATGCCGCCTGGTGGCTGTTTGCAAGAATCGCCGGGTGGAGTGATCAGGACTCGTGAGTCGTTCAGGACATTACGGCTCTTTTATGGTGCTTTGATATGCGGCCTGGCAGGGGCAATATATGCAAAGAACGAAAATCTTCCTGCCCTGGCAGTGGACAGGTATCTTTTGACATTATCTGTCAGGGCGATTAAGGAGGGGCTTGTCGGCGTCAGAAAACACGGGTTGCCCATCTATCCCTTGAAACTTTGCATTTTTCTTCTTGCTCCCGTTTTTCTTTTAAGAATCCAGTTTCAAATTCTCTTTAAAAGCCCCCTGGCCCGGATTGCTTTGGCGGCACATGCCAATACGGCCAGAAATGAAATGGAAACCATAGCCCGGGGCATATTGGAGCTTTGCAGGATGGAGAACTGTCGGTATGGGAATATCCAGCAGCTATGGAAAATCCCTATTGAATGAAAAGGTGAGGTGAAATATGCATAAACAGATTGTCTTTCTATTCCTTTTGATCCTTTTGATCCTTTTAAGCCAGGGTTGCAGGTTCCCCATGGAGGTTGAAGAGAAAGACATTACTCCTCCGTCGGAAGCCTACCCGAAACCGGACAGGACAAATACCGGTCCGCGCACCACTGATCTTGAGATCTGGGAGCCTGGCCTTACCAAAATTAAGGAAGACGGTGCGGTTCTCGAGGGCTTTTCCCTTGAGGGTGAGATTTGGATAGAAGCAGACAATGTGGTCCTACGAGATTTTGTAATCCATGGGGATGGCATATATGATCCGATTGAGGAAACCGGTAATTTTTACGGCATTAAAATGTCCGGTGGCACCAATGCTACATTTGAATATGGAGAAATCCGAAGAGTACTGAGTGCCGGGATCCTGGGCAGCGGCTTCACTGCCCGGCACCTCTACATCCATGACACAGGCGGTGATGGAATTAAGGTTTCTGACGGCAATCGAACCTTGATAGAAGCCTGTTTCATTGAAAAACTCGGCATGAGAGATGGAGCCCATGCCGATGCGGTTCAGATGAGAAGCGGCGGATCGGATGCGATATTTCGCTACAACCATTTCTATATTCCCGGTGAAGCATCGAGTCACTATCCTGGAAGTCCCTATAAGGCCAACACCACATTTATGATGACCGACACCGAACGGTACACCGATATTCTGGTGGAATATAACTGGCTTTACGGAGGAGGGTTCACTGTTTATGGAGTCCCGGGGATGTCTTTACGCGGCAACCGTTTCGGTGACGAAGCGTATTATCATTACGGAGTCCTGACCGGAGAAGTGGATCTCTGGGAGGAAAATGTCTGGGATGAAACAGGTGAGATTATCGATTTCTGAGATCACCGGTGTGGGGGCGATTGGAGCCAACAGGAATACCCGATCATCCCGTTATTCAAGGGGCATCATTCTTTCCGGGTAACCTGGTCATCGTTTCCGGCGGAACTGAATTCGAGCCCGGACGGCATCCGGAAATGAACCGCACACCCCGGTTCACGAAGCTTCATGTACAGTGCATTATGGTACGGCAATTCCAATAACCCCGCTCCCGGTTCCCCCTTCTGTCGCGCTCCGTCGTGCCATTGGCGGTTTACCCCCAAAAAGTGAAAGAGAACCGCCATCAATATCAGCCTGAATGAAGCACCATCAATCAAAAAAAACTCCTCGCCAGCTGTCTCTATCCGACGTGTCTCAATAAAAAAAGGCTCTGAAGCCAATGCTCCAGAGCCAGGGGGTGCCGGCCGCACAACCTTCACCGGCACAACTCACTTCTTTACATATGCTGCATTCACGCAGCGGTTAGATCTGGGTAAGTGTATTACTTGCCATAATCATGGGCACCAGAAGTCCCCAGATAATACCTCCAAGATACGGGTTCCCCGTCAGTTTATACAGCTTCCGGGAAACAATCGCACCCACAGGAATAATTACCACAATGGGGAACAGCCAAATACCGTAGATATTTGAAATGCCCTTGAAAAACACATCTCCGGTGGACATAAACGTCACATACTGGAGAATAATCATGATCCCGGGAGCCAGACCCGTGAAGCCAGCTGCTACCGCGGTGTTGTACCATTCCTTATCTCCCAGCTTGAACTGGTTGAAACTGTTGGTGGCAACCGACATGGGGATGTAGTACAGAAGGAACAGCGGTGCGTAGCGCAGCGCAATACCGATCTTATCCGGGCTGAACGTACGAACCGTCAGAACCCAGAACCGGAAATCCGCCTTGAAAAAATAATCAACTGCAAACACCAGAGCAAACGCAGACGCCAGGACGGTCACTGCCAGGGCAACTGTCTTGATCAGCGGCATGAGAGCAATGGCAATTCCCCGTTCTTTGGGGTCATACCCGTTCTTCCGCGAGTACAGATAATAACTCAGTACCAGAAGGACAATCAGTGAAACACCTACCACGGTACTCCACACACCGATAAAATAGGTGGGTGCCTGGGGAAGGAAGGCAGGACGGTTGGCCCTGGTCCATGCTCCCAGGTTCAGGTAGGAAACGGCGGCAATGACTGCTACCACTGCAGAACCGATCCAGAACCACAGCTTCCCGTTGCGGTTCAGAACCATGGTTTTGGGTTCCTGATCCTTTCGTAATGATGCAAATGCCGGGGTGAACAGCAGCACCTTGGCGAAAGCCACTATGAAGATCACCCAGCCCACCAGACCGATGAAATTGAACATTGCCTTGAAAATCCAAATCTGGTTCGACTTGGGGATGGGGTTGGGTGCTCCGAATGACTCTTCCCAATATTCAATACCCTGGGCTGCAGATTTCATGGAGAAATGATTCCATGGATGAATCTCCCAGGGGGTGTAAATTACCCGCAGAGCCAACTCTCCGTTCACACGATTGGTATAAAACACGCCGCTCTCACGAACCTCCACCGGATCGCTTCCGAAGTTCAGAAACGACTGTGCGTACTCGGTGGTGATAAAATCCCTGGGAAGGGTCTGAGTCCCGTCGGCCTGTACGGTACGGAAGAAAAACTCATCAAACTGTGCGGCAATAATGCCAACATCCCGGGTACCGTAGCGGTTCGTATAGGGCTCCCGTGCGTCCGGAGCAATAATGCCGGTATACAAGGGCTCGTTTTCAGATGTGGTGTACATTGCATCGTTGGCCACCAGGAGTACCGAATCAATCAGCGGTTCTTCGGCCATGTTATCTTCCCGGATAGAGAGGTTCGCCGCTCTGGCACCGTTGGAATGCCCGGTTACCCCGATTTTGTCGGTATCAACATAGGGGAAATCTGCCATGAGTTTTACCGCATCGTACATTCCGGTACCCGCAACATACCATTCCGCAGGGGTAACTGCGTCGGAATGCCCATGACCGTACATGTCGATGGACATTACCACATATCCGCGCCTCGCCCATTCAACATAGTTAAGGTCCTGCATCTCCCGGTTGTTGTACCATCCGTGACTGGTGACAATTCCGGGCGCGGGGTTATCCTCACTCGCATTGGGCGGAATGAACAGCAAGGCGCTCATCAAGTCGCCGGAAGCAGTCTCCCAACGAAGGTCCTTGATCTCCACCCTTCCACCGGATGTTTGAACAATGGAAGCTCCGATTGCGCTCACCAGCACGAGTATCAGAGCGACTCCCAGCCATTTCCAGGCCAGTTTTTTCGCATCAGCCATTGCATCCTCCTCTTAACTTGGTCAGATATTTCTGACAAAACTACTATGGCTGATGAAATTATCAGGCCCTTATCAAAACCTGTCAAATATTTTCCCAAATAAACAAAGTATTCCGTCTGAAAGTGGTTAAATGAACATAAACGATCATTCCGCAGCAGTACCGGTATACCAGCTTCAGACTCATAGCGTCTCCATTTATGCATCATATCAACCGATCAGGGACAAAAAATCGTATAGCCCCAATATATAAATTGTGTTGAGAAAATATGAGTTCCCGGGTAGGATGCACGCTGAGGAGTTTTTGATGCACAATCGAATGATTATGATTCTGATTTTCTGTCTGATAACCGCCGGGGTGAGCGCCCAGACGGTGGGAGAAAATTTTGAAGCCGGCGGAGTGGTACTGAGTCTTTCAGGGTACTATTTCAACAATCTGGTGGATGAAGATGAAGGTGACCGGGAGTGGGAGTTGAAGGTTTCTCCCAATTTCTCTTTTTTCGTAGTAGATTCTCTGGCGTTGGAAGCCGGCGCCTTTCTGCATCTTGAAGATAAATATGATGCGTTTAATTATCTGACGGTAAAACTTGGCGCCAGCTACAGTTTTGTGAGCTATCCCAACCGGCAGGCAGGACTTGTACCGTCCCTGGGGGCTGACGCATATATCTACACCGGGGCGTATGATCAGTTAAGCGGATATCAGATTATTCCTTTCTTCAAACTGATGGCATTTGTACAGCCCAGGGTTGCTCCTTTTGTCCGCCTGGAGGCTGTAAGGCTGAATTTCGATGATGACCGCAGGTTCCCCGATGAACCCTACTTGAACCTGGAATTCGGCATTGGTTTTCACTTTCCCAACAGAGAGCTGTCGTTGTTTTAAGGACCGTTCCAAGGGATGGGAGGAGCAGCCGCCGGCTGCGTCGGTCTCCATCACCCACGCTGCTGTAAGCACTGCTTGATTGTGATTCGAAAATATCCCATTGTAGAGGGTACGAATGTTTTATCATGAATATTTTACCCCCGCACAGCTGCCGCCGGATCTTTTCGACCTGTTCCTCTCCCTTGGATGGTATCCCATGGGACAGGGGATATTCACAACCTCACACCTGGATACCGGGAGCGAAGAGCCCCAGAGGGTACATTGGATCCGCTATCCTGTATCCGGTGTAATGGACCGCTCTTCACATAAAAGAATCCGCAGGAAAAACCGGGGTTTTAGCGTTGAGCTTCTTGATCCATTTCAGCATCGGAGAGAGCTGGACCGACTGTATGAACACTATTTCAGCTCCATAGACTTCGACGGATATGAAAGCATACAGGATGCAACCTGTGGCCGGGGAAAAACAAACATCTACAACGGAAAGGCCTGGATCGTACGTGACGGAACACAGCCGATTTCCTGCGGTATTTTCTACACCGGAACGAATTCGGCTGCATCAATTCTCCATTTTTTTCATCCGGAATACCGCCGCTTCAGTCCGGGAAAATATCTCATTCTGCTCACCCTGGATTATTGCCGTAAACACAAACTGGAATGGTACTATCCCGGCTATATAATAGAGAATAATCCCCGGATGGACTACAAGCTTTTTCTGGGGAAGGAACATGTACAATACTTTGTGCCCCAGGGGGGACCTGTTACCGGAAGCTGGGCGGGAGAGAGCGGATTGTGGAAAGTTGACTTTTCACTGAAGTCCCCCCTTTGACCTGATTTGTCTGCACCGGCATAATCAGAACATATGAACTGGACACTGTATGCCGGATTTCTGGGCTTTGCCATTGCCGCTTCGTTTACCCCCGGACCCAATAATCTCATAGCTCTTTCAAGCGGAGCCAATTTCGGTTTCCGGAAAACCCTGCCCCATTTGACAGGGGTTGCTCTGGGTTTCGGATTCATGCTTTTTCTTGTGGGATTGGGACTTGGAGCCCTGTTTGAGGCGGTTCCTGTGGTGTACAATGTTCTCCAGGTTGCCTGCCTGTTGTATTTAATGCTTTTGGCCTGGAAGATGGGCACCAGCGGAGCAATCGGATCGGTGAAAGACCGAGAAAAACCCAACAGTCTGTTCGCCTCGGCGCTGTTTCAATGGGTGAATCCCAAGGCATGGTTTGCCTCTCTCACCATCGTATCCACATTCACGGATCCGCAAAACTACTGGCAAAGTATGAGTTTGAACTCCATCTCTATTATGATCATCGCCGCCGCATCCATATGCAGTTGGACGCTTTTCGGAAGGGTGTTCCAGAGATTTCTTTCAAGTCCTCGCCGGCTGAGTGCGTTTAACTGGACCATGGCGGCAGCCCTGGTATTTTCCACTGCACCGGCCATATTTCAATTCAGTTAAAACATATTAATTTCCCAGTTGATTTTTCTTCTCTGAACTTGTAGTTTGTTGCTGAGTAAAATACTATTACATACCATACCAAAACCATTTCAAAGGAAGATCAACATGAAACAATGGCGAAGCTTCAGCGACGGTGCCTGGAAATACAAGATTGATGTCAGGGATTTTATCCAGAAGAATTATACGGCCTATGAGGGTGATTCCAGTTTCCTGGCGCCTCCCACAGAACGTACCCGTAAGTTGTGGGAAAAAACCTCCGAGCTGATGAAACTTGAGCAAAAGAAAGGCATTATCGATGCGGAAACAAGCATTCCTTCTTCAGTGACAGCCTATGGGGCGGGATATGTGGACCAAAATCTTGAATCGATTGTGGGGTTGCAGACTGACGCTCCCTTAAAGCGGGCGATTATGCCCCGGGGCGGCTGGCGGGTTGTGAAATCCGCTCTGGAATCCTACGGATATGAAATGGATGATTCGGTAGCCCGGGTGTTCGGCAAGGAGCGGAAAACCCACAACGACGGAGTTTTCTCTGCATACAGCCCGGAAATGCGCCGGGCCCGGAAATCGGGAATTCTTACCGGATTGCCCGATGCCTACGGAAGAGGCCGGATTATCGGTGATTACCGCAGGGTTGCGCTCTACGGTGTTGACCGCCTGATTGAAGATAAGCAGGAATCCGGTGAAATATTCGATACCACCCAGCTGGACGAGGAAAATATCCGCAGCCGTGAAGAATTGAGCGAACAGGTGGAAAGCCTGAAGGCCTTGAAAAGCATGGCCGGAAGCTACGGGTTTGATATTTCCCGGCCTGCGGAAACTGCTCAGGAAGCCATACAGTGGACCTATTTCGCCTATCTGGCAGCCATTAAGGAGCAGGACGGCGCCGCCATGTCCCTGGGCCGGGTGGCGACATTTCTGGATATCTACATCCAGCGGGACCTGGATGAAGGAATGATCAGCGAAGCCGACGCCCAGGAGTTCATCGATCATTTTGTAATGAAGCTGCGGATGGTGCGCTTCCTGCGAACCCCGGCCTATAATGAGCTGTTTTCCGGGGACCCCACCTGGGTGACCGAAGCCCTGGGCGGTATCGGCGTTGACGGCCGGCCTTTGGTGAGCAAGACAAGTTTCCGCATCCTTCACACCCTTGAAAATCTGGGCCCCGCTCCGGAACCCAACCTTACGGTTCTATGGACGCCCCGGCTTCCCCAGGGTTTCAAGGAATACTGCAGCCGACTCTCAATCGAGACCTCTGCCATCCAGTACGAGAATGACTGCACCATGCGTACCTTTTTCGGAGATGATTATGCCATTGCATGCTGTGTATCCGCCATGAAGGTGGGCAAGCAGATGCAGTTCTTCGGCGCCCGGGCAAACCTGGCAAAGGCACTGCTCTACGCCATCAATGGCGGACGGGATGAGAAAACCGGCGTACAGGTGGCTCCCGCTCTGCGTCCCATTACCGACGAGTATCTGGATTATAGTCTGGTGAAGGAGCGTTTCGACGCGGTTCTTGAATGGCTGGCGGGTTTGTATATCAAGACTCTGAATGTAATTCACTTCATGCACGATAAGTACAACTATGAGTCCCTGCAGATGGCCCTCCATGACCGGGAAGTGCACAGAACCATGGCCTGCGGTATTGCCGGTCTTTCGGTCGCCGCCGATTCACTTTCTGCCATCAAGCACAGCCGGGTGAAGGTGATCCGCAATGAAGAAGGTCTTGCAGTGGATTATGAGGTTGAGGGTGATTATCCCGCATTCGGAAACAATGACGACGATGTGGACAGAATTGCCGCCGACCTGGTGGAGACCTTCATGAATAAGCTTCGCAAGCAGAAGACCTACCGCAACGCTGAGCCCACCCAGTCGATTCTCACCATCACAAGTAATGTGGTGTACGGGAAGAAGACCGGTTCAACCCCCGACGGGCGGAAAGCCGGCATTCCCTTCGGTCCCGGTGCAAACCCCGTTCACGGCCGGGATACATCGGGTGCTCTTGCGGCATTTGCCTCGGTTGCCAAACTTCCCTACGAGCACTCAACCGACGGGATTTCCTACACATTCTCCATAGTTCCCCAGGCGCTTGGCAAAACTGAAGCTGAGCGGGAGAAGAATCTGATCTCCCTCCTGGACGGCTACTTTCTCAACGGCGGCCATCATGTGAACATTAATGTTCTGAACAGAGACACTCTCCTGGATGCAATGGAACATCCCGAGAATTATCCTCAGCTGACCATCCGGGTTTCCGGCTATGCGGTGAATTTCGTGAAGCTGACCCGGGAGCAGCAGGAGGACGTAATCAGCCGCACCTTCCACTCAATGGTGTAGAGCTGTATGTCTGTGCTTGAGGCCGCCAATGAGCCTGTCCGGGGAAGGGTGCACTCCTTCGAGAGCGGCGGAATGGTGGATGGTCCGGGGTTACGTTTTGTAGTGTTTCTCCAGGGCTGTCCGCTGCGCTGTCTGTTCTGTCATAATCCTGATACCTGGGCCATGAACGCAGCGGCCATGGAGATGAGCTCCGCCGAGGTGATTCAGAAGGCCAGGGGGTATAAGACCTGGATGGACTCAAGCGGCGGAGGGCTGACTATCAGCGGAGGGGAATCCCTGGCCCAGCCCGAGTTCACCAGGGATATTCTGCTGAGGGCCCGGGATGAGGGGATTCACACCGCACTGGACACATCGGGTTACGGCCGTCTCAGTGTTATTTCTCCCTGCTTCGATGCAGCCGACCTGGTGATGCTGGATATTAAAACCGCCAACCCCGAGCTTCATAAAGATCTGTGCGGAGTGAATCTTTCGGTTATCCGGCAAAGCCTGGATTATCTCATTGAAACGAACAGGAATTTATGGGTGCGCCATGTAATTGTCCCGGGCCTCACCGACGGAGCTGAGGATCTTGAGTTTCTGAAACAGCTGCTGCTTACCATCCCCAACCTGCAGCGGTTTGAGTTTCTCCCGTTCCACAAGATGGGGGAGGCCAAATGGGCTGAACTGGGAAAACGATATACCCTGAAAGATACCCCCGCCCCGGATCCGGAATTTATCCGGAAGCTGAATGTTGATTTTGAAGCTGCCGGCATCCCTGTGGAAATAGCAGGCTAAGTACACACTTCATACACCAGTTTCAGGAGTTGGTCCGCTGTATAAGGCTTCACCAGTACGCTGTCTGCGCCTTTCTGAATAAAACGGCGGACATCCTTCTCATGGGCATGGGCGGTTACTGCCACTATAGGAAGGCCGGCATAGCGCTTTTCTTTTCGCATCAGTTCGATTGCATCTTCTCCGCTCATTCCCGGCAGCCCGATATCCATGAGCACCATATCCGGCGGGGTCATCTCAATAATCTTCAGTGCCTGCTCGGCATTTACCGCCTGTTCCACCCGGCATCCGCCCTCCACAAGAGTGTTTTTCATGTACAGACGGTTGATGAAGTCATCATCCACCACCACAACATACAGTTCCCTGCATCCCCGCTCCTGTATTTCTGCAGGCGGCGGGGAAGCATCCCTTTCAGTCTTCGGTTTCAGCACGGAGAGGGGAAGGCTCAGGGTGAAGGTGGATCCCTTTCCAAGCCGGGACTCTGCATGCAGGCTCCCGTCCAGCAGTTCCGCAAGGGACCTTGATATGCTCAATCCCGCACCCATTCCTCCGTGGGATTTGGAAAAAGGATTCTCCAGCTGTGTGAACGGCTGAAATGCAAGTTCCAGCTGATCCGACGGGATCCCTTCTCCCTGATCCGATACCCGAATTGAAATATCGTCTGAAATATTCAGGCTGATACGAATTTCACCCCTTCCTGCATATTTAATGGCATTGGATACAAGATTGAGAATAATCTGGGTGATTCTCTGGGGATCGGAATCGATATATGCGGAGTCCACATTCCTGCGGTAGTTCAGGTCCATGCCCGCCTTGAGCGCATCATTACGCTGAATATCTGCAAGCTCTTTCAGCAGGGCATCCAGATCAAAAACCTCCCGGTTCAGGGTGAAATTACCGGTCTGAATCCTGGACAGGGTGAGCAGATCCTCTACCATATTGCTGAGATGGTTGGTGGAACGCCGGGCGAGGGCAATGAGATGTTTCGGCTCCTTCTCACGTAAGCTGCGGTCAAGAAGATCAATCATACCGGTTATGCCGTTAAGAGGTGTTCGAAGTTCATGACTCATATTGGCCAGAAAACGGTTACGTGACTCCTCAGCTTCCATCCTGATGCGGTTATTGTACATTATTACCCGCCCCACACAGATACCGGCGCTGAGCATAATCATAAGTGAGAGGTCTATATACATCCGGGGACCGTCATACCCGGGAGCAATCAGCAGATGATCAAGCAGAAAGAACACGAGCCAGACCAGGAGGGCCACTGACATGCTCCCCGGAAGAATGATGGCGTTTTCCCGATGATATCTGTGTATAGGAAGTCCGTAGACTTTTCTTACCGCAGCGATCTGAAGAGAAGTTTCAGCAATGATGACAGCAAACAGTCCGTTGGCGACGTATTTGGCTGAAATGCTCCGAAGAATAGAAGGCGACATTCCCAGATCGTAACCCCGTGCGCCGGTATCCCAAAAAGGCGGATTGGCAGCCAGCAGCGGAGGGAACAGCCAGATGTAGAGACCTGCAATGATTAAGAGCAGCGGAATAACGGTTATGGCCAGTCTGATATATCCGGATTTATCTCTTTTCGGGAAGCTCACATTCCGGTATGCATATCCGCTCAAGGTAAACAGTGCAAGAAGCCCCAGTGATGTGAGAATATTGGTATTTCCGTTGGCAGGCCACAGGAGGAATGGGAACCAGGCCGCCCCGAACACAGCACTGAGCAGGCCTCCCTTCCAGCCCCACGCCAAGGCAGTTATCAGCGGAAAAACCATTGACCAGGGAATGTCAACGCTGATGCTGTCCATGTTGAAACTCAATCCATAGGGGGAGAGCAATAGGCACAGGAGAGCGGAGATGAGAGAGGTTAAGACCATGCGAACGGGTGATGGCCAATGAGTTCCATCTCTGGAGAGTTTCCTTTGCATTTCTCCGTGTACCATTCGAGGATGATTCATTCCGTCCCCAGTATAGTGCATTTTTCTGGATCCGGGGAAAACACCCGACCTGTTCATGCGAGGTACATCCATGCGGCCAGGGCCAGGGTGCCCAGCGTAAAGGAGGTCAACAGACCGTGAAAACCCCTTTGCCGCTCACGTATTCTTTTCAATATGAGCTTCCCCATGGTCGTTTGGCTGAGAAGGTACACGGCGATTCCTGAAGCCAGGATTATCAGCATGTTTTGGAGTGCACTCCAACTGTAAAGATTCAGATCAGGGACACGCGTCGGAGAGTATCCTGAATCCGCTGCGGCTCCGGAGGAGAACATGGTGAGAACGAAGCGGTACATACCGGGGCCGAAAACACCCGTTGAAATAACCGCAGCAGTGAGAACCACATGACTTACCGCTTCGGCGATACCTGAGGTCCCCGAGCCGTTGTGGTTTGAGGCCGGGGTGACGGCACGTGCGCCGGAAGGAGCAACGGAAGGAATATCCCCAGGAATACCAGAGGGAACACCGGAAGCTTTCCCGAAGAAGCTTCTTCCCAGTTTTATGAATGAAGCCACCGTCCCGATCCCTGCGGCAAACAATAGCGTGTATTCCCAGCTGCCTTTCAGTGCATAGGAAAGGGCCGTTTTACTGGCGTAGCCGTTCATGGGGGGAATTGCGGTAATGGCAAGTGCAGCGGACATGAAGGCAATGAGCGTAACGGGGATGCGTTCGCCGGCACGCCGGAGAATGGATGCCCCCCCCTTGAGACGGTACACGTTGCGTTCACCGGCGGCATCGCTGAGGTTTCCCACGGTGAGGAACAGAAGACCCTTGAACAGCGCATGAAACAGGGCGTGGAGAAAGGCCGCAGTCATCAGGGCTGCCCCCTGGGGGCTGGCGGGACCGGCATGCAGGGCTGCGCCCCAGGCGGCGACCACATAGCCGATTTGGCTTACACTGTGGTAGGCCAGCAGCCGCTTTACATCGCTTTGGGAAAGGGCGATAATCACCGCAACCAGGGCGGTGAGAGCACCGGCATAGCCCATCAGTTCTGCTGCCCGGGCCCCGGCGGGGATCAGCAAAATGACCCTTGAGAGGGCGAACAGGGGAGTTTTGATCAGAACACCTGAGAGAACCGCCGATATACTGTGGGGAGCCAGAGCATGGGCGTCGGGCAGCCAGCCGTATACCGGCATAATCGCCACACGAATAGCCACCGCTCCCACGATGAGGCTCACCGACACGATTGCCCCAATTCCTCCGTGATCCGGAACGGCGGCCAGGGAGGCGGCGATGCTCTCATAGCCCAGACTTCCGGTAAGACGGTAGAGACCGAAGATCCCGATGAGGAAAAACACCATGGCTGTTGCGCTGACCATCAGGTAGGAAAACGAAGCAAGCATGGCACCGGGTTTCTCACTGGATGCAACCAGCACATAGGATGCGATACCCATCACCTCCAGACACACGAACAGGTTAAAGATATCCGCGGTCATGGATGTGGCGGCGAGGGCTGCGGTCTGGATGAGAAAGACGGAAGTGAACCCCGCCCCCCGGGGACCTTTCCCCAGGCTGTAAATCCATGCGCTTCCGGCAACCGTAAAACCCATGAGGTTCACCAGCCATGCAAGACCGTCGAAACGGAACTGTATGCCCACCTGGGGGCTCCAGCCGCCGATGATTCCGCTGTAGACGCCTCCGTTGAAAATATCCGGCAGGGTATATATCAGCATAATCCAGGGCAGCGCAAGACCGATAAACGCAGCGCTGTATTCCAGAATTCGGTTCTTTGCCCCTTTAAAGAACGCTTTGGAGAAGAGCGCAAGGGCTGAGCCAAGCAGGGGGAGCCCGACGAGGGTGTATACGATGTCTGAATTAATTGTGCTCATCACTGCTCAGCCGTTGATATATAGTGTCGATGTTGAACGATCCCGTGGCATTGTAGAGTCGGTATGCCAGGGCCAGGGCCAATGCATTGATGCACACGCCGATTACAATTGCGGTGAGCATGAGGGCCTGGGGAACCGGGTCTACTATTGCGCTGATCCCCTCTCCCAGAATCGGGGCTTCCGTTCCGATTCCCGCCCCCTCCACAATAAACAGGAGCACTGCTGCGGTGTTGATGATGGTAAGACCGAAAATCTTTTTGATGATATTCCGGTTGGCGATAATGGCGGTGAACCCGGTGAGAAAGATCACTGATAGCAATATTCTCTCAATCATGAACCCTCCCCAGCATGGCAATGCTCATAAATCCGATCCCCGCACCCACTTTCAATCCGATAACCGTATTCAAAAATACGATAAAGGCAACGTCTGGAAGTCCCATGCCGGAAATAAAGTTGGAGAAAAATCCTTGGGCCACTGCGCTTCCGGTGAGACCTGCCAGGATGAGGACACAAAAGGCTCCGGCCTCAAGTCCTGCAAGAATTCCCGGCTCGGTGAGGCGGGTGGATGCACCACGTCTGCCGCCCAGAGAAAGAAACACTATACCCGATGCGATAACCACGCCACCCTGAAATCCGCCGCCGGGAGAGAGGTGACCGTAGAGCATGACGTATACGCCGAAAATCAGGACGATTGGTCCCAGCTTTCCGGTTACCACCTCAATAAGGGCGGTGCGGAGTCTTTTGGGGTGGATGTTTTCTCCATGGGTGGTGGTTGAAGGTCCGGGTTCTTCCAGGTCGAAGCCCTTGGCGAGAACCGACCCGCTGTGGGCGATGATCCCGATAGTACCGCTCACTGCCACCAGAAGCACGATGGTTTCCCCCAGCGTGTCGAAGACCCGGTATCCCAGATAAATTGAGCTTACGGTGTTCAATGCTCCGGTTTCCTGCCGGGCGTTATTCTCAAGAAAATCCCGGGCGATTTCCGGCCATGGATGTTCGCTGAGAATCAGGGGGAGAATGAGCAGACCGGCAGCCAGCACCGCAAGAGCAATCTGAATGTAGAACCCCGCTGCCGAAGCCCCGGATGAACGGGCTATGTCTGCGCCCCGGGAGGAACCGTTCCTGCGACTTTTGTCTTCGGATTTATTCATCCTCATCACCCCTTTGCGTGGCTTTTATGGCCCAGACAAAAATTACCGTGGATACACCGGCGCCCACAGCAGCCTCGGTAATCGCAACGTCCGGAGCCTGCAGCAGGTAAAACAGAAGTGCGGAAACCAGACTGATCCCCGAAAGGGCAATTACCCCGTACAGCAGATCCCGGGAAAGCAGGGTATAGACGGAAAGAATTGCAATAACCGAAAGAAACAGAATAATCATTCCATATCCTCCGGAGCGTCCCCGGAAGGTCCCTGGCGGCGGTTTCGCCGCAGACGCTTCTGCATGATGTTCCTTAGACGCCGTTTGCGCCGGGGTTTCATTTTCCGTTCCGGTCCGCTGCGTTTCTGATCTCTGGGCTTCCAGGCAGGCAGATCGGAATTCCATGCGAAACGGGCCACAATGTGAGCTCCGGTGGGGGAAGAGAGCAGGAAAAATATAATAATAATTACGATCCGCCCTGCGATCGCCCAGTCGGGAGCCAGTATGAGTGCACCGATAAAGACCGATATTACCGAGGTGGTTCCCGCCAGGGAACCGGCCTGGAGTCGGGTGTAGGCATCGGGGAACCGGAACAGACCGATTATTCCCCCCAGTGTGAATATCCCCGCCAGAGTGAACGCGATACCCGCCAGAATTTCCCGTAGAAGTTCCATTATGCCGGACCATCCTCATCTGATATCTTGTCTTTAAGAAAACGTGCGATGGCGAGAAATCCCAGAAATCCGAATATGTCATAGACAAGGGCCACATCAAGGTAGAGTGCCCGACCCAGGGCCACCCCCCGGGTTACCAGAAAGGCAAGGGCCAGGCCGGAAAGGATATTCAGTGCCACAAGGCGGTCCGCTCCGGTTGGACCGATGATCAGCCTGATGAAAACCACTGCTGAAGCACCGGCCAGCACCCACTGCATCAGCTCAAGCATAAGCCCTCTCACTGCCATACCCTCCTGAGCAGCTTTTCCAGCCGGCCTTTCACCTGTTCCCCGGCGGCCCGGGAATTGGAAGTGTTGCAGAAAATCCAGTGGACAATCAAATGGTCGTCATTCAGATCTATGGTGATAGTTCCCGGGGTGAAGGTGATTGAATTGGATAGAACCATTCTGCCCAAATCCGATTTAACACGTGTGCGGAAGTGTACAATTCTGGGATTGATCCGTCCGGTGAACACCGCTGCAAGGAGTTGGAAGCTGGACACATAGAGTACATACAACAGAAGCAGCAGATAGAGTATCAGCATGAGAGGTTTGGGCATAAACGAGTTGAGGGACGCCTCGTGGGAGGCAATAAACTCATCGTAGGTGAGGGCTGCCACAAAAACCGACCCCAGTGCTCCGGCAATCAGGGAGAAAGGTTCTACACTTGCAGTGAATATGAGCCAAATGAGATACAGAACCGCACTGGTAATAAAAAAGCGGATGAGCCGCCACCTCTGATCAGCTCTCATGAACTAGGTTTCCGTCTGGCAGAGCACGGCGTAGAAGGATTCAGCATCTGAAGCCTCAAGAAACCGGCTCCGGTATGCCGGGTCATGGAGGAGCCGGGCCACCTTCGACAGAACTTTCAAGTGTATTCCCGTGTCTTTCTTGGGACCCGCCATGAGAAACACCAGCTGAACCTGATCCCCGTCCTGGGAACCGAAATCGATGGGTTCATGCAGGCGAGCGGCGGCCACCCTGGTAGCGGTGATGGAAGCCGAGTGGGCGTGGGGAATGGCACAGCCCGAACCCACGGCGGTTGAGGAAAGCCCCTCCCGTTCCATAATATCTGACAGCAGTCCTTCGGCATCCTGGACGTCACCGCTTGCCTCCAGGGCATGTATCAGCTTTCTGATACACTCCTTTTTATCTGAGACAATCTCGTCCACGAGAATCCATTTCGGGGAAATCATTTTACACAGTGCACCCATACGCCTAAACCTCTTCGTCCTCGGGAACCAGTCCGGTGGCCCAGTCGACAGGAATGGTAAACATAATGCCCGTTCCGGGATTCTCCAGACCGCCCACCACCTTGTCCACCAGGGTTTTCACCCGGCTGATAATATCATCATTTTTAATAACTGAAATGATCGTTTTATTGTAGGGTTTATTGCCCTTCATGAACTCCTTGAACCCGGCAAACAGTGGAACCTCGTAGGCGAGAAACCGCCCCATTCCTTCGGAATCCAGGAGAGTAGCGCCGGCAACACCCGCCTCCACATAGGCTTCCAGAACATCTTCAAGAAACTCTTCTTTATTCAGAACAAACACCAGCAATTTCATGATACTCTCCGTAGGAATGGTAGGTTGATGGTATCCACAATGTCAAGAAATTTATAGGGGTGGGAGTTACTGAGCATCGAGAGTTCCGGAACCGGTCAATAACTGTAGAAATCTGATGCCTGCGCTCCTATCTTGATATCTATAAGAGATTTATGGTATGTTACGCCGCTTAAAGCAATTGAATATGTATTATATTTCAAAAAAGGAATTTGTAAATGCTCATCAAATCAGTAAGTAATAAGATCGAGGAGATTTATTCCAGCCAATCTCTCGTCATGGTATATCGTGCTCAATCCCTGTTCTGGATTGAATTATTCACCGGGAGTCTTTTTGTTTTCGGGTTTGTATTGAATCTTGTGGAAGGGGACCTTGTTCCTGCATTTCTCGAACTTGCTTTTGCCGTGATTCTCTTTGGAGGTCTGCCGTTTCTCCTGAAGGGAAAAGCAAATCAGGTAGCAGATATGATTATTTATCTGGCGGTGGTGATGGGCTATGCTGTCGGGGTATTGGGAATTGACCCGTCAATCAGAGCTGTGAATGAGTCATTAACCTATTTTCTGCCCACTCTTGCCGCATTGGCGCTGCTTTCTAATTCTGCACGGCAGGCTGCTGTTATTTCGGTTACAATTATTGCCGGATTATTGGTATCTGCATTCACCAAGGTAATCCCGTATGCTCAGCAGAACGGAATACCCTCATCCGACTACAGCTTCATAATCATAGCTCCGGTAATACTCACAGTGCTTGCGCTGGCCTTTATTGTAATGGTGGTTTATTCCTCAAGAAAGACACTGAAACGTCTTATGGAAGTTAACAGTGAATCTGAAAATAGATTTGGATTGCTTGCGAATGCGGTTGGTTCAGTAAAGGACGGGGTAAATATATCGGAAAAACTTGATCAGTCCGCCCAAAGCTCGCTTGATTCTATTCGTGGTATAAACTCTGAAATCATCAGTATACAGGCATCTATTTCAAGACTCCAGGAAGAAATAGATCAGACTGGAGCTGCCTACGCCAACATTCAGAGTGCGGAAAAAGCAGTCGCCGGTGAAATGCACACTCAATCATCGGCAGTTGAGCAGACATCATCCGTTATTGCCGAGATAACGGCCTCTATTAAACAGCTTTCCCACTCGGCAAACGATAAAAAGACCCAACTTGAAGAATTGATCTCTTCTGAAAAAGCAATGGCAGCCAGGATGGGAACTACAGCAAACGCTTTCCAGAGCTCCCGGGAGGCTTCCGCACAAATGCTGGAGGTTATTCATGTGATCCGGGATATCTCTGAAAGAACCAATCTTCTGGCAATGAATGCTTCCATTGAGGCTGCCCATGCAGGCGACAGAGGCAGGGGGTTTGCGGTTGTTGCCCATGAAATTCGGAAGCTCAGCGGCGAGATCAGTGACAATCTCACACAGATACAAAACCGTGTGACCGACAATGTGGCGGAAGTTGATCAGGCTGTGAGCGCATTTGGTGAAATGGAAGGTCAGTTCCATAAAATCTCAAGTAAAATACAGGATGTCCACGATTCCCTGGGCGAGATGATTTCAGGACTTAGGGAACTGGCTGCGGGAAGCGATGAAATCCAGAACACAACCAATAACCTTGCAGAAGTTAACAACCTTGTCCATGAATCTCTGACAAATGTAAGTTCTCAGATATCTGCAGGAAGTAAGAGTGTTGAGAGTATCAGCGATTCAGTTCGGCAGATATCCGGATCAGTGAATCAGATTGGTGACACAGCACAGAGTATTGAGAAAGAAAGCGAATCAATTGTACAAATCGGTCAGGAAAACACCCGGCACATACGTGTCCTCGAAGAGTCCCTTGGCTGAGCATCTTCAGTACATTTTACAGCCGTCTGGATTCTCAGACGGCATAACTTAGCAGTATTTAACCTTCCCTGAAAAAATCTCTTTTTTAACTCCTGAAAATTCTCTTTATACCGGTTGAATATACTACTCACTAGCACTTTTCGATTCGCATTGTTTCAGCTGAACAATTTCAAAAACTGTATAGAGTTTAATCACAAAAAAATTCACATAAAAAGCTGTTTTGAATAAATAATAAGAAAGTACTGGATATATTGTGAAATAAATTATATTATTATCTCATATCCCGGATGTTAATCCGGGTTGAAACTTTTAGGAGACGAGGTACCGACTATGAAGAAAATCATATCCGTACTCGTGATTGCTCTCATTGCAATCGCATTGATTGGCTGTTCAAGCGCTGAAGCACCCACCGGTTTTGCACCGAATCAGGCTGTTGAAGCATATGCATATACTCACGGCGGATACGTGGGACAGGCTGTGGTTACAACAGATGCGGAAGGCCGCCTGGAGGTAACCCTGGATGAAGCATTTCTTCCTCATTCACTGGCTGTTGTGACAGTGGGTGAAGACGGCTGGACTGAAGATAACACCGTATTTTACATTCAGCGCGGTTCTGAGGTTCGTGTTGCCAAATGGGTTGAATATGCCGGAACCATGTATACCGGAACAACTGTAGGCACGGCTCTTGTCTATGTGGCTGCCGATGAAAACGGTGAAGCTGCGGGCAACACCGTGCTTGAAAAAGCGATTCTGCGGAATCATTCCACCATGGAAGCATACTATGACAACATTGCAGCCGGCGGTTTCAAAGTGTTCAAAGAGTTCGGCGGACAGGGTGAAGCGGTTGAGACAACCAACTACGGCGGTCTGTTCAAGCGCGGTTCCGAGTACTGGAACTTCGGTCTCGGCTGGATGGGCAACATGGAAGCCATTGAAGAATTCGCTGAAACAAGCGGCGTTGGTTTCTCTCCTGCTGAAATGGTTCGGGCAAGCGAAGAAGACAGCGACGGCATGCGGAAATGGTCTGTAGCCGATGCTGTAACCGGAGCAACCGCTTCCGACTTCTATGACTATTTCGGACTAATTCAGAAAGCAGTAGGTCAGCTGAAAATGCAGTAAGTACCTTCAACTATGTCTAAGGCTTTTTGAAAGAATGCGGGATGCCGGGCTTTTGTCCGGACATCCCGTTTTTTTATGACTCACTCCTCACTATGCGAGGCCCACCGCCAAAGCGGGACGTGCTGCTAGTTCGCTGATTAACGGCTCGCTGTCGTCGGGAAGAATCCGGTTTGATTTCACCGTTCCGCATTTCTCGCATCGATGAAGAATCGACAGTTCTCCGTCGTCTTTTACCCAGAGGGCAATGGGATGCATAATATCCCTGCAGCGGCTGCGCCGGTCACCGGGCAGCAGATCCACGTGGAGGCTGCGAAGGCAGGCAGGACAATGATTGCGGTGCCGGGAGCCGGAGGCAGGTGGAATTACCGCGGTACCGCAGTGTGTGCACCGGAAAGGGCCGAAGCCGCTGCTGACTGACTGGTATTTTTGTTCATACTTACGACCCATTTTCAGCATCCCTCCCTTTTCCGGCCTTTTTCCGTTGTTTTTTCACATACTGTGCAATTTCCTTTTCCCATTCATGCTTTCTCCGGAGAGCCTCCTGCCGGTTTTGCATGAAGAACAGCTCTTTCTTCTGTTTGAGATATGCTTCATACCTGTCAGGGAGAATTCTCTCTTCTCTCACAGCTTCCAGGACGGCGCATCCCGGTTCGTGCTCATGGCTGCAGTCTTTAAAGCGGCAATACCCGGCAAGCTCTGAAATATCTGAGAAGCTCGTATCCATGGAAGAGGAGTCTACGCTGAGTCCCACTTCTCTCAAACCCGGGGTATCGATTATTGCGCCGAAATCGGCAAGGGGAAACAGCTGCCGGCTTGTGGTGGTATGACGTCCGCGGTGATCGTTTTCGCGCAGAGAGGATGTTTTCTGAACATCCTCTCCCAGCAATGCATTCAGCAACGTGGATTTTCCTGAGCCGGATGAGCCCACCAATACTGCAGTCTGCCCTTGTGTGAAATGACTTCTCAAAGCATCCACACCGCTGCCGTTTTTAGCAGATATGTGAAAAATTGGTGCTCCCGGCGTGTACAACTCCGCCTCGTGGACGTAATCATCGGGATGCTCAACCAGATCTTCTTTATTGAGTATGAGTACGGGGGACGCCCCGGAATCCCAGGCCAGGGTCATGTACCGTTCTATGCGTCTGAGATTAAAATCGCCATCCATGCCGGATATGATGAGCACCAGGTCGATATTTGCTGCGATTATCTGTAGAGAGCTCCGTTTTCCCGATGCGCTGCGCTGGAAGCTGCTCCTTCGTTCCAGAACAGTGTGGATAACTCCGTTTGAGTTATCGTCCGGGAGCTGCAGAATCACCCAGTCTCCCACAGCAGGCCATGTACGCCCCTGTCTCAGCCTGCCCGCAGGATTACAGAGGAATTCTCTATCTTCGCTCTGAACGGTGAACAGGTCATGGTGTCTGCCGGTGATTCGTGCCGGTATACAATCTTTTCCTTGTACGTTGGTTTTGCATGTTTCGAGATATTTTCGGTTCCAGTGACTGTTCCAGCCGATGGACTCCAAATTTGTTGTGTTCATTGGTAATGTCTTCCTCTTAAAGGATAAGCCGCGACCGGCAATGACCGGTACTGATCAGCAGGCAGAGGAATACTAGAAAGAAGGGCAGGAGGGATTCAGATCCCTGAATTCAGATGCCGGAAAATTACATTCCGACGTGAATTATAACGATGCTACTTACTTTGTGAAGTTATTCCGCTGCAGCCAGTGATTCAAAAAGAAACCGGGGCTCTCGGACAATGGGTAACATGCAACCTCCTGATAATAGAACCTGAATAATTCTTTGATGCTGGTTAACAGTAGCTTACGCCGTGACGCTGTGTCAACAGCAGGGAGATTGTATGAAACACAGCAATTGCGATCTATAAACGGCTGGAATTAAACGCCCGGTTTTGTCCCTGATCAAGATCCAGATGCAGACCGCATTCCTGCTTCACCCCGTGAAATCTGGTTTCTCTGGGATGTTGATCTTGTGCTGTCATGGGTCTTGATGAATGTGCATCCCCAACGCTTTCATAGCCTTCCTGATGAAGGGGATGGGCGGATAGGGAGTGGGCGTCCAGATAACTGAGCAGGTCTGTGCGGGTCCAGTGCAAAATAGGATGGATTTTCACTGTGCCGTTCTGTTTGTCCACCGGTTTCAGCTGTTTCCGTGCACCGGTCTGTTCACTCCTGAGACCGGCAATCCAGGCTTCGCCTCCCAGCGCATCCAATGCCCGGGTCATGGGCCGGACTTTCCTGATGTAGTCATAGGTGTCAAGATCTTCAGGATCACGGGATTCGTGGAGCTTTCCGTAGAGGGTTTCCATTCGTGCGGGGCTCAACTCCGACTGATACACATGAAGGTTCAAGGACAAACGTTTTCTCAGCTCTTCGGCGAACAGGTAGGTTTCGGGGGGGAGATAGCCGGTATCGATCCATACAACCGGAATATCCGGAACCACCCGGGTAGCAAGGTGCAGCATCACCGCAGAATAAATCCCGAAACTTGTGGTCATGATCAGTTTATCGCTAAATGTATTGTGCGCCCACCGGATCAGTTCAAGTGGATCCGGGGGATTGCTTGAATCTCTCATAATGCCCCCCGCAGCCTGTATCAACTGCTATAAGTACCCCACACACAAAGGCTATATCTAAAACCTAACTAATGCAAGTAACAAGGTCAAGAATATATGTGCCTGTGCTTCAAATTTGTCTCGGCAGGGGGGAAAGAGTACTTTAAACCTGTTATGAGATCTGAAAACATTATGGCAGATATTGAAAACGGACCCCTGCTCACCGATCTGTATCAACTCACCATGGCGTACGGTCTGTGGAAATCGGGACGCAGTTCAATGGAAGGAACATTCCATCTGTTTTTCCGGAAGGCGCCTTTCGGCGGACAGTACTGCATTGCTGCGGGAATTGATGAGGCAGGTGACTTTCTCAGTTCCTATCATTTCTCCCGGACTGATCTGGAGTATATCGCTTCGTTGAAGGACGGAGAGGGTAAGCGCCTCTTTCATAGGGACTTCATCCAATATCTTGCAGAGATGAAGCTTGAGTGCAGCATAGATGCCGTCGCCGAAGGGACGCCGGTTTTTCCCTTTGAACCCATACTTCGGGTTCAGGGTCCCCTGCTGCAGTGCATGCTGCTGGAAACCCCTCTGCTGAATTTTATCAACTTTCCAACTCTCATAGCCACCAAGGCAAGCCGGATCGTGCGGGCAGCCCATGGCGATCCTGTTCTGGAGTTCGGCCTTCGCCGGGCCCAGGGGCGCAACGGGGGACTTGGTGCCAGCCGGGCTGCATACATCGGAGGCTGTGCCGCAACCTCGAATGTGCTTGCAGGAAAACATTACGGTATACCGGTGAAAGGTACCATTGCCCACAGCTGGGTAATGTCATTTTCCGATGAGCTTGAATCGTTCAAAACATACGTGGATGTAATGCCGGGAAACTCACTTCTCCTGGTGGATACCTATTCCACTGAATCAGGAGTTCACAACGCCATTGAAGCGGGAAAGCGTCTTCGGGAGGCCGGCCATGATCTGGCTGGAATCCGTCTGGATTCCGGGGATCTGACCTATCTCAGCTGGGAGGCCCGGCGGATGCTGGATGAAGCAGGTTTCAGGAATGCCAAAATTGTGGCAAGCAACAATCTCGACGAGTATCTGATCTCCAGCCTGAAGGAGGAGGGGGCTCAAATTGATATTTGGGGTGTGGGCACACGGTTGATTACCGCATACGATCAGCCGGCTTTGGACGGAATTTATAAGCTGAGTGCAGTGCGGGATATGCACGGTGAGCCTGCAATTACGGAGTGGAGTCCCCGTCTGAAAGTTTCGGAACAGTCAATCAAGAGCAGTACCCCGGGGGTGCATCAAATACGGCGGTACAGCAAGGATGGAATTTTCCGGGGAGATGCCATATACGATCTCTCCCTTGGGGTTGACCACCCCGGGGTTATTGTCGATCCCATGGATTCCACACGATGGAAAAGATTCGGTGATGAATACAGTTACCAGGATCTGCTGCGCCCCATGTTTCGTGACGGAGCTGTTCAATACCGGCGGAAACCCCTCTCTGAGATCCGGGACTATACTGCAGCCCAGCTGAAAGGTTTTCACCCTGCGGTAACCCGGCTGGTAAACCCTCACAGCTACCCTGCAGGGAATGAGACCCGGCTTCACAACTTGAGACAGGATATGATTATGGATGCAAGGGAGAGCGGCTGAAATGAGAACTGCTGAAATGAGACCGGTCATCCCGGCTTACAAAGAACGGCAGCGGCGGACTCCCGCCCGAATAATACCAGGAGGAATAGTATGAATGCGCTGATATTGGTGGATCTGCAGAATGATTTTGCACCCGGAGGTTCCCTAGCGGTTCCCGGAGGGGATGAAGTTGTTCCGGTGGTTAACAGGATTATGTCCCGATTCGATCACATCTTTACCACCCAGGACTGGCATCCTGAAGATCACATGAGCTTTGCCGCTAATCATCCGGACAAGGAACCCGGCGAAGTGATCCGGCTGAATGGCAAGGATCAGATTCTCTGGCCGGTGCATTGTGTACAGCACAGCGAGGGTGCCAATTTTATTCCCGGCCTCAACCTTGACCCGGTTCAAAAGAACTTTCGTAAAGGTATGGAACAGAGTGTGGACAGCTACAGCGGTTTTTTTGACAATGATCATCAAACCTCTTCGGGCCTCCATGAGCACCTGCAGGAGACCGGTGTGGATACCCTGTACATTGCCGGTCTTGCTCTGGATGTGTGCGTCATGTTTACCGCCCTTGATGCCCGGCGGCTCGGGTACACCACCTATCTCATTGAAGACGCCAGCAGAGCTGTGAATCTGAAGCCCGGAGACGGTGAAGCGGCGGTAAGCAAACTAAAGGATGCCGGGGTTCAGTGCATCACATCCGCAGAACTCATGTCTTGAACTCCTGGATTCTGCCGTTCAGCGACTCGGATGAACTGCCCATATCCCGGGTAAGGCGTTCAACATGGCTCATTGCCTGGCCGATCTGGACTGCCCCGGAACTGATTTCTCCGATGCCGTTGGACACCTCCCGGGAAAAGCCTTCAACATCTTCCATATTTTGCATAATGCTGCTGCTTTTCTGATTCACGTCGGAGGACTGCTCCCGGAGGTTAACTGCAACCGTTGACAGTTCTTCCATGGCTTGGAGAATTTCCTGACCGCCAAGATTCAACTGTTGGGTATTTGATTCAATCTCTTCGAAAGCACCGGACACCTGCTGAACTCTGGAATCTATTCTGCCAAAAGCCTGATGTACTTCCTTGAGTTCCTCATCAGTCTGACTGATTGAGCCCACCACCTCTTTAATGGTACCGCCGATTTTCCCAGCATACTGTGAGGTTTCCTCCGCAAGTCGGCGTATTTCTTCCGCCACAACCGCAAAGCCTCTTCCCCGTTCACCAGCATGGGCGGCCTCAATTGCAGCGTTCATGCTCAGCATGTTTATTTGGGCTGATATCTTTCCGATGACCCCCACAAAATCCCTGATGTGGTCGATATTTGAACTCACACCCTTGCGGAAGGATTCATCCATGGACTGTATCTTTCCACCGCCTTCCCGGGCAGTAGTTACAAGTTCGCGGCTTTGAACGGCATGTTCCTGCACAACCTGAGACACCCGTTCAATTGAAGCAAACATCTGATTTACTGCAGCCACCGATTCATTCACCAGTTCGGACTGGGATCTGCTGATATCATCATTTACCCTGGCGGCATCACTGATTTCCCGCACATGCCGTACAGAGGTGGCCAGATTGCTCCCGAGCCGTTCCATTTTTTCCTGAATGGTATCGATAACCCGGGAAATCTGCTGGATTGCCGTTGCTGTCTGCTGGGTGTTACTGCTGAGATCGTTTCGAATATCCAGTGTCCGGCGGGATACGTGTTTTATGTCGGAGATGATGCTTCCCAGTGAATTCAAAAACTCATTAAATTCGCCTGAGAGGGCGCCGATTTCATCCCTGGAGGATACATCCATCCGTTGGGTCAGATCCCCGCCGCCCCGGGCAATTTCACTCATTTTGGAATGGACGTTTCTCACCGGCATAAGGGATGAACGGATAAAAAGGGTGGTAAACAGCCCCACAGCAAGAAAGGTAATCACTGCGATGGTGATTTCAATGATCCGGAAATCGTTCACCGAGGCGTACAATTCATCGGTTTTCATGGCATATCCGATAGTCCAGCCGAAGGGCTGATAGGTATCGAAGGTGTACCATTTCTCCTCTCCCCGCAGATTGTACTCAATGGCTCCCTTTTGCAGATCCACTGCTTTCTGGATAAACGGCATCTCACTCAGAGCTGCGCTGCCCCTGCTCAAGGTAGGGTGCATCACTACATTTCCCTGCCTGTCCACAATGAAGGGGTATACATCCAGGTCTTCCGCCGCACTGCCCTGATAATACTGATACTTCAATTCCCGGAGAACTTCGCCCTGCATTTGATCAAGGAGTTGCTCTTCCATTGCTGCGATGCTGCCGCTCGTAAAGGCCGATGAACCGGCGCTTGCGCGCTGACTGGCTAACACATCCCGCTTTTCCGCCTGAAATGCGGAGTTACGGTTTTCAAGCCTAGCGGTGATCAGGTGAATTCTGAAATCGTATTCTTCCCGGTTCTCCTTAACAATAATCTGTTTAAGGGCCGATTCAAGAAAGAAGGTCATTACGGTGAATGCGATCATCAGCATGATCACGATCATGAACGAAATTTTAAGATAGAGGGCGATTCCCTGTTTTTTCATATGAGGCTCCGGTTTTTTTACATGATACTGTTTATAGAGTGCAACTTATTGAAGTGAAAGAATTTGTAACATGCGCCAATTCAATTGTCAACAGCGGCAGCAGGCTGCAGCCGGGAAAGAAGCTTCACAGCTGCGGGCTCAAGTTTCAGTCCGTCATCCGCCAGAAGAAAGTTCTCGACGCTTCCCCATCTTTCATCCAGATAATCAAGCACAGGGAGAAGGTATTCGGGCCTTACCTCCAGCAATGGTCTGAGCACCTCCGGATCGGCCCGGAAGAAACTGCCGATACGAATGCGGGTGAATATTTTTCTGATCAAAGCCCTGTTGTGGATGTTGGAAACAAGGTACTCCTGCAATACTTCCTCCCTGGACATTCCGGACAACAGCTGGAGAATTGCGCTTGCCAGACCTGTTCTGTCTTTTCCGGCCGTACAATGAAAAATCACCCCACGGTCTGCCAGGGAGCCTTGAGAAGAATGGCCGTGTGACTCCTCCATGATTCCGGTGAGAATGCTGAAGAAACGGGAGTACTGTTCGCCGGCCTGATCGATGAGCCGCTTGCCCAGGCTATACATATATTCCGCAGGATCCAGATCTCCATTTCCTTTGAGCAGGTCCTGCATGGTACCGTGTACTTCTTCTCCACCGGCATCTATGGGAATATGATGGTACTCTATCCCCTGGGGAAGCTTGTCCGGGGCTCTTCGCCGTTCGAATTCACTGCGAAAATCGATGACCGTAGTTACTCCCAGGTTTTCCAGGGCGGCATGGCTTGGAGCATGCAGTCTGCTCAGCTCACCGGATCGGAAGAGGCGGATTGCCGGAACCTGACCCTTCCGGAGAGGAAATACCGGGCGGAAATTGTACGCTCTGATATTTCTGTATAATTGATCTTCATTTTTTGGATTATTCATGTCGTATTTTTCTCCAGCTTGTGTATTTCGGCAATGAAAAAATTATGCAAAGAGTCTGCCCCTGTCTTGCATTGAAGTCATCAATGCATTGCCACAGGTGCGATGTAAATTGCGAACCCCAGATAAAAGGCTATGCTGCCCGCCAGCACGAAGAGATGCCAGATCACATGGGAGTAGGGCAGTTTTTTCCAGGCGTAGAAAATGAAGCCCAGGGAGTAGGTGACACCTCCGATGATTGCCCACAGCAGAAAACCCGGAGGTGCAGTTCGGGCAAGAGGACCTATGGCCATCAGGATCATCCAGCCCAGGGGAATATAGAGACTGTCTATGACAATATTGGGCTTCTTCACCACCCACATTTTCATTATGAACCCGAATATTGAAAGCCCCCAGACAATTCCGAACAGGGTCCAACCCAGGGGTGTTCTGAGAATCACCAGGGTTATGGGTGTGTAGGTTCCGGCTATGAGTAAATAAATTGATGCATGATCCAGCCGTGAGAAATGTCTCTGAAGAAGGGGGAAGGGAGCCGATGCATGCAGAAGTGCGGATGAGAGGTAGAGAATAATCTGGCTGCTGCCGTACACTGAAAATGCCGTGTACTTCCAGGGGCTGGGATTGTTTGCACTTAGTAAAAGAAGCACTACCAGTCCGGCAATGGACATGCCGGCTCCTATGGCATGAAGCAAGCTGTTAAGAATTTCTTCAATTGCTGAATTGCCGTCATGCTTGATCTCATCGGGGCACAACTTCTCACTGAACAGCCGCTGTATGCCTGATTCTGATTTCACCTGTGATATCCTCTGCCGGAATTTGGGTCGGCTATATACTACTGAAAATTGCATCCGTTGTCAGCACAATATTGGTATACTGCCGCCGGTAGTCCGAATCGTTTGCAGCTTCAAATAAACGGAGCAGCATATAATAAGTGATGGAGCAGCACCGAATAAATAATGGAGCAGTACAGAATAAGCTGACATCCCGGCTTATTATGTGTTATTTTAGCCTCTATGGAAAAGCTCTCACCCAAATTCATGCGTTCTGTCCTCGCCCTCCTGGGCGTCATTGTAACCTTTCTGATCATGGGCTTTCTGAAACTCGCAGGACCGGTGCTCATACCCTTTGTTGTGGCGTTTCTCCTCTCCTTCGTACTGAATCCTCTGGTGGAAGTGCTGGTGAAAATCAAAATTCCCCGGATCATTGCAGTGATTATGGTGATAATCGTGCTGGTGGGATTAAGTTTTCTCATCGGGCTGATTCTCTACGAGAGCATCCAGAGCATTCTCCGGAATTTCGGAAAATATCAGGACAGATATACCGAGGTAACCGGATTTATAGCAAGTACGCTGAATCTGCCGGGAGATTATTTCCAGACGCTGGAAATCAGCGGAACCATTTTCAGCATTGTGGGGCAGGTGTCGGGTAACCTGGTGAATTTCCTGGGAAACACCATGCTGGTTCTCATTTTTATGCTCTTTCTTTTCCTGGAAAAACCTTTCATTAGAAGAAAACTGGTGGATGCGGTGCGGCATGAGGAAACCGAGCGGATCGCCCGCATATTTGCCGATATTACCCATCAGGTCGGCCGCTATTTAATGGTGAAGTTTATTGTCAGCCTGCTTACCTCAATTATTGTATTTTTCGGCTTCACTGCCATCGGCGTGGATTTTGCGTTCGTCTGGGCGGTTCTTACCTTTCTGTTTAATTTCATCCCGACCATCGGTTCCATAAGTATTTCCGCCATTACATCGGTGTTTGCAATTATTCAGTTCTTCCCTCAGTATGAACCGATTATTCTTGCCATTCTGGCAATGGTTATCCCCCAGATCATTATCGGCAATATTATCGATCCGAAAATGCTCGGAGACAGTCTGAACCTGTCGCCGGTAATTATTCTGGTGGCAATGCTTATATGGGGATACTTATGGGGAATCGCCGGACTCTTTCTGGCTGTGCCCCTCACTGTGGGCCTGAAAATCGTGTTTGAACATGTGCCCAGTATGAGGTACATCAGCATCCTCATGGGAACCGGAACCTTCGGGGAGCGGAAAGCCAGATTGAAGGCAAACCGGATGAAAGCCGCCGAGCGCCGGCGGGCCAGAAAAGCCGCAGGGGACCAGAATGACAATGGAAACGGCCCCGGAAGTTACATTGCAAGTGCAAATCAGGATACCAGCAACCGGAACAGTGCAGATCAGACTTCCGGAGACGCATAACACATCATCAGGAGAAACAAAATGGAAAAGAAACGTCTTCTCACGGGAGACAGGCCCACCGGCAAACTGCATCTGGGACATTATGTGGGTTCAATACAAAACCGGGTGAAGCTGCAGGAACAGTACGATTCCTATATTTTTGTAGCCGACCTTCACATGCTCACCACCAAACCCAGCAAGGAAGCCATCGACCAGATCAGCGAAAATGCCCGAAACATCGTGCTTGACTACCTTGCCTGCGGTATTGATCCCAGGAAGGTTACCATATACATGCAGTCCGCGCTGCCTGAAATATATGAGCTGAACCTGCTTTTTGAAATGATGGTGACAGTGCCCCGACTTGAGCGTCTTCCAAGCCTGAAGGATATGGCCAGAGACGCTCATCTCAATGAAATGCCCTTCGGACTGCTGGGGTATCCCGTTCTCCAGAGTGCTGACATCCTCCTGCCCCGTGCTCATGTTGTTCCGGTGGGAAAAGATAATGAAGCTCATGTGGAGCTGACCCGGGAGATAGCCCGGCGCTTCAACCATCATTACGGGGAAGTGTTCCCTGTGCCCGATCCGATTGTGGGTACCGCCACACTGGTGGGGACAGACGGTCAGGGAAAGATGTCCAAGAGTCTGAACAATGCCATCCTGCTCTCGGATGATGCAAAAACCGTGGAGAAGCGGGTGAAGGGCATGTTTACCGATCCCAACAGAGTTCGGGCGGATATCCCCGGAAAAGTGGAAGGAAATCCGGTGTTTATGTATCATGATATTTTCAATCCTGACACTGCCGAGGTTGATGATCTGAAAGAACGCTACCGCAAAGGAACTGTGGGGGACGTTGAGGTGAAAGAAAAACTCGCCAAGGCCCTGAATGCATTCATGGAACCCATGCGTGAGCGCAGGGAAAAATATGAATCCATGACCGGCTATGTGGATGAGGTGATCTATAACGGCACCATGAAAATGCGGGAAATCGGCCGTCAGACCATTCTCGATACCCGGAAAGCCATGGGGCTCACCGGCGCTTGGAACCGCATCAGCCGGAAAGCGGAAAAGTACCGGAAAAATCAGGAAAAACAGAAGGATACCCCGTAAAAGTGGAGATGCACATCGTTTCCGAAAATCTGAAAAACCGAAAAACGTCCGCCGAACCGATTCAGGCGGTACTGTTCGATATGGACGGCACCCTTGTGGATTCCGAACCCCTGTGGCATGAAGCGGACAAGAGCTGGCTGAGGAGAAAGGGAATCGAACTCACCCCGGATGAATGGGTCCATATTGTGGGGAAGGGCGGTGCGGCCTTTGTGCGGGAGCTCATGGCCCACAAGGGGCTTCGAGGGAGCTTCCAGGATCTGCTGGAAGAGAAAAACCGGGAGTTTCTGAAAATCGCCGCCACAGAATCCAGAGCGTACCCTGAAATGGTTGCCTTCGCCCGGGAAATGAAACGCCGCGGTCTGCCCAGGGCCATCGCTTCCGCATCCAGTCCGGCAATTATCGATACCACCCTGGAGTGCATCGGTGAAACCGGACTCTTTGATCTGCGCTGTTCCGGCGATTCAGTTTCGGAAAGCAAGCCTCATCCCATGCTGTTTCAGCATACCGCATCCCTGCTGGGCGTACCCGCAGAAAACTGCCTGGTTATTGAGGACAGTCAGTACGGGGTGGAGGCGGGACTGCGGGCCGGGATGACTGTAGTGGGTGTGCCCCACCACATCCCCGGGGAGTTGGAGCAGCTGTTTTCAGGCGCTCATGTGCTGTTTCCCGGAGGAATGAAAGATTTCTCGGCCCGGCTTCTTTTGGAGCAGCTTGAAGAGGCGGGACTGCTGCAGGCCGCTGGATAATTTCTCCGGATGCACCGGACAACCATGGAATAACCGACAATGGAATTACAAAATAGCGAGATCCAGGATTTTCAAAACCGTATTCTGGAACTTTACCATGAGCAGGGCAGGCAAATGCCCTGGCGTGAGGATACTTCCCCCTACAGCATCTTTCTCTCAGAACTGATGCTTCAGCAGACCCAGGTAGCCAGGGTCAAAGAGTACTATGAAAAATTCCTCAAGCTGTACCCGGATTTCCGGTCTCTTGCGGAGGCGCCGTTGCCGGAACTGCTGTCCAACTGGAAGGGGCTGGGCTACAACCGACGGGCCAAGTTCATGCGGGAGGCCGCACGAATGCTGTGCCGGGATTATGCCGGCCGCCTTCCCGCCGATCCCGACGAGTTAAGGAAGCTGCCGGGAATCGGGCCCAACACCGCAGGTTCCATCAGCGCCTTTGCCTTTAACCTTCCTGTTGTGTTTATTGAGACCAATATCCGCAGGGTGATGATTCATGAGTTTTTTCAGGAACAGGATGGCGGGGCCGCCGGCCCTCCGGGGAACACATATGGTTTAAAGGAACCAGCCTCCGGTTTTGCAGAATCACACCCCGGTTCGGATAACAAGGTTCATGACCGGGAAATTATGCCCGTAATTGAGCAAACCCTGTTCAGGGAGAATCCCAGGGTTTGGTACTGGGCTCTCATGGACTTCGGGGTGGAGCTGAAGAGAAAGCAGGGCAATGCCAACCGGAGAAGTGCCCACTACACCCGACAGAGCCCCTTTGAAGGTTCTCTGCGTCAGCTGCGCTCGGGAATACTCCACTTCCTGAACGAAAACGGTCCGACCCTTCAGGAAGGCATAATATCCCACGTTTCTACACATCTTGGCACATACGGACACGGCAGGGAAAGAATAGAGTCCAGTCTCCGGGAACTTGAACGGGAAGGTTTTATTATTTGTGAAGACCATGACGGCGGCTACCGGATCGCCGATTAGCCGCCCTCACAAAAATCCTTCGGTTGGACTATTGTTCAGCTGATGAATGCTGATCAGTAGATACATGCAGGTCAGTAGATAAATGCGGAGGACGCAACCGCCAGACCTGCGCCTGAAGCCACTGCAAGGACTCTGTCCCCTCTCTTGATCCGCCCTTCTTTCACTGCTTCATGAAAGGCCATGGGAATGCATGCACTGCCGGTGTAGCCGTAGCGGTCCATTACCGTGGTGGTTTTGCTCAGGTCCTGACCCAGAATTTCCATTACCTGGTGGATTACCGAACGGTTGATCTGGGTAAACAGGAAATGATCTATGTCGTTTCGTTCCAGGGAAACTTTCTTCAGGAGAGCATCCACCACCTCAGGCCAAAGCTTCACGTTCCTGTCGCCGGGAAGACGCTGGAGCAGCTGGAGGCCGTATTCTCCGGAATCCAGCCGCTCTTTGGTCACCGGCTGCCGGGTGCCTCCGGAATATACCCCCACATAATTCCACTGGGTTCCGTCGGAGAGTAGCTTCCCTCCAAGGTAGCGGTCATCGGTTTCACCGGTATTCTCCAGAATAAAGGCAGCGGCGCCGTCGGCAAAAATGGAATATCCGAATACGTCCTTTTCCCGAACAAAAGCAGGCATATTATACAGGCCGATAACACAGGCATAACGGATTTCCGGGTCGGCTTTCAGCAATGCGCTGGCGTTGTTGAATGCAGCGACAAAACTTGAACAGCTTGCATTTACATCGTAGGTGCCGGTATAGCGCTGTCCGCCCTGGATCCGTCCCTGAACAATCATGCTGGTTGCAGGGGAGATGTATTCCGGGGTGTCGCTGGCCACAATAAACAGACCGATCTCTTCGGGGTCTATCCCGGATTCTTTGATTGCTTCCCGGGCGGCCTTCTCGGCGAAATCCGCCGAGGTTTCATCCATACCCCTCAAATGTGCTATGTGTCTCTGACGGATGCCCAGCTTTTCTTCGGTGCGTGATGCATCAAATTCTATGTGTGCCAGTTTCATAAGTTCGTTATTGTCAATTGCTTCGCCCGGCGCGTACAGTCCGGTGGATACTATTTTCATGAGTCGACTCCTTTGCATAAAAGATTTGAAAGTTCGGAAATAAAACCGGGGATATTAATAATTCGTTTATTGAGAAGGGCTTCGATGCCCACATAATGGGAAAGTCCCATGAGGAAATTTGCAGCTATACGACGCTGCTCGCTGGGAAAAAGGGTCAGATTCTGCATATACCCTTCCTCGAAGGCGTTATAGTATTCCCTCACCCATGGTTTGCCCACAAATTCCGCTTCCCGTACAATGCTGTAATATTCTGTATGAACATTGAAAAAGGAAAGGAAGTGCCAGACACCGTAGATCTCCTGCTCCAGACGGTTTCCATGGGTCATTGCCTGACGGCTCAGATAATGTCTGGTCTGCTTGCCGATCTGGTCAATAATAATAGAGAAGAACTGTTCCTTGCTGTCGAAATAGGTGTAGAAGGTTCCAACTGCAAGACCTGATACCCTGACGATGTCCGCCACACCGATATCGTGATATCCTCTGCTGCCGATCAGTTTCATTCCGGTCTGGATAAGGCGTTCCCTGCTGTCTTCCGGATACGAATCTTCCACCTCCGCAAACTTTTCCGGAATCTCGATACTGGGTTTGTGTTCGGCAAGGTCGGAGAATATTCCATTCAGTATGAATTTCCGGATGAGATCCGGATCCCGGGGTACACCGTCATAGAGAGCCCGGGTTGAGCAGAAACGCAGACCCGATATAATGTACAGGTACTCGGCCTCGCTCACATCCCTCTCATACACCAGTTTGCAGCACTGCATATAAATGCTCCGCAGTTGTTCCTCATACTCAGGAAAGCGGTATTGGCCCTCTCTGAACACGGTAACCTGCTTACTGTGCTCTTCACCGGCCCGGTAAATGGTTGCGATGAGATTCTCAAGGCGTAATTCAATGGTATCGCCCCGCACATCCAGAAGCTCATCTCTGAACTGTGCCAGGAATTCATCCAGCAGGTCCTTCACCAGGGCTGCTTTATTGGGATAATAGCGGTAAAAAACACCATTTGAGACAGCTGCCTGTCTGCAAATTTCAGCTATGGAGACCGTTTCAAACCATTGGTTGGAGAACAGGTTTAATGCAGCGTCCCGTAATTTTATTTTGGTGTTTTTTGCCATTCGTTTACCTCGTGATGCAGCGTTGGACGGGTCAGATCTGTAAATAGCCCGCTACAATGTTCCAGAATTTATCCGGTAATTCAACCATAGGACTGTGGCCGCATCCGTAAATTTTATCAAGGGTGGCGGAGAATGCTTTTGCAGTTTCTTCGGCTTTCTGATCGTCGATAAGAACATCATGTTCGCCGTATAACACATGCACCGGCCCTTTGTATTGTGAAGCAGCATCCCGATAATCCGCCTTTGCCAACGTGTCGGCGTGACCGGTAAAACTTTCGGGTTTCATGGCTGCTGCATCATCCACAAGTTTCTGAAACAGGGTTTCGTCCTTCAACGTGGGGACTACCGCCCTCAGTGCCTGGGCCAGCAGATCCCGGTTTGTTTTATACTGCTCGATCACCGGATAATGTTCCCCGGGGGTGACAAGCCCGCCAACCGGCGAAGAATCCACCAGGAAAAGTCTGTCCACCCTTTCAGGGTGGGCGGTGGCAAAATCCATTGCCACCGCCCCGCCGAAACTGTGTCCCAGAAGAATAAAGGAATCACAGTCAAAATAATCGGCAATAAAACCAAGCCACCGTGAATAGTCGGGAACGCTCCATTCTTCTATATGGCCGGATTCACCGAAGTTGGGCAGATCCGGAGCCAGGGTAAGGCCGGGATATTTTCCCAGCACTTTTTCAAACCAGCGTCCGCTCCCGGTATTTCCGTGAATAAGTATCAGGGGGGGTAGGGGGTTCTTCACAGAGGAGCCGCTGATGCGTACCCGAATTGGTGTTCCCAGTATGGTAATGGTTCTGGATTTCAGCAAAGCTTGGTTTTCCATGTTGATATTCTCCTGTCCTGGTCCGGGTATCCCTCGGTACGGCACTCGCATGTGAGCAATACCCGGACGGTAATTACAGCATCTTTACAATGAGGGCAGTTGCCATTCCCCCGCCGATACACAGCGAGGCAAGACCGTATTTCAGCCCCCGTTTTTTCATTTCATGAAGGAGAGTGACGGTAATCCGGTTTCCGCTTGCCCCAAGGGGATGTCCAAGGGCGATGGCGCCGCCGTTTACATTGGTTCGCTCTTTGAGCCATTCCATGCTCACTTCATGATCGGCGCTGAGCTCCTTCAGTACGCCCAGGCTCTGGGCTGCAAAGGCCTCATTCAGCTCGATGAGCTCCATTTCTTTCAGAGACATTCCTGCTTTTTCCAGCACCTTTGTGACAGCCGGCGCAGGGGCGAGCCCCATAATGGAGGGATCAAGGGCAGCCTGGCTTGTGGCAATGAGCTGAGCCATGGGTTTCAGCCCGTATTTCTTCACTGCGGATTCGGAAGCCAGTAAAACAGCCGAACCTCCGTCATTCAACCCGGAGGCATTTCCTGCGGTAACCGTACCCTCTTTTTCGAAGGCGGGCTTCAGACCCGCAAGACTTTCCACGGTGGTTTCGGTTCTGATGTGCTCATCGGTGTCCACCGTTACGGTTTTCCGCCGGTCTTTCACTTCAACCGGAACAATTTCATCCTTGAAACGCCCCGAATCCCGTGCTTCCCCGGCACGACGCTGACTTTCCGCGGCAAATGCATCCTGTTCTTCTCTGCTGATGGAATGTTTCCGGACGATATTTTCTGCGGTAACACCCATGTGGTAGTTATTAAAGACATCGGTGAGTCCGTCTTGGATCAGGCTGTCCTCTACCTGCATGGCACCCAGCTTGTTTCCCCAGCGGGCGGAAGAGGGTACGGTGAAGGGAGCCATGCTCATGTTCTCCATTCCGGCCGCAACCGCAAGGCCGTGTTCTCCCAGTCTGATATTATCCGCAGCGAGCATTATGGTTTTCATGCCGCTGCCGCAGAGGATATTCACCGTGTAGGCGGGTACATGATCCGGCACCCCGGCATAGATTGAAGCCTGCCGTCCAGGTCCCATCCCCTGACCGTTGGTGAGAACATTTCCCACAATCACTTCTCCAAGATCTCCTGCAGGAACCCCCGCATCCTTGATCACCTCACGTATGGCCTCAGCCGCCAGCTGAGTGGCCGGAGTTTTTTTAAAGCTGCCGCCGAAGGTGCCGATTGCGGTACGCTTGGCGGCGACAATATATACGTTTTCCATAGTTTTCTCCTAAATAAGCGGCAGCGGACAGGTAGCCGTCGTGCCGCATACATCAGTATTAATATATCAGTATTACAAGTATCCCAGCTTTGCAGCTTCCTTCTCCAGCTCTTCCCGGAAGTCGGGGTGAGCAATTGAAATGAGAAGCTCCGCCCGTTCACTTGATGTGCGGCCCTGCAGATGGACTGCGCCGAACTCTGTGGCCACCCAGTCCAGGTCCTGTCTTGGAACCGTAACTGCAGATCCCGCAGGAAGCATGGGGACGATGGTGGAAATGGTTCCCTTTTTCGCAGTGGAGCGGAGGGCGATAAACCCCTTTCCACCTTTCGACTTCTGAGCGCCCCGGTGGGTGTCCAGCTGTCCTCCGGTTCCCGAATACTGTACCGGGCCCAGACTCTCGGAACACACCTGACCGGTCAGGTCTATTGTGATAGCAGTATTAATGCTGATCATTTTTTCGTTCTGTGCGATCACGTAGGGATCGTTAACATAGCTGCCCCTGAGTTCAAGCACAGAGGGGTTATTGTCGAGCCATTCATACATCCGTTTGGAACCCAGAGCAAAGGTGAATACGAATTTACCCGGCCAGAGGGTCTTTTTCCCGTTGGTCACCGCACCGCTTTCAAACAGATCGATCATGCTTTCGGTAAACATTTCGGTGTGAATCCCCAGATCTTTCTTATGCTCCAGCAAAGATGCCACTGCGTTGGGAATTCCACCGATACCGATCTGAAGGGTGCTTCCGTCCTCAATCAGGTCTGCAATGTGCTTTGCAATCTCCTTCTCGGTTTCTCCCGGTTCCAGAACAGGAATTGTGGGGATCTCAGACTCAAACTCCACCAGCATATCAGCCTGGGAGATATGAACCTGGGTGTCACCGTGGATCCAGGGTACCTGTGGATTAACCTCAAATATCACCATATCTGCTGCATCTATGACTTCGGCCTCATAGACATTGGATACACCCAGATTGAAAAATCCGCTATTCTCCTGCATGGGAGTTACAGGCCCCCAGTACACGATGGTAGCCCCTTCCTCTTTCAGAGCCGCCAATTTATTGGTTCCCGCCTGATGCAGGTTGTTGGGGATGAAGTCTACCAATTTGTATCCCAACTTTGCTGCTTTCCGGTTGGAGGGGCCGAAAAACCAGTTTTCATTCATGAAAGTTCCCTCGTACCGGGGATCTTCACAGAAATCGTATGAATTCATATTCAGACAGGACAGCACTCTGAGGTGTTCAAAATGGTCCGAGAATTTGTGAATTTGGGACATGAATCCCTGACTTTCCATGGAAGCCATGCCCATAATAATGGCTGCGTTTTTCGGGAGTGCACGAACTGCATCTTCCATGCTTCGCAGTTTTTGTTGGTATGCCTGTTTCCATTCAGCCATAGTATACCTTCCTCGTAGCTTCAGCGCCGGGCCGAAGCCCGGGCTGAAATTGTTGTTGTTGGCCGGGGCTCAGAGGGTAAGTCCGCCGTTCACGCTGAGCACCTGTCCGGTAATGAAGGAGGATGCATCGCTTGCCAGAAAGAGGGCCGCATTGGCAATATCTTCCGGTTCGCCCATCCTTCCAAGAGTGGTTTTCCCCACCATGGCGTCCAGCACTTTCTGGGGCATTTTTTCAGTCATGGGAGTACGGATGAATCCCGGAGCAATGGCGTTGGACCGTACCTGTGCGCCTTTCCGGGCAAATTCTTTGGCCCAGGTTTTTGCCATGGAGATAACTCCGCCTTTGGTTGCCGCATAATTGGACTGTCCTACATTGCCCACTTCGCCCACAATGCTCGCCATGTTGATAATAGAGCCGCTGCCCTGATTCATCATTCTGGGACCGATCTCCCGGGTAAGATTAAACACGCCGGTGAGATTTACACTGATAACCGCATTCCAGTCATCATCAGACATTTTCTGGATCAGATTATCCCGGGTAATTCCGGCATTGTTTACCAGAACATCGATCCGGCCCTCCGCCTCCCAGATCTTCTCCACAACGGTTTTTACCGCATCGGATTTGGTTACATCTGCACTCTCGCTTTTCACATTGGGGAGGGCCTTTGTCACCTCATCAAAGCCGTCAAAAGCCATATCCAGGGCGTAGACCGCTTTTGCGCCTGCTTCCGCCATGGTTTCCACAATTTTCCGTCCGATTCCCCGGGCTCCCCCGGTGATAATGCATACCTTTCCATCAAGGTTCATGTGATACTCCTTACGTATTATGTTTTCTCTATTCCGCACCCGCGGCGGATTTCCGCTCCGGGTGCTTTGTATTTTATGTGTTGTTCCCGGTATCTGTTCCCCAGCGAACGGTTGCCGCCGCCCAGACAAATCCGATTCCTGCTCCCACCATCACAATATTGTCTCCATCCGTAATCTTTCCGGCTTTCAGCCCTTCCAGGATGGAGATGATCTGATCATTCTGTCCCACATGGCCGTAGTCGCTGAGATAGGTGGTCTGATTTTCTGTAATTCCCAGTTCTTCCAGCACCGCATTGTGGGTACTCCGTTTGAAGTGGAGAATGGCAAGGTAGTCGATGTCCTTGTCGCTCATGTCCCCTTTTGCCAGACTTTCCCTGATAACCTGATAGAAATTGGGAAGGGTGCGTTCGCCGAGTTTCTTCTTGAAACTGTCAACATCGTCTATGACAAAGTGCATGTTGTGAGTATCTTCCGGCCGGGGAGGCCAGTTTTTGCTGCCTCCGGTTTTCACCACACAGTCGGTGGAGAAACTTCCGTCGCCCCGGAAGGCAGTCCCGATAATGCTGTTCTTTCCGCAGTTGCGGCCCAGAACCATGGCGGCCCCTCCCGCGCCGATATCGAACATGAAGGAAGTCTCCTTCACCGAGTAATCCACCATATCGCCGTTTCGGTAGCCGCTTACAAGGAGAACGGTTTTATAGCCTTCGTTGGCTATCATCAGGCTTCGGGCCACTTCCATGCCTGCCATCATGGAACCGCACATGGCCTCCATGTCGAAGCTCCAGGCATTGTCTGCACCGATTTCCCGGGCCACATGAAGTCCCGCGAGCCAGTTCAAATAATCCTTGTGCTGACCGCCGTTCCAGATCACCACATCTATATCACCGGCATCGATTCCTGCCATTTTTATGGCTTCTCTGGCAGCCTGAACGCCCATAAAGCTTGTTGTGTCTCCGGGACCGGGAACCGGTTTCCTGTCCACCCCGAATTTTTCCCGGATAACGTTTTCCGGAATTCCGGATTTTTCCGCAATATCGCCGGCATCCATGTGTTTTTCCGGTGTATATGTTCCCAGTCCCAAAATTCCGATCTGAGCCATGTTTATCTCCTACAGTCCAAGGTACGCTTTTTCAACTTCCGGATTGCTGGCCAGTTCATCGGCATTTCCGCTGAGTACGATCCGTCCGTTTTCGATGATGTATCCTTTGTCCACAACACGGAGGCTTTCCCGGACGTTCTGCTCGGTGATCAGTACCCCCACACGTTCCTTCATCTCTTTGAGAATATTGAACAGCTCATGGACTATTGACGGCTGGAGCCCCAGGCTGGGTTCATCCAGAATGAGCAGCTTCGGCCGTGCCATCAGAGCCCGTCCAACCGCAAGCATTCTCTGCTGTCCTCCGCTGAGCGTACCAGCCAGCTGACCATGCCGTTCCCTGAGAATGGGGAAGATGGCGTACACTTCCTCCAGGGTCTGAGGGATATCGTCCCTACCCAGAGGAGTGTTTTCAGCCCCGATTACCAGATTTTCGTATACGCTGAGCCAGGGAAAAAGCTCCCGCTCCTGGGGAACTACGGATATTCCCAGGCGAACCCGTTCATGGGTGGGGCGTGTGGTCACATCCTTGAAATCGAACACGATTTTTCCCGACTGGAGGGGCACCAGACCCAGAATAGTATTGATCAGGGTGGTCTTTCCCGCACCGTTGGGGCCGAACAGCCCCACTGAGCCTCTGCCAACATCCAGGCTGAGACCGTGAAGCACCTGAATTTTTCCGTAGGCTGCTTTTGCATTTTTTATACTTAACATCAGACTGCTCCTCCCAGGTATGCGGTTTTTACCCGCTCATTCCGGCTCACCTCGGTATACGGACCGTCTGCAATGAGCTGTCCGTTATCCAGAACGATCACCCGGTTGGTAAGGGAGGTGATAACCCCCATTACATGCTCAACCACGCCTACTGCAAGATTCTGCCGTTCAGCGATATGCTTGATCAGCCGGATGGCTTCCTTGGTCTCCGTGGAGTTAAGACCTGCCATCACCTCATCCAGAAACAGAATTTTCGGATTGCAGGCCAGAGCCTTGGCAATCTCCATCTTCTTGGTTTCAAGAATATTCAGATTGCTGGTCTGCCGGTTCAGTCTGTCCAGCCCAAGGTCCAGGCACAACCGTGCAGCGGCATTCCTTGCATCGTGGGTGTTCATTTTTGAAGCAAAGAGGTACCCGGTCATCACATTTTCCAGAAGGGTCAGGTTTCTCAAAGGGTTGATCAGCTGGAAGGTTCTGCTGATACCCATGGCCGCCCGGTCGTGAGCGGGCTTACCGGTGATATCTTCCCCGTCCAGATACACGGTTCCCCGGGTGGGGTTGTGAATACCGGCAATAAGATTGATAAAGGTGGTTTTGCCGGCACCGTTGGGGCCGATGATGCCCAGGATTTCCCCGCTTTTCAGGCTCAGGTTCACCGAGTCCACGGCCACAAGTCCCCCGAAGGAGATGGTGAGGTTTTCAGTTCGCAGTTCACTCATGCAGGTTCTCCTTTGGTCTCAGACAGTTCCAGTTCTTCCTTGCTGGGGTAGTTGCTGGTGTTTTTGAACAGCTTCGCTTTGAAAATTCCCACTACTCCCTGGGGCATAAAGAGCAGAACCAGAATAATGATGATTCCGTATACCACCAGATGGCCGTAGGGGATGTAGAGCTTCAGAAACTCGCCCATCACACCCAGGATTACCGCACCCACAACCGGACCCCAGGTGGAGTACATGCCGCCGAACAGGGCAATAGCAAGGGGTATGAGGGTGTAGTTGGCATTGAAGTTGGATTCCGGACTGACAAAACCGAACAGATGGGCATAACCGCCCCCTGCAAGGGCCTGGATTGCCGACACAACCGCAAATATAAACAGAAGATTCTTGTAGATATTTATCCCGTTGGATTTTGCCACCACTTCATTGTCATGAATGGCAGTGAGGGCATAGTGAATTTTGCTCCGTCTCATATATTCACTCAATGCGATTACCAGCACTGCCATCACAACCATGAATCCGTATTGAAGATAGGAGTTCCCGGCGAAAAGCACCTGTGGAACCAGTTTTCCGTTGGGTCCTCCGGTCACCGGCGTCCAGTTGTGCATGATAATCCGGAAAATTTCCGCAAGCGCCAGTGTGGTAATTGCAAAGTACATGCCCCGGAGGCGCAGAATGATCAGGCCCAAACCGTAGGCCACAACCCCTGACAGCAGTGCACCGAGAATGATGGCTGCAATACCGGGAATATTATAGTTTGCTGCAAGCACGGTGGCGGCGTATCCTCCCAGACCGAAAAATCCGGCTATACCGAAGGAAAGCTGTCCCGAACGTACAAGCATGTCCCAGCTTACCGCCAGAATCATGTAGGTGATTACCGACCGACCGATAATCCGGGCATAGGGCCCGGCGAACATGGGCGCCAGCAGAAGAATTGCCCCCACCACCATGAAGATGATTTCCAGATTTCTGTTGTATGCGTTATCTTTTTGCAAGGCTTTCAGATCTGCGCTGCTCATGATGCCCTCCTGAAACTCCGTACCAGAATAACGACCACGATCAGTACGAAGAAAATCATCGGTGCCCAGGGCGCACCGTGGGGAACCGCCATTATGGAACTCTCGGCAATACCCAGGAGCAGGCTGGCCGCCGCCACCATGGGAAGATTTCCGATTCCCGCCATGGCAACAAGGCAGAACGATTTCATGGTATAGCTGCCTCCCACTGCGGGGAAAATCGAGAACTTCGTAAGAAAGAAGCCGCCGAAAATACCTATGAGCATGGATGCTATTCCGAAAATCAGGGCGTATGTGAGTTGAACATTAATTCCCACAATCTGTGCACCGTTGGGATTCTGTCCCACCGCAAGGGCGGCTTTTCCCAGCTTGGTGCGTTTCAGAAACAGCAGCAGCACAATCAGGAATATGATTGCAACCACCGGAAAAACGAAGTCATAAATTCCAAAGCTGATGTCACCCAGAGTTGCGCTGGCACTTACATAGTCCAGGCTCAGTTTTCTGGGCTGGCTTGTGGCAATGAGATTCACTGTCTGGCTGAGAACCATTGCCACCCCGAAGGTGAGGATCAGCTGATTAAGTTCGGGTGCTTTTAAGGTATGTTGAATTGTTGTGCGGAAAATCATCAATCCGAAAAGGAACATGATAATTCCCGTGGGGATTGCCGAAAGCAGGGGATCCAGACCGAAGGTTCGTGCAAGATAGTAGCTCAGATATGCCGCAACCATCATCATCTCGCCGTGGGCCAGGTTAACGATATGTACAATCCCTAAAATCAGTGCCATGGGTATCGCGATGGCCGCGTATATCCCCGCACGCTGTATCCCGTAGATCAGGGCTGTGGGCTTCAGAACGATGAGCATAATCACGAACAGGGCTCCCGCTGAAAATCCAGCTATCCTGACAATTTTAGATGTACTCATAAAGTTACTCCAAAATACGATCGAACAGATTCAGTTCTTTAGCTGTGGATGAAACCCGGGCGGGTGTACGCCGCCCGGGATACAAGGTGTTAGCGCTCGCTCCAGGGTGTAAATGGATACACCGGCTCGGATGTGGCAAATTCGAAGGGCCAAATTACTTCCTGGCGTCCGTTCTGCCATTGCAGAATCTTCTGCTGGCGTATTCCCTGATTGCTGATAATGTTGGAAGGGCTGAAAGTGATGGTTTCACCCAGGGCACTTTCGTACTGGGTTTTCTGCAATTCGGCGATTACCGCTTCCTTGTCCAGAGTGCCCGCCCGCTCAACTGCTTCAGCAATAATATGGATGGCTGAGTAGCTCAGGGGAGCAAAATACGTAGCGGGTTCGCTGTCGTATTTGCTCATATAGCCGTCATAGAAGGTTTTGCTCACATCGCTCACTTCGTTCAGGCTGGGGGCCCACATGCCGTAAAGGGTAACGTTTTCCGCAAGATTGGATTCGCCGAAGGATGCAGGCCATCCCGGAGGTGCACCCACATAGAGGGGAGGTGCAAAATCGATAGCCTTGGACTGCTCCATGAGGGGCAGGGCGTCGGCATCGTATCCGGCCCAGATGAATACATCGGGATCATAGGCTTTTGCCCGTTCCAGAACCGCGGTGTAGTCTCCGCCGCCCACTGCAGCAGACTGGAAGGCTTCACCGTCTATTTCCATATCGGAAAACAGAGCCTGGGTTGCAGAATATGATGCGCTTCCGAATGCACCTTCTTCATAAGCCAGAAACCAGCGGTCAATGGAGATTTCCGGATATTCCTGTGCGATGGCGTTCCAGCCTTCCACATAGGATGCGCCCTGGTTGTAGTCCCAGGGATGGAGGTGGAAATACCAGTCCTGGTTTTCACCCACCGCTTCTTCAGCCAGGTGACTGGCGGCACCGGTCCACATGGTGATTTTCTGGTAGGTCTTCATGACAGGGATCTGGCCAAGATGTACTCCGCTGGACATACCTCCCACAAAGAAATCAACCTGGTCGATGGTTGCCAGGCGTTCAACCGCAGCCGCACCCTTTTCAGGGCTGAGCTCACTGTCGATTACCACCAGCTCAACCGGACGTCCCAGAAGACCGCCCTGTTCGTTGATCTCATCAATGGCGATCCGGGCCGCTTTGCTTCCCTGATCTCCGGTGATGTCTCCCAGAGGCCAGATGCCTCCGAATTTGATAGGATCTCCTTCCGATGAACCTTCGGCAAAAACTGCACCTGCCAAAAGCATCAGAATGAGAGCCGCGTGCAAGAACTTGTGATTCATACTCTCCTCCTGTGAAAACTGAATCGGTTCTCATTTTATTTGATTTTCACCCCGGGAAGCGGATCTGTCAACAAAAAAATGAGAGATGATTCAGGTTTCACTGATCAAACGCGTTTTATTGGAGAAAACATTGGGTTATGGTGAGTTACGCCCCGTCACCGGACATTGTGAAGGGACGGAGAACCCGTTCAAGCACATGATGAAGCTTGCTGATTGCGATTCCGTAATTGGTAATGGGCACCCGGGAGTGGGCGGCCAGTCCCATGCGCTGAAGCATCCGTTTCCGGGTAATCATGCAGCCCCCGCAGTGAATAATCAGCCGGTAATTATCCAGATCAGTCGGAAACTCTCCTCCAAGAGTTCTGATATCCAGGTCTTTACCGCTGTACTGTCTCAGCCAGCGGGGGATCTTGACCCTGCCGATATCGTCGCACATGGTTTTATGGGTGCATGTTTCAGCAATGAGAATTCTGTCACCGTCCTGCAGATCGTCAATCACATCTGATGCATCTACAAATGTCTTCAGATCCCCTTTCAGCCTGCTGAACAGTATGGAAAAGGTGGTTAAAGGGATATCCTCGGGTATGGATCCTGCAGCCTTCAACACCGCCTGACTGTCGGTGACGGCAAGATCAGGTTTCTGTCTCAAAAGTGAGAGGGCCCAGTCAATCTCCCGCTCCTTCACCGTGAGGGTTGCCCCGTCCGCATCCAGTACTTCCCGTATGGCCTGAACCTGGGGGAGGATGAGCCGTCCTTTGGGAGCTTCCAGGTCGATGGGAACAACCATCATTACCAGCTGGTATTCCCGGACCATATCCTGCAGGAGACTGCGCTCCTGTTTTTTCGCCTTTTCCAATTCAGCGATGAGCTGCCGGCTCAAGGCTTCAAGACCCGCCCCGGTTGTTCCGCTGATATGGTGGGGGGTGATATTTGCTGCGAGACCCTCAGCGTCACCCTGCCGGGCTTCAAACTGTTTCATGAATTCATTCACCATGGCGGATTCTTCGGGAAGATCCCGGTGAGTAAATACCAGCTGGAGGTTATGCACCGATTTTGCGCATTCGTTTATCAGCTTCACAGTTGAACGGTTCCACGCATCCGGACGGGTGAGGAAAATCAGCTGATCTCCCGAGGCAATAAGCCGACGGGCCCGTTCAATCCGCTGCTGGCCCAGTTCTCCCTCATCATCCAGGCCCGGAGTGTCCACCAGGGTTACCGGCCCGAAAGGAAGCAGCTCCATATTTATATATACCGGATCGGTGGTAGTTCCCCGGCTGGAAGATGTAATGGACACATCCTTTCCTGTGAACCTGTTGAGAAACGTGGATTTTCCTGAATTCACCGTGCCGCAGACAATAATGTGGGGCCGAAGACCCCGTGGAGTTTTAGTCATCGTTAAGCTCCTGCTGATGCTGCAAATGTTCATGCTGATGTTGATCTTGATGTTCGGGAGACGCTTCCCCGGGTGAGCCGGGGTGCTGAAAGCTGTATTCACGGTCAATGTACCGGAAAAGCCGGGCGGACTTGCGGGTTCTTATTGTCTCGTACAGCGTTTCATCGTATCCCAGTCCGGTAAGCGCCCGGGATCCGAAAAGCCTGTGCTGCTCATCCTCAGTGAGAATATTCCATGATTTTATCAGTTCAGGGGGCGTGCAGCTGTGTGTTTGGCAGATCTGAAGAAGACGCTCAAGATGGGTGTAGCCTATAACCGGCAGCAGGATCAGATTGTATGCTCCGCTTCCCTTGAGATTTTCTTCAATTTTTTCCCGTCGCGGGGTGATCATTCCAATGTATTCATGAAGAGAGGGAATAAAATTGATGCAAAGCATCTGGCTTTCCCAGCTGCTGTAAGCAATCATGGGCCAGAAGGCATTGAGCTGCAGCTCCCCTGAAGCCGATAGCCGGGATATCAGCTGGTGATTGCTTCTGAGCTTCTCACAGATCTGCATTCCCGCTTCCGGTATTACAGGGTTGATCTTTCCTGCCATTATGCTGCTTCCCCGGATGAGCCGGGGAATTTCAAGTTCGCCCATTCCTCCTTCAGGTCCGCTTGCCAGAAGCCTCACATCCGAGCATATCTTCTCAAGATTCACCGCCAGCACATTCAGGGATGATAAGGCTTCCACAACCGAGTCGTAATTGGCAGTTGCATCCATTAGATCATCGGCTCTGCTCACAGGAAGTCCGCTGATTTCCCTCAAAACGGATGCCGCCTTGAGCACATAGCTGCGGGGAGCTCCGGCACCGGTACCAACTGCGGTCCCTCCCATGTTAATCTCCTTGAGCCGCTCCCGGGCTTTAAAAGTTCGCCAGCGGTCTCTTGCAACAGCCTGAGCCCAGGAAGCAAACAATCCCCCAAGACTAACCGCCTGAGCGTCCCGGAGCTGGGTTCGTCCGGTCATGAGTACCTCGCTGTACGCTTCCTCTTTTTCCTGAAGAAGCATCTGAAAATCCCCCAGGTTGGTTTCCAGCTTCATGAAATTGCGCATAAGCATCAGCTTCAATGCGGTGGGCAGAACATCGTTGGTTGACTGATGTAGATTAACAACCTGGTACGGGTCCAGTCCGTTGTCCAGGGCTATGGCTTCATTGAGATTCATATGGAACGAGGTCCCCGCTCCCCCCTGGTAGGGATCCAGAGGGAACAGGCTGTTCAATTCCCCGTTTTCCATACTGCGGATACGGGATATTCGGCTCTGGATTGTGTCCAGCTGGTTCTGAGACAGGTAGCCGAGCCTTGCGTTGCACAGGGCCGCAGCCAGTTTTACCTCGAGTCCGGCTTCAATCAGTTCCCTGGGCATGGAATATGGCGAGAAGCGGTAGGTGAGGGAGGCTGCGGCGGTTTCGCTCTCCGCAGGGAATGGATGGGAATTACTGAGCATCTCGTTTCTCCGGGGGGTGCTCTCGGCAGCTGCCTCGGGAGTCCGTGCAAGTCCCGACTTGACGGTGACGCCGGGGATTTTCCCCAGCTGTCCGGTGAGGCTTCCAAGCCGGTCGGTGTCAGAGCGGATGATCAGGGTGATGACGGAGACTCGGTCATCATCCAGATGGGGCAGACCCAGCCGTCCCAGAAGAATATCAGAATGACGGGAAATAACTTCCTGTATCCTGCCTCCTGCTTCCTGCCGGGAGACAATAATTCCCACAAAGCCGTACCTGAGCTGTTCAAACTGTTTCTCGTTCTGCATCCCATGCTCCTTCATGTTCATCTCCTGTGTGTGTATGTCTGTCTGCAAAAAAATGCAGGGGGTCTCCCCAGCTGTTGAAAGCTATGCTTCTCCCCGTGCTTCCCACCCGGCTGATAAGACAGTTTGCACAGTCCTCGGGACTGTCATCCAGGCAGGGTTTACCGTCATAAAGCTGATACTGTTTCCTCACTTCACCGGGGGTGATTACGGGCATAAGTACGTTTGCCCCGAAATTCAGACCCATCTCTCTTCCCATGGGGTGGAGGGCTTGAAGGGCGGTTGTGGATGCAATATTCACATCGGGAATGGCCAGACGGACGGCTGCTATCATTTTCAGACTCAGCTCCAGCCGGGTTTCAGCCGCGGGATAGTTTCCAAAAGCGCCCAGAGGGGTACCCGAATGGGGAATAAAGGGGCCCATACCGATCATATCCACATTCTCCCGGTAAAAGAATTCTACATCATCCGCAAGATCCTCAATGCTTTGTCCGGGAAGACCGATCATAACCCCGGTTCCGGTCTGAAATCCAATCTTTTTCAGATTTCGCAGGCAGTCGATTCTCCCCTGCAGACTGTCTCCCCGGGGATGGATTCTGCGGTACATGGCCGGGTTGCTGCTCTCGATTCTCAGCAGATAGCGGTGTGCGCCGGCCTCGAACAGCCGCCGGTAAGAGGCCTCGGTCTGTTCGCCGATGCAGAGGGTAATACCCAGCCCCCGGGGAAGCAGGCTGCTTGCGGTTCTCTTTTTAATTTTTCGGATAATGCTCGCCGCAAAATCGACCGCAGCTTCTGAAGCCGATTCACCGCTTTGAAGCGTCAGAGATCCGTACCCCTTCCCGGCTGCGAAATCCGCCGCATTGAGTATCTCTTCCTCAGCCAGGGTGTAGCGTTGAATATCCCCGGCGGAACGGCGTATACCGCAGTAAAGACAGTCCCGGGAGCATATGTTTGAGTATTCGATCAGCCCCCGGTAATACACCCGGCTGCCCAGCTGTTCTTCCAGACACAGACCCGCCCGCCTGGACAGATCCTGCATCTCATCGGGACGGCTGATAGAGAGAATTTCGAGAATTTCCTTCCGGGAAAGCATCGAGCAGCTCATAGGTATAAATCTCTTTTGCCCCGGCAGGTGCTATCATACATGGGACGGAATTTCCCCTGATATTTGGGCAGATCCCGGTTGATTCCTGCCAGTTCCCTGGCTATCAGAGCTTCTCCCCTGACCTTGATTTCCGGGGATGCGAAGTCATCAAGCCATTCCCGGAACGTAATGACGGCGTTCATTCTGCAGAAATCCCCCTCATGACATTCCCTGAGCAGTTTCATGATCCGCTCTCCGGTACGGCCGATCCGGTAGCCGGCGGTGCAGAAGCTGGTAATGCATCCCATATCCGCAAGGTCGCCGATAAGCTCCTCAAGGCTGCGGGTATCACCCAGCATAAACTGCTGACTGGAAATCTCCTGACCGTCGGTCTCCCTGCTGTAGGCACCCAGCCCGATACGGGTCGAGGCATCCATCTGGGTAACTCCAAGTTTTACCGCTTTATCCCGGATATGAGCAGGCTCTCTGGCGGTGATAATCAACCCCGTATAGGGTACTGCCAGCCGCAGAATGGTGATGATTTTGAGGAAATCCTCATCGGAAACCCGGTATTTCATGTCGTTCAGGAATGGAGCATTGTCCGCCTGCTCAAGCCGGGGAAAACTGATGGTATGGGGGCCGATGCCGTTGTAGCGCCGTTCAAGATCCCGTGCATGATGCACCAGACCCATCACCTCGAAACGCCAGTCATACAGTCCGAACAATGCGCCGATTCCCACATCGTCAATGCCTGCGTCCATGGCCCGGTGCATGCTGAAAAGCCGCCACAGATAATTGCCTTTTAATGTTCCCGGCGGATGAGCCTGTGAGTAGGTTCCGGGATGATAGCTTTCCTGAAATACCTGATAGGTCCCCACACCCACGTTCTTCAGCCGTCGGAGTTTTTCCACACTCATGGGTGCTGCATTCACGTTCACCCTGCGTATGCTCCCGTGCCCCTTGCGGGTTTTCGCCCGTACCTGATAAATCTGGTTGATGCTCTTTTCCATAAAATCGATATCCGAGTCGGGATGTTCGCCGTACACCACAATCAGCCGTTTATGGCCGAATTTCCCAGCAAGAGCTTCGGTCTCCCGCCGGATCTCCTCCATGGAGAGTCTGCTCCGTTTCATGCCGCCGTTGTCCTGACGGAAACCGCAATAGAGACATGAGTTCACGCAGTGATTTGACAGATAAAGAGGGGCGAAAGTGACAATTCGCGAGTCGTATACTTTCTGTTTCACCCGGGCTGCGGTGTCGGCCATCTCCCGGAGAAGTTGCCGGTCCTTCACATTCAGCAGGACGGCGGTTTCCTCGGGGCTGAGACTTTGTATTTCAAGACTTTTCTTCAGAATATCCCGCACCCGTTCCGGGGTGGGATTGCTTCCCGAGGCGATTTCCCTCCAGATGCGTTCTTCATTGATAAACGGTTTGCCCTGTTCCAGGTAGGGATCAATTTCGTCCTGCCGAACAACCTGATCTATCCAGGTTCGGATTCTACCCCCGCCGGATTCGCTGCGATTCTGATCTGCCATATGTCCTCCCTGTTCAGGAGATGCAGATATACCGGGAATATGGAAGCGGGCAATTCTGAACCGTGCAGCCGTGAGGCTGGAGGCCCGGAGCCGCGGGGCACTGAGCCGCTCGAGTGTGAGCCGGGCAGGCAGGTGTAGTGGTATCTCATCGTGCAGTCTCCCTTACTTTAGACCTTACAATTTGTGGTTTATGCCGTACTGGCATGATCACCTCGGACCTCCCAATGGGCAGCCCTCAGTGGGTACGGTTACAGTGTAGGGGAGTTTTCAGACTTTGGCTACAATAGACTAATAAATATCTATAAAAAAATACCTAAAAAGCCGGTATTCTTCACCCGGGAGTGGGCGGGCCGAGCTTACAAGGAATCCGCCCTGCGGATCATATCTCTGTGCCACTCGAGCAACTCCTGCTCAAGAACGTGCCGGGGACCTTTCACATCCACAAGTACTCTGTACACCGGCTCGGTACCGGATCCCCGCATCCACATGCAGGCTGAGGGGGCGCCGGAGGAATCCCGGAAAAGAATTTTCAGGCCTCCCTTGTGTTTTCCGCTGCGGAACGATGGCCCGAAACCGGTCGTCTCCCGGCTGCCTTCGGTGTTGATCTCTTCCCAGGAATGGATTCCCCAGCTGTCTTTCAGCCGGTCTTTCCGCTTTTCCCAGTCCGTGAGGAAAATATCCTCATAGGCAGCCTTCAGCCGTACATGGTCGGTTCCGGTAATTTTCATCAAAGCCCGGTCCTCATATGCACTGGTGGTCACATATTCAGGAAGGGAAGAGAGAACGTCCTCCAGGGAAAAATCCGCTTTGTATTCAATACCTCTTCGTTTGCACCACAGTTCGAACAACCCCGCCGAGTCGCCGTCCCCACGGAGAGAAAGAAGCTTGATAATCGAACCGATGCTGTTGAGAGGATCCCGTACCGCCGCCGGATGGGTAATATTCCCCCCGTTTGAGCCTTCTCCCATGAGACGTACAATGTAGCCGTCCTCTCTGAGCCGGGATGCAAGCCCCACCACATTGGCCTCGCCAACTTCGGCCCTGACACATTCAAGACCGAACACCGAAGCGATTTCGTCAATGCGCATGGAAGTGGGGCCGTTTACCGCAATGGCTGCCCGGGCACCGGTATCTGCAAGCTGACCGCTGTATTCAAGCCAGGCGGACTCGGCCAGAGCCACCAGGGCGAACACCTGCTGAGCCTCCAGAATCCTGGCCCGGCCGTCATCGGCCATATACACAATATTGCCCCGGTCGCCGTCGTTGTCGGGAACGTAGCCCAGGATAAATGCCGGATCGCTGCTGTGGGCTTTTTCCAGCTCCTCTTTGCAGAGATTCAGACTTCGCCCCTCGGGAACAATCCGGTGGGTAATCTGCCGGGGAATATGATTAATAAGACGCATCTTCACCCCAAGATTTTCAAAGAACGCCTTGTCGATGGAGAGGGTTCTGGCGCTTCCGTTCAGTTCGCCGAGAACGGCAATATCCGCCTTGCTGAACGCCGCTTTCATCTCCTCCATTCGCAGGGATATCCTGTTCTCATCGGAGCTGTCGCAGATAACCCGGGTGCTGAAGTCCGCATATGCTTCAAGGGCCTGGTTTTTCCAATCTGCGCTTTCACGGAAGAATGTATTCATGCGTTCTTCGGGAAATGATGCAAGCATATCCTGTATCCGGGAAATGCTTTTTTCGGCTTTACAGTGCTCCCGGAAGCGGTGAATCAGGTCTTCAACGTCAGCGGCGGGTAATACTCCTCCGCTTTTCAGTCCGAATTTGAAGCCGTTATGCCCTATGGGATTGTGGGAGGCTGATATGTATGCGAAGGCGTCAACCTGGGGAGTGACCCGTGCATATGACATAACTTCAGGAGCCGCGGATATAAACAGATATCGTATTTTGATGCCCAGGGAGCTGCATACCCGCATCAGGGCGTCGGCCAGAAGGGGGCCTGTTGGCCTGGAATCGCAGCCCACAACCACTGTGGTACCCTTGCCGCTTTTGCCGGCCTTATCCAGAAGATACTCCCCCAGGCTCAGGCCGATCAGCCCTGCAAGCACCATATCGGATTCTGAAATATCTTCTGTCTGATCTTCCTCATCCCCGGAAGCTGCAAAAACTTTCCGCCAGCCGGAAGCCGAAAGAATCATGGGCTCAAGTGTCCGGGAAATATCATCTGCAGATACGGAAGCTGATTGCAGCCTGCGGGGTATGATGCTGCTGTCTCCGATTGTGAGGCCGCTTCTGTTGTCGATCATTCTGATTCCTCCGGGGCATGGGGTCGGTTTGTCCGCTGCTGCTTCTGTGGGCCGGATATGTATAGTTCCTGACCCGGGGGCAGCCGGACTGCTGTCATACTAAAATGTTTGGAAAAGCGCTGTCTACACTGTTGAGAATTTTACTCCATAAAACTGCGGACCAGCCCGGCGGCTGAAGCGGGTACCGTAACAGACTAAATCACCTTACACCGAAAACTATGCAGGTTGAAAAAACGGACTTGAAATGGAGACCTTTCACTTCTATAGTTATATGAGATATTACGCCTCTGCGGGGTTTCCGCTCCAGTCCGGCACTTCCAGGAGAAGGGTTTGAAGAAAATTCTGATTATTGACGATTCCCGGATGATCCGGGAGTTTCTGAACAGGAAACTTGAGGAATTCGGATTCGATACCGATCAGGCCGCAAATGGTCTGGAAGGGTATACGAAACTGAGAAGTTATGAGCCGGATCTGATTATCATGGATTACTACCTCAGCAGAATGAGCGCCGTGGAATTTCTGACCAAAAAGGCCGGTGATCCCAACTCCCGGAATACTCCTGTTCTGTTTGCATCGGCAAAGATCTCCCGGGAAGTGATCCTTGAACTCAGCAAGTTCGGAATTAAAAAATTCATCACCAAACCCATAAAAATCGACAGCCTGGCCAAGGCGCTGAGCGAACTTCTGGGAGTACAGATTGAACTGGATAACACTCCCTGCATCATCGACGCAAACTACAACGAGGAAATTCTGTTCATTGAGGTTGCCCGGGGCCTGAACAGCGAAAAAATCGAGATGCTCCGCTACCGCCTGGATGAGCTGATCCGGTTGTATTCTATTCAGGTCCCCAGGGTGTTATTGATGATGTCGGGAATCGAGATAAGCGAGGGGGACTCCCTAAAGCTCCGCTCCCTGATCGACGGCATTATTTCCGCCACTGATTTGAAGCTTCGCAATTTCAAGATTCTTACCAATAATGATCTGGTGAAGGAATTTGTCTCTTCACGTTCGGATATATCGGAAGTGGAAGTGTTTTCATCCATGCCCGATGCCATGGATGCCCTTTTGGGAGACAGGGCCGGAGGCTATAAGGACAGGGACGGAAACGTCCACGACGATTTTCTGCGGGTGGGCAGGGGAGCTGAAGAAGGATCAAACGGGATCAACCTCCGCTTCCAGAGCGAACAGAATGACACTCAAGTGAATTTCGACGCCATTGCTTCGGGGCTGAAAATGGCGGTGGTCGATGATGATCCGGTAATCCAGGAACTTATCCGCATGGCGTTTTCAAAAACTGAACTGGATGTTCAGACCTTCTCCGACGGTGAGGAATTTATCAATTCCCCTGATGTGAAACAATTCGATATGGTATTTCTTGATCTGCTCATGCCCCGGATGGACGGCTTTTCTGTTCTCACCGCCTTGAAGAATCGTGAAATACAGCTTCCCATTATTGTTCTTTCTGCGGTGAATAAGAGGGAAACCGTCATTCAGGCCCTGCAGATGGGGGTGAAAAGTTATCTGGTTAAGCCCATACAGCCGGATATGGTGTTCAAGAAAGCCCTTGAAGTATTTCAGCTGAATTTTTAAGCATACTGCAGCTCACGGAGGCCTTCATTGCGAGATTACGTGTTCTCCTCACCGGTACCCCAGCTTCTTCTGTCCGGCAGCGCCAGGGTGATGCAGTGGAATCAGAGCTTTGCCGCCCTGTACGCCGAAGGGCTGGAGGATCTTGAGGGGAAGCATCTCCCGGATATCGTGGTCCCCCGGAATGATATGCAGTATCAGCAGGAACTGAAACGGCTGCTGGATACCCCCGGGAGCACGGGAGTGATCCCCTGCAGAATATCCATACCCGGCAAGGTGGCGGATAAGTGGTGGTTTCTCTCGGCCTCCCGTCTTGAAAACGGCGCAGTGCATGCATCGTTTATCGCCGCAGATCAGCAGATCCGGGAAACGGAAACCCTTGAACGTGACAAACAGGCCGCCGAGGAAGCAACCAGGTCCAAGAGCCTGTTTCTGGCCAACATGAGTCATGAAATCCGCACCCCCATTCACACAGTCAGAGGAATGTCAGAACTGCTTCTGGACACCAGTCTGGACCAGGAGCAGTCAGAATACGCCGCTCAAATCCGTTTCTCAGCCGAAGCCCTCCTGGGGCTCATCAATGACATTCTGGATTTTTCAAAAATCGAGGCCGGCAAACTTCATATAGAAAACATCCATTACAATATAGTGGACCTTTATGGCTCGGTTCTGGACATGCTCAGTCTGGAGCTGTACAAACGGGGGCTGGGAATCCTGCTGGATATTGATCCGCGGATGCCGGAAATGGTGGGCGGCGACCCCACCCGGATGCGCCAGATTCTGGTGAACCTTCTCAGCAATGCCATGAAGTTCACCCATGAAGGCCATGTGAGCCTTCATCTCAAGCTGATAGAGCAGGATGATGAATATATCCGGTTCCGCACAGAGGTGCGGGACACGGGAATCGGAATACCCCGGGAAAAGCAGAGCGTCCTGTTCTCCTCGTTCCAGCAGGTGGACGCCACAACCACCCGGAAGTACGGGGGGACCGGCCTGGGACTTTCCATCAGCAAAAATCTGGTGCAGCTCATGGGCGGGAAGATCGGCTTCACCAGCGACGAGGACAGGGGAACCACATTCTGGTTCACCCTGAAGGTTCCCTCCGTCAGTTCCCGGACCCTGGGGGAGATCACCCGGGACTTGAGCATCCTTGAAGACCGGGAGGTGCTGGTGGTGGATAGATACCGACCCTCCGCGGAGTTCTTAAGCGGTCTGCTTCGTCCCCATGCCGCAGGGGTTTCCCATTGCAGCTCGGGCAGAGAAGGGCTTGAGCATTTACGCCGCACACCCATGGAGAGCGGACGAGAGCCTGTGGTGCTGGTTGACCTGCAGCTGGAAGACATGGACGGCTGGCAGTTCGCAAGTGAAGTGAACTCCGACAAGGCAATCAACAGCAGCAGACTCTTTCTCATCCGCCCTCCGGGAACCATGCAGGCGGATGCCAAAATGAAACTTCTCAACTGGTTCGACGGATATCTGACCAAACCTCTGAAGACCAAACAGCTGAGCGAACAGCTGAACCTCGCCCTGGATACCAGCCTGGATCTGTCGGAAGTGGAAGATGAAGAGCCCGTTGGGCTTGAGGAGCTGGGGGGCGAAGCCCTGAGCATCCTCCTGGCGGAAGACCACTTTGTGAACCAGCAGCTGTTTAAAACCATTCTGGATAAGCTGGGGCACCAGGTGGTTGTGGCAAACAACGGCCGGGAAATCGTTGAAGCATACGCCCCGGGAAAGTATGACCTGATCTTTATGGATCTGCAGATGCCGGAAATGGACGGCTATAGCGCCGCATCAGAACTGCGGAACAAGGGAGCCGATGAACCCATTATTGCCGTCACTGCCAATGCCCTGATGGGAGAGAAAGAAAAATGCCTGAAGGCGGGCATGGATGACTACATGTCAAAACCCTTCAGCAGAGACGACCTTGTGAGTATTATGAATCGCTGGCAGGGAAGGAAAACTCAGGCCAAGCCTGATCCCGAACCGGAAGCGGAAGCGGAAGCGAAATCGGCCCGGGAACCGGTTCAGGAGCCTGATCCGACGCCGAAGCCTGATCCGGAGCCGGTTCCCGAGTCCGCCGGGGTAGAGAGTGCTTCTGCCCGATGGAACAGCACGGATGAAGAGCGGAATCTGATAGATTTTGCTGCGGCGGTGAAAACCTTCATGAACAACGAGGAAGCGGTTGTCAGAATTCTCAGACAGTTTCTGGAGCGAAGCACACAGCAGACCGTTCAGATCCATGAGTATCTGGAGAATGATAATTTCAGGGATGCCCAGATTCTCAGTCACGGAATAAAGGGAAGCAGCAGGAATCTCAGCATGAAAGAACTGGGAAATGCGGCTGAAAAAGTGGAAAAAGCCTGTGAGGAAGAAGATATGGAAGCGGCGCTGAAATTCATGCCTGCCATGGAACAGGCCCTGCAGCGGGTGAAGACGTATCTTGAGCCGGAGCTGAAACGCCGGGCCGGGGATTAACTCCCCGGCCCCCCCCCGGGTTCCGGATCAGCGGGATGCGAAGGCGTCGGCGATTCTCTCCAGGGCTTCCTCTACCTGATCCCGGTGATTGAAGCTGGAAATCCGGATGAATCCTTCGCCGCAGCTGCCGAATCCCGCCCCGGGGGTGGTGACAACCGCAGCTTTTTCCAGCAGTTCATCAAACAGCTCCCAGCTGGATTCTCCGGCCTTCACCCATACATAGGGGCTGTTCTCCCCGCCGTATACGGTGAAACCCAGTCCGGTCATTTTATTTCTGATCAGCTTGGCATTTTCAAGATAATAATCACTCAAGGCCCTCACTTCCTGCCGGCCTTTTTCGGTATAGATGGCTTCGGCAGCCTTCTGCACCGGATAGCTTACCCCGTTGAATTTGGTGCTTTGTCTGCGCAGCCACAGATCCTTCAGGGAATGGGGAGAACCGTCTTCGTCATACACCATACACTCCGAGGGAATCACCGTGTACGCACAGCGGGTTCCGGTGAAGCCGGCGGTCTTGGAGTAGCTTCTGAACTCCACGGCAACCTCCCGGGCTCCGGGAATTTCGTAGATGGATTTGGGGATGCTCTCATCCCGGATAAATTCAACATATGCCGCATCGAACAGGATCAGGCTCTTCTCACGGCGGGCATACGCCACCCACTCTGCCAGCTGTTCCCTGGTTGCAACTGTTCCGGTCGGATTATTGGGGAAGCAGAGATATATCAGATCGATATGCTGATCCGGGGGTGAGGGGACGAAGCCGTTGGACTCGTTGCCTTCCAGGTAGTGCAGCCCTTCGTATCGGCCGTCGACAAACTCGCCGGTGCGCCCGGCCATCACATTGGTATCAACATACACAGGATATACTGGGTCGGGGACTCCGATGCTGATATCCTGGGAGAACAGCTCCTGGATGTTTCCGGTGTCGCATTTGGCACCGTCTGAGACAAAAATTTCATCCGGGGAAATATCACAACCGTTGCGCCGGTAATCATATTCGGCAATCTTATCCCGGAGGAAGGCGTAGCCCTGCTCGGGACCGTAGCCGTGAAAGCTTTCATCACTTCCCTGGTCGTCCACTCCCTTGTGAAAAGCGCTGAGAATGCTTTCGCTCAGGGCGTGGGTCACATCGCCGATTCCCAGTTTTATCACCCGCTGATCCGGGTTGGCAGCCTGAAAGTCTCCCACCTTTTTCCCGATCTTTGAGAACAGATATGAGGACTGAAGTTTCTTATAGTGTGTGTTCATTGTAATCATGTCTCTGATAATATTGATTATGCTCCAGGCTTACAAGCATGAATTCAGGATCTGACTGGGCCGGGGAGTTTGGACGGGTTACCGGGGTTCTGTTCGGATTCCGGGAATATTGGGGGCAACGAAGTTCTGACGGCGCAGCGAGGAGGCCGGCAATGTGGGAATCTTTTTTGGCGTTCATCGAAAACTCAGGCATGCAGTGGGACCAGTGGATCATCGCCTATCTCATATTGCTTGTCCCGGTGATCATATCCATGGGGATGAAGCTGGAGCTTCACGGGGAACTGGTGAAGGTTTCCCTGCGGGCGGTGGTCCAGCTGCTGTTTATCGCATTGCTTCTGCTGCCGATTTTCGCCGGACACTGGTCTCTGAAACTGCTGATTATTCTGGTGATGATACTCATGGGCGCCAGGGTGTCCTGGGAACGGGGCCGGGAAATTCCCGGGGCGTTTGTCACCAGTCTTCTTGCAATGAGCATGAGTACGGTGAGCATTATCGGGGTATTTCTGCTCAGCGGAGGTCTGGAGAACCAGGCCAATATAGCCATCCCCATCTTCGGGATGCTTGTGGGGAATGCAAGCCGAAGCATTGCCCTGCTGTTCAGCCGGACGCTCAGCGATTTTTCCTCCCAGCAGGAGATGGTGGAGGCATTGATGCTGGACGGTATGGATTTCCGCAGTGCCATGCGCATACCCATGCAGATGAGCATGAAGACCGCTCTGGTTCCCCGGATCGATTCCCTGAAGACCCTGGGGATAGTTCACATTCCCGGGGCAATGGCGGGGATGATGGTGGCCGGTGCGAGTCCCCTGGAGGCTGCCGGATATCAGATTCTCATATTTTTCGGAATCATCGCATCTTCAGCCATAGCCACCATTATCACCAATTACCGAAGCTACAGGCTTCTGTTTCTTTCAACATATCCCCATTTGCACTGGAAGCAGTAAGGGCCTCACTCACTTGAAGCGGACTTGAACCGGAAGGGTGCTTCCCCAAGGCGGCGGCCGTTCACCCGGATAATCATGCTGTGCTGTCCCGGATAGTAGCGTCTGTTGACAGAAGCCCGGAACCGGTGAAGTTTCCGGACATTCAGCACGGTTTGAGCTTCCAGATTTGTCCGCTTCAGGAAGAAACTTCGTTCGCCGTATCCTCCCCTGGCATTGGGATGACGATGGATATACTGGATTAAGAGTTTTTGATCATAGTGCGCGGCGGACTCGATGCGGATGTTCATCTCCAGGGCATCCCCCAGCTCCACTTCCTCCGGCGCCAGGGTGAAGCCTGCAACCCGGAGCCGGGCACCCGAATAGCCCAACAGCTCCAGCGCCTGTGGATTCGCCGACTTTACGAGGCTGCGGACGCCGTGGCGCACCACCCATGGCGGACGGGAAGCACTTCCTTTTTCGGTTGAATCGGTCCTTTCGTCCCGGGCCTCACCACCGGCGGAAGCCCGGGATGTCCAGGCCTGCATGAGCTCCAGTGCCATCCGGGGGTTATCTTTGCTGATATCATTTACGTTGTTGGCCACCGACCGGCGCACCATCTCATTGGGATCGTCGTGGAGCCTCTCCAGGATGGGGATCAGGGGTGAGGGATCATCAATATACCTGCGGAGGCGGGGAGCCAGGGGAAGGCGGGGGCGGGTTCCCTCGCTGGCCAGCCTTCGGGCGAAGGGACTGGCATCGTCGGTAATATGCATGAGAAAGCCCAGGGTCTGTTGTTCATGCCGTATGAGAAAGGGCCGGATATCGAACTCTGCTGTGAACCGCCGGGTCATTTCGTAGAGGGCGGGCAGAGCGGCGTCGGGATCGTTCAGTCCCATGCGGGAGATGTACATGCTCATGGGCAGGATGTAAAACCCTTCCACTCCCTGAATTGCGTCCTCCATTGCAGGGGGACCCACAGATGAAGATAAAATTGCTGCGGCTTCCCGGAAATTCCCGGGCAGCCGGCGGATCAAGCAGTCTCTGATCTGCTGGGCGCGATCCATGAAATTCAGGGATTCCAATCCCCGGTTTGCTTCCAGCCGGAACCGGGATGCGGGAAATTCCGGCCAGGTCTCTTTGATCTGTGCGGCAATCCTGGCAATGCTTTCGGAGTTCAGGGTTTCCCTGGTAAGGCTGTTGGGCCGGGCAGGGGCGTCAGATCCGGGCCGCATGGCGAACCGCCTCATCTATGGCGCGCTTGGCATCCACCTCATCGGCTTCCCTGGCCCCGCCGATAAGGAGGTGGGAAATGCCTGCGGAATCCAGCTCCCGTGAAAGGCCGTTATCAGGAACCTGTCCTGCGCACACGATCACTGTTTCCGCCTCTATTCTCCGCTCCCGTCCTTCCCCGTCGGTAATACTGACGCCCCGGGGGTCAATGCTGCGGTACTGCACAGACGGGATAAACTCAACCTCTCCCTTTTTCAGCTCCAGACGGTGGATCCAGCCGGTGGTTTTTCCAAGTCCCGCACCGGGCTTTGCATTGGAGCGGCGCATCATGGTGATACGGCCCCGGAGCGGACCGGATTCCGGAGCGGCAGGGTTCATGGTCAGACCGCCGGGAACCGATGACAGGGGATCAATTCCCCAATGGGTAAAAAACTCCTCATCGGTCATGGAGACTCCCCGGAAATTGGGCTGGAGAAGATAGTTTGCCGTGTCCACTGCGATGCCCCCGGCCCCAATTATGGCGACTCTCCCCGAAGGGGTGAAATCTCCGCTGAGAGCTTCCCGGTACCCCAGAACATGGGGAAGGTCCGCACCGGGAATATCCGGCTTCCGGGGTTTGATTCCGGTACACACCGCCACTTTGTCAAACCGGGCTGCGTCCCCGGGGGTGAAGGGACGGGACAGATGCACGGTCACCCTGTGAACCTCCAGCATGTTCCGGTAGTACGCAATGCTTGAGAGAAACTCCGACTTGCCGGGAATTCTGGCCGCCAGGGTGAAGTGGCCGCCGATATCTTGTTCCTTTTCGAACAGTTCCACCCGGTGACCCCGGGCTGCTGCATGAATGGCAAAGGAGAGGCCTGCCGGACCGGCCCCGGCCACCCCGATCCGCAGAGGATGTTTCGCCCTGTTGTCTTCCGGCCGGGGAATGCGGGTTTCTTGGCCCGCCCGGGGGTTCACCAGGCAGCTTGCGCTGCGGTTCAGGAACACATGGTCCAGACAGGCCTGGTTGCAGGCGATGCAGATATTGGTGGTTTCTTCCCGGTTTTCCCGGGCCTTTTGTACTATCTCCGGATCGGCGAGGAAGGGGCGGGCCATGGAAACCATATCCGCTTCCCCGGATGCCAGAATGGATTCGGCGTCCGCCATGCGGTTGATTCTGTTGGTTGCCACCACAGGTATTTCCAAGCGGTCTTTCAGCTCTGCGGTAACCCTGGTGAATACGCCCCTGGGGACCATTCCCCCGATGGTGGGAACCCGGGATTCATGCCACCCGATGCCGGTGTTGAGAATGTTCACTCCGGCATCCGCAAGCTTTCCGGCCAGTATCAGGCTCTCATCAAACTGATTGCCCTTCTCAACCAGTTCCAGCAGGGATATACGGAATATGATGATGAATTTCCTTCCCACCTTTTCCCGGACGGCCTTCACAATTTCCAGGGCCAGCCGCATCCGGTTTTCAAGGCTGCCCCCCCATTTATCTTCCCGCTGATTGGTCCGTGCAGAAAGAAACTGATTGATCAGATAGCCTTCGGACCCCATGATCTCCACTCCGTCATAGCCTGCCCGCTGTGCAAGGGAGGCTGCCCGGGCGAAATGACGGATGCTCCTGCGGATCATGGCTGGGGTCATGGCTCGTGGGGTGAACGGGTTGATGGGCGCTTTGCGCTTTTCCGCCGATACGGTGAAGGGATGGTAGCCGTATCGGCCGGTGTGAAGAATCTGCATGCAGATTTTCGTGGGGTAGCGGTGCACCGTCCGGGTAATCTTCCTGTGCTTCAGCACATGAATGAAGCTGCTCATCCGGGCGGCGAAAGGTTTGGTCCAGCCCCGTATGTCCGGAGCGATGCCGCCGGTGACGATCATCCCGGCGCCGCCCTCCGCCCGTTCCCGGTAATATTCCGCAAGTCTGGAGAAGCCGCCGGGCTTCTCTTCCAGGCCGGTATGCATGGATCCCATGAGAATCCGGTTGGGGATGGAGGTGAACCCAAGATCCAGGGCGGAGAAGGCATGGGTGTAGGATTGTGTTTTCATAATGTGTTTCCTGATGCCCATTATATCCTGTTGCGGCGATAACGCAATTATTGTGTTTGAATCCATATGGTTGTACTATCCATACACATATGAGTATAAGCGATCCCTTTCAACTGCTTTCCCTTATCAGCCTTGGAGTGACCCTGTTCACATCCATGGTTATCATCCTGGATGATACCAAAAGCAGTGAAACCACCATTGCATGGCTTCTTGTGATCTTCCTGTTCAAATGGATCGGGGTGCTTTTTTACGTCCTGCTGGGAATCAACTGGAAGAAGCGGAAAATCGTTCAGCAGAAACCCGAAGATATTTTCGGGTCCTTTTTGCAGCCGGTGCTCCAGCGCCAGCAGGATTTTATTTCCCGGCTCATCGAGACCCACGAATCCGAGTCCTACAGCGACATGACCAAACTCATGCGCATGCTCCTTTCGGGAAACAACTCTATTATCACACTGAACAACCGCATCCGGTTTTTTCACAACGGGAAAGATGCCTTTGCCTCCATGTTCCACGATCTGAAGAGGGCCAGGGAAACCATACACATGGAGTTTTACATCTGGCGTTCCGATGAGCTGGGTGAGGAGCTGAAGGAAATTCTCATTGAACGGGCCCGAAACGGTGTGGATGTGAAGCTGATATTCGACGGCCTGGGTTCATTCGGCAAAATATCCTACGCCTACCGCCGGGAGCTGAAAGAGGCGGGCATCCGCTTTTCCTATTTTCTGGACCTCAACCTGGCTCCCGCCCGCCTGAAAATCAATTACCGGAACCACCGGAAGGTGGTGGTGATCGACGGCCGGAAAGCCTATACCGGCGGCATCAATGTGGGGAAAGAATATATTGACGGGGGCAGCAAATTCGAACAATGGCGGGATACCGCGCTGCGGATTACCGGGGATTCGGTGATGATGCTTCAGGCGCTGTTTCTCATCGACTGGGCGTCCAGCGGGAACGAGCAGGTTCTGGACGGCAAACTCTTTCCGGCCTTTCACCCCGGCGAACGCCAGACCCCGGTTCAGATAGCATTCAGCGGTCCGGATTCCCGCTGGTCATCCATTGAGCAATTGTTCTTTCTGATGATCACCAATGCAAATACTGATATCTGGATACAGAGCCCCTATTTCATCCCTAGCCAGGGCATTCTCCATGCCCTCCAGTCTGCCGCCCTGAGCGGAGTGAACGTCCATCTCATGATGACCGGTATTCCCGACAAGCACCCTCCCTTCTGGGCCGCCCACACATACTTTCCCGGACTGGTTGATGCGGGGGTGAAGCTGTATCTCTACCGCAGGGGATTTCTCCACAGCAAAACCGTGGTTGCTGACTCAAAAATATGCAGCGTAGGCAGCTGCAATATGGATATGCGCAGCTTCCATATCAATTTTGAAGCCAACGCAGTGATCTATGACGAAGATCTGTCCCGACAGCTGGTGGACCAGTTCCGCAGGGACCTGGCATTCTGCGAAGAAGTGACCCATGCCAGCCTTACCAGCCAGTCTCCGTTCATCAAGCTGCGAAACAGCATTCTGCGTATCTTTTCCCCCATAATGTAGGGGTGTACCGGGCGGCAGTCGAAGGCCGGCGGCGGCAGATTGCGCCGCCGCGGGGCAAACCTGCGGCAATCGACTGCCGGCGGCGGTTTGTCAGCCCTGTTTCTGCTCCAGAACATCCCATCGTTCATATGCATTTTCCAGAGTGATATTCAATTCCTGAAGCTCCGTGCTTAAGATGCGGGTTTTCTCCCCGGCTTCATCACCCTGATACAGCAGAGGGTCGGCAAGGGATTGTTCAATTTCGGCAATTCGGGTTTCCATGGCCGATATGGTTTCAGGCAGCGATTCCAGTTCCTGCTTTTCCCGGTAGCTCAGTTTTTTGCTTGGGGTCTTGGGTTTCCTGCCCGATTCGCCGGAGGTTTTGGCTTTGCCGGCTGATTGGGTTCCATTTTCCCGTGTGCCATTCTCTGCGGATTTCTGCCGCTGTTCCCACTCGCTGTAGCTTCCCACAAAACTTTCTATGGTACCCGGAGCCGTGAATATCAGCAGATCGCTCACACAGTTGTCCAGGAACTCCCGGTCATGACTGATGATAATCACCGTGCCGTTGAAATCCGCCAGCAGATCCTCCAGCAGTTCCAGGGTTTCCATGTCCAGGTCGTTGGTGGGCTCATCCAGGACCAGAACATTGGCGGGCTGAAGAAACAATTTGGCAAACAGGAGCCGGTTTTTTTCACCCCCTGAGAGGATGTGCACCGGCTTGTTGGCATCCCCCGGATCGAAAAGGAAGTCATTCAGATATGCGTTGATATGCCTGGACTTTCCATTAATCACCACGGCATCGTCGTCTCCGGCGATATTTTCCCGGATGGTTTTTGAGGGCTCAAGCTGGTTCCTTAACTGGTCGAAGTACAGAATCGCCAGACCTTCGCCCAGGCGTATTTTCCCTGAATCGGGTTGCAGATCGCCGGTTATGAGCCGGGCCAGGGTGGTTTTGCCGGCGCCGTTTTCCCCCACGATGCCGATTCGATCCCCCCGTAACATGGATGCGGTAAATGAGGATATGATCGGAGCCGTTTCACTGTTGTTCTGATCGCCGGGATCATTTTGCCGGGAAGGATAGCTGAATTGTACTTCTTCCATCTCTGCAACCAGATCCCCTGAGCGCCGGGCTTCTTCAAGGCCGAACCGCACCTGGCCGGTTTTATTCCTGCGTTTGCGATGTTCTTCACGCATGGCCTGCAGTGCCTTTACCCTGCCTTCGTTGCGGGTGCGACGGGCCTTGATGCCTTTGCGCAGCCATGCCTCCTCATCCGCCAGCTTCTTGTCGAAGGCCTCCCGGGCCCTGTCCTGGGCGGCTGCAAGGCTTGCCCTGCGGCGCAAAAACTCATCGTAGCCGCAGTCAAAGCTGTAAAGCTCTCCCCGATCCAGTTCGCTGATACGGTTTGTCACATTTGCGGCAAAGCGGCGGTCATGGGTCACCATCACCAGCGAGATATTGCTCATGGAAAGATGCCGCTCCAGCCATTGGATTGTGGAGATATCAAGGTGGTTGGTGGGTTCATCCAGAAGCAATACATCCGGAAGGCAGGCCAGGGCCATTGCCAGGTGCACCCGGCGCTTCTCCCCGCCGGACAACAGAGAGTATTCCGCGTCAGGATCCACCGAGAGGCGGGTGAAATTCTTGTCCAGCTCCAGGGAAAACTCTTCATACTGATGCTCTTTCGGATGCTCTTTCTGATGAGCTTTGCTTCCGGACAGTTCTTTACCCAAGGCGCCGTTGGAGGGGAGGAGGGCCTTTCCGCGGGGGGAAAAACAGAATTCCCGGGTGCTGCCCTGGAAATCACCCACCGCATCCTGCATGAGCCGGGCGATCCTCACTTCCTTTTGAACGGAAACAGAGCCCCGGTCCGGCTGGATATCGCCGGCGATCAGTTTCAGAAGGGTTGTTTTCCCGCTGCCGTTTCTGCCCAGCAACCCGATTTTATCTCCCGGCTGAATATGCAGGGTTACATCCTCAAAAAGGGCTTCGTCGGAGTAACGTACATGTATGTTTTTCAGACTAATCAATGCCATAGTGAGGCCAGTTATATCATAGCCTGGGCGTTGTGAATATCGCTGACCCGGGATGCTGACCCGGGATGGTGGGGCAGGGGTGTGTGGGGGGGGAGGGAGGAATGAGATCTGAAGCTTTGCGAAATGTGGAGGTGGCCGGCCAGATCGAGCATATCAAAAAAAAGCACCCCCGGATAGTTTGACCACCTGGTCACATTACGGTAATATGCTCTTATGAATCTCTCACCCGAATTTCTTCACGGTCTTGAGATCCCCCGCTACACCTCTGCGCTGGGCAGAAAGAAACTCCTCCAGCTTCTCACAATCGCCATCCAGGAGTTTCTACAACACGGTTTCACCAACACCTCCACCAACAGAATTATGCATAACTCCGGGCTGTCCAAAGGCACCCTCTTCAACATGTTCGGAAGCAAAAAGGGTCTCTATCTTTATCTGATCAAACACTCCACAGTCACTCTGCTCTCTGTTTGCCACCGGAAGCTTTCAACCAGACCTGCGGATTTTCTCCAGCGTCTGCGTTGGCTGGGCGAAGTCTACCTGGATCTGTTCATCCAGGAACCGGCAGCCTTCCGACTTCTCATGACGATCGATGACCCGGGGAATCAGGACATGGCGGCGGAATTTGCACGGGAACACGCCGTGAAAGCAGCAAAAATCCGGCAGCTTATGTTTGATAATATCACCCAAAACACACTCAACATAAACCGGGAGCAGATCCGGCGGATCACAGCAATGATCCTGACTGATGTTAAACAACGCCTTTCCGGACAGCATGATTTTGTCCCGGATCAGCATCCCTCTGCCTCCAGTAAAGCCGCCCTCCAGCAATCTGTCCCACAGGAAGATATCCCACAGAAAGACACCCCCCAGAAAGATGTCGCCCACGAAATTCTTACCGACCTGCTGGCCTTCAGGTCCGGCTTTCTCCAGGACCTGGATGCGATGCTGGCAATATTGCGCCACGGTGTCTACTTCGATATCACATCAGAAAAAACTGACGGCACTGCTGCTCCGGGCTGAAGGCCCATCCGCCGATATCAGAAGTAACAGGATGACAAACATAACAGGATGACAAATCCGCCTGAATGAGTATAATACAGCTATGGGATCAAACAGCTCTGTGAAATACGTACTCACCTACAAGAAGATGGGTGAACTGATCAGCATCGACACCTTCACGTCAGTCTTCGATGCGCTGAACTACTGCCAGACGGAAGGCATTGAAGAACCGGTTGATATTAAGCGCCACGAGATAATCGAGGAACGGATGCTGAACCGTTCCCAGATTTTCGAACTGCTTCAGCGGCCGGAGTAAATCCATATGGCAATAGATATACTACTCAACAGTGGGGCCGTTCTCGCCGGGCTTGTGCTGCTGTATTTCGGCGGGAACTATCTGGTGAAGGGTGCAGGAGGAATGGCCCTCCATTTCAAGGTTGCACCCATCGTTGTGGGACTCACGGTGGTGGCGTTCGGAACCAGTGCCCCGGAACTGTTTGTCAGCCTCTTCTCCGCCCTCCAAGGATATACGGAGATCAGCCTGGGAAATGTGGTGGGCAGCAATATCATCAATATCGCCCTGATCCTGGGGATCTCTTCAATAATCGTGACCATACCTGTGGGCCAGGGGATCGTCTTCAGAGATATTCCCCTCATGTTTTTCAGTTATCTCATTCTGTTCGCCGCCGCACTTCCCATGTTCTGGGAAACCCTGGCTCCCGGGGAAGGACGGATTTTCCGGATAGAAGGGCTTCTGATGATCGCGGCTCTGGTTGCATATGTTCTCTTTCTCTACATGTACAGCAGGCAGCATGAGGATGAAGTATCCGAACTGGTGGAGATGGATGAGATATCCGAAGAGGACGTAAACCGTCCGGTGCCCATCATGCTTCTGGAGATAGCAGGGGGGATCGCCGCATTAGGCTTCGGCTCGGATTTTCTCATTGACGGAGCCTCCTGGATGGCACGGAACCTCTTTGGAGCAAGTGACCGTTTTATCGGAATAACCATTGTGGCATTCGGAACTAGCCTGCCGGAACTGGTAACCAGCGTGATCGCCGCAAGTAAAAAGCAGATGGATATTTCCGTGGGGAACATCGTGGGCAGCAATATATTCAACAGTCTCATGGTGCTGGGTGCCACTTCTCTGGTGACTCCTTTAAGCATCTATGCCGCCGGGTTCACCGTGGACATCCTGGCGATGATTCTTATCAGTCTGCTGCTGTTTCTTGTTCTGCTGTGGCGGCGGAAGCTGGAGCGCTGGAGCGGAGTTCTGTTTCTCATCAGCTACGCAGGATATTTTATCTATCTCCTGCAAAGCAGAGGTGTGTAATTGAAATTTTCTGCAAGCTGCCTGCCGGGCATGGAAGAATTGCTCACCGCTGAATTGAAAGAGCTGGGAGCGGATCAGATATCTCCCGGCCGGCAGGCGGTGAGTTTCCAGGGTGATACACAGATGCTGCTGAACGCTCTGAACCAGCTGCGTTCCGCCCTGCGGGTGTTTCATGTGATATCCCGGCTTCCCCATGACAGCGAGGGCAGACTCTATGCCGGGCTGAAAAAAATCAGCTGGAAAAAGTATCTGAAGATCAGCCAGAATTTTGCCATACAAGCCCTGGAAAGCGGTGGGAAGGCACCCGCCTCCCTGCGATATATCACCCTGAAAACCAAAGATATAATCGTTGACAGCCTGCGCACCCCGGAAGGCCGGCGCCCGTCGGTGGACCGGAACAATCCGGATATCAGCTTTACCGTTCTCTTTCAGAAAAACGACGCTCTCCTGCTGCGGGATGCAGCCGGCACGCCCCTGAGTCAGCGGGGCTACAGAAAAGATCATACCGGAGCCCCCCTGAACGAGGCTCTGGCCTGGGGCATCCTGAGACTCTCCGGATTTTATCCCCGCAAGGGACCGGGAATCCTGGTCGATCCCATGTGCGGCAGCGGCACCTTCAGCATTGAAGCCGCCCGCTATCTGAAAGACCTGGGCATCCCGCCCCATGCTGTCCAGGGCAAGGCAGGTGAAAACCGTACCGGAGCCGCCCGTCCGGATCCGGAACTGACAGATCCGAAACAGCCAGATCTGAAACAGCCAGATCCGAAACCAGCCGACCCGACTTCAACCGATCCGGAATCCGGGCGCCCCAAACCCGGGCACAAAAAAGCATCCGGAGCCATCCTTGTAAAGAAAAAAGCGGCAGCCGGACGGGACTTCATGTGTTACCGCTGGCCGGATGTGGGCGAACAACTCATTTCCGCATCCCGGAAGCGTCCCTCGCCCTCGGTATCTTCATCTTCTGCGGCTGAAAACCGGGGTGGAGGTTCATCTGCCCAGACCCAAAGCGGTCCAAACACATCCGGGGGGAGCTCATCACCTTGGCGGATTATTGCATCGGACCTGGACCCCCGGGCTATACAGATAGCCAGGCGAAACGCATCCAGAGCCGGCGTTGAAGAATATATCGAGTTTTATCAGTCGGATTTTCACAGCCTGCACGAGAGTCTGGATCTTCCCGGGAGCCGGGAACAGGCTGAAAAGAACGCCGGGTCCCAAAACAGAGAGCCAGGGGAACCCTCAGCCACAGCCGCCACGAGGATGATGATCCTGAATCCGCCCTACGATATGCGCCTGCAGGTGGATGATGCCAGGGATTTTTATTCCCGGCTGGGCGACAGCATGAAGAGACACTGGAAGGGATACAAGGTGCACATATTCTCTGCAAACAGAGATGCCCTGAAGCATGTGGGTCTGAGACCCGACACCAAACTGAATCTGAAAAACGGCCAGCTGAATGCGGGACTCTACTCGTATTCCCTGTATTGATCTGCAGATTTTCAGTATTGTGCTGATTTGAAGTTGCCTGGCCAGCCCGGGGTCAGCCGGGCCAGCCCGGGGTCAGCCGGGGCCTGCCCGGGGCCGACCGGGGTCAGCCCGCAGAGGCCGCGGACTGCTCCCGAATCGGCCCAATACTATGCGAACCGACACGAATGCACACGAAGGAGTTTTCAATATGTCTGATTATACACCACGCTACACCACCGATGAGCTGCGGAAGCTGAGCAGCGCACTTTCCACCTACATCGATTCAAGCCCCACCGCTTTTCATGCGGCGGAATACAGCGCCCTCTTGCTGGAAGAGGCCGGTGCCGTTCGTCTGGAGGAAGGCGAACCCTGGAAACTGGAAAAGGGCAGGAAATACTATGTGGTTCGGGACGGGTCCGCCGTCATGGCCTTCTCAACCGGAAGTTTTACGCCCTGGCAGGGCGTATCGGTGGCGGGCACCCATCTGGACAGCCCTTTGCTCAAGCTCAAGGGAAGCGCGTTTCAGTCAAACTCAGGCCGTCTTACCGCAGGCATTGAGGTGTACGGCGGCCCCGTCTACGCCACCTGGCTGGACCGGGATCTGAAGCTGGCGGGACGCTATGTGTTTCAGGGGAAACACGGGCTTGAAGCCCGGAATTTTGTTCTGGAACAGAGCGCCGCCATTATTCCCAACGTTGCCATCCATATGAACCGGGAGATCAATAAATCCTTAAGCTATAATCCCCAGACTGAATTGCGGGCCCTGATTCTTCAGAACAGCTCTTCACCCTCTGAGGATGTGAAGGATCTTCTGGCTCAGGAACACAGTCTGGAAAAAGACGCCATTCTGGATGTGGAAACCTTCCTCGTTCCCGCAGAACAGGGACATTACTTTATTTCGGAAGGGGGGGACTCGCTGTTTACATCCGGCCGGATCGATAACCTTGCGGCAAGTCACGCCGCCCTTTCGGCCTTTATAGAACTGGATCCTTCCGCACAGTCCCGGGATGCGGTTCTCTGCCTCTACAATTCGGAAGAGATCGGCAGCAGAACCCGCAGCGGTGCCGCCGGACGGATGTTTGAATCGCTGTTCACCCGTTATCTGCTGGCAGCCGGACTTTCAGAGGAAGAGCGGATCATCGCCCGGCAGAACAGCTTCCAGATATCCGTGGACGCCGCCCATGCCCTGCACCCCAATTATGCCGATAAGCACGATCCCATGTTCCGACCGGAGCTGAACCGGGGTGTCGCATTGAAGCGCAGCGCAGCCTACAAATACGGTACCGACGCCCTGGTGGCATCCAGATTCATCGACCTGATGAACCGGGAGAAGCTTCCCCTCCAGGAAATGGTGAACCGGGCGGATGTTCCTTCCGGATCCACCATCGGAACTATCTCCATGAGCCTTTCGGATATTCCAACTGTGGATATCGGGATTCCCATGCTTGCCATGCACAGTGCCCGGGAAACAGCCGGCCTTGAGGATCAGATGGACAGTCAGCGTCTGCTGTTCAGCTTTTTCCGGGATTCAGTGAAGAGTCTGGACTGAGCCATGCTGCTGATCTATTTCTTCGTGCCCAAACCATGGAAAGAAGCGGTGAAGGAAGCCATGTTCGCCGCTGGAGCCGGCCGGCAGGGGGAGTACAGCATGGCCTGCTGGGAGACCGCCGGCCGGGGCCAGTTTCTTCCCGGTGAGGGGGCGCAACCGGCAATCGGCAGGCGCTTTTCCCTGCGCAGGGTGAGGGAGTTCAGAGTGGAGATGATCTGCGAAGAGAAGCATGCGGCCCGGGCTGTTCAGGCCCTGCGCCGAACCCATCCCTATGAGGAACCAGCTTTCGGGATTATTCGGCTGGAGGATCCCGCCACGCAGTTTCCCCTCACAAAATCCCACGGAGCAGACCCCCATAGTACAGACGCCGCAGAGCAGCCTTCAATGAAAGAATCTCCCGCCGAAAGAAGCTCCTAATGAACGCTGACGGCGATAATCAACCTGATATCAAATCCGCTTTTATTTATGAGCAGGCACAGCTGTACCGTTCCCTGTTTGAACGCTATGAAGTTGATATAACCTGGCTTTCCCGGTTAATTTCCAGCAGATTCCCCTCCCGGAATCCCCGGATACTTGAGTTGGCCTGCGGTGAGGCCCGGATTCTCAAAGGGCTGGCCTACCGTGGATCCAGCACCCGACTCAGCGGTCTGGATATCTCGCCCCGGATGCTTGAGCTGGCCCGGAGTCTGGTTCCCGATGCCGCCTTGTATCAGACTGATATGAGAGACTTCCGCCTGGGCGAACACTACGATCTCATTCTTCTCATGGCCAACAGTCTCAGTCACATTCTCAGCCGGGAGGATCGCAGGAACGTGTATGATTCTATTTCCCGGCACATGGGTACAGGCGGTCTGGCAGTGTGCGCAGTCCTGACTTCCCGGGGCTATGAGGATTCTCTCAACACCCCGGTGACCATGGGGGAGTGCAGTGATTCCCGGGGAAACAGGTTTGAGGTGTTCGAACAGAGCCGCATGCTGGAGGAGGACACAATTCAGGTGGACTGGTATTTCCAGGCTGAAACATCCGACGCTGATGATCTTCACAATACCTTTACGCTGCACTGCTTTCAGCCCGGGGAACTGGCCGGGGAAATCCGGGAGTCCGGGGGCGAAATTCTTGAAACTCTTCACGGGTTCCGCAGTGATATGGATTTCTGGGATATTCATGTTTACAGAACCGCATAAAACTGTGTAGATTGAACGGCAATTACAGGGGTTTCTTAACGTGATGCTAACAAGCAGCCATTCTTCGGATGCCAGCGAGTTTTTCAAGAGTCTGGGACTTCCGAATGTGCAAATACACCATGCCATAAATCATTTCGATTTCACGAAACCTTCCCGGCGAATTCTGGTGATCGGTCCCATGGGATCGGGGAAGACCGAGTACTCCGCACGGATCTGGCGTGATGCCCGGGTTGCCCTGAACAAATCGAAAGAGTTTGCCAAAAGCACCGTCACCCAGGGCGCGGACCGGCGGAATGTGTTTTTCATCCGCTCCATCCTGGATCTTCAGCGTTTCAGCGACTATCCCGAGGATGCTCTGGCCTACCGGGGCGGATTCGAGAGGCTGGGGGAGAATATCGCCCGGATCTCCGATTCCTTCGGTCTGGAGAAGGTTCTCATGGATAATCCCGAGGCGGGCACCTGGATTCTGGATGAGGCCAGCTTTTACGACGAGCGGATCGCCTATGTAACCAAAAAGGCCAGCATCGAGCGGGGTCTGGTGTTTGTATTTCCCACACTCATTCTGAATTTCAGGAAAGATATTTTCAACTCCAGCGCCCGTCTTCTTCTGGATACCGCCACGGATGTGTTCCCTCTCACCGCATACTGCGAGCATGCCGACTGCATGGCCGATTCGTTTTTTACCTACCGCTACTACCGGGTGGACGGTCAGGAATGCCCGGCGCTGTATTTTGATCCCCTCATAATCGTCGGTGGCGACAACGTGAAAGACGATCCCCGGGAACCCAATTACTGCACCCGCTGCGAGGAACACCATTATCTCCCGGGAAAAGAGTATACATTTCTTATCCTCAAACCCCTGGGGCTGGAGGCGGCCCGGGGAAATCTGGAACCCCTGAAAGGCGAACTGAGCCTGCTGAAAGAGGATATTGCCAACTCGGGACTTGCCAGCCATTTCAATGAAAAATACGACCCCCAGAGCGAGTCGGGCATCGCCAACCGCAGGGCCCTGCTGGTGCCCAATATTGCAGAACGGGCGCTTATCTACCTCTTTGTTGAACAGAACCTCATCGGGGAACAGACCCTGGTGGAACTGGCGGGGGAACTGAGTCTTGATCAGGAATACATCAATCGCAGGCTTGAGGATAACGGCCGGGTGGTTCACTGGTAATGAAATGAACAAAAAGATGCAGCGGAGAACAGGATTTTCAGGAAATTGAACAACAAAGTTTTGACCCTTTGGAAATCATGCTCTACTATTAGCATTAGTAACCTTAAAAAAAGGAGAGGAAAAGTGAAAAAAATTGCACTTTTACTTATGGTTCTCCTCCTGAGCATGGCGGTTTTCGCCGAAGGATCTCAGGAAGGAGCACAGACGAAGGTTGGTATGGTTACAGACGCCGGTACCATTGACGATAAGTCCTTCAACCAGGGAACCTGGGAAGGTATCCAGATGGCGGCGGAAGATTTTGATCTTGATATCAAGTATCTCAAGCCCGTGGGAACCACTGAAGCGGACTACATTCTTGAAATCAGCAATCTTTACGATGCCGGTTACAAGTTTATCGTAACTCCCGGTTTCAAGTTTGAGACTGCGATCTATCAGGCTCAGAGCGAATACCCCGATGCACGTTTCGTGCTTATCGACGGAAGTCCCCACCCCGGAGATTTCAATGTTGAAGTTGCCGACAACACCGTTTCCATTTTCTTCGCAGAACATGAAGCCGGTTTTATGGCAGGGGTTGCCACAGCGCTGCAGCTTGAAGAAGGCGAAGCAGGCTTCATCGGCGGAATGGAAATTCCCCCGGTACAGAAGTTCAACTGGGGTTTCCAGCAGGGTGTAACCTATGCAAATGAAAACCTGGGCACAAACATCACTCTGAATGCAGAAAACGTTCTGTACCAGGGATCTTTCGACAATGTTGCAGCAGGTCAGCAGATCGCCGCTCAGATGTACGAAAAGGGTGTTGATGCTATCTTCTGTGCAGCAGGCGGTGTGGGCGTTGGCGCCATCAACGAAGCCAAGAGCCGTGCACGCTCTGGCGAAGATGTATGGGTTGTGGGTGTTGACGTAGACCAGTATGCCGACGGAATCTATGAGGGTGACAACTCAATTATTCTCACTTCTGCAGTGAAGAAAATTGATCAGGCTGCCTACGACATGATCGAAGCACACCTGAACGGTGAGTTCCCCGGCGGTCAGATTCTTACTCTTGATTCCACCAATAACGGTGTAGGTATCCCCGCAGAAAACCCCAATCTGGATGCTGATGTACAGGCACAGGTTGATGAAGTTTTCGCTCAGGTTATGGACGGCAGCATTGTCGTAAGTGCTGAGCAGGGTAATCTCATCAAGTAATCACTGGTTCAAAAAAGCGGGGGCGCATGCCCCTGTTTTTTTTTCTCCGCTTTTCTTCGTAATTTCTGCGGAGGATGCAGGATGATGATTCGAGGACGGCAATGAGTACAATAATTGAAATGCAGAATATCCGGAAGGAATTTCCGGGAATAGTTGCAAATGACGATATATCACTGACCCTGGAGCAGGGGGAAGTGCACGCACTGCTTGGTGAAAACGGTGCGGGTAAATCCACTCTGATGAGCATTCTCTTCGGTCTGTATCAGCCTGACAAGGGCAGAATTATGGTCCGGGGCAAGGAAGTTGATATCCGCAACCCGACTCAGGCGAATAATCTCGGTATTGGTATGGTTCATCAGCACTTCAAGCTGGTGCATAACTTTACCGTGACAGAGAATATTATTCTGGGTATGGAGCCCATGAACGGCGGGGTAATCGACCGGAAAGGGGCTGCGGAAAAGATTGCAAAACTTTCCAAGCATTACGGATTGAATGTCGATCCTCATGCGAAAATTGAAGATATATCTGTGGGAATGCAGCAGCGGGTGGAAATTCTGAAGATGCTCTACCGGGATGCGGAAGTGCTGATTTTTGACGAACCCACTGCAGTTCTCACCCCCCAGGAGATCCGGGATCTCATGAAGATTATGCGGAATCTCCTGAATGAAGGCAAATCCATTATACTCATCACCCATAAACTCAAGGAGATCAAGGAAGTGGCGGACCGCTGCACGGTTATCCGGCGGGGAAAGGTGATCGGAACCGTGGGTGTGGGTGAAACCAGCGAAGCAGAAATGGCCAGAATGATGGTCGGCCGGGAAGTCTCGTTCCACGTGGACAAGGAAGAGCAGAAGCGGGGAGAACTCACCCTCTCTGTGAAAGATCTGGTGGTGGAAGGCAACCGGGGCGACGATGCGGTGAAAAAGTTCAGCTTCGATTTATATAACGGTGAAATCCTGGGCATTGCAGGGGTGGACGGCAACGGTCAGACCGAGCTGGTTGAAGCCCTTACAGGTCTGCGGCCGGTAAAATCGGGAACCATCGATCTCGACGGTGTGGATATCACCCATAAATCCATTAAAGGAAGGTTCGAAGCCGGGCTGGCGCATATCCCTGAAGACCGGCAGAAACGCGGACTGGTCCTTGACTACTCAATTCAGGAAAACATGATCCTGGAGATCCACGAGCAGGAGCCCTATTCACGTCACGGGTTTCTTCAGTTTGATGAAATCCGGAAGCACGCCGACAAGCTGATTCAGGAATTCGATGTGCGTTCCGGTGAAGGTGCCATTGCCAAAGCCCGGGCGCTCTCCGGCGGTAACCAGCAGAAAGCAATTGTGGGTCGGGAAATCAGTCACGATCCCAACCTGCTTATTGCAGTGCAGCCCACCCGGGGTCTTGATGTGGGATCAATCGAGTACATTCATAAACGGCTCGTGGAACAGCGGGACAGCGGTAAGGCGGTTCTGCTTGTGAGCCTTGAACTGGACGAAATATTGGACCTGGCCGACCGCATCGTGGTAATCAACCACGGTCAGAAAGTAGGCGAGGTGATCACCAGTGAAACCGATGAAAACGAAGTCGGCCTTATGATGGCCGGCATTGAAAAAGGAGCCTGATGTGAAATTTCGCATTCCCCATCAGCTGAAAATCGCATTGATGGCCATAGCCTTCGGTCTGATAATCGGTGCGATTCTCATATTAATAACAGGAAGCAATCCCATCTCCGCATACTGGTCTCTCTTCCGGGGCGGACTGATGAATACCAAACGCTTTGCCAACACTCTGGCAAACGGCACCACCCTCATGCTCACCGGTCTCTCGGTGGCCTTCGCTTTCCGTACCGGACTGTTCAACATCGGTGCGTCAGGTCAGATGCTCATCGGCGGCCTCATGGCCACCATGCTGGGTTTGACCCTGGATCTGCCCAAGCCCCTGCTTCTGCCGATCATGTTCACTGCGTCCATGCTGGGAGGTGCTCTCTGGGGCTTCGTTCCCGGACTGCTGAAGGCAAAGTTCAATGTGCATGAAGTTGTGGCCACCATTATGATGAACTTCATTGCCCTCTGGGTGACCTATTACACCATCCAGGGCGGGTTCACCGCCGAACAGGAAACCCAGTCGGCCAAACTGCCCTTTCAGGCCAGCCTTCAAACCGAGTGGCTCACCAGCCTTACCGACAGATCATTTTTGAACCTGGGGCTGTTTATTGCCATCATCATCGTGATCATCATCGGGGTAATTATCAACAAAACCGTGCTGGGGTATCAGCTGAAAGCCGCCGGATACAACCGCTTCGCCTCCGAGTACGCGGGCATGAACGTGAACCGGAACATCGTTCTCTCCATGGTGATTGCCGGAGCCCTGGCCGGGCTTGCAGGCTTCACCTACTACGCCGGATACTCAAGCCACATGGAAATCGGGAAGCTTCCCACCCAGGGATTCGACGGTATCGCCGTAGCCCTTCTGGGAGCTAACACCGCCGTGGGAGCGCTGCTCTCTGCCATCTTCTTCGGTCTGCTGCAGAACGGAAAAGGCTTCATGCAGTCTATGACCGCCGTACCCCCGGAAATCGGCGACATTATTATCGGTGTGATCATCTACGGTTCGGCGACCAGCATTCTATTCGACAGGATGCTCAACTCATTCCGCCGGAAAGGGAAGGAGGAATAAATGGACATCATCATTCAGATATTTCCCTACGCCATCGCATACACAATTCCTCTGCTCATCACCGCCCTGGGCGGACTGTTCAGCGAACGCTCAGGGGTAGTCAACATCGGTCTTGAAGGGCTCATGATCATCGGTTCCTTCGCCAGCGCGTTCACCATCCGGGTTCTGGAATCCAGCATGGGGGGAAGCGCCATCTGGATCGGCCTGGTTGCCGCCATGATCGCCGGAGCTGCATTCTCCATGCTCCATGCCTTCGCATCGGTATCTCTCAACGCGAACCAGATCATCTCCGGTACGGCAATAAACATGATCGCAGCGGCTGTTACCGTATTCTTTGCCCGGAACATGCTGGGAAGCGGTAACATTCAGATTATCAACAACCTCTCCCGTTTCGACATACCCGTACTTAGCAGGATACCCCTCATCGGACCCCTGTTCTTCACCAACAGCTACGCCACAACCTGGCTGGTTCTCGCCATTCTGGCCGGAGCCTACTACGTGCTCTACTACACACCGCCGGGTCTGCGCCTGCGGGCCTGCGGGGACCATCCACATGCAGCCGATGCAGCGGGGATTAATGTTCGCCTGACCCGGTATCTGGGAGTGGGATTCTCCGGCGCCTTCGCCGGTCTGGGCGGAGGAATAATGATCGTTACATACTCCGGTCAGTTCACCGGAACTGTAGCAGGGCTGGGCTTCCTCTCTCTGGCCTCCCTCATATTCGGTCAATGGAAACCCTTGGGGATTCTGGGCTCCACCTTCTTCTTCGGCTTCGCCACCACAATGGCTAACGTAAGCCAGGTAATTCCTGAGCTGGCGGTATTCCCTCTGGTGCTTCTCAAAAGCTTCCCGTACTTCGCAACCCTGGTGGCACTGGTCATCTTTTCCAAGTCCTCCCAGGCTCCCAAAGCAATCGGCGAACCATTCCAACAGGATAAACGCTGAGCGAACAATCAGGCCGTCTGATCCCCAGATCAGACGGCCTTTTTTTTGCCGCAAAGGGAATGTTGCCGCTTTTAATCTAAAAGGTTGATACACAAATGATGAAACACAAAAGATGAAACACAAAAGATGAAACCACGGAAAAGCACTGATATTCACGGATGTTGGGGACATCCAGGCTGAGGTCTGTTGGTATGATGCAGAGAACGGGCGGTTTGTGAGCGAGGATCCGGTGCGAGACGGCGTAAACTGGTATGCGTATGTGGGGAATGATCCGGTGAACTTTGTTGATCCGCTGGGGTTGGATGCAGTAGCTGAGAGTGATTCTGGAAGTGGCCCTCAAGCAACAATGGTACCCATAGTAGGTGCAGGAGCGACTGTTGTAGTTGGGGGAGGCGTAGAAATAGCTGCATTATGGGACACTGAAGGAAATATAGGTGTTGCAATCACTGGTCAGGTCGGTGTTGGAGTCGAAGCTGATATTGATCTTCCCGATGTTGCAGGGTTGATAGCCGGTGTTTTCAGCACTGCAGCTTCAGATGCGATGGGAGTCACAACAATTGATGGTGTTATTCAAGATTTTCAAGGTCCCGTAAGCACCGCAGAAGTCCATGTTATCCTCGGGGCATCTCAAGATTTAAAGAATCCCTCGGATACAGATTTATCAATAGATCTTGCTGTCGGTGGCGGAGCTTATACTGGGTATACAGTAGTGATTGAACTTATTGATGGAGACGGAAAATGAATCGATACTTCGAATATTTAATCAATAATAAGTATAAAGTGATTTTGTTTTCTCAAGCTTTTCTGCTGATTATTGCAATCTTAGTGATTGGATTACTGAATGAACCAGAGCAAAAAAATTCAGAAATGCAAATTGTTGGGTCACTAACGGCAATGGGATATCTATCCTTGATAGTATATCCTTTTCTATGGATCCAAGGCAAAGTGTTAAGCTATATAAGAAAAGATAGAAAAAGAGTTCCTTCGGCAAAAAAAATCTATGAAATTATTTTCGGTTTCCTCATATCTTTATCACAAATAGGGGGACTCGCTTTCATTATTACCAGTGTATTTGACTTTGAGTTTTTCCCAATATATTTTGTATCACTTGGAGTATCATTCGTTTTTGCGCTTATAAGTGACAAACTCTTAGTAAGGTAACCCCATCCCGCCTAAGAATTCGATCGCGGGATGACGTCAGGAGGGCGGAGTCCCATACTCCCTCAGGCTTTTGTTTAGTTCTCAGATATTTTTTAAGTGCATAATAGTAAGTTCAAGCTGACAAGCTCCCTTATGGTCGCTTGCAGCTTAACTTGATCATTATGCAAGGAAATTTGCCAGCTATCGTAGGAAAACCGATCCAGAACAGACCAGGCTCAGGATGCAAACACCGTCGGCGCAATGATGGAATTCTGTTTAAGTTCAGTAAGGGCTTTGAGGCAGGATTCCTTGGATTCGAAGGATTGGCTGGAAAAAACCGTATGCCTGTCGTCCTGCAGACGAAAGTGGAAGAACCCGCCATCATCCTCATAGACCTCAAACCGAGGATGTTTGGGATTCTTGTTGAGATGGACGACAATTTTAGCTTGAGAATCTCGTCGATAAAACTTGCCGCGAACTGCCTGTGAAAAGTCGTATTCTTTCTTCATATCACCCACCACTATAATACTGCATTTCTTCCCGTTTTGTCGCCGGCCTGGCAGAGATGATGCGGATGCATTCTTCTCCTTCGGCATCCCTGAACGTATGGACGACGACACAAACGATTCCGGAATCGATTCTGCCCAGTTGAGATAACGAAAAAGCTAAGGATCTATATTCTATATTTTCCAATGACTGTAATGATTTTACATCAGCCGTTATGGTAGAATATGAGGCTTTGTGGAAGGCAAAGGTAGCAGAAGAAAATATAGATAATTATGGTTTTAGTGTTCAAGCTGCATGGGAAGATCATTACGAGGATATTACTTCGGAGCGAGGTCAGCTTATTATTTTTGATAATATTGCTCAAAATCAAACTATTGAAAATGAGACAAAATAATGTGGATATTAGGTAAATTTTTGAGCCACTTCATCATCGTTAACATATTGATAGCAAGCTCGTGTTTATTGTTTGGTTGTAATGAGGATATTGACACGGTGAATAGCATAGTTAAAGAAACACTATTGGCTAACTATTTGGAGACCGTTAATTCGAAACCGATCTCCTCCTCTGCGTTTGGCTCTCTATTTGAGCATAACGACGTCAAATTAGTCTTCTCTGATCATTTTAAAAGGGAGGGAGCGTTTTTAAACAATGCTCAGCTAGCTGTTGATAAAATTGAGGAAATAATTTACAAAGACAAATTACCAAATAGCGTAACCATAAGTAATGTTTCATTCGAAAAGAATGTTTACGATTATTCTCTAAGAAATGTATATAAGATTACCATTTTAAGGGATTATCAAAGGCAGTCGGTTTTAGAAACACTGTTTTTTAAAAAAACATCCGATAAATATAAAATAGTACTTTTTTTATTGGAGATTAGTGAGTAGAGAAAGTATTATTCTCACAAGTTTTATTTACTCCCATAAGACGATTGTTAACCTGCCCGCCGTTCACTTCACGTGACTCCGGGTCATCCCGGCACTGTATACCAACCACCCGGGTCTGCCTCGAATGGAAACTTATGGGAATCTTGAATAACCACTGATCTTTGAAATAGGTCAGATGACCGCAGTAGAGAATATAGAGGAACCAAAAACAAAGGTGCGAAACCTCGCACCTCAATAAATCTAATCAATAATAAAGATCTGTGGTTCTTTCATTCATTCAATGTTACGTACAGATCACCTTTCGCCATACGTGACCATCGTGTGGAGATCTGTGGTCTTAAACAACTTCCTGATACGTGCTTTAGCATCCCCCGAATCAGGCCGCCAGGAATTCCAATACGACGGCGCAGGCAACATGGTCCAAAAAACCACCTCAGTACTCCGCCAACAGGGAAGGGTAATCAAATACACCTACGACGGCTTCAACAGAATGGTGGAAATCGACTACCCCTTCAGCCAAGACGTAAGTCTCACCTACGGTCAGCCGGGTTCAACAGACAACACAGCTGGCAGGCTGCTAAGCAGAACCGACCAATCAGGTACAGTCAGCTTCAGCTACGGTCTGCTGGGCGAACAAACCGGCAAAACCCAAACCCTCAACCGCATGGCCCTCAATGCGGAAGAAAAAACCGTCTCCTTCTCCTATACCTCCGACTACCTGGGACGGATGCAGGAAATCATCTACCCCACCGGAGAAATTGTCCGCTACGGGTATGATGAAGGAGGTCAAGTAACCTCAGTTACCGGAGAACGCAACAGCCTGGTTACCGAGTATGTACAGGACATCGGCTACGATGAATACGGTCAGCGAGTCTACATCAAATACGGAAACGGTGTGGAAACCGAATACAGCTACGACCCCGAACGCCGCTGGCTGGAAAGCGTACATACCGTCAAAGGACTGGAAAAATACCAGGACATGAACTACAGCTTTGACTCTGTGGGCAACGTCACCCAAATGACCAACGAGGCAGGACGCTACAGCACCACCCAAAACTATGGGTACGATGGACTATATCAGCTCACCTCAGCCGAAGGTAACTATACATCCAAGCCCCACGGATACACAGAGTACACCGGCACCTACCGCCAGCAATTCAGCTACGATACTCTGGGTAACATCATCTCCAAAATCAGCAACTCCAGTGTAAACCCCTCCCAAAGCCAGGCAATCGGAGCGCAGCTCAACTACAGCCTCGATTACTCTTACTATGAAAATGCCCCCAACCAGGCAGAAATCATCGGGAATAGCTATTATCAGTACGATGCGAATGGAAACCTCATCATGGAACGAGAAGGAGGCCACGGAAACATCGAAACCGGCAGTGCATACGGGGTACAGGAACTGGAAGACGGAGTAAACGCCACAGGCTACGGCTGGGGTCTGGATCGAAGCGAAGAAGCCGATAAAGACGACGTGTATCAGCGGACCTACCGCTGGAACGAAGAAAACCGCCTCATGGCCGTTGAATCTCCCGAAGCCTTAACCGAATTCCGTTACAATGCCGATGGAGAGAGAACCCACAAAAAAAGCGGAACCTTCGAAGAAACCCTCTACTTCGACTCCATGTTCAGCGCCACAACCGACATAGACGTCTCTGACCTGCGCTTAAGCCTGCACATATATCTGGGAGAAACCCGCATTGCCACCCGGTTGAAAATGGAAGACTCCTTTGATTATGATACCGTCTATGAACAGTACAACACCTATTATTATCATTCCGATCATCTGGGCAGTGCCCAGCTGGTCACCGATTATGAGGGGGAAGAATACGAGCACATAGAATACACACCCGGCTGCATGCCCGAGCAGGTGCCGAAGGCACCGGCCAGGGCCCTATGGAGAGCTATGGATTGAACGCACCCGTGACAACGCCGTAGAACTTCCGTTCCGGTTCACTGGAAAAGAGTTCGATGAAGAAACCAACCTCTACTATTACGGTGCGCGGTATATGGATCCGCGGACCAGCAGGTGGATATCGAGTGATCCGGCAGGGGCGATGTTGGCCAGTCCTATGGGGAGTGATGGCAAACCGCGGCAGAACTTCAGCATTATTGAGTCGTTGAATCATTATAGTTATGTGTCGAATAATCCGGTGAAGTATGTGGATCCTACGGGATTTAAACTTATGCCAGTCAACACTGGGCTTTTGATGTCTAGTGCATCTGCTAACTCTACTCTTGGTGGGTCAGAGGAGCTCATCAGTAATGTTGGGTGTGTTTTAACCGCCTATACAAGAATTGCTAGTGCGATAGCGGGAAACGAGATTTCTTTAGAACGTGCAAACAGTGTTGCGATAAAGCTAGGTTTATTTTCGGGAGAAAACCAAAATTTGCTAAGTGTTGCAGCCGGTGCGGAATTAATTAGTGCTCTGACAGGGAAAGAAATTGGTTATGGCTCATATGTAGGTCCTGAGCAAACTTTGCAAATAAATGCAAATTATTTGAGCGAAATGGATCGTGAGAACTACGTTACAGGAAGGTTAAATACAGAATCTGCAGACGGAAGCCAAGAGTATGGTCATACAGTAAATATCACAGAATCTCTTGATGTTGGAGACTACATCATGGGAATAGATCAACAACCTATTGATGATACTAGCCCTACAAACAGAGAAGCTGTAGGTGCTGAAAGAGATGAGGAGCTCATACGTGTGGACTATTTTTATGTTCAGGAATAAAAGAATGACTCCCCTGAAAAAAGCTTGATGGTAAATTCAAAAAAACCCGGAAAAATTGGTCGGGGAATCCAGCCCCATAGGGGGAGATAACCCTATGGGAGGGCCCCCGCCACTTTCTTTACCGGCTATTTATCTGTACCCCCACCCCGAAGGGCTTTCCCTTTCCCCTTTTCGCTTCTAACAGAGTGCATATCCATCCGGAATTGGTTTTGACCCATCTTCGGGAAACAGGTATCCCCTGATTCTGCGAATGTTAACCATCATGGCACTCAAGACCATCATGGTGGTAACCCGATGCCTGCCCCGCACTGGTAGTTTACAGAGATGGCCACCAAAGGGGTGAATAACACTTCGAACGGTACTCTCTATTGATGCCCGCTTATTGGTAATCTCTTTTCCTGTTTCTGCTACCTGCTTCCTGGTGGCGGCAACCCGCAAATCGGTCGCAGTAAAATGAAGAACATAACTTGGTCGCTTTTTCAGCCGCTTTGCCGGGCACTGGTTGACAAAGGGGCAAGCCTGACAGCCGTCGGCAGAAAACCCGGCGGTATAGCGGTCTGCTGCTTTTTTACTTTCCCGCAGCTCCCCGCCCTGGCCATTTGGACAGATGATAGCAGTCACCTTTCCTTCACTGGTTCGAGTGACGGTGAAATCTTCCAGGCCCACTCTCGTCTTCTCTTTTTTCCTTCCCTTGATGGCACTCACGTGCTGGCTTACCTGATATGTTGCTGTTGCCTTGGCTGCCGCCTCTCCCGTATACCCCGCATCGGTATACACTTCATCGATTCCCTCCCGCTCTTTCAGGTTCTCAATATCTTCGGCCAGAAATTGCTGGTCATCGGTTATGTTTGGCGCCACACTTACCCTGCTGATGAGTTGGAGATTATTATCTTCATCGCAAGTTTCCGTGATATTTGCACCATACCCCCGGGAGCTTTCTCTGCTTTTCGTCCTGAAGGTGGCCTCTTCATCATCAGGAGACTGCAAGGTGCTACCACCGAGTTCTTTACTTTCTCGCACAACGATAGATTCCTGTTCAAAACGAAAGTGTTCACCAAAAACCCTGAAGGCCTGCTGGTACGCTTTTTCATCTCCGTGCACGTCTTCAAAACATTCCAGCATAGTCGATAGATCTTTTCCAAGCTGCTCAAGTCGCCCGTCCATCTCGTCCCGTTTCACCCGGCAGCAATAGTGCAGGGAGTCTTCTTTCACATACCTGGCAAACAGCTGCTCATACGCTTTCTGTTCTTCTTCACTGAGCATACGGTAAAAGCGATGGATGATTTCTACCAACAGCTGCAGACGGCTCATCTTGCGGATGTTACTCTGCACCATGGTTGAATCCATCCGCTGTAGGCCGGTTTTTATCTGAAACTGTTTCAATTGCTCGTCGGTTATCTGTTCACTTGCCTTGTGAATCAGATTAACCCTGTGTTCCTCTTCATAGGCACTCACCGCTGAGCGGAAGTTGTAGATAGTACGCAGCTCAAAGTTTCCTTCGTCAAAGTCCTTCAAGCCCAGGGCGTAGCGGAACTTCAGATCAAACATGAAATGATCATAGAGTCGCTCGTCACTTAAGCCGAATCCGGATTTGAGGGTTTCAAAGCCTACCAGAATATTGATAGGCGTGTTGGGCCGTGAATGCTTATCACTGTAGAGAACGGAGAAGACCTCCTCGTTAATCCTGCAGAAATATTCATGGTAGAAAACCTGTGCCCAGGACTGTTCAAGGTGTTTTCTTGCAGTCTCAGGAAGTTGGTCCACCGATGTAAACATTCTCTGCTGCTTATGTCCTTCGTTCTTTCGAAACATCCGCTCCCCCCGATGCGGAATTTTACCCTATCAACAAAATTTTGGGAATTCCCTACCTTTTTTCAGGGGAGTCAAGAATTGCAATGTTGGTTTTAATGGCATTTATGGCCTTTCTTGTTTTTGGAGATGACTTATATCATGAGAATATTCATATTGATGCTGAAAATCGATTACAGTTATTAATGCCAATCCCAACTAATCATTTATTTGCCTCTGGAGATGTAATGCAAATTGAGGTTGACTTAATCTATCCAGGAGAGAGACACAGGAATTTTTCAGAAGAGATATATTACGATTCCGAAAAGCGTGTTGTAAAATTTTCTACGTTTTCAATGAATGGGCGACGCTCAATTGTTTATGGGTATGAATCTGGTCATCTAGTAACAAAGGAAATTCAAAATTCCGATGAATTTTCAGAATATGAAGTAAGCTATCAGCCCCTTCAGAACGGATATACCCAACAAATATTCTTTAGTAACGATCAAAGTGCTAATCGCTTACAAGAGTTTTTAGTGAGGGATGATGAAATTTTGGTTGATTTTATGCGTGGAGGTGATTTGCCAGTTTCAGAAAGGTATAGATATTTGGATGGTACTCTTATGCAGATTGATATAGTTACTGAATTTTCAAAGGATATGCCTTGGCTTGATGATTCAATATCTGAAATTACATTCACCTATATACCTAATCGGGGCATTCATACAATGTCGAAAAAGGATTTAGTTACGGCAGGTCCAGATTCTGAGCAACAGTCTCGACGCTTTGAATTAAGAGAGTATATCGAGTTTCATAATGAAGAAGGTAAAGTTACCGAAGCACAACGTACAATATATGGGCAGAATGGGACTGAGCAGCATTATTTTTTTAGTGATTTTGACAATAATAACAATTGGACACAAGCTGTTATCAAGAATGAAGAAGGCGATGTTATCTCGATTTTAGAGCGTTCGATTGATTATTTCTAGATTTCCTTAATCCCATAAGTCACCGTTGAGCAGCCCGCCGTTCACTTCACGTGACTCCGGGTCATCCCGGCACTGTATACCAACGACCCGGGTCTGCCTCGAATGGAAACTTATGGGAGCTTTGAGTACCCCTGATCTTTGACATAGGTCAGCTGACCGTACGATTTTTCATATAATTCCTTCTTTCCGGCTTATTGCTGAAATGATCATTAAAGCACTATACAAGTTCTAAACGGATATGCTTTCCAAGTAATGTCGCAGCTTTCTTCAACGTATGGAGGGTAACCGCATCATTATTGGGATCCAATAAACGATTGACTGCTGCCCTGGATGTTTCAAGTAATTGGGCTAACTCGGTTTTGGTCATATGCTTTTCTTTCAGTTCTTCCTGAAGTTGATAGGCGATGATAAGTTTTACGGCTCCAGCATTTACATCTTCTTTAATACCATCTTCTTCCAGAAAAGAGCTAAAAGAACTACCAATATATTCGTTTTTCATTTTTTATCTCCACCAAGGACATCGTCTCTACGTTTCCTTGCAATAGACAAATCTTCTTTCGGTGTTTTTTGATCTTTCTTAATAAAACCATGTAGAAGAATCAAATAAGACTCCCAAACAGTGAAAAACACCCTGCATTTCCTATTAGAGAGAGTAGTTCTGATTTCCCATAAATCTTTCTCCATTTTACGAACCAAAGGTTAACCTTGTGGCCATCTCATTTCCACAGCTTTTATGTCTTCTCCAATACGCTTCTTCTCTTCGACAGTAAGAGATCGTAACCAATCTCTAACAGGTTCCTTTCCAGATCCCTTTAACCGGTAAAACCTAACTTGAATTACTTTGTTAGATGCCATATATAAACGTATCAACATTGATACATTTATTCAACGTGTTTTATTACTGTTTATAGAATCTGCTTGAAATGCCGCTCTATTTTTAGACCTCAGACAATACGTGACAATCCGTGCGTTTCTGTGGTCTTAAACAACTCCCTGATCCGTGCCTTCGTTCTTTTCACCCCACCAGCGGTAACCAAGGGCAAACAAAGGCAACCCAGGGCAGCCGGATGAACGGCAAAATACCGAATTGGCGAGTGCCTTGCATGAAGTCAATTCTTCGGAATGTAAATCTCCTGCTCCAGGGAATGAAATTCCTCATCAATAAGACGGTGCCACGCATATTTCTGGCTTGCATCCATCATCTGCCGAAGTCCCTGTTCCTTGATGCGCTGGTGTACAGTGCTGCTTTGACCGGCCTTTTTATACAGGTCCCGCTGACTCATATCCAAATAGCGCTGCAGGGATTCTTCAAACTCATTCTCCAGATTCTGATAAAAACGCCGGCTGATCATTTGGTAGCCCCGGAGGACCTGTTTTCCGTATATGGAAATGACACCGTCCAGTCCGCGGATCTGTTCCATTGCAGACAAGAGGGTCTCCAGCATATTCACGGCCTCTCGATATTCCCGGCCGGAATTGTAGCGCTCAAGAGCAATATCGCAGCTGGAAAGCAGATCCTGTCGGCTGATATCTGCTACGGACTTCGCCTTGGTTTGATGCAGGGCCTGTCTGATTACCCCGATCATTGAAGTAAACACTTGATCCCGCCACAGCCCCTTGCGCAGGGCATTGATGAGCCGCACCAGATCCTTCTGATAAGTAAGCTTTACCTGCTGATCCGGACGGTACAGCAGCTCAAATACCGTCAGTTCCATGCCCTTGAAACGAAACCGTCCTGAAAAGAACACATCCGTACCCGATAAAACATCATCAGGATTTCCGGCCGGGCGTTTTTTTATCTGATGCGCCAGGTGGTTGCTCAGCAGCACCCGGGTTCGGTGGGGATCCAGCCGGTTGGCGAAGCTCTGCAGCCTGGCTGCGGTGTTCACAATATCTCCGGAAATATCTCCGTCGGAGGTGATCACCATGGATGTATAGGTTTTCCCTCCAGCGATTCCCGCAGAAACCGCCATATCCGGGAGAATAATCTTGTTGCTTACATTGCTGCGGAACACCTCCGCACCCTTGATTACCCGTTGGCGGGAAAAATACTCGATGATCTTGACCACCGTCCGGGCAATGCCCCTCGCATCGGCGGCCAGCAGGACCAGGCTGTCCCCTTCGATGCGCCAGGAGAGCACCTGCTGTTCGGCGCACAGGCGGTGAATATCATCCCGGATACAATCATCCAATAGCTGAAGCATGGAGGGGTTTCGCCGGAATTTATAGCAGAAGGCGGAGTATCCGTGAATGTCCACGATGGCGGTGTAGACCGAAGAAATTGACGTATTCCGTTTCAGCTCTCCGGCGCCGGATATCCCCCGATGGGGAACAACCAACTCCTTCCACAGCGCAGGATAGCGTTGGGGGCTCAACGGGGCGAACCTTCCCCAGTTCAGCTCCCGGATGAGACCGAACGCCTTGGCGTACACCGCATCAAGCTGGCTGCTGCGGGGCAGATCCTGGACATAATCCATGAGTTGAGAAATGCGGAGAATTTCCCGGTTGATGATCTTGGTATAGAGATGTTCAAATAGCTCGTAGGGCGATGTCTCGCTGCAGTATTCTTCCAAGTGTTTCACAGCTGCTTCCTCATCTGTTCCCCGAAACCCCGGAGATCTTCATAGTATATATTACGAAAATATGCCGTGTTTTGCTACCGACGGATCTCTGCCGCTCGCTTTCGCGATATATATGCTTTCGGCGCAGACCATTATTGAAAAAGAACGGAAAACAGGATAGCTTGCCGTACATTACTGCCCGGTCATAAGGACCGGAGCTTTGGAAAAAGGATTATCCATGTTATTACACAACGAATTACTGTGGCTTGTTCTGCTGCTTGTAAATTTCGGGTCAATTCTGCTGCTGTACCGGTTTTTCGGCCGGGTGGGGCTCTTCGTCTGGATTCCCATAGCTGCCATCCTGGCGAACATTCAGGTGTTGAAAACCATCGACCTGTTCGGCATACCGGCAACCCTTGGGAACATCGTGTACGCCACCAGCTTTCTGGTGACGGACATCATGAGCGAAAACTACGGCAAGAAAACCGCCCGGAACGCAGTGTTTTTCGGCTTTTTCACCCTCATTGTCACAACCTTTCTCATGAATCTGGCCATCTGGTTCGAACCCAACAGTTTCGATATCGCCCAGAGTCATATTGAAGCCATATTCGGCTTTTTCCCGGCCCTGGTCTTTGCAAGTCTTCTGGCTTTCGGGGTAAGCCAGCTTCACGATATCTGGTCCTACAATTTCTGGAAACAGCGGAAGCCGGAAATCAAGTTTATCTGGCTGCGGAACAACCTGAGTACCATGGTAAGCCAGCTGCTGGACAGTCTGATTTTCACCCTGGTGGCAACCCTCTTCGGAGTATTTCCATGGGAGGAGTTCCTGCTGCTTTTTCTCTCCACATATGTGCTGAAATTCCTGGTAGCCATTCTGGACACCCCGTTTCTCTATGCAGCATCTATTATGAAGCGTAAGGGGAAAATCCAGGAACTGGAAGAACGGTACTGATTCAGATCCGGAACCTCTGCGGCACCCGTTCAGGGCTGCCGCAGAAGCCGAACCCGCCTTTCCGGCAGCAAAAGAGCTGCGGCTCCTTCCAGGCTGCGGCTCCTGTCAGGCTGTTACTCCTTCCAGGGAAAGATCATCCCCTTGAGGGTGCGTTTGCCGATGCGCTGGGAATCTTCATACACCAGAGCCTTCCAGGGCACATGCTTGCGTTTCGCATCGGGGTGCTCTTCAAAGTAATCGTACTTGTACAGACGGAGTTTCAGCGCCACATGCTGCATCAAGAGAAATCCCCCGGGACCGAAGAGCAGAAATGCGGTGAATCCCGACACGATAAAAATGGAGAGGGAAGTAATCAGCAAAAAAATGGAGAAGCCGGCGTTATCAAAAAAGAGAATGAACATCTTCTTCAGAATCTTTGAGAGTTTTCTGTCCAGCTGAGCGCGGATGGGAAAGAACCACTGTACGGCCAGAATAAATATCACCAGTGTCCAGAACAGAAAGGCCAGGGCCGCCACGCTCCAGAGATTTCCCATGTTGCCGTAGAAGGGGACGATAAACGAGAAAGTGAAGATAATCAGGGCCCAGAAGATGCTGTAAAAAATCCCCAGCAGCCACGATTCTTTCAGAAACCGGAAGAACTGCTTGGGTTCCACGCTTCGCTCCTGTGCTATCTCGTTGATGTACAGAGAAGCCGCCGCCGTGTACGCACCCAGCCACAGGATGCCGCCGATCATCACGATGAGAGAGAGAACCGGAGAAAAGGATGCAATCCACCCGGGAATTCCGAAGGCCAGGGCCACAGAAAACACGAAAAACATATTTAATATTACGAAGGTGAAAAAATTATCCCAGTAATTGAAGAACCATTTTTTAAGCATAAATCCGAACATTGTTATTCCTTATCATCGATTCTGTTTTCTTCCGGTGATTGGTAGTGCCCGAAAGAGTGTTGAATACCGTTGTATTCTATGTGATAGCCGAGCGGCGTGTATACAGTTCCTCCGGGAATCCCGGTGAATCCCTCAGCGCATCATGTGTGCGAGCCGGCCGCCGCCTCATCCCGCTGCCTGCCGGTTCCGGTGCCGTGCAATCGGCTCAGCCGCCCCAGGAGGCTGTCGGCCACAATTTCCCGCTCGCTGTCGTCCACAACGATGTGTTCGCTGTCTTTCAGCTCGACAACTTCCACCGACAATGCATTGGACATCCGCTTTTTCAGAAAGGTTCCGGTGCTGTAATGGACGGTACTGTCGTTTCTGGAAACCACGATCTGCACCGGACAGCTGATATCTTTCAGCCGGCGGATTGCCCTTCTGCGCATTTTCATCAGTTCGTTGCCTTGGCGGATCCACGAACGGTTTTTGTATTCATTGTCCAGAATAACTCTGTCTCCGCTGATGGGCCTGCCCATGTGGTCTCTCCGTTTGGAATTTTTCATCCCTGCGCTGCGTTCTTCCGCCCCGGCGCCCAGGGATGAAATAAAGGGCGCAAAGTATTTGGACGCCCAGAGCCAGGATGCTCCGGAACCCGGGGTGAACAGGAAGCCCGGGGCATGGAGGATCAGGTCATCCGCCTTGAACTGGGCAGCCAGCAAGGCGGCAATAATGCCTCCCATGGATAAGCCGGCGATCATGATTTTCCCGGATCCGCCTTCAAGCTCCGAGCGCAGTTCCAGCAAGGCTTCGCTTGCACTGCGGTACCAGTCGGTCCATCTGCAGCTTTGGAAGTCCTCTCCGTTGGTGCCGTGACCCGGCAGACGGGGTACGCTTACCGTGTACCCTTCCTGCGTCAGCCGCTCAAACAGATAGCCCATGTCGTGGGGGCTTCCGGTAAAGCCGTGAATGAGCAGTACGCCCGGTTTCCCTGTCCCGCCTTTGTGAAAGAGGGGGCGGGAGCAGTCGAGAATTCTGGTGTTTCCGGGGGTCTTGAAGGGCTGCATATCTTGTCTCCGTTTTTCCGTTCTCCGCAGATCAGGGGCTCAGCTGTCACGGGGCCGAAGCGGTCCGTCGCCTCCTGCATCATCAGTATCAAACTATATCACCATTCAGGAATTGGCAAGCTTTTCCAGGCCGTTGTGGGGGAGGCGGAGACAGCAGCCGGACAGACAAGCCCGGTGCCGGTGTGTGGTCGGATTTCCTGATTTTCCGGCGGAATAGATATTGATTCTCCCGGCTATTAATACTAAACATATGATTAGTATGTTGATGATGCGAAGCTATTTTTCCCTTCTGCGGGGATGCAAAAGTCCGGAAGATATTGCCGCCATTGCCCGGTCCCGGGGCTGCAAAGATGCGGTGATCTGCGACTGGATGAACATGTACGGCGCACTGCGCTTTGTGGCGGCATGCAGACGGGCGGGAATTGCCCCCCACGTGGCGGTTGATATTTCCTCTGACCCCGCAGTACCCCTGCCGGTGCTGTTTCACAGCAGGGCGGGCTTTGCCCTGCTGAACCGGCTGATTATCCGAAACGGAGGGCGGCAGATCCCGCCCCCCGGCAGTACTCCAAACCAAAATCCGCACCCAAACACAAAGCACAAACCGGGCGGGAAAACCTCCGCCTTTCCCGCCCCCCTTGAGAACCTGGCCGCCCTGCTTGAACTGGCCGAATCTCCCCGGGAGCTTGCTGATCTGAGCATTATCATTCATCCATCCAGGCTGGAACATCTGGACAAACTGCTGCAGGGCCGGGAACAGCCGGCCTCTCCTGTCTCTCCGGCTGCACAGGCTCATCCGATGCCGGCGGGCCTTCCGCCGGTCCTTCCGTCGGTCATTCCGATGCCGCCGGCCCATTCGCTATCCCGGGCATCACTGGGGGGGCTGCCGGCGAACCCCGCCCCCCTGAACATTTTCCCGGGCATGTTCCCGGATGTTTCCCCCAGAGAGCTGCGCAGCCGGGCCGCCCGCCGGGGCATGAAGGCCGTGAGCATCTGCTGGGGGAGCTGGCAGACCCCCGAAGAGCGTGAGCGTATTGACCTTCTGCGGGCCATAGACCTGTGCACCACCAAAGCCAGGCTGGATGAGAGTGAGCGCACCCCTCTCTCCCAGCGCCTCATTTCCCGGGAGGAAGCGGAAAGCCGCTTCGCCATGTTCGCCGCCGAGAGGGAACAGAGCGCCGCGATTCTGGGTGCAGGTTCGGCGGATTTTCTCATGCCCGGACGGGTCATTTTTCCGGGTTTTCGGGGGCTGAACGAGGATCAGGCCTGGCGGCGGCTTTCCGGGCTCTGCCGCAGGGGGGCGCTGAAGCGCTACGGGAGCCCGGGGCCGGAGGTGCAGGAACGGCTGGACTATGAACTGGATATTATCCGGCGGAAGGGGTTCGCGACCTACTTCCTGGTGGTGCACGATATTGTCCGCCAGACCCCCCGAACCTGCGGGAGGGGAAGCGCTGCGGCCAGCATTGTGAGCTACACCCTGGGCATCACCCACGTGGATCCCCTGGAGCATAATCTCTTTTTTGAGCGGTTTTTGAACATGGACAGAGAGGATCCTCCGGATATCGACGTGGACTTCCCCTGGGATGAACGGGAGAAAACCCTTTCATATGTTTTCCGGACCTACCCCGGACAGTCCGCCATGGTGGCAGACCATGTGACCTTCGGTCCCCGTTCTTCCATACGGGAACCGGCCAAGGCAATGGGTGTGGACGATGAGGAGATCGGCCGGTTTATCCGGATGTGGAAGTTGGGGCAGCGGGACCGTCTTCCCCAATGGCTGCAGCGGGAGGCATCCGCCATCCGGGGCATTCCCCGCTATATGGGAACCCACCCCGGAGGGGTGGTGATCACCCCCGGGCCCATCAGCAGCTATGTGCACACCCAGATTTCCCCCCTGGGATGGCCGGTGATTGCCTGGGAGAAAGATGCCGCAGAAGATGCAGGGCTCATCAAGATCGATATTCTGGGCAACCGCAGTCTTGGTGTGCTCCGGGACTGTATCTCCATGGTGAACCGCCTCCACGGCCGGTCCCTGAGCTGGAATAATCTCAAGCCCCTGAGAGATGCCGAGACCCGGCAGTTTATTGAGGGAGGGAACACCCTGGGCGTCTTTTACGTGGAGAGTCCGGCCACCCGGCAGCTTTTGCGGAAGATGCGCCGGGGGGATTATGAACATCTGGTGATCGCAAGCTCCATTATCCGCCCGGCGGCAAACCGCTATATCAATGAATTCGTGGAGCGTCTTCACGGCAAGAGCTGGGAGCCCCTGGTTCCTGAGGTGAAGGATGTTCTTGGGGAGACCCGGGGAATCATGGTGTATCAGGAGGATGTGTCCCGGGTGGCCATTTCCGTCAGCGGGTTCACCCCAGGAGAGGCGGACACACTGCGGAAGGTTCTCAGCCGGAAAGACCGGAGTCTCAAGCTGGAAGACTGGCGGCAGAGCTTTGTTCAGGGAGGACTGCAGCGGGGCATATCCCAAGAGAAAATGGATCTGCTCTGGGAGATGGTGCTTTCGTTCAGCGGCTACTCTTTCTGCAAGCCCCATTCGGCCTCCTATGCCCTGGTATCCTATAAACTTGCCTGGCTGAAAAGGCGATATCCCCTGGAGTTTTTTACCGCAGTGATCAACAACGGGGGAGGCTACTACAGCCGCCAGACCTATGTGAACGCCGTTCGCCGTCTGGGGCATCCGGTGCTTCTTCCCCACGTCAACCGTTCGGAAATTCTCTACAGTGTGGAACAGACCGGGGAGTCGGATCATCTGACTCCCCGCCCCGGCGGACATTCGAACACGGCGGCGCCCAGGGCATTGAGGACCGGGCTCATGCAGATATCCGGACTTTCGGTGAACAGCATGGAGCGGATTGTATCCTCAAGGGAGAATTCCGGGCCCTTCAGGTCGTTTGAAGACTTCCAGATCCGGGTGCCCACGGATATTCTCCAGACCCGGGCGTTGATCAAAAGCGGCGCCCTGGACGGCCTGGAAGACGGGCTTACCCGGCCGGGAATGTTCTGGCGGCTGAGTTTGGGAATGAAGCGCCTGCGGGATCTTCGCCACGGCGGCGCAGGGGAGGAGCTCTTTCAGGATATGCCGGTGCAGGGGTGGGGGGGGAGGCCGGGGACTACGGCCCTGCCCGGAAGATCCGGGACGAGGGGGAGACCCTGGGCCTGTTTGTCACCATGCATCCACTTACCATTTTTCTCCCCCGTGCCGAAAAGATCGCCCGCCGCAGGGGGTTTTCACCCTTCATCGTTTCCCGGCAGCTGATGGAGTTCTGCAATCGGGAGGTGTATATCGCCGGGTATCTGGTGAGCGGAAAGGAGGTGTACACAAAGCATCAGAAGGCAATGTCGTTTATCAGTTTCGAAGACCGTTTCGGTCTGTTTGAGACGGTGTTTTTCCCCCGGGCGTATGAGCGCCTCGCCCCTTTGCTGGATCTTGCCATGGCATATATTATTCAGGGAGATGTGAAAGAGGATCTTGGTGCGGTGAGCATACATATCACTCATCTTTATCCTCTGAACCGCCGATATGTGAAGAGTAGATATTTTTCCGATTCCTTGTATACTGAAGGAGCTGGGGGAGCGTGTAGTGGCCGAAAAGTCGGGTGATCACATACTGTTGGGTTTAATATTTCTAAGCAGCGCATCGGAACAGGGGAATGCCCTCTTGAAGCGACTGGCCTCGGAATTTTCGAACATTCAGGGGCTGGAGATAGGAAGCAACTGGGAGGAGCTGGACGGCGGCGAGCTTGCATTTCAGCTGCGCCGCTATTCCCATATTGTCATGATTCTCGATGAACGTTCTCCCGGATCCCGCTGGCTGAGTTATCTTGCCGGTTACGCCATGGGGAACCGGAGCGTGCTCCTGTTCTACCGTGAAAGTGAAAAGAAGTTTCCCCATTATCTGAATACATTTCCCGTATACGGAGACGCCCCTGCACTCATGGATGCTCTTCACGAGGAAGTGGAGCGTCACCAGATCTATTGCCGGGTTGAAGAGGCCAGGGAAGAGCTCATCGGCAGAGGCTTCGGTCTGAATGATCAGGTGTTTGTGGATGCGGTGGCGGATAACCGCCGGGATGTGGTGGAGCTTTTTCTCACCGTAGGATTTTCCCCGGACACCTGTGATTCGAAAGATGTTGCCCTTCTCAACCATGCGGTTCGGGGAGGCCATGATGATATTATTGTTCTGCTTCTGGAAAACGGAGCCGATCCCAATGCGGTGAGCGGTGACCGGGGGAATACTCCGGTAATGGATGCCGCATCCACCGGTCAGACCGAGCTGGTGCGTCTGCTTTTGGCCGCCGGCGCTGATCCGGATGTGCAGAGTAAAAGCGGCCAGACCGGACTCATGATGGCGGTGGGTGAGGGATTCGCTCAGATATCTTCCCTGTTCATCGAAGCCGGCTGCGATTTGAGTGTAACCGACCAGCTGGGAATGACCGCAGAAAAATATGCCCGCTTGTTTAATAGCCCGGAAATCGTTAGTTTATTTGAATAGATGAAGAACAGCAGCCGACGATTAATATTTCTTCTGGCCGACGGCCGGAATCTGCCATTTATTATCCATCCCTTCTCCGAGGGCAGCCGAATCGGCAGCATCCCCGATGATGCGGCCATAGAAGGACGCTATGGATCCGATCCCGAAGTGGAAGCCATGGCCCTTGTGCGCAATACCCTGTACGGTGAAGTTGACCGGGAGGTCAGGGAGTGGATGGCTGAACACCGCTTTATCCCCCGTTTTCTCCTTTCCCTGGGAGTGTTCTTTGTGGTCTTTTTCATGCTCTCCTTCGCCATCCGGGATATGATCCCCCTGGTGGATGAATTGCTGGTGGCAAGTGCTGCGGCGGTAACCACCTACCTGGTAATGGACCGGAAAGGACAGTTGAGCAAACCTGCCCTGGAACGGAAGATTCTTCTCAAAAAGAAGGTGGACCGGATTAATTTTTCCCAGAGCGTCCATCTGGTAAAGCTGGAGAGGATTTTTCAGCAGATAAGCGGTGCCGGCGAAAGCGGCGCTGCCATACCTGAAGATCTTTTCGGGCAGCTGCGCAGGGATTTGGCAGCGGATGAAGCTGAACAGGGCGCCGTGGATGAATTGAGAATTCTTCAGCAGCAGCTGGGGGATATGCTGAAACCCCGGAAGAAAAAGCGGATCGATAAGGCGATTGAGCGGAGTGTGAGAAACAGGGCTGACGGACATTCCAATTCCGCCGTGTCGCCGGCAATCTATTCAAGCAGGGACGAGCAGCTGTACGCCCTTATTCGTCTGCTTCGTTCTGATCTTCCTCTGTCCGATTCTGTTCAAAGTCCCTGAACTCCGCCTCCCGTTCCAGGGTGGTCAGGGCAACTTCACGGGTGCGGTAAGCGGGGGTGAAACTGGGATCAAGTCCTGTTTCCCGGTCGATAATTCTGTCGCAAAGTTCAATTACTCTGCGGAATTCCCCGTTGCTTAATGCGCTGAGGGCCTGAATATATAATTCATCCACCATGTTCTGAAGCGCTTCCCTGCCTTCATCGCCGAAATTGACTGAAGCTGCCACGGAAAAATTATCCACACTGTTTACCGAAGTGCTGAGATCCAGGGTATAGTTCACCTGAAAGCTCACCGGTTCAAGATTAACATCCGCTCCGAAACTCAGCGAGGGGTTGTACCCCTTCCAGTCAAGACCGGTTTGAATGGAGAAAAAATCAACGAACCGGAAATCCGCACCCAGGGCAAAACCCAGTCCCTCGGATTTGGTGAAATCCACCAGGTTCATCATGTAATTTATATCCGAGCTGATCATGATAAACCGCAGGGGCCGGTAGGAGATTCCTGCAACAGCCTCGGTGGGAAGGGCGTCTCCCTTAACCGGAGGGCCGAGATTGAGTACGGTGGCGCCCACGGAGAAGTTCTTGTCCCGGGCGGCATATCCCTTGAGAAAATTGAACCGGGAGAGCAGGCCGATGTCGCCCATGAAGGCAAAGAGATTCTGATTGTACTCATCGGGATCCAGAACTCCGCGGTATAATTGACCGGGAACATTCCGGTGAGCCAGTTTAAGGTTCACTCCCAGGGCCAGGCCGCTTGAGTAAAAATTATCCAGGAAGTTATAGGAGGCATTGGCGGCGAACACCATCTCGCTGGGATTGGCTGCGGCAACCTGGTTCCCCCGGCTGTCCATCCTGGTAAACTCGAAATGAAGGAATTTTCCCGCAAAACCGTAGCCGAAGTTGTTGTGCCGGCGGGTGAAGAATACCGAGTCCAGGCTTACGTCGCTGATGATGTTCCGGTGATAAAAGGCCAGCTCTGTGAACTCAAGGATGGAACTTGCGGCGGCATTCGCCTCCATAAATGAAACATCCCTGGCCACCGCCGTGTATGCGTTCCCCAGGTTTCGCTGTTCACCACCGGCGGAGATTTCCAGTACGGGGAGGGTGGTGAGCCCGGTGTTTTCCGGATTCTGCAGGCCGGGAAATGTGTCAAAAATATCCGACAGATAATCCTGGTATTCCTGAGACCATGCGGAAAAGCCGGTGAAACAGCTGTACATTAGAATTGTCATTAATATGGGGAAAAATTTTTTCATTCCATTTGATATTATAGCGATGATATCGGTAAGATTCTATGCGATTCTTCCGATTTACAAAGTAAGATGCCGGTTTCATCCAATTGGAGGTTTTGAATCTGTGTGCAGGCTCTAGGAAGCTGATATTTCTCATTCTTCTCACTCTGTTCGCCGTTAGAGTCCCGGGATTCCTGTACGCCGGAGGTGTGTCCGAAGAACGCTACGGTCAGGCCCGCTCACTGCTGCGGGAGCGGAATCTTGAAGAAGAAGGCCGGGTTGAAAATGCCCGGGAGGCATCCCGCATTCTCCGGGGGCTTCTGGAAGATTTTATCACCCAGCCGGACCGCTCCGATTCAGAAATTGCCGATGTACGAATGCTGTTGGCAGATGCCCTGTTTCAGGCCAAGGAGTACAACGCCTCCATCGAAATGCTCACTCAGGTTATGGCCTTTCACCCCCAGCGCTTCGATGAAGCAGAGCAGAAGATCGGGGTAATTCGGAATGTACGCAGTGAATACAATACCCTTCTCAACAGCCTTCTGGCGGAACTGCGGAAGGATCCCAACGATCCCGATGATCCTTTTGACGAAGAAGAAGCTCTTGAAATTATCAGCCGGATGGAATCCCTGTTCCCCGATCCTGATCCGGGAACCGCCCGCCAGATTGCCGATAACAAGGCCCGGGTAAAGCTGGCGGTTGACCGCGGGTATCGGGACCGGATCATCGAACAGGCCCACGATCTGATCCTTCAGGGGGAATATCTTGCCGCAATAGACCGGTATCTCACCATTGATGATATCGATGAAAAGGGGTTTTATACCCGGAGTTTCGATCTTCAGCGGGAGGAATTCCTTGCAACCGGCCCCGGCGATCTGTATTTGAATCAGGTTGATAATCTCCTCTCAAGCGTAACCGAAACCAGCCGTTCCTACATCAGCCAGGCTGATGAAACCGGAGGGAGTATCGGCGGTTTCAGCGGCGAGTTCGCCCGGATATTCCCCCCGGATTCCTCGGACGCGCTTCGGGCATCGGAATCCGGAAATTTTCAGGTATTTCTCGGCGGGAACCAAAGCGGGGAGGCGGCCTCGGAAGAAAATACAACTGCAATCGGAGGGGAAAACGGTGCTCCGGCGACCCCGGAGAACGGTCAGGAGCCTGATGAAAACCAGCCGGATATTGATGTTCCCGGTTCAGCCCGGGCCACGGCTCAACTCGCCGGGGCCTACAGCGGCGAAGAAGCGGTAGCAGCTCTGTACGAAAACCTTTCAATCCAGGCAGCATTGAGAGAACGGCTTGTGCAGTCGGCTCAGCGCTCCCGTGAATTGAGAGAGATTTTCCCCTCGAATGTATCTCAGGCGAACCCGGGTGATGATTCGGAATACCTTCTGTATCTCCAGCAGTTTATCCACGGGCCGCAGCAGTACGATAACGAGGGAATACGGGGCGCAGCAGAACGGTACATCAGAGAACAGAAGACCCGTGTTTTCGATCTGATTATTCCCCGGATTCAGGAATACGCAGACCAGAGCGACGCACTCTATGCAGCAGAGGAATATGCGCAGGTTTCCCAAAGTCTGGTTCCCGTGCAGGAGTTGAGTGTCCTGGGCTTCCAGATCTGGCGAATATACACTGAGGGAAGCAATGCCCTTCTGTCCGGGCTGACGCCGGAGGTTATGGAATATGTTCCCCCGGAAGACGAAATATCAGCCGGAGATATTCTGATCACCCTCCGTCGTCTGGCAGGAAGGTTGGGGCTGGCATCATTCGCATTGGATTACCGCGATCTTGAAGGACTGAATCCCCTTTCCGCCCAGGAGGCCCTTTCCGCATACAATTCCGGTCTGGATACTCTTCGCAGCCTGGACGAGTTCAGCCGGCCCTTTGCTGCATCTCTGGACAGTTTGCCCGGAAGACTGTTTGAGGATATTCCTGAAGAAATATCCACCCGGGGCGTATCCGCAGTGGAGCAGCATGACAGCGACAGAGACCGTATTGCCTCCCGTCTCCGCACTGCGGTTACCGGCTATTTCAACGATTATCTGGTGTTCCGCCAGGAGGATGCCCCCCAGCGCCTTGCTGAAGCGGTGGATCAGATCGATGTGGCGAACCGGCGGCTGGAAGGAATCGAACAGGATAACGGGCTCATCTATTACTATCCTGAAGATGCTCTCCAGGCATATACCGACGCTCTGGATGAGCTTGAAAATATTGTAAATATTTCCCGTGACCTGAACGCTCAAATAGATTCCAGCCCCGACTTTGTCAGGAATGCAGCTGAACTGAGGGAACTGCAGAATGTATCCTCCGAAGTCATTGAAGAGGCCCGGCAGGAGATTGATGAGTTGGAACCGAAAATCAGCATTGCCTCCCGTCAGGTTGATGAGGCATCGGATCTTCTTCAGGATGCCCGCTTTGCCGAACAGGAGACCCGTTCTGCCATAGCCAACAGCCAGTATGAGCAGGCTCAGAGTCAGTTCGACCTGATGATAGAAAGTTACGATGATTCTCTGGCCATTCAGGCGGATGCGGATATCCGGCAGGAGCGGGAGAACCTCAGCGATGAGCTGGGCGAAGAGATCGGCGATCTTCTTGTGAGAATCAGCACAGACCGGAAGAGGGAAGCCCTTGCGTCTGCCAAGGAAAGCTACGATGACGGGGATTATGCACCGGCTCTCAACTTCCTTGCGGACGCCCGGGAGTACCATGAGGTGATCAGTCCCGATGAACCCGATCCCTCAATTGAATATCTGGAAGAGCTGATCGTTGCGGCCAACAGTCTTGCCCAGGAGCGTGAACTCAGCGAAACCGATCCATTGTATCCCACGGTGAGCTCATACCTGAACCTGGCGTCGTCGGCGGTTTCCCGGGCCAGGGCTGCTGCGGAGCGGGGGGATGATCAGACGCTCAGAAGAAATATCAGTTCTGCAGAGTCAAATCTGGTGAGTGTAACCCAGCTGAAACCATCAAACTTCCAGGCCGAACTGCTGCGCCTGGAGCTGCAGCGGCTGCAGAATCCTGATGATTTCCAACGCTATTTCAACGATCAGGTTGATGAGATCATTCAGGATGTACAGGAAGAAAACACCGAGCCGGGACAGAGTCTTCAGCAGTTCCGGGAGGTTTCCCTGACCCGGCTTGAAGCCCTGGATGAGATTTCCCCGGGAAATTCCCGGATCACATCGGCCATTCAGCAGCTGGAGGTGGATCTGGGAATTCGTGAATCTCCCCAGGAGGTGGCCAACCGGAACCGATCGGAGAATCTGCTGAGCCAGGCACGACAGTTCTACACCAGCGCCTCAGCTGCCGGCAGTGAGCAGGAGGCGGTGAACCGGCTTGAGAATGCCCTTGCCCTGGCCGAGGATGCCCAGCAGGTGTATCCTGCGAACCTCCAGGCAGGCAATCTCATCGACGATATTCTCTACGAGCTGGGCCGCCCCACCACGGTGAGTCTGTCATCGGTGGACAGTTCGCTTCTGGAGCAGGCCACCACCGATTGGTATGTGAATAATCAGCAGGTCCGGGCCCGGAATATTGTGGACCAACTGTGGCAGGATGAAGAAAACCGCCGCTATCCTCCTCTCCGTGAACTCAGGGAGGAAATTTATATCAGTCTCGGGCTTCCATTAAACTAGGCGGGGAGAATATACTGAAGATTCAGATGCGGCGGAAACAAAACAGATTTACCAGCACAGATAACGGGCATCCACAGAGTTGTATTTCTCCCCGCAGAGCGCAGCTTCCGCTGCTTGTGCTGTTTCTCCTGGCTGTATCATCCCCCGCCGCCCTGTTCTCCCAGGAAGTGGGAAATACCCGGATATATCTGGAGCCTCCACGGCAGCTGCTGCAGGATGATGTGCGGGTTCCCGAGCTTGTATCCTTCGATGACAGACTTTACGTGTTTTTTCAACGGGTGATCGGAGGTGAACAGGGCAGTCTCTCCGTAGCCTATATCACCAGTGAAGACGGAATGGAATGGTCGGATGAGCGGGTTCTCCGGGAGAATATCCCCCTTGAGAGTGATTCCATTCCTCCGGTGTATTCGGTCGCCGTGGGTGAAGGGGAGATTGCGGTTGCGGTCACCGTATCGGAAAACGATGTGGAACTCTACCATGCCCGACGGGGACGGCCGCTGATCCTTGAAGAAGAAATCATATCTTCCAATCCGGTGGTAAATCCCGTTCTCCGTCCAAGGGACGACGGTTTTATTCTCTTTCTTTCCCGCAGAAGCCAGCGTCTCTCCCAGGATGCAGTGATCGCCGCAGAAGTGTTCAATATTGTATACAGTCTGCGAACATCCGGCCGGGGATGGAGCGATATCCGAACCCTGAATACTCCGGAAAATCAGCGTCAGATTTTCAACCCGGCGTTTCTGGACACCGGGGACCGTGAATATCTGGTATATGAGGCCAGAAACATTTCTGCGGAATTCGGAGCGTACAATCAGCTGTACAGCATGGTGAGCCGGGATAACGGCGAGAGCTGGAGCGAACCGGTGAATATCACCGATTTCGTGGACTTCGAAGACAGTACCAACAGTTCAATCGTGTACCAGAACTACACAAATCAGAACCCCCGTCTTTCCCTTGGAGAGGACGGTCTGCCGGTCCTCCTCTACGAACGCAACCGGCTGGGACTGAATGCCCGGATCAGCATCTCCCGGCTTGACCGTTCCGGGCTGGTAAGGGTGGAGCGGAACCGCCGGAATGTGTATATCAGCCCGGAGAACCGGGCCTCGGGAGCTCCCCGGCACATTCTTTTCCGGGGTGAGGAATATGTGCTCTTTTACTACGATCCCTTGGGCCAAAGCCGCGTATATCTTGCCCGCAGGGATGTGCCCGAATGGGATACGTTCGAGCTCACCTCAGGGTTTTCCGGGGTGTTTCCCCGCTTTGCCGTGCACAACGGGCGTCTGCATATTTTGTGGCTTCGCAGAAATCTTCAGGAAGGAGGTCCTGGTTCCCTGGCGTACCGGGAACCCGACCAGTCGGTGGAGCCGCCCATTGCCCGGCCCCTGAATTTTCAGCCAGCTGTACCGGATAACATTCAGGAGCTCGCCTTCGATATTCAGCTTCCCGATGATCCGGCGGGTATCCGTTCCGTTTCCTATCTCTGGACTCAGGATGAGGATGCCGACCCCCGTGATCTTCAATCCGTCGGGCTCACCGAAAATATTATTCTCAACGCCAACCGTCACGGAACCTGGAATCTATTTCTCAGCGTCAGAGACGGCGCCGGCAACTCATCGGATATCAGCCGAATTTCCTATGAGCTGGATCTGGTGCCCCCTCCGAAGGTGGAGTTCCCCCCGCTGCCCCTGGATGACCAGGGATATCTGGAGTCCAACAGCATCAGCATCCCATGGCTTGAAAGCCAGGCCGACGACCTGGCAGGCTACCGGCTCAGGCTGGAATATATTGCTGATGCGGATGCGGAACTGGAAAATCCTGAAGAAGTGAGGCAGCGGGTGGCGGAAAACTTCTCCAGCAGGGTGTCCATCTTCCGGGAAGAAAACAGCCTGCGGCTGTTCAATGAAGATAACGGTCTGTGGGCCCTGGCGGTGCGGGCGGTTGACCGTGTGGGTAACAGCAGTGAACCCGCCGTGGCACTCATCCGGATGAATAAGTATGTTCCGGTAACCCTTCTGAACCTGATTACCCTGGAAGAAAACATTCTGGGAGAGAAGATTCTTGAATTCCAGGGCCGGGGTTACACCGCCAACGGCAGAATCTCCCGAATCGTGTTCGACAGGAACGGATCGGCCCCCTGGGATCATGAGCTCCTTCTATCCGACGGTGATTACCGGATCCTTTCGGACAGGCGGATCAGCGGCATATCCCTTCGGGATGTGAGCAGCGGCGAATATCAGATCGGAATGTTCCATGAAGACCGGGGCTGGTATTTCCATTCCAGAAATCTCGCTTTGGATGCCACCGGTGCGGTGAAGCTTGGACGTTACGAGCTCACTCCGCCTCCGGAAGTTTCCATGACCGGGGAGGAGGTACGCAGGCTTTCAGCCATGCAGATCTCTGTTATACTTATCATACCCCTGCTGATTTTGGTGATTTTCATAAGTCTGTTCCGGATGCGGTCGATAATACGTGATAACAGGGCAATTCAGCAGGAAGTGCTGGCCCTGATTGAGGGCAGTCAGAGCCCTTCATCCAGGGTTTTGGAGGAAAAAGTTTCTACTATGCAAAAGCAGGGCATGGGCTTGAGGGCCAAGTTCACCATATTTATGCTAATACTGGTTATCGCAGTGGTGGCAGTTGTGTCCCTTCCTCTGAGCACCTTTATTCTCACCAATCAGCAGGAAACTCTGGCCCAGGGACTGGAAGACCGGATTGAGGTGATGATCAGAAGCCTTTCCACCGGAGCGGCGGGAGTTCTGGATGATTCCAGTGCCCTGAATATTATCCGGGGATTGGGGGATCTGACGAACCAGGTCTCTGCCATGTCTGAAATCGAATATGTAACCATTACATCCAGACCCAATGATCTGGAGCTTGATCAGGACGCTCGGGAATTTATCTGGGCAACAACCGATGAATATCTTTTCATGAGTGACACCCAGCGGGAAGAATATCTGAACCGTATTTCCGCCGAGTATCAGGGTGACCGGTACTTCAGCCGAGACACAGAGCCCCGGGCTGAGAATCTCATAGCCGGCCGGCTTCGGATCAGGGATTCGGTGAGTGAACAGATCGTCGATGAGGTGATTCCCGGCTTCAATGAATCTTTTGAAGATCCGGAAATTCGCCAGATTGTCAGCGATTTACGGAGCCTTCAGGAGGCCCGTTCCGGGGCAAGTGATGAAGAGTTTCAACAGCTTCTGAACCAGGAAGAAATTCTTCTGGACAGACTCTCTTCGGAACTGGAGCAGGAAGCTGAAATCCTGAGCGAACCTTCATTCAGTGTGCAGAATTACGATCTGGATTCCCAGTATTACACCTTCTTTTATCCGGTGTACTGGATAGAAAACGATTTTTCCTTTCAGTATCAGGGCACCGTCAGGTTGGGAATATCCACTGAATCCATCAACACCCGGATCCAGAGCACCCGCCGAACCATTCTCATACAGGTGGGAATTTTCGCAGCCATAGCCGTTGCCGCAGGTGTTGCCGGGGCGCTTCTTCTGGCATCAATTACCGTAAACCCCATTAAACAGCTTGTTGCGGGAGTGGAAAGGATTCGGGATACCGAGAAAAAATCGGACCTCAAGGGTTCTCCCATTGTTGTCAAAACCCGCGACGAATTGAACTTCCTCTCTGAAACCATCAACCAGATGACCGCAGGCCTGATCAAAGCGGAGGCTGCCAACAAGTCGGTTATGATGGGGAAAGACGTTCAGAAGATGTTCATTACCCTGGATCCCAACCCCCACGATGCCAAAACCAAGGCAACCACCAGACATGAAATCACCGATGAGGTGGAGTTCTTCGGCTATTATGAAGGTGCAAAGGGTGTGTCCGGCGACTACTATTATTATCAGAAAATTGATGACCGGAAATATGCCATGATCAAGTGCGACGTTTCCGGAAAGGATATTGAGGCAGCCCTGATCATGGTTACCGTTGCAACCCTTTTTCTCCAGCATTTCGACAGCTGGCAGGACAAGCAGCTCAGGGAGCGGCGGATCGCCCATGCACTGAAGCAGAAGGTTCAAAGCGGAGCCCGGCTTTCCCAGCTGGCAACCAATATCAATGAGATCATTTACGCCCGTGAATTCAAGGGGAAATTCGCCGCCTTCAACATGCTTACCCTGGATGAGAAGAGCGGAGAGATCACCTTCTGCAACGCCGGCGATAATATTGTTCATCTCTACCGCCGGAGTCAGAAAAAGGTGGTGCAGATCCAGCTGAAACAGACGCCCGCAGCAGGTGCGGTGAGCGAACGGGTCATGGGGATGCCCATCGAATTTCCCGAAGAGACAGCCAGGCTGGAAAAGGGCGATATTATGCTGCTGTTCACCGACGGGTATGAGGAAGCCAGACGATACCTCCGCTATGAGGACTGGAACGTGTACAAGGCCGATGATTTCGCCGGTGAGGACGGGAAGAAGGAGCTGGAAGCGCTGGAAGAGGAAATGAAGCCCTTTATTATGGGACAGGATGAGGACGGTCTGGGAGAAGCTTTCAGCATTCCCCGGATTCATGACGTGGTGGAAGCGGTGATGAACCGCCAGATGTACCGTCTCACCAAATTCAGGAATCCTGCGGGGGATGAAGATCTCCTATTCGATTTCAGCGCAATGGAGCCGAATCTAGAAAATCTGATTCTTGCCCTTATGTCCGTGGAAAAGGTGTTCCGGCTGGTGCCAATACCGGGGCTCACCCATGAAGACCGCATAAATGTGGACAAAAAAATCGATGAGTTTCTGAAGAAGTATTTTCTCCAGTACAGCCGGTACTTCAATCATCCCATGGAAACCGATGAAAACAGTCTGTACCAGCGCTTCAGCCATATTAAAGAGGATTCCCAGTATGACGATTTGACAATTCTGGCAGTGGAAAAGAAGTGAAGCAGAGAAACCGTAAAGAAGAAGTAAAGAAGAAATAAAGAAGAAGTGGAAAGTGAAGAAATGCAGGAAAACGCAGGGGAGTTTATGAAAAGGGAAACATCCAAGACATACAGTACGGCCCGGACCGAAACCCGGAGGCTGTTTCGAACAGCTGCGGCTATTGTAGCCGCTCTGACCCTCTCCACCGGTCTTTACGCCCAGTCGGGAAGTGCGGGAATTGTGAATACCACCCGGGGAACCGCATACATTATTTCCCTGCCCACCGATTCACGGCAGTATCAGTCTCTACAGGATTCTCCCCTGGATCTGCCGGGACTTATTCGGCAGAACAGCGGGCAGGTAATTTCAATCCCTTCAGGGGGAATATCACGGATGGTTCCCTCCTATCGCCAGGAAAGCCTGATTACCGGATATCTTCACCGCAGCGGCAGCCTCCGGCATCCTCTCATCCTCATGCGAATTCCCGCAGATTCAGCGGGCCGCATATTTCAGCTTGACGATTCCAGTTTTGTCCGGGATGAATCGGGGGAGTTGTGACCGTCAGCAGCATGGATGACGCCCTGCCGGGTATCGGATCACAGAAAATAGACGGCAGAGTGGTGGACTGGATTCAAGTGCCCGACACTCTCCGGTTCCCGGCGGCCGTCACCCCGCGGAGAATTCGCCGGGAGAGTCCCGGAACCAACACCGGCATTCCACCGGAGGATTCCCTGTTTCTTTCCCGGGGAGGCACAGGCCTGGACCGGGTGAAATTCATCTCTGATGATCTTGGGCTGTACGGCATGTTCACAACTCATCAGCAGATCGTGGACGGCATGAGTTTTATCATGTATTTTTACGCCGATCGAAGCGGCCGGGACAGCAACATCTACACTATTGAGGTTCCGGTTGCAGGGAGCAGCGGACATGTCGTATTGTGGGGTCAGGACGGGTCTGTGGAAATTGCAGGCAGTTATCAGCGGGGAGAGTTTTTCCTTGAGTTTCAGATAACCCGGGAATTGCTTCCGGGTCAGATTACCCGCAGTCTTCAGGGAAACGGCCAGGGCAGTTTTGACATCAGCACCGGATTCACCGACGGTCAGGTATACGAGGAATTCATGTTTTCCAGCATATCTGCTGTCGATTTGATATCCCGGTAAAGGGGAGGGAATGTGTCGAAGGTTCATTTTTTCTGCGAACATTGCGGTAAAGAGGTAAAAGCCAGGGATAAGGTCTGCCCTCATTGCGGAAAGTTTTTCTCCCAGGTCAGGTGTCCTGAATGTGATTATCAGGGACCGGCGGAGCATTTTATTATGGGCTGTCCTCAATGCGGTTACAGCGGACACGGCAAAATCGAAGCCGTCTACGAGGATGTGGAGCTCAGTGAGATGAAGAAAAAGACACCGGGATATTTAAAGAAATCATCAAGCCCTATCCCGGATTGGGTGTTCGCCCTTGTGGGAGTGCTGTTTCTAGCCGCATTTGTCGGCCTGGTGATTGTATACATGGTTACCCGATAATATTCCTCTAAAGTTGAAATGCATGAAAGAAGCTCCGAGATGAAGCGTTTTCCATTACACTGGATGTAGCGTATTGTGAGCAACAGAATGAAGCAATGGCCTGACAACGGAAGGAACCGGGGGAAGAGATGGCAGGACGGAATCGTAAAATAGTGGATCTCAAGGCATTTTTACAGACTGTCCGCGGTCTCTTCCACGATTTTCGAAGGGAGCGTCTGTTCTCCCTGCTCATGGTGTTCTTTGCGGTGGTAATTTTCGGCGGAATTCTGGTTTTTTTTACCGAGAGGTTCATGGATGCGGAAAGCTACGATTCGCCCTTCGACGCTTTGTGGTGGGGAATAGTAACCCTTACCACCGTAGGGTACGGAGACTATGCCCCGGCATCCATTCCGGCCCGACTGCTGGCGGTGCTGATGATGCTCACCGGAGTGGTGATCACCAGCATATTGTCGGGTACCATCGCATCCATCTACGTGGAACGGAAAATACGGGAGGGTAAAGGTTTGCAGGATATCAACTACAAGGATCATGTCGTTATTCTCGGCTGGAACCGATATGCCCGGGGACTCATAGAATCCCTGACATCACAGTTCGCCCAGGAGGATCTGCGGGTGGCTCTGGTGAACGAAATGACCCCGAAGCATTCGACGAGCTCCGGGTGAGTTTCCCCGACCTAGATATGAAATTTGTGCGGGGAGATATCGCCAGCGAAATCATTCTTCGAAGAAGTAATATCCTGGCGGCCCGAAGCTGCATTATCATCCCCGATGAATCCGGAGGTAAGTCGTTTCTCGCAGCGGATGACAAAACCATTCTTTCGGCTCTTGCGGTGAAAAGCATACATCCGGAACTACCCCTCAGTGCGCAGGTGATCCATGATCAAAATTCCACCCATCTGCAGCGTGCCCAGGTGGACGAGATTATATTCGGAGATGAAATTCTCAGGCATATTATCAGCAGCAGTACGGTAATGCACGGCATCCCCGGCCTTCTGAAAGAACTGCTGGATCCCAATTCCAGCAAGCGGCTTCACCTTGAACCCATCCCTGTATCCTATTCAGGAAAAAGTTTTAAAGAGTTTGCCATGAATTATCTGGAAGAGGACAGGGGAATTTGCATCGGAGTTCTCAGCGAAGAGAAATCCATGAGCCTGGTGGATATTCTCAGCGAAGACTCTTCGGGCATCGATGCATTTATCAAGAAGAAGTTCACAGAGGCGGAGATCAACCTGGAAAACGAACAGGAAGTCACTCTTCAGATCAATGTAAATCCCGACCCCGGCTACAAAATACATCCCGATGATTCGGCCTTCGTTATAGGAGGTCTGGAATGACCAAGGTAAGCAGGTCTGAATTCCAGACCCTGAAGAAAATCAATATTCTGAAAGACCTGGATGAGGAAGAGCTGAAAATCGTAATAGACCGGACCCGGAGAGTGGAAGCCCCATCGGGAATGGTGATTATGGAAGAGGGAAGCATGGGAGATACCATGTATTTCTTCGTGAACGGCGTTGTGGATATTACCAAATCCCTCACCCTGAAGATCGATCGGAAGGGATTCGAAAACGTGGAGAAGTCCATGATCAAGCTGGATTCCAATGTGGTTTCCTTTTTCGGGGAAATGGCCCTTATCGAAGAATCAACCCGGAGCGCCAATGTGACCGCATCCACCGACTGTCTTTTGCTGGAAATCAACAAGGAAGATTTCGAGGATATTTGTGATCAGCATCCTGCGGTGGGCTTGAAAATGCTCAGAAGAATTTCCCAGGTGTTGAGCCGCAATGTCCGCAAGGGCAATGAGGATGTGCTGAAGCTCACCACTGCCTTGAGCATCGCCCTCTCCAGAACATAAGGAGGCAAGATGAATTCTGCCTTGAAACGATCATGCAAACTTTTCATCCTCCTGTCTATTCCGGTATTTCTCTCCCCCCTCAGTCTCGCCGCCCAGGAAGCCCCTTCTCCCGAAGACGGCGAAGCCGTTCCCCGGGAGAACTCCATTGATCCTGCTGAAGAAGGGGAACCGGAAGTTATGCCTTTGCCCGGAGGCTTTACCGACCTCATGCTTGGCACTGAACTTGAAGAGCTGAAACGCCGCCTTGAGGCAAACCGCCAATTCGATTACCGCGGCGACCCGGATGTGAGCTTCAGTCCTTCAAGCGAACAGGCTCTCATCAGAACCGACGGCCGTGGCTTCATGGAATCGGGGGTGTTTCAGTTTCATGAAGATCGGTTGTTCTCCATAACCCTGAATATCGACACAGAGCAGATGGATTACTTCACCATGTTCCGGGATCTTCAAAATAAGTATGGAGAACCGGATTATCTGGATCCCCAGCTCAGCTACTGGGAGGGGTCGGGCGTCCGGATGGTGCTGGAAAAACCCCTTTCGGTGAAATACATAGACATGCAGGTGTTCGATCAGATCCGTGAAGACGGTGCCGCCAGAGAAAGCCTGGGCGAACTGTCGCGGGAGCTGTTCCTCGATAATTTTTGAATTGAAGTTCAATACCCAAGTTGCATTGCAGTTACAGGCATTTGAGATATAATGCCCAAAGAACATGATCCGGGAGATTATCCATGAAACCCCACTTCGCCGCTTCTGCGGCAGCTTTTGTATTCATTACCCTGATATCCGTTTCCTGTGCCGGCGACACCCAGGAATATTACCCCTTGAAGGTGGGAGACACGGTGTTCCAGGTGGAACTTGCCCGCACGCCCGAGGAACGGGCCCAGGGCCTGATGTTCCGGCGGGAACTGGACCCAGACAAGGGCATGCTTTTTATATTCGAAGAACCGCAGCAGCTGTCATTCTGGATGAAAAACACCTATATCGATTTGAGCATCGCCTATATCGATTCAGACGGGGTGATTATCGATATTCTGGACATGGAGGCTCTCAGCGAAGCTTCGGTCCGCAGCTCCACGGAGGTTCAGTACGCACTGGAACTCCGCCAGGGTGCCTTCGATGAAAACGGCATTTTCCCGGGAGATTCAGTTGATTTTTCCACCATCCCCCTCAACTGAGAAACAGCCGACCTAAGAAATGCTGAACAGAGAAATGCCGGACTGCTGAATCTCTGAATTAAGGGGGCAGCGTAGCGGAACCGTCTCCCGCCGGCACGGGTCAGCTCTCCGGCGGAAGTGCTATTCTTCTTCACCGGTAAAGTTATCCAGCTCGGGAAAGAGATCCAATACGGCGGGTTCGTCTTTTCCTGCGGGAGCTTTCACCAGCTTCTCGATTTTCCCCTCCACTGCGGAAAGTTCTTTTTCCAGTCCCTTGGCCAGTTCTATGCCTTCCTCAAATAGCTTGGTTGCTTCCTGGAGTTCCACATCCCCTGTTCGGATGGTATTGCTTATCTGCTCAAGGCGCTCAAGGCGTTCTTCAAATGATTTCATTCGTTGTCCTCTGTTTTGTTTCTGTCAGTTTTTTTGGCAGTTTTTCTGTCGGTTTTTCTGTCGGTTTTTCTGGCATTTTTTGTGGCAGTTGTTTCAGTGTTGATTCCGGCGTTTGTATTGATGTTTCGGATATTTCCCTCAGCCATGCCGTCCCGGAACTGAACCCGGATGTCGCTGCCGGTTTTCAATGCTCCCGCCCGGGAAACCACCCGGTTCTCATGATCTCTGACGATGGCGTAGCCGCGGTTCAGTACATCATAGGGGTCACAGGCCTTCAACTCCCGGAAAGCCCCCTCCAGCCGGGTTTTGCGCCGTTCAAGATAGCGCTGCATCCCCTCCAGGAGCCGTTCACGGTTATCGTCCAGGGCAAGCTGGTGGGGCTGGGTGAGCCTGCGGAAACTGTCCTCCAGGAGTTCGGGACGGAACGGTTTCAGGGCGATGATCATCCGCCGCCGGAGTTCACCGAAGGACTGTATGATCACCCGTCCGGCGGTGAGGACCCTGCTGCGCAGCTCCTCGGCGTTCACGCAGAGCATCTCCGCCGCTGCCGAAGGAGTGGGAGCCCGCACATCCGCGGCAAAATCCGACAGAGCCCAGTCGATTTCGTGGCCCACGGCGGAAATTACCGGCGTGGAACAGGCCCGGATACTGCGGACCACCGCCTCGTCGCTGAAGGGCAGAAGGTCCTCCAGGCTTCCTCCGCCCCGGCCGATGATGATCACATCCCCCAGGGTGTGCTCATCGGCCATGGCCAGCTGCCGGCATATGGTCTCGGCGGCTTTTTCCCCCTGCACCGGAATATTGATTACCACCACATCCATCCATGGTGCTCTCCGGCGGATCACCCTGATAATATCCCTCACCGCAGCCCCGGACTCGGAGCTGAGAACGGCAACCCGCCGGGGAAATCCCGGCAGCGGCTTCTTCTCCTCCTGACTGAACAGTCCTTCGGCGGCCAGCCTGCGTTTCCGTTCCTCCAGCATTTGGAGAATCCGGCCTTCGCCGGACGCTTCCAGGGATGTGCAGATAATCTGGTAGTTTCCCCGTTTTGCATATACGGAGATATTTCCCCGCACCTTTACCATCTGACCGTCGGAGGGCATCATGCTCACCGAACGCTGAGCCCCCCGGAACATCACGGCCTGAATCATGGCGTCTTCATCCTTGATGCTGAAATACCAGTGTCCGCTGGATGCGGGACGGAAATTGCTGATCTCCCCCTCAAGGAGAACCTGAGGATAGGAGCCTTCCAGCATCAGCTTGATTTCTCTGGTGAGTTGCGAGACCGTGTACGGCCGTTGTACAGTTTCATTCATTGCGGTTATGATACATGAGGCAATTTCAAAAATCAAAGATTTTTGATCATCCTTCAATCACTGTGAATTTTGGACTAAGGAAGGTCTGTGATGAAAAACTCCGGCCCGTCTCAGAGGGTCTTCCCCGTTGTAAACTTTTCCCATCCCCGAACCGTGAAACTGGACACGGCGCATTTACAGAAGCTGGCTACATTCCTCCGGCGCTTTGTGGAGAGCCATGATTCGGTTCACCCCCGTCTCATCCTTATTGTCTCGCCGGAAGAAATCCGGAGCTCCAGGGAACAGGCGGAAATTACCGAATTTGAAACGCTTATTTCCACCATTGACGGATTGAGTGTAAAAACGGCTCCAATACCCGGCACAGCCGAAAATGAGGCTGCCGGACGGCATACGGGGAAAAAGGCTCCCATGAGCTCACTTCTCAAGACCATGGAGCATCACGTCGGGGAGGGCTATTCCCCGGAAAGCGAAGAGCTGCCCCCGGCGGTTTTTCATTTCTGGGCGGACGCAGCCTTTCTGAACCTCCAGGTGAACTCGGAGATTCTCGGGCTTCATGAAACCTACCTGAGCGAATATGTGTTTGCCGAAGGGTTTCCCGGCGGAGTTTCCGGGGTTCTGGTGAGCAGGGAGATATTTCCCAAGCTGATTCAGGATGCCGGAGAGCTTCCGGCAACACGGGACGGGTTTTTCAACGTGATTCTTAAGGATATTAACGCATACGATATTGAAACCGTGGTATCCCCGGCGGATCTGCGGATGCTCAGACTTGAGCTCTATCGGGATCGAACCCTGAATTCGCTGATCTGCGATTCCCTGAGCCCCTTCCTGAATGAGCACACCACGGCTGAAGATCTGTGCGCGGTAATTGAAGAAAACCGCAGCGCCTACCGCAGCCTCCCTGCCCACATCATGCTTGAAATAAGCGGAAGCCGGAGGCAGCATCCCTCGTATCTCCCATCCGGCGGTAATGACTCCGTACCGGAGAGCGACGCTTCTGCGGGTGACCCTACGGCGGCCGCCGAAGATGTGAGCGTGAAGAACTTCCGCAGCATTCTGGATTCAATTGTGAAGCTTGTGGAAGATCCGGTGATCACATTAGGCGCCCGGAACGAACCGGCACTTCACCGGGACTTCCCCGGGATTCTTTCCGCTGCCGCCGAATATACCGATAAAGTATCGTTTGTCATTGAAACTTCGGGTATCGGGTGGACCCCCCGGGCCGTGGAAGCTCTTAACGGGCTGCCCCGGGAATCCGTGAATCTCATCGTCTGTCTGGACGCCGTGGACCCTCAGCTCTATGCAGCCCTGAGAGGCAGCGGCTATGAAGAGGCAATGGGATTCATCGATCTGTGCATTCGTGAACTGAATTGCGGTTTGTATGTTCAGGCTGTGCGGATGAAGGATAATGAAGAGCATCTCATGAATTTCTATAATCACTGGAAGGGAAGGGATGTGGAGGTGATTATCCAGAAATACAACGATTTTTCTCAAACTCTTCCTGACCGGAAGGTGACGGATCTGTCTCCGCTGAACCGTCATGAATGCTGGCATCTGAAGCGGGAACTATACATCAGACTGGATGGTGAGGTGTTTGCCTGCCCGAATCATGCTCTCATACCCGGAGAGGAAACATTCAATTTCGGCAATGTGTATACCGACAATATGAACAGCATATGGGAGGCAGGCAGGCATCTGTATCTCCGGCATCTGGAAGATGATCTGCCGGAAGTGTGCCGAAAATGTGATGAGTGGTATACCTTCAACTTTTAACACGTCGAGAAATTACACCGTGCTGGGCCGGGGGCCTGCGGGCCGGGACAGTCACATGGATGTGAATATTTCCGTAATACAGCTGATCCGCGGACGGAAATATCAGCGTGTGGAAGATATCCGCCGCCTGGCGGCGAAAAAAATCGCAGACACCATCGTGGTCATGCCCCGTGATGCTTCCCTTCCGCTGGATGATCTCACATCTGAGTTTCCCCATCTGCGGATAATTCTCTTTCCCCGGGAAATGTACTATGGCACGGCGTCTGTGGGGAGTCTTATCAATATCAGCATGGGCGAGGCGAAACGGGATCTTGTCTGTGTTATCTGGAACGATATGGAGCTTCACCTTTCCGCCGCTGCCGTCAGCGGACTGGATCCCTCTGTACTCTGTTTTCTGCCTCTTTTAAAGGATTCAAAAGGCAATCCGGTTCCCAGCCTCTTTGTACCCGCCGGCAGTCCTTCCATGAAGAGCATCACCTTTCGGGAGCCCCTGGGCATTCTTCCCGACGGCAGGGAACATGAGAGCCTTCTTGCAGCCGACTACTGCGGGGTATATAACCGGCAGCGGTTCATCAGAAGCGGCGGCTACGACGAGGAGCTGACAAATCAGCACTGGCAAAAGCTTGAGTTCGGATTCCGCAGCAGGCTCTGGGGGGAGCGCTTTGTTTCCCTGAATTCCCTGCGCTTTCAGTATCTTGAGGCTATCTCGCCGGAGGAGAGTACTCCCGACGAGGATTACCTGAGGTTTTATGTGAAAACTCTGGCGGTGAGGTACACCGGTGATCGGGCGGAACTTCCTGTGGGGAAATTCTGGCAGTTTTACCGGGCCGGGAGAATCAACTTTTTCCAGGCTCTGGATCAATTCAGGCGGCTGCGCAGATGGGTTCGCCAACACCGCTATAACTATCGCTGGGATGCCCGTCAAATGATAGAATTATGGGGAGAAAACCATGTTTTCTGATACTCTGAATCGTCGCAGCGGAGTTTTTCTCCAGGCCCGCCTGGGTTCAAGCCGGCTGCCTCATAAAATACTTCTGGACCTGCAGGGCCGTACAGTCCTGGAGCATGCCATGCGCCGGCTGTCTCTGGTACATGCAGACGTTCATGCAGTGCTCACCGACAGCCACAGTTACCCGGTTCTCAATAAAATCTGCAGTTCAGTTCCCGGCTGGGAATGTTTTGAGGGCCCCGCCGAGGATGTTCTGGCCAGGTATGTATTTGCGGCCAGGCATTTTGCGGTGGATACCATCATTCGCGCCACCGCCGATAATCCGCTGGTAAGCTTTCGACTGGCTAATCTGTTACTCGAGTACCGCGGAGCTGACGAGCCCGGGAAGACCGAGAGAACTTCCAACACGGGAGTTCCCCGAAACTCCGGCAGCAGGCTCCCTGATTACCTGGCCCACAGCGGCATACCATACGGCTGCGGGGTTGAATGCGTGAGCTCTGAAGCCCTTGAGCAGGCCTTTATTGACTCGGTGGATCCCTATGATCACGAGCATGTGTGTCCGTATATCTACAAACATCCTCACAAGTTCCACATACGCACTCTGGCGGCTCCCCGTGAATTTCAGGGAGCCGACCTTCGGCTCACTTTGGATACCCGGGAGGATTATCGCTATCTCGCCGGTCTGTTCCGAAACCAGGATATGGATTCTCTGCCGGACCTCCCTTCCATTCTCAAAAACATCTATACACTGGCGGTCTGAACATGGAACAGACCAACGGCGTAATTCTCATCCCTGCTCTGGAGCTTCGCAACGGTAGCGGTCATCTTGCCCGGATGATCCGCCTGCATATGGAACTGGAAAACTCCCTGCTGTATATTCCACACACAATGCAGGAGAATCTTCAGAAGCAGTTTCCTGAGCTGAAAGAGTGCAGAAGCATCGGTGACCTGGAAGAGCCGAATCTTCCGGCGCCGGAACTGTATGTCATAGATATGCCGGAAATTGAATATTCATATCTGATGAAACTGAAGGAGCGGGCACCGGTTGTGGCGGTGGATCTCGGCGGGGAAGGGCGCAGCTACGCCGATTATCTTCTGGACACCCTCCCATACCCCGGGACCCGGCATCACAGAAAGTACTTCGGGAACGGAAAGGCCTCATATCCGTCGCTTCCCCGAATCCCGGGCCTGGGGGCGCTGTCATCCTTCGTCAACGGGGAAGCAGCGAACTTCTACGATCCCGGATTACTCCGGCCCAAACCAGCGGGTTCGGAAAATACCTCTGTTCGCCGTTCAGCTGACCGGAAGAGTGAAGAACAGGGATTGGAAAACATTCTGGTAAGCTTCGGAGGAAGCGATCCGGGAAATCTCACCCGGAGTTTTGTGAACCTTCTCCAGACACATGAATTCCTGCGCTCGGTCACAGGAAGCATAATTTATCCCCGCAGACTGAAGGACAGCGCTCTCCCGGATCTTCCACGGGGCTGGAGCTGGATGGAACCGGTGGATGATCTCAGCACCCGTTTTCCCCGATATGACCTGTTGATCTGTGCCTACGGTCTCAGCGCCTGGGAGGCCCAGTTCAGCGGGTTGCCTGTTCTGATTCTGGACGCCTCGGATTATCATCGCAGGCTTTCGGTACTTTCGGGCTTTCTCTCAGTCCCTCCGGACAGCCTTGAAACCGCAGCGGACCAGCTCAGGTTTCCTGCGCTCAGGGAACAGCTCAGATCCCAGGCTGACCGGGTTGCCGCAATTCCTGCATCATCCCTGGGAGAGACCATCCGCAGCATCCGTCCCCATGGTAACTCCTGCTGCCCCTGCTGCGGCAACATGGGACCGAACCCTATTATATCCCGCTCCAGGAACCGCAGCTATTCGGCATGCTCCCGCTGCGGTACGGTGTATCTTTTCCGTGTAACATCCGACAGTTTTACCTACGATGAGAGCTATTTTTTCAGCCAGTACAGGGAGCAGTACGGGAAAACCTATATTGAGGACTTTCAGCATATCAAAAGCATGGGCGAAGAGCGGCTGAAGCATATTCAGAAGCAGCTGCACCCAGGGGAAGAACAGCCTTCAATCCTGGATATCGGCTGCGCCTACGGTCCATTTCTCCAGGCGGCCCGGGAGGCGGGGTTTTTGTGCAGCGGCATAGATATCAGCCCCGACGCCGTTGAGTATGTGAACTCTGTGTTACAGATTCCCGCCCAAAGCGGTGATATCTCAGATCCCGAATTCCGGAACAGCTTCGGCGAAAATCAGTTTTCTGCGGTTACCATGTGGTATGTGATTGAACATTTTCCCGAATTGGGAGACATTCTTGGCTGGATTCGGAAGATATTGAAGCCCTGGGGGATTTTTGCAATTTCCACCCCCAGCAACCGGGGAATCAGCGGACGCATGAATCTTTCCGCATTTCTTCAGAATGGACCTGAGGATCATTACAGTGTGTGGAATCCCCGGCAGGCCGATGAGCTGGGCAGATTTTACAGTTTCATGCTTGCAGAAAGCCGCTCCACCGGGCATCACCCCGAGCGCTTTCCTTCTCCCTTTTCATTACCCTGGTTGAAGGGGCTGAGCATGGCAGCCAGCCGTGCCATGGATTTAGGCGACAGTTTTGAAGCCTATTTCATCAATATTCCCGAACAAGAATAACAGCCTGTGAGGTTTTTATGTATCATCCTGATCTTGCTCTTAACGCCCGTACCAGATCTTTTATTGAATCGTGGAAGGCTCAGTCCCCCGGAGGCCGGCGGATGCTGTTTCTGGGGCCAACACCATGCAACTGCCGGCAATCCATATTGCCCAGGCCATGGGCATACAGCTGTTCATTGCCGACGGCAATGCAGATGCTCCCGGTGCCGGAAGCTCCAGCGGGTTTTATCATATCGACCTGAAGGATTTACCGGGACTCACCGCTGCAGCAGCTGATATTCGGGACCGGGGAGGTCTGGATGGCGTGCTCACGGTGGGCACCGATTTTTCAGCCTCGGTGGCATGGGTGGCCCAGGCTCACAATCTTCCGGGAATCTCCTATGAAGCCGCTCTGAACGCCAGCAGGAAGGACCGCATGCGCAAGGTACTCCGGGAACATCAAATTCCCTGTCCCGGCTTCGTATCCCTCACCCCAGGGGCCGAAGACCTCCGGTACCCCGAAAAGCCTGCTGAAGTACTGCTGGAAAAGATCAGCCGGGAAGGGCTGGAGTATCCACTGGTGGTGAAGCCCGGAGATAACATGGGTGCCCGGGGTGTACGGAAAATTTCCGGGCCCCGGGAGCTCGGCCCCGCTGCCGCGGAGGCGCTGCGCTATTCCCCCGGACTGACCCTGGTGCTGGAAGAGGAGATCCGGGGCGTAGAGTACAGTCTTGACTCGCTTATTTCAGATGATACAGCCATGCCCATGGGTATTGCACGGCGAAGCATCGATTATCCTCCATATTATATTGAGCGGGGTCATGATTTTCCCAGCGGTCTCAGTGAAGAGTCCGCCCATGAAATGTTTGACACCCTCTTCCGGGCCGCCGCCGCCCTGGGCATCAGCAGGGGGGCAGCCAAAGGGGATGTTTTCATGACAGAACGGGGCCCGGTGATCGGCGAAGTTGCCGCACGCCTTTCGGGAGGCTACATGTCGGGATGGACATATCCTCTTCACAGCGGGGTTCACCCAGCAGTGGGTGCCGTGCTCATTGCCCTGGGTGAGAACCCAGGGAAGTATGAAGAGTATTTTACTCCGCAGAGCCGTATCGGGGTGTCTGAACGGGGCATGGTATCCATTCCCGGTACGCTGAAGGATGTGATTTTCGACCGCAGGATTATTCCCGCCGGTGCCGCTCCGGGATCCCGGGAGGAGGCGGGGGAATTCCATTTTATTACCGTCAGGTCAGGGGACGAACTGAGGTTCCCCAGAAATAATGTGGAAAAATGCGGCAACATTATCTGCCGGGAAGAGCAGGGTTCAGGAGGAGCGACCTCCGCTCAGCGGGCTGAAGCAGGTGTCGCAGCCTACCTTTTCAGGCTTGCCCCGGTAAAACCTTCCCGGCTGCAGCATATTCTGGGAAGCGATTTTCCCCCGGCATATCCCCGTCTGATGTCGCTGTTCCTGAAGGATTATGCCGCCCTGTCCCTAGATTCAGACCGGCTAATCAGTGAAGACAGCTACCGGAAAGTCGATGAGTTTACAATTCCGCAGGCCTATCTGGAGTATGGGGAACAGGATTGGAACTACCGAAGTTTGTCTCAATCTCTCCGGGATACCCGCCGCATACATCAGGATTTCTCATGGGCAGCCGGCGGTAGCGCCGGGGATAACCCGGAAATGCTGTTTTGCCTGCTTAGAGCCGGATATCAGGGATTATGCTACTATCTTGAAGCAGAGAACTCTCAAAATCATCACAATTCTACCGACATTAGTAGAGATGAAGCGATCCGGAATATCATTCAAGAGTACAGTGCACTCTCAGGAGAGTGAGTTGGAAGTGAAAACAGCACAGGTCAAAAATCGATTTTTCTCCGTTGTACTCAAGGCGGGGCTGCTGTGTTTTCTTCTGGCCGCTGTTCCGATTCATGGTGATATCTCTCTGGAGGGGCTGCTGAAGGAAAATGAACTTGACCTGTACTGGGACGATATTCTTAACCGAGGAATGATATGGCGGGGTGATGAGGTGCTCACCTTCATGCCGGAGGTTCCTCTGATGACCCATAACTTTCTCAATACATCGGTAATCAGTCCGCCGTATTTTCAGGACGGCACCCTCTATTTTCCCGACAGCACCGCAGACCGGATACAGGCTCTGTTTGTCAGGCCGGAATCCGCCGATACCCGGGAAATATCCACAATATTTATCGATCCCGGACACGGAGGCAAGGATCCGGGGACCATCGGTACCCTTGCCAGCGGAGAACCGATCTACGAAAAGCATATCGTAATGGAAGTTGCCAGAGATCTCGCCCGGCGTCTGGGAGACCGCTATCCCGGCAAGGAGATTGTAATCTCCAGGGAAGACGACAGGTATCTCACCCTTGAGCAGCGAACCGCACTGGCAAACGGACTGAGCAGCGGACCGGATGAAAAAATCGTCTTTATCAGCATTCATGCCAATGCCGCCCTGAATTCCAGGGCCAAAGGTATTGAGGTGTGGTACCTGCCGCCGGAATACCGCCGACAGCTGCTGGAGCCGGACGACGTGGATTCGGAAAATTCATCGGTGCTTCCCATCCTGAACAGCATTCTTGAGGAAGAGTACACGGTGGAGAGCATCATTCTTGCCCAGAATATCGAGCGGGGAATGATGGCCGAGCTGGGAGGGTACACCCGCTCCAGGGGTTTGAAGGAAATGGACTGGTACGTTGTCCGAAAAGCCCATATGCCTTCGGTGCTGGTTGAAGTGGGTTTTGTCACAAATCCTGAAGAGGTTGAACTGCTGAACAACCCTCTCTACTTGCAGAACATCAGCAAGGGAATTTATAATGGGATAACCGACTTTATTCAGGATTTCGAAAGTGTATCTCAGTAAATTAAAAAACAGTCTTTTTAAAGATCATAAATGGCTCATGATGATTGTCGCAGTGTTTTTTCTCTCTGCGCTGTTGTACGGTGTTTCAAATTTCCGCCGGGAGAAGGTGATTCTGTATTTTCCCGATTCCGTGGAGGGAAAAATAATCGCCGAGTACCGCACCCTTCCCAGGGAGAGGGGGCGGCGTGACCGGATCGCCCAGTACGTGGAAGAATGCATTCTCGGGCCCGCCAATATTCGAAACTATCATATCTTCCAGAGGGACACTTCCCTGCGTTCCCTGTTCCTTCCCGGAGGCGGTGAGCTGGTGGTGGATCTGGACAGGAATGCCATGAAACGGATACCCGGTAAGGATCTTACTCTTCAAGAATCCTTTTCTATTCTTGAGAACGGTATTACATCCAACTTTCCTGCGGTACGCCGGGTAGTATTTCTGCTGGATGGTCAGGAGCCCTTTATACCGCCGTATTCCCTGCCTGCAGCCGCCGAATAGCGGACACTTGGGGGGTTTATTCATGATTTTTCCATGAAGTCCCGGGAATTCAGTAAAAAGATTTGACAAAGAATTGGGTATAGATATAATTTGATATAGCGAGTACATCGAATAAGGCTTGAAAATAAAGGAGCGCAGAATGAAAAGGTTCTTCATTCTTATTCTGGTAGCAATAATCGCAGGCACATTCGTGTTTGCCGAGGAAGCGACACTCATTGATTTTAACACCCTGACTGCGGATTATCCTGCTGATAATCCCGCACAGAATGAAGCTACACTGATAGACTTCAGCACTGCTGCAGGGTCAAGTTTCACAGAAGAAGAAAAGGCTCAGATGAAAACTTCACTTTATGTAGAAAACTGGGAAGTTATTCTGAACTCTTCGGCACGTTCTGTTGAAAACCAGTCCAGATCATACACAGCTGCAGCACCCGTTCGGGATGATGCGGTACAGTATCCCGGCGAAACAACTCTCGGTGTGCGGATCCATTTTCCCACCGAACCCTTCAATGCATGGGGTATTGTTCAGCCTCCTTTCGAAATCCCGGCTTATTCTGATGTGAAAACAGTAAACGCCGATGGTACCCTCAGTGTTGATCCCGCCGATCAGGGCCGGGGCGAACAGTTTGACGGATACGGTGTTCTGAAGAATGTTGCAGTTGTAAAAAGCATTTCTGTAAACGTACACGGCCTGAATTTTCCCCAGGGCCTCAGTGTGATTCTTCAGGATCATGAAAATCGTGAACGGGAATATTTCCTGGGTTATCTTGACTTCGACGGTTGGAGAACCATGACATGGAGTAACCCTGCGTATATCGAAGAAGTACGGAACCGTGAACTCCGCACTTATCCCCTTTATCCCAAACTTGCCCCAATGGTTAAGCTTGTGGGTTTCCGGGTGTATCGTGATGCGGCACAGGAAGGCGGCGACTTCGTAACCTACATTAAAGATGTAAGCGTTGTGTATGACAAAGCCGTTCTTACCCTCGAACGGGACATTGATGATGAAGCTATCTGGGGTATTCTTCAGCAGCGTGAAGAATCACGGCGAAACGCTGAAGTTGAACGCCTTGGTAACCTCCAGGTTCTGCGCTATCTCGAAAGCCAGAAAATGGACAATCCCGCTGAGCGTGAAGCTGAGGAAGAGCAGCAGTAAGCTCACAGCTACAGATTAATTGAAACACCAAACGGCAGGCCTTCGGGTCTGCCGTTTTATAGTTTGGAAAGATTTAATAAACAAAGCGTATTCAGTATTTTTTTCAAATCGGGGTCAAATATTTACAATTTAATATTGACTTACCATTTCATTAGTATATGATTTAAAATATGAGCGATTACCTAGATCCAAATAATGAAGAGTTGCTGAAAGATTATTTTGTTGAAGCGGAAATGCAGGTGGATCTGCTTGAGCAGAATATTCTTGTACTGGAAAACGACCAGTCAAATCAGGACTCGATAGATGAAATTTTCCGGGCCGCACATACCCTGAAAGGCGCCTCCGCCACCGTACAGATGTCAGAACTGTCGGAGTTTACCCATATTGTGGAAGATGTCCTGGACGATATCCGCGCAGGAAAGCTCTCTATCAATGAAACCATTATCGATACTCTTCTGGATTCAATAGATATTATCAAAGCCATGCTGTCCGAACGTTCCCACGGCAGTGTATATGAAGAAGATATCAGTTCCACCGAGGAAACCCTGAGAGGTTTTCTCAAGGGCAGCACAGGGGCTTCAAAATCAGGGAAGGGTAAACCTGCTTCCAGGAAACCGAAAAAGGCATCTGCCGGGAAGACTGAGAAAAAATCCCCAGGAAAGACAGCCGATGAAGACGGGGATACAAATACCCGGGTCAAGCTTTCCGAATATGATCTGCTGGAACTTCAGGAAAATGCCGATGAGGGCGAAACTGTTTATCAGGTGATTATTAACTTTAACCCTGACAATCCCATGAACACGGTGGGAGGAATACAGGTATTCGCTGCATTGAAGGCTGAAGGAAAGGTGCTCTCCACCAGACCACAGTTTGAAGCGCTGTATGAAGATAATTTTTATCCTCAGGTGGTCTATTACGTTGCATCCAAAGCGGATGCAAGCCGTCTCGAAAAAATTCTGCAGATTCCGGATGTTACCACAACCATGGAAATTCGCCCGCTGTCCGAGGTGGATTCCGAACCCAACATCCAGCTGCAGGATGCCGCCGGCGAATCTGATTCTCCAGCATCTACTGAAGAGGAAACAGACAATATCTACAGCAGCGAAGAGCCCTATGACGCCGAAGATTCTGACCTGTACGACCAGGATTCAGATGACGAAGAAGAGGCTGACATTCAGGAAGTGATTGATTCAGCCAAGGCCGGCATGAAAGACAGCGAACCGGCTCCGAAAGAAATACAGGAGCCCCGCAAGACGGCATCCAGCTCCATTCTCCGGGTTGAGAGTAAGCGGATCGATGACCTGCTGAACCTGGTAAGTGAAACCGTTATTAACAAGGCTACGTTTAATCAGGTGAGCAATCAGTTCACCGAAAACCTCAGTGACCTCCAGCAGGTACAGACCCAATACCGCCAACTGATCAAAGAGCTCTTTGACTCACTCCCCGAGTATCTGGAAGAGATACAAAACGGTAAAGGAATCAAAGATGTGAAACGGGATATGCTGGAACAATTCGGTCAGCTCACCTCATTCTTTGACGGCTTTCACGGTTCCATAAAAACCTCCATCGCAAAGTTCCGAAACACCGCCCAGAATCTTGGACGCATCACTTCAGAGTTGCAGGAAGGGGTAATGAGAATCCGTATGGTTCCCATTTCCCAGATATTCTCCCGGTTTCCCCGCCTGGTGCGTGATCTCAGCCGGTCACTGGATAAAAAGGTGAAGCTGGAAATTGAAGGGGAAGATACAGAGCTTGATAAAAGCGTTATTGAGGATCTTCTGGATCCTCTGATTCATTGTGTGAGAAACTCCCTTGATCATGGAATTGAAACCGCCGAAGAGCGTAAAAAGAGCGGCAAGCCTCCCGAAGGAAAAATCCATCTCAAAGCAAGCAATGAAGGAAACATGATTCTTATTGAGATCTTCGACGACGGACGGGGGATTGATGTCAATAAAGTTAAGAAGAAGGCAATTGACAGAGGAATCATCCATCCTAATAAGGCTTTAACGGACATAGAAGCCTACAATCTTATTTTTGAACCGGGATTCTCCACAGCGAAATCCATTACCAATATCAGCGGTCGGGGTGTGGGTCTGGATGTGGTGAAAAAACAGATCGAAAAACTGAATGGTAATGTTTCAGTCTGGTCAGCTCAGGGGAAAGGATCCAGGTTCACCATAAAGATCCCCCTTACACTTGCAATTATTCAGGGCCTGCTTGTACGGGTGGGCAAAGAGCTCTACGCCATTCCGATTACCGCAGTTCTTGACAGTCACCGTATCAAACCTGAAGAGATCAGGAAAATCGATAACTACGAAGTGTTCAATGTCCGGGAAGATGTTGTGAGTCTCATGCGTCTGAACAGGATTTTTAATATTCCCACCGACGAGGATAAGGAACACTTCTTTGTGGTCATAGTCGGCAGCGGAGACAAAAAAATGGGGCTGATTGTGGATCAGCTTATCGGTGAAGAAGATGTGGTGATCAAGCCTCTGAGAGATCACTACACCAACGCACCGGGAATTGCCGGCGCCAATATCACCGGTGACGGAACAGTCTCACTGATTATCGATGTGAGCCAGTTATTGGAGCTTGGTCAGAAGATGGAAATGGAAGCGCGGCAGAGAAGGGAAGTATCACCCAGGTAGTGAGGAATATGCATGAAAATTCTAAGCAAGTCAAAGAAATCAGCACATGCCCGGGCCGCTGAAGATCAGGATGCCAAGGTCGAAAATATCGATTATAAGATGGTAACCTTCACCCTGGGCGGGAAAGATTACGGCATCGATATCATGAAGGTGAAAGAGATAGCCAAGTTTATTAATTTCACCTATGTACCCAACACTCCGCCGTTTGTACGGGGTGTATACAACCTGAGAGGCGAGATCATCTCCATTATTGATCTCCGGGAAATGTTCAACCTTCCTCACGAAGACGATGAAAATCTGGATGAAGAAAACGGCCTGATTCTCCGTCTTGAATCGAATATGATCGGGGTGGTGGTAGATAAGATTGACAAGGTAGTGGGAATTTCGAAGGAAACCATTCAGCCGCCTCACCCCATTTTCGGTGATATTAACATCAAATATATCAGCGGCGTGGTGGAAAATGACGGCCGCCTGTACATCATCCTGGATGTTGAACGAATACTCGGTAAACCTGAAGAGGAAAAAGACAAGGATCAGCAGGATGAGCTTCAGCGTCAGGTCCGCAGACAGAACTATAGTCAGGAGCAATCATCCGAATCCCGGAGTACTCAACAGAGTTCCCAAAAGAAAAAAGGCTCTCAACAGTCTGGCGAAACTACCGCCTCTTCGCCCGGGAAAAAACCGGTAAAATCCGAGGACAGTGAGTCAGTAAATAAGCAGTTTATTATTGAAACTCTGGAAACGTTTGAACATTTTTTCGTAAGCGACATCAACAGGGACTGGTTCGAGCAGCGTTTTCAGGAGTGGAAGAACGAGCGATCAAAGGACAATCTTCAGCTTTCCAACAAATCCGATGCAAATCAGTTTCTCACCGGATTCTCATCGCGATATACATCCAGACTCTGGGAGAAAGATCTTTTTGATGCACTGTATACGGCTCTTCCGGATGATGTTGATAACCAACTCCACATCTGGAATCCCGGCTGCGGAAAAGGGTATGAAACATACTCCCTTGCAGTATTGCTGAAGACAAAGTATCCTGCAGCCAGATTAAAAATTTGGGCCAGCGATAAAGATTTGCTTTCTGTATCCAGTGCCCCCAATATGATTTTTGATGAAAAAGCGGTTCCCGATATTTACCGCGAGCATATGGTCAGCGGTCCAAACGGACTCAGCTTCAACCAGGAAATAAAGGATGCAATTCTGTTCGAATATCACGATATAGCCCACGCTCATGCAATGCCGCCTATCCAGTTACTAGTGGCACGGGATCTCTTATCCTATCTTAGCCGGGAAGATTCAAGCCGCCTGCTGAATGAACTGGATGAACGGATGAAGGCGGGGGGAATTGTTATATTGGGGGATCATGAGCGAATACCGTCGGCATATCCCTGGGAAGAACAAGCAGATAAAGAATTACGGTTTTACAGAAAGAAATCAAGCTGAAATAGGAGTCTTAATCTATGCGCGTAGAATACATTAACCCCTTTGTTGAATCTGCCTATAATGTCCTCACTGAAGTTTTGGGCACCGAGGTGAAACGCGGGGAACTGTACCTGAAATCAACAAGTATGTCGGTTCTCGGCGTTGCAGCCATTGTGGGGCTGGCAGGTGATGTGGAAGGACGGGTTCTTTTCGATATGTCAAAAGAAACTGCCTTGGGCATTACATCTGTTATGCTTGAGTCAATGGGAATGGATCCGGTTACAGAAATGAATGATATGGCCAAAGCAACAATTACCGAGATGGCCAACATGATCACCGGTCAGGCAGTGACCAAATTACACAACCTGGGTTTCAGTTTTGACCTTACCCCTCCGGCAATCCTCACCGGTAAGGATATGGAGATAAGTGATAACAAAGTTGAGGCTCTCATCGTTCCTATGGACATGGATCTGGGTAAAATTGAAATCAACGTAGCCGTCCGGGAACGCAGTTAATCACATACAGGAGTCATGATACATGAGATCAAAAGGCGATTTTCCAAATATCAATGAACGAAAGGCTACGGGCGTGGATCCATCCGGTCGTGCCTATAAGGTATTGGTCGTGGATGATTCTATGTTTGTAACCAAGCAAATCACCCAGATCCTCACATCAGAAGGATTCGATGTGGTAGCCACCGCTGAAAACGGTGAGGATGGCTATGAAAAGTATAAGGAACTGCATCCCAACGTTGATCTGGTTACCATGGATATTACCATGCCGAAAATGGACGGGGTAACATCTCTTCAGAAGATTATTGAGTTTGATAAGGACGCACGGGTGGTAATGATCAGTGCTCTGGGAAAGCAGGATCTTGTTAAACAGAGTCTGATGATCGGAGCCAAGAACTATATCGTGAAGCCCCTGGACCGTAAGAAGGTTCTCGAGCGTATTTCCAGTGCGATAACTCCCGATTAAGAGATCCGCGAAATCGTAATTGACACGCATATTACTTTATGATTTAATTTGCAGGCTCCCGGTACACCGGGGGTCTCTTTTTTTGCCCGCTGTCTTGTAATGAGGTAAACATGATATCCTTCGCAGGATAACGGGGCAGGATCAGGGGCGGTTAGCTCAGATGGTTAGAGCACCAGCTCGACACGCTGGGGGTCGGCGGTTCGAGTCCGCCACCGCCCAACCCTTTTGTTTTCCTTCGTTGTTTTTCAGGAGTTCTTCAGGAACCGGGGTTCTTCAAATTTTCTTCGGTTCTTCAGGAACCGGGATCGGCTAATCCGCCGATCAGGAAGTTATTTCAGATCCCCGGGACATGAGCACCTTCCCTGTACGTACCAATTCTATAACACCATAACCTTCAAGCACCTTGAATACACTATCAATCCGTTCACTGTCCCCTACGGTCTCCAGGATTACGGCGTTTTCAGATACCTCCACCACCTGGCACTCCATGGATCCGGCAAGTTGAAGCACCTCGAATCTGGGAGCGCCTGTGCACCCGACTTTGAACAGGGCGAGTTCCTTCTGGATAATATCTTCATCAGTTCTATCTTTTGCGGAAACCACATCAACCAGTTTGTTCAACTGTTTAAGTATCTGGTCCAATACTTTGGCATCTCCCCTTGCCACAATGTTCATGGTGGAAAAACGGGGATCGCTCCCGGAGGAGACCACCAGACTGTCGATGTTGTATCCTCTCCTGGCAAAGACCAGGGAAATTCGTATGAGAACCCCGGGTTTGTTGGCAACGAAAAGGCTGATGGTATGCCGCTTCATTCCCTGTGCTGCTTCCATGATCTCATTGGCTGTAACAGGACTGTTCATTTTTTGCTCCTCGGGTTTGGCTGTGACTGCATCATAGGGCGGGGGGCTTTATCCGGTACAGGATTAAATACTCTGCTCATGCATCGATCCCCCCGGGAAAATCCGCCTGAGTGATCAGGTGGATCCCACAGGTTTGGCCATCTTGTGCCTGGGTTCCTCCAGAATCATTTCTGAGAGGGACGCTCCGGCCGGTATCATTGGAAATACGTTCCCTTCTTTTTCAACCATTGCATCAATGACAACCGGTCCCTGATTGTATTCAAGGGAGCTGCGGATTATTCGTTTTACATCCGCACTCCGTTTAATCCTGAAACCTTTTGCACCGTAGCTTTCCGCCAGTTTCACGAAATCAGGATTTCCTTCCATATCCACCCCTGACAGCCGATTATCGTAGAAGAGGTTTTGCCACTGACGTACCATGCCCAGATAACGGTTGTTCACAACAATTATTTTCAGAGGAAGTTTATGAATTACCGCCGTGGAGAGTTCGCTGAGGGTCATTTGAAACCCTCCGTCACCCACCACCGCAACCACCGTCTTGTCAGGATGGGCAAACTGAGCGCCGATGGCAGCAGGAAAACCGAAGCCCATGGTGCCCGCACCTCCGGAACTGATCCAGTGGAAGCGGTCATTGGTTCGGCAGTACTGTGCGGCCCACATCTGGTGCTGACCAACGTCTGTGGTTACTATTGCGGTTCCACCGGACTGGATATGCATTTCATCAATCACATGCTGGGCTGACAGTTTTCCTGTTCGGCGGTATTTCAGGGGATGATCCTTCTTCCATTTCTGTATTTGTTTCAGCCATGCAGATGTGTCTCCGGGCTGTACGGATTTCAAGAGAGAGGAAATTACGGTTTTAGCATCTCCCTGAATGGTCACATCCATTTGGAGAATCTTGTTGAACTCCGCCGGATCAATATCCACATGAATTTTTTTAGCATCCATGCAGAACACTTCGGGTTTGCCGATAATCCGGTCATCCCAGCGGGAACCGATGGACATAATCAGATCACAGTCCACCACTGCTTTATTGGCATAGGCGGTTCCATGCATTCCCAGCATTCCAAGGCTCAATTCATGGTCTTCTGGAAAGCAGCCCTTTCCAAGAAGGGTGTTGGTAACCGGAATCCGGAGAGATTCGGCAAGCTCCATTACTTCTTTCTCTGCACCGGAAATTACCGCGCCGTGACCCACCAGAAGCACAGGACGACTGGCTTTCTGAAGCAACCGGGCTGCGGTTGCAATTGAGTTTTCATCCCCTTCAGTCTGGATATGGTATCCGGGCAAATGGAAATCCTGTTCGTAATCAGGTTCAACCACCATGGACGAGATATCTTTGGGAATATCAACCAATACAGGACCCGGTCTGCCGGACTGACAAATATGAAAGGCCTCCTGCATAATACGTGGAAGATCATTTCCGTCCTTTACCAGGTATGAGTGTTTTACAACGGGAAATGAAATACCCGAAACATCTGCTTCCTGGAACGCATCCAGTCCCAGATTCCATGTGGTGTTTTGTCCGGTAATGATCACCATCGGAACGGAGTCCATCTGAGCAGTGAGAATACCGGTAATAGTGTTGGTGGCCCCCGGACCCGAGGTAACCAGAACCACCGCCGGTTTACCTGTTGCCCGGGCGTATCCGTCGGCCATATGAGTTGCTCCCTGCTCGTGACGGGTGAGAATCATTTTAACCGGTGAATCCACAAGAGCGTCAAAGATGGGGATAGCGGCTCCTCCGGGCAATCCGAAGATGTATTCGATGCCTTCCTGATGTATAACATCCACAATTACTTCTGCACCTGTTCTGGTCTTAGTATCCATTGTTCCTCCAGCTCTGTATGTCCTCTAATTATTACGAAAATTAACGCAAAGTCAATGCAAAACAACGGAAAAACCCGTAAAACTTACGAAAAATATGCAAAAATATAGCAAATATTTTCTGCAAGGCAAAAAAACTCACGATATAAGACATAAATATATGCATGTACAGGAAAGGAGTCTGAAATATTTATAGTGAATATTGCAGTATATGTTCAGTCTTAGAGGAGGGGGAACCGGCGGTAACGTCTTTTCGCAGGGAATGAAATTTGTGTTGAATATTTCATACTGTGATTTTATATTGTCCAGAGTACCGCATCAGAATAAACCAAATGAATGGGAGAATTACATGAAAAAGGCGTTGGTAATCGGCGGCGGTTTTGCCGGAATGGCAAGCGCAGCAAAATTGAAGCATCAGGGTATGGATGTTACCCTCCTCGAGCGTCACGATCGTTTGGGGGGCAGGGGCCGCAGTTGGGAGGATCAGGGATATACTTTCGACATGGGCCCGTCATGGTATCTGATGCCCGAGGTTTTCGAGCAGTTTTTTGATGACCTGGGGAAAAATCGGGCTGATTATTACAGCCTGAAGAAGCTCTCTCCCTATTACCGGGTGTTTTTTGAAGATGAAGGGTCCGTCGATATCGGTCCTGATCGTTCCGGTATTAACGCCGTTTTTGATGGTTTGGAGAAGAAGGGCAGTGAAAAGCTGGAAAAGTACCTGAAAAAGGCCAGCTACAAGTATAAGGTGGCCATCGAAGAGTTTTTGTATCGTGAATACCGATCTATCTTCCAGTTCATTAACCCACGGCTGGTATTTCAGGGTAGCCGGCTGGGTGTGTTCGGGGACCTGCACTCTCATGTGAAAAAATATTTCAAAGATCACCGGGCTCAAAAAATCCTGGAATATGCGATGGTGTTCCTCGGCAACAGCCCGTCAAATGCACCGGCGCTGTACTCCATCATGAGCCATGTGGACCTTGTGCAGGGTGTATATTTCCCTCATGGCGGAATGAACAAAATGGTGGAGGGTATGCATCGTCTGCTTGAGGATATGGGAGTGGATATCCGGCTGAACACTGATGTCACTCGGATTATTCATGCCGACGGCAGGGCCACCGGAGTGGAAACGGATGCCGGAACATTTAAGGCAGACGTAGTTCTTGCAACCGGAGATTATCATCATATTGAACAGAAACTTCTGGATCAGGAAGTACGCAATTATTCGGCGAAATACTGGGAGAAAGCTGTAGTTGCCCCCTCCATGTTTATCATGTACCTGGGGGTTGGAAAAAAGCTTCCAGGTCTGAAACATCACAATCTCTTTTTTGCCCGGGAGTGGAATACCCACTTCGACGAGATCTTCAAAAACCCGGCCTGGCCTGACAATCCCTCATACTATGTCAGCGTAACCAGCGATGATGATGACAGCATGAGCCCCGAAGGTAAAGAAAATGTGTTTGTTCTCGTACCTGTGGCTCCCGGACTCTCGGCGGACCGGGATTTCCGCAAAGAGTATGGCGATAAAATTATCAGGCATCTGGAAAATCTCTGTGGAGAAAATATACGGGACAGCATAGAAGTTCAGCGGTATTACAGCGGTGAAGATTTTACCGAAGATTACGGCGCACTTAAAGGAACAGCCCTGGGGCTTGCACATACCCTGGGGCAGACTGCGGTCTTCAGACCATCCATGCGGAACAAGCACTTGAAAAATGTGTTTTACGCAGGGCAGTATACACATCCGGGGGTGGGGGTTCCCATGACTCTCATCGCAGCCGATATCGTTTCCAGCGCGATCGGGAAAGAGATCAGCGGGTGAACTATATTCCGGTATCTCTGGAATCAGACCCGATGGGATTAAATTACTTACAGAGGAAATGTAGATGAACGAACTGTACAGCCGCAAGGATGAGATCGAAGGGAAAATCACCCGCCACACCCGGGAGTTTCTGGAAAAATTCGGCCATGTCAGTTCGTTCAGTTCCCAGCTTGTCACCCGACTTACGGACTTTGCATTGAGGGGAAAGCATATAAGGGGCAGCCTTGTTCCGTTCACTTATGCATTACTCCCCGGCCGGGAGGTCTCCTTTGATGCAATTACGGATGTCGCCGCCGCCCTTGAAATTCTCCAGAGCATGCTGCTGATTCACGATGATATTATGGATCAGGATGAATTGCGCAGGGGGAAAGCAGCCATTCATGCATTGTACATGAATGACGGTAGAACATTGGGTGTAACAGATCCCGCCCATTACGGCGAAAGCCTGGGAATATGCGCCGGTGATGTTGCCACCTTCCTGGCAATGCGAATTGTAGCCTCCATGGAGGCCGATGATGGCCTTGTCAGGTCCGTGGAGCGGTTTATTGCCGATGAGCTGATGCTGGTGGGCCTCTCTCAGATGCAGGATGTGCATCACGGGCAGATAGACGGTTCAATGGTAGGCTATGATGATATTATCCGTACCTACAGGTATAAGACAGGTCGATATACGTTTTCACTTCCAATGAGTCTGGCCGGACTTCTTCGGGGCAGCAGCCATGATATCAGGCAAATTCTGGAAAAAACCGGCGAACTGATCGGTATTATTTTTCAGATCAAGGATGATGAACTGGGGCTGTTCGGGAATCCCGAGAGCACCGGAAAACCCAATGACTCGGATCTTCGGGAAGGCAAGAAAACCGTCTATGTTCAGCTGCTGAGGGATCTCTTGAAGGATGAACAACGGAAAAAACTGGACAGAATTCTTCAGGAGTACCGCGGTCCGGCTGATCAGGAATGGGTGCTGGATTTGATGAACACCCACGGGATCAGAGAACAGGTGGAAGCAGATCTCCTCAGGTACAGAAAGGAAATCGATGATATTCTTTCATCTCTTCCTGAAGAGGTTGCCGAACTCCGCCAGGGGCTGGAGAAGCTGACTGACTACAACATGTCCCGATCCCGCTGATCAAAGATCCTCAAAGATCTTCCAGGAACTCCAGCATCAGCCGGGCAGTCCGCTCCTGCTGGGCTTCCCGGGAGATGCCCGCCGCCGCATCCCCTGCTTGGGGACCGTAGCTTCCGAATTGGGCGTGATTACCGCCGTAAATGCTCACCAGTCTGGCGTCTTCGGGGAATAGGTGCATCCGTTCCCGTATTTCTTCCATGGATATGAGTCCGTCCGATTCCCCGGCAATGCTGAGAATCTTCAGATCAGTGCCGCTGAGATCATGCCGCGCATCGCTGTATGAGGCAAGGTAGATCATGCTGTCAACGGTAAAATCCGGCGGATTGTCTTGGTTCCGTTGTTCATGGTTATCCAGTGCCTCCCAGCCCGCCACGGTTCCTCCCAAGGAGTGTCCCGACAGCGTCCATTTTTCCACAGAAGGGAAGCGGGGCATTGCTCTGCGTCCTGCGTTCTGTTCAAGTATTGCGAAATGAAAGGGAAATTTCAGGATGACCACCGGATATCCCCGGGCTGCCAGGGGGAGAAGCAGGGGCCCATAGGCAATTCCTTCAACCTTGGCTCCAGGATAAAACATCAACCCTCTGTCGGCCTTCACCCCTGCGGGATCGAATGTGCTCTGCTCACGGTTTTTCGAATACGCCGAACGGGGTATGAGTGCGGTAAAATCATCCCCCTCATATATCAAAAGTTCATCTTCGCTGAAATTGCCGGGAAGGATGGTCTCTTCCGCCGACCGTTGTGCGACTTGTTGGGCTGCCTGTTCCGCCGCCTTTTCCAGGGATACTTCCGATTCATAGTAGGTGGTGAGGTAAAACAACAGGGCAAGGAACAGCATAAACCCGATCAGCACTCCGTAGGTAATCAGCTTGATTCTGGTTCGCCGGTTCATTTTTCCTCCGTCATGCGCATAAAATATTCATGAATTCTTCCGTCATCGGTAAGTTCCGGGTGGAAGCTGGATGCAAGCACCTTTCCCTGCCTCACCAGGACCGGAGCAGAATTAAACTCTGCAAGGACCGTCACTTCGGGACCCAGCTCTTCAATTTTCGGGGCCCGGATAAATACTGCGGGAAAATTGGGGATGCTCATGTCTTCATCCTGAATATCAATTTCAGCTTCAAAGCTGTGCACCTGGCTGCCGTAGGCATTCCGCAGAATGCTTGCATCCAGCGCTGCAAAACTGTGTTCCGACCTGCCGTCAATATGCCGGGAGAGAAGGATCATCCCCGCACAGGTGCCGAACACCGGCATACCCTCCCGGATTCTCCGGCTTATCTGATTGTGCAGCCCTCTCCGCTTCATGATCATGGCGATGGTGGTGCTCTCCCCCCCGGGAATAATCAAGCTGCTGCATTGCTCCAGCTCTTCACTGTGCCGCACCCCGATGGGGCTGGCTCCCAGACGGGTGAGAATATCAATGTGGCGCTGAAAACCACCCTGAAGGCTGAGTACGCCGATCTGTTTCATGCTATCACCTTTCCTGTGCGTTGATGTGCTGAGGGATCAGAAACCGGGAGTACGAAGAAAAGCGGTTTCTGAATAGAAAAAAGCCGATCCTCGGGCTGGCCCGGGATCGGCTTCATGAGTAACCCGGCGATCCCGGGGAGGGCCTTTACCAGCCCCTCTTGGCCAGTCTCTCGTCTTCGGACATGCCGCTGACATTAATACCGGTCATGGGTTCTCCCAGATTCCTGGAAATCTCAAGAACCTTTGCCGGTTCGTTATAATAACTTACCGCATCCACGATGGCCCGGGCACGTCTCTTGGGGTCGCCACTTTTGAAGATGCCTGAACCCACAAATACGGCCTCTGCACCCAGCTGTACCATGAGTGCGGCATCCGCAGGTGTTGCAACACCCCCGGCGGAGAAATTGGGAACCGGAAGCTTGCCGGTTTCTGCAATTTCATAGACCAGGTCGAAAGGCGCACCCAGATTCTTGGCTTCGGTCATCAGCTGCTCCCTGCTCAAGCCCTGGAGCCTCTTCATGCCGTCGGAAACCGCACGGAGATGACGTACGGCTTCAACGATGTCGCCGGTACCGGCTTCACCTTTGGTCCGGATCATGGCCGCGCCTTCACCGATCCTCCTGAGCGCTTCGCCCAGGTTCCGGCATCCGCACACAAAGGGCGCTTTAAAATCATGTTTCCAGATATGATACTCGTCGTCAGCGGGGGTAAGCACTTCACTTTCATCGATAAAATCGATGCCCAGCGCTTCAAGAACCTGGGCTTCAGCAAAGTGCCCGATGCGGGCTTTGGCCATAACGGGAATGGACACAGCCGCCTTGATTTCTTCAATCATGGCGGGATCGCTCATCCGCGCCACTCCGCCGTACTGACGGATGTCTGCGGGAACCCGTTCCAGGGCCATAACCGCCTGGGCGCCGGCGTCTTCGGCAATTTTTGCCTGTTCAACATTAATAACATCCATGATGACGCCGCCCTTGAGCATTTCAGCCAGCCCCACCTTGGTTCGCCAGGTGGAAACCTGCCGTTCTGACCAGAGTGTTGTACTCATTATCTTTACCTGCCTTATATCACGTTATGAATGCCCCATCTTATTCAAAAGGACCTTGATGGTAAATAGGGCACTGACTCTGTGTTTGTATTTTGATACTATAGTATAATGATGAACAACATAGCCGGCAATTACAGCCGTATACAGGAACGAATAATGAATGCCGCCCACCGCTGCGGCCGACAGCCTGAAGAGATCACCCTTGTGGCGGTAAGTAAAACCCATGGCCCCGACCTGATACAGGAAGCCCTTTCCGGAGGGGTGCGGGTGTTCGGGGAGAACAGGGTTCAGGAGATTCTTCAAAAATTTGATCCTCCCCCGGGCCCGGATGTTGAACTTCATATGATCGGCCATCTTCAGTCAAATAAGGTAAAGGACGCCGTCCGGCTGTGCAGCTGGATCCAGAGCGTGGACAGCGAAAAGCTGCTGAAAAAAATCAGTTCACGGGCCGAGTCCCTGGGAAAAACCATGGATATCTGCATAGAAATGAACACATCAGGGCAGGAAAGCAAATTCGGCCTGAGAACAACCGAAGAGCTGTTCGCCCTGCTGGAGACCGCCGCAGGGCTTCCGGGCATCAGGCTCAGGGGCCTCATGACCATCGGGCCTCTTTTGAGTGAGGGCGAGGCTCCGGTGCGCCGGGCTTTTGCCTCCCTGCGAAACGACTTTGAGGAATCTGCCCGACGATTTCAGCTGCCTCACTGGGACAGCCTCAGCATGGGAATGAGCAACGATTTCGAAATTGCCGTTGAGGAAGGCAGCACAATGGTGCGGGTGGGCAGCGCAATTTTCGGCTCCCGGGAGTACAGATGACCAGGGAAATAACAACGTTCAGGAACATGTTGTCGGTGCTTCTTCTCACAGTGGTTCTGCCGCTGCTTCTGGAAGGCCCCGCCGTTTCCGCACAGGTTGATTCTCTATGGAATATCCCGGGGCAGGTCGGTGCAGACGCTCAGACCGGGGAGCTGGGGGTGCTGTATGCCGCAGCTGCGCAGATGCCTCAGATGCCCTGGACAGGGGGCCGGACAGGGAACGTGACAGGCGGCCAGGAAGCGGGCCTGGGGCGAACATCAGGCATGAATCATCAACAGGCGCACCCGGTTTTCTTCTCACCAGCCCTGTATCAGGCTTCTGTACGGCACGCCGATGTAGACAGCGGCAGCGGAGGGAGCAACGGCGGCAATCCGGCCGGGGAGGGCGGTTCGAATTTTCTGTCCCGGCTGCGGCGCTTTGAAATTATCAGTTTCGGAACATTTCCCTTTACCTTCCTGTTCAGCAATATTGCATATGATCTGGGCCGATACGGGGCAAGTGTGATCCGGCACGGGGCGGAAGACGAGCGGAGTGTGGAGCTTCAGCCGACCCTGTTCGGAGAACGGAATCTTGAGCAGAACGAACGGTTGATCATTCTCGGCAGCGCCGCAGGCCTCAGCGTGGTTCTTGCGGGGATCGATCTCCTGATTGAGCGCAGCCGGACCCGCAGCGCTCCTCAGCGGGGGACCGGGGGTGAACCGGAGGCCCTGCCATGAGCAGACCCGACTCAATCCGGTTTGAGACCCGTGTGGAGCAGGACGCCTCCAGACTGGACAGTCTGGCTTCCCGGGAATTTGAGCTGTTCAACAGAAGTCAGTTCAAGCAGCGGGTACTCCAGGCATACCTGAACGGCAAAAAAGCCAAGGCCAGCAGCAGCGTAAAAGCCGGTGATCTGCTCTGTATCGACTATCTGCCGGAGGTGCAGGTATCTCTGGAGCCCCAGGCCATGGAATTGAATGTCATATTTGAGAATGCTGATGTGCTTGTGGTAAACAAGCCCCGTGGGCTGGTGGTCCACCCCGGTGCCGGAAATCCGGACGGAACCCTGGTGAACGGATTTCTCCACCACTGTCTCCATGGTTCCCGGCTCGGCCCCACCCAGATCAACAGTGCCCAGAGCAACAGTGACCCGATCAACAATCCTCAGAGCAACAGCAATCAGATGAAAAGCTCCCCCGGGGGAGAGAAGTCCGGGCCGCCGGGGTCCGCCGGGGATGGCGAGTTCCGCCCGGGTATTGTGCACCGTCTGGACAAAGACACCTCGGGGGTGATCATCCTGGCGAAAAACAGCAGTGCCCTGGAGCATCTATCTTCCCAGTTCAGAAACCGGGAAACCCGAAAACAGTATACGGCCATAGTTGAAGGAGTGTTTTCCGGTCCTCTTCAGGGTGATATCAAGGGGTATATCAGGCGGCGGGACCGGCAGCGGATCCTGTTCTGTCATGATGATAGCCAGGGGAAGGCCGCCCATACCAGCTACCGGGTCCTGGATCAGAACCGGGAGACCGGTACATCCCTTGTGGCCCTCAGCCCACACAGCGGCAGGACCCACCAGTTGAGGGTGCACATGCAGCACATCGGGCATCCAATCGCCGGGGACCCCCTCTATAACCGGAAGCGCTACACTCATCCGCTGATGCTCCACGCCCGGTCTCTCCGGATTCTGCTTCCCGGCGAAGATACCCCCCGCTTGTTCACCGCAGATATCCCAGAAGATATGATCAAGACATCCGAAGCCTGCGGGCTGAATATACGTCTGGCTGAAACAGACCGTTGAATTTCAATGATCTCCCCGGATTCCCCAGCGGTTAATCCAGGAGATCCTGAATAATGATATTTGTTTCTTTTTCGATGGCCACCGTACTGGGGGGACCGTAGAGGGGGAGAATCAGGCTGTGGTCCGTGAGACTGTACACCGATTCCCGGATACACTGGGCCATCAGTGCCCGCCCGTAGCTGTCATCGGCAAGCACCAGATTACCGGCGCTGAGAATGTCCCCGGTGAACAGCAGTCCGTTCAACAGATACATGAGGGAATCGCTGTAATGCCCCGGCAGGAATATGGGGTCCACCGCAAACCCCGCCACATGGAATCGCGGGGTTTCCTTTACATTTTCCACATCAATGTGAAATATCGAATCACCGCCGCCGTAAAATACTGCATGATGATAGATTTTGGGAATGGTTTTTACGGCGCTGAAATGCTTCTCGTCATGGTGGGTGAGAAGAACCGCTGTAACCTCCAGGTTGTTGCCTTCAAGAATCTCAAAAAGTCCGCTGTCCAGTACCACCGGATCAATGAGCATGGCTTCCCTTCTGTCTTTGTGCCATACAACATAGGTGTTCATCATGGTGTCGGAGCTGAAATAGGTGTAGAGCTGGAGATCGTTGGACTGGAACAGCCGGGAATAATCCCGCTCTGTCCGGTTTGGGTGGTCAGTGCTCATATTCGAATATCGCATCCTCTCGATTGGAGTACTTGAAGCTGACTTCCTTCAGCTGACTTCCGGGAAACATCACTCCCTTCACATTGCAATCTTCATAGTCGGTAAAATGGATGTTGCAGTTGATAAACCGGGAATACATGAGATCTGAACCGCTGAACGACGTATTGATCAGAGCGCAGCCGTTGAAGTTATTCTGAACCAGATCAGAACCGTCAAAGCTGCAGTCTTTAAACGATGAGCAGGCGAATACACACTCAATGGCTCTGATATTTTTGAAGCTGCAATTAACGAAATGGGAATGATTCAACACCGCAAACTGAAACACTGAAGATTCAAAGCTGCAGTTCTCATAGTAGCCGTAACTGAGATCGCAGTTGATGATTTGTTTCGACCGCAGATCGGCATTTGCAATTCTCAGGCCGGGAAAAAAGAAATCCCTGATAAGAGTTGTTTCCCTGATGTAATCTCCGGCCATGGCGTTCAGCGTCTCACCGTCTTCATGATGTTCAAGGCATAGTTCGCTGTTGGGGAGAGTCCGTGCGCTGCAGCCGGGAGAACTGCAGGTTTTCCGTGTATACATGGGTCCAGACTAGTGCAGTTAAAAAAAGAAATCAATATAATTAAAGCATGGAAAGTCAATGTTTCCGCTGTAAAGCTCCGCTTACCATCACCCTTCCTGTCTCCCGGAATGAGACCTGTGCCTCATGCGACGCCGATGTACGAGTCTGCAAAAACTGCAAATTCTACAGCCCCGGATCCCATTGGGACTGCAGGGAACAAATTCCCGAAGAGGTTCGTGACAAGGAGCGTAATAACTTCTGTGATTACTTTTCCCCACGAAGAGCTTCACCGGGAACCGGCTCTCCGGAAAAGGGCGGGGGTGAAGACGCCGCAGCCAAAGCCAGGGATGCCTTCAACAGTCTGTTTTCCGATGACCTGTGATTTTTCATGACCTTCAGGACCGAAGCATGCTATATTCTCTACATTCATGAAATTGATTGCGTTTATTGACTCGGGAATCGGCGGTATTCCCTACATGCAGCATGCTTTGCGGCATATCCCGGGTATCAACACACAGTATTTTGCCGATACGGCATTTTTCCCCTATGGAGTACGAAAACCTGGACTGTTAATACAGCGGCTTGAGCAGCTGGTTGAATACATCGAGAATCACTACCGCCCCGACATCTATGTTCTGGCATGCAATACCGCAAGTGTGGTGGCCCTTGAGCATCTCCGAAGCCGGTTCGCCAAACCGTTTATCGGTACCGTTCCGGCAATCAAGCCCGCAGCACTGATCAGCGCAAACCGCCGGGTGGGGATTATGGCAACCAGTCAGACCCTTCAGGATCCCTATCTTAAAGACCTGATCCGGGAGTACGCTGGGGATCTCCGGCTTCAGAAAATTGCCGCAACGGAGCTCATAGAAGGAATCGAACATGACTTTTTCCGGATCGATGTAAACGGTCATTTGAAGGCGATTGCACAGGCCTTCTCAGACGATAAAATTGATACGGTGGTGCTGGGCTGCACACACTTCATTCATCTGGAAGAACTGCTGCAATCCCATTGGAAGGGGAATATCCGGCTGGTGGATTCCCGGGAGGGCATTACCCGGCAGATTGTCCGTGTAATCAACGGCCTGAGTCTGGACAGTTTTCCCCGTCTTCAATCGATCATGCCTGAGCCCGACTGTTCTGCCCTGGCAGACCGCAGCAGATTTTATATCACCTCAGCAGAGCGGCTGAATTACTATAAGGATATAGCCGGCCATTTCTGCAGCCATTTTCAGGATGTGATCAATGTCAGATAATAGTTCGGATAAGATTGCCGTTGTACTCTGGGGCGCCAACAATATTTTTTCCATCGCCGATGCCGGGGATGACCGGGTGTACGAAGCCCGAATTAAAGGCAAAAAGCTGAATACCGGAACAACACAGTATAATCCTCTGGCGCCCGGGGACCGGGTGGTGTACGAAGCCGTGGGAGGGCCGGAGGATTCACATCCGTCCGCCATGATTATCGGCAGGGTGGACAGAAAAAACGAACTTAGCAGATGGAATAAAAAGCGCAAACAGGATCAGTGCATAGCCGCCAATATTGACGAGATGTGCGTCCTCAGCTCAGTCCAGAGTCCGCCGTTCCGCCCCCGCTTCGTCGACAGAGCTCTTGCCCTTGGGGAATACAACCGTCTTACCATGCGAATTGTGATCAATAAGGCGGATCAGGGGATCGACGATGAGCTCGAAGAGCGGGCGGCGTATTATCGGCAGATAGGATATGAAGTTTCACTCATCTCCGTAAAGGAGGGGGTGGGCGTCGATCATCTGCTTGATCAGTGGGTGAATAAGGAAATTCTTCTGCTGGGGCAGTCAGGGGTTGGCAAATCCTCTCTTTTGCAGGCTATATTTCCTGAACAGGATATCCGCGTAGGCGATATCAATATGAAATATAACCGGGGGAGGCACACCACCGTGCTTGCCAAGGCCTATCCCCGACCGGGCCACAGGGGCTGGATTATTGATACCCCGGGAATCCGGGAGCTGGATCTTTACGGCATACCTCCGGAAGATCTGGGGTTCTATTTCATCGATTTTATCCCCTTTGCGGAACGCTGCGGCATACGCTCATGCCGCCACGTCCACGAACCCGATTGTGCGGTAAAGGACGCAGTGGCCCAGGGGAAAATACTTGAGGACCGCTACGATTCCTATCTGAACAGTCTGATTGTTATGGAAGAGAGCGCACGGAAAAGCAAAGATTGGAACTACAATAAACTATGAATCAGCACAGCATTGAAATTCTTGAATTTGACAGGATTATCCGGATCTGCAGAAATTACAGTATATTCAACCCCGTCCGGGCGGAGTTTCCGTTTTTCACCCGGGCAGATGAGCTCACAGCGGAACTTGAGCTGATCCGGGCAATCCGGAAAATCCAGAGTCTTCAGGCCCACGGTCTTCAGGATCTTTCAACTGTGGATGATATTCTGCCTCTTCTGGGTAAGGAGGGGATGGTTCTGGAAATGGAGCAGCTTTCCAGACTGATGATTCTCATCAATTCCTTCGCATCCGTGCATCACTGGCTTAATCAGGACGAGGCGGAAGATGTGATGGAGCCGGGGGAATATGCACGGCTGAAGGAATTTCGTCAGGATCTGAGCCATCCCAGAGAGCTGCTGAAGATTCTGTCTCCATATTTCGATTCCTCAGGCCGCTTCAGGGAGGATGAAATTCCCGCTCTCAGGAAGATTGTGGGACGGATTCAGAAGATCCACGGCAGTATTCAGGAAACAGCCAGGGGGTTCATTTCCGGTCAGAAGGACATTTGGAGCAGCGATGAAATTGCACAACGGGACGGACGGGTGGTCCTGGCGCTGAAGAGTGATCACCGGGGAAAAGTGGATGGACTGATCCACGGCAGCTCAAATTCCGGCCAGACCATATACATAGAACCCCAGAAACTGCTTGAAGAAAACAATGCCCTCAGCGAGGCCAAAAGCGAATACCAGATGGAGGTTCATCGAATACTCAGGGAATGCAGCGCAGCTCTGCGGGATTATCGAAGCGAACTGGAATTGTTTCAGACCCGGATGCTCCGTTTCGACTCCCTGCAGATGCGCTCCCGTCTGAGCATTTCCCAGCGGGGAATCAGTCCCGAGATTGCTGAAAGAGGCATCAGCCTCAGGAATGCACGTCACCCGTCCCTTGGGGGAAACGCGGTACCCATAACCATTGAGATGAAGGCCGGCACCCGGATTCTGGTGCTCTCGGGTCCCAACACCGGCGGGAAGACGGTGAGCATGAAGACCCTGGGGCTGCTGACGCTCATGCATCAAAGCGGAATGGAGATTCCGGCGGCTGAGGGAAGCCGGCTGCCCCTTTTCAGTGATATTCTGGTTGATATCGGCGATGAGCAGTCCATCGATGCAGGACTCTCCACATTTTCGGCACATTTGAAGAACCTCAGCGCCGTGCTTCAGGGCGCAAAGGATAATGCGCTCATTCTCCTGGATGAACTGGGAAGCGGAACCAATCCTTCCGAGGGATCGGCCCTTTCCATGGCGGTAATGGAGCATCTTTCAACCACCGGTGTCTACGCCATGGTGACCACCCACCACGATGCACTGAAAGCCCATGCCTTCACCCGGGAAGGAATGGAGAATGCTTCGGTGGAGTTCGACGGTGAGAGTCTTGAGCCGACCTACAATATTGTCTCCGGGGTTCCAGGGGAATCCCATGCCCTGGACATCGCCGCCCGGGTGGGTATGGATGCAAAGATTCTTCAGCGGGCCAGGGAGTACAGCAGCGATGACGGACTCAGAATGCAGGAGCTGATCGAGGATCTGCGCAGCCGTCAGCATGAGCTGAGAGAGCTGGAGAATCAGCTGCAAAAGCGCAGCGCCGACCTGAAAAATGCGGAGGATGAGTACGGCCGTCGCTACCAGGCCCTGCGGGAACGGGAGCTCCGGGTAAAGGAAGAAAAACTTCGGGAGCACGGCGGCTTCATCCAGGAGTCCCGGAAGGAGATAGAATCCCTTCTTCAACAGCTCCGGGCCGCAGAAAAAGCCGCTCTGAAAACCGCAGAAAAGACCCCAGGGGAGACCGGAGCATCCTCCGATTCATCAGAAGAGATCCGGCGGAGCCGTGAACTTCTCTCTGAAATTTCCCGGCAACACAAAGAAGAGGTTGAAAAAAATATTGACGAGCAGGAAGCCCGGTATGAAGCCCGAAAGTACCGAAGCGGCCGATCACAGGTTTTTCAGCCCGGCGCCACGGTGCGTTACCGGGGCAGTGCCAAACCCGCCCGTATTGTTGAAGCGGGAAAGAAAAAGAACAGCTGGGTTATCCTTGCCGGCAGCATGAAGATGACCGTGCAGGAGAAGGATCTGGAACTGGTGCAGGCAGCCGACTCAGGGGGGGCAGGCGGCCGGGTGCATGTTGAATACGATAAGGGCGGCGGCGATACAGCGTCGGGAGGCAGGCAGTCCTCCGGAAAAGATCAGTCCGGGAGCATTCAGCCTTCCCTTACCCTGGATATCCGGGGCCGACGCCTTGAGGATGCGCTGAAAGAACTGGAACGCTTCATGGACGGAGCAACAGTCCAGGGGATGAACTTCGTGGCCGTAATTCACGGGAAGGGTACCGGTGTGCTGCAGAACGGCGTGCATGAATTCATCAAGTCCAACTATGAAATTCAAAGCATTCAATTTGCACCCCCCGAGGACGGCGGGTTCGGGAAATCCTATGTGTATCTCTGAAGCGCCTTGAAACATTCATGGGCCTTCGGCTACCATACAGATGCAAATACAGACAGAACACACAGCTGTACTGCCATATCGGCAGCAGCCTGGGTTCCTGCGGAGGCGGAATGTATCACCCGAAAATGAACGAGTTCAATAAACGAATGAAGGTGATGTTCGACGAGGTGGATGATTATCTCGAGGACAGCTACGGTGAGAAACTCCGAATTCATCCCAACAGGCCGGAGCGGGGAACCACTTCCAACAAGGCTCACGACGGGGTTTTCAATGTGGGGCCTCAGTTCACCCCCGGGTACGGAAGTGAGTACGGCCGGGGCTACGTGGTGGACCTTCAGATTTCCACCATCTCAAAGCTGGACGATGAACAGCGCCGCAGGATAGAAGATGACCTGCAGAGAATCCTGAATGAAAAAATACCGGTCCATTTTCCCGAACGGGAGCTTGAGGTGAAGCGGGATCTCAGAGGGCTGAAAATTGTGGGCAACTTCAACCTGGGAGCCATGTAGCATACCTGTGAATTCCAGGGTGTGCTCTGTATCCGGTAAAATTTATATTATAATGTGAATTAACTTATATGATATTATCCGTTAAGAGGATAAATATAAGTATTTCGATAAAAAATTATTTACATAATAGCTTGTTGCAGTAATAATAATCTCCTACAATTTAGGTAGACTATTAAATCTCGAATATTATCCGGGGGAAAGAATGGAAGTACAGGTACAGGATCTCCTGAACACGATTAAAAAAGAGGGTGTTGAAAACGCCAGAAAGGAAGCGGACGAGATTATCGCCAAGGCTAAGGCCGAAGCGGATTCAATCATTGCCACCGCACGGAAAGAAGCCGACCAGTACAAGGAACGGGCCGAGGCGGAAGCCCGGCAGTTCGAGTCATCTGCCAAGTCGGCCGTCAGTCAGGCGGGACGGGATATTCTCATTACCGTGCAGAAGGCATTGCAGAATTCATTCGACCGCATTGTGGAAGAGGCAATCGCTGAGAATTTTTCCGGAGATAAACTTGCGGATGCAGTAAGCACCGTGGTGAAATCGTTCAAGATTACCGGTGAAATCGAGATTCCCCAGAAGGAAATGAAGGTTCTTGAAACCCAGCTGAAGGCGAAACTGGGTGAACAGTTCAAGTCCGGTCTGGAGCTGAAGGTTGGAAAAGGCCTTACCGGCGGTTTCATTCTCAAAGAAAAGGACGGCAAGGCGTATTACGATTTCTCTGAAGAAAGCATAGCCGAGGTGATTAAAAACTATCTCAGTCAGAGCATTTCCGAATTGATCCGCGTACAGCAGTAAGGAGGTAATCCATGGGTTCCTACTACTATGCTGTGGCGAGTCTGCCGTATCTCACATTTGAAACAGAGGATGTGCCCGGCAGAGAAGAGTTCCTGGATATCTGCAGGCAGTGGGGGACTGAAAGTGATCTTGAAATTCTCACCCGGATCACTCTCGAACCGGATGCGCCGGGTCTCCACCCCCTCCTGGACAGATATCAGCGTTTTGAGACCGGATTGCGCAATGAGCTGGTGAAGCAGCGCAGTCAGAACCTCCAGCGCGATCCCCAGGATTATATCCACAGTGACAACACAGGGGATGATCACACCGCAGTGAGCGGACTCAGCGAACAGGTAAGGGCTGCAGTTCAGGCGCCCACACCCCTGAAAGCTGATGAAATACTGGACAGACTTCGCTGGCAGTTTCTGGATGAACTGGAAATCGGCCAGTTTTTTAATGTTCAGCAGATGATTGTATATTATCTGCGTCTGCAGATTCTTTTGCGGAGAAACAGTCTCACCAAAGAAACCGGAAGAGAAGAGTTCGACGGCCATTACCAGAAGGTCCGATCTCAGATGCAGGAAATTCAGAACGATAATGGAGTACAGGCATGACAAAAACATCAGGAAAGGTCATCGGTGTAAACGGTAATATGGTATCCGTTGAAGTGGACGGTGACGTCGCGCTTAACGAAGTTGGATATATCCTGGTTGGAGATAAACGGCTGAAATCCGAAGTAATCCGCATCCGGGGCAGCCAGGTGGAACTCCAGGTTTTCGAAATGACCCGGGGCATCGGTGTGGACGATCAGGTTGAGTTCAGCGGAGAAATGCTCGCCGTGGAACTGGGGCCCGGGCTGCTCAAGCAGGTATATGACGGGCTGCAGAATCCTCTGCCGCAGCTTGCGGATCAGTGCGGATTCTTCCTGGACCGGGGAGTGTACCTTAACGCTCTTGACCGGGAAACAAAATGGAAGTTCACTCCCTCAGCCAAGACGGGGGATCATGTATCCAGGGCGGATACCCTGGGAACGGTACCCGAAGGAATTTTCCAGCACCGCATCATGGTGCCCTTTAATCTCCCCGATGAGTACACGGTTAAATCCATCGCTTCAGAAGGCGAGTACACGGTTGAACAAACCATCGCCGAACTGGAAGACAGCAAGGGCGATATTCATAAAGTGAGCATGATGTTCGAATGGCCGGTAAAGCGGGCCATCACCAATTACGAAGAGCGGCTGAAACCGACTGAACAGCTTATTACCAAGGTGCGGATTATCGACACCTTCCTGCCGGTGGCGCGGGGCGGTACCTTCTGTGTTCCCGGCCCCTTCGGAGCGGGGAAAACCGTACTCCAGCAGGTGATGAGCCGGAACGCAGAAGTTGATATTGTAATCGTGGCAGCGTGCGGCGAACGGGCCGGCGAGGTGGTGGAAACCCTGAAAGAGTTTCCCGAACTGATCGACCCCCGTACCGGCAAGACCCTCATGGAGCGTACAGTAATCATCTGTAATACATCATCCATGCCTGTGGCCGCCCGGGAAGCCTCGGTGTACACAGCGGTGACCATTGCCGAATACTACCGTCAGATGGGACTGAACATTCTCCTGCTGGCTGATTCAACCAGCCGCTGGGCTCAGGCCATGCGCGAGATGTCAGGACGCCTTGAAGAGATTCCCGGCGAGGAAGCCTTCCCCGCATATCTGGAGTCGGTAATCGCCTCCTTCTATGAGCGGGCCGGTCTGGTCCGACTGAATGACGGATCAACCGGTTCGGTTACAATCGGCGGTACGGTAAGCCCTGCAGGGGGTAACTTCGAAGAACCTGTGACCCAGGCTACACTCAAGGTTGTGGGCGCCTTTCACGGTCTCAGCAGGGACCGGGCCAACGCCCGAAAGTACCCCTCCATTCATCCCCTGGACAGCTGGAGTAAATACGAGGGGGCAATCGACTCCGCAAAGACCGAGTACGCCCGTTCGGTACTCTTCCGGGGTAACGAAGTGGGACAGATGATGAAGGTTGTGGGTGAAGAAGGAACCAGCCTGGAAGACTATCTTGTATATCTGAAAAGTGAATTTATCGATGCCGTATATCTTCAGCAGGACAGCTTTGATCCCGTAGACGCTTCGGTAAGCAAGGAACGTCAGGAATACATTTTCAGCATCTTACTGGATATCATCACCGCATCTTTCGATCTTTCCAGCCAGAAAGACGCTCGGGACTATTTCAACGATCTCCGTCAGAACTTCAAGGATTTTAACGGTTCCGAATGGATGGGTGAAGATTTCAAGAAGCTTGAAAAGACTATCAGGGATCTGATCGCCCGGCATAAAACGGGTGTGGTTCATGGCGCTGAGAAGATCATGGCAGAGGCACGGTAAGGGAGAGCTCAGATGCGAAAAGTATATAGCAAAATCGAATCAATAGAAGGAAACGTTATCACCGTCTCTGCGGAGGGGGTACGATACGATGACCTGGCAATGGTTACTTCGCCCCACGGGTCTTCTCTGGCCCAGGTAATCCGCCTGAACCGGGAAAAGGTCAGTCTTCAGGTGTTCACCGGAGCCAGAGGGATCTCAACCGGAGACGAGGTGAGATTCATGGGACACCCCATGCAGGTATCTTTCAGCGATAACCTGCTGGGCCGTATTTTTGACGGCTCCGGCCGTCCCAAGGACGGAGGTCCTTCCCTGGAAGAGAACATGATTGAGATCGGGGGACCGTCGGTAAACCCGGCCATGCGTATTATTCCCCGGAATATGATCCGGACAGGGATTCCCATGATCGATGTGTTCAACACCCTTGTTGAAAGCCAGAAACTTCCGATTTTTTCCGTGTCAGGAGAACCCTATAATCAGCTGCTTTCACGGATTGCACTCCAGGCTGAGGTTGATGTAATTATTCTTGCGGGTATCGGACTGAAAAACGACGACTATCTGGCATTCAAGGATGCTCTGGAAGAGGGCGGGGCACTGAGCCGTACCATCTTCTTTGTACATACCGCCGCCGACCCGGTGGTTGAGGCATTGCTGGTTCCGGACATCAGTCTGGCTGTTGCGGAAAAGTTCGCCCTTCAGGGCAAGCGGGTGCTGGTGCTCCTCTCGGATATGACCAACTTCGCCGACGCCATGAAGGAAATTGCGATTACCATGGAGCAGGTACCGTCAAACCGCGGGTATCCCGGGGACCTGTACTCCCAGCTGGCAAGCCGGTATGAAAAGGCCGTTGACTTTGAAGGAGCCGGTTCCATCACTTCACTGGGAGTTACCACCATGCCCGGGGACGATGTAACCCATCCCATTCCCGACAACACAGGGTATATTACCGAGGGGCAGTACTATCTGAGAAACGGACGGATCGAACCGTTCGGTTCCCTCAGCCGTCTCAAGCAGATGGTGAACAAGGACACCCGGGAGGATCACCGGGCGATTATGGACTCCATGATCACCCTCTACGCCAGCTACAAGGAATCTCTGGAAAAGAAATCCATGGGCTTCCGTATGTCGGACTGGGACGAAAAGCTGCTGAAATACGGTGAACTTTTTGAAGACCGCATGATGGATCTTTCGGTGAACATCCCCCTGGAAAAAGCCCTGGACCTGGGCTGGGAGATTCTTGCCGAGTGTTTTGAACCTAATGAGACCGGAATGAAAACCGATTTGATCAAACAATTCTGGCCGGCCAAGGAAACGGTGTAATTACACCGGAGGGGCAGTATGGCAACTGTTAGGCTTACAAAAAACGAGCTTAAAAAACAAAAAGATGCCCTCAAGCGCTTTCAGCGATATCTTCCCACGCTGCAGCTGAAGAAACAGCAGCTGCAGCTGGTTCTTCGTCAGATTCAGCAGAAACAGACGGAGATAGAGAAACAGAGAGATGAACTTCAGCAGGCCATTGATCAGTGGATCGCCATATTCTCCGACCATCAGGATCTTCCTTCCTTCATTCATGTGAAGGAAATGAAGACATCCGTGGGGAATATTGCCGGGATTGATATTCCGGTGTTCGATAAGCTGGAATTTGAAATCTCGGAATACGATATCTTCACCATCCCCCTGTGGGTGGATCAGGCGCTGGAGACATTAAAAAAGATACTCAGTCTGGATGCAGAACTGGAAGTACTGAAAGAACAGTATCGTCTCATAGCCGAAGAGCTGAGGGTTACATCGCAGCGGGTGAATCTATTTGAAAAGATCAAAATACCCGAGACCAAAGAGAATATCAGAAGCATTCAGATTTATCTGGGCGACCAGCAGACTGCTGCGGTTGTCCGGGGTAAAATGGCCAAAGGCAAGGTTGTGAAGGGGGGCAGGCAGTGATCGTACCCATGAAAAAAGTCCGCGTCCTGGCACTTTCTCATAGAAAGAAAGAGGTTACGGCGGCTCTCGGGACACTGGGAACCCTCCATATCGAGACCCGGACGGCTCAGAGCCAGGATCTTGAGGCTCTCAGGGAAAAACATCAGCGCTGGCAAAGGGCATACCTGACCATTCCCGAGGATAAAAATGCTTCAGTTCCCTCGGATCCCTATGCAGACCTGGATTCTGTGGAGGAAATTGCAGAAAAGGTGCTGGAAACAGCGGATGAAATGAAAGGCTTTGAAGATGAGGCCGGCCGACTTCAAAAAGAGATAGACAGAATCGAACCCTGGGGGGATTTTGACCCTCTGCTTTTCGACCAGGATTTGGGAGATAGCACTTATCTTTTCCCTGCACAGTTAAACAAGGATCATTTTCGAAAAATACCAGTAGATCTGCGCTATATTCTGCTTCCCTCGGAAAAGGATATAAAGCGGGTAATGTTTCTTGATAACCCGGAAGAAGCAGAGGGGGACTTTCAGTATGAAGCCCTTCGCCTTCCGGAGGATTCCCTTTCAAAGCTGATGAAACGTCGGGATGAAGCCCTGGCGGGAGCGGAACGTATGAGAACCAGCATTCAATCTTTTCAGACCGAACGCAAACAGCTGGAAAAGGGACTGAAACTGCTTGAAGCTGAGCAGGAATTCGCAGCCGTGGAGGCCAGTCTGGAGGACTATGAAGAGCTTCAGCTGATCACGGAAATCGAAGGATTTATTCCCGAGAAGCAAACCGGTGAACTGAAATCATTTGCCTCGAAGGAAGGACTGGGGCTGGTGATCCAGGATCCCGCATCAGACGATAATGTACCCACCCTCACCGATAACCCACGGGCAGTGGGAATAATCAAGCCCATCTTCAACTTTATGGGAACGACGCCCGGTTACAAGGAACTGGATATATCATTCTGGTTTCTCCTGTTCTTCACCATCTTCGTAGCCATGATTATCGGAGATGCGGGATACGGAGCCATTCTGGCCGTAGCTGCGGTGTTTCTGAGCATTTCATCCAAGGCGAAAACCGGTAAGGTTCCCGACGGACTGATTCTGTTCAATGTATTGAGTTTTGCAACCGTTGCCTGGGGAGCTGTCACGGGAAACTGGTTCGGTTACGGACCCATTGCCGATCTTCCCGTGCTGAATCAGCTGGTAATTCCAGCCCTGGACAGTTTTGATGTCGAGAACTCCCAGGCGGTTACCCAGATGATCCAGCTGATCTGTTTCGTCATTGCCCTGGTGCATCTGTTACTGGCCCATCTGCTGGCGTTTTCAAAGAAAATACAGGAACGGCCCAGAATTCACGCCATTGCGGATCTGGGATGGCTCACGGCCATCATCGGTCTGTTCTTCCTGGTTCTCAATGTTGTGATCAGCGTTGAACGCTATCCGGTTCCTGATTGGTCAATGTATTTGATCGGAGGCGGTATCGGGGCGGTCTTCATTTTCTCCGCCCAGGAAGGCGACGGATTTTTCAAAGGAATTGCCAGAGGTTTGGGGAATTTCATCAATATTGCCCTGGACGGTGTGAGTGCTTTCGCTGACATTATCTCCTATATCCGACTTTTCGCAGTGGGGTTGGCATCCATTGAAATTGCCAGAAGCTTTAACGATATGGCCGAAGGGATGATGGAAAGCGGTATCGGCGGAATCATCGGTGGCATTGTGGTGCTTGCACTTGGCCATACACTCAATCTGGTAATGGGCGCACTTTCGGTGATTGTACACGGAATTCGTCTGAAAATGCTGGAGTTCTCATCCCATGTAGGCAATGAATGGGCGGGGTTTGAATACAAACCCTTTAAAAACTAGATACAGGAATCACATTCAAATGCAGCGTTTTGAAGTGATGCAGAAATTTATTGAAAAATTAATTATTTGTATAATAGTTAATGATGATTGCTAACAGTTTCGGCAATAAAAAAAGGAACGCTTTTTATAATTGCCTGACTCTACAGGATTAAGGAGTAAGACATGAATTTTGGTTTTATTGGTGTGGGCGCAGCCCTCGCGATTGCGGCAATCGGTTCAGCATTCGGTGCTGGTAGTGCAGGTATGTCAGCGGTAGGTGCCTGGAAAAAATGTTATGTTCAGAACAGACCGGCTCCTTTCATGCTTGTTGCATTTGTGGGTGCGCCCCTGACTCAGACCATTTATGGTTTCATTCTCATGGGTCGTCTCCGGGCAGCGGCGGAAGCCGGCAGTGCCGACCCCTGGCTTCTGCTTACCATCGGGGTTCTCGGCGGTATGGCCATGGGTTTTTCTGCATGGTTTCAGGGCAGGGCAGGTGCCGTGGCATCAGATGCGCTGGGTGAAACAGGCAAGGGTTTCGGTAACTACATTCTGGTTCTGGGGCTCGTTGAGACTGTGGCTCTCTTCGTCATGGTTTTCATGCTTGGACTTCTCTAAGTATACCCGCAAACATCAACATGCCCTGCATATGCGATCACGGCATTCCCGGATTCCGGATCGTTCAGAGTATACCGGTGGTCAGACCTTTGGGTCGGCTGCCGGTTTTTCATGAAAAAAGCTTGAGTGCAGCATTCCCCGTTACGATGATAATACTATGAAAACTCTAGCCGTTGTGTGCCTTCTGCTTGTGCAGACCGCTGTGTTATGTGCCCAGCAGGGAATGCCCGAGGTCACAACCCAGGTTCCCGATGATCTCACCACAATCAGCAAAGAATACCCTGCCTGGCTTCTCCGTAACTGGGGCCGCTCCGCCAGAGAGGACCGCAGGATCAGCGATGCGTTTCTCCTGTTGAACCGTTCTCTGGAAAAGGATCCCAATAACCCGGAAACCCTCACCGAGCTTGCTCTTACCTATTTTGCAAGCAATGATGTCCAGCAGGCCACCTTCAATCTTGAACGGGCTTTAAACAACCGGGCAAGACTCAGCAGCAAGGACCTGGAGTTTTCCATACTGTATGAACTGTCGGACATTTACCGTAATGGAAATGAATATATTCTGGATTATGAACGAATTCTTCGGGACATTGTTGCCCAGGATCCGGCGTTCACCGGCTCGGATGAATTCAGCGAAAATTTGAAAAAAGGCATTATCGATACCCTGAATGAAGGTACTCACCGGGGGTATAACAGCAGCCTGGATCGTGTGGTGACCCTCTACCGGCTGGAGGATTCATTCAGCCTGAAAGCCCATGTTGAACTTGGGGTTTTTTATGTGCATTCCGGAAGATACATGGAAGCACAGGAGCATCTGATTTTTGCGGTGCTGAAAATGTATACCCGGCTGATAAGTCAAATACGGGAGAACGATCCTGTGTATGCCTTCGAAGGTTCCCGGGAGTTCTTTCAGCGGATTGCACGCCGACCGTCATATCTTGAATATCTGCAGGAGTCGGGTTTCGATCAGGCGCTGTATTATCTGGGTTCCGCATCCTACGGCAGCAATACAGGCCGCAGCGGAGTGTACCGGGGTATCTGGAACACCGTTCAGCAGCTCCCCTTCGATACCGTATATAAGGCCAGGGCCTCAAGACAGCTGGAAAACCCTGCTCTGGAGAATATTCTGTACGGCAGCAGGCAGTATCAGAACGAGGTGAACAACCGTAATTAGGCGGTTTTTCTATTTTACTTGATTCTATCACTACATCTCATGTAATTTGCTTGATATGAGCAATATAATCATCAAAGGCGCCAGGGTTCATAATCTGAAAAATATCGATCTTGAACTTCCCCGGGATCGCCTCATTGTAATCTCCGGACTCAGCGGGAGCGGAAAGAGCAGTCTCGCATTTGATACCGTATTTGCCGAGGGGCAGCGCAGATACGTTGAATCCCTGTCGGCGTATGCACGGCAGTTTCTGGGGAGAATGGATAAGCCTGACGTTGATTATATTGAAGGCTTAAGCCCTGCGATCTCCATCGAACAGAAAACCACCAATAGAAATCCCCGGTCAACCGTAGGGACCATCACTGAGATTTATGATTATCTGCGCCTGCTTTTTGCACGGATCGGCATCCCCCATGATCCGGTAAGCGGTGAAGTTATCGAAAAGCAGAGTGTGGATCAGATCATTGAGAAGGTACTGGAACAGCCCGAGGAATCAAAGCTCATGGTTCTTGCTCCGGTTATCCGCGGCAGAAAGGGTGAGCATAAAAAGGTTCTGGAAGATGCAAAACGCGCAGGGTTTGTCCGGGCCCGAATCGATGGTGAAGTGCTCCAGCTTGAAGACGACATCTCTCTGGACAAAAAAAAGAAACACGACATAGATGTGGTTATCGACCGATTGATTAACCGGGTTGATAACCGTGCCAGGATTGCCGAGGCCATTGAACAGGCCCTCGAACTGGCTTCCGGCCTGATGAAGCTCTATGTGAATGACGGGGAACGGGAATATGAACTCTCATTCAGCGAGCATCTGTTTTATCCCAACAGCACCGTATCTTTTCCGGAACTGGAACCCAGGCTGTTTTCCTTCAACAATCCGTTTGGCGCCTGTCCGGGCTGCTCCGGCCTGGGAACCACCAAGGAATTTGATTTCGATAAAATTATCCCCGACCCTTCGCTTTCATTTGATGAACGGGGTTTTGCTCCCTATAACCCCGATTCAAACTGGGCGCGAAGTAAATTCCAGGCATTGGCGGATCATTTCGGTTTCAGACTGGATGAACCCATCAGCCGGATCCCCTCATCGGTGATGGATGCCATCCTCCACGGAACCAAAGATGAAATTGAGTTCCATTATGTGAATAAAAATCAGACGGGGCATTTTGAATACCGGGGTCGTTTTGAAGGGATTGTGCGAGATCTGGAACGCCGGTACCGGGAAAGCAGTTCCGCAGGAATCCGGGAATGGCTGGAAGGCTTCATGACCATGAGCCGCTGTGTCCAGTGCGGCGGGAAACGTCTCAGGCCCGAAGCACTGGCGGTGCGCATCCAGGGGCAGGGCATATATGAAATCAGCGAGATGTCCGTACGGGACGCCCTGGTGTTCTTCCGGCAGCTTGAACTTCACGGGTCCCAGAAGGCGATTGCCTCACAAATTCTCAAGGAAATACTGGACCGCCTGAGCTTCATGGAGAGTGTAGGCCTTGAGTACCTTTCCCTGAACCGTACTGCCGGCACCCTCAGCGGCGGAGAGGCTCAACGGATCCGCCTTGCGACCCAGATCGGCAGCCAGCTGGTGGGTGTGCTCTATGTGCTTGACGAACCGAGTATCGGACTGCATCAGCGGGATAACGAACGGCTCATCCACACACTGGAACATCTGCGGGATCTGGGAAATACGCTGATAGTGGTGGAACATGACGAGCAGACTCTGAGAACCGCCGACTACATTGTGGACCTTGGTCCCGGAGCGGGAGTTCACGGCGGGCACGTGGTGGCTGCCGGTCCCCTGCAGACCATACTGGATTCATCCGGAAGTCTTACCGGCCAGTACCTGCGGGGGGATATTTTTCTCACCCCCAGGGAGGAGCGGCGGCCCGGAAAGGAAGAGTGGATAGAAATTCTGGGTGCCAGCGAGCACAATCTTCAGAATATTGATGTACGCTTTCCCCAGGGGGCATTTACGGTAATTACCGGTGTTTCGGGCTCGGGGAAGAGTACGCTGATGTCCGATATTCTGTATCCCCGGATTGCAAACAGCCTGAATAGAAGCCATCACAATGAAGGGGAGGCTGATGAGGTCAAGGGCCTGGGGAACCTGGATAAAATCATCAACATCGACCAGAGCCCCATAGGGCGCACCCCCCGTTCCAATCCTGCAACCTATGTGGGTTTGTTCACGCCCATCCGTGACCTGTTTGCCCGGCTGCCCGAATCCAGAGCCCGGGGATATAAACCCGGCCGCTTCAGTTTCAACGTAAAAGGCGGGCGCTGCGAAAACTGCGAAGGCGCGGGAACCAACAAAATTGAGATGCATTTTCTCCCGGATGTGTATGTGACCTGCGATGTATGCAAGGGGAAACGGTTTAACCGGGAAACCCTTGAAATCCAGTACAAAGGCAAATCCATCCACGATGTTCTTGAGATGACCATCGAGGAAGCAGCCGATTTTTTCAGCAGCATTCCCGCGGTACACCGCAAGCTGGATACCCTCCTTTCGGTGGGGCTGGGATATCTGAAGCTTGGTCAGTCGGCTCTGACCCTGTCCGGAGGTGAAGCCCAGCGGGTGAAACTTTCCCTGGAACTGTCGAAGCGAAGTACGGGCAAAACCCTCTATATTCTGGATGAACCCACAACCGGGCTTCATTTTGCGGACGTTCAGCTGTTAATGAATGTGATCCAACGCTTGGTGGATAAGGGAAATACGGTTATCCTGATTGAACACAATCTTGATGTTATATCCCAGGCTGACTGGATTGTGGATCTGGGCCCCGAAGGGGGAGACAAGGGGGGCAATGTGGTTGCAATGGGCACGCCCGAGCATATCATGACCGTTGAAGAGTCTCACACCGGAAGATTCCTGGAGGATCATTACCGGAACCATCCTGCAGCAGCCCTGAATGCAGCTGTAAACAGTCCGGAGGAATGAGGAAACGGCCTATCGTTTCCAGAAGCCCATGACGAACTTCCGCCGTACCATCATTTCTGTGCTCCTCATGCTCGCTGCAGCACCTGCGCTGTGGACACAAAGCAGCTCTTCTGTCACCGATTTTTCTTCCTACAGCTATGAACAGCTGGTTGAAATCGCCATAGAGAACGGTCTTCCTTTTTCGGGAAACCGGGTGGTGCTTGAAGCCCGCCTTGAATCCCTGTTAGCCCGGGAAGAAGTACAGAGAACGGTTATTCCCGAATCCGCCGCGTCATCCTCCAGTGTGGAGCAGGCGGATACCGGATCGTATGTGAAACGCAACGGAGGCAATGAGCTTGAGCTTCTGGGTAACGTGATCATAAGGGTTGAGGATGATGCATACAGCGTGGTGCACAGAATCTCTGCTGACAGAATCATTTTCAACGATGATCTGGGACAGCTGTCTGCCAGGGGAAACGTGGACTATCTCATGGTGGGTCCCAACCGGGAGGATAAATTTCAGGGCGAGGATCTGCTTTTCATCCTGGACGATAATGAGACCCTTTTCATGGACGGGGGTGGTGAAACCAGCAGCGAAAGTGACAGCGAAGCGGCGGAAATTGCCCGTCAGCTAGGCCGTGACAGTCAGCTCACCTACCGCTACAGCGGAGAGTTTATAACCCGGAATCAGGACAATGTAATTATTCTCGACCGGGGGGTGATTACCTCATCTGCTTCTCCTTCTCCATACTACCGTCTCAGGTTTAAAAAGCTTTGGATTCTATCGCCGGGCGAATGGGGAATAGAAGGTGCACGCCTTCTGGTTGGGAACATCCCCGTTCTGGCTCTGCCGTTTATGTATTTACCGGGAAATGACGTGCTTTTCCATCCGGTTGTGCGGTACGAAGGCATACGGGGTTACGGCATTAACACTACCACCTATATTGTAGGAAAGCGTGAAGCAGGAGACAGTCCGTTTTCCTTCCTTCAAATGGCAAACGAAATGGAATCCTCAGGCCAGTCGAGAATGGGGCTTTTCCTTCAGCCCGATGACAGTCCCGTCCCCGACACCTGGGCTCATGATAATCTGGACATGATGAAGCTGTTCGCAGATGTGTACAGTATCCGGGGGGTTACCCTGGGCATGGCCGTCCAAAGGAACTCCGAGTCAGGGATCGAATTTGATGCTCTGACGGTACTGGCTCTCACCCGGGAACTCTACCGCCGTGAGGACGGCAGCATAACGGCTTTTTATCCGGAAAGTGAAATCCCCGTATCCAGCTGGCATGTTTCCCGGTTTATGGATATTACCCTGCCGTTCCGCTATATTCTGGATCTCAGCGGAGAGCTTCAAAGCAGCTGGGGCAGAGTCAGTCTGGGGCTTCCCATCTATTCGGACCCCTATATCAGTGATGAATTCCAGACCCGGAGCGAACGGATGCCCTGGGAGAATATTCTCTTCGGCGGCAGTTCCGAAACCGAATCGGGGTTCACCCGCTCATCCATGGACTGGAATCTCCGGTTCAGCCTGACTCCCTCCATGCCCGTGGGTATCCAGCCCCTGATCAGCTCCCTCCGTCTGAGCAATATCAGCACCAATGTGGAGTTCTCCACCGAAGAGCTGCCCGGAGAACAGCCCGGAGAACGGACCGAAGCATCCATGGCCCGGCAGGATGCCCTGAACAGCCCTGTTCTCGAGCAATTTGTCCCTTCCAGGGTGCAGTTCCCCTCGGGGGCTCTGGCCCTCAGCGGAACTCTGCTGCAGCTGCCCGGCGCAGACACCGCCCGGAGCCCAAGGGTAAACGGCAGTGAGGAGATACCAGACGATGAATCCTCCCGGGAAGAAAGCCCGGAGGGCCGGTTTCCTGAACTGCTCCCTCCGGGGGCATTTCCCCAGGACCCGCCTGGAGAAGGTGACGAGAAAACCGAAGCTGTGGCATCACTTCCCGGATCCGTCATCCCATCGGAATCGGAGGGCATGGCCGGTTCCATTTCAGATGAATTCCTTGTTCCCAGGATCGATGGAGAAGCGGTCCCCGGCTTTTCCAATAATCCGGCGGGAGAATATCGGCTCAGTTATTCCCTTTCAAACAATCACTTCCTGGCGCTGCTCATGGAAGAAGAGGATGATTCGGAAAATGAGACAGAGGATAACGGCGATAACTCAAACCGCTCATACTACAATTTCCAGAACTCGCTGAATGCCTCGCTGACTCAATCGATGGGTCTTGTTCAGTCCCTGGGATCACTCCAGAGTGTCATCCGTTACAGCAACGTATACAGGAGAAACTACGGATTTTCCGGAAACTATCAGGAAGAGCTGCAGCAAAGTCTTCAGGAAAGTGCTCTGGATCAAAGCCGTCAGAATTTGACCTTTAGCCAGACCAGCGGCATCAAACCCCTGGCTCTCCTGTATACACCGGTCAGTCTGGGAATAAGCCACAACCTATCTCTGAAACTCTGGTCCAGGGATGTTTTCCCCGACGGTTCCTTTGAGGACACAGCATTCAGCTGGGACAGAGAGAATATTTCAGGACATAAAATCGATCTGAACCTGAGCGTCCCTGAACTTATTGCCGCAGAAGATCATCAGCTCAGCGTAAGCTACCAGCTGCCTCCGCTTGACCAGGATCTGTCCTTGAGATATGGTCTGCAGGCTCAGGGATTTAATCTCGGCCTCGGCTGGGGGGCGGCATGGAAAGAAGATGTCTGGGAGTACGATAATCTCACGGGCAGTATGTCCCTGAGCAGCATAGATTGGATCACACCTTCTGTGGAAATTGAAGTCAACGGGACGGAAGGGCGGCTGGAGAAAACGGCGCTGGAATTCTCCGATGTTTTTGATTTTTACGATGCAGAGTTTCTGTTGGAATACCGGGAGCAACTCGAACTTAATCAAAACCGGACTGCATGGATTGAAAGCGGAGAGTTTTTGTTTACCCCTTCCCGTCTTAATCAGAATATCTCTGTTCCATTGGAAGCAAAGGGTCCCGAAGGCGCCGAATTCCGCCTTGACAGCCGGCTGGCCTGGAATCATGACTTTGTGAAGTTCACCCAGTCAAGAGCAGATTTCCAATTAAGTATTTCATATTATCTGCCGGAATTCATGCTGCTCAGGATCAGCAGTAAAAGCAGTAATTCCCGGGTTTACCGCTATTTCGAAGGCTACAGTTCCCGTCTGGGGCTGGAGCGGCGTTCCCTGTTCCGGGATCTTTTGTGGAGTGTGAACGTATTCGATAATTCCCGGCGGGAAGCGGCATTTTTCAATCTGGACTCCTATTCGGCGGAGCTGCTGCATGATCTGGGAGACTGGATGTTGAGGCTGGAGTATGAATGGGTGCCCCGACAGGTTACCGGAGATGACGGGTTAAAGAAAATAGAGATTGACAATACTCTGAGTTTCTTTCTGCAGTGGCTGCCCATATCCGAGTTGAAGAATGAACTGGATCTCACCATCAATTCCGATGAAGTGATCCTTGATTATTGACCAGTTATTGTCCAGAACATACAATTGCTTTATACCTGTAACTGCAGGGTCTCGGTCCCAACCGGTTTTCCAGCATCAGGTTTTATCGCAGGCGTACACAAAGAGGTGAAAATACATTGACCAACACTGCCAACATCGATTTTAAGGACAGCCGGGAGTTCGCTGATATCTGCGGTGTGAATGATAAAAATCTGCATATTATCGAACGGCTTTTGGGCCACCAGGTGTTCAGTCGGGGCGGCACCCAGCTTGCGGTTCAGGTGGAAGACCAGAAAAAGATTTCGCTTTTTCGCCAGCTGATTTCCGAGCTGGTACAGCATCGAAATCAGGGGCAGACCATCAAACCTTCCCTGATCGAATCTGTGTTCTCATCCCTCACGGAGAATCCACAGCGGATCCAGGAGTTGAGGAATAAATCCATAGATATTCCCCAGGGATTTTCCCGGATTTTTCCAAGATCGTATAATCAGAGCGTATTTCTTGACGCCCTGAACCAGAATGATCTCATTTTCGGTGTAGGTCCCGCGGGAACCGGAAAGACCTTTCTTGCGGTTGCCCATGCTCTGGCTCAGGTATTAAATCATCAAAAACGGAGACTCATACTCACACGGCCCGTGGTTGAGGCGGGTGAAAGTCTTGGGTTTCTTCCGGGGGATCTGTCACAGAAGCTCAATCCGTATCTCAAACCCCTTTATGATGCCATGGATTCGCTGGTCCCCGGGGAAATTATCAACCGTCTGGAGCTGAACCGGGTGATCGAAATCGCACCCCTGGCATATATGAGAGGCCGGAGTCTGAAGGACTCTTATATCATTCTGGATGAAGCCCAGAACACCACCCGTGAACAGATGAAGATGTTTCTCACCAGGCTTGGGGAGGGCACCACTGCGGTAATCACCGGAGATATCACCCAGATCGATCTGCCGAAACACGGCAGCTCGGGTCTTATTCATGCAACCAAAATTCTGAAGGAAGTTGACGGCATCCATTTCAGCTATTTTCAGTCCAGAGATGTGGTGCGCAGTGCCCTGGTAAAGAAAATTATCGCAGCATATGAAAATGAATAAGCGGTGCCGGAGAAAACAGAAAGGAGAGCCAAACGACAATGAAGTCGGATGAAAACATGAACAATCCCGAATCCCATGAGATCGATGTGATGTGCGTCCGTGTCTCTGAACCTTCCTGGATCCCGGCACTTGTACGTTTTTCCCGAAGAGTTCTTGAAGTGCTTGAGTATTCCACCTGGAGCCTTTCGGTGGTGCTCTGCGACGATGAATACATCAGGCAGCTGAATCGGGAATACCGGGGGAAGGATTCTGCCACAGATGTACTCAGTTTTCCCCAGGATGACAGCAATTCGGAGGGGGGAAATCCGGAAGCAGACGGCGGCGAACCGTTTTACGCCGGTGATATTGTGATTTCCCTGAATACTTTGGCTGAAAATGCCCGCTACTTCTCGGTAAATGAAGAAGAAGAATTGAAGCGACTGCTTATTCACGGTATTCTACACCTTGCAGGCTGGGATCATAGCGATAACTCACCTGAACAGGAAATGCTTCAACTACAGGAGAGAATCCTACAAGGACTCTCAGAGGAGAAAATTTACTGACATGAAGACGTTCCTTTCCCGACTGTTCCGACAGAGTGAAGATGAGGAAGAACCGTCGTTTAAATCACTGAACCTTGAAGAGAAGGATATGATCCGGGGGGTAGTGGAACTCTCGGATACAAATGTGAAAGAGATTATGGTTCCCAGAATTGATGTGGTGAGTTTATCCTCAGAACTTCACCAGGACCCCCTCTTTCAAAAGATCATCGAGTCGGGACATTCCCGCTTTCCCGTGTATCAGGAAACAATTGATAACGTAACCGGTATACTTTACGTGAAAGATCTTCTCAGCAACCTTGCCCAGAATAAGGAAATTCAGCTCCAGAAGCTGAGCCGAAATGCATATTTTGTTCCCGAGAGCATGAAACTGGATGCCCTGCTGCGTGAAATGAAGAGGCGCCGGGTTCATATAGCCGTTGTGGTGGATGAATACGGAGGCATGAGCGGAATCGTGTGCATGGAAGATATCCTTGAAGAGATCATAGGTGACATTCAGGATGAGTTCGATAATGAACGGGAAGATGTCATTAAAATCGGTGAGGGGGTGTATCTCTGCGATGCCCGGGTGAACATCGACGATCTTGATGAGGAATTGGGTATTAACCTTCCCTTCGATGATTTTGATACGCTGGGCGGATATGTCTTTGACCTCTTTGGAAAAATCCCGGTGAAATTTGAAAAAGTAGAGAAAGATAATTGTACCTTCATTATTCAGGAAATGGACGGACATAAAATCCGGAGCATCAAGCTTATTATTCGCCCCGGTGGAGAGGTGAATGAGGAGTGAAAATCTCCGGAAACCCGGATCAGCCCCATTCTTTTTCCTCATTCTTCTTGTATGTATGTTGATACCTGCGGCCTGGGATGCAGCGGCCCAGACTGTGGAAAACCCCGCCATCCAGGCGTATGAACGGGCACGGGAATCCTTTCAGAACGACCGGCTGCTTGAGGCGGTGCGCTATTACCAGGATGCACTGAGCATGAATCCCCGCTATACCCAGGCATACCGGGGCCTTGCCGAGGCATTTTACTTTCTGGACGAACAGGATGAAGCGTACCGATATATCATGCAGGCACTTTCCCGGGCTCCCCGGGACAGCGCCAACCGTGCTCTTCAGGGCCGCATCTTAATTGCTCTGGGAGAGATCAGGGAGGCTGAGGAAATTTTCCGGGATATTCTCTCCCGAGAACCCTACAATCGGGACGCCCTCATGGGGCTTGGAGAGGGAGCTCTCAATTCCGGACGGATTATTCAGGCAAGAAGTTTTTTCAACAGCAGTCTGGAGTATCATCCCGGAGATCATAAAATCCTGATCAGTCTTGCATATATTCATGTTGAACAGGGCGATCCCGATACCGCCGAGGAATATATTTCCGCAGCCATTCAGGCTGACAGCAGAAACCACTGGGTTCAGTATCACGCTGCGGAATTTTATTATATGACAGGTGATTTGAGACGGGCTGAAGCCCATGCCCGGCTGTCAATGGATTTGCAGGAAGGGTTCCCCCCGGCTCTGGAGCTCCTTAGCCGTATTCAGCTGGCCCGCAACGATTATGAGGCGGCGCTGGAAAGCATCGGCAGGATGCAGATTGAAGATCTGCGGAACAACAGCCTCATCCTCTACACCAAAGCCCTGGCGGAATACAACTCAGGCCGGCCGGAAGATGCATTGAGAACTCTTGCCGCACTTCTCAGGGAGTATCCGGAGGATGAAGCTGCCAGGCTTCTGCTTGAATCAATCATCATGTTTCAGGATTCCTTCGATTCCCCCCGCCGAGGGCGCTTCGCAGAGTATCATTTCACCCGGGCCGGCGAATACATTCAGCGCAACCGTTACGACTCGGCCCTCTACCATTTCCAGCGTGGATTGAATCTTGCGCCCTTTTCCCCTTCCGGGCGGCGGGCCTATGCGGAATTTTTCAAGGAGAAGGGGGATTACCAGAGGTATCTTCAGCAGCTTGAATTTCTCAGGGACCAGCTTGGGATAACCGACACCGCCGTCTCGGACGATCTGGAAATCTTCCAGGATCTGCTCCGGGATTCAGTTGCCAGAAATTGGGATATTGACCAGTTCACCATGCAGCGGAATACCATCAGGCTGGCAGTGTTTTATGATCCATTGGTGAGAACACGTCATGACCGGCTGGGCTATCTCTTCAGCCGCCATCTCATGAATCGACTGTACTCCAGTTTCAGGGTAGAATTCATCGATCCGGGCAACACCGGATCACTGGAGTTCGAACCTGTGGAATCCAGATCCTCCAGCCAGGCATTCAGATTGGCTCGTGAAGAAGATGCTGATATGTATGTCGTTCTTTCGGTTTTTGAAGATGATGAGAGTATTCATACCCGCGCAACCCTCCATCTTGCAAATACCGGAAGAATTGTGGGAGAGTTTTCTGTACTCCGCAGCGGCAACACCCGGCTGAAGGATAATGTGCTTCAGCTGAATCGTGAGCTGCTCCAGGCGATTCCCCTGGAGGGCCGGCTGATGGAACGTCAGTTTGAAAGAGGGCTGGTGAATATCGGTGCCCACGACGGGTTGGAAGGCGGGGAGGAGTTCCTTATTCTGAAAGCCGGTTCGGTGGAGTACGCCCCGAGGGAAGGGAGTTTTCTCTACGATGAAGATGACATCGCCGGTTACGGACGGATTACCCGGGTGGATTTTCTGCTCAGCGAAATGGAAATGGAGACTGAAGGTTTTTTCGACCGGATCAACAGCGGAGATATTGTAATTCCTGCCCCGGACTCTGATTCGCAGGAGGGCACGGAGGACCAGGAAACCACTTCCCAGGCCGGACGGCAAAATGATACAGACACGGGATCGAATATCCAAAGCCCAGGGGGAATCAGCGGTCTGGGGATGAGTATCTATCAGCGTATCAGAAGCATACGCTGATACAGAGACAGTATGGCAACACTGAATAGATATAAATTTATCGATATTGCTCTTGTATAAGTTCTGCAAATTTATTACACTATTCATGAATTCCATTCATTGACAGGTTGCATATACCATGCTTATCAGTCGATGAAAATATACCACCATAATTAATTTACAGGGGGACCGATAATGAAACTCGCAATTAACGGTTTCGGCCGTATTGGCCGCAATGTTTTTAAAATCGCCCTTGAGAAAGGTGTGGAAGTTGTAGGTATCAATGACCTTACAGATACCAAAACTCTGGCACATCTGCTCAAGTACGATTCAACACAGGGAAAATTTCCCGGTGAAGTAAGCTACGATGACAGTCACATTATTGTAGACGGAACCAAGTACACAGTAAGCGCAGAACGCAATCCCGCAAATATTCCCTGGGGAGCTGCACCTGATGTGGTTATTGAATCCACCGGTATCTTCCGTACAAAAGAAAGCCCCAAGGGCGGATACGGCGATCACATTAAGAATGCCAAGTATCCCGCAAAAAAAGTTATCCTCACCGTACCCGCAAAGGATGAGATTGATAACACAATTGTTCTTGGTGTAAACGACGACGATCTGAGAAAAGAAGATACCTTCATCTCAAACGCCTCCTGTACAACCAACTGTCTGGCACCCATGGCCAAGGTTCTTCACGATTCTTTCGGAATCGAAGACGGTCTCATGACCACCATCCACAGCTACACCAATGACCAGAGCATCCTCGACGGTCCTCATGCAGACCTCCGCCGGGCACGCTCCGCTGCGGTATCCATGATTCCCACCACAACCGGTGCGGCCAAGGCTGTAGGAAAGGTAATGCCCGATCTGAACGGCAAGCTCAATGGTATGGCAATGCGTGTTCCCACACCCACAGGCTCCATCACCGACCTGGTTGCAACCCTGAAAAAGGATGTTACCGCTGAAGAAGTGAATGCTGCACTGAAGAAAGCTGCAGACGGTCCCATGAAGGGAATTCTTGAGTACACTGAAGATCCCATTGTTTCTGTGGACATTATTCACAACACCCACTCCTCCATCATCGATGCCCAGAGCACCATGGTGATCGGCGGAAACAAAGTGAAGGTTCTCAGCTGGTACGACAACGAATGGGGTTATTCCAACCGTGTAGTCGACCTTGCAATTAAGCTGGAAAACTATCTCTAAAGCTTCAGGCCGGCATGCTTACATGCCGGCCTTTTTCTGTTTATCAGCATAGGCTGTTTGCATTGGAAGTCCTGCAGGATGTTCTGCGGTACATCCAATGCAGCGCAACCACCGCTGTATCCCCAATATTTTGAATAAGAGGTAATCCCATGGCAGTAAAAACAATTAACGATGCCGATCTGAAAGGAAAAAAGGTTCTTTCACGGGTGGATTTCAATGTTCCCCTGAAAGAGGGTGTAGTTACAGACGATACCCGCATCCGCGCAGCCCTTCCCACCATAGAGGCCATTCTGGCAAAGGATGCATCCCTGGTTCTCATGAGCCATCTTGGACGTCCCAAAGGGGAGAAGAAACCCGAGTTGAGTCTGGCACCCGTGGCCAGGCGGCTTGCAGAACTTCTGAACAAGGAAGTGAAAATCGCTCCGGATGTTATCGGAAGCGAGGTTGAAAGCATGGTATCCGCACTGAAACCCGGTGAAGTACTGCTTCTGGAGAATGTGCGCTGGTATGCCGGAGAGGAAAAGAACGATCCGGAATTCGTGGCCGAGCTTGCAAAATTCGGTGAGGTATTTGTAAATGATGCCTTCGGTACAGCCCACCGGGCCCATGCCTCAACCGAGGGCCTGGCTCATAAGATGCCCGCCTATGCCGGTCTTCTCATCGAAAAGGAAGTGAAGTTCATGGAGCCCTTTGTTACTGAACCCAAGCAGCCCATGGTTGCCGTTGTGGGCGGTGCCAAGGTGTCTTCCAAAATCGGTGTGCTGGAAAGTCTGCTTCCCAAATGCAGCTCCCTGATCATCGGCGGCGGTATGACCTATACCTTCCTGAAAGCCCAGGGCAAGGAGATCGGTAACTCGCTCCTTGAAGAAGACTATCTTGAAACCGCAAAATCTCTTCTGAAGCAGGCGGAAAAAGCCGGTGTGGAAGTGATTCTTCCGGTTGACCATGTGGTGGCAGCTGATTTCAAGGAAGACGCAACCCCCGAACCCGTGGATGACGTGAACGTACCTGCAGGAAAAATTGCCATGGATATCGGTCCCAAAAGCATTCAGAAATGCCGGGAAGTGATAGCCAAGGCAAAATCCATTGTTTGGAACGGTCCCATGGGCGTTTTCGAATTTGATGCCTTCGCAAAAGGCACCGAAGAAGTGGCCCGGGCAATTGCCGATTCCTCAGCCGTAAGCGTGGTTGGCGGGGGCGATTCAGTAGCCGCTGCCAATAAATTCAAGCTGGCGGACCGGATGAGCCATGTTTCCACCGGCGGCGGAGCAAGTCTTGAGTTCCTGGAAGGCAAGGATCTGCCGGGAATCGCTGCCCTGAAGTAAGGGTGCGTCGGTCCGGTCTCCGGACATGTCATCAGGAATATCAAAATTACAGGAGAAACACATGAGAAACTACTTTCTTGCAGGTAACTGGAAAATGAATAAAACGCCTTCGGAAGCAAAAAGCTTTGCAGCGGAGCTGAAGGCCTCACTGAAGGGTGCGTCCCACAAACTGATGGTTGCGCCCAGCTTTATCGCCATCCCCGGAGTTGCAGAAGAGCTGAAGGGCAGCAACATTCTTGTGGGGGCACAAAACATGTCCAATGCCGAGTCCGGAGCTCACACCGGTGAAGTAAGCCCCGAAATGCTGAAAGACGCCGGTGTGGACGTGGTAATTCTCGGACATTCCGAGCGCAGGGCCATTTATGGTGAAAGTGACGCGTTTATCAACGAAAAGGTTCAGCTTGCTCTGAACCACGGGTTTGAAGTGATTCTCTGTGTGGGTGAAACCCTGGATGAACGGGAAGGCGGCAAGCTGGAAGAAATTGTGCGCACCCAGACTGTTGAAGGATTGAAGAATGTCTCTGAATCCTCCCTGAGCAAGGTGACAATAGCCTATGAGCCGGTTTGGGCCATCGGTACGGGAAAAACAGCAACACCCCAGGATGCAGACGATGTGCATGCGTTTATCCGGAAGGTGCTGGCGGAGACCTATTCCTCCGACGCTGCCGAAGCCATGGTTATTCAGTACGGAGGATCGGTAAAACCCGGTAACGTGAAAGAGCTCATGGCCAAGGAAAATATCGACGGAGCTCTTGTGGGCGGTGCAAGTCTCAAAGTTGAGGACTTTACAGCCATCGCAAAATTTGATACATAATACCCTGCCGTAAAAAGCATTATGCGGGGGTGACTAAAATGTGAGGCGCTGACAGTCCGGTCAAAACGGATGTTCGCAGTTCACGCCTCCATTTCAGTCACCCCCGATTTTTATTTTCAGGATAAGGATAAAATCTATGGCAGCATTATCAGTTCTTCTTCTGGTCATTTTTGCTATTTCTGCAATTCTCCTGCTCATTGTTGTACTCCTTCAGGATGAACAGGGAGAAGGTCTGGGTGGTATATTCGGCGGCGGCGGAATGTCTGGACAGATCGGAAACAGAAAGGGCAATTTTCTCACCAGAACTACAACAATTCTCGGTGTTATTTTTCTTCTCAGCAGCCTGGGGCTTGCATGGGTGAACCGCAGTCCGGACACCAGCGACATCGAAGCCGCAGCTCTTCAGGCAGAACGGGAGGAAAACAGCACTGAGTGGTGGACAACTCCCGATAACGACGAAGACGGCGAGTAATCCTTCCAATGCCCGGCCGGATTCCATCCGGCGGGGCAGTTCACTTCTTTTTTTCCTATTTTTCGTTTATACTCCCACTGAACAAATGCAGTACAGCCTTCAGGAGACGTACATATGAGAGTAGCAGTGGTATTTTATCCCGTGAAAAACCGGGACAAGATTCTGAAAATCAGCAAGGCACTTGCCAAGGGTCTGGAATCTCAGGGGCTGCAGGTTGATTTAATCGATGCGGGGATGGACGTAAACAGTAAACTCACTATTTATCAGTACATCGCATTCGGCACCGAGGTGCCCGGACTATTCAATCAGAAGATTCCCCGGCAGGTCGGTGACTTTCTGAAGAATTCTGGAATGGTTGCCGGCAAGCGTTGTTTCGGATATATCCTCCCCAAGCCATTTTTCGCCGCGAAATCCTTGAACAAACTCATGTCCGTAATGGAAGGTGAGGGAATGTTTCTCAAGTTTTCTGAAGTGATGGGCGATGAAGCCCTCGCCGAAGAAATCGGGAAAAAACTTGTAGTACGGCATTGATTTCTGATTTTCAGCCGGTTGATACGAATGTGCGGTTTTCATGGATTATGTAGACGGTTTTCCAGACTATTACAAACTTCTCCAGATTGACCCCGATGCGGACAGCCAGGGCATCAAACGGGCCTTCCGCCGACGGGCCAAGGAAATTCATCCGGATACAGGAAACAGTTCCCCCAAAGCTCTGGCGGCCATGCGTGAGCTTCTCAGCGCATATGAAACACTCATTGATCAAGGTTTGCGTAGAGAGTATGATATCCGGTATCGGCAGGTGTTTCCTTCCGGAGGTTTCGATTACCGGGAATTCCTGCTTTCCCGGGAAGAAGATCTGGACTCCCAGGGAAAGCTCATATTTTTCGACCTGCTTCATGCTCACGAGCGGGAAGCGGTGGATTTATATGATACTCTCGTCCGGGAGAAGAAGTTTGACCTCAGCATGCACCTTGACCGGGAGGACTTCATGGACTGCAGTTTTCTCCTTGCAGAGGAATACGAGGAGAACGGGGATTATCCTGCAGCCTTCAATTTGTTCAAGACACTTATAGATTTTGAACTTGAGCGGCCCTATTTCCGGCATTTTTTCCAGGAGGTCCTGGATAGAATGAGGATTCTGGTGACCCAGAAAATGACCGGTAATGTAACCACCTTGGTGCACATTGATTTTGTATTAAAGATGGCCCAGCTGCCTATTGCATTGAAGGAGCGGGCCGTTTACATGAAAAAGCTTGCTGAACTGCATCTTGCCGCCGCCGATCTGCGGAAGGCAAGATTTTTTCTCAGTGAAGCGAAGAAAATGAATCCGAAAATTCAGGGGATCCGCGGTCTCGAGAGCCGCCTTTCCAGAAGAGGGTTCAACTCATAATTGCCCCGATACCTGTGTGTCCGGAGGTAAAATTCTTTTTTTAGGTGATACTATGATGAACAGACGAAGGATCATTTCAGCGGCACTTATACTTGCATTGTTTTCCACGTTTCAGCTTTCTGCTCAGCTGCTGGATAAAACACTGGCAACTGTCCGTCTTACAGAAACCGAAGTGGTGAGCGAGAGCGAAATGGATGAACAGTTCGCCATGCTGGAAACTCAGTTTCAGGGCAGTCTTAATGCACAGCAGAAAGAGGAGATCTTCCAGTCACGGATCAACAGTATTCTCATAAATCAGGCGGCTGACAGGGAAGGCCTGACGGTGAGTGAAAATGAACTGGCCAATGCAGTTCAGATGCAGAAATCCAGCATGGGTGTGCAGGTTGATGATACACGGTTTCGGCAGATGGTTGAGCAGCAGACGGGCATGAGCTGGGATGAGTACACCGGTCAGCTTGAACGGCGGATTCTCCAGGAAAAATACATCGGAAGCGCAAAGCCCCAGCTGCTGCAGAATTTGCCCGCACCTACGGATAAGGAAATCAACACGGTGTATGAAGAAAACGCCCAGAGTTTTCTGAGCCCCGCCATGAGCGGCTTCAGCCATATTTTTATTGATACCCGTCAGATGAGCGATGCCGAAACCGCCGAGGCACGGGAGAAAATCGACCAGTTTGCAAGGCGTGTTCGAAACGGCGGCGCCCAGGAGTTTGATGCAATCGTCAGGGAAAGCCTGGACGATGCCAGCTACACCGGCGGCGATTTCGGATATGTGATTAACGGAGACCCCAATGCCGCACAGGTTCTGGGGCAGCAGTTTGTCAGGAATGTACTGGCTCTCCAGCAGAATGAACTTTCAGGTGTGCTTGAATCCTCCATCGGCTTCCATATTGTGAAGATTACCGACCGGAGAAGACCCCGTCTTCTGGACATTGACGATCCTCTGCTTCCCGGACAGAAACTCACCGTTCGACAGCAGATAACCCAATACATAATGAACCAGAAACAGCAGGCGGCCATTCAGCAGGCGCTGGATGAAATAATCTCGGAGCTCCGCAGCGAAGCAGAAATCCGCATTGTTGAAAATAATATTTCCTGGTAGGTGGTTACATGCTCTCAAGGCGGAAAAGCAGGGTTCTGGTTGTACAGGCCCTGTACAGTCAGGAGTTTAATCAGCGCGATATGGGCAGTCTCATGGAATTCCCCTGGTACGAGTATCAGGGGAATGACCGGGACGATAAGCTTCTGTTTTCCAGAATGCTCCTCCACGGAGTGGTGGAGCATCTTACGGAAATCGACGAACATATTAAAAAACATCTGAATCACTGGGAATTCGAGCGGCTGAACAAACTGGATCTGGGAATTATGCGTCTGGGCTGTTATGAGCTGATCTATACCGGCGATACGCCGGCTCAGATCATAATCAATGAAGCCGTGGAAATCGCCAAGGATTTCGGTTCTGATCAGACATTCAAAATTATCAACGGCGTTCTTGACGCCATCAGAAAGGAACATGGCTGATTTACGGGAATGGATAGAAAAGTACCGGCGAAGCATTGTGGTGTTTTCGCTGATTTTCTCAGCTCTGATTCTCACCACGGTAATTTCCCAGCTGCTGATGCTGCGAAGCAATGCTGCATACCGGGAGAACCTGACTCAGAGCGATATCTATTATCAGGAAGAACGCTATGATGCTGCGCTGCAAAAACTGCGGCTGGCCTTTGCCTCGTCCCGAAGCCCGGGGGATTTTTTACGGATCATCAAACGGGCACAGCGTCTGAGCCGACGGGGCATTGCTCCGGATTTTACTCCCCGGGTAATGAAGGAGGGGCTTTCCCGATTCCCTGGTAATCAGCCGCTTCTGGCCCTCTACGTGAACTATCTCCTGGAAATGGATGAAATTCAGGCCGCCGCAGCCAAAGCACGGGGTCTGAAATCCGACCGGTTTGCTCCTCTTAAGATTGAAGCACTGCTGCGTGCAGGTCTGGATCCCGGAGACACCGGGAGCATGAACGACCTAGCCAACGCAAGTCTGCCGCTTACTCCCATGGCCATGGCGGACCCTGAAGCCATGTACCAGGCAGGACTTCTCACCGGTGACTATCGGTATTTTGTAAATTCAATTCTCATGTATGCGGCATTGGGAGATGTGGAACAGGCATCCGAGATCGGTCTTGCCCGGGCGGAGCTTCTGGCTTCCAGGGGTGAAACGCTGCTGCTGACCCGTCTCGCCTACGATGCAGGGCTGTTTGACCGGGCGGGGGATATCTCCCGGCTTATTTCACCGGACGATTCGGGCATACAGCGGGAAGTAATCAGCATGCTTGCGGATTTGTACTTTTACCGTGGAGAACCGGAAAAAAGCTACGCGCTCCTTGAAATGCTTGTACTCAATTCTGAAAACCCCGGCGCCCCGGCATTTACCAACCTGCTGGCTCTTGAGCATGCTCACGGCGTACTGCCCGGGGGAAGGGTGGCTGGAACCGATGTGAGCGAACGGGCCGCCCGGGCATATCCCTCATCTGAAAGGCTCAGCGGACTTCTCAGCACCATCAGCGGGGGGGGCGAACAGGACTTCCCCAGCCGGAAAAGCTTTTATTTCAGGAACCTTCCCCAGTCATACCGATCCGACATTCTCGAACTGATATACCGGTACCGGGAAAAATCAGTGGAGTTTGCCATAGAAGACGGTATCAATATATTATGGGATCTCCACAACCGATATCCGGAGGACAGGGAACTGCGGGATTTACTGCTCTATTTTCTGAGCATCCACGATCACCGCAGCGAAATTGAGCAGCTGCTCAGTCTGAACTCAGCCGCAGATGATCCCCGCATCAATGTGTACCGGGGCTTTCTGAATTTTCTTAACGGCCGGGAGGATGCAGCCCGGGTAATGCTGAGTACAGCCTCGGATGAAGGCAGCTATGCCGCTTCCTTTAACCTTGGACTTCTGGAATTATCCCTGCGCAACCCGGAAACAGCATTGGAATACCTTGGCCTGAGCAGATCGCAAATATTGACGGCTTCAGGAGGCACCGCAGCCGAATCCGGGAGACTCCACTCAACGGAATACCGGGAAATTCTTGTCTATCTTACTCTGGCTCTTTTGCTGAATGAGGAAATAGGTGATGCCCGGCAAATAATGAATGAACTTCACGAACTGAAAAGCAGACATATTCTCATGCCCAGGCTGGAAGAAATGTTTGCTCAAACCCAGCGCAGATAATACTTTTAACATGAGGATATTATGATAAAGATTAAAAATCAGGAACAGATTGAAGGCATACGTGTATCCTGCCGACTGTTGGCCGACCTTTTTGATGTTCTTGAAACAGAAGTGAAACCGGGGATTTCCCCTGCAGAATTGGACCGCCTCGCCCGTACATTTATTTCGGATAACGGAGGAACGCCGGCATTTCTGGGCTACGGCGGGTTTCCTGCAGCCCTCTGCACGTCGGTTAATTCCCAGGTGATTCACGGAATCCCCAACGAAAAGCCTCTGGCGGAAGGGGATGTAATTTCCATCGATTGCGGGATCAATCTGAACGGATATATCAGCGACAGCGCATACACCTTTCCGGTTGGAGCCGTCTCTGAAGAGGTGGCCGCTTTGCTGAAGACCACCGAGGAAAGCCTGTATAAGGGAATTGATGCCGCAGTCTACGGCAACCGGGTCAAGGATATTTCCCGGGCCGTGTACAAACACTGCAAGCCCAAAGGATACGGGATTGTCCGTGAGTACTCGGGGCATGGCGTGGGACTGGAAGTACATGAGGAACCCAGCGTACCGAATTATCCGGGCGGTGGGCCCAACCCCCGGCTGAAACCGGGAATGGTTCTCGCCATTGAGCCAATGATAAATTTGGGCGGCGACAGCGTATACGTACAGGATGACGACTGGACGGTTGAAACCCGGGACAGAAGCATTTCAGCTCATTTCGAGCATACAGTGGCAATATATGAAGATCATACAGAGATACTCACTCTGCGAAAACGGAACCCATAGCAGTACATGAAATCAGAGTTGAACTGCAGAAATCGTTCCGATTATACGGAGAGGGAGTATGGAAAGCAGGAGGAAAAAATGAATATTCACAGCAAGGTATTTTTGGCAGTCATAGCAGTCATTCTTTTGTTCAGTGGCTGCAATTCCGCCGGTGAGCCTGCAAGCAGTCAGGAAGCCCCGGTGAGGGTAAATGCACCGGCGGTGATGGATATGGAAGAGATGCAGAACTCCTTCCGTTCAGTGATTCAGGCTGTGCTCCCGGCAGTTGTCAGGGTGGATGTGGTTGAAGTACGTAATGTGGAAGTTCCACAAGGTGAAAACAGCATCCCTTTCTTCGACTTTTTCTTTAACCCCGAGGGTGATAATGGCGAACGTGAACGGGAATTCCGCAGTGAAGGCCTGGGCTCGGGAATAATTGTCCGCAGAGACGGCAACAGTTTTTACGTGCTTACCAACGCCCATGTGGTGGGAGAAGCGGAGGAAATCACTATCCGGCTGGATGACGGGCGCTCATATCTGGGAACGCTTGTGGGCAGGGACGAACGGAAAGATTTGGCCCTTGTTGAGTTTACCTCCAGGGAGCGGGACATTGTTATCGCAACCCTGGGCGATTCTGACACCCTGCAGGTGGGTGACTGGGTTCTTGCCATGGGTTCGCCCCTGGGTTTCCAATCCACCGTAACCGCAGGAATCGTATCTGCGTTGGGAAGAACCGGCGGTCCCCAGGGCAATATCAGCGATTTTATCCAGACGGATGCTGCAATCAACCGGGGTAACTCGGGCGGCGCTTTGGTAAATATTTACGGCGAAGTTGTGGGAATAAACACCTGGATCAGTTCCCAGACCGGGGAAGCATCGGATTGGGCTTCTCAATTCCCATCAATAATGTGAAGAAGGCCGTGGATGATTTTATTGAACAGGGCATGGTTGAATACGGATGGCTGGGCGTGAGCATCATTTCCATTGATGAAAGCATTGCTGAAGGGTTGAATCTTGATAACACAGACGGTGCTCTGATAAATTCAGTGTATCAGAATTCACCTGCCGGAAGATCCGCTCTGCGTCCAGGCGATTTTATTACCGGAATCAATGGATTGGAGATTGACAGTTCAGATGCGCTGGTTCGTGAAGTCGGTGATCTCATAGCAGGGGAAACCGCAGAATTCCAGCTCATCCGCAACGGCAGTGAAATAAATGTTGAAGTTGAAATCACTTCCCGGGATACAGAAGAGGAGATAGCCGGTCAGTCAAGAGATCTATTCCCCGGATTTTCCGTATATCCTCTTACCGATGAAATACAGGAACAGATTGAAGGTGCTTCTGACCTTCAGGGTGTAATAGTCAGCCAGGTTATTCCCCGCACACCTTCGGCCATCGCAGGACTTTCCGCCGGAGACATCGTAACCGCTGTCAACGGTGCAGATATTTCCGATCTGGTGGAATTCTATGAAGCGCTCGGTCAATCGGATGATGAAACAGAGATCAGTTACTGGCGGGAAGGTGTCGAGCTGAAAGTGACTATCGTAAAATAATCAGCTTTGTAGTATAGTTTAGTATACGAATCAGCCCGGCAGCTGTTATAGGCCGGGCTGTACCATGTACGCCGTCATGTCTCATTCGGCGGAACATCTGAAAATCCTGTCATCTGTCCGACGGGAAATCCGCAACCAAGGTTGCAGTCATAGAGGAATATATTGAAAGAGTTTATCAGCTACAGAAAAATCCGTGACAACGCCATTAAACTTGCACACAGGATTCATCAGGACGGATTTATTCCCGATGTGATTTATGTAAGCCTCCGGGGCGGTGCGTATCTTGGCAATGTAATCAGCGAATACTTTAAATTGGTACGGCGGGATAACGAGCGCCCTGTGTTTTATGCCGCAGTTGTGGCCCATTCCTATACCGGAGTACAGCAGCAGCAGCATATCCGCATCGACGGCTGGACCTACGACCCTCAGCATCTTCGCCACGGAGATAAAGTTCTTATCGTGGACGATATTTTCGACTCGGGCAGAACCATAAATTACCTGGTGGAAGTCATCGTGGCAAATGGAGTACCCCGAAATGATGTGAGGATTGCCGTTCATGATTACAAAATACGGAATTTTCAGAAAGAACAGCTGGCCATACATCCTGAATACTACTGCCGGAAGATTGAGATGAACAGTCCACAGGAAGATAACTGGGTTCATTATCTCAGCCATGAACTGGTAGGGCTCACCCCTGATGAAATTGAGGAACACTATTCCGAAGATCCTGAAGTTGCTGAAATCCTGAAGCAGCTCAACAGTTGAACAAGCTGAGTCATGGAGGAAGTGCGTGAAGCGCTGGATATTGTGCATAATTTTCTCTCTCTTTTCTATATCTCATCTGCTTGCTCAAAATCCGGGGGCGGGTCTGGGGCTCTCAACTCCTCCGGGCCGCTATTCACGGGATGTAATTCTTCAAATTCAGCCTGACCGGGAATACAGTGACCTTCTGTATCGCTATATTTCATTCGGACAGTCGAATTTTGCCCGGTACGAGGATCCCCTGGTGCTTCGAACTGCGGAGAACAGCCGGGCCAGTTATGAAATTGAACTTCTGGCGGTTCTGGGCGACAGGGTTGTGCACAGGGAGTTTCTCAATTATGTAATCGATAAAATCCCTCCCGGACCGGTAAAACTGAATCTTCCGGCGGGTCGATATACCCGGGCGGAAGAATTTTTTCCCCAGGCTTCAGACGGCGAGGAATTTGAAATTACCGTAAGCTCCAGCGTAAATCGCCGGGAAATTCGTCTCAATAAAGGGGAGGGGTTTTCCCTTTCCGGCCGCAGCGGTGAGTTCACCCCCTATGCCGTCCGGGCATACGCACTGGATGATGCGGGCAACCGTTCGGTATCCGCAGATTTCAGAATTGAGATTGACCGCAGGCAGGAAACCTCAGCGGAGGTCATCCCGATAGTAAGTCCGGTGCCGGGAGACTTCGCCAACCGTCAGCTTCTTTACATCGATGACCGAGGATTCTCGAACCTCACCTATACCCTGGATGGCAGGGATCCCGCATTGGGGGGCCGGAGTTACAGCGGGCCGGTTCTCCTTCCTCCCGGAGAGGATATCCCGCTGCGGATACGCGGTACAACTCATGATGGACAGATACTCCAACGGGAAGTCAGGTTCTCCGCATCAGATGATAGCTATGCCGAACTTGAACAGGGATCTGTTTCAGAACCCCTGCAGATACCTGCTGTGAGAAACGGCCTCTATTATCGGGCTGATGACAGGAATGAAGTAACCCGTTTTGACAGTCCGTTGGACCGACCGTTGCGGATAAGCCCCCAGCAAGGCAGCCTCCGTGCACTTCCTCTCAGGATTCTGGACAACAACGAAAAGAAAGAATACCGCTATCTTTTTCTCCTTGACGGCAGGCGTCCACGCTTACCCGCTCTGGATGTGCTCTATTACAGCCAGGTCCATGACGATTTTCTTCGGGCATCCGATTCTGCCCCCATCTCCCGGCGACTTCGAATACGCAGCAGTCAGCAGTACCAGACTGGTGTTCGGCTTTTCTATACACTGGACGGTACTGCTCCATCTGCTGTTGAAGAACGCGTTGCCAAAGAAATCTTCCTTGATGAAGAAATACTGCTCCCAAGAGACCGTTCGGAAATTCAGTTGCGGATTCAAGCCCTGAAAAATGAGGCGGTATGGAGCGAAGTATACGCAAGGGATCTGAGCATTGCTTCCAATCCGGATTACGGCCTGGAAATAACTGCGTCCAGATCGGACGGCTTGCTCAACATTCACGGGGATCCCCCCCCCGATACTGAAGGTCTTCCCCCTTCAGGGTATCGTCTCAGCCTTGCCTCCGGAGCATTCGTCACGGGCTTGCTGCCGGCGGATGGGAGAACGGAGATTCCGCTGGTTCCCGGAGCAGCACCGGAGGCTGAGCTGATAATAGAAAGCCACGGTGCTTCAGGTTCGCTTGTTCCTGAAAAAGGTACAGCAAAACTGAATTTTTCCCATACAGCGGCTGCTTCTCCCCGCATCTCAATCCAGGGAGAACAAATCTCCATAAGTCCCGGAAACAGCGAGGATGTCAGTCGGCTTGAGTATCGAACAATACTGATTCCCGATCCTCTGGTGGAGGCGATGGCCCAGGAGGAGACGGACCAGGAGGCGATGGCCCAGGAAGAGACGGCCCAGCAAGAGACGAATCAGGAGATCCCGGCGAATAATCCCTTTCTGCCCTATGAAACATCCTTCAGTCTCTTACCTGAACAAGACAGGAACTTGAACTATATTATTGAAGCCCGCTCCACCGATGAAAACGGTGTAACAGCTTTCAGCCGCAGCGGAATTGTACCCGTGCACCGCCGTGCTCCCTCCGCCGTTGAGACTGAAGGAATCAGTTCCGGTGCTGCCCTCTCTGAAAGCCCCGGCGAACTGCGGATTGTCCGGCCCGAACCCGGTGTGCGATATTTCTACAGCATCGGCAGGGATGGCATGGAAGCGTCTGCCCCGGATGAAACAAACCCATGGACATTGCACAGGCTGCAGCTTGAGAAAACACCGGACCGGAGTGAAGAACTGGTAGATGTGCGGATTTTACCAATTTCCAGCGACGATCCGTCATTAACAGGCGCTGAAACACGGATTCGATTCAGCTTCGATACCATTCCGCCCCTTCCTCCGGAAATAACCGGAGTGGAGAACGCCTCCGAGTATGCCTCTGCTGTGGAGCTTGAGCTGACCACCACCCAGGAAAATCGAATTCTCTATGAAATCAGCCGTGAAGACGGTGAGAGACCTGTGAAACAGCAGACCGAATACAACGGACCATTTACCGTTACCGGGGTTGACGGAAGACGGGTAACGTATCAACTGAGGGCCCGTGCAGAAGATCCTGCGGGTAATCTCAGCGAAACTGCTGTCATCAATTTTGCCGTGGACCGGGAAAAACCGGAGCTCCCGAATCTCACCATTCTTCAGCAGGGTGAAGCTATTGAGCTGCCCGTCGGTCAATACAGTATCACCAGCTCCCGTGACCTTCGGATTGTATTTGACTCTGAAGATTCCGTACTGTATGAACTGCGCACGAATGGAACGCCCCCCGTGCCGGGTACGGCATCAAGCCGCTCCGGCACAGCAATTGATCTTCAGGGAGTTCAGGGCAGCGAGGTAACCTACACCCTTCTTTTTCGAAGCCGTGATTCCGCCGGAAATTTGGGCGCCGTGAGTAACAGCTATCAATTCACCATCGACCAGGAGAGTCCGGCTCCGCCGCCTGAACCCGAAATCTACAGAGACGGAAACGGGGGCAGAATAAGCTGGGCTTCGGCTGATGAAAGCCGGATAGAATATGCACTGGTGTCGGGCATGGACAGGGATACCGCCGATTTCATCAGATATGAGAACGAGTTTGAGTGGCAGATTCCTGAGGATTATTCACGGATGCGTCTTTTGTACCGCTCCGTTGACAGTGCAGGAAACCGCAGCAGAATCATGGAACGGGAACTCCCCAGACTGCAGGTCGCTCCAGTACCTAAATTGTCGGGCATTCAGGACGGCGGGGTGTACACTTCACGCCAAAGCATCCAGGTGTATCCCTCCTCGGATGCAATAGTGCGCTATGAAATAAGTTCTGATGGAAGTGAACCTGATCCTGTGGATCAAAGGTCCACCGTCTGGAATTCCCGACTTGATTTTCAGGCTGCTGAAGGTGAAACAGTGCAATACCGCATCCGACTCCGGCAATTTCTACCTGGCTATGAGCCGAGCAGGGAACTGCGGTTCAGCTTTACTCTGGATAGGACACCGCCCCTTCCACCGGCTATATCCGGACTAACATCCCGGGAATATATTCACGATAACACGCTGATAAAAATGGAAGCCGAAGAAGGCGGTCAGATTGTATATCAGCTTCGCTCCTACAGTTATCAATCAGGACAATTACCCAGGGAATGGGATCAGGACTTTGTTCCTCCTTCCAGCATGGCCGGTGGTGAGTTTGAGAATTATCAGGACCCTTTTACGTTACGTGCAGATCCCGGGGAACTCAAGCTGTTCACGATTCGCGGGTATTCATATGACCAGGCAGGCAACAGAAGCGTACAGGATCGCAGCTGGAGCATCGTAATCGATAAGCGGAATGTATTCGTGGATCCCGACAGTTCCCAAACAGGAACCGGCAGCCGGAGTGAACCGTTCAACCGTCTCGCCCCGGCACTGGAATATGCCCGGGATCATAATCTTACAGAGATTTATCTCAAAACAGGAAATTATCCGGTAGATGCTCCTTTACGTTTTTCAGACAGTCTGAGCATATACGGTTCATACGACAGGTTCTGGGAACCGGATTCAGATGATTCCAGTTATCTGTATGCGGATAAATCATTCAGGGGAGATACTCTCATATTTTCCCAGGCTCCTTCTCTGACTCTCGATTCCCTGTTTATCAGCGATTCAACCCGGCAGCTGGAAAGTCTGGTGCGCTCCACCGCCGGAAGCATGGATCTGTCGGATGTCCGTATGAGCGTCACCGGGGGCAGCCGGGGAATAGATTCTTCCGACACCCGGCTCTCGATTACAAATTCAGAGATCAACGGATATGAGATGGATGACGGAATGTTGCTGAAACTGAGGAATTCCCGATTGAGAATGACGAATTCCCGGATAAGTGCGGAGGAGTTACCTGAATTTCTGGAAGAGGGCATTCATTCCAGCTACATTCTCATCCACAGTCAGGACTCGAGTCTGGATATATCGTCCAGCCGCATTTTGCCCGGTTCGGGTGATAACACAATCGGCCTGTATTTATACGATTCCAGCATGGAGCTGGATGACGATTCTGTTCTGGGAAGCGGTTTCGGAAGTTCCACCGCCAATGCCCTATACGCAGAGAATTCCCGGCTCCAACTCAGGGACAGCACCGTGGAGGGCAGCAGGAAGGCTGCCGTGGTCAGTTTGCTGGCAGTAAACAATTCCGAACTTGAGCTCAGCCGGATGAAGCTGAATCTCCAGGCGAACTTCGGTGTGAAAGGAATCCTTATTACCGGAGGCAGTTTGGAAATTGAAGAAAGCAGCTTCCAGGCCGTGGGGGCGGGTGATTTTGTGAATGCGATCCATGCCAGAAACTCTGCCGAACTCTCCGTGCGCAGCAGTGACTTCACAGGGCTCACAACTGCCGAGTACACTCTTGCGCTGGTTGAAAAAAGCTCCGGCGAGTTCACCGGGAATCGTTTGGCTCTCAGCGGAGAAGAAGGCTTCGCCACGGCCTACCAGATCAGTGGGGCCAGCAGTCTGCTGATTAAAGAAAACGAGCTCACAGGAATCAGCGGCGGAGCAGCCATCAGGCTGCAGAGCCGGCTTTCTGATATTTCCTTGGAAGTTGCATCAAATACCTTTGAAAACTGGGGGTTCTCCTGGAAGAGTTTACCGATAGTTTCCGCAGCTCCGCTCGACAGGCAGGACGCTACCAGACTGTACAGGAACTTGAGGCTCTCGATAATCAGGGAGTGATCTTCAGCAATAACATCATCAACCAGGGACTGTAGACCCTGTGCACAGTGCACAGAAGCTTGTGAAGAACCATTGATTTTGGCATGTTGATGAAAGTTACCCCACGGGTAGTGTATCGGTTTAATCGCCCCACCCATATATGGAACTGACTCACGGCTGATTGCCGTTTCACAAGCTTTGCTGCACAAAAAAACTCCGGCATCATCACACGATGCCGGAGTTTTTTTTACTACAATCGTATATATTATTCACGAACCCAGATAACACGCTGATCCTGAAGACTTGCCCGCCAGAGTGAATTATCGGGGGTAAGGGCAAATACGTTGTCACGCCCCTGCTGTTTGTCCTGGACGAGCCGGGAGATGTGGGAGCGGTACAGGTCGGTATAATAGAGGTTGGTGCTTTCCACATCTTCCGCGTCATAGTAAGAGGCGGCTCCCGCTTCAGTATCGATCAGCACATACCCTTCATTCTCGGTACCCGCCGCAAGCACGGCATCTCCCAGGGGTGAACTTTCCATATATAACAGATCGGTGAACCGTGTGAACACACCGTCAGGATTTGCAAACCGTTGCGGGTTGCCGTCTGAATCGCTGAAAACGCTCCAGGATCCGTCCCAGTGATAGATAAACCCCTTGCTGCTGGCTACATGGAGGCTATCTGCGCCGGTGCTTTCAAGGCCGGTGAACCCGTAAATTTTCAGATCGCCGGTTGAATCCTGAGGTTTGAGCCTGTCATCATCAAAAACTGAATCCTGGGCGTCTATTTCGCTGATGCTGCTGAAGGTGCTCAGATCCGCAGAATCCGCCCGATAGATGCGGGAGGAACTGATAAACCAGGTATCCGCACCGGTGCTTTGGGCATCCACTATGGGAGAAGGCAGGCCGGTAACTATGTCGGTGGCAATTGTAGAGAAATCGGAGCTGAGTTCATACAGGTTGTAACTCAGTACACTGGTGGTTTCGTCTTTCAATTGAAGCTGCACCACGATGCCGGAATCGGTGATGAAAAAACCCGCCGGGCGTCCACCGCTATCATGGCTGTTCACTTCCGTAATCGGATTCCACTGGGGACTGATTTCATCATCTGTATAGCTCAGTTCAGATTCTTCGGTATGAAAGAGCCCGGAGATCAAACCGTCGCTTGAATCATTGCTGAACTGAACGAGCAGACTGCCGTTCACCATGGCGGCTTGAAATGTGTTTTTGTAGGTCGTGCCGCTGCCGTTTACCGGCGGAGTGACCTGTTTCCAGGCGTAGCCCGGATCCGAGTCTTCCGAGGCGGCGGCCACACGGGTGAGAAGGGTGCTGGTGGTGACGAAATACTGGTCAGCTCCTGCTGAAAAGCTGCTGATAAGGGCATCATCCGGAAGATCTCTCCCTTCCTCATCAATTTTCACCACATTCTCAACGCTGTAAAAGAGACCCACCGAGTTTCCGCAGGATGTGATCAGGAAAATTCCTGCGAGCATCAGAAATAATGCTGCTGAAACCTTCTTGCCGTATGTTTGTGTTGTATTCTGATTTGTACGCATAATTACTCCGTTTGGGGCTGTCGAATTATCACCTGTGTGATTAAAAATTATACATGGCGCGAATAGTGACTTCCAAAAAATTGCCGAAGCGGGTCATGCTGGCAGGTGCGCCTGAACCATTGTCCCGGTAAATTTCCGGCAACCACCAGTAATTCAGATTGAGTCCGAAGGACCAATCCTCTGTGGCATTCCAGTACATTGCAGCTCCGCCTTTCAGCATAAAACTGAAAGTGGTGAGATCCTTATATCTGGATATCGTTAACCCGGAGCCGAAGTGAAGGGGAATTTCAAAAGGAAAAGCCCGAAGGAAATAATTGGTTTGCAGACCCATGGGTACGATAAAAAAGCCCTCCCCATTGGGGTCGGCATTATAGGAAGCGTTTACCTCCAAACCCAGGCTCATATTATTATTCACAAATGCAGACCATCCCAGGCCGCCGGCCATACCGACTTTCAGATTCATGGGCTTAACTGCTGATTCGCCATCCGATCCGGGCGGATCATATATAAAGAGAGGAATGGGAGTTCCCAGACCTATGGTGAGATACTGGTCTCCAAGAACTCTGGTGATCTCAACTCTCTCTTCTTCGGGCTCTCCCTCGGGAAGGTCCTGTGCGCTCAACGGCAGCGCTGCAATTAACATTATACAAAAAATCAATAAAGAACGATAAACGGGGTGGTGTGATTTCACAAACTACTCTCCAATAATAAGGTTCGCCCTGTTCATCCCGGGTGGCCCGGAGATAAACCTGTGCAATAGTAGCACAGCCTGTGTGGGGTTTCAATGTGAATAACATCCAAGCTCCCGCCTGATTACAGAATCTGTCTTCGGCTTTACGTCGAATAGACTGATCACTCTTTCGAGTTGAAATTTGTTATCAGCTATGCTACATCCTTTCTATGCAAGCAAAAATAATCGATGGAAAACTGGTGGCTGCGCAACTTCGCAGCGAGATAAAAAATGAAACTGCCGAACTGGCGGGAAGGGGTATCGTTCCCGGCCTGGCGGTAATCCTGGTGGGAGATGATCCAGCAAGCAGAAGCTATGTTGCAGGCAAAGAGAAGGCCTGCCGTGAAAACGGTCTGTATTCCAGGGATTACCGTCTGGATGAGAATTGCAGCCAGTCGGAACTTCTGGAGCTAATTCAGAAACTCAATGCCGATACTGAAATTCACGGTATCCTTGTGCAGCTTCCTCTGCCTGAACATATCGATTCGGACAGGATCATCCAGGCCATCTCTCCGGAGAAGGATGTGGACGGGTTTCATCCTGTCAGTCTTGGAAATATGATGCTGGGACAGGAGGCCTTCCTGCCTTGTACCCCCCACGGGATAATACAGCTTCTGAAATCCATCGATGTTTCTCCACAGGGTAAACACTGCGTGATCGTGGGAAGAAGCAATATTGTAGGGAAACCTCTTGCGAACCTTCTGATGCAAAAAAGCGATTTGGGCAACGCCACTGTGACTGTATGTCACAGCCGTACACCGGATATTGCCCGGCACACCCGGGAAGCTGATATTGTGATTGCAGCTGCCGGACGGCCGGGGATGATCGGTCCGGATATGATTAAAGAAGGGGCGGTGGTAATCGATGTGGGGGTTAACCGGGTTGAAGACAGCAGCCGAAAACGGGGCTACCGCCTTGTCGGGGATGTTGATTTTGAAGCAGTCTCTTCAAAAGCCTCTTTTATCACCCCGGTTCCCGGAGGAGTAGGGCCCATGACCATTACGATGCTTTTGTGGAACACACTCCAGTCAGCAAAGCGCAGCATCCCCCGAACCTGAAACAGTTTAAAGGCCGAAAGATGATGAAAGACATTCAAAATACCCCCGATACCAGAAATCTCCCTCTGGATAAAGTAGGGGTCAAAAATATTAAATATCCGATTACCATCCTGGATAAGGAAGAATCGATTCAGCATACCAGTGCGGAGGTTGATCTTTTTGTGAATCTCCCCCACCACTTCAAAGGCACCCACATGAGCCGTTTCATTGAAGTGTTTCATGCTCACTCAGATGATATCAGAATGAATAATTTTCTGAACATGCTGGAAAAAATCAAGCATGTCCTGGATGCCGAGAAGTCCCTGGGAGAAATTCGCTTTCCGTTTTTCATGGAGAAGCATGCCCCGGTAAGCGGGCAGCCAAGCAAGACGGAGTACAACTGCAAATTTATCGGCGAGGTGAATAGTACGTACAGGGAATTTTTCGTAGGTATTGAGGTTCCCGTTCTTACCCTTTGTCCCTGTTCCAAAGAAATATCAGCATATGGAGCCCACAACCAGCGAAGCTACATCCGCATATTGGTTGAATTGGGGGAGTTTTTCTGGATCGAAGACATGATCTCGGAGATTGAGTCCTGTGCCTCCGCCCCACTGTATACCCTTCTCAAGCGGGAGGATGAAAAATATATTACCGAATACAGTTATGATCATCCGGTATTTGTTGAGGATCTGGTCAGGGAAGTTACGGTGCGTCTGGAACAAAATTATAATTTTCCCTGGTTCAGTGTAGAAGCTGAAAACATGGAAAGTATTCATAATCATGAGGCATATGCATATATCGAAAGGGGAGTAAAAACCTATGAACATCGTACAAAAGGTTCCCGATCAGATTAAGATCAGGAATGCCCTGATTTCTGTATCGGATAAAACCGGCATACGGGAATTGGTCAGAGGTCTGGTCCGCCACGGCGTGAATATTTACAGCACCGGCGGCACATTCAGAACTATTCAGGAAGAACTCGGCGATTTTGACGGAGGGATTCACTCAGACAAACTGCACAGCGTGAGCTCATATACCGGACAGCCGGAAATGCAGGGCGGACTGGTAAAAACTCTGGATTACCGGATCTATCTGGGACTGCTCAGTGAGCCGTATAATTCTGATCATCGGGAGGATATGAAACGCACTCAGTCTATCGATTTTGATATGGTTGTGGTAAATCTCTATCCCTTCAGTCAGCAGATATCCCGGAAGGAAAGCACCATGGAATCTGCACGAAGCCACATCGATATCGGCGGTCCCACTATGCTCAGAGCCAGCGCCAAAAATTACATCAGGGTGGCATCGGTGTGCAATCCGGAGAGCTATGAGGAGATCCTTTCATCCATGGATAAAGGTGACGGCTCCCTGAATCTGGAGATGCGGTTCTCCCTTGCCAGGCGGAGTTTCGAACATACCGCCGGGTATGATCAGGCTATCAGCAGCTATCTCGCCGGCTGCAGCACCGATCAGCTTCCCAGCGTCTATCATATCAGCGGGGAGGAGTGGCGATGAGCGACCTGAAAAAAATGTACCGGCAGATCAACAGCGATAGTTTTCCCGGCAAAATGGAAATTGCATTTGAAGAGGACGGTGAACGCCAGGTACTCTATTACGAGAAAACCAGCTGGGAAATTGACGGCGAACGCAAGGGACTTCGATATGGCGAAAACCCCGACCAGCCGGCAGCCCTCTATCGCCCGGTGAACGGTAACCTCCATCTGGGCGAGGTGGAAACCCTGGAGCCCGGCAACTATCTGGCAAGCGATGCCGAACTGCTCCAGTCAGGGAAACATCCGGGAAAAATCAACATCACGGATATTGATGCTGCTCTGAACATTCTGCGCTATCTCCATTCCCGTCCTGCGGCTGTGATTATCAAGCACAACAACCCCAGCGGAGCTGCTGTAGGCAGCGATCTGTACAATGCCTATCATAAAGCGTTCCAGGCGGACCGCCTGGCGGCCTTCGGCGGAGCGGTGGCCGTAAACCGCCCATTGGATAAGGAAACCGCTGAGTACATGGTCTCCAGTTACATCGAAGTGCTGGCCGCACCGGATTTTGAAAACGGGGTAATGGAAATACTTGCCCGGAGAAAAAATCTCAGGGTTATGAGAATCCGCAATATTAGCAGACTTGAGTCCTTCGTCGGGAAAAAAGTTCTGGATTTTTCCAGCCTTATGGATGGAGGATTAATTCTCCAGTATCAGTTTGAACCTGCAATTCTATCTCCGGAACAATTCCTCCCGGCTGAAAGCGAGTACAAGGGGGAAAGCTATCGTGTTACTACCGAACCAACCCGGGCACAGCTTGAAGATATGCTTTTCGGCTGGCTGGTTGAAGCGGGTATTACCAGCAATTCGGTAATCTATGTAAAGGATGGAGCCACCGTCGGAATCGGTACAGGTGAACAGGACAGGGTAGGGGTTGCGGAAATTGCCAGGGATAAGGCATACCGGAAATATGCCGACCGACTGAGCTGGGAATTGTTTAACACCCCATTCAATTTATTGCAGGACAGTCACAAAGAAGCAGAGGTGATGAAGCGAACCCGTGAACTCCGGGGGAATCTTGAAGGAAGCATAATGGTTTCCGATGCGTTTTTCCCGTTCCGGGATGGTGTTGATGTTGGTCTTAAAGAAAAAATCGGCGGAATTGTTCAGCCCGGGGGCAGCCTGAGAGATTTTGAATCCATTCAGGCATGCAATGAAGCAGGTATCCCCATGGTTTTCACCGGCCAGCGAAGCTTCAAACATTGAATAAGGACGGCGGGATGAGTATTATTAATCCAGCTGGTATAATACATATGTGAACTACAATTCAGAGGTGACTATGGAAAAGGATACAAACACATCCAAGATTCTTGCAGTTTTTCAGCCCCCGGCCAATCAGGATGAGCGGGTAAAAGCCACATCACTGGGCCTGGTATCAATCACTGCATCGGTTGGCATATTTCTGCTGAACGGAATCAGCAGCCTGGCAATTCCAGGATTGCTCATAGCAGCGGTTTTGGGAGCCATGGCATACTGGATTCAGCACAAGTATCCTAAGTGGAAATCCATTGCAGCCGTTGTTGCAGGGGTTGCCGGGCTGAGCTTTCTGAATATCATCCCCGGTATTCAGGCTGTGAGCAGTTTCATTATGGGAGCTGCAGGGGTGCTCAGCGCTGGATTCGGTTTATGGAAGATCGGCAGCGCCGTGTATTCTATTTTCAAGAAAAATCGCTGAGCCCTGTTCATGTACGGCGGACAGGTAAACTGAACCGGGAATGAACGCTCAGACGGTTTTCGGGCCGAGTCCGCACTGTTATCTTTGTCCAAACACATAAGGAGAGTTGTATGCCCTGGAAACTAATCTCGGTAATTGTTTTTCTTGCAGTGATCATAATACTCATCGGATTTAACTGGGGCTACACTTCCACGATCTCAATAGGCCTCCATGAATTCACAGAAGTGCCGATAATCATAACAATCGGTGTTTCGTTTCTGGCTGGTGCGGTATTTGCCATACCCTATACCATCAGAACAACTCTGAAGATCAAGAAAAAACAGAACGAAAAAATTGAGCAGGCCAATGCAGATACACAAGTTTCAGGTTCCGGTAAGCGGGCCGTCAAACGGAAAGCAGCAAAAAAATCCAACTCAAAACAGGACGGAAAAAAGGGTTCTTCGGCCCGTCCCCTTCCGGATATTCCACCCGAAGACTGAGAAGAGGTTTATCGGCGGGATTATTCCAGTATTCATACTGTGTTCCCTGCTTTTCGCCATTCCCCATCCACTTTTTTCGGATACAGAAAGCAATCAGGAAACTCAGGAAGAGGAATCCCGAAGCAGAGACAGTTTTGCCCGCTTTGCTGCATGGCCTCATCTTCCCGGGAACTGGAAGGAGTTGTTTGAGTACAACTTTGTTCCGGCTGGTGCACAGATGCAGGAAAACATGTTCTCCGATCTTCAGGCCTTTTTCCGCACTATCACCCATGGTGTAGAAGAGATCCAGACTCAGGGTGATAACTCAGATCTTCAGATGGGATTGCAATTCACTGCGGCCCTTCTGAACAGGCTTGAAAGAGTAGAAGACCGAAGCGCCCGTTTTATCATTTCTGCTGAGAATCGGGGTGCTGCACTGATGGTCATGGAACTCCGACTGCAGCAGTACCTGCTCATGAACAATCTTCATGAGGCAGCAATTTTATCGGACGAACTAACCCGGTTTTTTCCAGGGGGTGGCTTTCTTCTCCGGGCTGCTGAGATATATATGGCCCTGGGTGACACATCATCCGCACGCAGCAGGCTCCAGACCTACCTTCAGCAGTCTTCGCCCGGCGGGGAAGATTATGACAGAAGCAGCTACTTACTCTCCAGAGTGTTGATTGATGAAGGTTCATCCGACAGGGCTATGGAACTTCTGTACCGGACCTACTCAGCCCGGCTCACCCAGGAACAACGGCTCAATAGATGGAACAGATACGGCATTCAGAATCTGGTTATTTTACGAAATCTTCTGAGCGCAGAGGAGCGGGCCGACAGCCTTTCACCCGATCAAACCACGTTTTTCCGTCGGCTGAGAAGCGATCTTCGGCAATATGACGAAGCAAACGGAGGAAAGGCTGTGCCCAACCCCGGCCTTGAAACTTTTCCCGGTCCCCGTGTGCTCAGTACTGCCAAGGCTCGTATCCCCCAATACCGGGAAGAGTACCTTGAGAATGCCGGCAATGTTCAGCTTGGCGGGCAGTCCGACATTTCTCCGGCTCCTGAAGAACCGGGAACATCCCCGGATTCGACGGAATCAACGAACACGCCGGATACACAATCTCCGTCTTCACAGTTCGGGAATGATACGGACAGGGAAAACTCCGGCCTCCGTGATACAAAAGTGGTTGCCGATCCTTCAATGCCCCTCATTCAGCTGGGCGTATTTTCCCGCCGGGAAAATGCCGCAGCTTTCAGCGAACGCCTTGAGGAGCGGGAGTATCCGGTTTTTCTCAGCTATGATTCCAACAGGAATCTGTATCGGGTGCTTCTTGACAGTACCGACGCATACTTCAGGGGCAGCGAAAATTACGGGAACCCCCGGCGACTGCTTCTTCAGCTTAAGGAAGAAGGTATAGAAGGGTTTGTGGTGGCGGAATAGCCGCCGGCACTGTTCATAATGTTAGTTCATATTTCTCATTCATCATCTTCACGGCGGATAACCTGTTCCAGATTGATCTGTTCATCGCTTACGGGAACCGGGCCGTAGCTGTTCAGTTGCACTTCCTGAAGGGTGATGATCCGATGCTCCTCGTTATCCTCGGTATATTCCTCATATTCAAGAATGAATTGCTGTTTTTGTTCAGCTCCGCCGTTTAAATAATGAGTCTGCATAATACTCACACCGTTCAGGCTGTATATTACATACCCGCCACTTTTTTCCTCGTCCTGTGTTCTGAAGGTGATGTAGGGAGCTGAAAAGAACATCTCCCAGTTCGTGTCGCTCACGAACAGGCCGGAAATCTCATGGGGATACAACTCTTTTCCGCTGCTCATGCTAACCGGAGCCAGACCCCGTACCTGTTCACCGTTCTGCTGCAGACGGGTATACGTTCCCGACCAGAATTTATTATTTTCTTCTCCGCTGAGCTGAATAACCATGGTATTGAGATCCAGCACCGATACCTGCATTCTGCGAATTACACTGCGGATGATCTCATTCTCCATTTGAATCCGGATGCTGCTCCCGAACCCCCAGCGCGAAGAATCGGTCCAGCTGAAATTCAGCTGACGGTCGTCGGTGGCCAGCTGAATTGAGTCGGTAATCCGTGAGAAAAATACTATGCGGTTCCCGTCCTGGTGCTCCCAGGGACCGTCAATAAAGCGATGATAGTCATCCAGGTTTCCTGAATAGAGTTCTGCCAGCTGGTCCTCCTCAACCCTGCTTCCGGGTATTTTTTCGGAGAACGAGAGGAGATAACGGTTTTGTGTGGGACGCCAGGTGTACACCGAACGAATCATATCCAGGGGATTGTCCGATTCCAGATCCTGATTCAGGGCCCGAACGCTGAAGGCTATTCCCATACCGGTCCCGTTATTATACGATTCGTTTCGCTCAACCACATCAATATCAGCCTCAATATCAGCCTCCACACTCAGAATTGAGGCGAACTGCAGACCGTAGGTGTTGCCGCTCTGCTGGCGGAAAATATCAAGGGTCTGTTCCCCTTGATTATTGGTTCCTATTGCAACAAGCTCCTGCTGCCGGTCTCCAATCACATCCTGGGTGTATAATACAAATGTCTGCAGACTGGTGGCCTTGGTCATGGACTGCCAGCTGATAAAATAATCATCCCGGATGGGATCATAATCTGCAATAAGCAGTCCGATATGATCATCCTGACCTTCCCTGAATTTATAGACGATCACCTGCTCATCCGGAGCATCAAGATCAAGACTGAATTCGTAGATCTGGTGGGGAATATACGCCGAGGGAATGGCAATACGGGCGGAAAGCTGAACTTCTGCGGAGGCATTTTCAGATTCGTTCTCAGGAGGTGCAAAGAGCTCAATGTTTTCTCCTGCTCTGGGAACAAGGATTCCGCTTTGATCTGTCCCCGCCGGTGACGGAAGGGGAGTGCTGTTATGGCTGCAGGATGAAAGCAGTGCAGTGATTAAAAGTACCGCATATATGCAAAACCGGAATTTACTGGCTGGTTGATTTCTTTTCATACAAGTATATTCATATCCTGAATTAAAATGATTGTGAACACCCACTTTACAAAGCACAGACTTTTTGTGATTATACGACATGGAACAGCACTCAATTTTTGAAAACATCTCACCCCTTGATCACCGATACTATCAGTCGAACCGTGAACTCTTTGACCTTCTGCGGAAGTACATCAGCGAAGAAGCATCGGTTTTATACTGTGCAAAAGTGGAAGCGGCTCTGGTGAAGAGTCATCTTCATTTTCAGGATCGTCTCAGCGATGAATTGGTAAACGCCCTTGATCAGGCCGTTGAAAAGACCGAACCCGCTTTGGTGTATGAAGAGGAAGCAAAAACCCAGCATAATATCCGCGCCCTGGTGAATGTGATGAAACAATTCGTCCCGGAAGAAATTCGTCACTTTGTGCATATGGGCGCCACGAGTGTTGATATTCTTGATACTGCCAATGCATTGAAACTTCGGGAAGCCGTCCGCCGGGTTATTCTTCCCCAGCTCATCCAGCTGGAGGAGCAGCTCATCCGCTTTGCCACAGAACATGCTGAAACCCCCCAGGTGGGCCGAACCCACGGACAGTACGCCGTTCCCATAACCCTGGGCCACAGCTTCGCCGAATATGTATCCCGGCTGGGGAAAAGCATCCAGGAAATCGACCGGCGAAGCCTGGATCTCAGAGGAAAGCTGGCAGGAGCAGTGGGCGGCTATAACGCCACCAGCATGATCTATGAGGATCCCGTGGAGTTTGAGCGTCACTCCCTCTCTCTGCTGGGACTCAAACCCTCGGACCATTCAACCCAGATGGTGGAGCCTGAACACGTGCTTCGCCTTTTTCTGGAGATCAACACCGCTTTCGGAATTATTGCAAACCTTGCGGATGATCTTCGACACCTGCAGCGAAGCGAAATTGATGAGGTGAGGGAATACTTTTCCCCCACCCAGGTGGGATCTTCGACCATGCCTCAGAAACGGAATCCCTGGAACTGTGAGCATGTAAAAAGCCTGTGGAAGGCCTTCTCTCCCAGAATTATGAGCCTGTACATGGATCAGATATCCGAACATCAGCGGGATTTGAGCAATTCCGCATCAGGACGCTTTACCGTGGAAATCCTTGCGGGCTTCGCTGCCGCCGTGAAAAGAATGGTGAAAATTCTCAGCGGTATGACCGTGAATATGAAAGGTCTCCAGCGCAATCTCGAAAACGCCGGATCCAGTGTGCTCGCGGAACCGGCGTATATTCTCCTTTCCAGCCAGGGTGAAGCGGATGCACATGAGATTATCAGAAAATTCACCCTTAAAGCTGAGCAGGAAGAGAAAAGTCTGTCTGAAGTGATGAAGTCCGACAAAGCTGTCTGGGAGAAAATTTCGCGCAGACTTGAAGCCGTAGGTGTGGATAATCCCGATGAATTTTTCTCCAATCCCCAGCTGTACCGGGGCCGGACCGCCCAGCGCGCACGGGACCTGGGAAGCTTCTGGTCCCGGGAAATGAACGCCCTTTCCACGGGGCTGAAAAACGAGGAATGATCAAAACGGTCAGGCGCCCCCGCGTCTGGCCGTTTTTTTGTATGCCCAGCGAAGCGCAGGCATACCCGACCGGTTGGAAGATACCGGTGTCGCCTCGTTCAGGAGGAAGACAATCCGAATTGCAAGGGCGCAGCTGGCAACGGTTGGGTCTGAAGGAAGCAATAGGAAGTGAACAGCACATAGCGAAAGCGAACCTGATACGGCACAACAGGGGTGGTAAGCGTGCAAAATAGCGCGAAGCCCGAAACCTGAACAGACCTGTAGTGTGTTTGAGGATGGCGTTGTTTACAGGGACTGCGCACAGTATCTGGGGAAACCTGTTGAAATCCCAGCAAAGGGTAGGGAACGACAAGCAGAAATGCAAGTCAGATCGAAGTTTCAGCAGGTGGCAGATGAGTCCGTAGTAGTGAGTAAGTTCCGGCCAGTGAAAGCCAGTAATAGTGTGGAGGAGAAAACCGGAATGACCTCGTCCCCGGTGACGAGGACTGCATTCAGGCCAAAAGCCGGATGCGGATGCGAAGGGACGAAGTTTTTAGTAAATCTTGTTTCGATGAAAAGGCTGGTCGGCAGCTACGCTGCCTGCTCGCCTATGCAACCGAAGGAGCGTGAAGCCTAAACAGAAAGTTGCTGGAAAGTGAGCAGAGTATGTGGCCACGGCCGACTGGGGAACCAGGAAGCTGAGCCAGAATACCGTTGACCTGAGTATCTTTTTGACCAGCTGAATATTGCCGGAAAATGGCTAAGAGACAGCTGCAGAGGAGAGAATGAGCAGGAGTTTCACCGCCGAGGTTTCAAACGAAAGAAGATGCAGACACAAGGAAATCGTAAAATCTGGTACAGCCTCTACGGCAGGATGCTCGAGAGACCACGGCTGGAGGCCGCTTTCAGGAAGGTGAAGGCAGCGAACGGAGCCCCCGGAGTAGACGGAGTGAGCGTCAAAGCCTTTGCCGACCGTCTGGCGGAGCAACTCGATGTACTTGTGAAGGAATTGAAGGACAAGAGCTACCGACCGCTTCCAGTCTTGAGGGTGGAAATACCCAAAGACGGGGGAGGAGTAAGGAAACTCGGGATACCTTCGGTTCGCGACCGGGTAGTCCAGCAAGCCTTACTGGACATTCTAAACCCAATATTTGACCCGGACTTTCATCCGTCCAGTTACGGATACCGACCGGGCAGAAGCGCACATCAGGCAATTGATAAGGCATCTACGTTCATGCGCAGGTATGAATTGGAATGGGTAGTGGATATGGACTTGTCGAAGTGTTTTGACACACTGAAGCATGACTTTTTACTGACTCAAGTACGAAAACGAGTTGCCGATGGAAGCATCTTGAATCTCATACGCCTCTTTCTTGAAAGTGGTGTGATGACGGATGCTGGTGAAGAGAACACTGAAGAAGGGAGTCCCCAGGGCGGGGTGATTAGTCCGCTTCTCGCGAACATCTACCTCGACTTCTTTGACCAGTGGAGCATGGCACGAGGGTATCGCATAGTTCGCTATGCCGACGATATCCTCATCTTTGCTTCATCACAAAAAGGTGCGGAACGTCGGCTTGCAGCTGCAACGCATTTTCTGGAAGAAGAAATGGGACTGGCTGTGAATCGTGAGAAAACTCACATTACAAACCTGTATGAGGGGGTGCGCTACCTTGGAGTAGTAATCTCTCGTCACCACACCCGGATTCAGGAAAAGAAGGTGAAAGCCTTCAAGGACAAGGTCAGGAAACTGACCCGACGCAACAGCGGGAGACCGCTGGGATCGACAATTTACGAACTCAATCCAGTACTACGCGGGTTTGCTAACTATTTCAGGATAGCAAATTGTACGAAGGTATTCAGGGAGCTGATGAGCTGGGTACGCAGGCGATTGCGGGCTATTCAGTTGCGACTTTGGAAACGCTCTTCCCGGCTGCACCGCCGATTGCGGCAGCTGGGATTTCAAGGCGAGTTCAAACACATCAAGATGAGTTCGTGGAGATCGGCTAAAAGTCCGCTTGCAGCCATGGCGCTGCAAAACAAGCACTTTGAAGAGATGAATCTGTTTTCTCTCGACAAGGTACAGGTCGCAATTTCTGTCCGGCAGCTTGCTGGATAACTGAAGACAGGAGCCGTATACGAGGTCCGTACGTACGGTTCTGTGAGAGGGACAATAAAGGAGGTCATTCCTCCTTTATTGCCCTACTCGATATTGGCGTACCCGGAAAAAGTTTCCGGTATGCCGTGTACCCCCAAGACAATGAAACACCAACCCAGGAGGTTAAAGAATGGAACTTACAGATTCCTACAGTTATGATGATGTGCTGCTGAAGCCCGGCTACTCTCAGGTGCTTCCGGGAGATACAGATGTTGGACTGGAACTCTTTCCCGACGTAAAGCTGAATGTACCGGTGATTTCCGCCGCAATGGATACAGTGACCGAAGCCAGACTTGCAATCGCTCTGGCCCTGGACGGAGGAGCCGGGGTGATTCACCGGAATCTTACCCCCGAAGCACAGGCGGAACAGGTAGCCAAGGTGAAGCGGCATCTGAATTGGGTGATTGAGAATCCGGTGACTGTCCGAACCAATACCAGCCTGCATGAAGTGAAGCGTATTATGGAGGAAGAGGGGATCAGCGGTCTGCCGGTTGTGGACGACGATAATCATCTTGTAGGTATCGTCACCTCCCGTGATATGCGTTTCAACAGCGACTTGAACAGTACCGTGGAAGATACCATGACTCCAGATCCTGTGGTGGAAACCGGCACACCGGACATTGAAAGTGCTCAGGCGAAATTTGATGAGCATCGCATAGAAAAACTGCCAGTTGTGGATAATATAGGTAAGCTTACCGGCCTTATTACCGTAAAGGATATGGAAAAACACCGCAATTTTCCCAATGCTGCGGTGGATTCACATGGCAGGCTTCTGGTGGGGGCTGCTGTGGGTCCCAATGATATTGACGCCAGACTGTCACTACTCACTGCGGCCAAGGCTGATTTTATTGTAATCGATTCAGCCCATGGATCCAGCAGCAAGGTTATTGAATCGGTGGCCTATATTAAAAAACACTGGGATATCCCGGTAATCGGGGGAAATATCGCAACGGCGGACGGTGCAAAACGGCTAATTGAAGCGGGAGCAGATGCCATAAAAGTGGGCGTAGGGCCGGGATCGATCTGCACCACCCGGGTTGTGGCAGGCATCGGAGTACCTCAGTTTTCTGCAGTTCTCTGGGCAGCAGAAGAGGCTGCAAAACACAACATTCCGGTAATTGCCGATGGCGGTATCAAATATTCCGGTGATATCGCCAAAGCCATAGCAGCGGGAGCAAGTGCCGTAATGATCGGAAGCCTCTTTGCGGGTCTGAAAGAGGCTCCCGGGAGAGAAATAATATATGAGGGAAGAATCTTTAAAACCTACCGGGGAATGGGAAGTATCGGTGCCATCAGAAGCGGATCGGGTGACCGGTATCAGATGAATCCGGACGACGAACCGGTTCCCGAAGGTGTGGAAGGAAGAGTGCCCTACAAAGGCGAATTGCGGCCATATCTCCATCAGCTGGTAACCGGACTGAAAAAGGGGATGGGCTACACGGGATGCGCCGATCTTAACGAATTGCGGCAATACAAAAAATTCATTAAGATAACCGCTGCGGGTTTGAAAGAGAGTCATGCACATGATGTGACCATTACTCAGGAACCCCCCAACTACTCACGTTAAGGATATCTCGTATGAATCTTGTTGTTATCGGTGCCCAATGGGGAGATGAAGGTAAGGGAAAGATGGTGGACTATCTGGCCTCTGAGGCTGATGTGATTGTCCGGTTCAGCGGCGGAGCAAATGCCGGCCACACCATCGTGCATGGCGAACGTACGTACAAACTCCACCTTGTTCCCTCAGGGATTCTGTATCCCGGAAAAACCGTAGTGCTTGGAAGCGGTATGGTTATCGATCCCCAAAGCCTCTTTCAGGAACTCGCCGACCTTGAAAAAGAAGGCGTTGACTGGAAGGGCAGGGTGCTGATATCAAGCCGGGCCCATATAGTTCTCCCGGGATATAAAGAACTGGATAAACGGCAGGACAGCCAGCGGAAAAAACCCATCGGAACCACCGGCCGGGGTATCGGCATTGCCTACAGTCTGAAATCAAGCCGGGACGGCATCAGAATGGCCGACCTGGATGATGATAACCGATTAAGTTTACTGGACGATTCAGATCGAAGCTTCCTTGAGGAATACCGTGAACGGCTCAAGGAAATGATGGTTGATATTACTTCATTTATACACGGCAGTTCACCGGAGCGAATGCTCCTGGAAGGAGCCCAGGGTGTACTCCTGGATCTGGATCTTGGAACCTATCCGTTTGTAAGCTCGGGGTATTCGGCGGCAGCTGGAGCAAGTCTGGGTGCCGGGATCGGTCCCAGGCAGATTGACGGTATTCTCGGAGTATTCAAGGCCTATTCCACCAGGGTCGGGAACGGGCCCTTCCCGAGCGAATTTACCAGCGATCGGGACGGCGAACTGGAACACCGTATTCGTGACATCGGCAGAGAATACGGTGCAACCACCGGCCGCCCCCGTCGCTGCGGCTATCTTGACCTGGTTGCCCTGAGATATGCTTGTATCTCCAACGGACTAGACGGTCTGATCCTCACAAAAATCGACGTGTATGACAGCTTCGATGAGATACAGGTATGCGTGGGCTATGAGATTGACGGTAAGCAGTACCGTGATTTTCCTGTATCCGTGAAGGATCTTCAAAAAGCAACACCAGTTCTTAAAAAATTTGCCGGCTGGAAAAAAGATGTAACCGGGATCGACAGCTATGAGCAGCTACCTGAAGAAGTGAAAGAGTATATCAGCTACATTGAAGATTTCACCGAAACCCCTGTTACCGTGGTATCGGTGGGACCGGAACGCAGCCAGACAATCATCAGACAGGAACTATGGACACAATACTAATACTAGATTTCGGCGGACAGACCGCCCAGCTCATTGCCAGAAGAATCCGGGAACTGGGAGTGTACAGTGAGATCATACCCGGAGATACCGGATATGACCGGATTCCGGATGTCATCCATATGGATGACGTGAAAGGATTTATTTTTTCCGGGAGCCCCGAATCTGTGTATGATCACAATGCACCCGCTCTGGATCCGCGTTTTCTGGAGGACGGACGGCCCATCCTCGGAATCTGTTACGGACTCCAGAGATTCACCCACGATCTGGGTGGGCGGGTTGAGCAGAAACATACCCGTGAATTCGGCAGAAACCGCATCAAATTCCGCCATCAAAGCCCGCTGTTTAAAGATATACCCGAGGGTTTCATCAGCTGGATGAGTCATGGCGACAGCATTGATACTCCCGCACCGGGCTTCCGGATAATCGCTGAAAGTGAACATCATCATCCTGCGGCGGTATCCCATGAGGAATTACCAGTCTATGGACTGCAGTTCCATCCGGAAGTGAGCCATTGCGAATACGGCAGTGAAATACTCTCCAATTTCGCATGTGAAATATGCGGGGCCGGCAAAGAATGGAACATGCACATGTATATGGAGGAAGCTGCTGAGGATATCCGGAAACAGGCCGGGTCCAAGCCTGTGCTTCTGCTGATATCCGGGGGAGTTGATTCAACCGTTGTAGGAGGTATGCTTCTAAAAAGTCTGCCCCATGATCAGGTCCATCTCATGTATATCGACACCGGGTTAATGAGAAAAAATGAATCCGTCAAGGTTGAAAAGACACTGAAAGCTCTTGGTGCCACCCACCTCCATATTATCCATGCGGAAAAAGACTTTCTTGATCCCCTCGAAGGAGTCTCCGATCCGGAGAAAAAGCGCGAGATTATCGGTGATGCCTTCATACGGGTTCAGGAACGGGAAATTGCCAGACTGGGTGTGGAAAACTCGATTCTTGCCCAGGGCACTCTTTATACCGATATGATCGAGTCCGGTAAGGGTGTGGGCAACAAAGCCAAGGTGATCAAAAGTCATCATAATGTCCGAAGCCCCCTGGTTGAGCGCAAACGGGAACAGGGATTGATCATTGAACCTCTATCCAAACTGTATAAGGATGAGGTGCGGGCTCTGGGTATCGAACTGGGAATTGACCCGGATGTGGTAAACCGCCACCCCTTTCCCGGTCCCGGCCTTGCGGTACGGATTATCGGGGAAATAACCCGGGAGAAACTTCAGATTCTTCGTGAAGCGGACCATATATTTATCAGCGAGCTGAAGGCCAGGGGGCTGTACCACAACATCTGGCAGGCTTTTGTTGTGCTTCTGCCGGTACGCTCTGTGGGAGTCACCGGTGATGCCCGGGAATACGGCTATGTCTGTTCTTTACGGGCCATCATATCCAGAGATGGGATGACAGCTGACGTCTACCCCTTCGAGATGAATGATCTGCTGGAAATATCATCCAGGATCACAAATCAGGTCCGCCATATCGGACGGGTTGCATACGACATCAGCAGCAAACCGCCGGCAACCATAGAGTGGGAGTGATTCCCGGAAGATGCAGGGCTGATAAATCCAGTGGTGGTAACGAAGAGATGTTCAGGGCGCAGAACCTCGATTCAATTCGCCCTCCCAGCGGTAAATACCGCCGAAATCGCTTACATTGCTGAATCCCTGCTCAGTAAGCATCCGCAGCGCTTGAGCCGACCGGTTACCGCTGCGGCAGTACACAATAATCCGGGTATCCTTGGGCACTTGGGGCGGGTTTCCCGGGATATTTACATGTGGAAGAAGCGTTGCACCGGGAATGTGTCCCTGCTCATATTCCGGAAGGCTGCGAACATCCAACAGGAGGATATCTTCATCTTCCTGTAGAAGATTGCGAAGGTCCTCCCAATGGTCAAGTTCCGTTTCCGACTGGGTACCCTGTGCTGCAAGCACCGCTCCGGAAAACAACAGAATGGATAGCGTCAAAATATATTTGAGTTTCATGAGAAATAATCTCAGGAAATGCTGGAGGGGAGTCAAGCTGTTTTTCCAGACTTTTTTCGGCAGCTTCTGAACCCCCGGCAACCGGGGCATGAAACGGAAAATCACACAAGGAGAGTCCAAAATGAATGTTGAAGAGATTGAAAACTACAGACATTCCCGGATCATGGAAGTGCGGTTTATTGATCTGGATGCACTGGCTCATGTAAACAATGCCAAATATTTGAACTATCTGGAGGAAGCCAGACTCGCATATGCCAGAGATGTTCTGGGCTGGGACGGCGATATCCGGCATCTCGGCCTGGTTGTAGCCGGGGTGGAAATTCAGTATAAACTACCCATCCTTCTCAACGAAAAAGTTGAAATCAGGACCCGGGTGAGCAGACTTGGTGGCCGGAGTTTTGAAATGGAATATCTCATTCTGAAAATCAACGGCGAAAATTCCGAACTGGCAGCCCGGGCCAAAACCGTACAGGTCAGTGTCAACGAAGAAACCGGGAAAAGCACCCGCCTTCCGGAAGAGTGGAGGCAGATAATCCAAACCTATGAACCCGGAGAAATTCAGGGAGCATAACATCAACATCGTATTCAAATCCCCATAGCGCAAAGAAGGGGAAAAAATACATTAATGGAGTTGAAAATGAACAAATTTTTTCAGCTTGAGAAAAACAATACTACAGTACGTACTGAAGTGCTGGCGGGTATTACCACTTTTCTCACCATGGCGTACATTCTCGCCGTGAATCCGGCTACGCTGTCCGCTACCGGAATGCCTGCACCTGCGTTGTTCACTGCTACAGCCCTGGCTGCAGTGGTGGCCACACTGGTGATGGCCTTGTGGGCAAAACTGCCTTTCGCTCTGGCTCCCGGAATGGGATTGAATGCATTTTTTGCATTCACCGTGGTTCTGGGAATGGGAAAAAGCTGGCAGTTCGCACTGACAGCAGTGTTTTTGGAAGGGATTATCTTTCTGATACTTACCGCATTTAACATACGGGAAGCAATTATCAGTCTGATCCCCTCCAATATTAAAAAGGCGATATCCGTGGGTATCGGACTGTTTATTGCCTTCATCGGAATGCAGAACGCGGGTATTATCTCCGATAACTCTGCCGTACTGGTGGAGTTGGGTGACTTTTCCTCTGCTGCCGTTCTCCTTGCGGTGCTCGGTCTGATAATATCTTCAGTTCTGCTTGCATTTAAAGTGAAAGGTGCGCTGCTTTGGGGGATTATCGCATCAACCGTCGTGGGTATTCCCCTTGGTGTAACAAACCTGGAAGGATTCACTCTCTTTCGCAGACCGCCCAGTCTTGAACCGATTCTGTTCCAGTTTGAATGGACCGAGATTCTCAGTCTTGAAATGCTGCTGGTACTGTTCACTTTTCTTTTTGTTGATATGTTCGACACCGTGGGCACCCTGATCGGAGTTTCAACCAAGGCGCAAATCCTGGAAAAAGACGGAAAAATTCCCCGGGCCAAACAGGCTCTTTTTGCCGATGCCATCGGTACAACAGTAGGTGCAATCTTCGGTACTTCCACCGTGACCACCTATGTTGAAAGTGCATCAGGAATCGAAGAAGGCGGGCGTACCGGTCTCACCGCACTGGTAACTGCAGGGCTCTTCGCTCTGGCGCTGTTCTTCAGCCCCCTCTTTCTGATGGTTCCGGGAGCCGCCACCGCACCTGCGCTTATTCTGGTAGGTGTATTTATGATGAGTCCGGTGAAGGATATCGATTTCCAGGATATCACCGAATCACTTCCCGCATTCCTTACTATCATTATGATGCCGCTGGCGTACAGCATTGCTGAAGGAATTGTGTTCGGAATAATCTCCTATGTGATTCTGAAAACCCTTACTGGTAAGTTCAGGGAGGTATCGGTGGCTACGTATATTGTAGCTGCGGTGATGCTCATCAAATTTTTTATCTGATGTACAGTGCCCCAAAGCTTGTGGAAAAAATCTATTTCCAAAAATTCAACCATACTGATGGTGTCGGGTATTTTTCAGGCACTAAATATGTTGTTTTTTGTTAGAAAAGGCAGTGTTTCACAAGCTTCCGTGCACTAATACAGAAAAACCGGGAATCGTGCAGAAACCACGATTCCCGGTGTAAATTTCGTAATGCAATTACCTACCATCTATGCTATGCTTCGGACACATGGCAGATCATATACAAAAAAGATGGTTTCCCCTTGATAATGCGGCTCATCTTTTCCCCACCATCGAAAGCGACAACAGAACCGCTGTATTCAGGCTTGCGGTTACCCTGAAAGAAGAAATTCGCAAGGAACCGCTTCAGAAAGCTGTGAATCGTGTGCTCACGAGATTTCCAACATTTCGAGTTCGCCTGGTGCGAGGAATGTTCTGGAATGTTCTGGATGAAAACCGTAATCCCCTGCTGGTTGAGAAAGACGTGCGCAATCCATGTATGCGGCTGGATTATCGTCGCAGCAAAGGTCACCTTCTGAGAGTCCGGTATTTTAAGAATCGCATAGCCGTGGAGTTTTTTCACAGCCTTACCGATGGAACAGGAGGCATGTCTTTTCTCCTGACTCTCGCCGCTGAGTACCTGAGTGAACGTGGATATAGTATCCCCAGGGATGAAACTGTCCTGGACGTCACGGAGACTCCGTCTTCTGAAGAAATCGAAGATGCATTTGTCCGATACCATAAGCCTGGAATGCCACGAAGCGGCGGGGATCCCCCGGCCTTTCAATACCGTGGAGACGCAGCAGAATCCGGTACAATACATCACATCCATGGAGTTATCCCTTACACCAGGCTCAAAGAGGCTGCATCCAGGCACCAAACAAGCATCACCGTGTTTCTTACTGCGGTATATCTAAAAGTTCTGCAGGATATTCAGGAAAAAGGACCCGTTTCTAAGCGCAAGGCTCCTATCAGACTGTGCATTCCCGTAAATCTGCGAAATCATTTTCCTTCAAAGACCAGGAGAAATTTCTCTCATTTTCTTACCCCCAGCATCTATCGATGGAAGGAAGAACGATATCAATTTTCCGAGCTGCTTCACAGTATTCACCACCAGCTCACTCTTAACAATCGCCCCCGCATTCTCCAGCGTGAGTTCAGCCCCAATGTGGCGGCAATGACAAATCCGGTAATACGAGGCATGCCGCTATTTATAAAAAATTTAGTGATACGCCTTGTTTCCCACAGTGTAGGCGAGCGATTGTTTTCGGGTATGCTCTCCAACCTGGGCAATGTGACACTTCCGCCGGAACTTCAGGAGCATGTTGAACGGCTGGATTTCCAACTGGGCCCCAACAGAAAAATCGGATCAAGTTTATCCATGCTGGGGTATAACGGCAATATATATATCAATTTTGTACGAAGTACTGAAGATCCGAAAATTGAGCGACGCTTTTTCCGGGAGCTTATTCAGCAATCCGTACCGGTAAAGATACAGAGTAATTGGAGGTAGCTGATGCCATATTGCGTGGAATGCGGAGTTGAACTGGCGGCTTCTGAACCGGAATGCCCCCTTTGCCATACGCCGGTAATGAAGAAGAACTATCAGATTGATACAGAGCAGGATTTATATCCTGTGACCAAACAGGCACCACAGCCACCCAAACCAGCATCCAATATTATGGGCCTGTTTACGATTCTGTTTATTCTTGCGGGAATTATCAGCATAACCGTGGATGTTGCCCCGGACAGCAGTGCAGACTGGGCAGGAATTGTGCTTCTATCTCTATCATTCGCATGGTTGATCCTGGCCTTTCCGCTTCTTTTTCTTCGAAAATCCATCGGTGCAGCACTGACAGCCGATATGGTTACAACCGCTTCATATCTATTTTTACTTGATATAATTACAGGATACTCCGGCTGGGGAATACTCGCTTCCTCTTCAATTCTGACTGTGACTGCAATACTGGTAGTGCCCACTATTCTCAGGGGAGGCAAAGGGCTGTTTGCAGCCGTCCTTGATGGACTGATCCTTGCGTCGTATCTGCTGATTATTCAAGAAGGGTACTCTGACAGTAAATGGTTTGTTGAGCTGGGACTGCCCATCTCGCTACTAACCACCGCATTTCTTGCCGCAGTGTTTTTCACTGCCAGCAGTATTCGGCGCCGCAGATATCGGCTTAGCTCTCTGATTCTGGTGTACATCGGGTTATTTAACATGGGAATTGATGTTCTTGTCAGCCGCTTCCTGGATATTCAACTTCATGTATCCCGTTGGTCATCCATTGTACTCATGTCGTCACTGGCAGCAGCATTGATTATCTACCTGATCTACCGAGTGCCAAGGGTTCGCCACGCCTTGAAGAAGCGTCTGCACTTGTGAAAGCACTCATAACTCTTGTTAAGCGGCTGATAAGAGCCCCTGGATAATCAGAGATAATATTTTGGTCATTCTCGCCGTGTGAGATCATTCTGATTCGATGAACGACTTCGTACCGGACCACACTGATAGCCGCTGAGGCAGAGATACGCAGAGAATACCTGCGAACCATCTTTGCGTATTCATCCCTTGCAGCAAGGATTTCCTCTTGAAGGGGCAGCTCTAAAAGCATCAATTGCTGATACAGAACCTCAAGCAGGAGCTGATTATCTTCAGTATTCCCGCATGCTCCGCCAAAAACGAGAAGCTGAAGATGTTCACGGTAAAAACCCTCTGTCGATAAGGATTTTGCCCATCTTCTGTACAAAATATGGATCCTGTCTTTGAGCATATCACACTCACCTATGAATTCTTCCAAAATCAGTTTTCTGTATAGGCTGTAGAATGCCGTCCCAAGAGAAAGAAAAAAGGCAATAACAATGAGTGCTGGTATCATGTGAACTCTCCTGGTAATGATTATCGGAACAAATACCAGACTTTAAACGGTTTTTCAGTGCACCAAAGCTTGTAAAAAACTTTCGTCGCAATCCGGCCGATACGCTCCGAAAAATCGATCCGGAATCCAGCCCGATTTCACGTCTACAACCAGCCCTGACCGCCACTTCTCTTACACTTCAGTTCAGTCACACCCACACATGAAACGGCAGCCTGCGGCCTGAATCAATCCCCCGGTTTCGCCATCCAAGCAGCCAGGTCATCTTCTCAGGTTCCCATAAGCTGCATTTGTTCAGAAACACTCTCCTATCCCAGTGTTTTCTGATTACCTCATGAAGCTTCCATCCCGGAACGCCAAGCTGTTCTCCTCTGGTCTTCCAGTTTCCTTTTCTCTGATCCCGTACCCTCCGGGGCATTAGATAATTATGAACCATCTGATATATGCTCAGCCGCACCATCATTGCGGCAGGAGATCGGGCGAACTGTACCGACTCCCGCACGTGGTTCGCCTGATCTTTGCGAAACTGCCGGTCCACATAATTCACCGGGAACAGCCGGTTTGACGGGGTGCGCGGCAGGGTGGATGAATGCTGACGATGATGTATCCGGGACCTGCCCTCAGGCACCTTCGAAAGGGCCCGAACATACGCCTTGTGATAGTCGGTATTCAGCGTAACATTCGGTATGTCTTTATCTTTCATGTATTTACACAAGTGGGTAAGGATGGACTGGACCGATTTCTCAACGGCATTTCCCGGAGCCTTGCCCAGGGTTTGCTCTAAGTCAGTTCGCTTCTGCCGCTGTCTTTCAGTCATCCGTCCTTTACGCCTCAGCTGGGAATATCCCATTGCGTATATCAACTCTGAGCCGCTTCCCACCAGGATATTGATGTTGTTGGGGAAGAACTGACTCACGCTGAAGGATTCAAAGCCGTCCAGGGCGAACTCATCTTCCGGTTTGATCAGCTTGCGCATATCAGAATGGATGGCCAGAAGTACCCGGCAGATGCGCTCGTATCTGTTCTGGATCTGCTCATAGCGCATACCGGTGAAACGGGTCATGTTGCCCTGTCCGCTGGAAGAGACAAGCTGGCGAATCAGCTGGATGTAGTCCACCGGCTTTTTCACGTAGTAATCCATGCGGAATGTCTGGAGGGAAAAGGTCTTGCCGCAATCCTGACAGCGATAACGCGGAACCCTGCCGAAGGCTTTGGTGAAGTAGCATCCATGAAACCTGAACCATGACTGATCATGGGGTTTCTGGTCTGCAAACCGGGGGCAATGGGGGTTTGAGCAGTGGGGGACCGGGCTGTGGTGAGTAAATTCAAGAGAATTTGTGCTGATTTGGGTCAGCAGTCTGGTGATGTATGGTTGTAATGTGTTCATAAACCATACACCGGAAAAGAATTACTGCTGCTTGAATTTGCTGTGTTTTTTTACAAGCTTTGGTGCACTAATTATATACAAAAGCTTCCCCCCTTGCGGTTGGAAGCTTTTATTGGAGGTGGCGGGAGTTGAACCCGCGTCCTGAAGGGTAAGAAATACGCGTCTACAGGTTTAGTCAACGCATTTGATTTTTAAGACGCTTCAGGCCGGTCGACAGGCCTTTCCACATCCGGTCTTTGAAAAAGTCCCTCCTGCCGTCAAAGCCCGACAGAAAGCAAGTCCTGGTTTCTAACAGACAGTTCAGGATTCAGGACTGCACCCTGAGTGTCCGTGACAGCACTATTTAGGCTGCCATTGCATAATCTGCATCGTTAGCAGTTATAAAGGTTGCCAATCAGGAGATGGCGCTCCACCTGCAACGTATCCCTGGATCCGCTCCAGTCGAATCCGGAACACCCCCATGTTTTTTGCAAAGGATAATATACGTATTATCAAAGGCTTATTCAAGAGTATTCATCATATGCCGGCAGATGAGTGTGTAAATGCCGACTCCGACTCTTCAGGCTCGTGGGTATCATGATGTATTGGGATTTTAATGCTGATGATACTCATTGTTGCCTAATACTGACATAATTTCCTGATGGAGAATACCGTTGCTGGCAACCGCACTGTCGGATATACCCCGTTTTCCCCGTATATCCGTAATTTCACCACCTGCTTCACTGATTATGGGGTAAAGACAGGCTATGTCCCACAGTGACATAATGGGATCCAGCATTACATCGGCTCTTCCGGTGGCAACGAGCAGATATCCATAGGCATCGGCCCAGGTTCTGCTTATGGCCGAAGTCTTTAAAAGTTCAATCCCGGGGTTGCCTGACCTTCTTATAAGATCGCCGGGATCGGTAGTCATGAGCCGGGCTTCGGACAGGCTTGATGTTTCGCTGACCCGGCATGCTGAATCGTTATACCAGCACCCCATACCCATTCCCGCCGCCAACATTTCATTACTTTGAGGGTTGTAAACAACGCCGATCACAGGTTCCTTTTTATAAGTCAGTGAAACGAGAACGGTATAAAGGGGAATACCGTGGATGAAACTTTTTGTGCCGTCAATCGGATCAAGAACCCATTGCCATGGTGAATCGGCAGTGCCGCTTTCACCGAATTCTTCTCCAAGAACGCTGTGGTCGGGAAATTTTTCAAGAATGGCTTTTTTCATTGCTTGTTCGCTTTCCCGGTCCGCTTTGGTAACGGGACTGTCATCGGCCTTCCAATGTACATCAATCTGGCTGCCAAAGTAATGAGAACTGATGTTGCCTCCGATACGGGCAAATGCTTTTGCGTCTTCCAGGTAAGAAATGAGTTCCCCGGGTTCTGGAAAATTTTTCACTGCAACTCCTAAATACGGCCTCGCATCTCTCGTTCGGACTGCCGTTTTAAATCTTTTTCTTTAATGCTTGCCCGCTTATCGTGAAGTTTTTTACCCCGGCACACGCCAAGCTCCATTTTTACCAGGCCGCCTTTGAGGTAGAAACTCAGAGGAACCAGGGTTAACCCTTTTTCATCAGTTTTTCTAACGAGTTTGGTCAACTCGTCTCTGTTTACCAGAAGCTTCCTGTCACGTACCGGCTCATGATTGTGAATGTTCCCGTGGTCATACGGGGTGATGTGCAGTCCCACAAGCCAAAGTTCATTATTTTTTATCCTGGCATAACTGTCCACGAAACTGTATTTTCCAGACTTCATGCTTTTTACTTCTGTACCTGCCAGCATAATCCCGCATTCGTACCGTTCTAATATGTGATACTCGTGAAACGCACGCCGGTTTTTGCTGAGAAGTTTGGTTCCTTCCGCCATTAATTTAATCCTATTGTAGTATCTTACACTCTTTGTCCGGGAACTACTTCATATTTGTTTACCGATGTAAGGCGCATTGTAAGCAGGGGTATTTTCCTTGTCAATTCTTTGCCGATTGTGTAGTGTTTCAGCTTATGCGCACGAAAAAGATTTCCGGATACCGGCACAGGTCTTTATTGATGAGGATTGTGTTTTCCTTTCTGGCCATTCTGTTTTCCATGTTCCTGTTCTACGAGGTGCTCACCAGTTTTTTTCTGGATACGGCTGAAGCCGCAAGCAGCAGTATGCAGCCCGGGATTGAGTCCGGTAACAATTTGATAATTTCCAAGCTGCCCTATGGATTGATGTTACCTTTTACGCATGTGCGTCTTCCTGATTTCGATTCTCCCGAACGGGGTGATATTGTTGTTCTGCAATCACCATTCAGCAAAGATCCCTATATTCCGGTTTTATATGATTTGCTAGATTTTTTTCATATTCGGAGGCTGGGAATTGACAGCCCGTTCCAGCATAGGCGTCCATGGATTATCCGCCGGGTAATCGCAGTACCCGGAGACAGGGTTTATGTCAACGGATCGAGGGCATATGTCCAATTAGACGGCAATGGGGATTATCTTGAAGAAAGTCTGGTGCAAGAGAGTACATACAGCCTGACATTTCCAGACGAGACGTTTAATCACCCTGACAGCCTGAATAATTATTTTACCAACAGCCAATCCGTACCGGATGAACATGTCTTTCTGCTTCCGGATAACCGGAAAACTGCATTCGGATCTCCGTCATGGGGGCCGGTTCATATTTCAGCAATCCGCGGAAAAGTAATTCATCTTTTTGGCCGAAAATCTGCGGCTGAATAAGATTCTTGACAGATATACCGGGCCCTGATAACTTTCGTATGCTTTAAATTTATGATAAATTCAGGGGTGTATGCGATGTTCGGACACTGCAGATGCCGATTTCCATCCATTTTCAGCTGAGGCTTTTATCAGCTGAGGCCATTGCCAGCAGAGGCTCCCGGGTTCTGCCGCATTCCCAGTCTGCAATTAACAAACACAGGAGATTATCGGATGTCAGGTCATAGTAAATGGTCCACAATTAAACACAAAAAAGGCGCAGCTGATGCGAAACGGGGCAAGCTCTTTACAAAACTCATAAAAGAGATTTCCGTTGCCGCAAAAATGGGCGGCGGCGATATTGATACAAATCCAAGGCTTCGTACCGCGGTGCTGAAAGCCCGGAGTGCCAATATGCCCAAAGATAATATCGAGCGTGCCATCAAAAAAGGCCTGGGCGAACTCGGAGGCACGGAGTATTTTGAAAACGTATATGAGGGCTACGGACCCGGCGGAGTTGCGGTGATGGTTGAAACCCTCACAGACAATAAAAACCGAACCGCTGCGGATGTCCGGTCCATATTCAGCAAGGCCGGAGGCAACCTTGGTGAGAACGGATGTGTTTCCTATATGTTTAATCGAAAAGGCGTTATTACGTTCTCTCCGGAAAATCATGATGAGGAAACGATTTTTGAAAAGGCTCTGGAACTTGGAGCGGAGGATATGTCTTCAGATTCAGAAAGCATAGAGATCATCACCGCAGCTGAAGATTACGAGACGATTCTTGAAAGCCTGAAAGAAGAGGGCTTCACTCCCGATTCGTCGGAACTGACCATGATTGCAGACGCCAACATCAGTCTTGATGAGGATGGAACCAGGAAAGTACTGAAACTTCTGGATACCCTGGATGATAACGATGATGTTCAAAATGTAAGCTCAAACCTGGAGATTCCCGAGGGATTTGATCCGGATGCCTGAAACAATTCTGGCTGGATTTGATCCCGGCCTTGCTTCCACGGGCTATGGAGTGATTTCAGTTCAGGGTTCCCGTGTCAGGCAGCTCGAACATGGTGAGATTCGTACAGACTCCGCATCGCCGGAGCAGAACAGACTGCTGCAAATTTATGAAAAATGCATGGCTGTTTTGGAACATTACGCTCCGTCGGCTGCAGGAATAGAGAGTATTTTTTTCGCCAAAAATGTAGGCTCTGCCATTCCGGTTGCTCATGCAAGAGGGGTAATTCTTCTGGCCTGTGAGATGTCAGGAATAACTGCAGTTTCTTTATCGCCCCCTCAAATCAAGCAGCGAATCAGCGGGGTGGGCAGAGCGGAAAAATCCCAGGTGCAGCATATGGTTCAACTGCTTTTAGGTATGAAGGAAGCCCCCTCAAGCGATCATGCGGCTGACGCCCTGGCAGCAGCGTATGCACTCTGGCAGGAACAGGGTTTTTCTGGAATAATACAATCATGATATATGCAATCCGAGGGTTGCCGGGGCCACTCCAGGAGAACACGGCGGTCATCGAAGACCGGAACGGAATTTCCTGGGAACTTGAAGTGAGTTCCCGGACAAGAAACGATATTCATTCCCTTATCAGCAGTGATGATTCCGGCGCCGGGGAAATTCAGCTGTACACACATCTTTATCACCGTGAAGATCAAATGACTCTGTTCGGCTTTTCCAGCATTCATGAAAAGCAGCTGTTTCTACTTCTCAATAAGGTGAACGGAGTCGGTCCCCGCCAGAGTATGAAGATCCTTTCAGCAGTATCACCATCGGAAATCTCCCGGGCCATTGCGGGAGAGGATGAAGGTTTTCTCACCTCACTTCCGGGTATCGGATTGAAAGGGGCGAAAAAGATTATTCTTACCCTGAAGGATCAAATGCTGGAGTTCAGGACTGCAGGAGAAGCCGACGGGGAGGACATTCCCACCGAAACTCCTGGAGTCAACACAGTTGTTGACGATCAACTCAGTCAGGCTCTTGTTGATATGGGGTTTGACAAAAAATCCGCCAGAGTAGCAGTTCAGAGGATCCTGAAAGAGAATCCTTCATTGGAGCAGGGCGAAGCCCTGCGGCAGGCAATTATTGAGCTCAGCTAACCGGATACATGGAGTCAGGTATGGATTTTTCCCTTGATGCAAGCCAGTCTTCTGAAGATCACACAATAGAACACCATCTTCGACCTCAGCTTCTATCAGAGTTTCAGGGTCAGGAAGGAATCAAGGATAATCTGTCAATTTTCATACAGGCAACCCGGAAGAGGGGAGAGGCTCTTGATCATCTCTTTCTATCCGGTCCCCCGGGATTGGGGAAAACCACCCTGGCGGGCATCGTGGCACAGGAATTGGGTGTTGAGTTCCGGGTCACCTCTGCGCCTGTGCTGGATAAGCCCAAAGATCTGGCAGGAATGCTCACAACTCTTGAAGACGGCGCCGTCTTTTTCATTGATGAGATTCACCGTTTGAAACCGGTAATTGAAGAGATGCTTTATATCGCCATGGAAGACGGCGAGCTGGACTGGGTAATCGGCCAGGGTCCTGCTGCACGAAACGTGCGAATTCCTCTGCCATCCTTTACCTTGGTTGGAGCCACAACCAAGGCCGGTAAAGTTGCCAGCCCACTTTACAGCCGCTTTGGCATTGATATCCGCATTGAACTGTATTCTCCCACTGAGCTGAGCTCGGTAATTCGAAGATCTTCGGGAATCCTCCAGGTGGAAATTGAACAGGATGCCATTGACTTTATTGCCCAATGCAGCAGGGGGACTCCCCGTATTGCGAACCGAATTCTCAGGAGAATGCGGGACTTTGCAGATGTGCTCGGCTCCGGTGTAATTACCCGGGATGTGGTGGCTCAGGGGCTGAAGCGCCTGAAGATTGACAGTCTTGGGCTTGAGCATCAGGACCGTGAAATACTGAGAAGCATTATTCACCATTACCGCGGAGGTCCCGTTGGGGCTGAAACACTGGCCATATCCATCGGTGAATCGGTGGATACCCTGGAGGATTTTCATGAACCCTACCTGATCCAACAGGGGTTTCTCATGCGGACTCCCCGGGGAAGGACGGTGACCCATCGGGCATACAATCATCTTGGATTGGAGATGCCCGAAAAAAGACCTGCATCAAATGGAAACGTGAATGACCCTGGATCCTCCCGGGGCGATGAGGACGAAAATAGATATGAAAACCAAAGATTTTTATTTTGATTTGCCGGAAGAGCTTGTAGCTCAGCATCCTTCGGAAACCCGGGGCGGTTCCCGACTTCTCGTATACGATAGAAAAAATGAGTACCGCAGTCAAAACACCAGTCATGGGGCGGAGGATCGGGTAACCCATGACATGGTATCCAGGCTGGCGGATCATATCCCCCGTGATACCCTGATGGTATTCAACAACACCCGTGTGCGGAAAGCCCGGGTGTACGCCACAAGCGATACCGGCAGCAGGGTGGAGTTTCTCTTTCTGGCTCCGATGATCTCCGGAAATCCAGAGGGGAGCACCGCTCACATCGGCACCGGGTTCTCTTCATTGCCCCAGGATCAGCCAAGCGATACCTGGCAGGTGATGGTGAGCAAAACTAAACGACAGAAACCCGGCCGCAGCTATGAGTTCCCGGCTGATCTCAAGGGCGAAATTATCGCCACCGAAGAAAGTCTCAGAATTATCCGTCTGGATCGGCAGATTGATGAGAGCTACTTCAGCCGGGAGGGACACGTTCCTCTCCCGCCGTACATCGAACGGGAAGACGACAGCAGCGATGACCGACGATACCAGACAGTGTATGCATCCCGGGAAGGCTCTGTTGCAGCGCCCACAGCGGGGCTCCATATTACTCAATCAATTCTTGAAGCGCTGGATGCACGGGGCATCCGCCGCTGTGAAATCACTCTGCATGTGGGACTGGGAACCTTTTTACCGGTTCGAAGCGAAAGTATCCTCGATCATAACATGCACAGTGAAGAGTACGAAGTATCACAGGAAAGCGCCGAACTGATCACCCGCCATAAGCAGGCCGGTGCTCCGGTGCTTGCTGTAGGCACAACCTCGGTTCGGACATTGGAATCGGCATGGAATGCAGAACAAATGAAACTTCCGGCAGGCAGAAACAGCACGGATATTTTTATTTATCCCGGATACAAGTTTCAGGTTGTGGACATGCTGATGACCAATTTTCACACCCCGGAGTCAACGCTATTGATGCTGGTAAGCGCATTCGCCGGAAAGGATGAAATTCTCCGGGTGTACCGGGAAGCAGTTGACGAAAAATACCGGTTTTTCAGTTATGGAGACGCAATGCTGATACGATAGCTGCGGCGACCTGCCGGTTGGAGCCCCGCATCGGGTCCTGTATGTGCAGCTGCGCCTGGTCAGCCGACACTCCGCGGTTGGAGCTTTGCATCGGGTCCCGCATAGGGCGGGGTGAGCAGCCGGGCCGGTATTTTTTTCAGTATGTTGAGGAATCCATGGCTTCAAATTCCGAGCGGACTTCCCTGAGACGATCCAGATGCTTATTGATAATTCGTCTATAGTCCAGCTCCCCCTGCTGAATTCTGTAAAGCTCATCTTCCCAGAACTGGACTTCCTCCAGGTAGAGCCATTGAAACTCCCCGGCTTCGGCGGCATATTTTCTGGCCTCATCCCAATAGACAAGTGCATAGGTCAGTAGGGTTTCGGATTTTTCCAGGCTTTCAAGGTTCTGTTCTTTCCATGGATAATTATAAAAATACGCATCGAATTTGTAATAGCCGGTTGCCCACAGCAGATAGAGCTCGGTGAGCTTCAGGTTCAAATGCATGGTAAACAGCGGACGGTATTTATCCCATTCCCGGTCGCTCTCAATTCTGGCCAGGGCATTCAGGGGATTTGCGAAATCAGCCCGAAGAGCCGTTTCAAGCCAGTGAATGTTCTCGGCGATATCCAACGGATAGTTATAAAGCTGCCGGTGATGGAGTTCGTAGAGCTGTTCGCGGTAGATCAGCCGGTAGGCATGAAGCCGGGAACCGGTTCTTCCGGGCACAAAGGCAAGGAGAAGTATGAAAAGAAGTAGAAATTTACGGTTCTTCACATAGTAACTATCGGATGGCGGGATACAATACTCCATACCTGATCTGAAATTTTATCTATGCTCTTGGTGGAATCGATAATAATCACTTCACAGTCGCTTTGCTTCAAGTGGTCAAGAATTTCCATGTAATTATCCCGGACCGCATGCTGGGTACTGAGTTTTTCATAAATTTCAAGACTGTCTCTTCGGGAATAGCGGCGCTCCCCGTCTTCCGGGGGGATATCAAAGAATAACAGAATCTCCGGCAGAGGAAAGTCCCGGTTGAATTCCCAGACTTTTTCCATGCCCAGGTCCAGGCCCTGGTAGGCCAGAGATGAGAACAGATAGCGGTCTGTTATTACCAGATCACCCCGATCCAGATGTGCAATCATTCCGTCGTTTCCATGAAGGTGTTCATACCGGTCTGCGGAAAAAAGGCGGGCAAGAGTTTCCCGCTGAAAAGCTTCCTTCCCTCCAAGGACAGTTCGGATCACCTGTCCGACAGCTCCGTCGGTGGGTTCAAATGTGATGTAATATGGACGTTTCAGGGCTTCAAGCCGTGCTTCAAGACTTCGAAGCTGAGTGGTGGTGCCCGCACCGTCGAGTCCTTCAAAAACTATCAGGCCTTTCAACAGGCTGCTGTTACCAAACAATGATTCCCGCCTTTTTCTTTATGATTAGACTGTGATACAGTTATAGTTAAAAAGCGCCAGCTCATCAATGAGGTAGATGTGAAAGCCGAATACCGCATCATTGCGGTTCTCCAGATAACAGTCGTAGTGCTCCTGATTCTTCTTACTCTCCTGGTTTTCTACCCTGTTCAGCAGCAGCTGAGCCAGCGGGTGGGTGTGCTGAAGAATGAAATTCTCCTTTTTATTGAGGAAAGTCTCGGAAATAATATCGAATTTTCCTCAATACATCCTTCCATTTTCTCCTATATAGAGATCCGAAATCTCAGGGTCTATGATGATAATAATGTTACGCTTCTCACCATTGACCGTCTTATTTTCCGCTATGATATCCGGGAGGTGCTTCGGGGCAATGCCCTGGCAGCACCCCAGACGGTTGAAGTCAGGGGAGGTGACATATATCTTCATCGTCTGATCCCCCCGGGAGACGATTCCCCTGCGGTAACCCGGGATAATTCCCCGCCCTCTGCTGCCGATGAACAGGATAACCCAGCCCCGTTCCTTGATGGACTGAATATGCCTCTGAATGAGGTCACCCAATTCCTTTCACGGATTTCCCGGGAACTGACCCTGAACGTTCGCAACCTGGCGGTGGAATACCGGATGGAGGACACAGAATCCATTCAGACAGGCTCGTTACAGTCCAGAAATCGAATCTCCTCCGGGTTTATCAGGCTTGACGACCGGGAAATCAGCGTGGATCTCACTACAGTGAGTGAACTTGATATCCCTTCGCCGGAAGAAACCTTCCGTTTCAACGGGGTGAGTGAAATTCGAGGTACTGCAATAGTTCCCCCCAGACTGCGGAGACAGGGGCTTTCTCCGGTTATGCCCCGGGGAGAAGATACCCTGGGTGATATTCTCAGGGATACTCAGCTGCAAATGTTTATCAGCACCAGGGATGTTCAGTCTGAGCTGTTCCGTATCCAACCCCTGGAGTTTTATCTGGGACTGGAGCAGGGGGAGGCCGTGTTCCGCAGCCTGGAAGGCAGTCAGCCCTTCGGCCTGGAATTCCGGCACATAATTTCATCGGAATATGTTGATATCAGTTTTAATGCCGCAGAATGGACTCCTGCAAATGTACTGAACCTGAATGCGGGAGATCCGGTGTACAACCGACTCCTGGGATCAGTGATCTCTGCGGGCATCAGTTTCCGCCTGGGAACAAGCATCGCCGCATCTTCCGGAGAAGGCTGGTTGGAAATGACCGGCTACGCGCCCATATTGGATGAAGTGGGAAATCTGAGCACGGATCTGAATTTTGAAAACCGAAGACTTCTTGTGAACAAGCTTGAATATCAATCGGCCAGCGGCAATGCCCTTACCCTCTCGGGATTTGTGCAGGATAGGCCGCTGATGTTTCAGGCATCGGGCAGACTGAATGCCGCGAACTTATTGGATGCTCCGGCGTTCAGCACCGCCTTCACCATGAACTATGATAATTCCAGGCTCAATGGTGAACTGAGCAGCACGGATATACGAAACCTGAAAATAGGCAATACACAGTTTTCAGCCAGAGTGGAAGATCAAAGAATTTTTGCGGATCTCCGCAGCGGTCTCAGCTCGGGCATGGGAAGCATAGAATTTTCCGGAAGTTCAAAACTGGTGGACAACAGCATCCAGATTGATGAAAGTGATTTTAATCTGCGGATTAATGATATTCCTCTCCGGGAGAGCATGGAAGCGGCTGTCACACTATCCAATGAAAGCCGAACTTCTTTACAGCTTCCAGATCCCCTTGATGGCGCTGTTATCCAGGGATCAATTCAGGGCAGCAGCTCGGTCAAAGGAAAAGAGCGTAACCTGATAGTTCAGACCCGGAACTTCCTGATTCGGAAAACAGAAGTGCCTTCCAGCCAACCCGTTCCTCCCCATTTTCTGGATGTTACGGCGGTGTTTAAAAACGGCGAACTCCGGATTCCGGTAATTCAGCTCAACTACGAATCCCTGGCCCTTGAACTTGCAGGAACCGGCGATTTTCGATCTCCGGACAGATACGTTCTCGATATGGAGAGCAGGCTGAACGGCTTCCCCTACAGTTTTGCCGTTAACTACAATCCTGACAGCGGCAATGCGGATCTGAAAGGCAGCTACAGCAGCTCAGCCCAATTTCTGGCCGGGGACGAAATCTCAAAACTTCAGCTCAAGGTGGGCAATGTTCCCCTGGAAAATCTAGGGGAACAGGCCGGAGCATATATGGAAGCCGATTTTGAGATTGATATGAACAATCCTTCAACTTCCCGGATCGACATCCGGAGATTGGGGATGAACCGGATCATGATACTTCCCATAGCAGGTGATGAAGGTTCCACTCTCGAATTATCCGCCCAGGGCAGCATCTCCCAGGGGCTTGAGATCTCCGCTCTGAGTTACAGTGATATTGTCTCAAGCCTTTCCGGTGGAGGCAGTATTTCCACAGATGTCGGCAGCGGATCAGTTTCAGCAGATGTTGTTCTTGAGAACCAGCTGGAAACGTACCGCTTTAGCGGCGTCCTGAATTCGGGGAATATACGGGGCAGGGCAGAGCTGAATAATTTTCCCACCAGAAGGCTGGGGTTGGTTGATATTTCCGGGCTCATCGCTGCTGAAGCTTCTGTCAGCGGAAGCCTCAGTTCTCCGGTTCTGGATTTCCAGGCACGTTCGCTGAACACCAGGCTCAACAATGATAGCCTGCGCTTCCTGATCCAGGGACAATTAGACTCAAGATCTATTTCACTCACGTCAAGCAGCCTGGAAGTAACAAGCCTGGGGCTTGGAAATCTCCAGGCGTCCTATGACTTTGATGATACCACACTTAATGTCGCAGGCGATCTTCTGCTGAATGATTCTTCGGGAAACAAGGAAGTATTTCAATATCTGGAAAGCCGAATCAGTCTGCCCAGGGCCATGGATGTAATCCGGGGAGAAACCGACCAGGCAATTCAACTCTCAGATCTTTGGCGGGAAGCCAGAGGGGAACTTCGTCTTACGGCTCCTTCGGTTTCAACATCCGCCCTCTCCGGTGAAAGCGGTCCTCAGGCACCGCAAGTCTGGAGCTTCGTTCTCCAGGAGGAGTCGGAGGATCTTCAGGTACGCGGTGGCCCAAGGGAGGCCTCTGATGCTGTAAACGGGAGTCTCAACCGGGACGGAAGTTTTTCCATAGTCTTTTCAGATCCCCTGCCTGTACAGTTTGAAGGAGAAGGGTTTTTTACCAATAGTAATATCGACATGAATCTGAATAACATGCAGATAGCTTTGCGGGATCTTTTGGTGAATGACCCTGAAAGCTTTATTGGTGTCAACAGTGCAACTGCAGAGGGGGCTCTACGGGTTACCGGAAGTATCGTGGATCCGGACTTCTACGGCACCATTATCGCCAAGGATGTGGAGGCGGAACTTGATATAATACCCGGAGCGGTTCTTGCCGAATCCATATTTGTCATTCTGGAAGGGAAATCCCTCTTTTTCCCGGAAATACCGGTTCAGGCCGGAGATGGCACTGCCCGCCTCAGCGGCAGTCTGAGCATGGATCGCTGGGTACCCGATGAACTGCTTCTGGATATCTCCACATCTTCAGAGGGTATTCCCATCTCCTATGACTTTTCCTCGGTTGTGGTGGACGGCTGGGGTAACGGCGATGTTCAAATCGGACTGAATCTGGGAACCGGGGGACTTTCAATAAACGGTGCGGTTGAAGCCAATGCCACGGGAATTACTCTCAGCAGTTTCGCCGAAGATGAATCTCAGGATCAAACAAATGAGAATCCGCTGGATATTGATCTCAAGATCACCGCAGGAAGAGGTGTGGAATTTTTCTGGCCCAGCAGAAATTTCCCGATCCTTCGGAGTACCGCCCTCAGCGGTGAAGGTATACGGCTTCAGCTTTCTTCGCCTCCATATGAGATGAGTCTTGTGGGAGATGTACCCCTCCGGGGCGGTGAAATCTTCTATTTTGAGCAGAATTTTTATGTCCGCCAGGGGAGAATCCGCTTTAACGAAAATGAGGAGCAGTTCAATCCGCTTCTCAGTCTGAACGCGGAGGTGCGGGGCACCGATGAGAACGGTCCGGTGAGAATTTATCTGGAAATCGTGGAGGACACCCTTTCCGAGCTGCAGCCACGATTTACCTCCGACCCCAGTAAGAGCGAGCCGGAAATTATTGCTCTGCTTGGGGGAAGGGTAGCAGGTAATAATCCCGACAACGAGATTCTGATCAGCGATGCGGTATTATCCGGGAGCGAAATCCTGGGGCAGGTAGGGGTTTTCAAGGAAATAGAAGATGAAATCCGCAGCAGATTTAATCTGGATCTTTTTTCCCTGCGAACCGGCCTCTTCCAGAACCTGTTGGAAGATGTTATTGTAACCCCCGGCGCTGAATATCCTTTAAACAATAGTCCGGTATCTCTGGGAAAGTACCTTCAGAACACAACACTGCTGGTGGGTAAATACATCGGCGATGAAGTTTTCCTTGAGGCAATGGCACAGCTCCAGGAACAGAGCCCGCTGGATAGACCGGTGAACGACCTGGTCGGCCTGGAAGTTGATTTGGAAGTAAGTCTGGAATGGATAACACCGTTCTTTAATCTGACCTGGTCATTTGCGCCGGAGAACCCGGAGTCACTCTGGGTAACAGATCACACCCTGACCTTCACCCGGGATTTCTTCCCCGGTTCTGGTCAATGATATTTTAACTAGGAGTTTTGAGCATGGGGCATAGATTTTTGTTAAGCCTGCTGATCCTGATGACAGCCCTGGGTACGGCATTCGCCCAGAATGAAGGTCGGAATGACGGCCCGAACAACAGACAGAACAATGAAGAGTGGTATCTCAATAAACCCATCGTGGACGTCGAGTTTCAGGGACTCAATAATGTTTCGGAAAATGATCTTCAGGGCGTTGTCGAACCCTTCCTGGGGAATCTTTTCACAGAGGATGTGCTTCTGGATCTCCAGAGGCGTCTATACAACCTTGAATACTTCGACCTGATTATACCCGAGGCCGTTCCCGGAAACGAGGAACGCACCGAAATGATCCTGCGCTTCACCGTTGAGGAACGTCCGGTTATCTCGGAAATCCGGCTTCAGGGCAATCAGAAGCTCCGCCGGGAGACTATTCTCAGCGAGATTATCCTCACCCAGGGTGAACTGGTTTCCCGCTCCCAGGCCCGGATAGACACGGACGCAATTATCAGTCTTTACAACGACAGGGGATTCGCCGATGTGAGCGTGGAATTCAATTACAGCGAAGATCCTGATCCCGACCGGAACGCCAGGATTCTCAGTTTCACAATCGACGAAGGGTATCAGACCAATATCCGCAATATATCATTCAGCGGCATCAACTTCGCAACCGAAAACAAGCTTCGCTCGGTTATAGAGAGCAAAGAGCAGGGCTTATTCAATCCCGGAACCTTCAAGGCAAGTAATCTCGAACTTGATACCCAGAATATTCTGGAATACTACGGTCAGAACGGATATGTGGATGCGGAAGTTCTGGACATCGAACAGGAAATTGTTCTGGATGAAGATAAAAAACGGCAGTTTCTCGATCTGACATACTACATCGATGAAGGAATCGCATGGTTCTTCGGCGGCATCGAATTCAACGGCAATACGATCTTCAGCGATGAAGAGCTCCGCTCCCAAGTCAACCTTGAAGAAGGGGATGTGCTGGACATTCAGACCTTCCAGCAGGGTGTTCAGGCAGTGAATGACATGTATTACAAGGGCGGGTATATTTTCAACCAGATCAACTTCTCCGAAACCCGGGATGAAGCTCTGCAGCAGATATCCTATAGCGTAGATATTGTTGAACAGGGCAGGGCATATATTGAAAATATCATCGTCAGGGGAAATACCAAAACCCTGGATGAAGTGATCTACCGCGAACTGCCCTTTGAAGAGGGGGATGTATTTTCCGCCTCGAAAATCCGTCAGGGAATCGGCAACCTCTACAACACCCAGTACTTTGCCGATGTGCCTGCAGTGGAAACCCCCCAGGGAAGTGTACCCGGCCTCATGGATCTGATCATCAATCTGGAAGAAGGCCAGACCACCGATATTCGCCTGGGCTTTTCCGTTGGCGGCGGCGGTGATTTTCCCCTGTCCGGTCTGGTGAAATGGTCAGATAATAACTTTCTTGGACGGGGACAAACCATCGGAGCCGACCTGAATGTAAGCCCAAATCAGCAGAGTCTTGCCCTGAACTTTCAGGACGGATGGCTGTTCGGGGAACGCTGGTCCGGTGGTGCGAGTCTTCAAGTGGACCGTCAGGTGAAAAATGATGAACTGCAGGATGTTCTCTATCCTATTTTCGATAAGGATGATCAGGATGATCACCTCAGTGTGCCCGACCCCTTTACCGGCATCTATGTATTCAGCGAAGAAACCGAATACCCTAATGACGGTGATGAAAATTTTGAACCGAATTACGATGCAGGTGAGCCGTTTCCCGGGGTGCCCACTGCCAGCGATATAGACGAATACAATCTGGAAACTGATTACGAATATGCAGGCGGACCGGCAGCTGTTCCCGATGAAAATAAAATGGAATATGTGGAATGGTCTGTAGGAGGAAGCCTTTCTACGGGGATCCGTAGACGGACACAGTTGGGATGGATCAATCTGAACGGGGCTGTATCGAGCAACCTGAATCACGTAAGCTATGATGACAGTCTGTACCGGCCCTACAGCTATCAGACACGGGAAAACCTGGGAGTTTTCAAATTCGAGAACCGGATTTCCATGAGCATCGGTCTTGATAACCGAGACGTATACTTCAATCCCCAGAACGGATATCTGATAGAACAGCGATTTAATTACACCGGAGGGGTTCTGGGAGGTGCGAAAAACTATATTCGGACCGACACCACCCTCCAGGCGTACAAGACCCTTTTTGATCTGGAAGTAAGCGATACATGGAGCTGGAAGATGGTGCTGGCAGCCAACAGCAGTCTGTCTCTCATGCTTGACCAGTTCTGGACATATCCGGGAGCGGGCAGCTTCGAAGCCGAAGGCAGGCTTCTGGCAACCAACAGTATGACCATCGCCCGGGGCTGGCCCGCCCGTGGTGAAGGCCAGGCCCTCCTGAATAACTGGTTGGAGCTTCGAATGCCTATATCCGAGGACATTCTCTGGTTCGATATGTTCGGGGAAGCCGTGCGCCTCACTTCTGACCGGGCTGACATTTTCAGCAAAGGGGAGCAGGACTGGCTGTTCGGTTTCGGAGCCGGACTCAGGTTCAGCATACCCCAGTTCCCGTTCCGGATATATCTGGGTAAACTTTTTAATATTCAAAACGGCACCGTTAACTGGCAGGATGGAAATCTATTCAATAATCCCGAAGAAGACGGAAGCGGTCTCAGTCTGATTTTCTCAATCAGTCTGTAAAATCATACAATACGGTGCTTTCCGGAGGTCATGGACTTCCGGAAACGCCTGCCGGGATCAAAACCCAAGTCCCGGTGAGAAAAACCAATACATTACTCCGGAGGGAGACAGAAAGAATGGAGAAAACCATTAGAAAATTCGCCATTGCGGCAATCCTGATTATATTCGCAGCATCGGGCATCGCAGCCGAGCAGCTGACAACCGTGGGAGTGGTGGACATTACCAGAGTGTACAATTCATTTTTCGCCGATTCCACGGCAGTGAGGGAGCTGGAAAATCTGAAAGAAGAGATCCAGCAGGAACTGGACGGCCACGTGGCCATCCTGCGGCGGCTTCAGGAGCAAAAACTGGACGCCGAGTCAGACGGGGACGAGGATGAAGCCCTTCGCCTGGATGAAGAGATCTACGAAAAGCAGCAGTATATTCAGGACTTTCAGCGGATCAAGCAGCGCCAGCTATATGATCGTCAGCAGCGCCTGCTGAATTCTGAAACCTTTCTCAGCGAACTTCAAAGTGCAATCAGTTTCGTGGCCGAGGCGAACGGGTTCACTGTGGTGGTATCCTCCAACGACGATAAACTGCTGTGGTGGAGTCAGGAAGTGGACATCACCAATCTGGTTCTGGAACGGCTGAGGGCTACCGCCCGCTGATTGTATACAGTGCACCGAAGCTTGTGAAAAGCATCACTTTTTGAAATTTGAAGTTTTCAAGGCGCCACTGGTTGGGGTGTGAATATTAGCGACACTAAATCCATGGTTGTGTTGAATAGAAAAATTACGCTTCACAAGCTTCGGTGCACTGCAATTGTGTCAGCACTGATTTTTGCTGCTGCCGCTGTGTTGAATCTGACGCTCCAGAACGCTTGCGAGAAGAGAAAATTTACGTGCATTGGTCTGGGAAAGTTCCATCAGGTTTTTGTGTGCATGAAGAATTGATTCGGCGTCTTTGGTAGGTATGTTGGGGCAACTGCCCATGTCTCCGGGGAAATCGGTCATTTCCATCTGGATCGTAATGATTTTGTCCATACCCATGCTTTTCAGGTGCTGGGTGGCTTCTTCCGAGGGTTTGACGATGCAGAAATCGCCGTGCCCTCTCATTTTTTTATATATTCCCACCAAAACTCCAAGAAAGGTGGAATCCATATAGTCGCACTGGGAAAGATCAAACAGGACTTTCCGCAATGCCTGTGTGTTCAGGAAACTGAAAACCGTATTTTTAAATTCCTCGCTGTTCTGCGAAGTAAGCCTGCCGCTTCCCCGCAGATAGAGGGTTTCCGATTCCCGTTTGAAGCAGAAGTGTTCCATAAGGATTAACCCTCAGTATATATTGTGCTGCTGCATCTCATACTTTGCTCAACAAGTTCTCTCTGATATTTATTTCTTTTCTTATACTTTTATAATATACTCCCTAAACTATGTCAGATTCAACCCCTATGATGCAGCAGTACGAACGGATTAAATCCAGCCACAGAGACAAGATACTTTTCTTTCGTCTTGGTGATTTTTATGAAATGTTTAAAACAGATGCAAAAGAGGCCAGCAGAGTTCTTGGCCTGACCCTGACTGCCCGGAACGGGATTCCCATGTGCGGAATTCCCTTTCATGCTGCCAGTTCCTATATTCCCAAGCTGCTTGAAGCCGGTAAAAAGGTTGCCATTTGCGAGCAGACGAAAATGCCTGAGGGAGGGAAGGGTATCGCAGAACGTCAGGTCGTGGAGATCCTGACGCCGGGTACAGTTTTTGACGAAGAGTTTCTGAAGACCGGCGACCACAATTTTATTGCCAGTTTCTCCGCATCAGAATCAGATCCCGGTCGTTTAAGCTTTTCATGCATCGACGTTTCCACGGGAAATCTGATTCTTAACAGTTTCGCTTCCGCTGATATGAAAAGCGGTCTCTTGAGAGAACTGGCCCGGTACAATCCCCGTGAAATACTGATTCAGGAAACTCTTTTTCAATCCTACCCCTGGCTGAACCAAGAGCTTGGGCGAAGCAGTCTCATCATTAATCGCTTTCCGGACTGGCATTACAGCGGTTCCAACGGATACGGTCTCCTCTGCGATATCATGTCACTTCAGAATTTGAAATCCTACGGCCTTGAACCTTCCAATCCCGAGCTTGATTCACTGAGCCCGCTTCTCCAGTATGTGGAGGAAAACGCCGGCAGAAAGATCCGCCACATCAATTCTCTCAGGGTTGTCCAGGATGATGATCACATGCTCATCGATAATAATTCCCAGAAAAATCTGGAATTGATTCGGAATACCTCAGACGGCAGTGAGAATCAGAGTTTGTTTACCATTATCAATCAGACCCGAACCTCCATGGGGCGACGGCTTCTCAAGCAATGGATTCTCGAACCCCTTGTTGATGTATCAGAAATCAGACGGAGACAGGATTTTGTTGAGCTGCTTTACCATGATCAACTGCTCCTGAACCGTTGCCGGGATATTCTCGGGAAGGCACTTGATCTGCCGCGCCTCTCTGCCCGGGTAGCCATGGAGAAAGCCCATCCTAAAGATATGAAGGCGATCCAAAACTCACTTCACAGTCAGCTGAATCTGTACGAACTGCTGCATCACAGTCCCCTGGCCGAAATATTTAATGCCGGTTCCATACCGGAGCTGAAGCGGGCGGCGGATATGATCGGCGATGCAATTCTTGATGATCCTCCCACCCAAATCAATGAGGGTGGGATCATTCGCCGGGGATATGATGCGCTGGTTGACGAACTGACAGACACGGAGTCTAACGCCCAGGATTTGCTGGATGCATATCTTGCAAGAGAAAAAGAGCTCAGCGGAATTGGAAACCTGAAAATTAAATTCAACAAGGTGGTGGGATATTTTCTGGAGGTGTCCAAGGCCCAGGTAAAAAATATCCCGTGTCATTTTGAACCCCGCCAGAGTCTGGTGAATGCCGACAGATATACCACCGCTGAACTGCAGGAGCTTGCGCAGCGAATAAGCAGCTCCCGGGACCAGCGTATGCAGAGGGAGCAGGAACTTTTTATTCAGCTCAGAAACAAGGTTGGGGAGCAGCTGCCGGTCCTTCAGGAGGCCGGGGAAATTCTTGCGGCTCTTGACTGTATCCAAAGTTTTGCATATCAGGCCACTCTGAAAGGGTACACCCGCCCTGAAATGATCGAAAAGCAGTTAATGGAAATTCAGGGGGGCGGCATCCGGTGGTGGAAGCATTTCTGGAAAACTCCGCCTTTGTTCCCAACGACACCCGGATCAGCGGAAACGGCGACGATTATTTTCATCTCATCACCGGTCCGAATATGGCCGGAAAAAGTACGTTCCTGCGGCAAAACGCCTTGATTCTTTTAATGGGACAGATCGGCAGTTTCGTTCCCGCAGAGTCGGCCAGACTGGGTATTGCCGACCGGATTTTCTGCAGAGTGGGAGCTTCGGATAATCTTGCCAGAGGTGAGTCCACTTTTCTCGTGGAAATGAATGAAACCGCTCATATTCTCAGGCAGGCAACCCGCCAGAGTCTTGTGATCATGGACGAGGTGGGGCGGGGTACAAGTACCCAGGACGGACTTTCCATAGCCTGGGCGGTGAGCGATTATATTCTTGACCATCTGCAGTGCCGCACGTTTTTCGCCACCCATTTTCATGAATTGTCCGACTTGAAACACAAAGGCATGGTAAATCTTTCATTGCAGGTGAGTGAAGAAGACGGTGAGATTCTTTTTCTCAACAAGGTAATAGAGGGGCCCTCCAATAATTCCTACGGGATTCATGTGGCTCAGATAGCCGGGATTCCCGATGAAGTGATTTTTCGTGCCGGTGAGATTTTGGACCAAATACAGCAGAGCAGTTCAGGGCTGAACATATCTGCAAACAGCAGCAACCGCAAAGGAAGCCGCAAAATGGCTTCAGGGGGATTTCAGCGGGGACTTTTCGGGCAGGATGAAATGGTACTCCAGGAGATTAAACATCTGGATCTGAATACCTGCACCCCCATTGAAGCCCTCAATCATCTCAGCCGCATGCAGAAACATCTAAAAGAGTGATGCAGTCGTGGGCTGACAGTTCGATCCTGACATAATATTTTCAGGCAGGGATGTCGTTTTTCCGGTAATTGGTATATGGATATGTGCCTCTCACTGCCGGGGCAATGCTGTGCGCTCTGCGGTACAGATCTCCCCGGCCATCATGGAAGTTACGGGTGTGTTCCCGGTCTTTGTCACTGCTGCATGTCGCGAATGGAACTTCTCAGGCCGGGCTCATCCAATTCATCCCGAAGAGAATCCGGTTTGTCACTTTGCGGAGTATACAGCGGAAAACTGGCGGAATTGATCATCCGATATAAAAAAGGATATGACAGCAGATTGTCGGCAACTCTGGCCGCCTTCCTGCTGCCCCATGTTCTTCAATGCATAGATGAACGGGGGTGGAAAGGCTTCACCACGATTCTTACCCATCCTCCGGGATCACGGAAAAGTCGGATGTATCGGGGATACGATCATATGGCGAAAATATGCCGGCATCTCTCTTCATGGCTGGGCTCAAAATATCAATATCCGGTAATCTATCGTCAGTTTCTCAGCCGAAAATCCTCCGCCGCCCAGAAATCATTGAACAGGGAAGAGCGTCTTCTCAATGTTGCCGATTCCTTTCAGATTAAACGCCGGATAGTGAACGCGTGTGTTGCCGGATCTGATCCGGATACTACCGGGATAATTCTTCTTGATGATGTGGTAACTACCGGAGCGACGTTGGTGTACAGCCGTCAGCTTCTTCGGGAAGCGGGTTTTCATCAGGTGGCAGCCATCGCTCTCGCATCAGACTGAACCGGCGACCGGGAAATATACTGTGGTGAATTGACAGCAAATTTGCGTTGTGGTATATTTAGTACACACATTCGAGTTGCACCAGCTTGAAAGAGTCGGCCTTCCGGCTCTTTTTTTATTGTGCGGATGTTCGCCCTGCAGGCAGGGCAGACCCTTGTGAGCGTAAACGTATCCGTTAACCAAAGTTTAACCGCCGATTATTATCAGGAGATCGACAGTAATGCAGGAAAAACCCGGAGCACTCTATGAACAGCTCGAGCCGGTAATTCAAGGTCTGGGATACACTCTCATTGAGGCCAGCAGCGCCAATGTAAAGGGACGGGTTCATGTGAATATCATTGCCTTCTCTGAAAACGGGATCGGTACCCGGGAATGCGAGGAAATCAGCAGGACTATTCTTCCCAGATTGGAGATCCTGTTGGATAATCGTGATATCGCGCTGGAGGTAAGCTCCCCAGGGCTGGAGCGTAAATTTTCAAGCCTGCTTGAATTTGAACTTTTTGCCGGAAAAGCAGTAAAGGTCCTGGTGGGAGATCAATGGTTCCGGGGAATCATTTCCCGGGTGGAAGAAGGGGAGGTCGTCCTGATCCCCGAGCCCAGGAGCGGAACCAAAAGCGGAAAAAAGAATGGAAAACCATCTTCCGGAAAATCGGAATCTATCAGTGAAACAAAAAAATAAATACCGACGAAATTGTGAAAGCGCAATTAGTTTTTCAGGAGGTCAAATAAGATGGCTTCAGGTCTTGCAGATGCAATACGGGCATTGGTTAGTGAAAAGGGGATCTCGGAAGATCTTGTTGTTCGAACCATTGAGGAGTTTCTCCTCGCTGCCTACAAGAAAACCTACGGAACCACAGATAATGCTGTGGTTAAATTTGATGAAGAAAACGGTGAAGTGGCAATCTATGCCCAGAAAGAAATTGTAGAAGACGTCTACAATCCGGTAAACGAAATTGAGCTTGATGAAGCAAAAAAGCTGAATACCGAGGCTGAAGTTGGCGATGAGCTGCTTATTGAAATAGATCCCAAGGAATTTGACCGGGTTGCAGTGCAGAGCGCCAAGCAGAAAGCCCGCCAGACTCTCAGAGAAATCCAGAAGGACACCCTCTACTCAGAATTCAAGGGGAAAGAGGGTGAGATGATCATTGGATATTATCAGAGGGAACGTAACGGAACTATTTTCGTGGACCTGGGGAAAACTGAAGGTCTCTTACCCCGGAGGTATCAGAGCCCCAGGGAAGCATACCGTCCTAACGATCGTATCAAAGCCATGATCTACGAGGTGAATAAAACCGCCTCCGGTCTGCAGATCATTCTCACCCGGACACATTCGGAATTCGTTCGGAAAATATTTGAACTTGAAGTTCCCGAAATTTACGATAAAACAGTCGAGATCTTTAAAATTGTACGTGAGCCCGGATACAGAACCAAGATTGCCGTCTACTCCAATCGTCCGGACGTTGATCCTGTTGGTGCATGTGTCGGACTGAAGGGTGTGCGGATTCAAGCCGTTGTCAGGGAGTTGGAGGGCGAGAAAATTGATATTCTCAAGTTCGAAACCGATCCCCGGGATCTCATTAAAAATGCTCTCAGTCCTGCCAATGTCAAACAGGTACTGATCCTGGATGAGGCAAAAAAACATGCTCTGGCAATTGTGGATGAAGATCAGCTGAGCCTGGCAATCGGAAAGCAGGGGCTGAATGTCCGTCTGGCCAACCGTCTTGTGGACTGGAACATCGATGTAAAAACCGAAGCACAGTTTGAAGAGATGGATGTTACCATTGCCAGCAAACAGGCGATTAATGACCTCTTCAACGACGATTTTGAGATCACCCGGATTGCAGAATTGCCCGATATCAGTGACCGGCTTGTCGCCATTCTGAATCGGGACAATATTGAGTATATCGAAGACCTTGTTAATCTCGAAGCTGACGAAATGACCCAGCTCGATGGTCTTACGGAAGACGATGTCGAACTTCTTCAGCAAATCATCAGTGAGAACCTTGAAATCATCGAGGAAGAATCCGACGAGGAAGGGCAGGAAGAGTCTGAACCCCTTGATGAGGAATCAAAAGAACAATACTATGAGGCTGATGAAGAAGATGCAGAAGAAACAGACGGTGATGAAGATGATTATGAAGAAGATGAAGAGGAGATCAATCTGATCTCAGAGCTGCCGGGTATACCGGGGCATATAGTGGAAACATTGAAGGCCAAGGGTATTGTGGAAATTGTGGATCTGCTGAATATGGAAGACGAAGAGATAGCAGAAATACCCGGGTTGAACGAAGACGATGTTCTCACAATTCAAAATATAATCATGGACACCGTTGAGATCATCGAAGAAGAAGATGAATAGAACGAGGGGCAGAAAGGATAGATATGGCTCAGGACCAAGAACAAGAACAAAAACCAAAGGCAGAACTCATAAAACACCGAAAGGAAAACTCTGCGCAAAAACCGGCTGAGAAAAAGGCTTCAGATCAGAAGAAGCCCAAAAAGAAAGTGGTTGTAAAGCGTAAATCCAGCAAAACCGAGGCTTCCGGTTCAAAGGAAGGCAAGGAAGCTGCGGAAGCGAAGAGCGCACAGGTCCAGAAAGAAAACGTTAAGAAAAGCGCAGATACCGGGGAAGCAAAAAAAGGCTCACAAAAGGCCGGTGAAGGGGATGCAGCTGATACCCGCAAACCCGAGGCGAAGAAGAGCGAAGCGAAGAAAACCGATTCCAAGGCTCCCCGGTCAGCAGGCAATTTATCCAAAAAACCCAAGGGCGCAGAGTCCGGTGATCCCAAGAATGCCGCAACCAAACAGGGCATTGTCGGCGGTAAGTACGTCGGTCCCAGAGACAAGAACCGCGGCAAGGGCGACAAGCCTCACCGTTCTTTCCGCAGCAATAAACCCAGCAGCGGACCCGGTGGACCGGGCGGACAGGGAAGACCTCAGAGCCGTGACGGGGGAAGAGGTCCCAACCGCGGAGGACCGCCTCCCAGAGGTGATAACCGGGGCGGCCCAGGCAGGTTTAATAAAAAACCGGGCGGCGGCGGTTTCCGGGGACCCGGTGCGGCTCCTGCTCCCATGCCTCCCAGCGGAGAACAGAAGCAGAGCAGCAAAAAGTTCTATAAATCGAAAAAGAACGATAATTACAAACGAAAAGAGAAACATAAAGAGAAAGAGATTCACTTTAACCGGAAAAAGCCGGTACAGCGTACCAACCCCGTTCCCAAATCCGTAGATATCATGGAAGTGATTACGGTGAGTGAACTGGCCCGGAAAATGAACCTGAAGGCCAGTGATCTTATCGGTAAATTGATGGGTATGGGCATGATGGTAACCATCAATCAGCAGATTGATGCTGAAACCGCCACCATTCTTGCGGCGGAGTACAACTGTGAAGTGAATATCGTTTCCCTGTACGATGAAACTATCATCGAAACCGAAGACGACAAGGATGAGGACCTTAGAAACAGACCTCCCATCGTAACGGTTATGGGACATGTTGACCATGGTAAAACCAAGCTTCTGGATGCAATCCGCTCCACCGACGTTGTGGCCGATGAATCCGGAGGAATTACCCAGCATATCGGGGCGTATCAGGTCGAAACCAAGGGCGGAAAAATCACATTCCTGGATACACCGGGTCATGAAGCGTTTACCCTCATGCGTGCCAGGGGTGCCCAGGTAACCGATATCGTCATTCTGGTGGTTGCAGCCAATGACGGCGTGATGCCCCAGACTATCGAAGCCATACGGCATGCCCAGGACGCTAAGGTGCCCATTGTGGTTGCCGTGAACAAGGTTGATCTGCCCGAAGCAAATATTGACCGTGTGAAGCAGCAGCTTGCGGACTATAAACTCCTTGCGGAGGACTGGGGCGGCGATACCATGTTTTATGAAATCTCTGCGCTGAAACGTGAAGGAATCAATGAGCTTCTGGAAGGGGTTCTGCTCCAGTCTGAAGTTCTGGAGCTGAATGCCAACCACGAAACCCGGGCCGAAGGCAAGATCATTGAATCAAAAATTGATCAGGGTCGGGGTACCGTTGCTACTGTTCTCATCGAACGGGGTAAAATGAAAGTCGGCGATAACTTTGTTGCCGGCGTATATCCCGGACGTATCCGGGCCATGTTCAATGACCGGGGACAGCAGGTCGAAGAAGCAACCCCCTCAATGCCCGTGGAAATCATCGGACTTTCGGGTATTCCCGATGCCGGCGATCCATTCCAGATGACTGCCAGCGAACGTCAGGCCCGACAAGTCGGCGATAAGCGGCAGGAACTGAAGAAAATGGAAGCCGCCAAAAATGTGAAGAAGATTACACTGGACAATCTCTATGACAGCATACAGCAGGGTTCAATCCAGGATCTTAAGATCATTATCAAAGGGGATGTACAGGGCTCTGTGGAAGCCATACAGGGCGCTCTTGAGAAGCTTTCCACCCCTGAAATCCGGCTTTCAGTAATTCATGCAGGCGCCGGTGCCATAAACGACAGTGATATCAATCTGGCATCAGCTTCCAATGCGATAATCGTAGGATTTCATGTGCGGCCCACATCCCGGGCGCAGATTCTGGCAGATCAGGAGAAGGTTGAAATCCGGAAATACAGCATTATCTACGATGTTGTGGAAGATATCCGCTCCGCCATGGAAGGAATGCTTGAGCCTGAGCTGAAAGAAGAACATATGGGTACCATCGAAGTACGGGATACCTTCAAAGTTCCCAAGGTGGGCGTTATCGCAGGTGCGTATGTCACCAACGGTCTGGTTCGAAGAAACAGCATTGCCCGTCTGTACCGCGAAGGTGTAGAAATATTCAGCGGCAAACTCAGTTCTCTCAAGCGGTTTAAGGACGATGCCAAGGAAGTAGCCCAGGGATACGAATGCGGTGTGGGACTTGAAAATCATAACGATATCAAGGTCGGCGACATTATTGAGGTATTCCAGGTGAAGGAAATTGCCCGTAAGCTTGGAAAAACCCTGGTGGAACTGGAAAAAGAACAGGCAAAAGAAAAGAAAGCATCCTCCGATGACGGAGAGAAGGAATAAACCGGACCAGATGGGTAATTTTCGCTTACAAAAAGTAGAGCATCAGATCACACAAATCGTCAGTGAGCTGATATTAAAGGGTGAAATCAAGGATCACCGGGTAAACAGTATGCTCAGCATCAGTGCTGTGGAAGTTTCCCGGGATCTTGCCTATGCACGGATCCATATCAGTGCATTTTTGAAAGACCGTGAATTGGGCGAGGCTGTGGAGGGATTAAATTCCGCAGCCGGTTTTATCCAGCGCCAGTTGGGAAAACGGATGCGCACCCGGAACACTCCCAAGCTCACTTTTGTTCGGGACGATGGAATATCCAAAGGCTTTGAAGTAACTCAGAAACTGAAGGAATTGAATGTCCAGCAGCAAGAGCCCGGAGAGGACGATCCCTCCGGGTCTGATTCTCATACATAAACCGCCGGGAATAACCAGCTTTCAACTACTATCCCCCTTGAAAAAGGCTCTCGGCATTAAAAAAGTCGGGCATGCCGGCACCTTGGATAAATTCGCTTCGGGCCTGATGCTGGTGTTCGCCGGTCAGGGAACCCGCTTTGTGCAATATCTGAGCAATATGGATAAGCGCTACCACGCCACCATTGAGTTCGGTAAAGAAACGGAAACCCTGGATCCCGAAGGTGAAGTGATTGCCACTGCAGAAATCCCGGATGGATCACGGCTGGAAGAGGTTCTTTCACGTTTCAGGGGAGATCTTGATCAGGTCCCGCCGAAATATTCGGCAGTCCATGTTGACGGACAGAGGGCGTACAAACGCAGCCTGAAGGGTGATGACTTTGATATTCCTTCCCGCCGTATTGTTATCCACTCCCTGGAAATCAGAGATTGGAATCCGCCCCGGGGAGATTTTGACATTCACTGTTCAAAAGGAACGTATATCCGCAGCCTTGCACGGGACCTGGGGCTTGCCGCGGGAAGCCGGGCCTATGTCGAACGGCTCCAGCGTACCACCGTAGGAGAATTTCACCTGGACGAAGCGCTGACCCTGGATGAAATCCGGGAGAAGGGTGGTGAATGGGTCATTGATCAAATGATCTGCGGCAGTGATCTTATCCGCCGAATTCCCGGTTTTCAGCTGTTTCAGGCAGACAGCGATCTTGCCCGGCGAATTCGTCTGGGAAAGGACCTGTACTTCCGGGAGCTTGGAGCCCCATTGATCGAAAGAAGCGGCGATTCGCCGCCTCAGATTTTTGCCGTGATGGATGAGTATGATCAGCTTGCAGCACTGTTCCAGGCCGGCGGAGATATTCAGCCCCAGACCCGGCTGACGTATCGGGGAGTGTTTCACAAGCTCTCGTAAAAGGGGTGTAAAAACCGGCAACCCTTGACATGGGCTGCATTCATCAAGATAATAATGTGCTGTCATTCTTCGTGATTTAGTCTTCATGACTGAGACAATCTGTCTTTCGCCACCATCATGAGGATGATATATATAATCAATACGAGTAAGATTACCAAGGAGTATCAATTAATGTCTCTTACAAAAGAACAGATACAATCAGTCGTGGAAAAGTTCGGCGGTAGCGAAAAGAATACCGGAAAGACCGAAGTTCAGATTGCCCTTCTCACTCAGAGAATCACTGAGCTCACCGAGCATCTGAAGAATCACAAGAAGGATCATTCCTCAAGACGTGGTCTCCTCAAGCTTGTCGGTCAGCGTCGTCGCCTGCTGAGATACCTTAAAGGCAAGGATCTTGAAGGTTACCGAGCGCTTCTCAGCGAACTGAATCTGCGTAAATAGCTGATTCGCCCTGACAAACCGGGAAGTTCGCCCCAATGCGGGGCGCAGTTTCCCGGTTTTGTGCTATAATGGTAGGCGATTAGGAGAAATAATGCATCGTGTAACACTGAAAATAGGCGCCGAAGAATTGGTCCTTGAAACAGGCCGTATGGCCAAGCAGGCCAACGGCTCCGTATTTGCAACCTTTGGCGGTTCTGCCGTCCTTGCCACAGTTTGTTGCGGTTCCAAGCCCGTGGAGGATCTTGATTACGTTCCTCTGAGTGTGGATTACAATGAAAAGTACTATGCAGCCGGAAAAATCCCCGGCGGATTTTTAAAGCGGGAAGGACGTCCCAAGGACAAGGAAATTCTGGTTTCCCGCCTCATTGACCGTCCCATGCGGCCCCTGTTCAGTAAATCATTCAAACGTGAAATTCAACTGGTACCCACAACAATATCAACGGATATGGTGAATCCCCCGGATGTTGTGGGAATGGTGGCTGCCTCTGCAGCGGTTATGGTTTCCGACATCCCTTTCGACGGACCGGTAGGTGCCGTGCGGGTCAGCTATGTTGATGATGAATATGTGGTGAACCCCAGTTTTGAACAGGTTGATCGAAGCCATCTGGATATCATTGTAGCCGGTACCCTTGAAGGAATTACCATGGTTGAGGGCGGCGCCAAGGAAGTGAGCGAAGAGCAGATGATTGAGGCCATCGAGAAAGCACGGCCGGTAATCACTGAACTCTGCAACGCTCAGCTGGAGCTGCGCAAACTGGCAGGCAAGGAGAAACTTCCTCTGGTTGAGGTGGACGACAGCTTCCCCCTGAAGGATGAAATCCGGAAAAAAGCCTATCCCCTCCTTGAAAAAGCCTGCTTTGTTAAGGGTAAATTCGAACGGTATGCTGCCATCCGTCAGGTGGTTGAACAGTTCCAGGAAGAATACGCCGAGCAGATCGCCGATGAAGATCAGAAGAAATTCAAGGCGGTGTTTGAAGATATTGAGCAGGAAATACTGCGCAAATCCATTATAGAGAATAAACTTCGGGTTGATGGACGTTCACCCACAGATATCCGTCCCATCACCGTTGAGAAGGATGTCCTGCCCAGAGTGCATGGTTCTGCATTGTTCACCCGGGGAGAAACACAGGCTCTTGCCATCACCACCCTGGGAACTGCCAGGGATGAACAGATCATGGATGACATTGACGGCGACAAACGTGAAGCGTTTATGCTGCATTATAACTTCCCTCCCTACAGTGTGGGTGAAACCGGACGCCTTGGAACAGGACGCCGTGAAATCGGCCATGGACACCTGGCTCACCGGGCTCTTGCCTCGGTACTTCCCGCAAAGGGCGACTTTCCCTACACAATCCGGGTGGTTTCCGAAGTTCTTGAATCCAACGGTTCATCTTCCATGGCTACGGTGTGCGGCGGAAGCCTCTCTCTTCTGAATGCCGGGGTTCCGGTTTCCAAGCCGGTTGCCGGCATTGCAATGGGAATGGTTCAGGAAGGCAGCGATTCTGTAATTCTCAGTGATATTCTTGGTGAAGAAGATCACCTGGGAGACATGGACTTCAAGGTCGCGGGAACTGAAAACGGTATTACCGCATTCCAGATGGACATTAAGGTGTCTAACGTAAGCCCGGAGATCATGAAAACCGCACTTGCCCAGGCCAAAGAGGGAAGAATGCATATTCTGGGAATTATGAATTCCCTGATCGCCGAGCCTGAAAGCGAACTCAGCGAATATGCCCCGAGAATTATCAGCTTTCATGTTGATCCTGAAAGCATCGGAACCCTCATCGGTCCCGGCGGAAAGGTTATCAAGGGCGTAAACGAGAAGTTCGGGGTTGAGACCAATATTGAAAATGACGGGTCGGTTACCATCTATTCCAGGGATGCCAAAAACGCCCGGGACGCCAAGGACAGTTTTCTCTCTCTTCTGGAAGAGCCTGAGGTGGGAAAAGTGTATCCCGGTGTTGTCCGCAGAATCGTGGATTTCGGTGCTTTCATTGAGTTTCTTCCCGGTAAGGAAGGACTGTGTCATATTTCCAAGATGTCCAAAGAACGGATCAACAAGGTTGAAGATGTTCTCGAACTGAATCAGGAAGTGCCGGTAAAGATTATCGAAATCGATAAAATGGGCCGGGTCAATCTTACAACCCTGGTGGATGAGGATATTCAGCCCAGAGGTGATCGAGGCGGATCTCACGGTCGTCCCCCCAGAGGTGGAGACAGAGGCGGAGACCGGGGCGGTGACAGAGGCCGCGGCGGCGACCGCAGAAGGCATTAATCGTCTCTTTTGGTCCGTTTAGCGGAACAGGATTGCATAAAACGGGCTCTCGGGCCCGTTTTTTTATATGTGAACTATCATCAGGGAGCTGATAACAATGGAAGTGAACAAAGATCATCCTCAGGTTGATGTGCCCATTCACAGCGAATCAGGAATTTTCCCCGCATATGCAAGCAGCGGCGCATCGGGCTGTGATTTGACCGCAGGGATCAGCGACCCTGTCTCTCTTCAGCCCCTTGAGCGGAAACTCATTCCCACGGGAATACGTGTGGAAATTCCACGGGGGTTTGAGGCCCAAATCCGGCCCCGCTCCGGTTTGGCATATCGAAAAGGGCTGTCTCTGCCCAATACGCCGGGTACAATCGATGCGGATTACCGCGGCGAAATCAAGGTTTTGGTTATTAATCTATCTGCGGATGAAATTCAGATTAATCCCGGGGAACGGATTGCCCAGATGGTGTTCGCTCCTGTGGTTCAGGCGAATTTTCATCCTGTTGCGGATGAAAGCCGATTGAACGCAACGGTACGTCAGGAGGGCGGTTTCGGGAGTACCGGTGAATAGGAGCATCTTTTTCGGAAAGGAAGGGTTTCAGCTGCCCGGAACTCTCCAGAGATATGTAACACGGGAATACCTCTTCTCATTTCTGGTTGCCTTCCTGTTTTTCCTGGCCATCTTTTTTGTAAACCAGATTCTGGTGATTGCCCGGGACCGTCTTGCGGAACAGGTTTCGGTCATCGATACTCTCAGACTGATTCTCTACGCCATGCCGGCAATCATTGCCCTCTCGGTACCCTATGCTTCATTTATAGGGATAATTCTCGCAGTGGGGAAGCTCAGCGAGGGGAGGGAGATTCAGGCTGCCAGAGCCAGCGGGATCAGTTTCACCAATCTTTTGTACCCTATCCTCCTCTCCGCAATGCTGCTCAGCGGCTTATCATTTATTACCAACGATTATTTTCTTCCCCTGGGAACCATGCGTTACAGTCAACTGTATCAGGAACTGCTGTATTCAAACAGCAGACTGATCATTGAGCCCTATGCCATTCGTAATTACGAGAATGCCACCATTGTAACCGGAGATGTGGTTGATGATGTTATTCAGGGTATTATTATTATCGACCGGGCCGAAGACGGCTCGGAGCGTACTATCAGTGCCTCTCAAGCAGCCCTCATCCAGAATGATACGGGAAAGGGTATTATCACTCTCAATCTGCGGGATGTTGAAATTATTTCCAGTTCGGAAAACCGCATACACGAAAGCAGGGCGGAAAACATGGACTATAATATCCTGCTGGAAAATATTGTATTCAATATCAACAATCCCAGTGTCCGAGAGATGAGTGCCCGGGATGTTTTTTCTCTGGTCCAAAAGCGTGAGGAACAGTTTGAGTTGCGAAAGCAGGATCAACTGCTGGATTATCATCAGGACTACAGGAGCTTCGGTGCAACCGCATTCTCCATTGCCGAGAACCGGGACTCACAGCTTCTGGTGCAATTTCAACGTGCATACGACCGTCTGGGTGAAAATCCCCGTACCTTCATGTTTGACAGGACGCTCAGACTGTACCGCATAGAATTCTGGAAAAAATTCTCCATACCTCTGGCAAGTCTGACTTTCATTTTCATCGGTTTTCCACTGGGACTCATGGCATTGAAACACGGCAGAACTCTGGGAATCATTCTCGGCCTAATTCTGGCTTCCGGCTACTGGGGAATACTGGTTGCAATAGAAGCCCTTGGACTCAGATTAACTTCCATTCCCCCTGCATTGATCACCTTCAGTCCCAATATTCTCATGTTGGCTGCAGGATCTGTACTTCTGTACGGATATTTGAGGAGATAGCCTTGAGAGTACTCACGCGTCTGCTCCTTCGAAATTTCATACCCATTTTCCTTGGAGCTCTTGCATTTTTCACCATACTGATCAATGCCTCGGATTTATTCGTGAACATCGTTCGCTATATTGAGAGAGAGGTGCCGTTTTTCCAGATTCTTCTGGTTCAGTGGTATTATCTGCCGACCTGCATAGTGTTTTCAACGCCCATTGCGTTGCTGTTTTCGGTTTCCTATTCCATGGGAACCTTGTATTCCAACAATGAATTGATTGCGGTTTTTGCAAGCGGAATCAGTCTGAAGCGTTTCATCCTGCCCTTGATTATTATTTCCGCGTTTATCAGCATCGGTCTGTTTGCATTTCAGGACCGGTTTGCCATCCCCATGCTTCGGGAGAAAGAAGAGCTGAGCACAAGTCTGCTTCGAAACCGGCCCCAGAATTTGAATCAGGCGAATATCACCATTCAGACCAGGGGCGGGGAAGTGATATACCGGGCAGGGTACTATGATCACGGTAAACAGCGTCTTGATGATGTAACCATCGTCAGACGAAACGAAGAAATGCTGATACACACACAAATTCGTGCAGAATGGGCCCAGTGGGAGGATGACGGCTGGGTCTTTCATCGTGCAACCGTTCTTCGCAGAAAGGAAGACGAAGATGGCTTTGAAATTCTGGATGAGGCGCGTTTTTCCGCACCGGATTTTGACCTGGAACCGGAAAATTTCACCAATCAGTTCGGCGAAATAGATGCCATGAGAATTTCCGAGGCCAGGAACTATATTCAGTTCCTCAGGGAGAGCGGATTTCCCTACAGGAAGGATCTTACCCGGTACCATGAACGGTTTTCATTTGCCTTCACTCCTCTGATTGTCACAATCCTCTCTGCCGCCATTGGAGGCAGCTATAAAAAGAACATCCTGGCAATGAGCCTCCTTGTTTCACTGGGCTTATCCATTGTATATTACTCCATTCAAATGCTTTCGGGACTTTTTGCAAGCATCGGTCTGATCGGCAGTGTAACCGGCGCATGGGCGGGCACTCTCATCACCGGATTGGCTGCGGTGTATATTCTCAGCAGGGCAAAAACCTGATTTTCAGATACTAAGAGGTTTCACAGGTGATATACCGGAAATTACATAAAGACCAACATTGCGAAGCAAGGACGGGACAGATTCATCTTCCTCATGGAAATGTGGATACTCCTGTTTTTATGCCCGTGGGCACCAATGCCAGCGTAAAGGCTGTGCGTTTGGAGGATCTTTTTTCCATGGGCGTACAGCTCATACTGGGAAATACCTACCACCTGTATTTGCGTCCGGGCATGGATGTGATTCAAAAGTTCGGCGGACTTCACGGCTTCAATAACTGGAATGGAAACATTCTGACCGACAGCGGCGGATATCAGGTGTTCTCACTTGCACCCTTCAGAAAAGTGACGAATGAAGGGGTGGAGTTCCGATCTCACATCGACGGATCAAAACATTTCCTCACCCCTGAAAAAGTTGTGGGAATACAGGAAATATTGAACTCGGATATTCAGATGGTGCTGGATGTATGCACGGAACCGGGAATTTCCCACAAATCTGCCCGGGAAGCACTTGAAATCACCACCAGCTGGGCCCTTCGGGCGAAAAACAGCTGGGAAACCACCACAGAAACCTACCAGGGTAAACTGTTCGGCATAGTGCAGGGGAACTTCTATGAGGATCTACGGGCCAGAAGCGCTGAAGAGCTCAGCGCATTGGATCTGCCGGGCTATGCAATCGGAGGACTTTCTGTTGGGGAACCCTTTGATCAGTTTCAGCATTATCTGGCGTTCACGGCCCCTCTTCTTCCCGGCGGAAAACCCAGGTATTTAATGGGGGTGGGTACTCCTGAATATATTCTCGAAGCAATCGAGCACGGCATCGATATGTTCGATTGCGTGTTTCCCACCAGGGTTGCCCGAAACGGCACACTGTTCACCGACCATGGAAGACTGGTTCTGAAAAACCAGCGCTATGAATACGACACCCGTCCGGTAAGCGAGCACAGTCCCACAGCCGCCTACAGCAGAAGCTATCTGCGGCACCTGTTCAAAGCAGGCGAAATGCTGGGCCCCATGCTTGCTTCCCTCCATAACCTTTGGTTTTTGAAAAAGCTTGTGGAAGATTCAAGGAGGGCGATCCATGAAAACCGTTTCCTGGAATTCAAACGATCCTTTCTTGACCTGTATTCCATGGGGATACCTGATTGAGTTCCCCGGTAAATAGTCTCAGGTCCTCCGCCCGTTCAACGGGAATCGTAATGATCTCCACCCTGGCTTCCCGGCTGCTTGGATTCCTGCGGATCGGAATAATATCAGCTCTCTTCGGAGCCGGCGGTCAGGCTGATGTTTTGAACCTGGTGTTTAACATTCCAAACAATTTGAGAAAACTCCTTGCCGAGGGAGCATTATCGACTGCATTTATTCCGGTTCTCAGCCGGAATCTGGTGGAGGACCCAAGTAAAAACCAATCCAAAACTATTGTGAAAAATCTGCTGGCCTTTCAGCTTCTGGTTCTCCTGCCTATACTCATTCTTGCGGCCATATTTCCCTCTGCATTTGTTTCCCTGCTGCTGAATTTCCAGGATCCGGAAAAGCACCGGCTTGCTGCAGAATTGTTCAGATATATTATCCACTACATTCTGTTTATCAGCTTTTCCGCCGTCCTCATGGGAACGCTCAATTCAAATGAGCGTTTTGTGGTTCCCGCATTAACACCTCTGTTGTTCAGTATTTCGGTGATCAGCAGTCTGCTTCTGTTTCATACGCAGCTCGGAATTTTTGCAATGGCCGTGGGAGTTCTCGTGGGAGGAATGGCCCAGGTTCTTGTTCAGCTTCCGGAATTTTTTAAACAGGGTTACAGTTTCGGCTTCAACTTTTCATTTAACAATCCCCGATTCCGTGAGATTCTCAGGAACTGGGGGCCGGTACTTGCAACCAGCGGAGTCTTTGCGATCAACCAGCAGATAGCAGCCCGTTTCGCCAGCGAAATGGAAACGGGGAGCGGGTCGGCAATGTCCTATGCAATTGTATTCTGGCAGCTTCCCTTCGGCATCTTTTCCGCATCAATTATCACCGTCTTATTTCCCAGATTGAGTAAACAGATTGCATCGGGAGATCGAGCCGCAACCTCACGAACAGTGGAATTCGGAATCGCGGGCCTTATGACATTTCTGATCCCCAGTTCCCTGGGCCTGATGATGCTGGGCAACGAACTGATATCCGCCGCCCTTCAGCGGGGGCCTTTACCGTGGAAAATACCCGTTTGGCAGCCCAGGTGCTGTTCTGGTATTCTCCGGGACTGCTGTTTGTGGGGCTGAATAATTTTCTTCAGCGGCTGTGCTACTCCGACGGGGATGTCAGGGTACCGGTCTATAATGCGCTGATTATCACCGTGCTGGATATTATTCTCTCTCTCTGGCTGAAAGAAACCTTCCTTCGGGTTCGGGGGCTGGCCCTGGCAAACAGTATCAGCTACATTGCGGCTTCAGGATGGCTGCTGATGAAAAGCAGGAAACGGTTTCCTGATATCTCATTCAAACCCATTTTCCGGGATCTTTTTAAAATTCTGCTATCCCTCATTCCAGGGGTGCTGATCATTCTGATTGGGAAGTACCTGGCCGGAGACTATTGGGTCGGCGGTTCAAACCTCCGGAATCTGGGTATTTTTCTTCTGATCAGTCTCCCTGCGATTCTCTCCATATTCGGAATGTTTGTGCTTCTTCGTCTTAATGCGGTATATTTAGTGATTAAGAGGAACCCGGGCTGATACCGACTATTTTAGATATGATAAAAACAAAAATGGACCGATTAAAAAATCCCGAACATGCGTTCCAGCCCCTTGCTCTGTGTATGATGCTGATTTCCTTTTTCTGGTTTACATCCGGAGGGGCGATCCTCGGCCAGGAGGACGCCGGCGATGCTGAAAATTCATCCGGAGAAGAGGATGTACAGCAGAGTCTGTATGAAAAATGGGAAGAGACTATTCTCTATGGAATTGACAGCTCCGTTGTTTCCACTATTGAGGAGATGATAGAACTCGAAGATGCCCGGCTTGCGGACCCGGTTCTCACCCTGGTTTCCAGTTCAAGACAGTCTTTGAGAATCAAGGCTCTTGATTACTTCGAAGCACTGGAACGGGACGATGCAATACCGGCGGTACTGGATGAGCTGATGTTCTATCAGGATATCCCCCGGAATTTCACCATACGGCTTTTTCAACATCTGAAAGAACGAAACCATCCCATGGATAAGGATTTATGGGAACTGAGTTCTGAGATAATTCAAGAAGAAGGCTACGAAGTACAGCTTGCAGCCATACAGTACACCGCAGAAACCGAATACCGGCCAGCCGCCGAATTTCTTGCGGAGTACTATGAGGATCCCGATCTGGAAATTCCCGTGCGGGAAGCCATCCTCCGGGCTTTGGGAAGAATTCAGCATCCCGGCAGCCGGGATCTGATATTTGATCTGGCGGGTGATGAGAGTATCGAAAAAACCTTGAGAATTGCCGCAATCAATGCTGCCGGCCAATATGCCGATTCCCGGGCCATGAATGTGATCAGTAATGCCTTTTCATCATCAGATACCCTTATCCGGACGGCAGCGGTTGCAGCTCTTTCCTCCTTTGAACCGGAAGAAGTGCAGGAGCTGTATCTTGAAGCGCTGAGGGATTCTTTCTGGCGAATACGAATGACGGCCCTTCGGGGGATTGAGGAAAATCCCTTCGATGACGCTTTTGCACCCCTGCGGTATATGACCCAAAATGACCCCGAAACCAATATCAAACACCAGGCATTCCGAAGTCTGGCTTCCATTGAGAGCCGGAAATCCCGGCAGTACCTGAGAGAAGCGCTGGAAGATGAGGAGCTGGGAGATCAGTTTCGCCAGACCGCCGCAGTTTTGCTCATACGTAATGACTTTCCCGGAAGCAAGGAGAACATTGAACGGGTAATGGCTGAAACCTGGGATGACGAGAACAATCGCCTTTTGGATACCATCTGCAAAGAACTGAGTCTGAACAAACTCACTGCGGCCGGCTCATTGTATGAACGGATGCTCGGCCATGAGAATTATATTATCCAGATTTATGGTATTCGGGGAATTGCCCGGAATCAGATTGCCTCTCACCGGGATTATCTTGAGCAGCTTTCCGAGGATGAGGAGGCTCATCCTGCTCTGAGAGCCAATGCCCGAAATGCACTGGAACGGCTGTAGCCAAAGGCTGTCCACCGTCCTGTAACCCTGTAACTGACGTAAAAATTTTATAATGGACTCAAAGGAAGTTTCCCAAATGACAAATAATCAAATACGTAATGTGGCGATTATCGCCCATGTTGACCACGGCAAGACAACCCTGGTTGATGCACTGTTCCAGACTGCCGGGCTTTTTCGTGAAAATCAACAGACCGAAGAACGTATTATGGACAGCATGGATCTTGAACGGGAGAGAGGCATTACCATCTCTGCCAAAAACTGCTCCATTGCCTGGAAGGATGTGAAGATCAATATCCTGGATACTCCGGGGCACGCCGATTTCGGCGGGGAGGTGGAGCGTGCATTGAGCATGGTGAACGGCGCCATCCTGCTGGTGGATGCCTCCGAAGGACCGCTGCCCCAGACCCGGTTCGTATTGAAAAAGGCTCTGGATCAGGGACTTCCCCTGATCGCCGTAATCAACAAGATCGACCGACAGGATGCGAGACCTCTGGAAGTTCTTGACGAAATCTACAGCCTCCTGATTGATCTTGACGCCCATGAGGATCAGCTGGAATTCCCGGTATTTTATGCGGTGGGCCGGGACGGTGTGGCCAAAACATCTCTAAACGATGAGGACCAGGGCCTGGAAATTGTTCTGGACTCCCTGGTTAAAACCTTTCCCGGACATCACTATCAGGATGATGCCCCTCTGCAGATGCTGGTGAGCGACCTTTCGTATAATGAATATCTGGGCCGATTATGCGTGGGAAAGATACACAACGGAGTTCTCCATTCGGGAGATAATCTGGTGTGCCTGGACATTGACGGCAAGGCGAATCCTCTTAAGGTTAGCAAGCTCCAGGTTTACCAGGGCATCGGTCTCAGCGACCTGGATACGGCTGAACCCGGAGAAATTGTGGTGCTCTCGGGAATAGAGGATGTACGGATCGGTGATACGGTGTGTACCAGAGAACATCCCGTAAGCCTGCCCAGAATCAAAGTGGATGAGCCAACCGTATCCATGCGCTTTATGAAAAACACAGGACCCTACGCGGGACAGGACGGCAAACATGTTCAGCCTACCAAACTGTGGGCCCGTCTGGAGCGGGAGGCGTTGAAAAATGTTTCCCTCCAGGTGGAGCGGATACGGGACAAGGACGGTTTCAACGTGAAGGGCAGGGGAGAATTTCAGCTTGCCATTCTCACCGAAACCATGCGCAGGGAAGGCTACGAGTTTTGTGTGGGACGCCCGGAGGTAATTTTCAAGAAGGATGAAAAGGGGCGAAAACTTGAGCCCGTGGAGCATCTTTTTATTGACTGTCAGGAAGAGTTTATGGGAATTGTTACCGAGAAACTCTCCAGCAGGAAATGCCGGATGATCACCATGTCCAATCACGGAAGCGGAAGGGTTCGCCTTGAATTTTCCGCCCCAAGCAGAGCCCTCATCGGGTACCGGGATGAATTTCTCACCGACACCAAGGGCACGGGTATTCTAAACTCCAGTTTTCTGGGCTACGAGGAGTACCGGGGTGACATACGCTCGGGTAAATCCGGGAGTCTGGTTTCCGACCGCCAGGGCGAATCTGTGCCCTATGCACTTTTTAATCTTGAACCGAGGGGCAGGCTTTTCATCGTTCCCAAAACCAAAGTGTATGAGGGGATGATTATCGGTGAGCATAACCGCGAAGGCGATCTGGATGTAAATCCGGTAAAGGAAAAGAAGCTGACCAATGTCAGGGCTTCCGGGAGGGATGACAATGTTATTCTCACACCTGTGGTGCCCCTAACACTTGAGCAATGTCTCAACTATCTGGGTAATGATGAACTTCTGGAAGTCACACCCAATGCACTCCGGCTCCGAAAAGAGGATCTCTCAGCCCAGAGCAGAAAAGTGAGCGCCAAGAAAAAGAAATTTTCCTGATTGCCGCTCCGGACTTTCGTGTGCAGCCGCAGTTCTGAAACATATGCAAGTACGGAAACTTTAAATGTAAAAGGGGATGTCTGAGTTGCATTTCAGACATCCCCTTTTTGTATCTGTAATAATCGTTTTTTGCTTCTGTAATCGTGAAAATTACCTGCGGATCATACCTTCATGGGAATAATATCCATCTTGGCGAAGTCTACCTTTTCGATGCTCTTCACTTTGAATTTGTAGTCCCTCTGGTTGATGGTGAACTCAATCTCATCACCCACCTTCCTGTTCATCAGATGGCTCGCAAAGGGTGATAGATGGCTGAGCACCGACTTTTCAGGATTTGATTCCCAGGGACCCATAATGGTGTACCGTTCCTCTTCGCCGCTGTTGAGGTTTTCCAGTACTGCGGTTGTGCCGAAGGAAATCCGGTCATCCTTCACATCTTCTGGCTTCACAACCTGTGCGGCCTGAAGCTCCTCTTCCCATTTTCTGGCGGTGGTATTCAGATAATCCTGCCGCTCCTTGGCTGCCTTGTACTCTGCATTTTCCTTCAGGTCGCCATATTCGCGGGCTGCAGCAATTTCCTTGGAGTTTTTGGGTACTTCCACCTCGTGCAGCTGTTTCAGGGCTTTCTGGCGTTCCTCAAAGCTGCGCATCATTGCATAGAATCCGCTCCGGGAAACAGTCTCAACCACCGTTGCAGATTCACCGAAGAATTCAAAGCTGGGGAAGCGGGCCGCGATGGTCTTCCGGATATTCGACATCACCGCAGGGTCCAGATCCTTCACATCTTCAAGCAGAGAGTAGATCCGCCCGATCCCTTCTTCATCGCTTTGATTGATGTAGGTAATAATCTGTTCATCTTTAATGAGAAAGTTCTGAATCTGTTTATTGAGCTTTCTGTTGAGACTCACATCCCGCTTGTTGTCAATATCCCGTGCAGTAAGATCCAGAAGATGAATCATGGCAATGAGATATTTCTCAGTGCTGATTCCTGTTTCCTGGAACCATTCGTCCTCCCAGCAATTGCGGACAAACCAGATAAAGGACTCCCGCTGATCCCGGTAGGCGTCGTAAATTTCAATAAACTTCTCAATTACCAGATCCATGTGACCAGCAGTTATGAGATCCCTGATCACATCCTTTTGAAGATGATGGGGCAGAATATTGATGTAAATTTCATGCCAGTTCTTGATCTGTTTCCGTACTGCGCTGAGGAATGCCTTACGCACTTCGTTGTTTTCAATGTTTTTAAACGTTTCTTCATAGGATTCCAGCTGATTGAAGAAATCCCGGAACCCCAGGTTCACGCCGGGGTTGAGAAAGGAAAACCGCTCAATCACCTGGCGGACTATCAACAGAGCTGAAATAGTCTGTTCATTGTATGTTCCGGGATTGCGGACATATCCCACAAAATAATCAAACATATCCTTGAAGAAATCGCTTTCAATGGAGCTGGTGTCATCTTCCTCATTCACATAGTCCAGGAATTCCTGAATAGTTTTTACCCGATCAAAAAAGTTCTTTTCCGCTTTGAAACGGTTGTATGTTTTTTCTTCAAGACTGATGGGCTGGTCCCGTACGACGTATGTATCCGGTTTATCCGGGAAATTCCCGAAAGATTCATCGGTTTTCAGCAGATCCCTGGCTTTTGAACTCCAGCTGGTCCATTCACTTGTACTGAGAATTCCGGGTACAAGCTCGGCCTTGATCTTTTTCATATCAGCCGCATTGTCAAAACTCTTGATGATCACCTTAAGAGCCCACAGGGGGTCTTTTTTGACTTTCTTATTCAGAGCTTCTTTCTTTTTGGTAATGCGGTATACCCAGATATGGTCTCTGCCCAGAATTTTCAGGCTGCTTACGGCCATTTTCAGGGACATGACGTGATTCTGCTTTTTCATGAAATTGATAACTATGTCATCGCCCTTGATTTTTTTGATTCTTCCCACACCCCATGAACGGTGGTACACGAAGTTGCCAGCATCAAAAGCAATATGTTTTTCAAAATCGGAGATTGCGTCATGAACATTCCGCCAATTCTGACTCAGGTTTGAGAGTTTGATATATTCTTCCAGCTGACTGTGGCCTGCATGTTTTGCCCGGAAGCAGTCGGTTATCTCTTTCCTGGCCCAGGGATTCTTGTTGTCATAGCTGAGAATGCGCTTGAGAATTTCTATAGCTGTATTCCACTTTTTATTCTCATTGAAATGGGGGTACAGTTCCTCAAGGAGCTGGATGGCCCTGTCTTCGTTAAGAAGCTTGGCAACTCTTCCCTCGGCATGATAAAAGAACTCCGTCTCGCCGGGTACAAGCTCCAGCAGTTTCTGCCACAGCTCATGCACCTGGGTGAACATTTTCTTATTAATATAACGGTAGATGGCCTTCTTATAATGGGCCACCGCAGTATCAATATTGCCCTCTTCCTCTTCATGTTCCGCGAGCTTCTTGACTATATCCGCTTCTTCGTAATCCACGCGGATGAGGCGTTCCCATACCTCGTAGAGAGATGCTACGTCCCCTTCATTGTTGTAACATTCGGCGAGGGTGCGCAGAGCATGGCGGTTTTCTCCGAAATCGAGAATGCGGTTGCTCAGATGTTTCACGATGTTCCAACGGTGATTTTCCGTAAAAATGTTGATCAGAAGAAGCAGGTTGGAATCGTCAATGGATTGACGATTTAGACTGATAATTCCTGAAAGATAAAGGGCAATAATGCTGTTTTTGGAGTGGGAAAGATGCTCTTCGCACAACTCCATCACTTCATCTTCAAGATCGGCGTCAAACACCTGATCCAATAATTCATCCAGTTCCACGTAGTGGTTCACCGTATAATTGGACAGGGTTGCGCGAGTCCATTTTTCTTCATTGAGTTGCTCAGTAATTGTGTTGAGAATCTTTTCCGACATTGTTCAAGTGCTCCTGAATTGAATCAGCTATACATAGCCATACATAACTAATATAAAGATGTACAAATTTGGCACGAAGCGTGTTTTCGTGAAGTTATTATCATTCATTATATCGAACACTTATTACTTTGTATACAGCTTGTAAACATCAGCTGAAATGCTGCGGATTTTCAGAAGAATTTCATCGATTTTCTGCTGATGTTCACGGTTCATAACCAGATGGTCAATAAGCCAGAAATAATGATTCAGGAGTCGGGGTTTCACAATCTCGCTTCTTCGGCTGTCCCGAAGTTCCTGCTCCATTGCGAAAATTTTCTGTCGCAGTTTTCCGTACTCCAGTGCCCTGAGTTCCCGTTTTACATTCAGAATGCCCCAGAGACTTCCATACACAGGAATCCATTCTTTCAGTTCCGAACCGGTGAAACCCTTTTCTTCAACCTTTCTGCAGAGTCGAATAAACAGTTCCGATTCAAAGCCTTCCACATCCACATCCTGCGGATCCGTGAAAAACGCTTCCCTGAACATTACCCGGGACTTCTGATCCTCACCAACCAGAGCATAGATATCCGCAAGTTCGCTCAACAGCCGCGCCCTGGGCGAGGCTGTTTGAAGAGCCGCAGTAAAATGATCAAGGGCATCATCGTAATTTCCCATGCCCTTGCAGGCTATTCCCCGCCACATGAGGATGTCGGCATCTTTATCACCGTCCGGAATTCCGGAAAAAAGTTCAAGCACCCGGGAAAATACAAAGCGGCGAAAACTCTGAATAAGCCGCTCATCTCCCTGAAATCCCCGGATAAAACGGGAAAAATCCTTCCAGTAATGGAGCAGGGTCTCTGCCTGATCAATATGCTCCGATCTTCGAATCGCAGTATTGATGCGGCTCTGCCAGAAATTGATATATTTCAGTCCTGCCAAAACCCCGGGATGATCAAAATCCAGACTCAGCGCTCTGTCCAGCGATTCATATCCGTCTTTTAACCTGCCGTCGGCTATGTATTCCGCGCATTCTTCAATGAGTTGTTCAATTTTACTGTGAAATTCTCTACGCTTTTTTAACATGCCTTTGGTTTTACTATGCAGTAATTAGGTTTTTTGGTAAATATATAATATGATATATCCAACTCCTTTGATAGCACCCTCTATATTATCAGCTGATTTCAGTAATTTAAAACAGGCCCTCAACGATATTCATGCTTCCGGGGCGGACTGGGTGCACCTCGATGTAATGGACGGACATTTTGTTCCCAACCTTACCTTCGGTCCGAAGATGATTCATGATCTTCGACCTCACAGCGGGAAAACTTTCGACGTTCATCTGATGGTGGATAATCCCGGGGAATTGGCGGATGAGTACATTAAGGCAGGGGCCGATTATCTGGTCTTCCACAGCGAAGCCGAGATCCACAGCCACAGACTGCTCCAGTATATCCACTCCAGAAATATCAAGGCGGGAATTTCCATCGTTCCCTCAACATCTGTGGCTTCGGTGAAGGAGCTTCTACCGTTCATAGATCAGATTCTGGTTATGAGCGTGAACCCCGGTTTCGGCGGTCAGTCGCTGATTCCCCAGTGTCTTGATAAAATCCGTCAGCTTGTCGAGCTGAGAAAAACCGGCGGATATGATTATCTTATTAGTGTTGACGGCGGCATTAATTCCCGGACTGCCGCCGATGCAGTCGCCGCCGGTGCAGATGTACTGGTAAGCGGCAGCGCGTTTTTTACCTCCCAGGATAAAGCCGGGTTTGTTTCTTCTCTCAAGGGGGAGAAAAGAGTATAAATGTCGGCGATCATACCGATGATTGAAGAAAGAGGGGTATTTTTGTGAAAAATCAGCGTGCCGGGGCAATTCTTGCCATCATTGTGATATTCTTTATTCCGCTTTCTCATATCTACGCTCAAAGCGGCGAAGCCCTGTTCGATTCAGCAATTGAGAATTTCCGGGAAAACAGGTACTCCCAATCCCTGGCTGAATTCAGGCAACTGCTCCTTGATCCCCAATACTCTTCTCTTCGGGGCGATGCGTATTTCTGGATAGCCAAGGTGCTGATAGCCCAGGAGCGGATTCAGGATGCCGAAAGAAATCTGAACTTTTTTCTGAACAATTTCCAGGAGAACAAAAATTATCCGGAAGGACGGTATCAGAGAGGAAGAATTCTCTATCTGAAAGGTGAATATGAGTCTGCCATCCGTGCATTTTCAGATTTTATCAGCGGATATCCTTCAAGCCCCTTTGTGGCCAACGCCTATTACTGGACGGGGGAAGCCTTATTTCACCTGGGACAACTGGATGAATCGGAAAAAATGTTTACAGCCGTTCTTCAAGAATTTCCCACCAGTTATCGGGTGGAAGCTGCCCGCTACCGGCTGGCGGTAATCACCATGAGCCGGCGTGAACAGGAGCTGCTCAAACTTCTCCAGTGGACCCAGGAGGAATCCATACGGACTCTTGAGGAATTCCGGGAAAACGAGCAGCAGTACGAAGAAGCCATCGCCTCATATCAACAGCGGCTGGCAAGAAATGCCGACGAAGTATATGCCGAAGAGATTCGGGAACTCCTTGCACAAGTGGACGGACTGGAAGAACGGCAGACCCGCTTGCAGCAGACCATTGATTCACAGCAGAATGAAATACGGCGCCTTGAAAATCAAATTCGAAACCTAGAGCTGGAGAAGGATTCCGGAGCTGGAGAAAACATTCAGGAAGAACAGGTAGTGTTCAGCAGTGATGATCCGGATATTCAGGCCACCCTGGATCTTATCCGACTGAAAGTGGATGCGCTGAAGCTCAAAGAAGAACTGGTCCTTGGGCTGGAGTCTCAGATCAGGGAAATGCAGGGGAATCAATGAATCGATTTTCGCAAGTAACAGCGGTTTTTCTATGCCTTGCATGGGTATCCGTTTCACTTTTCGCACTGGAAGTGGAAGCCGGACCGTATCAACTGAAACTGTATGAGCAAAGCGGTCGTTTTGCTCTTCTGTATGAGAATGGCGATCTTTTATTCAACGACAATCCGCGAAGTTCCCACACTCGTATACGGATCGGTGACAGCATCAGTGTTCTCGGAGAGGATAAGTCTCATGGAATTTCCATCGGCGAGTTCCGGGATGGAGTGGCCCTTCAGTATGTCTGGGATGACCTTCAGGTGAACCAGCATTTTTCCTTTCTTCAGAGGGAGAACGGGAGTACCCCCGGGGATGAAGCCGGCGCAAACCAAAGCGGGTCTGAAATTATCGGGGTGAAAATCCGCTACCAGATCATCAATACAGGTACAGAGCCTCTTCGAACAGAGCTTTCCGCCCTGTTCGACACCGTGCTGGGAGAGCTGGGCTCCTCTCATTTTGTCACAACAGCCGAACCCGGCATTATCCGGGAATATGAGTTCAGCCCGGGGCGAAGGGAACCGTATATTCTCAGCGGCAACAGTCTGGGATCGGCCATGTTCCTCCTTGCAGCAGACAGGATCCGGGGGCCCAGAAAAATTGTGGCGGCAAACTGGAAACGTTTGAACGAGAGCCGCTGGGAATATACGGCATCGGCGGAAAGAAATTTCAATCTGCTCCCGTTTTCCATCAATGACAGTGCACTGAATCTCTACTTCGGTCCTGAACGTCTCCGGGGGCAGAGCAGCGTGGAATATTCACTCATTGTCAGTTACGTGCCCCGGGAGGAAAACGAAGGTAATGGAGAATATCAAAGGCGGATATCCCGACAGATAGAGCTGCTGGAAACTTCCTCCATCATGGAATATAATCCGGCTCTCCACAGCATGGACGGAAGCGTTTCAGAATCTTCCCCGCCGACCGTAAAGCAGGAAGAATCGGCTGCTGACAGAAACAGCGGCATGGAATCTTTCAGCCGCGCTGAATTGCGGCAAATTGCACCGCTGGTGCAGGATATCGAAACGCTGGACCTTCTTCTGGAACAAATAGACCGGCTTCTGACATCTCCCGCCCGTCTGGATGAAAGTCAGGTAGCGGCTCTTGAAGAAATCCTGGCCACCATCAGGGAGAATCTACCGGAAACCTCTGATCCCATGGAGGCGGGAAACACCCGGCCCGATGAGTAGGTCTTTCGGAAAGAATCAATACACGGCGGAATTTTCAAGGAAGTATATACAGCAATGAAGCAGAAAAAATCCAGCGATCTCGCACAGGCCCGCCTTCTCTTCGCCAAAAAAAAATACGGACAGGTGATATCCCTGCTGAGCCCGCAGATTTTTCTGTACCGGAAAGATACCGGATATCACGAAATGCTGGGGTACGCCTGTCTGTATACCGGCGATTTCGGCGGAGCATACAGTTATTTTCAGCGAGCCCGGGATCTGGATCCTCAGCGAATCGATACCCTCCTGGGACTGGCCGTTGTAATGCTGCGCAGGCGAAAGATCACCGAAGCTTTGAGAATCTGGCTCGAAATTCTTGATATTGACCCTGCAAACAAAAAGGCTTTGAAAGCTCTTGAGATGGCCAAAAGTTATGAAGAAGATGACTGGCTTGAATTTATCGAAAACCGGAAATACGGGATTATTCTGGCAGCTCATCCCAGAATAATCTGGCCGACGGTTTTCAAAGTGATGCTTGCGGCGGTTGTAATTGTTCTCATCCCTCTTGCGGCCGTTCTGATCAACCGAACTCTTGAAAAGTCCCTGCCGTTCCGTGAGGGGCAGGAACTGCTTGATATCCAAATTGAAGAATACGGAAGCGGAGATTACTCCAGAGCCGCCGATATCATTTTTACAAATGAACAGCTGGATGAGGAGCTGGAAAAAGTCCGGCGGTATTTCCACGGGTTCCGGGATAATCTTGTGAGATATCACGGTAATAGAATTCTCTATTCCAACGCACCGGTAGCCATCAAGGATCGAATCTCCCTGCTTATTTCCGAACTGAGAGAACCGGATTTTACCAACTTCCGGGATCCCTTCAGCTATGAGGAGGTGGCAGCTCAGCCCAGACTCCACCACGGAGTATATGTCCGCTGGAAGGGGAGGGCCGCCAACGTACGTGTCAGCGATGAAGAAATACTCTTCGACTTTCTTGTGGGCTTTCACGACGGGAAGGTGGTTGAAGGAACCGTGCCGGTTTTACTGGATTTCGCAGTGGAGCTTCAAGGGGGAGAACCGGTGGAGATCATCGCCCAGGTTGCCGGCAGCGACGGCGAACTCCGGCTTCGGGGAAGTTCCCTGCGCAGAATGGCTGAAACCGATGGATAAAATCACCCTTCGGTAGTCGCACAGCCGGCCTTTCCATTCCGGAACCAGGCAGTTTTCGTATACAGGAGTTTTCATCATGAGGGCAGTAGTACAGCGGGTTTCACAAGCCAGCGTCATGGTGGGGGAAGAAATGAAATCCTCCATTTCCTCGGGAATTCTGGCATTAATCGGAATAGAGCAGGATGACACCCTGGACGATATGAATTACATGGTGGATAAGATTCTGAATCTCCGGATTTTCAATGACTCCCGGGGAATTATGAATTTGAGCCTCCTGGATTTGAACCTGGAGCTCCTCGGGGTAAGCCAGTTCACCCTCTACGGCGACACGCGGAAAGGCCGACGCCCAAGCTATAACAAAGCGGCTTCACCCGATCATGCCAGGAAACTGTTCTCGGATCTGGAGGAAATGTTTCTTCAAAGACATCAACGTTGCCGGTTCGGTGAATTTCAGGCCCACATGGATGTTTCCCTGATGAATGACGGTCCTGTCACCCTGCTTATCGATTCCAGGAAAGAATTTTAACCGGTTTTCCGTCAATTACATGAAGCTGACGAACAAATTTCAATGTTTCCATCCCTGTATCACTCCAGGGGGGGATTTCTGAAATATTTCTGTACAGAGAAATCGTCGAAGAAGGGCGAGAGGGACATGTTCTCATGAATGCCCATAATAATCTCTGCAGTCTGCTTTGAAGAGCTGACAACACGGAGAAATGGAAGGGCGTCCAGAACATCCTGGGTGAGGTTAACGGTGTCCAGTATCAGCAGCTCTCGAAGCATCTTGGAATGATGCAGATCTTTCAGCCGTTCAACAGCCGGACCGGACAGTACAGGATGGATGGCGGCTATATTTACCGAAGCCACATCTCTTCTGTTCAGTTCGGTGATCAGAGCCACAATTGAGCCTCCGGTATCTATCATATCATCCACGATCCAGACATCCCGTCCGGTAATATCTGTATCCGATAAAATGTTGATCTGCTTGATGGTGTTGGTATGGGCATAATCCCGCTGTTTGTGAGCGATAATCAGGGGAGCCTGAAAAGCCTGAGCATAGCTTCTGGCCATCCCTTCACCCCCCGCATCAACTGAACAGAACACCCATTTGCTCCGGATTTGCTGCCAGTATTCTTCGGATTTGATGATCTCTCTGGTAATATATTCCATCATCATGGGCACCGCAGGGATATCTTCCATATGACATATGGTGGGATCTATTGCCGTTTTGGACTTATCGGAATGCAGCTGATAGGTGAGGATGGTATCGGCACCGAGATTGGAAAGAATTTTGGTATGCACCCAGAATCCTACGGAATTGCGCCGGGTGGTTCTGTCCGATCGTGACGGGGAAAAATAGGGCTCAATAACCGTAATTCTCCTGGGTGTCCCCCGTTTGATACAGTCAATGGCATGATACAGCTCCATTTTGCATTCATTCTGATTGATGCCGGCCTGGTTTCTGCTGGACCCGGCAATGAGAAATACATCCTTGTCCCTGACAGTGAAGGGAGCTTCAACCTCAAGTTCCCCGTCTGCAAAGGTTACAACCCGCAGATTCTGGCTCATAATCTCCACATCACGGTTATCTCTGCCGTTGTGATCGTAGAAATCGGGAAATGTTCTCAGATGATAGGCAACCCGCTCACGGTATTCATCCATGGAGCGTGTGGAGACGAGTAAAATATCATTATCCAGGCTCATGCCCATATCTTAAACCACTTTTTCAGCTTTGACATGAAAAAACCTTGCTTGACCAGCCCAGCAGCAAGAATTTATACTCAACAAATTAAATCAAAAATGCAATTCTGCCGGTATCATATTCGGAGGAACTATGGCGAAACGCAGCACCACCACCAAGGAAACGGCCACTCCTGAATCCCAGGAAGAGAAGGTTAAAGCACTGGAGGCCGCACGGCTACAGATCGAACAGCAGTACGGCAAAGGTTCTCTCATGAAACTGGGTACCGGACTGAAGAATCTGGATATCGAGTGCATTCCCAGCGGGTCAATTCTTCTGGATGAAGCCCTGGGTCTGGGAGGGTATCCCAAAGGGAGAATCATTGAGATTTACGGACCCGAATCTTCCGGTAAAACCACCCTTGCCCTCCATGCCATAGCAGAAGCCCAGCGAAGGGGCGGAATTGCCGCATTCATCGACGCCGAGCATGCCCTGGATCCCGTGTATGCCCGCAATCTGGGGGTGAATATTGATGAGTTGTGGGTAAGTCAGCCGGACAACGGAGAGCAGGCTCTTGAAATCGCCGAAACTCTGGTTCGCTCGGGAAGCATGGACATTATTGTGGTGGACTCGGTTGCAGCTCTGACTCCCCAGGCGGAAATTAATGGCGATATGGGGGACAGCCATGTGGGCCTGCAGGCCCGGCTCATGAGTCAGGCTCTCCGTAAACTCACCGGTACAATATCCAAGTCCGGTGCATGCCTGTTTTTCATTAACCAGATCAGGATGAAAATCGGTGTGATGTTCGGCAACCCCGAAACCACCACCGGCGGTAATGCCCTGAAATTTTATTCGTCGGTACGGCTGGAAGTACGGAAGGTTGAAACCATCTCCAAGGGAACAGATAATGCCATCGGTAACACCGTCCGTGTAAAAGTGGTGAAGAACAAGGTGGCACCGCCGTTCAAGCGGATCGAGATGGATATTATGTTCGGAAAGGGTGTTTCCGCCACCGGAAGCCTTGTGGATGCTGCGGTGAAGTACGGCTATATTAATAAAAGCGGAAGCTGGTACAGCTATGGAGAGGAACGGATCGGACAGGGGAAGGACAACGCCAAAACCTATCTGGAAGAAAATCCCGAGCTCTACAGCGAAATTATGAGCAAACTCCGGCAGCAGCTTTTCCCCAATGAGCGGATTATCGGTGAGGGGAAAAAAGGCGGCGAAAAGGATAGCGAGACGAAAAAAACCGGCGCTAAAAACGATGCTCCGGCGAAGAAAACCCCGGCCGCAAAAAGCCCTGCAGCGGCGGACAAGAAATCCGACGGCGAGGATCTTTTTTAAAACACCTCTGGACTCCCCGGGGATCCATTCCGGAGCGTTAACTGATAGAGGGGGAGGGGTGCATGGTATATTTGAGCCTTGGAAGCAACAGCGGTAATTCTGAGCAGCACCTGGTTTCAGCTCTTGAGGAACTGAAAGGGATCAGCCGATCAGGGTTCCGGATCAGTTCCCTCTATGCCAGTACTCCACAGGGCTTGAGGGATCAGCCGGATTTTCTGAACTGTGCATGTTGTCTGAACCCGCCGCCACACATGAAACCCCGAGATGTGCTCCGGGAGATCCACCGGATTGAACGCTCCCGGGGGCGGAACCGATCAGGAGAGATCCGCTGGGGTCCCCGGAATCTGGATATCGATATCATTTTATGGAATGATCTGATCGTCCCGGCAGATGATTCCGGCAACCAACAATCACGGAGCAGTGAAGAGCGTCAGAATCTGATCATCCCCCATCCCCGGTACCATGAACGGCGGTTCGTTCTGGTCCCCTTGTTGGAGCTCAACTCCCGGCTGACCGATCCAAGAAGCGGTGAGCCCCTGGAAAATATGGAGCGGGAGCTTCGAAATGATCCCTCCCAGGGTATTTACCTCAGCCCGAGGCCTCTTTATAATGGCCTCACTTCTCAGCTGAGGAAAAATAATTGACAGGTGAAGAATCAAAAACCCATTTTCGCTTAAAGGATTTCGAAGGTCCCCTGGATCTGCTGCTCTTCCTGATTAAGAAAAATGAAGTAAACATATATGATATTCCCATCTCTCACATAACTGCCCAGTATCTGGAGTTTATGCGGGCGGGTGAAATGGCCGACCTTGAGAGGGCGTCGGAATTCTATGTGATGGCATCCACGCTGCTCTATATCAAGAGCCGCATGCTCCTTCCGGTGGATATCAATCTGGAAGATGAGCTTGAGGATCCCCGGCAGGAGCTGGTGGACAGACTGATCGAATACCAGAAATACAAGAAACTCAGCGAACTCATGATGGAGAAGGAAAACCAGAACGAGTGGATCATAGAACGGGAAAAGGCACAGAGAAACCTACCCTTCGATAACGCCGAACCAATGTGGCAGGAGATGGAAGTATGGGATCTGCTCACAACTTTTTCCAGCCTCATGAAGGGACTTACTCCCGACAGGATCATCGACCTCTATGAGGAAGTGAGCGTGAACGAGAAGCTCACGCTGATCAGGGAGCTTCTGGAAAAGCAGGAAGAATTCCGGTTCACCGATATCATCATCAGACCCGATTCCATAATGGATGTGATCTGTGCGTTTTTAGCCATTCTTGAATCGGTAAAATTCAAGGTGATTCGGATTTTCCAGAATACTCTTTTTGGTGATATCCGGATACGCCGTCATGAAAAAGGAGAAGGGGAGGATGAAGTTGAAAACTGAGACAGCACTGCTTGAAGCGATTCTGTTTCTCGAACCCGACCCGGTACACATAAGCAGTCTTGCGAAAATCTCAGGACTTTCGAAAGATGCGGTTTCAGCCGTTCTGCTGCAGCTGGAAGAGCTGTACACCCAGGAAGAACGGGGAATCGAATTAATGCGGCTGGGAGACTCCTATCAGCTCACACCCAAGCAGAGTCTTTGGAATAACCTGAAAGACCGTTACGGAAAACAGAATACTCAGAGGCTATCCAAAGCGGCAATGGAAACTCTCAGCATCATTGCCTACAGTCAGCCCATAACCCGGGGGGAGATAGAAAGTATCCGGGGCGTCTCCTCCGATTCCATGATCAAACTTCTCCAGAACAGAGAATTGATCCAGGAAGTGGGCAAAAAAGATGCACCCGGCCGACCCACCCAGTTCGGCACCACCAGAACGTTTCTGAAAGTGTTCCGTCTTTCCAGCATTGCAGATCTTCCGAAACTCGACGAAGTGGAACAGGCACGGTTCGAACTGCATAAGGATGAATTGTAATGGAACAACAGGAAGAACCCAGGCTGCAGGTATTTCTAAGCCGAAGCGGTATTGCCAGCAGACGCAAAAGCGCGGAATTAATTGAAGATGGAAGGGTCACGGTGAACGGTAAAGTGATCCGGGAACCTGGCTACCGGGTGCAGCCCGCAGATAAGGTTCGCTTCGACGGTACAAGCGTAAGCCCCGAAGAAGAACACCTCTATCTTATGCTCCACAAGCCTGCCAGATTCATCTCCTCGGCCCACGACCCCGAGGGAAGACCTACAGTAATGGATCTGGTGCAGGATTCCTTTTCCCAGCGTCTGTTCACCATAGGACGCCTGGATTTTATGAGCACCGGACTTCTCCTGCTCACAAACGACGGGGATTTCGCCCACAGCGCATCCCATCCCCGGTCCGGCCTGATTAAACAGTATACCGTAGAGACCAAGGAACCCATTCCCCGGGAACTTCTACAGGAATGGCTGGAAGGCGTCCGGATTAAAGGAGTGCTGTACCGTCTGGAAAAATTTCAGTTTATCAATCCCCGTCAGGTGGTACTGCATCTTGCGGAAGGAAAAAACCGTGAAATCCGGAACGTGTTTTCTCACGGAAACCTGAAAGTCACCCGTCTCCACCGTACCGAATTCGGGCCGCTGAAGCTGGGAATACTCAAGGAAGGAAAATTCCGTCAGCTTTCCAAGGCGGAGGTTGAAAACCTCCATCGGGAAGCAAAGAAACAGCTGCGGCCTGCAAAATCCAGCCCCCGGAAAAGCTCCGGCTCAGCCGGCCGAAAACCCGGAAAACCGGGAAAGCCCGGCCACCCCTCAAAACCGGGGAAGTCCGGCCCCCCCGAAAAAACCGGAAAGCCCGGTAGATCAGAGAACCGGGATGGATCCAGCCGAACAGGCCGCTCTCCCGGAGCAGGGCGTAAAAAGGGAAGGGGCGGCAGCAAATGATTGTCACAATTGACGGTCCTGCAGGCAGCGGCAAATCCACGGTAGCCAAAATGGTGGGTTCCCGAAGCAGACTGGTGTACCTGAACTCGGGAAATATTTACCGGGCCATCACCAGCGGCCTGTTAAAAGAGCTTGGAGTTGATGAGGTCCGCGGCAGTATTCCGGATCGGGCCCAATCTCTTGTGAATACAGCGTCGGAGTTCCACATCCAGGTGAGCGGCGGTACAGATGATGCTTCACCTGCTCAACAGGGAGATATTCTCTTTAATGGAACTCTCCTGGGCGATGAGGAGCTCCGCTCGGATCTGGTTGACTCGCTGGTTGCCCAGGTATCCAGCATTCCGGAAATCCGAGAACTGGTAAACACTATTTTGCGAAAGGAAGCCCTGGACAAGGATGTGGTGGTGGAAGGCCGGGATATGAGCACCATCGTGTTTCCCCGGGCCGAACTTCAGTTCTACCTTGATGCCAGCATTCAGGCCAGGGCAAAACGGAGACTTGATCAGGGAACCAGTTCCTTATCGTATGAAGAGTTAGTGGATACCATCGCCAGGCGGGACCGAATCGACAAGGAGAAGGATGTGGGGGCTTTGAAACTTTCCCCCCAAGCCAGGTATTTGGACACATCCGACTTGACGATTGAACAAGTTTGTGAGATTGTATTGAGATCTATTCGAGAACACAAATAATCTATCAGGAGTATACAAGTAACTATGGCAGAAAATGAACAGCAGGGCTCAAAAACGGGAAACTTCCTCCAGGAGGAGCTGCAGGAGGAATACCTCAAATCCCTTGATGAGCTGGAGGTCGGTCAGCTCGTCGAAGGTACGGTTGTCGCGGTCACCAGCGAACAGGTTTTTATTGACGTTGGGTATAAGTCGGAAGGCAAGATCAACCTCAACGAGTTTGAAGATGATGTTCCATCCGAAGGTGATACCGTACAGGTTGTCTTAATTAATAAAGAAGGCCGCAACGGCGAGGTAGTGGTTTCCAAGCGGAAGGCAGACGAAAAAGTGGTCTGGAAGGAACTGAAAGCAGCTTTCCAGGATGAACGTCCGGTTGAAGGTAAGGTTTCACGGGTCGTGAAGGGTGGTTTTGAAATTTCCCTGGGCGGCGGAAATCGAGGATTCAACCCCATTTCAAAAATGGATTTGTTCCGCGTTGAGGATCCCGACAAGTATGTGGGACTGAAATCCCATTTCTACATCGAGCGTTTATACAGCGATAACCGGGTGAACATTATTCTCTCCCGCCGGCGCTGGCTTGAAGAAGAAGTTGACAAAAAGCGGAACGAGTTTTTTGCAAACACCAGCGAAGGGGATGTGGTTGAAGGTACTGTTAAGTCCTTTACTTCATTCGGATCTTTTGTTGACCTCGGCGGTTTCGACGGACTGCTCCACATTAACGACATGAGCTGGGGACATGTAGCGCGTCCCAAGGATCATGTGAAAAAGGGCGAAGTGCTTCAGCTGAAAGTAACCCGTCTGGATGAAGAAAATAAGAAAATCAATCTCAGTCTCAAAGATATGACCGAAAACCCCTGGGAAACGTTCACCGACAGATTCCAGCTGCACGATGTTATCAAGGGCAAGGTTACCAAACTCACCGATTTCGGTGCATTCATTGAGCTTGAAAACGGCATTGAAGGTCTTGCTCACATCTCCGAGCTTTCCTGGACCAAACGGATCAAGCATCCCAAGGAAGTACTGAGCATCGGTGAAGATGTGGAAGCGAAAATCCTTGGTTTTGACCTTGATGCCCGGAAAGTCAGTCTTGGTATCAAGCAGGTTCTCCCCAATCCCTGGGATGAGATCGAAAGCACCTATCCTGTGGGCACCAAACTGAAACGGGTTGTGAAAAAGATCACCGCCACCGGCGCCTTCGTAGAGCTGGAAGAAGGCATTGACGGCTTTCTTCATGTTGATGACCTTTCCTGGACCAAGAAATACAAGAATCCCGGTGCAGTACTCAAGGAAGGCGAAGAAGTTGACGTTATGGTTATCGAAAGCAGTGCAGAAAATCATAACATTCGCCTCGGAATCAAGCAGCTTGAGGACGACCCCTGGACTGATCTGAAGGGTAAATATTCAGAAGGTTCAATCATCGAGGGTGAAGTCACCAACGTTACCGATTTCGGTGTGTTTGTCCGGGTGAGCGGCGGAATTGAAGGACTTATTCCCAAGGTCCATCTGGGTAACCCCCGGGAAATCAATCTCGACGAAGAAATCACCAAATACAAGGCAGGCCAGCAGCTGCAGGCGGCTATTATTGAGCTGAACCCCGGACGACAGAAACTGTCTCTTTCCATCCGCGAGATGACAAGGGCACAGGAGCGTCAGGAAATTGAAAAGTATATATCAGACAGCGGCAGCGATGAAGAATCCGCAACACTGGCTGATTTCATGAAACAGGATGACGAATAGGCGACTCCCGGAGAGTAGTTGATGCTCGAAAACTCAGAAACTTCTCGAAAAATTCAGAAGCTGATCGAGATCAATTCGAACATCAACGGCGACTATTCCGATCCGAAAGAGCAATTACAGCAGATTCTTGAATCTGCAATGAACCTCAGCTCAGGTGAATCATCTTCCATTCTTCTCAGAAACGAGAAGGATGGAAGTTTGCATTTTGAGGTGGCACTGGGTCCCAAAGGATCAGAGGTAATGGATTTTACCCTGAAATCCGGCGAGGGGATCGCCGGCTGGGTTACCCAGAATAACCGAAGTCTGATCGTAAACGATGTGGATGAAGATCGAAGGTTTTATGCTCAGATCTCACGTCAGATCGGGTACAAAACCAGAAGCATTCTCGCCGTTCCCATGAGGGTGTGGAATCACTGCATCGGTGTTATCGAAATAATCAACAAGACCAACGGCGGGCACTTCAGCGATGAGGACCGCCAGTGGCTGGAGATTTTCGCCAATCAGGCGGCACTGGCTGTGATCAACTCACAGGCCAGGGTGAAGGACAGAATGCGCATCCGGGAGCTGGAAGGGCTCCGGGAAGGTGAAGCCGCACGGTACCAGACCCTCCTGTACCAGTCGGATGCCATGAAAAATCTCATGGCCATGATTGACCGCATCGCCACAAGCGAAGCTTCGGTACTCATTCACGGGGAATCGGGTGTGGGGAAGGAGCTGGCAGCTGAGCAGATTCATGCACGCAGCCCCAGAGCTGAGGGTCCTCTGGTTCGGATTAACTGTCCGTCCATCCCCGAGCAGCTTCTGGAAAGCGAGCTGTTCGGACATGTGAAGGGAGCATTTACCGATGCATTCCAGGACAGACAGGGGAAAATCGAAGCTGCACGGGGAGGCACGCTGTTTCTGGATGAAATAGCAGATATTTCCCCCCAGGTTCAGGCGAAGCTTCTGAGAGTACTGGAATCCGGAAACTATGAGCCTCTTGGCTCGAATCAGGTGAAAAAAGCCGATATCCGCATCCTTGCCGCAAGCAATAAGGAGCTGGAGCGGGAGGTTCAGGAGGGGAGGTTCCGGGAGGATCTGTTTTACCGCCTGAATGTGATACCCCTCTATATCCCGCCCCTGAGAAGGCGGAAGGATGATATCCCCATGCTTGCTGAACATTTCCTGGGGAAGTTCAACCGGGAACTGAATAAGTCCATACAGGGCTTCAGCGCGGAGGCTCATGAGCAGCTGATGAACTATGCATGGCCGGGAAACATCAGGGAGCTTCATAATGCAGTGGAGCGGGCAGCCGTGCTCTGTACAGACAACCAAATATCGCCGGAGCATCTGCATCTTGCAGGTGACAGTTTTACCGGCGAACTCTATTTGGGAAAGAGCTTGAAAGACTCGCTGAATTTATTTAAAAAGCATCTCATACGCTCAACGCTTCTGGAAAGCAACTGGAACCAGACGTTGGCGGCTCAACGACTTGAAATACAACGAACGTATCTCTCCCGGCTCATAAAGGAGCTGGGCATTGAAAGGAGCTGACTTACATGGCTGAAGGAAAAAAACGGGCACAGGATATTCTTGCGGATTTCCTGCGGAGTCACAGAGTTGCATTGAGCATTCTCACCACACTCATTATCGTGGGTATTATCGCATTGGTGGTTGGCATTGAAGTTCACAGGAATACCCTGGACCGGGAAGCCGAACGGCTGTTCGAACTGGAACAGATATACACGGAATGGACTGAAGAGCGTCAGGAGGATTCCCGGGACGCAGGAGACGTTCTTACACGGGTATCCGAATTTGATTTCAGAAGCAACTCCTATGCGGCTGTCCGGAAACTGATGATTCTGGGCGATATTTACGCGACGGTGGAAGATTTTGAAGCAGCTGCAGAGCAGTATCTTTCAGCATCAGATGCTCAGGGATATCTTGCAGCAACAGCTCTACTCAAAGCAGGACTGATGCTGGAGAACGCCGGAAACGAAGAGCGGGCCATGGAGGTGCTGAACCGCCTGGTTGACGAGCACGACAGTCCGGAAGAACCCCGGGTTCTGTTTACTTTGGGCAGACTCAGCGAGCAGGGCGGTGATCAGGGGCAGGCCCTGGTATATTACAACCGGCTCATCGATGAGTACGCATCAAGCGGTTGGACAAACTTTGCTCACAACCGTATAATTGACATAAATATCGCGAATCAGACTGACAACTGAGCCGGCTGCACAGTATGTATGTGCTGATAAGGTACCGGCTCGGCTGCGAGGGGGAACTCCATGGGCTCAGCCGGTACATTTAAATCAAAATTCCTTGCAAGCAGGAACTTTGCGTTCATCTTGGCTATTATCATTGTTGGCGTTTTTCTGCTGTTATCACCTGACTTCTTTTTCTTTAAAAATCTTCAATACCGTGTACTGGATTTTCATTTCTCCATCCGTCACAGCCGTGTGGCACGGGAAGAGCAGGCCGGTGTTACCGTTCAGCAGGCCAATCTCAATATTCACCCCGACATTCTGATTCTGGGTATTGACAACCGGAGTCTTGCGGATTTCGGGGCATGGCCCTTTCCCCGGTATCGGCACGCAGATCTGTTAAACACTTTTTCCCGGATTAAAGACGACAGCACCCGGGAAAACTCTGTTTTTCTCGATATTTTCTTTATTGAGCCTTCCAGTGATGCGGTGGATGATGCTCAGCTTGAAGCAAGTATGGAAGAAAACGGACGGGTTTTTCTCCAGACCGTACTCACAGGCAGCGAACCACCTTCCAGTCTTGCCCAAGAATACCGGGAGCGCCACCGCCTTCTCTTTGAGGAGCATGGTGAAATTACAGACGTGCAGGGAGACTGGGTGAACATGCCCCTGTTTCTGGGGATGGAACCGCCGCTCAAGCCTCTGGGTAAAAATCTTCTAGGCTACGGTCATGCGAACTACATTGACGATGAGGATGACCGCTTCAGAAGACAGCCTATGATCGCCAGGAGCACTGAACGAATCCGCACCGTACAGCTTCAGGATTTTCTGGATAATCACCGGCAACTTCTCTCCCAGACCGATGCCTGGGGCAACCCTTTCGCGAGGATCGGCTGGTACGATAAAAGCGGCAACCATTACAGTCAGGCGCTCAACGATTCAGAAGGCAATCTGAATATCACACAGGAACAGCTTGATCAGCTGGCTGAAAAAGTTCGCGCCCAGAGTCCGCCCAGGGAAATCGATCTGGACGACGATGGTGAATCCGATGCACAGGAATTCGATATTGGCATATACATTGATCACTTCATTCCTTCCATCACCCTGGCTCTTGCGGCAAATTATCTGAATATTCCTCTGGAAGATATCCGGGTGAACATTGGAGAGGAAGTGATTCTCGCAAATCCCCGGGTGTACAATCCAGAAAACCGTTCACTGGAAAACTATTCTATCCAGACCTCTCTTGCACAGTATGACGAAGAAACCCAGGAAGTGACCGCTCCCGCACAGTACCGGGAAATGGACGAAATTCGCATACCCATTGATGAAGCCGGGCAGATGCTGGTGAACTTCATGGGACAGCGCTCCAGTGCCGAGCCCGGCGGTCAGCAGACCTTTCCCGTGCGTCCGTATTCCGCATACGCCAGACGTGCTACAGGACCCATATACGATACATGGCCCAGGACCCTGGCACTGGAAAATAAAATAATTATGGCCGGTGCCTTCAGCTCCGGTCTTGCAGACGATGAGAAAACCACCGGTGTAGGACTCATGTACGGGATCGAACTCCATGCCAATGCGTTGAACACCATCCTTATGGATAAGTTTATTGCCCCCCTTGCGTTCTGGCCTCAGCTGGCTCTCCTGTTCGTGACAGTGCTCCTGGTTGCACTGCTTACCGGTCGGGTGAATACGTTCTTTGCATTAGCCCTTACGCTTATTCTCATAGCGGGGCTTTTTGTGTTCGGTCAGTACATGTTTGAAGCACAAGAAACCCTTGTGCAGACGGTACATCCTGCTTTTGCCATGGTGTTCAGTTTTCTCTCAGTGGTAATTTACCGGGGACTGACAGAGGAGCGGGAAAAACGAAGAGTGCAGGGCATGTTCGGACAATATGTCAGTCCCGAAGTGGTGGACGAAATTGTCAGCAGCGGTGAGCCTCCTGAACTGGGAGGGGTGGATAAGGAACTTACGGTATTCTTTTCCGACATCCGCGGATTTACCACCCTGAGTGAAAAGATGCAGCCTCAGGAGCTTGTAAATCATCTGAACATCTATCTGACAGCCATGACAGACACCATCATGGAATACAAAGGTACCCTGGATAAATACGTGGGTGATGAGATAATGGGTTTCTGGGGTGCACCTGTTTCCCAGAAAAACCACGCCATTCTTGCATGTCAGTCAGCGGTAAAGCAGATGCAGAAGCTTCAGGAGCTGAATGAACAATGGCCTCTAGACCGCCGCATAGATATCGGAATGGGTATCAATTCGGGCATCATGACCGTTGGAAATATGGGGAGCCGGGGACGAATGAACTATACTCTCATGGGAGATAACGTAAATCTTGGTGCCCGACTGGAAGGGATCAACAAGCAGTATTTCGGCCAGGAATGGATGGAAAATGGTAAAAAATTCACCGGTTCCGGCAGTAAAATCATTATCAGCGAATATACCTACGGACTGGTGAAGGACAAAGTTATTGCCAGAGAATTGGATAATATTCGGGTAAAAGGAAAGAACAAACCTGTGGTTATTTATGAACTTATAGATATAAAAGTGGGACTCGAACCATATATAGACCAGGATGATCTGCAATAATGATCAATTCCTCCCCGGCAGCCCATCTCCGCAGGTCAGAAAGAGGGTACACTCATATTCACAGACTGCTATTAGCAGTTGCGGCTCTGTTTCTGCTCATCGGCTGCGGAATCCCGCAGCTTCTTCAGCCGCCGGTAAGGCCGGAAATGGATTTGCTGAACAAGGTGTACAGTATTGATATCCCCGCCGGGGATTCAGAGCTGACAAACGGTCTGATCATTGTTTACCGGATCGGTTCCTATGCTGATCCCGGAGATTACGCCAGCTTTTATGACTCCCTGGAGTCAAGGTTCACCAACGGTAATGCCGCCTTCGATCTTCTGTTGAATAACGGATATCAAGCTGTATCGTTCGCCGATGAGGCCGGCGGAGTGAATCCCGTGCCAACCGTTGACTTCAATGAATATCCTGATTTTTTTTCACCAGACAGACTTGAAAACGGGATTGTCAGCGACAGTGAGCTTGGAGAGGGCCTTCGGCTGGAACTGCCGTTCACCTCGGGACCGGCTGATAATATCGTTCTGAGACTCTCCGGGAACGGTGAAAACGCAAATCAGATTCTGGTTCGGGCGGTTTCCCCCGATGAAACCCGGCCGTTTTTTCCTGTTGATACAGATCAATACAGCAATGATGACGATGACCTTGATCATCTCACCCCGGCTGAGATTGATGACCATCAGAACCTGTATATCAGTTTTGCAGTTTTCGGATATCGGGCCTCTTTCGGTGATCCAGTTCAGTATTCGCTGCCGGATATGAGTCTCGAAAATGAATTGATACAATTGAGCAACTGATTTCAGGACAGTTCACAGAAGCTTGCAAAGAAGGGCGGTTTATATGCAGATCTATGTTCTCTACGCATTAAGTATTTTACTCGTATCTCTCCTGGTCACCGTGTATGCGTTTTACCGTTACCGTCCCAGGGGAATGGTGCGCATCCTTTTTACCTTTATGATCAGTATGTTTGGTGCGGCGTTAGGCCTTCTGTTGCAGAGTCTTTTCAGAATCGATCAGCGAAGTGTGAACTTTTTAATACAGTTTCTCTTTTCAGGGGTATTTTCAATCCTCATGGTTAAAATATTTTATTTTATACGCTCACGCCCGGATCAAGATTAATTCAGATATCGGTATTCCTGGTATTCACACAGCAGGACCGGCGGCCTTCTGCATGTTTTGTCCGCACCATACTGCGTATCGATAACGGCAGGATGATACATCCCATATGGTTTTACCACACGAAACGAAACATCTTTTACTACGCATAATATATATTCGGTCTACTTTAGTAGTGGATTATATGGATTATACAGTGCACCAAAGCTCAGGCCTCCCCCTTCCTTTCAATTCAGGAATCATTTACAATAAGATTATCTTTAGTCGTGAGGTGTGGCTGGTGAAAAATCTTGTGCCAGAAGATGAAAAAAGTCTTGATACCGGAAGATCATTCTCCCATGTGTATAACATCATCAGAAGTCTGAGGGGCCCCAATGGCTGTCCATGGGATAAGGAGCAAACAGCATTAAGTCTGAGAAACGCTCTCATAGAAGAAGCATATGAAAGCATAGAAGCGATCAATAACCAGGACAGAGAACATATGCGTGAAGAACTGGGTGACGTTCTTCTGGTCACCCTGCTGATCTCGTATATTGAAGAACAGTCCGGTGCTTTCACTGTGCAGGATGTTATCTCCGGGCTGTCGGAAAAACTGATTCGTCGTCATCCCCATGTATTCGGAGAAGAGAACCTGGATTCCTCGGAAGAAGTGTTAATTCAATGGGATAAGATCAAAGCAATCAACGAAGGTCGGGGCATCCCCTCCTCCATCCTGGATTCCGTTCCCAAGCATCTGCCCAATATGGACCGGTCGTTTAAACTTCAGAAAAAAGCGGCGAAATACGGTTTCGACTGGCAGGATCACAGAGGAGTTCTTGAGAAAATCCGTGAGGAGCTGGATGAGGTTGAAGATGTTCTCACCAGACTGGAAGAACATGACGAGGATTCTGATGATGCGTTCCTTCAGAAAGAGTTGGAACATGAACTGGGTGATGTTCTGTTCGCCGTTATTAATCTGGCCAGAAAAACCGGCGTACATCCCAACGAAGCCCTGTCACGCACAAACAGCAAATTTTACCGTCGTTTCAGCTATATCGAAGAAAAAATGGCTGAGGCGAACCTCGAGATGAATCAGGAAAACCTGGATCAGATGGAACGCTTTTGGATAGAAGCCAAGCACCGGGAAGTTCAGGAACAGACCGTGTAGTCCCCTGAAGGGTGTCAGCCTTCACATGGACTTTCCTTGCCGGCAGCTGTTGTACTTTCTGATGCAGTTTAATAGGTGTATCGGTGATGACTTACGGACATGAGCAGACCCATGCCCAGTAATGCAGTCCATAGACTGGATCCCCCGTAGGATAAAAACATAAGGGGTATTCCGGTTATGGGCATCAGGCCGATGGCCATTCCCACATTCACGATAAAGTGGAAAAACAGCATGGAGATTACGCCGACGGCAATAAAAGCGCCGAACCGGGTCCGCGCCTGATGAGCAATTATCACACCCCGAAGAATTATCCCTCCGTACAGGCCGGAGATAAGCACCCCTCCCAAGAAGCCCCATTCCTCGGAAAGAATTGAGAAGATGAAATCAGTGCTTTGCTGCGGCAGATATTGATAATGACTCTGGGTTCCCTGAAGAAATCCCATTCCGGAAAATCCTCCGGAACCCACAGCAGTCAGGCTCTGAATGATGTTCCATCCTGCTCCCCGGGGATCCACATAGGGATCGAGAAATACAATCAGCCGCATCATCTGATGGTCCCTGAGAAACCACCGTGCTCCTGGAGCCAGCACAAAAGATATGAGAAGTATTGCGAAGCCCATGGCGATAAAAAAGAAGTATTCTTTTTTTAGTCCGAACAGCCCGACAAGGGAAATAACCAAGCTGAGAAGCAGTCCTCCGCTGATGAGAGCGAAATATACCGGTTCATTGAATATAGCAAAGATTTCTATACTGCCTTCGTAAATCATGCGCTCCCATTCCGGAAGCACGGTGAATATTCCGGTGAAAAAAATTACCGCAATAATAAAAATGAGATACAAGGGTCTTGCCCCTGCGGCATACAGCATAAACAAAGCAATGGGCATATATACCATGGCCGTCCCGAAATCGGGCTGTAAGAGGACAAGTGCCATGGGCGGAATAATTATCAGGAAGGACACAAAAAACACCCTCACACCTCCGATATCCCGCTCTCCTGCCCGATCCAGATAGTATGCCAGAAGAAGGATTATTCCCAGCTTCATAAATTCCGAAGGCTGTATCCCGAAGGGACCGATGCCCAGCCAGCTTCTGGCTCCGTTCACCACCGCCCCCCTGAAAAGGGTGAAGCCCAGGAGAAAAAAGAAAAAACCGTAAATTATTGGAGAAAAGTCACGAAGCATATCGTACTTGACCAAAGAGACTGCGATCATCATTGCAGCGCCGATAACCGCCCAGATTATTTGTCGAATATACTCATTGCTCGTGAGCTTCCCTTCTGAGTTGATCGCCGAGGAATAGATGAACAGTATACCGATCAGTATCAACGCAACCGTTGCTATGATAAGCAGATAATCTATATTGATGGAGGATCTTCGATTAATCATCGTTCCCCTCCCCTATGGGTTCTTCCTGAACCGGAATGTCGACGTCGGACCCTGCGGCAGTGCTTTCATTGGCAGTCCGTTCATTACCGTCGGAAAACGCCTGGCCGGAGTCATTATCCGGCGGCATGAGTGGATTGAGTATTCGCTCAAGTTCCGGGATTCCCAAGTACCACAGAGGCTGGAGATCCCGAACGGCATCCTCGAAATTCATGTTGTTCATGATACCATGGATAATAATGTTGGCTGCCTTCGGCCCCCACCAATCCCATTCATTTGCGGCATCAATCCAGACCACCACAACGTACTGTTTTTCCCCGGGTTCCGGATTTGCAGGTACATAGGAAATAAACCAGGAGTGTTTTTGTTCTTCAAATCCGGTCTCTGCCGTGCCGGTCTTGCCGGCGATCTGGGCGGAATCACTGGTAATTACCCACCTGGCGGTACCCTGGGATATAACCATCTCCATCCCTTTTCGGACCTCTTGAAATACTTCCTCATCCACGCCGATATCCCGGAGGATGCGGGGTTCAAACTGATCCACCAGTTCAAGACTGGACTGATCCCGTACTTCCTTGAGTACATGGGGCTGATACACCAGCCCGTCGTTTACCACCGCCGCGGTGAGATTTGCCATTTGCAAGGGCGTGACGGTAAGAAAACCCTGACCGATTGAAAGGTTCACTGTATCGCCTCCGACCCAGGGCGTATTGTAATTGAGCTCCTTCCACTCGGGACTGGGGAGAAGCCCCCTCACTTCATTAGGCAGATCAATTCCGCTGTAGTCTCCCAGCCCGAAACGAAGGGAATAATCGAGTATGCCTTCAACTTCCAGATAATCTTTGCCTATTGTGTAGTAGTACACGTTGCACGATTCCGCCAGAGCTTCGTACATATTCACATATCCGTGGCCGTCATGATCGTGGCAATGGAATGTCCTGTCACCCACCACCACGTATCCCGGGCAGTAAATCTCCTCTTGCGGATCGAAGGCCTCCTCCTGGAGCATGGCCACGCTCATCAGCGTCTTGAAGGTGGATGCGGGACTTCCTGCTGCCTGGATGGTGCGGTTCAGCAATGGAGCCCTGGGATCGGAATTGAGTCTTTGAATATCAGAATCAGCACCGGCGGAATAAAAAATATTGGGATCGTAATCCGGATAGCTGTGCATAGCAATAATTTCACCATTTTTCGGGTTCATGACGATTGCTCCGCCGATCCGCGGCCCCATGGCATCCTCAACCAGTCTTTGAACGTGCCGGTCCAGGGTGAGAACCAGGGATTTTCCCAGTTCCGGAGGGACATCCTCAAGATCCTGCACCTGCCTTCCCCGGGCATCCACCCGGCCGTATCGTATGCCTTCTTCACCCCGGAGCAGATTATCGTATTGTTTTTCCACACCGGTTTTTCCGATTTCCCGGGCTCCTGCATACCCCTGATTATAGAGAATCTGCAGCTCCTCGGCGGTAATCTCCCCTGTATAGCCCAGCACGTGGGCCATCAGATCTCCCTGGGTATAATAGCGGGTCGGCCGGGATTCCCAGCTGATCCCGGGGTAGAGATCAATTCGCTCGGCAATGGCAGAAATCTGGTGGAAACTGGCACCGTTCCATATCTCATACAGGGCATAGTTTTCATTGCGGCTGCTGGGAATCTTGTTCCAGAGAAGGGTTTCGCTGGTGTTCAGCGCGTCGGCAAGCCGGGTTATCAGATCCTGCAGTCCGTCGCTGGGAACCTTGGAAAGGTCCAGTAGAATTGCAAAAGTATCGATGTTTGTAACAAGGGGCTGATCAAAGTTCCTGTCGTACACCTCACCTCTGCGTGTGGGAATAATCTGTCTGCGCCGGGACACTTGATCAGCCTGGGCCTTGTACACATAGTTATCCACTATCTGCAGGGAAAAGAGCCGTATTATATAGAGTCCTATTACGGCAAACATGAGAGAAGCGATAATAATCAGTTTTTTCTGTTGAATTCCGCTATTTCCGGACCCCTTTCTCAATCCTGATACCCCCCTCTCAGCCGCCGGGGCAGTATTTTATCCAGAGCTTTCAAAACTGCGAAGAGAATGGGGGTGAGAAGCAGGCTATACAGGAGGGAGATAAAAAAGATCCTGTTAAAGACCACTTCCTGCACGGCTTCGAAACCGAATATCCCCGCCAGGAGAAAACTGATAAACGCCTTCAGGAAAATAAACACCCCTACCATCAGAACCGGGGTAAAAATCGCATCAATATAGACCTTTCCCCTGCTGATCCCCGCCAGATATCCGACAAGGGTGAAGCTGAAACTGTAGAAGCCCAGAGGCGCGGCCCCCAGCACATCGGCGGTAAGACCGATAAGCAGCCCGATCAGTTCACCATGGAAGGCATTGCGGCTGTTTCCATAATATACAAGGACAACCAGACTGAGCTGCGGGAGGGCTCCCTGTATTGCAATAACCTGTCCGGGACCGCTGCTGAGATACAGAAGCAGAAGGGGTAAAATATACGGTATGAGAATCCACAGCATCAGCTTCCCGCCTTTTGTGATGAAGTATGAATAATAAAGACATGTTCAAGCCGGGAATACTGAATATAGGGTACAACATCCAGTTCAAGGGAAGTTGAGTAGGATTTTGCATTGATGGAAGAGATGGTTCCTATTCTGATATTTGACGGATACACGGAATCCAAACCTGAGGTTATCACTTCATCCCCCACACTGATCTGATTTCGGGATTCTCTGTCCACATACTCCATGAGAAGGAGGTCTTCATCACTTCCAAGCCCCCTGAGAAGACCCTCATAGCGGGTTCGGCTTAATCTTGCGGAAACATAGCTTTCAGGATCCACAAGAGGCCGCACAAGAGATGCATATCTGCTTACTTCAATGACCTTGCCCACCAGACCCTGCTTCCCGTTCTGGAATCCTACAACCGGCATTCCCGCCTGGATGCCGTGGGCGCTGCCTTTATTTACCAATAGACTGGTAAAGGAAATACCCGGGTCTTTCCCGATGATTTCAGCAGGGCTGTGAACAAACTCGCTGTTTCTGGAGTATGCCAGAGCGGATCGAAGCTGTTCATTTTCCGCCTCAAGGGCTTCCATGCTTTGAAAAATCTGTCTGCTTTTTTCCAGCTCTGAGAGTAAATTGGTATATTCAGCCCGTAAATCCCGAAGTTCTGAAATAGAGTTTACCGTGCGGCTGATAAATTTCCCGCTGCCGGTGAAAATCCGCTCCACTGTTGAACTGATACCCAGACCGATTCTTTGAGGTATGGATGTGAAGCGGCTGCTCTGAAGGCTCAGGGCGACCAGAGAAACAATAAGGATCAGCGCCAGAATTATGCTTTCCCGATGTTTGGTGCCAAGTTCTCGAAAATCCACGTTACCCTACCAACCTTACCTGGAGATCAGAGATGCACTCATACATTGATGGAATTATAATTGCTCTTCTCTTTTTGAGACTGCTGAGCAGCTTCAAAGTACATTCCTGCGCCTATTGCAACGCAGTTTAAAGGCTGCTCTGCCTTGAAAGCCGGAACGCCGGTTTCATTTGAAATAAGTGTATCCAGCCCCTTGAGAAGACTTCCGCCCCCGGTCATCACAATTCCGCGCTCCACAATATCCGCAGCAAGCTCCGGAGGTGTTTCGCCCAGTGTCTTTTTGATTTCTTCAATAATAGCGTTGATGGGTTCCTGCAGGGCTTCTCTGACTTCCACAGAGTCAATTTCCAGTCTTCGGGGCAGTCCGGTGATGGCGTCTGTACCCTTTATCTCCATCTTCTCGATTGATTTATCCGGGGTTGCGTTACCGATGTTTACCTTCAGTTCCTCAGCGGTTCGTTCACCGATAATCAGGTTATGGGTTTGTCGCACATATTTGATAATGCTCTCGTCAAACTCATCGCCGCCCAGCCGGATTGCATTGGTGACCACCATGCCGTTGAGGGAGATAACGGAAATTTCACTTGTTCCGCCGCCGATATCCACAACCATATGCCCCGCAGGCTCATGAATGGGGATATTGGCGCCTATGGCTGCGGCGAGGGATTCTTCAATCACCTCCACTTCCCGGGCGCCGGCTTTCAGGGCGGATTCCTCCACGGCACGTTTTTCCACTTCGGTTATACAGCTGGGTACACCGATAACCATGCGGGGTTTTACAAAAAGCCGTCTGGGCAAAACCTTTGCGATGAAATAGCGTATCATCTTTTCGGTGGTCTCAAGATCTGCAATAACTCCGTCCCGAAGCGGACGGATTGCAATAATATCTCCCGGGGTTTTCCACAGCATGCGTTTCGCTTCTTCTCCCACTGCCACCACTTTTTTGGTGCCCCGTTCAACTGCGACAACTGATGGTTCGTTGGCAACTATTCCTTTTCCGCGTATATACACCAAGGTGTTGCACGTACCCAAATCGATCCCTATATCATTGCTGAAGCCGTTAAAAATCCCCATGTGTCCCTCCCGGTAAGTTCAATTATCGTATCATACAAACGGTATTAAGAGAACGGATAAGTCATATGCAGGCGGGATTACCAGCATTGCATCCACCGCCGGTTTCCGACCTGCGTTATGACTGAAGCCGTTCCAGTGCCGGTCTGAATGTCCGGTCCTGGTTATAGGCTTCCCGCCATTGAGCCCTGGCTTTGACCATATCTCCTGCTTCGGCAAAGATCTCACCAAGGTAAAAGTAGGCTTGGGCTGATTGACTGTTCCGATCTATAATCGCTTCAAATATTTCCTGTGCCCTGTCAAATTCTTCCATCCGGAAAAGAGTCCGGCCCTTTCCCAGAGATGCTTCCTGGCGTAAAAAGCTGTCCTCGCTTCGGTTCAGAGCTTCCTCATAGTATTCCAGAGCCTCGCCGGTATTCCCCTGTTCCTCATACGCTTCCGCAATGGTCAGGAACAGAACCGCACGGGGACTGTTTTGTATGGCCTGCCTGATGTAGGAAATCCCTGAATCGATTTCACCATAATCCAGATGAATAACTCCAAGGTATTCCAGAATATCATCGGCAGTAAAGCCCGAGTCTTCAGCCAAGGACAGATATTTTTCAGAAAGATCGTAATAATACGGCCCTTTATGAAAATATGCCTTTCCGAGAATATACCATATTGTCTGCTGAAATCCAGCCGGGGGATCGTACAGAAGTTTACGCAGTGAATGAATTGAACTGTTGAGATGCCCTTCCCGTTCATCCTGATTCACCAGGGTAAGAGCATAATAAAAATTGGCAATTCCGTTATACAGAAGGTTCCGGGAGTTCAACGGTTCATCAAGAAGTTTGGCGCCGGTAAGTGCGGCTACCTGTTCATAGTTTTGGGCATCCCATTCTTTTTGAATCTGGTCATTCTCCGTATCCGGGAGAACGGCTTCGGAATTTCTCAAGAGAACATACAAAATGACCGACGCCAGCACGGCAAGAAGCAATACGGGGATTATTGCTCTCTGTAATCTGATTCTTCGGGTCTCTGAAAAGCCTCGTGATTTGGGACGCATATAAGTCAGGATTTTACGGATTGAGATATGTAATGTCAATGAAAAGATGCGGACCGGTAAGCCGGGTTCTGTTTACGAATGCCATCTGTCTTGAGCTCTATTGAGCTTCCAGCAACCTACCCGCAGACTGTATGGGATATCCATACAGTTGATCTGCTGCTTGGTTTTGCCCGGGGCAAGGTTTACCGTGCCTTCAGCCTCTCGGCGGAAGCGGTGAGCTCTTACCTCACCATTTCACCCTTACCCCCCGGCCGTTACCGGTCGGAGGGCGGTATCTTTCTGTTGCACTTTCTGTAGACGGTGGGACCGCCTCCCGGCAATTAACCGGTACCCCGTAACCGGGCCCGGACTTTCCTCCCGGTGTCTCTGTTTCCGGGCGGCATTCCGGTCCGCATAAAATTTCAGCGTATATTTCGGAAGAGATTACTCTTCATCAAGATCTTCATCATTCAGATCTTCTTCTTCCTCTTCAACATCTTCAAGACTCTGTTCGGCTATTCCGTCACCTTCGATATGATCATCTTCCACGTCATCATCATCGTCAAAGTCATCATCGTCTTCCTCGATGTCGTCTTCATCCTCTTCTTCGTCTTCATCCTCTTCGAAGTCATCATCCTCGTCATCATCCGAGTCCTTATCCTCGAAATCATCGCTGAAGTCGTCGTCAAATTCTTCATCGTCGTCAAACAGTACGGTGTTATCATCAAAATCGAGAATATCTTCGCCTTCGGGTGCTTCAGGCTGATGATACAGAATCATTGAGCAGTAGGGGCAGAAAAGCACATCCTTCTCGGCCTTAACGTCATTCACAAACTGGGCGGGAAGAATCATATTACAGCCGGTACAAACAGATCGGCGAAGGGGCACAATTCCCTTCCCTCCCTTGGAACGGATAATTCGCTTGAATTTGAAAACCATTTCCTCATCCATTCCCGGAGTTATCTCATCTTCCTGTTTATTGAGGGTCTCAAGAAGTTTCTGACGTTTGTCGCTTTCCTCCTTGATCTTCTCCTGCTCGGAAGTGAGTTCCTTTTCCTGTTCCTGAATGAGACTTTCTTCACGCTCTATGCTCTGCTGAAGTTCTTCCAGGTATTTCTGTTCCCTTTGCAGATCTTTGCGAAAATTCTGTTCGCGTTCAGAGGCTTCCCGGATTTCCTTCACAAGGGCTTCGTACTCCCGCTGGGTGTTGATGTTTACGATCTGCTCTTCATACTTTTCCCGTTCGCGCTCGGCATCGGTCATCTTGATCCGCAAATCCTGAACCTTGGCCCGGCCTGATTCAAGACGCTCATTTTTTTCCACGAACGATTTTTTCAGCCGGTTAACCAGCTCCGTTTTGGTATTCAGTGCTTTGGGAATATTCTTCAGCTCATTCTCGATGGAGTACTTCTCCGCCAGAACATCCTGAAGTTCCTGAAGTTTGTTCAATATTTCCTGAATCATGTGTAGCCTCTACCTCGTTATTATACCGCATTTCCGGTTTCTTTTTGTTTTCGAAAAGGTACCTGTGTGTATACCTGTGATGTTTCTGTTAATTATCCAAATAGTCTTTCAATCGACGGCTCCGCTTGGGATGGCGCAGACGCCTGAGTGCTTTTGCTTCAATCTGTCTGATTCGTTCCCTGGTGACATTGAAATAGAGTCCTACTTCTTCCAGAGTCAGACTGTAGCCGTCCTCCAGGCCGAAACGCATTTTCAGCACTTCCTGCTCCCGCTCCGGAAGCGTTTCAAGGACATCCCCCAATTGTTCCTGCAGAAGAGTGAACGCAGTCTGGTGCGCGGGGTTTTCAACATCCTTGTCTTCAATAAAATCTCCAAGGAGACTGTCCTCTTCTTCACCTATGGGGGTTTCCAGAGAAATGGGTTCCCGTGCCACGTTTTTCACCGATTTGACCCTGCTGACTGTCCAGCCCAGACGTTCGGCGATTTCTTCATCGCTGGGTTCTCTTCCCAGCACCTGCATGAGCTGCCTGGATTCGCGGACAACTTTGTTGATCTGTTCAATCATATGCACCGGAACCCGAATGGTTCGTGCCTGGTCGGAAATGCTTCTGGTAATAGCCTGACGGATCCACCACGTGGCATAGGTTGAGAACTTGTACCCCTTCCGGTACTCAAACTTCTCAACAGCTTTGATCAGACCGATATTTCCTTCCTGAACCAGGTCAAAGAAATGAAGACCCCGGTTGGTGTATTTCTTGGCGATGCTGACAACCAGCCGCAGGTTCGCTTTGATCAGGCGATCCTTGGCATTCTGCATCATGATCTTTCCGCGCTCAATTTCTCCAGCCATGTCGAGTATCTGATCTATCGGGTTTTCAAACTCAAGCTCATAGCTGCGGATTTTCTTTTCAGTCATCTGAATTTCCCGGATCATCTCTTTGATTTCATCCGAGGATAATCCAAGTTCGTCTTCAATGAGTTCACGGTCTTCAAGTATGGTGAGTTTACGGCCCAGAGATCGCAGTTCCCGGGAATTTTTCACCCGCAGACGCTTTTCGTTTCTGGTGATCTCTTTCTGATAACTTTTTATTTTTTTGGCAGTGCTCACAAATTTTTCGGAAAACTGGAGAATTTCATCCTGATGCAGATTAATATCCGAAAGACGCCCAACCAGGCTGTCCCGTTTCTGCGCCAATTTAGGATGGGAAATGATATCCTCCCCTTTGGAGATCAGCTTCTTTTTCAACTCAATATAGGATTTCAGGTCCGCAACCACCAGCTTCAGGGGTTCACGGTAAAACTGGCTCAGCCTTCGGCGCTCCGCAAGATACTCAGAAATCTCTTTCTTGCTCATGCTCATTTCACGGGGATCTTTTTTACTGAATGCCCTGGCAGCCAGGTTGAAAAATTCCGGGATCATCATTCCGGAGCCGCTGATCACACCTTTAATGATGTTCTCGCCGTCTTCCATCTTTTTGGAAAGTTCAACTTCCTGTTCGGCGGTGAGCAGATTTTCTTTTCCGATTTCCCGGAGATACAGGCGTATGGGATCATCAATAGCGCTGTCTTTATCGTTATAGACTACTTTCTTTTTGGGTTCTTCAGATCCGCTCTTTCCATCTGCCGACTCCCCTTTTGCATCTCCGGATTCAGCGGCACTGGCGGGCTGGGCTTTTGACTGGGCGGAATCCCCTGCTTTTTTTCGCGTGATACCAGGCTGACCCGGCGGGTCGGCTTCGATATCTTCATTTTGCGCCTGAACTTCTTCCGACAGCCGTATATCATTCTGACTGAGGATCACCATGACATCTTCGATTTTCTCTGAATTAACGAGTTCCTCGGGGAGTAGATCGTTCACCTCGTCATATGAGATAGTTTTCTTGTTTTTCGCGTAATCAAGTAGTTTCTTTATTGCAGGATCATTCTGCAGTTCTGTCATGAATTGATTCCTTTAATGTCTTAAGTTCTGTATCCAGAAACATTTTCTTTTCCAGGAGCTCTCGCTGTCCCTTGGAATCCCGGCTTTGTTCCTTGCGCTTGAGAAGCTGAACCACTTCTCTCCGCTCTTCCGACAGCAAATCGCTCCGGACTCTGAGTAAGGCAGCTTCTATATAACCTGCTGGATCGTTTCCGAATTCACCGCTTGTTGCTTTCTTCATTATAAAATTCTTTACTTCTTCATGTTCAATATCTTGAAGAATTTTTTCGAATTCGCAATCGGAATTTCGAAAATGCTCTTCGAGAAGCACATATAATGACTGGGCAATATCATTTCGCAAATCCATTGCTCTGATATGCTTTCGGACCATCTGGAAATATTCGGGGTGAATTACCAGTGCGGTCATCAGAAGATTCTCGGGATTTACGATCATGGCGATGCGTTTCTGACGATGTTCGGGTCCGCCCTCCGCCCCCGGCTCGTCATGTTTCGGCCTGGGACTGCGTTCGCCCCGTAAAAAGCGCTGAAATGAGCCTCGAATAGACTCAAGAGTTACGGACACACGGTCAGCAAGTATTTCTAAGCTGGCCTCCTGTTTAACCGGAGATTGTATACTGCGGATATACGGAAAAAGCTGTTCGAGAATCCGCTCCTTTCCCTCAGGAGTGTGAATATCAGACTTCGAAACAGCTTTCGTTACTAAAAACTCGAGCGCAGTAGTTGCAGAGTGTACTAAATTTTTCAATTCTTGTGAACCGTTTTCCGCCAATATATCCGCAGGATCCTTATCATTTTCTAATGAAAGAATATTACATTCAATTCCTTCCATTTCAAAAATTACCGCCGCCTTTTGGCTGGCTTTATAACCGGCTTCATCTCCGTCAAAAACACATGTTCCCCTGGTGCTGAACCGATGGAGCAGCTTCGCCTGCTCCGGGGTGAACGCAGTTCCCAGGGGCGCCACCGCATTGGTCAGTCCGGCCTGGTGAAAAGCCAGTACATCAAGATATCCCTCGCACAGGATGAACCCCTCACCCTTTTTGATGCCCTCCTTGGCACGCTCAAGGCCGTAAAGGTTGTGTTTCTTGTGAAATATCATGGTGTCCGGACTGTTGATGTATTTTGGACCATCCCCGTCCAGCAGCCGGCCGCCGAATCCCACGGTGTCACCCTGATGCCGCTGAATGGGAAACATGAGACGGTTGGCGAACAGACACCACCGGGGATTCCGCTGGCTGAAAAGACCGGTTTTCCCCAGGAATTCAGGGCTGTACCCCTTCTTCATGAGAAAGCCGTGCAACCAGAACGGATCGGGGTGAGCATAGCCGAGGGAGAACTGGTCAATCAGTTCCCTGTCGAACCCCCTGTTCCGGATGTAATCCAACGCAGGGCGCCCCATGTCCGATTCTGTGAGCAGGTAGCTGAAGCTTTCCCGTATTTTGGCATAGAGCTCTTCCATGGCCTTGCGGTCCCGGGATTCCCTGCTGATTTCCCCACGATCCTGATCGATCTCCACCCCAGCCCGACGGCCCAGATACTCCACTGCTTCCGGGAATGTAAGATGCTCCATCTCCATAATGAAGGTGAATACATTTCCCCCTTTTTGAGTGCTGAAACAGTAGAACATCTCCCGGGACGGGGTGACGGTGAATGAGGGGGTTTTTTCGTTTTTAAACGGTGACAGGCCCCAGTACCGGTCTCCCTTTCGGGTGAGGTTTACATATTCGCCGACCACTTCAACGATATCTGTTTTCCGGCGGACTTCTTCGATTGTTTCTTCAGGGATCATGGCTGCTTCCCACCATTAATTCAGTTTAACATAGTAAAACTCGGAGGCAAGCTGATGATCTTCATAAGATTCGGAGAATACATGCCGTCCCGCCGACGGGCTCTCAAGTACAAAGAACAGATAATCTGTTTCTGCGGGATAAAAAGCCGCAGAAAGAGATACCCTCCCGATGCTGGAAATAGGCGCCGGCGGTAAACCGGAGCGGTAGTATGTGTTGAACTCATTGGGACGGTCCAGGTCCGAGAAGTAAATCCTGTTGGGATGTTCCAGGCCTTCGATTTCTGTCATCACATAGACAACAGTTGCGCAGGATTCCAGCCGCATTCCCCGTTCAAGGCGGTTATAGAAAACCGAGGCCATGACCGGAGCTTCATCCTCTGCCAGATATTCCCGTTCCACAATGGATGCCAGGATGATCGTCTCATACAGTTCCTTTTGGCTGAGGCTGTTATATTCCGGATAAATGTCGGCAAGATTGTCGTAAAACACCGAAATCATGTGGGCCACTATTTTATCTGCCGGAAAATCTTCTGCGAAATTATAGGTTTCAGGGAAGAGAAAACCTTCCGCCGTCTCTCCGTAGATTCCCAGACTCTGAACCAGATTCCTGTCGGTTGCCGCATCCACAAATTCCCGGGAATCAGTTATGCCAGCCTCATCCAGAATGGCAGCTACCTGCCGGATGGTTTTCCCTTCCGGGATTGTCACCTGAATGAGATTCTGGCGACCGGAACTCAGATAGCGTATCACCTCAACCGCATTCAATCCCGGAGGAATAATGTAGGAACCCTTTTGAATTCCCCGGTCGGAAGAGGTAATGCGGCTGTAAAGCTGGAGCACCCCGGCGGAAGGAATAATTCCCCTGCCCTCCAGGCGCATGGCAACGGAGTTAAAGCTCTCGCCGGCATACACGGTGAAGTCCCGGGAAACATCCTCCGGCACATCAGAAATATATATGCTTCGGTACGCAAAAAAACCCGCTACAGCAGCTGCCAACACAACGGTAATCAGCAAGGCAGCGAGAATACTCATCATTTTTTTCAATATTTTCACCTCTCAGGTATCTTTTCACCTCTCAGGTATCTTTTTACCTCTCAGGTATCTTTTTACCTCTCAGGTAACTTTTTACCTCGGAGGTTCCCACTCCGGTTTTACCTCTCGGGGTAATAATTCCTGCAACAAAGGCGGCGGAACCGTTTTCCGCCGCCTTCAGGTTTGTTTCATAAAGTACTCATCGAATGAGGATGAATTCAACCCTTCTGTTCTTCCAGCGGTTTTCCTCATCCGAGAACGGAACCAGAGGCATGGTGCCGCCCCTGCCTACTACATCGATCCGGGTGGGATCCATGCCCCGTTCAACCAGTTGATCTTTCACGGCCTGAGCCCGTCCGGTGGAAAGTGGCTGCAGTTCCTCAACCTCTTCCCGTTCGGTACCGCTGATATTATTGGCATGCCCTTCGATCACGATTCTGTACTGCGGATACTTGGAGAACACCTCAATCAGACGCTCAATAATGGATTCGTTTCTCTGGCCGACTGCCGTCGGACCGCCTACAATGATTCTCGGACTGTTGGGCTCAAATGTGATATTGGATATGGCCACCTTGTAGTTGTTTCCATCCTTGATCACCAGAATATCGATGGGAATCAGCCCTTCCGAACTGCTCTCGTTTCCAAGTCTGTCTATGCTTTCAAACTCGTATCGGTAGTCCTCTGCAGATATGACCCGTTCACCGTCATCGCTGAGACCGTCCCATAGAATGTCTTCTTCAGGAGCGCCGTTGGAGGAGAACTCCTTGAACAGATTTCCCACACGGTCGTAAATTCCCAGTCTCCAGCCTGCTATTCCGGCAGGATCCTCCGCGTCAATGTCAATGGTGAGAACATCGGCTATGCCGTCTCCGTCGGGACTGAAAGGAACCGGATTCACCCGTACGGTCTGATCCGGACCGCTGTTATCCACTCTGAACAGTGAGCTCTTGGCTTGAGGATTGTCACCCTTGGTGTAGAGGACGGAAAATTGTGCGTACATCTGACCTTCCACAATTTCCCCGTCCTCGTTGCGGCCGTCAAAGCTGATTTCTTCCTGCTCGCTGAGACTGTTTCCGCCGTATTCGGCTATGAGATTTCCTCCCTCGCCGAAAATTGCCAGTGCCCAGGTATCGATACCTTCGGTGATATTTGTGTAGAGTCCGATCTCCAGACTGTCCTTGAATCCGTCACCGTTGGGACTTATTCCGTTTTCGCTCAATGTGAGGAAAACCGAAGTATTTCTGCTGTCAAGCTCTATGCCTTCTATCCGTTCAAGAGCAACATTGCCAGCAGGATCTTCCACCCTGATTTCATAGCTGTACTCACCGTTCGGGGCAAGGTTACCGAACTCATCAAGACCGTCCCAGGTGAGGTTTTCAATACTGCCTTCCCAGAAGTAGCTGCGCACAGCTTCGCCTTCTGCATTCAGGATCCGTGCTTCAAACAATTCTTCGGGAGTGGATCGCTGCCTGATGGTCAGAGAATCTTTATTCTCATCGCCATTGGGACTGAAAATCAGATAGTCGCTATCCAGGGATATTTCCGGATAGACGGTATCCAGCTGGAAGCTCCTGGTCTGGGCAGAGCCGACGCTGCGGTTTCTCAGCTCAACTTCCAGTTTTGCAATATACAGATTGTCTTCAACAGGTCTGCCCTGGTCATCCCGTCCGTCCCAGCTGATGTTTTCCGGGACCTCTCCGGTGCCGGAGATGCTGCGCAGCTGTTCGCCGTCCACGTTCTCTATTGTAAAACGGTAGCTCTCGACCTGATCATTATTGCTTACTCTGGTGGTGAACTCCTGAACATCCTTGTTTCCATCACCATTGGGAGAGAATGCATCATATCCGGCGTTTACCAGAACCTCAGCATCCGAGGTATCCAGAGTGAACACCGGGCTGGAGGCTTCCACGCTGTTTCCGGCTCTGTCACGGGACTGGATGATATAGCGGTATGTTCCGTCGGGTGCCAGTGCACCGTCGCTGTCGCGTCCATCCCATGTCAGTTCGAAATCCGCCCTGCCCCGGAAACTGTATTCTTTCACAGGGGCATTATCTTCAGCTTCTACGATCCGGGCCTCCCACAGCTGTTCTTCCGAAGATTCCTGATAGATGGTTAGAACGTCGCTGCGGTTATCGTTATTGGGTGAGAAAAGATCAGATTCCAGTTCAAGACTGATTTCAGGAGCGGTCACATCAAGGTTGAACCACGGACTCAATGCCCTGGGCGTATTGCCGCTGAAGTATTCCAGAATGAATCGGGCACGGTAGCGTCCCTGGGGAAGCACTTCTCCGTCTGTGCTGCGTCCGTCAAACTCAACCCGGGCCGACGGGGCTCCCTCGCCGTTGAGAGTTGTCACCTGTTCTTCCCGGTCATCCAGGATCTGAATGGACCAGCTGCGGATACCTTCCCTGCTTTCGGGAATAGGCAGGAGAGTGAGGCTGTCCTTTACGCCGTCCCCATTGGGTGAAAAATAGGAATCCGCCAGATCGATGCGTACCGGAGAAACAACAGAATTGATGATGATATTGTTGACTTCCGCCCGGTTTTCATTCCCGGCCCGGTCCCTGCTGACAACCTCATAGCGGTACACCCCGTCAGGCAGTCTGTTTCCCTGGTCGGAGAAACCGTCCCATGAGAGCTGATCAAGGGATGATTCCCTGATTTGATTGGTCCAGACCGGATTGCCTGTTGCATCATAAATGGTCTGATCCCAGAGCTGTTCCTTGCTTCCCTGCTGGGGAATGAGAAGCTCATCCTTATTCCCGTCATTGTTCGGGGAAAAGATTTTGTCCTGTACGCTGAGATCGGCAATTTCAATTTCAGGCTGCATGGTGTCGATAACCACCTCTGCAGGGTTCAGTTCGCTCCTGTTTCCAAGAACATCCGTTGCAGTTATGGAAAACTGATAGGTTCCGTCCGGCAGTACATCGCCGGAATCGTTTTTTCCGCTGATAAGAACGGACTCGGGAATAACTGCGGTTCTGCTTCCCTGAAGTACTTCTTTAACAAGACCGTACAGACCCTCTTCAGCTACCGGCTCAATTTCCCAGGATTGGGTAAAAAGCGTTTCGGAACCGCTTTTGAGATGAATCTCCATCCGTGAAACACCCGAAGGATCCTCAACTTCAAGAGCCTGATCCCAGTTATCCTGACGTCCGTCGTTATTGGGTGAAATAAATATCTGCTCCGGCATCTCCAGGGAGATTTCCGGTCCATCCCTGTCCACCCGCTTGAGGGGCATGGCTGCGCCCACGGAGAACGCCGTATGTCCGCTGTAGGGGGAATACAGAGACGTATTAATATCCAGATCGGGATGAGCCCTGTTGAACATGGAATAGCTCAGGGAAACCCGGGGCAGCAGACTTGAATTCTGATACTGATCATTGACCTGCTGACCGATATCAAGCCCCCAGGAGAGGGAGAGGGCCAGACGTTCCCTGAATTCCAGACTGGACTGGAGATTAAACATGAAATCCCGCATGCCGGGGAATGCAAGGAGCACACCGTTACTCAGGGTAAAATTGTCATTCAGTACGATTTGGCCATGAACGCCGCCCCTGAGAGTGAAAGGACTTCGATAAAACGCTCCCCCGGGGGTTGTCATCTCTTTACCCAGGTTCGTGAAGGCGGCATTCCATTTGAATGTATCGAAGGGTCCCACTGTTCCCAGATTCTGTGATACACCCAGCTTGGCGCTGAGTGTCCAGTCTGTACCGTTTCTGCCCTGGCTCAACCCGGTTTCAAGTCCGGCCCCAAGCAGAAAGCTGTCACGGAAACTGTTCGACCAGCCGGCATGAAGACGTGCGGCGCTGCCCGTATTTGCCAGAGTTGTGGCCAGGCTCTGAAACTCAAACCCGCTGTTAATCTGACCGCTGGCTATGGGGATGTTCGACCACAGTGACGCCCGGTGGCCGCTGTATCCGTTCCCTGCGCCTTCAATAATGCCGCTGTATCCTGCTTCCACCACCGGTACGCCCAGGGGGTTGAACACTGCAGGATTCAACAGCATGTAGGAAGGCAGTTCCTGGGGAAAGCGTACGTTGGACCCGCCTGATAGACCGGCGGCGGCTTCCCAAATGGAAAAATTGTACTCTGCATTTTCCGACGGTACATCGCTGAGCTGGGCATCCTGGGCCCATACGGCGGCTGACAGGAACATCAGCAGAAATGCGGACAATAACATCATTCTGAATCGGCTCATGTGTACGCTTCTCATGGTTTTCCTCACAAACTGGATTTTTTCGGCTATGATGGAATTCATTGTTTCACTTCCTCAAATTCATATCCCCTGGCATAAAGACTTTCAAGCATTTCAAACTGTTCTATTGAAAGATAGTTACAGAGTTTTCGGGAAATCCGTTCCCGCAGCCCCGAAAGCTCCGGATTGGCGGTATTTTCCTTTTCAAGGGTCAGATACAGACCCACAATTTCACGGGAAGAAAGCCGCAAGTCAATCATGGTATATCAATCTCCATTCCTTCCTGTGCAAGTCTGATATCAAGATCCGGATAATTCTGCCGTTCCGCATACCAGCGTGCATGTCTCAGATTATTATATAGCCGCTTATCGCTGTACTGGGGTTCATGATGAAACATCAAAAGCGTTTTCACGCCCCAGGCATGTGCAAAGTCAACGCCGATACTGAAACTGGAATGGCCCCAGTTGAATTTTTCTATGGCTTCACCCAGGGTGTACATTGTATCCAGAATTAAAACATCGGGGTTGGCGAAGAACGTCCCGTGGCGGGACTGTTTCGCGAAATCGCTGTCGCTGAGCTCATAATCGGTGGCGATAATCACCGATGCATCTCCTTCGGTTATGCGGTAGGCATAGGCATTTCCCGGATGGTTGATATCGTGCCATTCCACCTTTGCACCGTTCAGCTCTATGGCCCTGTTTCCTCGATGATCGCTTCGCAGAACATGAAAGTGCTGTTTGCCGGTCATCTTTTCTTCCATGGTCACGGGGAAAAACGGATGCTGCATATGATCCTTGAGATTATATTCCACATCGGGCTCGGGACTGTAAAAATGAATTGAAGTGGATGGGTTATAGGCCTGGGAAAAGAAGGGCAGACCCTGAATATGGTCGTAATGAAAATGTGAAAAGAACAGATGAAAATCCTGAATGCCGGGTTCCTGAGATCTCATTCTCTGAGATAGCGGAATAATTCCCGTTCCGGCATCGAAAATCAGACAGCTGCCGTCGGATAACCGCACTTCCACGCAGGGCGTATTCCCCCCCGGGGGATTCCATAACCAGTCCGGCAGGGAATTGAGAAACCGTTCCCGGTTTTCATTGCTGGAAATATCCTCTTCTCTCACCCGTTGAACGATACTTTTCACCCGCTCTCTGAACTGATCGGGTGTAATGGGATGGGGATGGGATCCCCGGGCGCCCCAAATCCGTATTTTCATATTCTGCTCAACCTCTTTCCGTGAGGGGGGAATTCTTCCTGGCCCGGAGCCAGTCCTCTATTTCCTCTCTGCTGTGATGAGCACCCGCATTGATTCCCGGGCATTCATGTTCCAGGGCATCCCAATCCTTTTTCGATTCCATATGACGTTCCCAGAATGGATAGGCCCGGCACTGAAGAGGCCGCGCCTCATACACGCTGCAGCCGCCGTCCTTCCAGAATATACAGTCGAAATTCTCCTGCTCTTTCAGGCTTACCCGTTTTGCCACAGAGAAATCCACTACGGTGCAATATTGTTGGATGAAATCTTTTCTGCTCAGTGATAGATGATGCCGGAGTGTGCGAATATCATCTTCCGAGAGAAAAACATACCCCGAATCATGCCTGCAGCATCGGGAACATCGGGTACAGCTGAAATTTACTCCCGGCGCATACCATTGTTCATTCATCTTGCTCCCCTCCGTTCATTCTAATGTATCGGGGATTGGGAAAAAATACAAACGGAGGAATTTCCTTCCAACACAGGGAACCTTCCGGACATGCATATCGAGTAGGGCAATAAAGGAGGAATGACCTCCTTTATTGTCCCTCTCACAGAACCGTACGTACGGACCTCGTATACGGCTCCTGTCTTCAGTTATCCAGCAAGCTGCCGGACAGAAATTGCGACCTGTACCTTGTCGAGAGAAAACAGATTCATCTCTTCAAAGTGCTTGTTTTGCAGCGCCATGGCTGCAAGCGGACTTTTAGCCGATCTCCACGAACTCATCTTGATGTGTTTGAACTCGCCTTGAAATCCCAGCTGCCGCAATCGGCGGTGCAGCCGGGAAGAGCGTTTCCAAAGTCGCAACTGAATAGCCCGCAATCGCCTGCGTACCCAGCTCATCAGCTCCCTGAATACCTTCGTACAATTTGCTATCCTGAAATAGTTAGCAAACCCGCGTAGTACTGGATTGAGTTCGTAAATTGTCGATCCCAGCGGTCTCCCGCTGTTGCGTCGGGTCAGTTTCCTGACCTTGTCCTTGAAGGCTTTCACCTTCTTTTCCTGAATCCGGGTGTGGTGACGAGAGATTACTACTCCAAGGTAGCGCACCCCCTCATACAGGTTTGTAATGTGAGTTTTCTCACGATTCACAGCCAGTCCCATTTCTTCTTCCAGAAAATGCGTTGCAGCTGCAAGCCGACGTTCCGCACCTTTTTGTGATGAAGCAAAGATGAGGATATCGTCGGCATAGCGAACTATGCGATACCCTCGTGCCATGCTCCACTGGTCAAAGAAGTCGAGGTAGATGTTCGCGAGAAGCGGACTAATCACCCCGCCCTGGGGACTCCCTTCTTCAGTGTTCTCTTCACCAGCATCCGTCATCACACCACTTTCAAGAAAGAGGCGTATGAGATTCAAGATGCTTCCATCGGCAACTCGTTTTCGTACTTGAGTCAGTAAAAAGTCATGCTTCAGTGTGTCAAAACACTTCGACAAGTCCATATCCACTACCCATTCCAATTCATACCTGCGCATGAACGTAGATGCCTTCTCAATTGCCTGATGTGCGCTTCTGCCCGGTCGGTATCCGTAACTGGACGGATGAAAGTCCGGGTCAAATATTGGGTTTAGAATGTCCAGTAAGGCTTGCTGGACTACCCGGTCGCGAACCGAAGGTATCCCGAGTTTCCTTACTCCTCCCCCGTCTTTGGGTATTTCCACCCTCAAGACTGGAAGCGGTCGGTAGCTCTTGTCCTTCAATTCCTTCACAAGTACATCGAGTTGCTCCGCCAGACGGTCGGCAAAGGCTTTGACGCTCACTCCGTCTACTCCGGGGGCTCCGTTCGCTGCCTTCACCTTCCTGAAAGCGGCCTCCAGCCGTGGTCTCTCGAGCATCCTGCCGTAGAGGCTGTACCAGATTTTACGATTTCCTTGTGTCTGCATCTTCTTTCGTTTGAAACCTCGGCGGTGAAACTCCTGCTCATTCTCTCCTCTGCAGCTGTCTCTTAGCCATTTTCCGGCAATATTCAGCTGGTCAAAAAGATACTCAGGTCAACGGTATTCTGGCTCAGCTTCCTGGTTCCCCAGTCGGCCGTGGCCACATACTCTGCTCACTTTCCAGCAACTTTCTGTTTAGGCTTCACGCTCCTTCGGTTGCATAGGCGAGCAGGCAGCGTAGCTGCCGACCAGCCTTTTCATCGAAACAAGATTTACTAAAAACTTCGTCCCTTCGCATCCGCATCCGGCTTTTGGCCTGAATGCAGTCCTCGTCACCGGGAACGAGGTCATTCCGGTTTTCTCCTCCACACCATTACTGGCTTTCACTGGCCGGAACTTACTCACTACTACGGACTCATCTGCCACCTGCTGAAACTTCGATCTGACTTGCATTTCTGCTTGTCGTTCCCTACCCTTTGCTGGGATTTCAACAGGTTTCCCCAGATACTGTGCGCAGTCCCTGTAAACAACGCCATCCTCAAACACACTACAGGTCTGTTCAGGTTTCGGGCTTCGCGCTATTTTGCACGCTTACCACCCCTGTTGTGCCGTATCAGGTTCGCTTTCGCTATGTGCTGTTCACTTCCTATTGCTTCCTTCAGACCCAACCGTTGCCAGCTGCGCCCTTGCAATTCGGATTGTCTTCCTCCTGAACGAGGCGACACCGGTATCTTCCAACCGGTCGGGTATGCCTGCGCTTCGCTGGGCATACAAAAAAAGCCCATCACACAGTATGTGCGATGGGCTTTTGGGGAGTGCAGGATTCGAACCTGCGAAGGCTGAGCCAACAGATTTACAGTCTGCCCCCTTTGACCGCTCGGGAAACTCCCCCAATACAGAGTGCTTTTTTTAGCACAGCTATGCAGTTTGTGCAATAGCAACGTGCAGGCACTTTCAGCCGACTGTCGGATTCGAACCGACGACCCCGAGATTACAAGTCACGTGCTCTGGCCAGCTGAGCTAAGTCGGCATGAACGCTCCGTAAGCGCTATGGGGAATGAAAATATCCGACTGACAAATTTTTGTCAACCGTTTCTCCCCAGGAAAATTTCCCCGTCTGCCGGAAGCACAGATTCTCTTGTGATGTTCCTAAAATGGGGGTGATTCCAGAATGTCCTTAATCAGCAGCCCTGGAAGACTGAGGATGCGGATACCATCCTGAGAAACTGCACAGGTCAGTTCAAACTGTGCGGTAGGCTGACGGTCTTTAGTGGAATAGCTGATACCGTCATAGTTCAGCTCAACATCGGCTTCACCCAGGGTCACAACCGGTTCAATGTTCAAGACCATACCCTTCTCCACCTTCCAGCCGAACCCCGGCCTTTTGGTGTAGGGAATTAACGGGGCTTCGTGAAGCTCCTGACCGATACTGTGGCCGCAGAATTTGTTCACTACCTGTCCGCCAAGCCTCTCTGCGCTCTTGATCACGTGACTGCCCAGGGTGCCGATGGGAAGTCCGGGTTTCAATGCAAGACAGCCGGTCATGCACGCCTGCCAGGCTGCACGGATCAGTCTTCGCTCGGTGACATTCAACGGTGGAATTCCGAACGTCCAGGCCATATCACCGTACCATCCGCCATTCAGAATGGCGATATCCACGGTAACAAGGTCACCGGGACGGAATTTTCGATCATCCGGAAGTCCGTGGGCGGCCACCTCATTCACCGAAACCGATATATCCGCCTGAAAATCACGGTATCCGCGAAGGGCCGTTTTCGCGCCGGTATCCATGAGCTGATTCAGTACGAAGTTCTGAATTTGCAGCCCGGTACGGCCCGGCGCCATGAGAGAACCGATCTCCTGAAAGAGGCGGTAAAGTATTTCTGCGGTCTTGGCCAGCTGCCTCACCTGAAATTCGGCTTTGGCAGGTGCCTTTCTTGATTTAGCCATCAACACCCGATCCGTGAAACATATCTTTCCGGAGTACCTCCGCTCCATACAAATATACGGGTTTTGCCGGCTGATCGCCAGAACTGTAGTATGTAAGGAGAATTCTCAGGGTCATGGGCAGACTTCCGGGATACCTCGGTTCAAGACTGCAGAAAAGCGGGGTTCGGGAAATACTCTCGCCCACCCTGCTTTTACGGGCTGCTGCGGCTGCATTCAGGAAATCGATATCTTCCGTCTGGCTGAAGAAGATATGAACGATATGTTCCGGTTCAACACCGTTTTCCCTGAATAGGCTGTCCAGAAGATCGCCCATCCGCAGTATCATCTGATCGGGGTCCCTGTTGCTGAGAGCAACTGCGCCCCGTACGCTTACAAGCCGGGGATAATGTGGGGATTTTTTCATCATAGCCAACTCCGAAGACACCGGATTATCCCAGCCCTGTGCTGAGATCCTGAATCAACAGAGATCCGGCGGAAAGAAGAATATTTATCACAATGGCAAACAGAGCAGAAAACAACCGCTGAAAGGGCACCCGTTTCCGCCTGAATATCCAATACACCAGAAATGCCAGATAATACAGGGAAACCACAAAACCCACTATACTCACAGTTTGAATCATGCTGAGGATAAACAGCTGGGTTTCCTCCATGAAGCTTTGGAAATTTCCCAGAATATACATCATACTGGCAATTACTGCCGAGCTGAGCAGAAACACAGTCCCCCCTTCAAGGATGTGCAGGGTCCTCAGAAGGAAGTGATGTGTAATACTCTTTTTAAATCGTTTTAGGTCCACTGATGTTTTCATTGCTTACATATTAAAATATATGCTTTAATGGAAGCTAAGCGCAACCAGGGGAGTTTTTTTTATCTGTAATGTTTTGTTCCCGGGCTATACCGCTGGATACATCGTAAAATATTTACCATTAACGAATTATATATTATTCGTTTGGGCTTATTCCTGAAGTACCGAATTTGAAAATGCCACAGGGGTGTGATTTTTTATGAAAGGTTTTGTTATTTCACTCATTATTCTGATTATTGCGGGTGCGGCAGTCTTTTTTCTGGGCTGGGTTCAATTCCACGTTGACGATGATGAATATGTGGTTCTATTCACCAAAGCCCGGGGCTGGGAACAGGAAACCGTGTACCCCGGTACCTTTGTCTGGCGCTGGGAGGGAGTGTTTCCCACCATGCTCAGCCGATATCATTTTCCCCGGCGCATCATTTCTCTGGAAGCCGGTCACCGCGGCGCTCTTCCGGCGGCAGATCTCTACAGCGAACTGATGCCCAGGGAACCTTCGTTCCAGTACAGCTTTGAGAGTACGCTGAGTTTTGAGCTTAAACCCGATATGCTTCCCCGGCTTGCAGAGGAATCGGGTCTGAGACCCGAAGGAGTGGAAGCATATACCGCCCAGCTTGAGTCAGCCATTGAAGGGAAATTTCCCCAGTACATTGCGGATATACTCCAGGACTCTGTCTCAGTTACCGGGGGCGGTGCACCGGAAGACGGAGACGACCCCCCTGCTTCCGGCAGCAGCCCGGAAGGTGAGGATTCTCCCTGGCTTACCGATATTCTTCTGGAAAATGCGGAGCTTCAGGAAATGCTTGCAGAGAAAATTCAGGAAGATATACCGGAAATCCGACTGGTAAGCTTTCGGATTCATGATCTGGAACTGCCGGATATGGAAGTATACGCTGCCGCCAGGGAACGATACAGAAGCATAGCTTCTGCGGAAAATCTGGCACGGGAGCAGGCTGCGGGAGATATCGCCAGAATCCAGCTTATCAGCCAGGCAAGAAAAGAGAGTCTGGAAGAACTTGGAGATCTGCTGGATACCCACCCCAGTCTCATGGAATATCTTTCCTTGGTTGCCAGTTCAGGCAACGATCCTCTTGGACTTGCACCCATGTTTCAGGAAGTGCTTGGCGGGGTTTCAACTCCTGCGGGAGGACCACAGTAGATGGGGGGATATTTTCTCAACTTCGATAAGCTGGATTACGTACGAGGTCCCAAATATAACGGATGTATTCTTTGCGGTCTCAGGGACGGTGAAGAATCCCTGGTGGATCTTACCGTGCATCGGGGGGAGCATTTTTTAGTAAGCGTGAATCTGTATCCGTATAATCCCGGACACATTCTCATCTATCCCCGGCGGCATGTTGTTGATATACGGGAGCTGAAAGCCCAGGAAAACCGGGAACTGGAAGCAATACAATCATCCTTCCTTGATCTCCTGGATGATCTGCAATCCCCCGCAGGCTATAACATCGGCTACAACATGGGTACCGTGGCCGGCGGTTCAATAGACCACCTTCATCTCCATATCATCCCCAGATATGAACGGGAGGTGGGAATAGCCGACCTGATTGCAGGCCGAAGGGTGCTCATTGAATCTCCGTACGACACCTGCAGCAGGATTCGAGAGCTGAAAAATCAGAAGAAGTACGGATTAGAATAGCGCAAACCGACTGATTTTTTAGCCGACCACACGAGCTATTGAAGCCAATGGCCAGTATTATTTAACCCAATGGCCATTAAATGTGGGCTTCTTCCTCCAGCTGCCGCTCGTAGAATAATATTTTCTGAATCGATTTTACTTCGTTCATCATCGTCTCAAGCCGTTTACGCAAATGTCCGCTGCCGGAAGAACTGAGAGACTGGAACCTGTCATTCAGATTCTCAAGCTGGGCATCATGGATCTTATCCATAAGCTGTTCCAGGGTATGAAGCTGATCAACACCCTTGTCCAGGTATCCCTTTACTTCCTTATCCTTCTGAGCAACTACCACACGGTAGGACTTCAGCTGGGTTAAATCCTTCTCCGCCGCGTATCTCAGGCGGTAAAAGCTTTTTCCTTCATCCGACAAAGGGGAAAAGCTGTAATCGAAGGTTCGGATTGATTCCAGAAGATCTTCCAGTGCTGCTATGGAAAGAATGAGACGGGAACCGTAGTCTCTGAATCTCTCTGGAAGAATCCGGGCCAGTACCCTCAGAGCTTCCAGATGCACCCGTTCAAAGCGGTACACCAGAAAATGATACAGAGTGGCTATGCTGTCCACATATCTGAATACCGGCAGCTTTACATTTGAAGATGAAATGACCGAGCGGCGGTAGAATTCAAAATCCTGCATATTATGGGGGAATATCCGTTCTTTTTTCTTTCTGATAACCTCCCGGCGTACATTGGAAAACTGTTCGTCCAGTTCGCTGAGGACTTTCAATCTAAGTGCGGAAAGATAAAATTCCTGAATGTTAAGATTCGGAGCATATGCGATGAAGCGGTAATAGGGGTTTTTGCGGAAGAATCTGATGATATTTCCCAACTGAGCCTTTTGCCAGAACTGTTCCACGGCCCCGGCGATTTCCTTGAAGAGCTTCTTCTGGGCTACGCCGCCGGAACTGCCCTGAAAATCCATTGACGACGGAGGTTCCCCTCCGGTTTCCCGGAAACCGGTTTCAGACGCCGAGCTTTCCGGAGGGTCCATTTCGTTTTCAAAGGGACTGTCCGGCATATCCGCAGGAGCTTCGGGACGCCCGCCCGATCCGTCTTCTTCAACTGATGAGAAATAGATGAAGACCTCTTCATGCATACTGCTCACGGCCTGAGCCCTGCGGGCGGCATACAGGGCGTAATACAGATGCTCCAGCTGTTCCAGCATGGGATCGGCCTTTGCCGCATGAAATTCAATCCTCCCCCCTGAAACTGCGGAATGAATATCAACCTGAAATGCGTTAAAAAAACGGGTGAAATCGAACAGCACCAGTTCTTTATAGTAGTACAGCGGAAAAATGCCGTCCTCGATCTCCCTGAATACTTCAGGAGGAATATTTTCCAGATAAATTTCAATCCGTTTCAGCAGCTCCCTCTTCAGGGATTCCTTGCTTTCAAATTTCTCAAAATAATCCTGCAGCTCCTGAAATGTCATGAAACGGAATATGCTTGACTTGGCATTGGGAACACGCCGTTCAAGAATAAATTCGACCAGCCCCTGGAGTTTATCCGGTGCCTTCCAGAACCGCCGGAATACATTGATCAGCGGGAGAATCTGGATATACAGGGCATAGACCAGCTCTGCGAAAGCAGGCTCGAGCCAACGCCCTTCAAACTGTACCAGATGGTGCCCCTTGTTCTGCAGCCTCTTGAAAAGCTGATCGACTTTCATGCTCATGAACAATTCCTGTTCAGTTCTGGAAGAAAAGAGTTTTTTAAAAAAGAGAACTATTCTCTGCCAAAGTCCGAGTTTGCGAATATCCGCCTGGATCCGTGCAGCCTGATCATTACTATCCGACTTGCCGTGATAAATGGAAGATTCGCTGTCAGAATTTAATTGGAGACTTTTCTGAATTCGTGAAAGAAGCACCCTTCTTTCACCCTCCGGAAGAGCCTGGGCTAATTCTCTAACTGTGTGTGCGGCCATTGCTTCTCCATATGTGTATGCACTGATCCAGCAGCAGGAAGTCAGCAGCGTCTTTGACCCAATACTCTTCCTGCGGCAGCGGACGGATAAATAGAAAGCGTCCTTCAAGCACAGATAGCTGAATTGTAGAGAAAATCGTGGAATTACTCAAACTGATCTGGCCGGGGCTCCACCGGATATCGTTCAAATTCCATTTCAGGCCGGTGCTTTCCATTTTCCATGGCCCCCTGCCAACCGGAAGGATTGAAACAGTGCTTCCCCGGGGAATATTCAGCTCCTGGTCCGAGACAAGAGGGAAAACTTCCGAATCAGCCGTGATCCAGTAATCCGGATAGATATCCGTATCGAAAAGACGAATATTCGCCATGAGATGATCAATACGCCCTCCCCCGCCTCCGGCCATTGCGATAAATTCCCCGGGAGCCCATAGCGTCTTCGCTTTCCTCAGTGCGAGCTCTGAATCAGAGTAATCTTTATCTTTGTCAAATTCGGAAACGCTGATATCCCAGCCTGTTATCTGCTCAAGATGCTCGCTGGAGACAGAATCCATATCACCCAAAAAATAATCAGGCCGGATACCGGCTGCCAGAGCCGTATCAGCTCCGCTGTCAGCAGCCACACATATCCGAAAGCGAGTACCGAGAAACTGCAACACCTCCACCGGCGGTGATGATCCTCCTGTTATAATCAGACTGCTGTCCATCCAAACCTCCGGCGTATTCCGCTGAAATATAAATCGTATTCCTCAGTATACGTATGGTATTACATGAAGTACAGGTACCTGCATCTCCAACGGGAAATCATGAACATCCTTGTAGATTTTTCACCTCCGGCAATAATTTATACTTTTTTTCCGAAACTGCTTTAGTGATCTCTTCATCTGCCGAACATCTAATCAGGAAATACCGACAAGGATGTCGGTTCCACGCTTCCTTTTGGGGAAGTGATAAACAACAATCACGGAGGATTGTATGATTATCAATCACAACATGAGTGCTATGTTCGCTCATCGTCAGAACAAGTTTAACAACATCGATATGGAAAAGAATATCGAGAAACTTTCTTCTGGTGAACGCATTAACCGGGCGGGCGACGATGCCTCCGGACTGGCCGTTTCTGAAAAAATGCGGGCGCAGATCCGCGGTTTGAATCAGGCTGACCGGAATGCAGCGGACGGCATCTCTCTTATCCAGACCACAGAAGGATATCTCCAGGAAACAGGCGATATTCTCCAGCGGGTACGTGAACTGGCTGTTCAGTCATCCAACGGTGTGTACAGCGCAGAGGACCGTATGCAGATTCAGGTTGAGGTGAGCCAGCTGGTTGACGAAATCAACCGGGTTGCGAGTCATGCTCAGTTTAACGGCATGAACCTCCTTACCGGTCGTTTTGCACAGGAAACCGGCGTGAACGCCGTAACCGCCAGCATGTGGTTCCATATCGGCGCCAACATGGATCAGCGTGAACGTGTGTACATCGGTACCATGACCGCACAGGGTCTTGGACTTCAGAGCACAGCCGGTCTGCCCCACAGCGCAAGCTTCATCAGCATATCCAACCCCGATGCAGCAAATAACGTAATCGGAATGGTGGATACCGCGATGAAGAAGGTCAACAAGCAAAGAGCCGACCTTGGTGCGTATCAGAACCGTCTTGAAATGGCCCGGCAGGGTATCACCATCGGTGCTGAAAACCTGCAGGCTGCCGAAAGCCGGATCCGCGATACGGATATGGCAGGTGAAATGGTCGAGTTTGTTAAGAACCAGATTCTTACCCAGAGCTCACAGGCCATGCTTGCCCAGGCGAACCAGAAGAACCAGAGTGTTCTCCAGCTCCTTCAGTAATTTTCTACCGAAGGAATTCAGGAAAACCGGTCCCCGGCTTTATGGGACCGGTTTTTTTATGTATTATTCCTATCGTGAAAACGTTTATACCGAAAAATCTATACAGCATTGAACGGATATTCCGGGCCGCAGGGCATGAGTTATATCTGGTGGGCGGAGCAGTAAGAAATATTGTTCTCGGCCGTCCGCCCATGGATTGGGATCTTGCCAGCGACGCTCAGCCCCAGGAAATCATGAAATTGTTTCATCATGTAATTCCCACAGGAATTCAGCATGGAACGGTAACCATTCGTTTCAAGGGTGAGAGCTATGAAGTAACAACATACCGTATTGACGGAAGCTACAGCGACGCCCGAAGACCTGACAGTGTGGAATATACGGGAAATATCCATGAGGATCTGAAACGAAGAGATTTTACCATCAATGCCATGGCCTATAACCTCCAGACCCATCAGCTTCTGGACCCCCACGGGGGGAAAAAGGACCTGAAAAGCGGGATTATCAGAACCGTGGGTGATCCTCTTCTCAGATTTTCTGAAGACGGCTTGCGGATAATTCGCGGAATTCGTTTCGCCTCCGGGTTGAACTTCAGCATTGAACAGGTGACCTATGAGGGATGCGTTCCCGCCTTGAATTCATGAAGCAGGTTTCTGTGGAACGGATCCGGGACGAGTTCAACAAAATCCTCTTTTCACCAAGACCCAGCAGGGGACTGGCGATTGCCGATGATCTGGGAGTACTTCAACTCTTTCTCCCGGAACTGCACAGCTGCCGGGGATTTTCCCAGGACAGCATGCCCGAAAACCGGGATCTTTTTGACCACCTGCTCTGCTGCTGCGATTATGCCCCCCTCCACAGCCTTGAAGTTCGCCTTGCTGCCCTCCTCCACGATATCGGAAAGACGGAAACCCGCAGTGAATCAGCCGACGGCGAAATCAGCTATCCTGCTCATGAGAAGCACTCTGCACAGATGGCCAGCGAAATCTGCAACAGACTGAAATACCCCAGAGCATTCGAAAAGAAGGTGCATCACCTGATAATGCATCACATGTTTCAGGTCCGCGGGAAGGATTCAGATAAAGCCGTGAGACGTTTTGTCAGCCGGGTTGGCCGTGATGATATTCTTGATCTGCTTGATTTGAAAAATTCCGATATTGCCGGCAAAACGGGTCCCTTCCATGACCAGCAACAGAACGGGAATCCCCTTCAGGCTCCGGTAATACCCTGGCTGAATGAACTGCGGGACAGAGTGGGAAGGCTGCTGCAGCAACAGTCCGCCCTTACCATCGGTGATCTGGACATCAACGGGAATATACTTCACGAAGATGCGGGAATCCCGAAATCCAGAGAGATGAAAAAGGTTTTGCTGTTTTTACTGGAGGCGGTACTTGATGACCCATCCATGAATTCCCGGAAGAAACTGCTTACTCTGGCATCGAACTACTACAGGGAGAGAATCCTGCCTCTGAAGGAAGATACCTGAACAATGGGAATCAACGGAACCCTCAGATGCATGGGTAATGCATGCAGAGTTCCGTTGAAACAACGCCCGTATCCAGTCACTTTTTGAGAGATAATGAGGAATCAGGTATCCGGATGAAAATGTCTGTACGCAAGTTCTGCAGCCTTTTGTTCGGCTTCCTTTTTGTTCCTGCCCTTTCCGGGGCCGAAATTTTCCTCCAGAACCTGGACTTCCATCCAGAATACCTTTGCATGGTCGGGGCCTGTCTTTTTCACCAGCTGATACCTGGGGTACACTTTATGGTGTTTCTGCAGATATTCCTGAAGAAGGGTTTTATAATCCTTGCGATGTTTATTTTCCAGAACCTTGTTAATCTCGGGAACAAAGTACTTGAGAATAAACTTCTTGGCTGATTTAAACCCTGAATCAAGAAAAAGCGCGCCGATAACGGCTTCCAGAGCATCCGCCAGGATCGCTTTCTTGGAGCGCCCGCCGGAGTATTCCTCGCCTTTTCCGATTAGAATAAAATTATCGATCTTCAGATACCGTGCGATATCCGCCAGGCTGTCTTCTGAAACCACAAAGGATTTTATCTTTGCCAGCCGCCCCTCTTCCTCTTCAGGCAGCAGCTGATAAAGATATTCAGCTACGACAAGCCCGAGAACCGAATCCCCAAGGAATTCGAGCTTCTCGTTATTGGCAACATCGGACCGGCTTTCATTCGCGTAGGAGCGGTGAGAAAAAGCAAGGTTCAGAAGATCTTGTCTCCTGAACCTTGTTCCAGCATGTTTTTCAAACAGCTGCAGTTCTTTTTTCCGTTCCGGCGAAATCAGCGGAGCCCGCTGAGCCTCACCGTCTTTGGGAAAGATCACTCTCAGCCATTCTGCTGTGACTGGATAAAATCAAGAGCGTCTTTTACGGTTTCGAATTCGTTTGCTTTCTCATCGGGGATGGTAATTCCCATCTCTTCTTCGATGGCGTATACCAGCTCGTATGTATCGAGACTGTCAGCACCAAGATCCTGCCGAAAGGAAGATTCTGGTGTAATCTTGCTTTCTTCTACTTCCAGCTTATCCGCAATGAGTTTTTTCATCTTCTCGAACAGTTCGTCCATGGAACCCTCCATAATAGTTGCTTTGATCATGCCGGCCCCGGCGAATCAGAATGATTTCCGGGGGTCAGCGCAATCTTGTAACCGGATTCACGGTTTAGGAAAGTGTATCCGGTTCAATAACTTGTTTGCCTCGGTAAAAACCGCATTTAGGACATACACGATGAGGCATCTTTTTGGCGCCGCAGTTATCGCATTCAACGAGATTCGCAACCGTAAGCTTCCGGTTGATTGAATGATGCCTGCGTGTCCTGGCCTTTGATGCCCGTTTCTTGGGTACAGCCATAGTAACTCATCCTCACTTATTATTTAATTCATGAGAACTTACATGATGGCGTACCTTTTGTCAAGCTAACTTGAACGATGTTCAATTTACCCTGAAAAGGGGCATCATGTAAATACAAAAACAGCAAATAATCGAATTAGATTCAGGAATTTTATCCTGAGAAACGTTCGGTAACCTGGTTGATGATGGGTCCTGGAACCATGGAGGTAATATCGCCCCCCAGTCTCACAAGTTCGCGGATTGCCGATGAGCGAAGGACAAAATACTGGGGGTCGGTGGGCATGAACAGCGTCTCAACCCGGGAATTCAAGCCCTTATTCATCATGGACAGTTCAAACTCATAATTAAAATCCGCCAGGGCCCGTACCCCCCTGAGCAGCACCTTTGCCCCGATTTTGTCAGCAAAGTCCACGATCAGTCTGTCCCACAAATGAACGTATACGTTTTCGAAATCTTCGGTGAGGGTTTTAATCATCTCGAATCGCTCTTCAGCGGTGAAGGCATAGTTTTTTTGAGGATTCACCGCAATAACCACATGAATTTCGTCAAATACTTCCATGGCCCTGTGAATAATGTTCAGATGTCCATGTGTCGGCGGATCGAATGACCCGGGGAATAGCGCCTTTTTCATACCCGCTAATCATAGGTTCAAAGGCCACTATGGTCAAGAAAATGTTTGCATAGTACTATTTACACATAATGCGGAAAATCCTCATCCGGCGGCAGCCGTCAAGACGTTCCAACCAGGCACCCTCCCCTGCATGTCGGTCATTCCGGCAACGCCATACTTTCAGCCTTTTTCTCAGGCCTATGGTCACGTTACTCCTGTTGGCATCAGCAGTTGGCCTCCACGCTCAGGTGGAGAATATTCAATGGATTCCCCTGGAGGTTCCCCAGTTGTCCCGTGAAGAGGTGATGTGGCTGGATGCTGCCACAGACATTTCCCGGAATAATGCCCCCATGTATGAACAGGCCCTGAACTATCTTGCCGAACAGGCCTCAGAAGGCTTTATCAGCGCCGGCGACAGGATAAGTATCTCGCTGATAAAACGGATCGCTCTCAGCCCCTTCAGCCGGGTCTCAGCAGGTTCCACAGCCCATGGAGCAGACGTGCAACAGCGCAGCCAGGCGGTTCAAATTCTTGAGTTTATCGGAGGCGAATACAGCCTCAGCGCCGCAGACGACATTCTCGAAATGGAGCAAGATCCCGCAGTGCTGAGGCAGCTGTTCAGGGTATATGAAGAAATCGCCCCGCCGTTTAATGAACTGCGAAGCGAATACTTCACCCGGCATCTACGAAGCGCCCTTCTGCGCCATCGTGACGGAGCCCTGATCGACAGTATTCTTGCTGCCGTACGTTCAATGCATGAGAGAACCTGGTCCATGAAGAGCGAGGAATTATTCGAGCAGATACTCGGGGTAATGGAAAGAGGAACCAGCCGACGACAGAAATATGCAGCCTTATCGCTGGCTGAACTGATCGCCGGTATTGAGATTCAAAAACGATTTTAACATGCCCCCATGGGCATAGGGGTATTATTTGGACTGGGTCTCATTCTGCTGAGTACGACTGTAGTATTCTTCGGTGAGATTTCCCGCAATTTTCTGCACCGCATACTGGAGATACATTGGATCCCGGATTTTCTCTTTGAGAATTTCCAGCCGTACATCCCGGTCCTTAAAGACAATTCGATCTTCCATGATCTTCCTATTCCTTAAGGAGCAGTTGAAAAGAATTGGATTTTTCCCTTGGATATAATGATAAGCGCCAGACACACCTGAAGTTGAGAAAAGTCTGAGGATCTGCACTCCCTTGCATACCATTCAAGACTTCGTTGTATACGCCGCAGCTGACCGCAGCTTACGATTCCAGGCATCCAGTGGTCATCAAAACACCATCGGGTTTTGACTTCAACCGCCCAGAGGCATCCTTGCCTCTCACATATAATATCGACCTCCCCCCATGGAGAGTTGATGTTTCTTTCAAGAATTTTCCAGCCACGGCCAATAAGAAATTCTGCGCACATACGCTCACCGAGAATACCTATAGCGGCTGTAGATCTAACTTGCGTCCTGAGAACACCCATTCATAGTGTAATACCGGAAAAAAAGAGAAGCTGATTGCCGCTGCACAGGGTGAGTCAGCTTTTTTCCTGCACCGTCTTGGGATCAACCGCCTTGGCAATGAATATTTTGGTGGATTCGGCAAGATCGATAATTTCACCGTCATCCTGAAAGTGGGTGGTTCCCTCTTCATCGATCATCACCTTGATTCGGGGGCGAAGGGGGGCATCCGGCTTATGCTTAACCACTCTTCCTATGCAGGAATTGTTCAACAGGACAATTGAGCCTATCGGGTATATGCCCAGGGTGCGGATGAATATTTTCAGAATATCCGGATCGAATCGCCGACCGTTATCACTGAGAATGGTGCGCATGGCGGTGTACCCGATCATTGCGTTTCTGTGGGGTCTTTCGCTCACCATGGCTTCGAAGGCATCTGCCACGGAAATGATCCTGGCATGGAGGGAGATGGCATTTCCTTTGAGATTCTTCGGATAGCCGTGACCGTCCCAGCGTTCCTGATGCTGCATGGCGGGAATACCCACATCTTCGGAGAACCCGATTTCCTTGGTTATGATGCGGTAGGAATGAACAGGATGAGTGCGGATCTGCTGAAGCTCATCGCTGCTGAGCTTTCCCTTTTTATTCCTGATCTCATCGGGTATTCGCAGCATTCCGCAATCTCTCAGCAGGGCACTGGCCGCAAGCTGGTGGATTTTATGGGATACCAGGTTCATCTCCTGTCCTATCAGGATTGATAAAATCGTGGCATTTACCGCATTTTCCGCAGAATTTGACTCTCCCTGTTTGCCGTAGAGAATGTACTGAATTACATCTTCTTTATGTTCATGAAGAAGTTCCATGATCTTATCAATAAGATCCTTAATATCAATGCTGTCGGGAGGTGTGCGGGCCTCGATATCGTTCATGAACTCGGCGTATTTTTGAGTATAACGGGAATAATACTTTGTCACCTCTTTTTGTGAGGGAGACGTAAAGGCCATCTGGATCATTCCCTGGAAACCTTTGGGTTCATCCTCTTCCTCACTGATGATCTCGCCCTCTGTCTGAACAACATTGATTTTCCAGCGCTTCAGCCGCTGAATGTCTTTTTCCTTAAGCGGAACTTTACCCGGAACAATGATATTATCAGCATCCATATAGAGCGGTTCAGTAAACTTCATGCCGGCTTCAAGACTATCTACGGAAATTTCCTTCATCAATGACCCTTTGTTTCTATATTTTGCACAAACCGAAATAATTCAGCTGCAATTTCATAACAACTCTCCGGTATGATCTGCCCGACATCCAGCTGTATGAGCATTCCGGAAGCGGTTCTGTCTTTAATTATCGGCACCTCAGCCATTTCAGCTGAGGCCAGGATTTGTTCTGCAAGAAAGCCGGTTCCCCGGGCAAGAATCAGAGGAGCGGGTAAATCCCTGCGGTAGTAGAGAGCCACTGCCTGGCGTTTCTCCGCAGATTCCGGAGATTTTCCGGGTAGGGGCCGCAAATCATGATACATGCTACCAGATCCCCCTGAAACTGAATTTGCGCTATCCTTGGTCGTTTCGGATCAGAATATTATCCGTTCCGCTGCTGAGTGAAAAACCGTCAGAATCCATAAGCTCTGATAATTCCATCACCTCATTAAAGGTAAATCCTTTGAGGATTTTTTTCAATTGACTCTTAACAGAAGATGCAGAATTTCGGGGAGCCTGATAATACATCACGCCCCGATCTTTTTCATACCATGCGAAAAACCATTCCCCCACCCGTACGCTCACGGCCTCCTCTTCATCCGCAGAATTATATCGCAGGAATCCCTGCTGTTCAGGACTTTCCCGATGTGCCAGGGGAACAAGGATCCAGGATGCATTTTTCTTCGCCCCCGAACTGCTTCCGGAATCAGCCGCAGCGGCTGCATTGAAACGCTGAATCAGGGACCACAGCTCTTCTTGACGGTTCTTATGCCGTTTATTTCCTTCATCACCGGGGTTGCGTCTTTGATGGGAATTGCTCCCGGAATGCTCTTCACCTGCATGATCATCGGTTCCGCCCCCGGAGTTATGGAGGAACCTGTCCCCGCCGGCACCCGCATCTTTCACGGTCCCGGGCAACACTCCCATTCCCCGAAGAAAAAGCCGCAGCTGATCATCGCTGAAGCTGAGGCCCTTGTCCTGAAGAATGCTTAAAAACCTGGCTGCTTCAAGCAGCTTTGTTGAGGGTACGGGTGAAGAGGGATGTTCTGCCCGCTGCTCATTCGGCCGAGCCAGTTGAGGGTACAGCCACTGGAGTTGCAGATACAGTTGCCTGAAAGCTCCTGCCTGGAAGGGACGCTGCTGTTGTACCATTTGTCCGAGAATAAGACGGCTGAGCATATCGTCCGGAACCCCCGCCTGTTCACGGTACTGCTGAATAAGATGGGGAACTCCCGAGGCATCGGAAGATGTTCGCTGAATCTGGAGAACAGTTTCAGGACCGATCTGCCTGATTTTTCCCTCATACTGTTTGCCCGGGGTAAGATCCAGGGCGGTACGGGCGGTTATCCCCTTCCCGTCCAGATTTAAACGAAAAAGGCCAGGAGATATCCTGGCCGTAACAGTAAATACTGTTTGAGAAAACTGATTGTTCGGCGGCAAACCGCCTGCAGCGGTGGCCATGGGGATTCCCCCTTAGGCTTCCTTGGCTGCGGACTTTTTGCGGATAAGTTCCCGTACCTTGGCGGCCTTACCTCTGCGGCTGCGGAGATAATACAGCTTGGAACGGCGAACACGTCCCCGACGGGCCATCTCAATCTTTTCGATTCTCGGGGAATTCACGGGAAATACCCGCTCTACTCCCACACCGTAGGACATCTTCCGCACAGTGAAGGTCTCAGATGCACCGGAGTTGTTCCGGGCGATAACCGTGCCTTCGTATACCTGTGTACGTTCAGTCTTTCCTTCAACAATTCGGTAATGTACTTTTACCGTATCACCGATATGGAATTCCGCAACATCACGAATTTGTTCGCTCTCAATTGCTTTAATCAGATCCATGATCATCCTCCTGCTCTATTTCAGAAAGAAGCTTTTCGTCTTCCTTTGATAATTTCCGGTTCTCCAGAAGATCCGGGCGATTTCGCAGAGTCTTTTTCAGCCCCTGCTTCCGCCGCCATTTGCGGATCTTTTCATGATGTCCTGAAAGAAGAACCGGGGGGACAGTTCTGCCCCTGAATTCCTCAGGACGGGTGTAGTGGGGATACTCCAGCACACCGTCTTCATGACTTTCCTCCAGCAGCGATTCGCTGTTGATTACTCCGTCAAGAAGCCGGTATACGGCATCAATGATCACCAGACTCCCAATCTCTCCGGACGAGAGTACGTAATCACCCACTGAAATTTCATCATCAACATATTCTTCTATAATACGCTGATCTAATCCTTCGTATCGTCCACAGATAAACACAAGTTCATCCATCTGTGAAAGTTCCAGGGCTTTTGCCTGAGTGAACTGTGTTCCAGACGGGCTGGGGTACACAATTCTCCTGGCGGCGGACTGGTCAGAACTGGAAATCGCGTCCAGAGCTGCAGCAATGGGTTCGCATTTCAACACCATCCCGGCTCCGCCCCCGTAGGGGTAGGAATCCGCAGTTCGGTGTTTATCCGCTGCATACTCCCGGAAATTGATCACCTGGTAATCAATTATTCCACGTTCAACCGCCTTGGCCATGATTGAACTCTGAAAGAATCCCTGGATAATTTCAGGGAATAATGTCAGAATTTTCAGTTTCATTCAAGAATCCAATCCACAAGCAGTTCTATTTGCTTCCGATCCGTGTCAACGTCGCCAATGAACTGATTCTGAAAAGGGATTTGAACCACCCCTCCGTCCTTCAGTTCACACTCGAACATATGGCAGTTGCCGTTGTCCCAGACTGATTTCACTTCTGCCATTTCAACAGAATTATAGACGATCATACAACCTGTGAGATCGGCATAGTAAAACTCGCCGTCTTTCCGTATTGCAGCCTGATCTCTCTCAGCCAGCACCTCGGCCCCGCGGAATTTTCCCGCTTCCTCCGGCGAATCCACGTTTTCAAATGCGATAATGAGATTAGGCAACGCCCCTCTCACACCCCGCACCTTCATTTCAAATTCCCGGCCTGATTTTTTCAGCCAGACCCGGGAAAGGGCTTTGAAATGCGCATCCTCACCGGACAAACTCTGTACTTTCATCTCACCCCGCACTCCGTGGGGGGCCAGAATCCTGCCGATTATCAGGCGATCATCTGTCATCAGTCCAGAATTTCCAGAACCACCCGTTTACCGGTCTTGGATGCGGTGGCGTTAAGAAGAGTGCGAACTGCCTTCGCAATTCGGCCGTTCTTCCCGATTACCTTTCCGATATCATCCGCCGCAACACGGAGTTCAAGAATGGTGGATTTTTCACCCTCAATAACATTTACTTCAACGTTATCCGGCTCATCCACCAGAGACTTGGCTACATATTCTACAAAATCTCGTTCCATCAGCATCTCTCCTCCTTCAGGAATTCAAGTGAGAGACTACTTAAGATGAAAGTTTTTCTTATTCAAAAGCTTCCGGACAGTAGGAGAAGGACGTGCTCCCTTATCCAGCCACTGACGGATTTTTTCTTCATTGATCTCCAGCTGCTTTTCTTCCAACTCAATGGGATGGTAGAAGCCCAGCTCTTCAATGGCCCGCCCGTCACGGGCAGTTCTTGAGTCCATTACCACTATGCGGTAATAGGGACGTCTTTTGGAACCAAATCGTTTCAATCGAATTTTCACACTCACGGATATCCTCCTGATCTATCCTGTACCATTTCAACAGGTCAATTTCAATTTTACACAGCGTATAAAGCATGGGAGTTCCCATGGATGCTGCCGCGAGAGGGAGGGTCCTCTACACACCCAACTGCTTCATCATTTGCTGCTGATACTTCTTATTTTTTGCGGCCTTTTTCATCATTTGCCGCATTTTGTCAAAGTCCTTTATCAACTTATTCACCTGGTGCACCGATGTTCCGCTGCCCTTGGCAATCCGTTTCCGGCGCCCCGGTCCGATCATAAAATGATTCTGCCGTTCTTTGGGCGTCATGGAGAGAATAATCGCTTCCTGATGAGCAATCATTTTCTGCTGATTCTCATCCATCTCCATCTGCCCCTGCATGCCCGGCATCATATCCATGATTTTTTCAAGGCCGCCCATTTTCCGCATACGGGAAAACTGATCCAGATAATCTTCCAGGGTGAAATTCTTGGAAGCCATCTTTTTCTGCAGATCGACAGCTTCCTGTTCGTCAATGGTCTCCTGGGCTTTCTCCACCAGGGAAACCACATCCCCCATTCCGAGAATCCGGCTGGCTATTCTCTCGGGAACAAAAGGTTCCAGATCATCGGATTTTTCACCCACCCCGATAAATTTAATGGCTTTACCGGTTATGGATTTCAGGGATAATGCCGCACCGCCCCGGGTATCGGAGTCGAATTTACTCAGGATGACTCCGCTGAGTTCAACTGTTTCATCGAAACTCTTGGCTATATCCACCGCATGCTGTCCCGTCATGGCATCGGCAACCATCAGGGTTTCGTCGGGCTTCACTGCCTGAAACACGGATTTGATCTCTTTCATGAGATCGGCATCCACATGCATCCGTCCCGAGGTATCGATAATCACCGTATCGTACAGCTCTTTCTTACCCCGTTTGAGACCGTTTTTGGCAACCTTTACCGGATCTTTGGCACCCTTTTCAGAATGCACGTCCACGGCAATCTGCGATCCCAAGGTCACAAGCTGATCCACCGCCGCCGGCCGAACCAGATCCGCCGCCACAAGCAGGGGTCTGCGCCCTTCTTTTTTCAGCCGGGCCGCAAGCTTGGATGCGGTGGTGGTCTTACCGCTTCCCTGCAGTCCCAGAAGAAGAATCACGGATGTAGTATCCGGACCCTTGAGATTCAGTCCGGCAGCCTCATCACCCAGCAGATGAACGATCCGGTCGTGGACAATTTTCACAAATTGCTGTCCGGGACTCACCGATCGGAGTACATGCTCTCCGGTGGCCTCTTTCAGGGTTGCGTTTACAAAGCGGCGGACAACCCTGAGATTAACGTCCGCTTCCAGCAGAGCAAGTTTGATCTGCTCAACTGCATCCTGAACGTTTTTCTCACTGATCTTGGCCTTTCCGCCCATCTGCCGAAACAGATCTGAAAATGTTGTTGACAACCTGTCAAACAATATACTCACCCCTGAACTCCGCACACTCAATCATCCCTGCAGGGGATGATTGAGTTTACGCAGAAAAATTTAGTGTTACTTATACTTGTTGTTCAGCTCAATGTCAAGGAGCTGAAAAGAAGGGAAATTGACTGTCAGATATCAGAACACCCGGATAAAACTACGCTCAATGTATCTGATCCGTTCCCGGGCATCCCGTTCAAAGGCGGAGAAGGGAAAAAGATCGATGAGCTCCCGATAGGAGGCAAGAGATCGATTGATATTTCGTGCCGGACCTGGCCCCTCCAGTAACTGGGCCTGGCGAAAAAGCACTCTGTCTATATTATCATATGCCGGGTATTTTCTGGAGATCAACTCCAGCAACTCAAGTGCCTTCCGTTTTTCGTTATTTGCAAGAAATTCCAGGGCAAGCCTTTCAAGTTCCTCCGGCGCCATGCTATGATACTCTTTCTGCTGATCCGCTTCTCCGGTATTTGCCACGGCAGCCGTACCCGGGAGAGAGGCATCATCCATCGGATTTTGAGCCGCCGTGTTGTCACCGGGGACAGCCGGGTTTGCCCCTCGTGAATCGGAAGCGTCTTCACCCAATTCAGATACAGGGGGATTTGACGTTTGATTCGCTGATCCATCCGACTCAGGAGGGGAAAGGAAACTGATATCCATGAACTTCCTGTCTATCCGGCCGTCGGTGAGGTTCTGTCTTTGAAACAGCAGATCCTGGTCCCCGGATGAGGATACGGTAAATATAAAAACTTCCCGGTCCTGCTCCCGGTTCTTGGACACAAAATCCGCATCTCCGCTGCTGCGGATAAACACCCACCCCCTTCCCTCCAGGGGTACACGGGCCAGATTACCGTCATCCAGATACACTTCCACCTTCACATTGGTTTCAGTTTCCCGCCGTCGGCCGGAGCTGAAGCCCCGGACGCTTTGGAGTCTGCGGGCTGGCTGGCAGAGGTCCGGGAAGGCGACACCCCGACTGAAATTTTTCGGGTTCCCGGGGCTGCAGCGTTATCCCGGGACGATTCCTCAACCGTCACGGCAGAATCCGGCCTGTTCACAGGATCCTGTGTGGGTTCTTCAGGTTCGGAGGGAGAGGGTAATTCAGCAATCGATTCTGTATTCAACTCTAGATTCGGAAGAGGCAACTCTCCCTGCTCTGATGCCCGGGTTGTTTCACCGGGCTCATCATTATTTATTGCCGGGTTTGCTTCCGGGTTTGCATCGGCGTTTGCATCAGGTCTTTCCTGACTTGTTTCCCGGGAGTATTCATCCTGGGCTTCAGCGTCTTCAGTACGGGATTGTTTCAGTTCCGGCAGAGGGAGGGAGATGGATGCATCGGAAAACACAGGTTCGCTGACCGCTGTAGACCGGATGGAGCCTTCCACCCCGGGGGAAACAGACTCGTGGGAGCGGATAATCGGAAGCATTTGTGGATGGTCTGCCTGTTCAAGGCCGGATTCACGGTTTCGAGAGCTTACCCGGGGTATCCCTGCTTCAGGTTTCTCCGGAGAGTCGGCGGATATCGCCGGTGACATATCTGAAGAAAACTGCTCCATGTCCACCTGTTGGGTGGTGGCACACCCGGTAAATATCAAAATAAGACTAATGACTGCACAGCCTGCTGATCTTCGTGTATTCATTGTCCCTCCCATCTATATTTTCGGAGGGGGAAAGGAAAAACTAAGGAATTTCTTCCAGCAGACCTTCTATCAGCTCACGGTTTTGCTCACGGAGATTTTCGCTGCCGATGTGACGGGGATCGTAATAGAACCTGGTAAACTCTTCCATGTCCCATTGAAATTTCCGCTCCCGTAAGGGTTGGTATGTGCCGTACCATATTTCGTCAACCACCGGAGGAAACATAAACCGCTGGGGAGTAAGGCGGAACTCGTCGATCCGTTCTAAGACAGGTCCGGTGTTTCGGGAAGAATCTGCAGCCTCATCAGAGCTTCGCCTTGAGGACGCTGCGGAGGATGATGAACCGGCCAGGGCGAATATCACCGTGAGAAGCACCGCCAGAACAGAGGCTGCGGCAATTATAATGAGAAGCTTTTTCCAGTCTTCAAGTTCCCGAAAATCCATGTATTGGCCCTTCTATGTACTTCGCCTCACGGAACACGACACAGGTCCTGGAGGGCACCGTCTGTCACCTGTCAAGATACCCCCGGACAGTTTCATCAGTCTCCCCTGTTCCCAGCCTGATTGATACCGCTTTGGAAACACCGGATTCTTCCATGGTAATTCCAAGCAGCGTACTGGCACCGGCAACCGTCTTCTTGTTATGGGTTATTACAATAAACTGGGAAGTATTGGCAAACTCCATCAGCATATTGATAAACCGGCCCACATTGCTTTCATCAAGGGCGGCATCAATTTCATCCAGCAGACAGAATGGAGAAGGCTTCACCATATATGTGGCAAAAAGCATGGCCACTGCGGTGAGGCTGCGCTCTCCCCCTGAAAGCAGGGTGATGTTTTCCAGCTTCTTTCCCGGAGGCTGGGCGAAAATCTCGATACCGGACTCCAGTACATTTTCAGGATCGGTGAGTTTCAGTTCGCCCCGTCCGCCGCCGAAGAGACGGCGAAACATTGAATGAAAATTCTTCTTGATCTGCTCATAGGTTTCCAGGAACAGCCGGGCTGATTCATCCCGGATCTGTGTGGTGACCTCCTGGAGATCGTTCTTGGCGGTTTCCAGATCCTCAAGCTGGCCATTCAGAAAATCAAAGCGTTCTTTCACTTCGGCGAATTCTTCAATAGCCATGAGATTCACCGATCCCAGGGACTTGAGCCGGTCTTTCACCGAAGCGATTTCCTCTCTGATGGTTTTGGTATCGTGCTGAATTTCATAGATGCTGTCTTCAAACTCGCTGAGATCTCTGGAATAGCGTTCGCGGAAGTTGGTATAGAGGTTTTTCATCTCCGTGGTAATCTCGGTAAGCTCGATCTGGAGGGTTTCATGACGAGCCTGGACTTTGCCGAGCTGGTCCATGTGCTTCTGAAGCTCTTTTTCCTTTTTGGACAGATCTTTATTGCGGCTGGAGATTCCCTTCTCAAGGTTTTGAAGTTCTTTTTGGAGGCTGCTTTCCTGCTTCAGAAGCTCATCTTTATCTTTCTTCAACTCCGTAATTCTTCCTTCCAGTCCCTTAAGTCGCCCCTCATCTTCGGCGATTTTCTGGCGGTTTTCCAGAATCCGGGCATCAAGCTCATTGATCTGCTGATCAATTCCATCGCTTTCGCTTTGCACCGCATCCTTCTGGCCCTTCATCCGTTCTTTATTTACCAGTAATTCCTGAAGGGTCCCGCGGTACTCCCGGATTTTCTCCTGAAGAGAACGGTTTTCCTCGGCCAGCCCGGTGATCAGCTTTCTATTATTTTCAATATTATTCCTAAGCTCCAGTAGCCGGGAATCAATTTCACGCTTTCTGGTGATAATCCCTTCAGGTGCCAGAAAATCTTCAATAAAACTGGGGGCGGCATCGCTGTAGCGCTGAAAACTTTCGGCAATCGTGCCGTGTATTTCCGACAGTTCGTCCAGCCCCCTGGTGAGAATACCGGCAATCGCCTCCCCCTGATCCGCCGGGGACGCCAGATCATCATAATTCTGACGCTGACGTGAAATCAGCTTTTCAAGCTGCTGCACCGATTCAAGGAGCAGCTCACGGGCTTCTTTCTGCTCATCCATGTTCTCCGAGGTTTTTTTCAGCTGCTCGTCAAGTTCATGTACAATATCGTCGGTAAGATGCTGCAGATCCTGTTGAAGATTGGACATCTGCACATCGTAATCCAGGTTCTCCAGCTCCAGACGTTTTTCTTCTTTCTCATTGGCACTTACCCGCTGTTCGGAGGTTTTAATGCTCTGGGTGAAATCGTCAATGTTTTCACCCACCTCAGTCAAACGTTTGGTATAATCCTGAATCTGCTTCTGCTTCTCATCCCGCTCTTTCTCCAGGCGGCTCTTCTTTTCGTTGATGGCATGTTCCTGAGCCTTATCCTGCTGAATTTTATCTTCCAGTTCCCGCACCCGTTCATGGATCATGCTGAGCTGACTGGAAAGGTTGGATTTTTCGATGGTCAGGCCATAGAGCCGTTTGTTTGAATCGTTCAGCTCGTTTTCCATGGTATTGACCTGGTCAAGGTTTTCTTCCAAGTGTTCATTAATGGAATCGATGGTGGTTTTGATTCCGTTTCGTTCCTTCCCCACTTCTTCCAGATTTCGGGTCTTTTTATCCTTCTTCTCGAAGTAATCCCGCAATTTCAGCAGATTCAAATCACGCTCAAGTTCAAAGCGCTGCTCCCTGAGTGTATGGTACTGCTCTGTTTTTCCGGCCTGTTTCTCCAGACTGTCATACGAGCGTTTCACCTCCGAAAGGATGCTTTCAACCTGGCGGATGTTTTCATCGGTACGGCGGAGCTTTCTCTCCGCCTCCTGACCCTTCACTTTATATTTGGTGATGCTTGCGGCTTCCTCAAAAATGTACCGCCGCTCTTCCGGCTTGGTGGAAAGTATCTGGTCTATCTTTCCCTGCTCCATGATTGAGTATGCCGACTTCCCGATACCTGTATCCAGAAAGAGTTCTCTCAACTCCTTCAGCTTTACCGGGGTATTATTCAGATAATATTCGCTTTCTCCGCTTCGAAAGAGCCTGCGCTTCACACTGAGCTCCGGCGCATCCACCTGAACCAGATCTTCATCATTTTCCAGCGTGAGGGTAACTTCAGCCACATTCAATGCCTTCCGGTCTTCAGTGCCGTTGAAAATAATGTCTTCCATTTTTTCGGCCCGCAGACTTCTGGTAGCCTGTTCACCCAGAACCCATTTGATGGCGTCAACTACATTGCTTTTGCCGCAGCCGTTGGGCCCCAGCAGGGCGGATATGCCGTTGGTAAACTCTATTTCGGTTTTATCTGCAAAGGATTTGAAACCGAACATCTCTATTCGTTTTAGAAACACGTGTTAGCTCGCTTGTAAATTGATATATATAAGATGATTACCCAATCACTGAGTTGGATAGCAACTTATCTGTGACAGGTGCCGATGTGCGGCGCGAAGGATGAAATTATCACCCACGCACTGCAATAGTCAAGTTTCCTTTCCTTCGCCGGCGTTTCCTGATATCATAGTAGCATACCAATCCCTCTTATTCGAGGGGAAAAACCACAAAGCGGCGTACCACCGTGAAGGAGACTATATGGCTATAGCGGACGGAATTCAGACGGCAGACTGGAAGGCTGAAAAACATGCTCCGGTGATTGAAAGCCCGGATACGGTAAAGAGCGGGGAAAAGTTCAGCATCAGCGCCAGCGTTGGCAAGGAAATTCCCCATCCAAACACCACAGAACATTTTATTTCCTGGATACAGGTGTACTTCAGACCTGAAGGGGAAAAATTCACCATTCAGTTGGCTGACAGCCAGTTCACCGCCCACGGCGCCTCCGCCAAAGGGGCCAATGAAGGGTCGGCACTCACAGAGCCGGCGGTCACAGTTGATGTGAAGCTGAAAACCTCCGGCACCATTCAGGCATTGAGCTACTGCAACATCCACGGACTGTGGGAAGCGGAAAAGAAAATTACCGTATCGTGACAAAGGCAACACCACATACCCTGATTTGCGGTATAGATGAAGTAGGACGGGGCCCCCTGGCGGGTCCCGTTGTTGCATCCGCAGTAATACTGGGTTCGAACCATGGCATACAGGGCTTAACCGACTCGAAAAAACTCAGCGAAACCCGGCGTAACAATCTGGACCGGGAAATACGGAACAAGGCGGAATGTCACGGAACCGGATGGGTATGGCAGGATGAAATTGACCGGTTGAATATTCACAATGCCACCCTGCTGGCCATGAACCGTGCCCTTGCTGGGATGCTGGCCGGGTTAATGCGCAGCAGCGGAGACGCCGTCTGTATTCAGCCGTTCGCAATACGGGTTGACGGCAAGTTTCTGCCGGATTTCACCACTGTTGAAGGTTACTCCCCCTCCCTTCACGGGGACTGCCAGGCGGTGATCAAGGGAGACGGCAGCATAGAAGAGATCAGCGCAGCCTCCATTATTGCAAAGGTTGCCAGGGACAGCTGGATGATAGAGTACCACCGGAAAGAACCCCAATACGGATTTGACGGGCATAAAGGATACCCCACGGCAGCCCACAAAGCGGCAATCCGAACCTACGGTCCGTCAGGAATCCAGAGAAAAAGCTTCAGAGTATCCTGATGCCTGCTCCGAATTATGTATCTTGATTTCGAATTACGTGTCTTGATCCCGTTTTTTCTTGAGCTTCAGTACTTTCTTGCGCTGAAGATTCGTGGCCTTCGCTTCTCCATTACCGGAGGTCTTCTGCCGGGGAGAAGGATGTGTTGCGGAAGTTTTTTTCTTATATTTTCTGGGGGAAGCAGCTTCGGTGAGGCTTTCCCGTTTCCGGGCGATGGCGACCGCTTTTTCCAGCTCTTCCATGAAACCTTTAATATCTTCTTCATAGACCATAATCTGGTGCCGGTCAAAACTCTCCCCTTCATCCCTCTTACTGCTTTCAACAATATTCAGGAAAAGGTCGCCTCTGCGGTTTTCTTTTACATTAAAAAAATAGGTTCGTCGCTCAGAATCTGAGCGGGTGCTGTATATCTCGCCTCGTGATGCCATGCAGGAATCATAGGATATTTTGGCTGATAACACAATCAGTAAGCCGGAAGAAATTTATTCAGAAAATGTGTTGACAGTTCGGTGCCATCTATTATACATATACAGCCGAGCCAAGCGACCGTCGTATAATGGCTATTACCTCAGCCTTCCAAGCTGATGATGTCGGTTCGATTCCGATCGGTCGCTCTTTTTTCGAAAACCTGCAGGTAAACTCCTGCAGGTTTTTTTATGGCATAAACCGTGTTCCGGCAGGAGATTTTACCCCTGCGCCAAAGAAAAGAGCCTGGGCTCACATTGCATTTTTTGATTTTGCACCCCCGCTGGATTACAATATATCAGGAGGTCCCCCATGAATCCCCTTTTGTTTACCCCCATCACACTGGGGGAGATTACTCTCAAAAACAGAATCATCATGGCACCTATGTGTCAATATTCCTCCGTACAGGGCATGGTGAGCTCATGGCATTACAGTCACTATGTGAGCCGGGCAATCGGCGGTGCGGCGGCGGTAATTCTCGAGGCCACTGCAGTGGAACCCCGGGGAAGAATATCTCCCGAGGATCTGGGGATCTGGTCTGATGATCATGTACACGGTCTGAGCGCACTGGCCCAGCAGATCGAAGAGGCCGGCAGTCTCCCGGGAATTCAACTGGCTCATGCCGGCAGAAAAGCGGGGACGGCCCGCCCCTTCGAAGGGTATGGACCTCTTTCCAACGAAACCGGCGGATGGCCCATTATTGCTCCGGATGACCGTCCATATTCTCCCAATCACCGCAAACCCGCCTCAATGTCTGATGATGATATTCAGGAAGTGCAGACGGCATTTATTCTCGCGGCCAGACGAGCCGTCCGTGCAGGCTATAAGCTGATAGAAATTCATGCCGCCCACGGATACCTGATCCACAGTTTTCTTTCCCCCCTCTCCAACTCCCGGGCCGACGGATACGGCGGGGATGTGGACGGTCGGATGCGCTTTCTCCTGGAGCTGGCAAGCGAATTGAAAACCGTCGTTCAAGATCAGGCGATCCTGTCCGTGAGAATATCCGCCACAGATTGGCTGGAGAACGGCTGGTCCCTGGCGGACAGCATTTTGCTTTCACGCAGATTGAAAGAAACCGGAGTGGATTTTATACATGTTTCAAGCGGAGGTATCCTTCCAGGTTCCTCGCCGAAGACAACTGCTCCGGGATATCAGGTTGATATGGCAGCTGAAATCCGCAGAAATTCGGACATTCACTGTGCAGCGGTGGGCCTGATAACCCAGGCAGATCAGGCTGAACATATTCTACAACATGGTCAGGCGGATATTATCAGCCTTGGCCGGGCACTGCTCAGGGAACCATACTGGCCCCAGCACGCCGCAGAGCAACTGGGAGCAGAAAATCCCTGCCCCGTACAGTATGCCCGGGCCTGGAAGTAGCGTATCATTGAAAAATCGCATACACTATGTACACCCTCTCCGGGATATGAACATTACATAAGGAGAACGTCGATGAAACGCTTCGTTTGTATTCTTGCTCTGCTGCTTGTTGCGGCGGCTGGAACTGCAGCAGCTGACGAGCTGGAGTTCAGTCTTGACCATATCTATTTCTATAATGCAGACCGGGTGCCCTGGTATCCGGGTTTTTTGAAAGCCGCGGGTATTCACATCCCCTCGGGTGCCGAGGTGATTTTTGACTACCAGGGACTCAATCTCATCCCCGGGGGGCAAACCCATCTGCTGTTTAAAGGCGGTCTTGGACTGGATGAACGGGAATACTTTCTCATGTCAGAAGAGTCCATAAACCTGATTAACAACCGCCTGCCCGGAAACTCTGAAACACGCATACCCGGCGGTCTCATTGATCCGGACCTGCTTGGGGATGAAACCTACGGAAGCCGAAAAGATTTTTCGTCTGAGGATGAAACGGCGGCGGGGCAGAGTTTCACCGGCGAGTACGCCCAGCTGCGCAGCAACTGGGGGATCGGCCTGCGGCAGGTTCTGCCTGTTCAGGTTAACAATGAAATGCCGTTGAGGATGGGGCTGATCTATGACGGGAGATATGTGCGGAATTTCAGTGATGAGCAGATGCTTTCCGATGCAAATGAAGTTATGGAAAAAAATCAGCTGATTTTTCTATCCGGCGAACCCGACAGAATTCAGTACCTGATCAACCAGTTGACCCTGGAAGCTTCCTGGGATCTCCATGGAAATCCCAACGATTCGTTCGATCACGGAATCAGAGAAGGCTATTCAGCAGAGCTCTTTTTCTCCATGGCACCGGGATTTCTTAATCCATCCATAGACCCCGGACACAGCTCCGAAGGTATCGATTTTGCACCTGTGGATGGTGTGACTGCCGGATATTATCACACCGGTCTGGATCTGGTTGTGGATGAACCGCTGTTCGATATTGCTCCCGGGATGGAGGAAAACCGGTTTTCAGCATATTTAGGCAGCAGGTTTTCCATTCGATGGTATGACCGGTTGGGGAAAAACGGACGGATTCCCCTGGAGCTGCGAAGCGCCGATCCCCTGGAGTTGAAAGGCGACGAGTTCACCCGGCGGTTTCAGTCCGTGGCATCCATCGGCTTGTACTCCCAGCTTCCTGAATGGAAATTTATCAAGACCTACTGGAACAGCCGCATCCGTCATGAATTTCAGAATGAGTTCGCAGAAAACCCCATGTTCCTGGATTACAAGGATGACGAAAGCAGCTGGAATGCCGAAACAGGGGATTACGATAACCGGAATCTGACCGCAGAAATGCCGTATAAAATTTATCATGGCGCCACACTGCTGGAGACCGAGCTATACCTGGAATTTTTCAGCTTCGCCAAACTGGGGGCCAAATTCATCTGGGATTTTTCCAACGCCGATACATTGGGTGATGCAGGTGCGGTTATCCAGGCCAGCCCCGAGTTCACATTGGAGATTCTGTTTCCCTAAATGAGTTTCGATACGAATCTGCTGATTTTTCTCATCGTGTTCTTCATCGGTCTTCTCTCCGGTCTTTTCATAGGCGCTGTCATGTGGAAACGGAATACCCGGGCAGATGTACAAAAAGAGGTAAAGACGCTCCGGGAGGAGAATGTCTTGCTCCGGGAAGAGAAGGCTGCCGCCAAGAGCAGACTCCAGGCTGATACGGAACATTACAACCGAGAACTGGAACAGCTCAGACGAAGCCGTGCCGAACTTCTGAATGAGTTCAGAGACGCCGCGGCGGGAGTCCTGGAGCAGCGGCAGAAACAGCTTCACGAGGAAAACACCCGGCAGTTAGGCGGTATTCTCCGTCCCCTGGAGCAGCAGCTGGGCCAGTTCCGGAATCATCTGCAGCAGATTCGCAGTCAGGATGCTCAGGAAAGAGGTTTTCTGAGAAAAGAACTTGAGCAGCTCATGGAGCTGAACCAGCACATGAGCAGCGAAGCCCGGGACCTCACTGAAGCCCTGAAGGGCAGCAATAAAACCATGGGCAGCTGGGGTGAACTGGTTCTGAAAAGAGTTCTGGAAAGTTCGGGATTGAGAGAGGGACAGGAGTTTTTCCTCCAGAAAGAGTTCAGCGGTGCAGACGGCAACCGACTCCGCCCGGATGCGGTAATCCAGCTGCCGGGTGAACGGATGGTGATCATCGATGCCAAGGCAAGTCTGCTTTCCTATGAACGAAGCCTGAACGCCGTTACCGAAGATGAGCGTGAAGCCCATGGAAAAAAACATCTTGAGAGCATCCGCAGACATCTGAAATCCCTTGATGCAAAGGCCTATGAACGAATTCCGGAGATCCGCAGTCCGGATTTTATTTTAATGTTTGTTCCTGTGGAGGCAGCGCTGGCTTCTGCCCTCCACCTTGAGCCCGGTCTGTTTCAGACGGCGCTGCAGAAACGGATCTTGCTGGTAAGCCCGGGCAGTCTTTATCTTTCTCTGAGAATCATCGAACAGATGTGGAAGGGTGACCGGCAGTATCGCAATGCAAGGATTATTGCTGAAAAAGCCGGGGCCCTTCATGATAAGTTTGAAGGTTTTCTCAGGGATCTTCAGACGGTTGGTGCGAAAATTCATGATGCCGGTGAAAGCTGGGAGGCCTCCATGAATAAACTTTCACGGGGAAAGGGCAATCTGCTCAGGCGGGCTGCGGAACTGAAAGAGCTGGGTGCTGAAAGCAGAAAAACCCTTCCCGGGGAAGATGCGGATAGATAAATTTTTCCCGAAATATTGTGATTTCCCATCTTTTCTCTACTATAATCATGGATATGAAAAAGATCGACCTTTCGCATGAATCCATCCGTGAAGCTTTGCATGAGTCGCCATTGGGCGCTCATCTTCAGGCGGATGAAATCGACTCCATCCTTGATTTTGCATCCACATATGAATTCAGTACCGGGGAATCGGTAATTGAAGAACATGAAATTGACCAGAATCTCTATCTGGTGGTGGATGGAAATGTTTCAGTGGAAGTCGGCAGCGGCGAGAAACATGTGTACATCACAACCCTGGGACAGGGAGAGATTTTCGGCGAAGCAGGATTGTTCAGCAATACCGAACGCACAGCCAGCATTATCGCTCAGGACCGGGTTACACTGGTTCAAATTACCCGGCAGGGGTTTTTGAAGAGCATCAATAAAAAACCCAAGGCTGCAGTGAAGTTTATGTTCATGATCATTTTCGGCATGTTGTCAAAACTCCGGGGTGTAAATGAAGAATTGGCGTATGAAAGAAAGGATGATGTTAATCAGGAAGATATCGACTCCATTTTATCTGAAATAACCCCGGATGACTAAGCCATCCTGAGAGACCGGTGTTGTACGGCTTGGTGTTATACAGCCCGGTGTTACAAAGTAGAGAGAATTTCATAGTAATTCATCGGCTTTTCTATTAAACTGATATTGAGATTTGGCAGAACTGTCAATGATGCTTCAAGGAGGATGTTTCTTGTCAGCTAAGACTGCATCGATGGATGATCTATTGGTATTCAAATCTGAAAATGAAAATCCCTCGGATCAGGGTCTGCCGTGGAAGATACTTGTTGTGGATGATGATGAACAGGTTCACAAGGTCACGTCCCTGGCGCTTTCAGACATCAGAATTCTCGATCGTCCTCTACATTTCATCCATGCATACTCCGCTGCAGAAGCCAGGAGCATGCTGGAACAAGAGAGTGACATCGCAGTAATCCTCCTGGATGTGGTGATGGAGTACGACAACTCAGGTTTGGAGCTTGCGAAGACCATTCGCACCGAAATGCAGCTGGATGCCCCCAGAATCATACTCCGCACCGGCCAGCCGGGATACGCCCCGGAACTCGAAGTTATCCAGAATTACGATATAAACGATTACCGGATGAAATCGGAACTTACCCGGACACGTCTCATCACCGCATTGACAACCGCAGTACGAAGTTATCAGCAGGTGCATAAGATCAAGCGGGGTGAAGTAGGCATGCGAACCATCATCGAGGCGACAAATCATATTTTCAATACCCGGGATCACGAATACTACTCCGCAGACATCATTAAATACACTGCAAAATTATTAAACATTAATTCCCCCCATGGTCTGGTGGTGATTGAAATGCGTTCTCTTGGAAACGGGGGAAATTACCGCCATATGTACGTTTCCGGAGCAACAGGGAAGTATTCCCAGAGTCTGAATGCATCCATCAACGACATTCCCCAGGCTGCTGTGAAAGAAGAAATCGAACACTGCATTGATCAGCAGAGCACCCTTTTTTCGCCAAATTCTGTGGCGGTTTTTTTTGAAAACGATGGTAAACGGGGCTGTCTGTTTCTGGACACATCAGGCCCCATTGACCAGGTAGCCAGGAGTCTCATAGAAGTTTTTGCGGTAAGCATTGGGGTCGGTTTTAACAATATCAATCTGATCACCCAGCTCAATCAATATGCCTATTTTGACCAGCTCAGCCGACTGCCCAATCGGACGCAATTTCTCCTTGAAGTGAACAGGCTTGGATCTGAACATTCAAATTATATGCTTGGTGTTCTGGACATTGATAATTTTTCTGCTGTGAATAATGCACTGGGCCACAAAAACGGCGACCTTCTGATCCAGGCCATAGCCGACCGACTTGCAAACAGTCTTCCCGGGGATCTTCTGATTGCCAGGATCGGGGGAGATACCTTTGGTCTGCTGGGACCTGCAGATATGATGAATCCTGACGATCTGCTTCGGCCCTTCGACCGGCCGTTTGTGATAAAAAACACCCCCTTCCCCATCGGCGCAACTCTCGGATTGGCTCCCGTTGAACCCATGCACGCCCAAAGCTTTTCAGTGTTGAAAAATGCCGATATGGCAATGAAGATGGCAAAACATACCACCGGGATCTCCTTCATGTACTATTCGGAAGATATGGCCCGGGCCGCCGAGCAGCGTCTGGAAATTACCAAGGACCTTCACCCTGCTCTGGCACGGAATGAGTTTGAGGTGTATTATCAGCCCCAGGTAGATCTGACAACCAACAAGCTTACCGGAGTGGAAAGTCTGGTTCGCTGGATTAAATCCGATGGAACAATTATCCGGCCGGATCATTTCATCCCTGTGGCCGAATCCACCGGCGTCATTATCGATATCGGAAAACAGGTATTTCGCAAATCATGCAGGCAGGCCCGGGAATGGCGTGAAAAGGGAATGCTGAATTTCAAAATTGCCATTAATGTGTCTGTAAGACAATTCAGCGATCCTGATTTTGTACCCAGCCTGAAACAGATTCTGCGGGAAGAGGAAGTTGAGTCTTCCTATTTTGAGCTGGAGATTACCGAAAGCACCCTGATGAACGAGGTTGAGTCAACCATTAAACTGCTTGAGGAATTGAATGATGTGGGGTTTGCCATTTCAATCGATGATTTCGGAACCGGCTATTCTTCATTAAACTATCTTCTCAGGCTCCCTATTCAGCGATTGAAGGTTGACCGCTCGTTTGTCATGAACGTGGAACATGATGAGAAGGCCCGCACTATCAGCGGTCTTATCGTGAGTATGGCAAACAATCTGGGAATTATGACCATAGCCGAAGGCATTGAAACCGAGGGTCAGCTGGAGTTTATCAGAAACCTCGGCTGTAAGGATGCCCAGGGTTTTTACTACAGTAAACCGGTGAACTGTACCGAATTTGAAAAATGGTATAAGGAATTCAAAAAACAAGGAGAAAAACATGAAGGTTGATACGCACAAGGTTGTCACAATTTCATACACCATGAGCGATGAGCAGGGAAGCGTACTGGACAGCTCGGATGAGAATGGAAACCTCCCCTATATCCACGGCACGGAGTTTCTTGCACCGGGAATCGAGGCCAGCCTGGAGGGAAAGTCCATTGGAGATACCGTGGATGAGCATATCTCTGCGGATAAAGCATTCGGTACATACAGTGATGATCTGGTATTCACCATCAATAAAAAAGATATCAATATAGACGATACGGATTTGAAAAAAGGATTGGAATTTGAAGCGGAGGTACGAGGGGAAATCCGCTATTGTCTTATCGAAGATGTGCAGGAAGATAAGGTGGTGATTAACGCGAACCATCCTCTGGCGGGCGTTAATATTCACTTTCAGGCTGAGGTGCTTGCTATTCGGGATGCCACGGCAGAAGAACTTGATCACGGTCATGTTCACGATGAGCACGGTCATCATCACGACCATTAATCAGTGAATAGCATCATCCACCGGCGATAGCTCATGTACAGAGAATTCGGCAACAACCCAAAGGTAATCGAAAACTATACACTCCTCCAGCAGATCGGGGTTTTCCGCGAAATAGACAATCATAAAAAGCGGATAAGCGAGCTGGAGCAGTTGTTGAAACAGGCAACGGATATTTTTTCCAAGACAAATCTGGAAAGTCTGCTTGACTATGTGATCGATTGTATATCTGACAACTTTATCCCCGGTAAACTGATTTTCATTCTTCAGGACAGAAATGCCAGGCCCCGCTTTTATGGTTATAAAAACCTCCGAAATCACAATTTCAACATTGAGTTATCGTCCCTGGAACCTTTTGAAGATTTCTTTGTAAAATATCCCCGCACCATTCATTTTGAACTGTTCGAATTCCAGTTCCAGAGGCCTGAGATTACCGATAAGCTCAAGAATTTTGAACCCGAAATCATCGTACCCATCGTGGGGCTGAACGGTTTGTATGGAATCATTCTTATCAGTTCGAAAATACTTGAAAGCCACTATACCGATGAGGAAATTCATTACATCGACAGGCTGATGAATTTCACCTCAATTTCTATTCAGAATAACATTCACTATCTCAGTGCAGTAACCGATTCAAAAACCCATTTGTACAACCATATCTTTTTCATGAAACGTCTGAATGAGGAGATAGAAAGTGCCGAGGAGTACTCACTTGGACTGGGGCTGATTGTATTGGACATCGACCATTTTAAGAATTTCAATGACAACTACGGACATTTGGCGGGTGATATGGTGATTCAGCGGATTGCCTCTGCGCTGAATCATACCCTCAGGCGCACCGACGTGGCGGCACGTTTCGGAGGAGAAGAGTTTACCGTACTCCTGCCCAACACCAACCGTCAGCAGACCTGGAGGATTGCAGAACGGCTTCGCACTGCAATTTCAGATGAAATTGTGAATTATGACGGACATAAGCTTTCGGTAACCGCAAGTCTGGGGTGCTCATCGGTGCATGTGCTCAATGCAGTAAATGCAGAAGAGTTGATTCGTCAGGCTGATACCGCACTGTACGAAAGTAAATCCAACGGCCGAAACCGTACCACGGTATTCCGGCCGGGATTGCTGGTTTCCGCAACCATTATCCGGGATGTTCAGGAAGTTTAAAACCCGGCCGGATTGCTTCACTGCATAAGGGCACTGTGCCCCGTTTTTTCAAGGTGCATCCCCGCACGCCCGTCCTCATTAACCAAGCCGGAGACCAAGCCGGACCGGGCAGGCATCACACTGCAGGCATCAAATTTCACCCATCAGTTTCTGCATCAGTGAAAATCCCTTTCCCCCGGTCTTTCATCACCTTACCCGCCTGAAACACTCTTCCGTTCATACATATGTATATGCCTTCATCCAGCAGCTGGGCTGCACTCACCGCCGCCCCCAGGTTGAACAGGGCATCGGATCCGTTTACCGAGTAAGGAACCATGGCTCCGGTGAAGACCACCGTGCGGCTCACTCCTTCTTCCTGAAAGCGTTTTTGAAGATATTCCGCAGTCAGGGTCATGGTATCGGTGCCGTGGGTGATCACAATGCGTTTCTGAGGACTCGCCAGACAGGATTTCGCAATCCCCTCACGGTGAACATCGGTCATATCCAGGCTGTCTGTGAGCTCATTGATTTCCAGTGATGTCTCCAGCGTGCAGCGCACGGTTTTCAGAATGCCCGGCAGGTGGGAGTCCCGGAAACTCAGTTCTCCCTTGAGAGGATCATATTCCTTGTCGAAGGTTCCTCCGGTTATAATAATTCTGATTTCAACTGGTTTCACGATTTCCCCTCCTGATATAGAGAATCAACAGACTGACAGCCACAAAAGAGGCTCCGATAAAAAATTCAGCACTCCCTGTCTCATCATAAATGAAGAATCCCAGAATACCAGCAAAAACCACAGTGGAATAGCCGAAAACAGAAATGGTGGCTGCATGTCCCCCTCGGTATGCCATGGTGAGAAGCGCCTGCCCCAGTCCTGCGAAAACCCCGATACCCAGCAGAGCCCAGAGCTCTGTGGGGTCCAAAACAGGCTGAAAAATCACCAGAAAAGGGACTGCGGAAATGCAGCTGATTCCTGCAAAATATATCATGATTGCTCTGGGGTCTTCGCCATCCCCGAGCATCCGAATGACGGTGTATGCCAGGGCGGCGAATGCGGCGGAACCCAGGGCAGCGAGACTGGGAAGCAGCTGATAGCTGCCTCCGGGATTAATAATAAACACCGCTCCGGTGAAAGCAAGAATCATGGAAATTACCTGCTTGAGGTTCAAGGTTTGTGACAGAAGAAAAAAACTGAATAAAGCAACAAAAAACGGATTCAGCCGGTTGAGGAGCGAGGCATTCGCCAGAGGCAGATATGTCAGTCCGATAAAAAACCCCAGCACTCCCAGGGTTCCGGAAATACCGCGGATCAGCAGTTTTGGACGGTTGTGAGGACGCCCCAGAAGAAGTTTCCACCGTGAGGGATGCATGGAGGCGAGTATGAGCATGCTTACCACCAGGTTTCTGAAAAATACTTTCCAGATTACATGGGTGGTCTCGGCTTCACGGACAAATACGCCCATGACAGCGAAGCTCAAACTTGCGGCGAGCATGAGAAGAATCTGTTTTTGCATATTCCGGGAATATACCCTGCCGGGATGATGATGGCAATACACATTAGATTTGACAAATTTAAAATAACTCTATAACATTTTATTTATCAGTAACACTGCACTGTTTTCAACATTCAAATGGCGATACGGCCTGATCTCCTTCCTGCTGGGCGGTGTGATTCCCATTTCCGCCCTTCTGCTCACAAGCTATACAGATGTATCCGTCTCCGGTCTGATTCTGATTATCTCAACCGCTCCGCTCATTCTTCTTGTTGCCGGTATTGTAACAGGTGCATCCAGGGACCGAAACATGATGCTGAGAGAGGAACTTGAAACCAGGATTCATCAGCGAACTGAATCGGTGCGCATCATGCTGGACATAAGCGGTCAGGCGGTGTTCACCTTTGATTCTGGTTTCAAGGTGCTGCCTGAATACAGCAGTGTCTGCCGGGATTTCTTCCGAATGGAAATTGCCGGCCTTGATGTACGGCGGCTCCTGTTTGAAAAAGATGCAGAGAGGGAGGACTTCACCCAGGGAATGAACCTTCTCTTTAATCACAAGGCACAGCCGGATGTGGTGTTCGACCTACTGGAAGATGAAATGGTGATTCAGGAAAAGCTTGCCCGGGTGGTATACCGATTCATTAAACCTGACAGGGTGCTTGTGGGGATTACGGATGTCAGCGAGAGCAAGGAACTGAACATCCAGCTCCAGAAGGAGGAACGCAATAAGGAGATGATCTTTACAGCGGTGAGTCATCAGAGCTATTTCCGGGATCTGCTGAGAGATGCAGAAGATATTTTTTTCCTGCTGGATTCCATCATCGCCACCGAGAATCAGGATGTCTCCCGGATCCGCACCCTTCAGAACAGCCTGCACACCTTCCGGGGAAATCTGTCGTTTTTCCACTTTGAGAACACCCACCAGCTGGTGGATGAACTGGAGACATATATCGGAGATATGCTCAATCTGGAGGAAGCCGTAGAGTTTCACGGTTCGGGGCTTGCTCTGAAGCGTGTCTATTTTCAGGAACTGAGAAATATTGTGAACACTCTGGGAGAGGACTGGCTTCAGGGTGTTGACTCGGTACAGGTACCGCGCAGGCAATTCCAGCAGCTGATGAATTACATACGAGAATATTATCCTGATGATTCACGGCTTCTCTCATCGTTACAGACATTTTATAAGGTTCCCATGAAAAGCCTCTTTTCACAGTATCCCCATTTAAGCCGGGATATTGCATCAAAACTGGGAAAAAATATTGAGGCCCTTCAAATAGAGGGTGGAGATTTCCTGGTTCTTCCGGATACCTACAGGGAGTTCAGCTCGAGCTGCATTCACCTCATACGGAACATGATCGACCACGGGATCGAATCTGTACTTGAGCGTGAGGAGCTGGGCAAGGATCCCCGGGGGAGTATCCAGCTGAAAATCCGACGGCAGAATTCTTCAATTGTTCTGCAGTTCTCGGATGACGGGCGGGGCATAGATTTTTCAAAAGTGGCACGGAAAGCATATAACCGGGGACTTATCGGCAGTGCGGACAGTCCGAACAAGGCCGAGCTCATTAAAGTCCTTTTCCGCTCCGGCTTCAGCACTTCTGCCAATACCATGAATATATCCGGAAAAGGAGTGGGATTATCTGCAGTGAAGCAGGAAGTTAAAAAGCTCCGTGGAAGTATCAAAGTGAAGACACAAGAAAATAAGGGCACTACGTTCACTGTCGAACTGCCCATAAAGGATGGATCAATATGAAGGCACAAATCGCCAACCCCTTCATCACTTCTGCAGTGAAAGTATTCAGAAAGGAAATCGGAGTTGAGCTGACACGAAAAAGCCTGACCAAAAAAACCAGTCCCATGCCAAGCCTTCACATCTCCATTATTATCGGAGTGACCGGGCCGGTACGGGGACAGGTGGTGTATTCCATGGACCAGAGTTTTGCCGAATCGGTGAGCAAGGCCATGCTCCCGGGCAAACTCCCGGCGGAGGTTCGAAAAATGACCCACAGCGCCGTGAGCGAACTGGCGAACATGATAACCGGTATGGCGTCCATTGATCTTGCGGGAGAAGATAAGCTGATTAGCATAACCCCGCCCACGGTCTTCACCGGGCCTGCTCTGAGAATTGATTTTTTGAATCTGCCCACGGTGAGCCTGAATTTCCTTTCCCAATTCGGCACAATGGAAGTGAATATTGCCCTGGCCGACGCAGGCTGATATGGAGAACCTATGAAAACGGCACTAATAGTTGACGATGCCGCTGTCATGCGCATGCGGCTGAGGGACATTCTCGAACCCAAATATCATGTAATAGGAGAAGCGGAAAACGGCGAACAGGCGGTGGAATTGTACAAAAACCACACTCCCGATTTTGTCACCCTGGATATCACCATGCCCAGAGTTGACGGCATACAGGTGCTGGAGCAGCTTCTGTCGTTCGATCAGAAAGCCAGGGTTATCATCGTCAGCGCAGTGGGACAGAAAAAGATGGTTTTCAATGCCCTGGGAATAGGAGCAAGAGACTTCATTGTAAAGCCTTTCGACCCCAACCGGGTAATGATTGCCGTGGACCGGCTCTTCGGTATTTGATCGGCAGTATATAATCCGCCGGCAGGTGAACTGCAGGAAGGATCCCTGACATGAGGGATCACTGGATTGAGTAACCTTTGAGAATTCTCCTGACTGTTTGAATATAAAAATCCAGGGCATGCAGCTTCCCGTGCTCGGCATCTCCGAGGGATGAATGCTGCAAAAGCGGGTCCTGGATGTTCTGGCATGCTTCAATGGCAAACCCCGCCCATATCTCTCCGAAGGTTTCCAGTCCCGAAAGGGACGCGAGAATTCGGCCGAAAACGGCGGCTCCCACACCTTTTTCCAGAAAGGAAAAATAGGATTCAAGGAGTTCGCCTCCGGCATCCAGAATCTGTATCTGAAAATCGCTGTATTCCTCACGCTGTTCCAGGCCCGGGGCAATTCTGCTGTGAAGCAGCACCATCATCCGGGGCAGATGGGGCACATCATTCAGTGATTCAAATAGTTCCTGGAGAAAAATTTCCACATCCAGCGTTATCCCGGCGTTAATCTGGGCCTCCAGTGCTTCCCCGAACCGGTGAAACCAGGATCTGATGGAATGGGTAAAGAGGCTGAAAAAAATTTCTTCTTTTGTGGGAAAATACAGAAATACGGTGCCCTTGGCCATCCCGCTGCGCCGGGCCAACTCTGATATTTTCACCCCGTCATAACTGGTCTCCAGAATCATTTCCTGGGCAGTTTTGAGAATGGATTCGATTTTGCGCTGTTTGGATGCTTCGCTCTGGGGCTTTCTTCCCATATTAATCAGTGTAATGCAGATAAGTTGTGATTTGCCATAGCATGATTGACATTAGTCTTCGGTTAATTCGGGGAATCGGTATTCGATAAGACCGCTGTCCTTCACATCCATGCACACATGGACGTTATCCACCATGGATGCCATCCTGGAATCCACTTCCTTCATCGGGAGCCCTGAATCTACTACAATTCGGGCGGAACTGAGAATTCCCCCGGATTTTGAAGCCAGACGGTATACGTACACCTCGAACTCTTCATCGCTTGCATTGGATTTCAGCCTGGATCTTGAAGGGAGTATGCCTGTGAGGGGGGAATCTTTTCGGTGTTCATGTAACTGGCGCTGGGAGATCATCCGCACAAGGCGGAAGGTCAGAGAGATAACCAGAAACGGAATGAGAATTGCAAATGGGAAAAACATTATTCCAAACATGTCAGTTACCTCCCCCCGGAGTCTTCCTGTTCTGCCTCGTCTTGCAGATACGGTAAATGTACCGCTGCTTCCTGAATATATTCATAGGATTCTCTCCAAGCAATGTATTTTTTTTGATATTGGCGGCTTCGCCCGGTATCAGGTTCATATACATGCTCAATGGAAACCAGACCTTCCACTGCCTCAGCTATTCCCGAAAATCTGCCCAGAGCCGAATAGCCCAGAACGGCGCATCCGCTCAATTCCGCATCCTTGATCCTGGGTACCAGTATGCGTACCCCGGTAATATCAGCCTTCATCTGGCACCACAGGGGATTCTTTGCCTGACCGCCGCAGCTGCGCATCTCATTCACCTTACAGTTTTCCCCGGATAAATATTCAAGTGCCGAACGGATGCTGAAACCGATGGCATGCACCACCGCCCTGCCTAATTCTGCACTGCTGTGCTCAGGCTGAAGACCGGCAAAAATCCCCCCTTTGAAATCCCAGCTGCTTCCATGATGAACCGAGGGAAAAAACCAGGGCGCCGGGGCATCCAGGGAAACCCGGGAAATGGCTTCCATCATTTCCTGATAGGACGTGGACCTTTGGTGAGAGAAAGTTCTGAACCATTCGAACATTCTTCCGGTACTGGAAAGTATGCCGGCAACATTGTATTTCCCTTCAATAATATGAGGTAAGGTGCGCAGATGGGGATTATCCACAGGGCTGGCGCTGCAGTAGTTGATTCCCTCTGATGTTCCGGCTCTGTCGCATGTCAGTCCTTCCTCGATCACTCCTGTTCCCAGCAGGCTCATGAAAAAGTCGGAGCCCCCGGCAATAACCGGCGTACCCTCCTTCAGACCGGTGATGGCGCTTCCCACTCCGTCCACTTCGCCGGTGACGGTTCCAGGCCGGACAAAAGGAGGAAACAGCTCCGGGGGAAACCCGTAATTTCGAACACCTTCTCCGGTCCAGATATACGGCTGAAATTCCCCGTGGGGACTGATGGTGTGCTCAGAACCGCTGATCACCCAGGAAATGTATTCCGGGCCGGACATCACTCTGGTCGTTTCCTGAAAAAGTGCGGGATCGGATGAAGAAACATGATTGAGCTTGGGAAGGTAAAAACTTGGCTCCCCTTCCCTGGCCTCATCCGGAGATGTCATCCACAATAGAACCGGCCAGTTCCCCCTGCGCTGTCTGGAATAATTCTTCCCCAGCAGCACCATGGTCGGACCGTTTCCGCTGACCACCACCCCTTCGGGATGGTCAAGGTTCAAGCGCTCCCTGTCCCGGTTGAACTCGGAAAAAACCTGCTCCAGGGTAAACAGCCACTGGTTGCTGTGCCAGTTTGAATAATCCGGTACCTGGGGAAAGACCCGGGAGCTGCTCCACAGCAAGTTTCCTCCGGGGCCGATGAGCCCGGCTTTCAGAGACGATGTACCGAAATCCAGGGCAAATATTCCTTCCATGTGAGCCTCCGCTGGTCTCCACTATATATTGTTTCCCCCCTTTTCATAACCCGTTTTTGATTATATCTTAGCCTCAGTACAGAAGGAGAACCCTATGACGAGTATTGGCAAATCCGCTCAGAGAAAGAATATAAACCCCATCAGAATGATTGTTCTGGCCGCCGCTATGATGTTATTCACCGCTGCCGGATTATGGGCAGGGGGAAACGGAGAAGCTGCTTCAGAAAACTTCACAATTGCAGTGTTCATACCCGGACAAATTCAGGGAAGCCCCACATATGAACTGCTTGCCCGGGGCGTTCAGCAGGCCGCCGATGAGGCCAATGATTCCATGGATAATGCTGAAGCCGTTTCGGTGAAGGTTTTTGAAGCAGGATACAACCAGGCTGAATGGGGTGAAAAACTGCGGAACCTCACTGCAACAGGTTCCTATGACCTTATCGTCAGCTCCAATCCTTCCATTCCCGACCTGATCAGCAACATTGAACCGCTTTTTCCAGAACAGAAATATCTGGTAATGGATGCAGAAAACAGCGGTCAGGAATACACCGCAGCGGTCATGCTGAATCAGTATGAACAGGCATATCTTTCAGGATATTTTGCAGGCCTGGTGTCCGCCCATGATTCCCTGGAAGGCGCAAATAGCCAACTCAAGGTGGGCCTGCTCGCAGGGCAGGAATATCCAGTAATGAATAATGAAATTCAGCCCGGATATATTCAGGGTGCCAGAGACGCAGCCTCACCGGAACTGGAAGTTGATATCCGTGTTCTGGGAAACTGGTATGATGCAGAAAAGGCCAGGGAACTGGCGGATTCCATGATACGCGGCGGCGTAGACGTGATCCTCACAATTGCCGGAAGCGGAAATCAGGGTGTTGTTTCCGCAGCTGAGGCTGCCGGCACCTATGTTCTCTGGTATGATTCTCCGGGATACGAATATGCACCGGGTACTGTGCTTGGCTCCAGCATGGTAAACATTGATGAGCTCACCCGTGAAATGGTAGGCAGAGCCATTCGCCGAGAACTGAAATACGGAGAAACACGGTATGTGGGCATCAGTGAAGCTGCGGTGGATTACGCCCGGGATTACGACGAATACCGTGAATTTGTCCCCGAAGATATACGCCGCCGGATGGATGAACTGATTGACGGCATCGCCGACGGCAGCATTCAGATCCGGTAACGGGTACCTTCCCTTGGAAGACCGCACCCCGCTGCTCAGTATTAGCAATCTCAGCTTCTCCTATTTTCCCGGAGCAAAGCGGGTACTTTCAAATATTAATCTGGATCTGTTCCCCGGTGAACTTCATTTGCTCATCGGGGAAAACGGAGCCGGAAAAAGCACTCTGGCCTCATGCATTGCCGGAAACAGAAAGCCGGGGTCGGGCAGAATTTCCGGCAGTCCCTCTACCCGGCTTCTCAGCCAGCATCTTATATCAATTCCCGAGACCACATTTCAGGAATACCTGTGGCTGATCTTCACCCAAGGCTCCGGGAGGCTGCCCCACTGGAGCACTCCGGGGTCACGGAAACGCAAACTCAGTTCAATTCTTGAAGAGGCTCTGGGAGAATTTTTCAACCCCGAATCCCTGGACGAACAGGTTGCGCTCACAAGCAGCAACCTGCAGCATCTGTATGCAGCAATTCTGCTTTTGAACCGCACAGACGCCCGGATGGTAATTCTGGATGAACCTACAGCGGTATTATCTGAACAGGAAGCCGGCATTCTCTATGAAAACATCACCCGGAAAACCCGCAGCGGTCTCCACGTAACGGTAATTACCCATCGTCTGGATGAAGCACTGCCGTTTTCCGACCGATACACGGTTATTCGCAACGGCAGGATCGCTGCAGGTTCAACCAACACTGCAGCTGATCAGAAAGATGTCATTCACCGGGCGATGTTCGGCGGAGGAAATTCACATCAGGTCCCCCGGGAGATCCCGGCATCAGATCATCGGTCCTTCGCTGCCCTGCGGGACTGCGGAGAACCCCAGGGAAATGGAGAACCCCAGAGAGATGGACAAACCCTGGGAGATGGAACTCCCCTCTTCAGTCTCCATAACGTGCATGCGGATTTTCCCGACCTCTGTCCTCTCCAGGATGTATCGTTTTCCCTGGAACCCGGAGAGGTTCTTTCAATCACCGGAATCCGGGATGAAGGTCTTGAGCAGCTTGAACGCCTGCTCAGCGGACGTTTCGGACGGCTCAAAGGATCTGTGGGGTATATGGGAAAAGCCCTCTCCCTGAAAAACATGAGCGATATGCGAAAACGAGGCATACGTTTTGTTCCAAGTCAGCGGAATCGTTTCGGCCTGGCCCGGAGCTTGCGGGGATTTGAAAATATCGGAATACATATGATCCGCGAGCAGAACATTCCATGGAAACATCTGAAACGGGAGATTCTGAAAGTATTTGATACATCCGGCCTGGACCTATTGCGTCCAAGCGGTGAATACTCCGGAGGAATGGTTCAGCGGATGATACTTCACCGGGAGCTGTTTTCTCCCCTCTCCCGGCATCCGGCTTTATTTATCCTTGCAGACCCCAGCTGGGGGCTGGATGCTCAGCGCAGAGAGAAACTCTATGATGATATTAGAAGCTGCGTACAATCCAACGCCGCAGCACTGGTGATCAGCAGTGAGCTGACCGAAGCCATTGCACTTGGGGACCGGGTCGCCATTATTCATGAGGGAAAAATCCGATTTCCGGATCCTGAGGCGTACGCCGATCTTCAACTGATGGAACGGTATTTTCTGGGGCAGATGCCTGAAGGCAATGAACCCGGCATGCAGGGATCGGGAGAACAATCCTCCCCGGGAATTCATGATGACGGAGGCTGCGTTGAAGCTGAATAGAGGCAGGGGAATACTGAACCCAACCATTCCGTTGGGCATCTCCACACTGATTATTGTACTTCTCATAACTCTGGGTACCGATCAGCCTGGACAGGCCATGTATGCGTTTTTTCTTGCTCCATTCACCAACTCGTATTACGGAAGTTCCCTGCTGTCCCTCTCTTCCCTTCTGTTGCTCAGCGGATTAGGGGTAAGCATTGCCTTTTCATCGGGATCCTTCAATCTTGGAGGAGAGGGGCAGAGCTATGCAGGGGGGCTTGCGGCGGCGCTCATACTGCTGTATGCAACCGGTTCCCCCGCCTTGAGCCCCCTTGTGCTCCTTCTGGCACTGGCTGCAGCCGTGCTGGTATCAGCCGCCCTTGGCTGGATATCCGGCGTACTGAAAACACGGTTGAACATAGAACCTCTTATCAGCAGCTTCCTTCTCTCTTCAGCATTGATTCCCTTTCTTGACGGCCTGATCATCGGTCCACTGAGGGATCAACAAAGCAATCTGTTGAGTATGCCGGCTCTGGCGGAAAGTTACCGCCTGCCGGCCCTGGATGCCCTCCCCAGGCTTCATGGGGAATTCCCGTCGCAATTGCCATTTGGCTGGCGGTTGTGTTCTGGTTTCGCCGAAGCAGGCTGGGATTCGAGTTTAAAGTAACCGGAGCGAACAGGGATTTCGCCGGTCACAGCGGCATAAACGTGCATCGGATTGTAATTCTTGGAATGGTTTTATCGGCTCTTTTTCATGGTGTGGCCGGGTTCATCGCTCTTACCGCAGTAAGTCATGCCGCCATTCTCGGCTTTTCCAGCGGAATAGGCTGGAACGGGATCGCCGTCAGCCTTATTGCCGGGAACCGCAGAGAGCTGCTGCCTGTGGGCTCCCTGGTTTTTGCCTATCTCATCACTGCATCAAATGCGGCGATGGTGTACACAGATTTCAGCTTTGAACTATCAGCCCTCATTCAGGCCCTGGTGTTTTTAACTGTAACCGGAAATTTTCTCATCCGACGGAACGTCAGTTCTAAGACTTTTTCATCCGCCGCTCCGGAAAATGGACTGACCCGAAGCCACACAGCGGAGAAAAAGATTGTGCCCCCGGGGGAGGAATCATGAGCATACTGCTTACGGCGTTATTCAGTACCGCTCCCCTGCTGATTGCAGCGCTGGGAGGGCTTCTCAGCGAGTTGAGCGGCCGTTTGAATATCGGCCTGGAAGGGGCCATTCTGCTGGGTGCATTTTTTGCGTCGCTGACCTATCTGCTGTTTCCCGGGCCTGTATCATCTGTTGTAACGGCCCTCCTTGCGGCGATTCTGGTGGGAGGAGTATCCGGGCTGATCATTGCCGTCCTTCACGTACGCTATTCCGCCAATGTCTTTATTGCGGGGCTGGGGATTAATCTGCTTGCAGTGGGAATTATCCCTCTTCTCAGCCAGCTGATACTCGGCAGGAAAGGAGTGGTTCCCCTGAACATCTCACCCGATGTGAAAATGACCATCGCCTGGATATCCGTAGCCGCCGCTCTCATTCTTGCAGCGGGAGTGGCGGCATATCTCCGGTTTCATATTAGGGGTATGCGGCTCAGTAAAATTTATCTCAATGAAAAACTCGCATTGGAGATGGGAACTGCTGTGGCTGCATACCGCTTCACCGCAATAATCGTTTCCTCGGCATTGGCGGGGCTGGCCGGCGGTTATATTGCACTCTACCTTGGCAGTTATGTGCCGAATCTCAGTGCGGGGAAAGGCTGGATTGCTCTGGTGATTGTATTTCTGGGAAACCGCAAGGTTGTGCCCATGATATTTGCAGCCCTGTTTTTCGCGTTTACGCAGATATTCGCCAACGAAATTCAACGCTTTCTGGAAACCCCGGGTCTCCTTTTGGGGCTTCCGTTTATTATCACTCTTCTGGCTCTCATTCTGTACCGGATCATGCGGCAACGAATCAGTCCCGGCGAATAAGGGTCCCCGGCTCTCCCAGAAGGTTGGTGACTGCACCGTGATGAACCGCCTGCAGTTCTTTCAGCTGAAGCTTCTCTTTTCCCAGCCAATTATCCACACGATCCAGCCCCAGATTCCCCGAATACCCGGTGGATTTCCGGCTTTGAAGAACCGTATCGATATCGTATCCCGACAGAGCGTCCAGATGCGTTCCCACCTGACGGTATGCGTCCCGGAAACTCATCCCCTCCTCCACCAGTTTAATGGCCTCATCGGTTGCGAACAGTTCCGGGGTGATTGCCGAGCGCAGCCGGTCCTCATGAACAACAAGCTTTCGGAAACTCAGGGTCATAATTTTCAGGGCCGGCAATGCGGTCTGGAGGGACCGGAGAAAGGGCTCCTTGCTGTCCTGAAGATCCCGGTTATAGCCCCCGGCAGAGACTGGATGATCTGGTGGATCTGATTACTCCACCCGTACATGCTTGCCGCCCGGGAACGCAGCAGCTCAAGCCCGTCGGGATTTTTTTTCTGCGGCATGATGGATGAACCTGTGCACAGCTCATCGGGAAGGGAGACATAGCCGAATTCCGGAAGGGAAAACAGGATGAGGTCCTGGGCTGCTTTGCTCAGAGTTTGAACCATGGCGCTCAGAGCATCGCACACGGCTCCTTCAAGCTTGCCTCTGGAGTTCTGTACCGCCTGAATATTGTTCTGCACCTCAGGAAAGCCCATGAGAGAAGCGGTGAACTCCCGGTCAATATTCAGCGGAACTCCGTAGCCTGCGGCGGTTCCCAGGGGCGAACGGTCATATAAACGGTACGCAGTATTCAGAAGCTCATAATCATCCGCCAGTTCCTCGGCGTAGGCCGCCGCCCATAACCCCAGGGTGGAAGGCATGGCAATCTGCATATGAGTGCGCCCCGGCATGGGGGTGTGTTCATGTTCTGCGGCAAAGCCCCGAATTTCTTCCGTCAGCTCAAGTGCCGCCTCCCGGATATTCAGCAGATACTCTCTTCCGTAAAGCCGGAGCATGGTCATCACCTGATCGTTCCGGGATCTGCCCAGGTGGATCCGCTTTCCCGCATCACCGGTCTTCTCAATCAGAAGCTGCTCAATGGCGCTGTGGGCGTCCTCAAGTTCCCTGGGGATCACGAAACCCTCAGAGTGAAATCCGGCGTAGATCTCTCTCAGAGCCTTCTCAAGGGCGCGGGCATCGCCGGAGTCAAGATAGCCCTGGCCGGCCAGCATGCGGGCATGGGCAACGCTGCCTGCGCAATCGGCTGCAACAAGCTCCCGGTCCAGCATATAATCCAGCCCCACAGAGAACTCTTCCAGAATCTTATCAACCTCATAACCTTTCTGCCAGATCTTGGCCATAGACACCTCGTTTTTTGAAACAGCAACTGTTCATTACCAGCTCAGGATTACCCCGTAGACCCCAGGATTGAACCTTCAGGCTGAACGGTAGCCCGACGAGGATTTATCTGTCAATTACGCCTTCAGTTGTAAATTTCGAGAAATATAGTCACGCAGAGAACCCTGTGCTCGCCGCTCTGTCCCCGGCTTTCCCTGAGTTTTTCCGACTGCCTCGGAATGTCCCTGAATGTTCAGAAACGCCCCGGCGGGAATCAGCCGTTATCGGAACTGAAACTCAGGGCGTGTACGGTACCCTCAGCATCCTTTTCAACCCCCACTTCAATCTCGCTTCCCTCGGGAAATTCCCCGGCGAGAAGATGACGGGCCAGAGGATTCTGGACATAGTTCTGTACCGCCCGCTTCAGGGGGCGGGCACCGAACTGCGCGTCATAGCTCACGGAGATGATGAAATCCCGGGCCTGTGGGCTCAGCTCGATATTCAGATGGCGCTCCGCAAGCCGTTTTTCCAGCTTGGCGATCTCGAGATCGAGAATCCGTGTGAGGTGCTCAGGTTCCAGACGGTGAAAACTGATAATTTCATCCAGGCGGTTGAGGAATTCAGGTCTGAACTGGAGCTTCAGCCGCTGATTGACCTGATCCATTACATCTTCCGTATTCTCCGCTTCAAGAATAATATCCGATGCCAGATTACTGGTCATGATGATGATGGTGTTGCGGAAATTCACCACCCGGCCCTGACCGTCGGTCAGACGGCCGTCATCAAAAACCTGAAGGAGAATGTTGAAAACATCGGGATGGGCCTTTTCAATTTCATCCAGGAGTATGACCGAATAGGGCCGGCGGCGGATCACTTCCGTGAGCTGTCCTCCCTGATCGTAGCCCACATATCCCGGAGGTGCGCCAATCAGCCTGCTGACGGAGAATTTCTCCATGTACTCACTCATATCGATCCTGGTGAGGGCCTTCTCGTCATCGAAGAGAAACTCCGCAAGGGTTTTGGCAGTTTCGGTTTTCCCCACCCCTGTGGGTCCCATGAACATGAATACGCCCATGGGACGGTTAATATCGGACAGTCCGCTCTTGTTCCGCCTGATGGCATCGGATACCGCCGAGATGGCATCGGACTGGCCGATAACTCTGCGCCCCAGAATCTGTTCAAGATTCAGAAGTTTCTCCATATCGCTTTTCATCATTTTGCTGATGGGTATGCCGGTCCAGGTTGATACAACCTTGGCGATATCTTCTTCCCCCACTTCTTCACGCAGGAGGGTCTGCTCATCGTGCTGCTTTTCGATAATTCCACTTACTTCCTCCAGCTCCCGCTGAAGCTGGGGAATCCGGCCGTGGCGGATCTCCGCCGCCTTCTCCAGATTTCCTTCCCGGGTATAATAATTCTCTTCCCCGTGGAGTTTCTCAAGCTCTTCCTTGATTTCCCGCATACGGCCGATTGTGGTCTTCTCCTGGTTCCACCGGGCTGCCAGCCTGTCACGCTTGCTCTGCAGCTGCCCAAGCTCATTGCTGAGATTCTCAAGTCGCTCGCGGCTCACATCATCTGTCTCCTTGGACAGGGCCTGCTTTTCAATGGTGAGCTGAAGAATTCTCCGTTCAAGCTGATCCAGTTCGGTGGGCTGACTTTCGATTTCCATCTTCAGACGGCTTGCAGCCTCGTCAACCAGGTCGATTGCCTTGTCGGGAAGAAAGCGGCTGGTGATATAGCGGTCCGAAAGGGTTGCTGCGGCAACCAGCGCATCGTCCCTGATACGAACCCCATGATGCACTTCATAGCGTTCTCTCAATCCTCTGAGAATTGAGATCGCATTTTCAACACTGGGTTCATTGGTGAATACCGTCTGGAAGCGGCGCTCAAAAGCCGCATCTTTCTCAATATGCTTTCGGTACTCGTCCAGGGTGGTGGCACCTACTGTGCGCAGTTCGCCCCGGGCTAATGCGGGTTTCAGGAGATTGGAGGCATCCATTGCGCCTTCGGCGGCGCCGGCTCCCATGAGCGTATGAAGCTCATCGATAAACAGGATGATTTTTCCCTTGGAGGAGGCGATCTCTTCAATAACGGCTTTCAGACGTTCTTCAAACTCGCCCCGGAACTTGGTACCCGCAAGCAGGCTTCCCAGATCCAGAGCCAGCACCCGCTTCTCCCGGAGAGAATCCGGCACATCACCGCTGACAATTCTTCTCGCAAGTCCTTCAACTATTGCAGTTTTTCCCACTCCCGGTTCACCGATCAGTACGGGATTGTTTTTGGTTCTTCTGCTCAGGACCTGCATAACCCGGCGGATCTCTTCATCCCGACCGATAACCGGATCCAGCTTTTCCTCCCGGGCTAATGCCGTATAATCACGGGTGTATTTTTCCAGAACCTTCATTTTTCCCTCAGGGTTTTCATCGCTTACCCGTCGGTTTCCCCGCAGTTCCAACACGGCCTTTTCAATTTCATCTTTTTTCAGACCCAGGCGCTTAAGATAGGTTCCCGTTTCTCCCCCGGCATCCAGCATGGCCATGAGCAGATGTTCAGTTGACACATACTCGTCCTTCATCTGCTGTGCCAGCTGTTCAGCAATGGCCAGCACCTTGGCTGAGGCCTGATCCATCTGGATCTGGGATCCTTCCCCGTAGACTTTGGGCATTTTTTCTATTCGGGTCTCAGCCTCCTGAATTACCGCATCCGGGGAAACATTCAGGTGACTAATTACCACGGGTACCATTCCCTCCTTCTGACTTACCAGTGAATGGAGGAGATGCCAGGGATTGAGAGTACTTTGGTTTTTTCTCAGCACAATTGATGAGGCTCCCTGAACGGCCTCCCGTGCTTTTTCTGTCATTCGATCGTAGTTCATGAGATAAAACTACCCATCAATCAGGTCTTAGGCAAGAGACGGAACAGGAATATCTGTCCCGCACTGGACAGTTCAGCGTCCCCGTACTATTTTGATGTCATGAGCGAATCACAGAAACATTTAGATAACAAGGTTGTCATACTGAACGGTTTTTCCAACGAGGAAATTGTTAAAATTATGGGCGAAGTGAAGAAGCTTTTCGATAATCCGAAAGAGCTGATTTTCGCCAAAACAACCGAACGGTCGGTGCAGATGAAGCTGACCGACCTGATTGAAGATATCAGTGCCGATCATGCATATCTCCAGGCCAATCCGCCGAATATCAACAAAAAAAGCGAATAACAGCTTCAAGCCAGGGCACATACCCTCATCCGGCTGCAGCAGGATTTCCCGGAACGACCGTACCGGGAATTACGGCTTCTGCAGCCGCAGCATGAGTATTTCGTAATCTCCCTGCACAGACAGCAGCGTGTAGCCCTCATTCTTCAGCAGCCTGGACATGGTACGGTTGCCCTGGTGATTGATCCAAAGAATCTCCCGGTAGGTGTTGCGAAGATCCTCAATCAGCTGCTCATGAAACGTATGGGCCAACCCCAGATCCCGGTACTTGGGTACGATGTAATCCGCAAAAAACACAGGGGCCTGGGAATACTCGGATTTCTGAACCTCGGTCAATGCGTTCTGCAAATCCTTTGAATCCTTACAGTGACGGCTCAGCTCCAATCCGCCGTGTTTCAACGCATAGGCAAAGCCCTGATTTCTGCCGCCTCGTCTGGCGCTGTAAATAATACCGTTCTCGCCGCTGGCCGCCCGGAGTTGACATTCGCTGAAATAGGGATAAAATTTCTGGATATCCTTTTTCTTGATCTGCACAAACTCCATCAGCTGATCTATCTGGGTTCCTGCGACCGGTTCATACCTGAAGCTGCTGATATCTTTCCGATACATCTGAATCAGATACACCGTATTCACGATCATGATAAATCCATTGGTAATAACAATGGGGATGGCATTCAGCAATAATCCATACACCACAAAAAACGTACAGCCTATGAGGTTGAGAACCCTCAATTTAACAAGTGACGCCATAAGCAGTGAAACGGCAACAAAAAAACTGGCCGCATATCCGAAAAGTTCCACCGTCTGTACTGTCATTTTCATACCTCCTGTACCAAATCGCTGATCTTTCAGTATACTATAAAAATGAAATGGAAAAAGGATCTTTATCAAATTCCCCCATACCATCCCGGGAAAAAAATGCCCGGCAGCATCAAGCTTTCCTCAAATGAAAATCCCCTTGGCCCCAGTCCCAAGGCGTTGGAGGCCATGAGGGGCGCACTGGACTCCGTTCATATATATCCTCCCGTCGTCTCCTCTCAGCTCTGTGAAACAGTGGCTGACTGGCGGGGCTGCGCAGCGGATGAGATTATTTTCGGCAACGGCAGCGATGAAGTATTCACCATGGTGGGAGCAACCCTGTTAGGTCCCGGCAGAAATGCAGTGGGAAGTGAAAACACGTTCAGCCAGTACGAATTTGCCGCCCGGATGTTCGGGGCAGAGTATCGAGCCGCTCCCACCCGAAACTATCAGTACGATCTACAGGCAATGCTTTCGCTTATTGATTCCTCAACATCAGTGGTGTTTCTCTGCAGCCCCAACAACCCTACGGGGATGATCATTCCCGAACCGGAGCTGCGGGAATTTTTGGCTGCCGTTCCCAAGGATATTCTGGTTATCATCGATCAGGCGTACCGTGAGTATGCGGAATCGGAAAAGTACCCGGAAACCCTGGATCTCCTGAAAGAGCACCCCAACCTTCTGATCACCGGAACATTCTCCAAAATCTTCGGTCTTGCAGCTCTGCGCATAGGCTATGGAATTGCCAGACCGGAGGTTATTCACATGCTTCTGAGGGTAAAAAGCCCCTTTAACAACAGTTCACTTGCCCAGTCTGCAGCCATTGCTGCGGTACGTGATAATGAATTTATAACGCGCAGCATTGAGTTTAACAGAAACTCCCGGGAATACAGCAGTAAACTGTTCAGCGAAGCCGGCCTGGAATTTTTCCCCAGCGAAAGCAATTTTCTCTGTGTCCGCAGTCCTTCATCGGATGCTGCAGGAGATGTCCGCCGGCTTCAGGAACATGGAATTACCGTGCGGGATTTACACAGCTTCGGCATGAAGGAATATATGCGGATCACATTTTCCGAACCGGCACGGATGAAACAGATTGCCGACATCCTGAAAGGGTAATCATGGCCGGTATAATTTTATTCCCAGCCGCAGCCTTCGTTCTGTTCTCCCTGGTGTATTTTCGGGGTTTCACGCGTACAACCGGCATGCAGCTGCGCCTGACGAATATTCTCCTTTACTTTTTTGCCTCCGTTGCCATAACAATCCTGGCATATTTCATTCTCAGCGGCATTAAGGATCTTGCGTGGGAGAATCTGCACCACATTATCCGTACATTCATCTCCCCTCTTATAGAAGAAAGTCTGAAATATTTCACCCTGATATTGCTGCTGAAACTGGCATATCCTGCGGGAGAAAAGCTTCAGCTTTTCCGCCAGACCGTACTTGCAGGGATCATTGTAGGGATGGGCTTCGGTCTCATGGAAACCTATCTGTATATAATCCGTCAGATGGAGCTGCTGAGCAGCATCATTCTGCTGGGCAGCCTGCCCCTGCATATGGTGAGCGCAGGATTTCTGGGCTTTGCAGCCGCCGTCAATGCGAGCCGAAACAAACGGATATTTTATGTCCTCATCGTTGTCACCGGTCACATAATCTATAACCAGCTGCTGGTACTGCCGGTGCCCCTCAGTTATATTTCATTATTGATACTCCTTCTGGGAAGCATCGCCCTTCTGAATCTCCTTACCGCTCCCCGGGACCCCTCATCGGATGATGTATAATTTTTTTCACACAATCCCTTGACACTTTTTTCAGTGCCCTATATATTACCGACACATTCGACGCAGGGTAGAGCAGTTGGCAGCTCGTCGGGCTCATAACCCGGAGGTCGCAGGTTCGAGTCCTGCCCCTGCTAAATAGAAAAAAGGCTATCGCCAAACGGTGATAGCCTTTTTTTAATTGTACACCCGTACCCCCTCGGGACCCATTTATGTGAAATACCGGACCCCCTTAACCGGTGAAATCGGGTCTGGAAGATCCACCAGAACCAGGGATGAGTAAGAAGCGGATCTCTTTGCCGCATTCTTACTCATGCCCGAACGGGGCTTTGACTCCGTCGGTTGAGCCGTCTGGTCAGGAAGACCGTAGAGAATGAGAAGATTTCCATCTCCCGAGCGGCTGAGATCCTCAACTTATCCTCCGAGCAAATGATGGAACGTATTGCTGAGTTGGAGGATTTTGGATAATTACTTGGAAACATTCTACCCAGAAATCTGTACAGAATCCTGAACATGAAGTATATTGTGATAGGAGGATGTCATGAGAATTACAACCTATACTGATGCGCGGAACAATCTCAGGCAATTGATTAATGACGTTGTAGATACCTCTACAGAAACTGTCATCACCTCAAAGGAAGGCCGGGATGTAGTGGTGATGTCCCTTGCAGATTACAATGGCTGGACAACCACCAACCACCTGCTTAGTACACCTGAGAACGCTAGCCGCCTGTTAAAGGCCGTTGAAGATGTTAAGGCCGGGAGAGTTATCAAGCGAGATCTATTAGATGAGTAGAGGGGTCAACTGGCATGAGTCGGCATGGGAGGATTATGAGTACTGGCAAAGTCAAGACCGCAAAACACTTAAGAAGATTAATAATTTAATAAAGGCAGCACGACGAACGCCGGAAGAAGGAGCCGAATCATTAAAGGGAGACCTTTCAGGTTACTTCTCCCGGCATATCAACAAGAAAGATGTATTGGTTTACACCTACGATGATGATTCAATCACCATCATTCAATGCCGATTCCATTATTCTGATAAGTGAATAGGCTCCTAAGATCTGATATAGATCTCGGAAAGTAGATACCAACTGTAACCAGGAAACTGACACCAAATCCTATCGCCATACGGTGATATCTTTTTTATTTATGCATTGATATAGGAAGGACTCGCAACAAGGAACCGGCCCGACCGGTGCTGATCGCAAGCGTCGCTTGCTGCTCTCACATGCATCCATAAAGGGCGGGCAAATCGCCATGAATGGCTGGAGAGGTGGTGAGACAGGTTGCAGGGTGCTTCCTGGCCGGCCTATGCCAGAAAGAACGTCAGCCAGATGCCGAAGCCAAGTGCAACCACACCCCATACACCGATAAATATGGTGGTTCCGGTCTCGCCCATCAGCTTCACAAAGCCCTGTATTTTGCTGATATTCCACAGGAACGGGAACTTGAATATTGCAAGCAGCAGACAGAACAGCCCGTAGACCAATAGAAAAATACCCAGATACAGCATATTGTACTCCTTCGGGGCGCGATGGCCCCAATTGATTGCATAGTCTTATCCCGACAAAAAGATCCGGGACTATTCGGTGGCTCCCAGGCCGCGAACGATGCGCTTTCGCAGCAGGAGGAAATATCCCCCTGCCAGTACAAAGGCCAACAGAGATTTCCAGGCAACCGTAAACCAGTCGGCCTGCTGGATAAATATTTCCTCCAGGGCATCGAAGGTCCAGTACACCGGCATCCACCAGAGGGTCCAATGCCAATTATCCGGCAGCAATGCCGCAGCAACCAGGGCGAAAATAAACAGCATGGCTCCCACCTTTCCGATTCCCATGGCCTCGATTTCGTTCTTCCCCATGCCGCCGATGAACAGGCCGAACACCATTGCCGTGGAGAAAGAGAGGGTCACCACCATGAGCATCTGCAATAAATTGATACCGGCAAGCCCGAGCATGAACACCCCGATAACTGCATAAGCGATGGTTACCAGGAATGGAAAGAGGCTTCTTCCCACATAATAATCGCTGCTGGAAACCGGGCTGATGCGCAGCGCCAGGATGGTACCCTGATCCTTATCCTCCACGATGGCCAAACCCATCATAAAAGCAGTCATGATAGTGATAAAGACGATAAACAGCGATCCTCCCATGCTTGCCACAGGTGAGATCTCAGTGCGCTCTGACAACTCAGGGGGAACTGCCTCGCTGAAGTTGACCATCCGTGGGAGTTCGGGATAGTTATCTTTCAAATACTGCTGACGGATGTAGCGGGCCGCCAGGGTGAACATTTCGTTGTCCTCGCCGGTCTTCTCCACCAGGGAGACATACTGCCCGGCTACCGGATCCCAGTACAGTCCTTCGATTTCGCCTATTGCTGCCATCCGGTCCTTCAGTTCCTCTATGTTGGGATACAACGATACGTCGCCGATTTCATCCAAAGTAGCAATGAGTTCCCGATCCACGGCATTGGGCCCGTCGTTGACCACGGCGAAATTTGCCGACGCGCTGTCCACCGCCGGCAGGAAACTCCTGAGGATCAGCAGGATTATCATGGGAACGATAAGAAGGTAGGCACCCATGAAGTTTTTGAAACTCATCATGATATCGAACAGGAAAATTCTCCATAACTGTTTCATCTCATGCCTCCTTTTGAATGCGGTACGAAAAAAACAATCCGGTGAGGGGGACCAGTACCGCCGACAGCAGGGCCAAAATGCCCACGCTCCGCCAGATCAGGTCCGCATTATTATCGGGGAACATGGCCGCATCCAGTCCGAACAGGCTGTGGAAGGTGGGAATCGCCTGCAGCCACCCCGGTGAAAATACAGGATTCAGCAGCGATACTCCCGGTAAGGCGAATATCAGCATCAGGACGAATACCCACCCGATGGCTTCCAACGGTCCCTGATAGAACGTCGCCAGAGCGACTCCGAGTGAGGACATTGTAATCACCGTAACCACCATCACCGCCAATGCTTCCAGATAACCTGAAAATCCCATAATCGGCAGGTAGAGAATGCTGAAGTTCAGAATGCTCACAGCGGTTATTACTATGTTCTTGCTCAGCAGGAATAGCCCAAGGCTGCTCGGTGAAAGCCTATATGCCCGGAGGGTGGCGTCCATCCTTTCCTGACCGATGAGGGAGACCATGGCAAACAGGCCGATCAGCCCGATATTGAACACGATGACCGGAGCCAAAAGGCGCTGATTAAAGGGGTGAACTTCATCCGCCCCGCGCTGGAACGCCTCAATACGCACCGAAGAATACACGTCTGCTGGATACCGGCCCGTTGGCGGGTGGAGAATGTTCATCAGATCTTCCATATCCGCCTGGATAAATTGCACTAAAGAATCCTTGGTATAGGGCTGGGAGAGCATCTCCACATCATAGCGTTCCTGTCCATTTGCCCTGATGATAAGACCGACGGCGTTGCGGTCCTCGGTGATGCCCGCGATAAGATCATCCCGATTGGATACAAAGTATTCCCAAAGGCTCTGTTCGTGATCGGGGGGATTTCTGTGACGAAATCTTCGATGATACCTGTGCGATCCCAGATGTATACATGGCCCTCTGTACGGATGCTCTCGGGGATGAGGAAAAGCAGGACCAACATAAAAATCACCGAAAATACGATTTCAAGGAGCAAAAATACGTCCTTGATGCCCAGGACGATATCCTTGCGCAGAAGATTGCCGAGTTTTTTCATGGCATCCTCCTATTCGAGTCCCCGGCCGGTAAGTTTGATAAAAATATCCTCAAGGGACGGCTCCAGGGAGTGGATGGTTTTCACGTCATGGGTGCCGATAAACTGCTGAAGCTCCGACTTGCCCTTCCCTTCCATACTGAACTCATGTTCTTTCATTGCACCGCCGTCCAGGTATTCCACCCTGGCCACCGGCTTTCCATGTTTCAGTTTCAGGTTCTTGGGGCTGTCCACCGCCACCAAAGCGCCGTCCACAATAAAAGCAACCCGGTCGCAGAGTTCGTCGGCCACAAACATGTTATGGGTGGTGAGGAAGATGGTGGTGCCCTCGGCCTGACGGCGACGGATAATCGATTTGATGCTATTGGCCGTAGTGGGATCCAGTCCCATAGTCGGTTCGTCCAGGAACCAGATATCAGGATTATTAATCATTGAACGTGCGAACCCCAGGCGCTGTTTCATTCCCTTGGAATACTGACCTGCTTTTTTATCGGCGTCTTCGGCCAGACCGACCATTTCCAGCACTTCCATGGGATCCATGGTCTCCCGGTCATAGAGCCGGGCATGGAATTTCAGATTATCCAGGCCGCTGAGCTTCTTGTACACATTCGGGATTTCAAAGCCCATGCCGATGCGGTTAAAGAATTCCTTTCCAGGACTTCCGCTTCTCAGGTTCCCGTCGATGGAAATGCTTCCGGACTGGATGGACAGCAGGCCGGCAAGCACCGCCTGGGTGGTGGATTTTCCCGCCCCGCTGGGGCCCAGGAAACCGAAAATTTCCCCCTTCCCTATCTTAAAACTCACGCCATTCACGGCCCCTTTTTTGTAGGTGTACGACAGATTGGAAACATCGATCATCGACATAGCTTCCTCCTCGAACCGGTATACCCATTGTACAATTGTACCATTGTACCATTACTTTAATACAATTATACATCCGTTTACCTGCAAAAGCCATCTGTCAATTGAAAAATTTCAAAAAATATTTGTTCCCGGAAATTTAAGCTTGAAATAGCAACAGAAGAAGGATCGCCCTCTTCAGGATAATCCATTAGCGTGTAGGCTTTGCCCTGTTTTCGTCCATTCCTGAGGCTCCCAGTGCAGCTCAAATAGATTCCAATTGTTCGCTGTGCGGGTATAGGTCAGCTGCCCGTTAAGAATCATTGTGGTTATGCCATGGGAAATATAGAGGCCGAGACCGACTGCTCCACTTCCCCGGGCCGTGGTAATAAACGGCTCAAATATCCGGGGGGCAATATCTGCGGGTATTGCCGGACCATTATCAAAATATCGGAATACCATTCTGCCATTATTTTTACTGAACAGCTGGATAACCACATGGGGTTCAGCTTTATCGCCTTTGTGGAAGCACGAATTCTCCAACAGTTCCTTGAGCAGGACCATGAACTCACCCGGCAACAGGATCTCCCGGTATTCTTCCCGGATTTCCGTATCTATTTTCATGTTGCACAGCGGATTGTTTGCCAGGACCAGCTCAACTTGATCGGAGATCATCTGTTCCGCCTTCTTCTCCTGCATATGAATGTCTTTTCTGAGAACTTCAAGCTCCTTCAATCTGCTGAGAATCTGCCTGATTCTATCAAGGCTGTCTTGAAAGATGGGAGTGGTCTCCGTCATCTCCTTAATTGCCGATTGAATAGCCGGATTGGATTGATCAGTTTCCTGCTCCAGAAAACGTGTAGCTGCGGAAAACACATCCTGAACCACTATGGCGTTTCCCAGGGGAGTATTCAGCTCATGGGAGAGCCCAACAATTACATCTCCCAGCAAAATCTGTTTTGTGCTATCCAGCAGTTTTTTTTGAGTTTTCACGAGCTCGTTCATTGCATTCTTCAAATAGAGATTGCGATCTCTCAACGATAGAATAGCAAAGATTATACCGTACACAAGGCATGAAGCCAGAAATACCAGCAGGCCGAACGGGGCCGTTATTGACGGATACTGAAACATAAGGGTGGCAATGTCCTGATTCTGATAGGATACAGCCTGCTCCACCCGCACAAGGGGAAGAAACCAGCTCCATCGCTGCTGCAGTTCGAGAACATCTGAATTAAACCATTGAAACAGCACAGTTTCTTCCCACTGAAATAATACCGGATTATTATTTTCATAAAGATCCACCCGGGAAAATCTCAGCCACTGGGCGTAATCCTTTAAGACTTCTTCTATTACCTCAAACTCGTAGCCCCAGACCGCAGATGATATATTCTTGCTGATGTCAGCAGCAAATTTTTCATAACGCTTCATTTCAAAATCGCGGTAGTTTACAACAGCGAGAACATTTCCCAGTGCAATAATGACTGCCAGAAACATAAGAAACAGCTTTCTTCGACGGGACATTCTGATTTTTACATGCGTGTCGGATCCGTTGGATTGAGCAGAATAGGTTGCAAAAGATTCCATTTCATTATCCCTCAGGGGGAAGATCCAGTTGTATATTCACCCGGTCATCAAGATTCAGAATCTGATATACAGGAGGCAAATAAACCGATCTGATCTCTTCCAGTATTCCGTCTTCCTGTGCGCTTGACAAAGCAAAAGATAATACTTCATGGACTAACGGTTCATTTGCCGAAACAAAAAACATGAAATCCCTTGGGTATGAAAACAGAAGATGTTGTTCAATCTCCAATCCCGGATACCGGGGGATCTCAGCAATAATTTCCAGAACACTTCTGCTGAAATAATCGATACCCCTGTTTCCGGATTCCAGCATTCTAAAAATATCCAGGGGGTCTCCGGGGATTACCCTGAACTCAAGGGTATTCTGACGCCAGACCTCAATATCATACCAGCCGGCGCCAAAACCTCCAACCAGATTCCGGGAACGGAAATCTTCCAGGTTTCGTATATTGTCAAACAAATGCTGTGTACCCGAAGGGATGAAAAACACCCTCCTGCCCGCTAAGCCCCCGGTAATATCAACAGGAATTTTGAGATACCTGCTCTCACGTTCAGCATTCGGGAAGAACCAATGAACCGTGACGGCACCGCTTTCCAGCATCCGTTCCAATCTGGGCTGCGGCATCTGAGGAAGCGTCCTGATAACGCTGGAGACTCCAATGTGCTCCAGGGATCGGGATATCAATTCATGAAAATACCGGTGGCCTCCGTTATCGTATTCTACAAGTTGAATTTGAAGGGGTGCGTCCTTGGTACCTATACCGGCCTGCTGCAGTGAATCAGCTTGACTGTGCGCAGCAAAGCTGCTGCCAAGCCACAGGGCAATAATAAAATATGAGATGATTTTTACAATAGGAGACATCGTATATGCACCGTACATAGTACTACCGTTCTTCATGAATAATGTTATGTATGACCTTTTAGATAATAATACAACCGCCTGTGTTTTGCATGGAAACACAGTTTTTTACGACTCAATAGAAATTTTTAAGACTCAATAGAAAAGCTCAAACATCCTGCAAAAGAGCGAAATGGTGTAACTGCTGCGGTCCGACAATACATGACGACGGGTTCTCAAATCAGTATGTTTGATGAATGGATCGAAACAATACGCAGATTCCCCTCCATATATGGTGGATTAAGAGGGATATTCGCATTGCAGATAATGCGGCATTGAATAGCGCTCTTGAACGGGCCCGGGAAACTGAGGGTGCAATTGCTGCCCTCTACCTACTGGATGATGCGGTGAAAAATCATCCTGAGACCAGCCTTCACCATGCCCGGATGATTGATCCGGCACTTACAGATGTAAAGAATCGATTAGACAGACTGAATATTCCCCTTCTGTACAGTCAATCGGAGTTTTCCAATGTGCTGGAAAACCTGCACGCTACAGGCCTGAATGTGATTTCCGTTCATTCCCACCAGGAAACAGGAACTGCTGCAGGCTATAAACGGGACAGAGCGTTAAAGGTTTTGTTTCAGAAATACGGGATTTCCTGGACAGAAGAATATCGTAACGGAGTTATTCGAGGGTTATCTGACCGGGAAAAGCGGATAAGTATTTTTCGGGAAAGAATGAATGGTACCGTGTTCAACACTCCGGACAGCCTGGTTCACCCCGGGGACGACGCAATGAGTTCGAATACCATTCAGAGCTCAGGTCAGGCAGATGTGCAAAAGAGACTTTTGAGCATCCTTGAAATGAAAATGAAAGATGTTCACTATCATTCCGGACTGCTTGTATCAGATATAATCCCTCTTGCTCCGGATCCCGCCTCAGAAAACTATGCTTCTCAGCTTACCGATTCACTTCAAAGAGATATTCCTCGCTTCTTCCCTGATAATGAGACAGCCGTTTTGGTAGAGAGCCTCAAACCGCCGGGTGAACGCGTAGCTCTGAATGAACACTCATTTCAATTATGCAGCGAGAAAGCTGCCGAAGAAACAATTGAAAGTTTTCTGTTCCATCGCGGGGTTGGGTATTCCGGCGGAATGAGCTCAATGAACAGCGCTCCGGACGCCTGCAGCAGGTTCTCAGTTCACCTGGCCTGGGGGACAATGAGCATGCGAAGAGCCATACAGCGAACCCAAAGCCGCCAGAGTGAACTGCGAAATTCTCCGTCACCTCCATGGGGGAAAAGCCTTCAATCATTTATGAAACGCCTTCACTGGCACGACCATTTTTCTCAACGGTTGGAGGATGAGCCGGAAATTGAGCTTCATCCTCTCAATAGAGCGTATACGGGATTCTCCCTTCCCCAGGACTGGCAAAGACGGTTTTGGGCATGGGTGCTTGGGAGCACCGGATATCCCTACGTGGATGCCAGCATCAGGCATTTTCGGCGCAGCGGCTATCTGAGTTTCCGTGCACGGGCAATGATTACCAGCTTCGCAATTCACGTTCTCCACCTTCCCTGGAGGCTGGTCATGTACCCGATGGCGCAAATGATGGCGGATTATGTTCCGGGCATACACATCAGTCAGCTTCAGATGCAAGCGGGACTCACAGGGATCAATACTCTCCGGGTGTATAATCCCACAAAGCAGCTGGCTGATCACGATCCAGAATGCGAATTCGTACAGGCTGAAATCCCTGAACTGCAAACTGCGTATCCGGAAGAGATTCATGCTCTGCCGGAGCTGCAGATTTCAGGTTATTCGACCTCCGGAGTAGAATACAAAACTGAGAGCGGAATTTATAAGAAGGAATACTTCACAATTAAGAAATCAGACGCTGCGAAAATGGAAGCAGAGCGGGTGCTGAAGAAGCATGGATCACGGCTTGGAAATAGAAGGAAACGACCATGACACCCATAAAAAATCTGAGGGCCGACTGCCTTATATGGCATATGATGTCGTTTGATCTACATACGGTTCTCCCCCATATCCGTTCGCACCTGGAACATGCCGGCGGAAAAACATCGGACAGCGCCGAGGAAATAGAGATTGCGGGTCTGATAACTGCGGATTCCATCCACCGCAGCGGTTCACAGCATGTTTCACCCCTGGGAATTCCCCGGGTATCCGCAGGGCGGCAGCGGTTTTATTCTGAAGTTATCCATACTCTGGAACGGCAGTACATGTCTGCAGGATTACAACTCATCAGAACCCATGCATCCCTCGTTGAATATCTGCAAAAACTGGATGCGGCGGAGCTTCCTTCCCTTCTCTGCATTCCTTCGCCCAAGGGCAGCGAAGAACGGGACGATCTGACCCGGATCCGCGCCGAGACTTCCCGGCTGGCACAACCTCCCGAGATTCTCATTCTCCCCCCGAATACCCTCATTGATCCGGACGAGCTGCCATTTTATATCCGGGACATGCCCGGAACTTTCTCGGCATTCCGGAGACGAATCGAAAAACGAAGCTATGACGAATACCGATTTGCGCAGGGATCAGCTCCTGACCTCCATATGGACGGACCGGCGGCCGATCGCCTGAAGTTTTTTTTGTTTGAAAGCGATGCAATTTCCCGTTACAAGGAGACCCGCAACGGGCTGGGGCCGGGAAATTACTCCAGCCGTCTATCCAAATGGCTTGCAGTGGACGCGCTGCACGCCCATGATGTGGGACGAAGTATACGGGAATATGAGCAGCAGCGGGTGGCAAATGAATCCACCTACTGGCTCATTTTTGAATTATTATGGCGGGACTTTTACTACTACCTCTTCCGTTCTGTGGGAGATCTGATGTTTACCCCCAGGGGCTTTAAAATGATACAAAGCCCGGGTCTGCAGGAGAGCTGGAGAAGCGATAAAGATATCTGGCACAGGTTCCGCAGCTGGGTACGGGGAACCACCGGTCAGGATTTCATAGATGCAATCATGCGGGAACTTTATGCAACCGCTGAATCCAGCAACCGGGCACGGCAATGTGCAGCCAGCTACTTGATCCACGACCTGAACTGCCCCTGGTGGTGGGGAGCCTGGTGGTTCGAGTACCTGTTGTTGGATTATCATCCTCTTTCAAACTGGGGAAACTGGGCATACATCGCCGGAGTTGGTGCAGATTCCCGGCCTGTGCGCCATTTTAATATCCCCAAACAAGCCGCCGCTTACGATCCCCAGGGCAGCTACCGTAAATGGGTTGCCGAACAGGGATGGAATGTACCCGGGGACGTTGTGCCCCGAACCGCGCCGGATTCGGCCATGGCACAGGGGTGAGAGCCGCAGTGATGCTGAATTTTACATTATTGTGTTGAAGTATGAGAAGATGTGTGCCGGTAAGATGAAAGAAGGGGTGGACGAAGATCTATGCCTTCACATCCACAAGATTTCCCACCATGGGATCCTTGAACTCCATCATCTGTATCAACTGATCGGCCTGGGCCTGGGCGGTATCCAGTGAGCTGTCGAGAATATTCACCGCAGCTTCCTGGCGTACCTGCTGGTTGCTCATGGCGGTGCTCATTTCCTGAATGTTTGATATCGAACTCATACTCTAAGTATACAAACTGTCACGAAAATCGTCTATGTTTTTTACAGTGCACCAAAGCTTGTGTAAAGCTGCTGTTTTCAGATTTTTTGCCTTTCAGGCCGCTACCGATGGCAGTGGATAAACAAGCACCCCTGCACACAGAGGCGATATTCACAGCCCCGGCTATTCGGGGATGTCGCTGTCGGGACGCTGGTTTTCATCCCCGGCATCCAGGTTCAGGTCGCCGCGCTGTTCCAGGTCGTTGATGATCTCTGCGTAGTATTCCTCGCTGATCTTGTACTTTTTCAGATAGATAATGTAGCCGGCGACGATGAGAATCAGCGGGAGAACCATCATGGCAACCTTCATCATCATCAGACCCTGTGCACTCACATCTGCGGCAGTTTCCGCGTCGTTAATCCCGGAAATTATAATGGTGGCCCCCACCACTCCCGAGGCTGCTGCGCCCCCTATCTTGTTGATGAAGGGCTGGAGTGCAAAGGTGACACTTTCATTCCGCCGCCCAAGTTTCCGCTGACCGTACTCGATGGTATCCGAAAGAAACAGCAGCATGAGAAGCTGAATAAACGCCTGCCCAACAAACAGGAGAATACCGGCAGTCCCGATATAAATCATATTCATGGGAGCGAAGAAAAACACCACATAGCCCAGGAGCACCAGAACCGTTGCGATGCTGTAAAACCGCCGCCGCGGTATGCGCTTACTGATCAGGGGAAAGATCAGCAGGGCGCTGATCTGACTCACACCCAGCACCAGGGCAAATATGGAGTACATGCTCTCATTGCCGTAGGCGTACTTGAAAAAGTAGAGGCCGAAGCTGGTGGTGGTCACATAGCCTATCATAAACAGTGAGTAGGAGACGGCGGTAAACAGAAGCTGATCATTTTTGAAAATCGCTTCAAGCAGCCCCTTCAGGGTGGTATGCTGATAATTCTGAAACATGGAGCGGGGTTCCCGGACCCCAAACACGGTAATACTCTGACCGGCGATCAGAATTCCCGCTACAATCAGTGCAAAGACGAAATACGCCTGCTTCATGCTTCCCAGGCTCTCTCCCAGGGCGGTGGTTACCGGGACGATTCCAACCACCACTGCAAACAGTCCCAGGTTCGCGCATATCCGGGCGAACGCCCCGAGTTTCTCCCGCTCATTCTGGCTCACCGAAAGAGACGGCAGCATGGACCAGTAGGAGATATCATTCGCCGTATAGGTAATTCCCCAGAAGAGGTAAATAACCGCAAAGGAGATGGTATACGCCGTCCCCCGCAGTCCGAAGTCGGTGAAAAGCAGCACGGTGAACACCGCCGAGCTGACCGCCCCGAAACTGATCCAGGGTTTGAATTTCCCCCAGCGTGTGCGGGTGTTATCCACGATAATCCCCATTACCGGATCGTTCATGGCATCAAAAATGCGGGCTCCCACAATGATGGTGGTAATCCACCCCAGGGCAAGATTGCTCAGCTGAAGAATATCCGAGAGATAAAAAATCAGATACATGCTTACCAGGGAATAGACCATGTCCCTGCCGATGGTGCCCAGACCGTAGGTGAACCTGTTCAGGTTTGAATTCATACCCTGCTCTCCCTCATGATGCTCATGCGTCGGACCGAAGCCGCAGCTACGACTTTACCCCGGTTTTTCCGATTTCGCCACAAAAAAGACGCCCGGCGATTGGCCGGACGTCCCTGTTTTTGTACTGCTTTTGTACTGTATGCCTATAGCACACCTTCTGCACCCCGGGCCGTATTGCTCCATGCGGGCATTTGATCAGCGGCCCGGTCCGGGGCAGGAGGTATTGCTAGGGCCTGAGTTCATAGAGCTGTGATTCACCGGGGAGAACATAGATGTCGCCGGACTGTCCGCCGTATTCACGGTTCACTCCGTCCCAGCTGCCGTTGCTGTTGGTGAAACAGAACATGAAGCTTGCAGGAGCATTCTCAAGGGTTGCACTCCACCAGTGACGGTCGTTATAGAAGCCGTCGTAGCTCATGCTGATATTTCCGCTCAGTCCGTCCCATGGATGGATGATGTACTCAGAAGCATACTCGTATTCCGCGTAGTGAATGGTTACGCTTCCCGTGCCCCCGTCATCGATTTTTTCTGCGGTAATTTCTTTTCCGTCATCATCGAAGCTGATGAGGTACTCCCCGGATCCGTCTGTTATCAGGTAATCCTGCTGGGGATAGCTTTCAGTCCAATCGCCGTAACGGTCGATCTTGAACCGGGGATTATCACTGCCGAATACCGCAGTAAATTCCCACAGGCCGGTGTCGGCATCCTTCACCATCTGCGAGGTGCTCCAGGAATTGGGTGTTCCCCGGAAATAGGCCTGACTCCATCCTGCAGGGGCAGGAGGTTCCTGGTCTGCAACCGGTACCCAGATGGACCATCCGCTGCTTTCGCTGATACTCACCGGAAAATTTCCATAGCCCGAGGCATCGGTCACAACGGTTCCGCCCACATTGCCGGTGTAGTCGTAGAACTCAGTGTTGGGCTGATGGGAGTTGATGGAAAAAGTTTCCTGAATCCCCCAGTCCCGGCCGGAGATCAGCATTACCAGACCGGTTCCCGGTACTGAATCCAGGCCTTCCCGGACGTATGTGTACACCGCTTCGGTGTTCGCACTCTGCTCATGACCTGCTCCGTAGGCAAAATACCGGCGGGCTTCGATGAGGGTGTCCAGGGTGGGCGCCATGCCGAACTCTTCATAATCTCGGGCAAATACTGTGGGTACGCCCTGCTCTTTCATGAGAATGTATGCATAGGCCTGGTTTTTATAGTTGATAACCTGAGGGTTACCGTAGGGGTTGCCTTCACGGCTGGTGTCGTGATTATCAACAAAGGTTACTGCCTGTGATCCCTTGTCGCTGTTCACCAAGCCGCCCCACCAGCGCATATCTTTATTTCCGCTGCTGAGACTCACAAAATCTTCCCGGAGAGCAAAGTCAAAGGCACTGAGATGACCGGTTCCCACATGATCCAGGTATCCGCCCACATCGCCTACCCATGCTTCTCCAACAAAAAACACATCCTTGTCGGTAACCGCCTGCACATGGTTCACCCAGTCCCGGGTAAAATCGCTGTCAACATGGGCCACCGCATCCATTCGGAAACCGTCGAAGCCCACATCTTCAATAATCCACTCGCCCCAGGCTTTCATTTCATCAACAATTTCAGGCCGGTTGTGGTCAACGTCATTTCCCATCAGGTACGGCCAGTGATAGTTATTGCCCCAGTACTTGCCGGGGAACAGCTGTCCGTCTATGCCGTTGAAGGCGGTCCAGTCCCAGTCGAAATCGTGGTACAGGCCTCCCCAGGCTTCAGGGGTGTAGTACACGTCCCGGCCGTTCAGGTCGAAATCGGTCCAGACGTTGCCCATTCCGTCGATGTACTGCTGCCGGTCCGCACCCATGCGGTGATTGAATACAACATCGAAATAGGCGTCGATTCCCATATTGTCAAGAGCCTGCAATGCGGCATCCAGTTCGCTTCTGGTTCCGTATCGTGTGGGAACGGTGCCTTTCTGATCAAATTCACCCAGGTCCCAGAAATCGTATACATCGTAGCCCACGCTGTAGGTACCCGAGAATCCTTTGGCTGCAGGGGGGAGCCACATATCGGTTATCCCCGCTTCTGCCAGAGGTGCTGCAATATCCTCAAGCTGCGTCCACAGTCCGGGATACGCATCCCAGTAAAACGCCTGATAAATGGTGGGGTTCACCTGGTATGAGGGAATTTCCGGAAGCTCTCCGGTTCCCGCACTTCTGCTGAGAGCTTCCAGTTCAGCGGCGGCACTGCTGCCGTCCTGATTCATTACCACATTGCTGCATGAAACCAATGCGGCTGCCATTATGCTCAGCAGCACTATTCTGAAGGCCGATGCCTTCCAGACTGCTGCAGTTGTACGCCCTTGATGTTTCGGGTGCATTACTCCTCCTGAATGCCGTATTTCCAAACAGGCGGTGCATGCCGTAAGCCCGCCTGATTCCTGTTGAAGCACCGGCCTTTCACATTCCCCGGAAAACCGATGCGCAGGCCCTGATTGGAAACCTTTCCACTTCAAAGCACTATTCCGCAGTCCCCAAAACTGCGGCGGGGTTGGAATAATTTTACTACAGAAAACCCAGACTGCAAGGAAAAATATCTCCAACTCCTTGAACCGCAAGGATTTGGATAGTACTATGATTTTGGAGGAAGCAATGAAAGTTTGCATGGTACAGTTTCAACCCAGCTGGCTGGATCCCCGAAAGAATTTCACCGCCCTCATGAACCGTTCGTCTGAACTCCCGGACGACTGTGATCTGATTATCTTCCCGGAAATGTGCACTTCGGGCTTTGCCATGAACCCCGAAATTTTTACTCCGGAGATTCAGGATGAAGCCGATGCCGTATTCTCACACCTGGCGTGCGAAACAGCTTCCGCAGTGATTGCCGGGACGGTTGAATCGACCGGGGGTCATTTTTTCAACAGCGCCGTTTTCCTGGATGCTGAAGGAAAACAACGGGGCATATACAGAAAGATTCATCCCTTCAGCTTTGTTCACGAACAGGAATACTTTTCCCCCGGTCCCGCAGGGGGTGAAATTTTTGGCCATAAGCATATGCGAATCACTCCGGGTATCTGCTACGACCTGCGCTTTCCGGAAATGTTTCGGGTAAGTGCCCGGCAAACGAATCTGATCGTAATTATCGCCAACTGGCCCACATCACGGATCGGCCACTGGAAAACCCTGATCACCGCACGGGCGGTGGAGAACCAATGCTTCGTTGCCGCGGTGAACCGCCTGGGGTCAGACGGAAACGGTGTGGAATATCCCGGAGAATCCATGATCGCAGCACCCGACGGCAGAACTGTTCGGTTGAACGGAAATCCGCTGGAAGATGAAGTACTCAGCGCAGAGATTGACCTGGGTGAAGTTGAAACCATTCGTCAGAAATTTCAGTTTCTCCCGGATATGCGCCACAGGATAGAACTGACCTGACCGGAAAAACAGTGCCGGGCACCATCGGACCCCTGGCCATGGGCATCGCCCGGCTGTCCCCCGGTCAGTTTTCCGTACTCAGGTAAATATATACTCGGATGTACCCATATGGAGCGGAACATGAAATTCAGCCGTGAATACGAAGTTCGGGGATTTGAAATCGATGAGAATTACCATCTCAAGCCCTACCACATCGCCTCCTACTTTCAGGATGCCATGGCCCAAAACTTTGCCGACAACATGCTGGCGGCATATGACCTGCAGAAAGAGGGCCGCACCTGGGTGCTCAGTGATTTATGCATCGATTTTCTTCATCAGATGCCACGGTGGAGAACCAGCGTCCTGGTGGAGACCTGGGTGAGCAGCATAAGAGGTTTCCGGCTCACCATAGATTTCCGGGTCTCCGACAGCAGGGGTACACCAATTTCCCAGGGCAGCAGCAGCTGGGTAATTGTGAAAAAGCCGGGGAACAGACCGGAGAAGATCGAACCCTACGCCAGGAAACTGGGTGAACCCCACTCCCCCCTGTACCCCGGCTACAGATTTCACGAGCCTGATCTGGACGGCTCCCCGTCACCCCTTCCCTACGGCGCCTGCGGGCTGAGACATCCATGGGAGGAAGACCAGAAAGCCTGGAGCATCTGTCAGCCCATCCGCTCCTACGACATCGACTTTAACGGACATGTGAGCAACATCCGCTATATCGCCGGAGCCGTTGAAGCCATCCCCGTTGAACTGCGCTCCTCCCTTCGCCCCTCCAGCTTTCGGATTAAATATCTGCGGGAGGCCGTGCTGGACCAGGTGCTGGTATCCGAAGTGAGAACCGTCCATGAAGATTCGGATGCAATTGAGTATCATCATATTCTTAAGGAATGTGAAAGCGCTGTAGAATTTTCCCGAATGGTATCGGTCTGGAAACGCTGATGCAATTCACGAATAATCATTCACTTACCGTGTTTTTTACTGGAAACCCGAAGCTCATAGGTGTATATTTCAGGCAGGGTATAATCGTATTTAATAAATTATACATTTACTTGATATGTGCTGTAGATTTATACTGTTAATAATTCATGAAAAAGGAATCGTTTTTGCAAATACGGGAACTGGACAAGACGCTTCAACTGCATAATGACGGTCAGCTGACTGTTTTCCCTGTGGGTACAGGGAGCGCATTTACCAAGAAAAACTACCAGAACAATTATATTCTGATAAAAGGCGACAAACACATCATGATTGATTGCGGTACTCGGGCTCCGGAAGCCCTGTACCAACTGGGGCATGCCGTCACGGATATCAAAAACTTTCTGATCACCCATTCCCATGCCGACCACATCGGCGGGCTGGAAGAGGCCATCCTTTTGGGCCGATACGTGAAAAAACAAAAGCCTCATATTGTTATCACCCCCAAATATGAAAAGCTGCTGTGGAACGACAGCCTCAAAGGGGGTTCCGCATGGAATGAATCCAAGAAACACGGATACCTTGGGTTCGATGATTTCTTTGTCCCCCACCGCCCCAAAAAGTACAGGGGTCTGGACCGTGATGCCTGGGAAATCGATTACGAAGGTTTTAACCTTATTATTTTTCGGACCATGCATTATCCGGATAACTCGGAAAGCTGGAAGGACAGTGCATTCAGTACCGGCCTGATTATCGATAAAAAGGTGCTGTTCAGCGGAGATACCCGCTTCGACAGAAGCATGGTTGAAACCATCACCTCCCGTTTCCCCATCGAGTACATCTTTCACGATGTGCAGTTTTTCCCGGGAGGTGTACACGCTCCCTTCGATGAACTGAAAACCCTGGCTCCGGAGATCAAGGCGAAGACCATTCTCATGCATTACCCGGACAATTACCTGGATTACAGCGATACAATCAGCGATGAAGGGTTCCACAGCTTCGTGAAAGCCCATACATATTACGACTTCTTCTGATACCCGAATACCGGTATGTCCGTATCCACTACACGCATGTTGAGAGGAAAATCCCGGGGGTCCAGCATCTCCACCTCTCCGTCAAACTGAATGGGTACGGCTCCGGGATACTCCACCCGGAGGTCGCTGCAGCTGTACAGACTGACAAAATCCAGGTCACCGTGGCGTGACTCATACAATGCCTTCTTCATTCTGATATTTTTTCCAAGCCCGCCCAGTCGGATTGCGCAGAGGTTTTCATCCGAAGGCAGGATATTCAGTCCGTGACCGTAGGTGCGGCGACCGCTGATCCCCATGGCGATAAGTCCCAGGGGGAATTTGAGGCTGATATCCCCGCCCCCTGCATCCCGGCCCTTCACCACGATATCTCTGATTCGGTAAATCCTGGGGTAAAACGGTACCGAGATGTCTGTGACGAATTTGTAGAAATTTCCCGGAAGACGATCCTTCAGATGGTTGGTAAGCCGCACAATGTGGGCGTCGATACCCAGACTGGCAATATTGTATGCCCGGCGTATTTTCCGGGAGGCGTAATGAATCTCCAGGGCTTTGGAACGCCGGGTCCCCCCGGTCTCAAGGAGCAGCAGCCAGGCTTCCTCCGGAGTTTTCGCATCCGCCGCATCATTGCCCGACCCCAGGGGAAAACGGAACAGACACAGGGATGACTCTTCCAGATCCCGGTGGCCCTGAAGGGCATCCATAATTTCCCGGTGGGTGCCGTCGCCGCCGATACTCACGATCATCACGTTCAAATCCGAGTGACGGGCGGATTCCGCAATTGTGGATGCGGTGTGCCCCGCCTGTCCGGGATACGCACTGAGGTGCAGATACAGTTCCACCTCTTCCCCTGAACACTGTTCGCTGCGGTTCTGAACAGCTTCCATGCTGCTGTCAATCAGGGTACGGATGCCCTGGGGCAATGATCCGGAAAAGGTCTGCCTCAGACCCGCAAGATTAAAGCCTCCGGCCCCGGGGTTAATCAGAAGATGAAACTCCCATTGATCGTGGGGAAGCAGGGTTGAATGCCGCAGCACCCGGCGGAAACTTTCCTCCACATGAAAAAAATTATATCTGCGGTCTCCCATGAGACGTACTCCTTCAGCTGCCTTCAAATTGCGGCGGCGCATATGTGCAGCAGATCTATATTCTGCTGTTGATATCAGGGGGAGTCTGTCATCAACCCCTTCTCCAGGCTTCTTCAATGGCCTCAGGAAGATGATACACGTCTTCCACTCCGTCCACCAGCACCGCCCCCATATTTCGCTCCAGTGCCGGCTGGATGTCTACGTGGTATCGGTCCCCCACCGCCAGGCTGTTGGCGGGATCAGTCGATTTCAGGGCGATATCGTAATGCCTGGAACGGGGTTTGGACTCGCCTGCGGTATCCAGCCCCACAATGCGGGAGAAATACTTATCCACCCCAAGCCTGCGCAGAGTGCGCCGGGCGATATCCGTCGGATTGTTGGTCACCGCTGCAAACTCAACCCCGTTCCCGGTGCCCCGGCCTCTGGGGGCATCGGCAGGAGGGGATCTATGCTCCGGGGAAGCCAGGATCTCCAGCGTCTTACGGAGCCGGATATCTTCATTGAGAAAATCCTCGGGCCGGATAAATTCAGAGCGCCAGCGGATGCTCAGGGAAATATCAGCACCGAAACGGGTGAATGCCGTACCCAGGGAAGGCTTGTTCCCTTCGGACCCGCCGGCCTGCTGCTTCCTCCACGCTTCAATTTCTTGGCGCAGCTCTTCCACATCCTGCCCCAGATGGCGGGAGAGAGCAGCGTAGAGCACGTCATACTGATGGGCGGCATACTCAACATGTGTGTAAAGTGTGCTGTCAATATCAAAACAGATCAAATCAATGGTCCGGGGAATGCTAAATATCTTCATTGGACTCCGAAAATTGTGTACATTGCCGGTATGAACCGGATTTTTCATTATTATGCAGTAAAATTCCTGGCTTTGCGAGGGGGAATTGACGAGGATAATGCGGAGATTATTGCATTTTCCAGTCAGCTGGTTGACCGATCCCTCATCCCCGTCCAGGTTGATACCGGCGCCGGAGCGCCCTACGTCATTCAGCCCACCCATCACTTCGGATTCTGGGATAAATCCCAGGAGGATGAGGTGTGGATCCCCTTCCATTTTTTTCCTTCGGGGGATGCAGTCCAGGCGGCAACGCGGCTGAAAGGGAAGCGGCCGGAAACACCTGAACTGGTCATTCCCGACTCCCCGCCGGTGAAGGAACTGCTCATAACCGGGCTGAAAACCCGCAACCCCTACCGGGTGGGCATCGCTCTGCACAGCTATGCCGACAGCTGGGCACACCAGAACTTTCTGGGGCGGAACAGCGGCATCAACCGGATAGAGAACTTCAACCCCATTCCCCCTGCAGGACATGCCCAGATCGGCCGGAACCCGGACATCTGGAATCTCAACTGGATAGATCCCCGTCTGAAGCCCGAACTGCAGATTGCTGACAATTCCCGGAGGTTCATGGCTGCGGCGGAAAAGATTTACAAGTACCTGGCCACCTACAGCAGGCGGAGTTTTCATGACTGGGAACTGGTAAAAATGGAACTGGAGGACATACTCTTTTCCGGAAGCAGCGGGAAGGAACCGTCGGCGGCAAACACCTACCCCAGGCCCAACGGAGTGGCGGGGGATCACCGGCTGGAGGTTGAGTTCAGGCTGAAGCTTGGTGTGGATGAGCTGGACGATGCGTTGTGGTTCAACGAAGCCCTTGAGGACCTTCCCACCGGCAGTCTCTTGAGGCGGGGCAATACCGACCGCTTCACCGCCGCGGAACACGAGATCAGAAAACTTCTGCAGTTCCGCCGGATGGCGCCCAGAAAACCCCGGGACAATTTCCAGGAGAGTCACATATACCGATGGTCAGAAGCGGCAAAAGCCCAGCTTGAAGATGCCCGGAGAATAATCAAAAACCTTTGCTAGTGCACCAAAGCTTGTAAAAAAACACAGCAAATACAAGCAGCAGTAATTCTTTTCCGGTGTATGGTTTATGAACACATTACAACCATACATCACCAGACTGCTGACCCAAATCAGCACAAATTCCCTTGATTTTACTCACCACAGCCCGGTCCCCCACTGCTCAAACCCCCATTGCCCCCGGTTTGCAGACCAGAAACCCCATGATCAGTCATGGTTCAGGTTTCATGGATGCTACTTCACCAAAGCCTTCGGCAGGGTTCCGCGCTACCGCTGTCAGGATTGCGGCAAGACCTTTTCCCTCCAGACATTCCGCATGGATTACTACGTGAAAAAGCCGGTGGACTACATCCAGCTGATTCGCCAGCTTGTCTCTTCCAGCGGGCAGGGCAACATGACCCGCTTCACCGGTATGCGCTATGAGCAGATCCAGAACAGATACGAGCGCATCTGCCGGGTACTTCTGGCCATCCATTCTGATATGCGCAAGCTGATCAAACCGGAAGATGAGTTCGCCCTGGACGGCTTTGAATCCTTCAGCGTGAGTCAGTTCTTCCCCAACAACATCAATATCCTGGTGGGAAGCGGCTCAGAGTTGATATACGCAATGGGCTACTCCCAGCTGAGGCGTAAAGGACAGATGACAGATAAACAGAAGCAGAAGCGAACTGACTTGGAGCAAACCCTGGGCAAGGCTCCGGGAAATGCCGTTGAGAAATCGGTCCAGTCCATCCTTACCCACTTGTGTAAATACATGAAAGATAAAGACATACCGGATGTTACGCTGAATACCGACTATCACAAGGCGTATGTTCGGGCCCTTTCGAAGGTGCCTGAGGGCAGGTCCCGGATACATCATCGTCAGCATTCATCCACCCTGCCGCGCACCCCGTCAAACCGGCTGTTCCCGGTGAATTATGTGGACCGGCAGTTTCGCAAAGATCAGGCGAACCACGTGCGGGAGTCGGTACAGTTCGCCCGATCTCCTGCCGCAATGATGGTGCGGCTGAGCATTTATCAGATGGTGCACAATTATCTCATGCCCCGGAGAGTACGGGATCAGAGAAAAGGAAACTGGAAGACCAGAGGAGAACAGCTTGGCGTTCCGGGATGGAAGCTTCATGAGGTAATCAGAAAACACTGGGATAGGAGAGTGTTTCTGAACAAATGCAGCTTATGGGAACCTGAGAAGATGACCTGGCTGCTTGGATGGCGAAACCGGGGGATACCATCAGGCCGCAGACTGCCGTTTCATGTGTGGGTGTGACTGAACTGAGGTGTGCGACCGCTTCGGTCGGAGCTGGTTGTGCCCCCGCAAGTGCACTGGATTCTGGATCGATTTTTGATGCTTATCGGCTGAAATTCTTTGAAAGTTTTTTACAAGCTTTGGTGCACTGAAAAAACACCAGAAAAGCGCCGGCGGATCAGCCCTTCCGTTCTTCCAGCATCTGGGTATAGCGGCGGCTTTCCACCGCCGAGGGGGGGATTTCCAGAGTGCTGAACATCTTTTGAATATCCGTTCTACTTTGCTCCACCTGCTCAGGGCGTGCATCCCCGGGAATAACCCGTTCAATTTCCAGAAACCAGCCCAGGTCACGGACATGGGATAGCTCCAGCAGGTATTCCCCGAACCGGTAGGCTTCGCCCTCTTTATGTTTGGTGATTTTCAGCCGGTAGCCCGAGTTCTCCAGCAGGAATGTAAAGTTTTCGGGATGGGAGACGGTGAACTCCCGTTCGCTGTTGGTTTCAAGACCTTCATGCAGTGTTTTGTCCTTCATGGTCACCACCGCCGAATCGCCGTCCATCCGCAGCCGTACATCCCGGTTTCCCGCCTGGGGAACCGTCTGGGCGTAGTAACTGTCTGATTTTTCATACGTTCTGAGAAGGGATGCCCCCATGCGGAGAATCAGTTCCCGGGTGCGCTCCGGGGATTCCACCCATGCTTTCATCTCGATTTCCGTGTTCATCTACTCCCTCCCCGTCAATCATGCTGCTAATCAAACACCACCGTTTTATTTCCGTAGGGCAGAATCCTGTGCTCGAGATGGAGCTTCACCGCCCTGGTGAGAACCAGCTTCTCCAGATCCCGTCCCCGGGCAACCAGATTCTTCACAGAATCCCGGTGGCTTATCCGTGCAACATCCTGGGCGATAATCGGCCCTTCATCAAGGTCTGCGGTCACATAATGGCTGGTGGCTCCGATTATCTTCACCCCCCGCTGATACGCCTGATGATAGGGTTTAGCACCGATGAAAGCCGGCAGAAAGGAATGGTGAATGTTGATAATCTGATTCGGGTAATGGGATACAAAATCATCGCTGAGAATCTGCATATACCGGGCCAGAACAATTACATCGATCTGTTCCTTCTCAAGAATATCAAGCTGCTGCTTCTCAACCTCGGCTTTATTGGACTTGGTCACTTTCATATGATAAAAGGGGATATCAAAAATATCGGCGATCTCCTGCATTTTCCCGTGGTTTCCGATGACGCAGCGGATATCCGCATGGGTCTCCCCTTCCCTGTTGCGAAGAATCAGATCGTAGAGGCAGTGATCATACTGGCTCACAAAAATGGCCATCCGATGCTGCCGGGAACTGAACTCAATCCGCCAGTCCATGGCATATTTTTCGGCAATGGGCTCAAATGCCGACGCAATCTTTCCCGCCGGGATGGTGAACTCAGCAAGATCCCACTCCACTCTCATGAAAAATGTCCTGGTATCCGGGTCCGAATGCTGCTGGGAATCCAAAATATTCCCGTTATATGTGGTGATAAAATAGCTCACCTCCGCAACGATCCCCCGGGTATCCGGACAGGAAAGAAGAAGAATCGCCCTCTGCGTATCTGAATCTGCCATTTACGTTGCTCCTTGCTTGCTTCACTTCCGCTCAGCCTCATCCCCTGAATACTGGGGGCCGGTATCTACACGGAAAGAGGTTCAATTCTGAATAAAAATCCATCGGGTGTCAATAATTATTCACTATCTTCCCAATGCCTCTGCAAGCCCGCTGTCACATCCGAATCCATACCATCTGAAAAAATATTTCGGTGTCACTTTTTTGAACGGCGTTTGTTGAATTCAACATAATGCGCAGTATATTACAAACATGTCCCCCACAGGGGACGGGAGGTAATCCATGAAACACACGAAACCAATGATACTCGCCGCACTGGCGGTAATCACCCTGCTGAGTTTTGCAGCCTGTGATGCAGTGCTGGGAAGCCTGGTAAGCGGCCGGGTTGTGAATGTTCTTTCTTCAGGAAGCGAAGAAAGCTATTTCAAAACAGGAGACGGAGCTGCCAGTCTGGTAGGTGCAAGCATTACATTGACAAATATCGATGAGCCAAACAATTTTGTTTCTGTGAGTGTCAATGATGATGGAAGCTACGCCGTGGGCGGACTGAAAGCAGGTATGTACCGCATCAGCGGAAGCAAAAGCGGCTGGACATTCATTCCCCAGGAAGTATACATCGGCGGAAGCATTCTGAATCTTCCTGACACCCTTGCGTATCCTACGGATGAAGCTGGAGCGCTGACTGTGGTAATGGCTTGGGAAGAAACAGACTATGATATTGATTTGAAAGCTTCGTATGGTAAAACAATTGATTCAGAAAATGATAAATTACTTGAATCCGAACTGATAACAACGGGAGCATCTACAGGATCAGGCCCAGGTTATTCTCTTACTCTTGAAAGAGACGTAACCCTGGACACTCCCACTGATCTGCCCCGGGTAGAAACCATCGCCATAGACGCAGCCAACGGTGCTATCGGCAACGCAAATTATGACGGCGGACATGAGATCCGCTTCTATGCCGATCTTTTCTCCAAAGATGACGGATCTACATACGGTGCAGAGGACGAGGGATCTCTTACCGGGGACGATAATGAAGCGCCTGCCTACGCCACCATGTACGTAATGTTCGATAACCTTCATTACGGAACATGGACGCTGCCTTTGAACTCGGCAGAGAAAACCATCAACATGATCAACGTATATGTATATGACGGCGGGAACGGAAACAGTGCATTCAAGGTGTATTCCAGCGGGAATTACGGCGACGATGTCTACCTTTCTGTTGAAGGACAATACTAATGGTGAATAAGAATTTCAAACTGATTATCAGTCTGACCGTGCTCATGATGTTCATGAGTACGGCAGTTTTTGCCCAGCGGGGTGGTGTTCTGGGAGGCAGCAGCTCAAACTCTGCCAGCAAAACCGAGCAGCACACTCTGAGAGTAAACCTTGATCCTTCCGATGCGGATCTGTTCATTAACGGAGACCGTTACAGTTCCCGTAGGATTCAGCTGGATGAAGGCCGTTACAGCGTACGTGTTACTGCAGCAGGATATCAGGATTATAATGCCCAGATTAATCTGAACCGGGATCAAACCCTGAACATCAATCTGCAGCCCATACAGTACAGCATCCGGATTAACGCGAATGTGCCCGATCCGGTGGTATTTGTGAACAATACCCGGCAGAACGGCAGCCGTTTCAGTCTGTCCCCGGGCAATTACGTGATCCGGGTGGAGGCACCGGGATTTCAGGTGCTTACCCGGCGTATCAATGTAACCGGAAACCGGGTATTCAACGTGAGCCTTGTACCGGATACCGGCTTTGTGAGCATCGATGTACCCGACTCCCTGAGGGATTTCCGGGTGAGCATCGGCGATGTGAGCTATAACCGGAATCAGCTGGAAAATATCGCCCTGAGCCCCGGAAGCTATGTACTGCGGATGGATATCGGCGGTCTGGTGGGTACGGTTCAGTTCGATATCGCTTCCGACGAGCGGCTAGAGATTGAACCTATTATGACCTTTCAGTTTGATTCGGAAGAAGACTGATCCCGAATTATCTGATCATATTCGCTGAACAACAGCGTACAGAGTAAAAAAAACGACCGGGGGGATTGCTCCTCCGGTCGTTTTTTTGTGCTCGTTAGTGCGGGCCGGTTCAGCCCTTTTTACCCTGGTTGGCAACCGCACTCATCTTTGCGGCAATTGCGTCCTGGTCTCCCAGGTAGTAATGCTTCAAGGGTTTCAGATCATCATCCAGTTCGTACACCAGAGGCACTCCGGTGGGGATGTTGAGCTTCACAATTTCGTCGTCGCTCATGTTGTCCAGATATTTCACCAGGGCGCGGAGGCTGTTGCCGTGGGCGGCAATCACCACTTTTTTGCCCGCTTTGATGGTGGGTGCGATCTCTTCATGCCAGAACGGCAGGAACCGCTCAACGGTATCTTTCAGACACTCGGTTTTGGGAAGCTCATCCTGGGAGAGTTCGGCGTAGCGGGGATCCCGGCCGGGGTAGCGCTCATCATCCACGTCCAGCTCCGGGGGCGGTACGTCGTAGCTTCTCCGCCAGATTTTCACCTGCTCTTCGCCGTGCTTGTCCGCAGTTTCCGCCTTGTTCAGGCCCTGGAGAGCACCGTAGTGGCGCTCGTTCAGCCTCCAGCTTTTAATTACCGGAATCCAGTGCAGCCCCATGGTTTCAAGAGCAATATTCAGGGTTTTAATGGCCCTCAGCAGTACTGAGTTGAATGCGATGTCAAAGGTGAACCCTTCAGACTTCAGAATTTCACCAGCGGTTCTGGCTTCTTCCAGACCTTTTTCCGACAGATCCACATCGGTCCATCCGGTGAAGCGGTTTTCTTTGTTCCAGACACTTTCGCCATGTCTGATGAGTACCAGTTTGTACATGGACAAACTCCTTTTTCTATAAATTTCTAATGTTACGGCAAATTCGTGAATCACGGATTCATAAAAAATGCCACCCATATCTTAACGAAGATGGAGATCTTACTCCAGTGACAGCGGCGGAAAAATACCCCATCGCCGGTTTTACCTGGGCCGGACTTATCTGGACCGGGCTCACCGGGTCATAGCTCATCGGAGCCGGGCTTCCAAGGCCAGGGCTTCGGGCGGGAACAGTTTATTCGGTAATATCCAGCAGAATTTTCCAGCCCATGGTTGCGCACTTCTGGCGCATGGGGAATTGTTTCAGGGTAAGCAGCGCAGGTATGTCCCCGGGAAGTTCGGCGTTATGTTCGCTTCCCGGTTCAAGGATTTTCAGAAGATCCCGGGCGATTTTCCGAGCTTCGGAAACCGGCATGTCCTTGAGTTCCTGGCAGAGGATGTCCGCCGATGCGATGCAGATGGAGCAGCCTTTACCTTCATAGCCCAGGTCGCGGATCACGTTTCCGTCGGTCTGTACATGGGCAGTCTCAGTCGAAACATGGGCAGTCGAAATGTCGGCGGTCTCGGTCTGAACGTCGTCGGTCTGAGAGTCGATCTGAACATAGAGGGTCAGCTCATCTCCGCAGGAACGGTTTACCTCATGACCTTCCAGCCTGGGCCTGTCCGGTACCCGTTCCCAGGGCCGCTCACGGTAGTGCCGGATAATGATGTTTTTCGATTGCTCCTGATCCATGTCTTTGCCTTGCTCCTTATGAGGTTTTCAGGCCTTCCCGCGCCGGAGCGCAGTTGCGCCTCATATTATGCGCCGAAGACGTTCTTGGCCTGCTCTATTCCCTGAAACAGGGCGTCTATATCTGCCCGGGTGTTGTAGAGATACAGACTCGCTCTGGCGGTTCCCGGTACGCCCAGCCATTCCATGAGAGGCATGGCGCAGTGAAAACCGGTTCTCACGGCGATCCCCTGGGCGTCCAGGGCAGCCCCCAGATCGTGACTGTGAAGCCCTTCCACATTGAAGCTGAAAATGCCGCCCCGCTTTCCCGAATCGGGAACCAGGTAGGCCTGCAGCCCCTTCACATCCCGGGCCCGCTCTTCGGCGTAATCGATGAGGCTGCGCTCGTGGGCCTCAATCCGCTCCATCCCGATATCCGCCAAATATTCCAGCGCCGCTCCGAAACCCAGAACACCGGCAATGTTCGGCGTACCGGCCTCGAACTTTTCCGGCAGGGGATGATACGTGGAATGATCCTTGTGTACCTTGAGAATCATATCTCCCCCGTACATAAAGGGATCCATGGCGTCCAGAAGGTCGGTTCGTCCGTAGAGCACCCCCACCCCGGTGGGGCCGAGCATTTTATGTGCGGAGAAAAAGAGAAAATCGGGCTTCAGCTCCTGAATATCAACCTTGTGATGGCTTACCAGCTGGGCACCGTCCAGGGCCACAACGGTTCCGTTATCATGGGCGCTTTGTATCATCTTCCTGAGAGGAGGCATGTAGCCGGTGACATTGGACATGCCGCTCATCACCAGCAGTTTCACCTTTTCATCCAGTTGATCTTCATAAGAGGAGATATCCAGTTCCAGGGTTTCACGGTCTATGGGGATGAATCGAAGCTCGGCTCCGGTGGCCTCGCACACCGCATGCCAGGGAACCAGTGAGGAATGGTGCTCGTACTCGGTGGTGAGAATGATATCACCTTTTTTAAGGAATTTTCGTCCCCAGGAATAGGCAATCAGGTTGGATGATTCGGTGCTGCCGTGGGTGAAGATGATCTGACCCTCTTCGCCGACATTCAGGAAGCGGGAGAGGGCAAGGCGCACCTCATGAAATTCCCTGGTGGCCCGTTCGCTGAACTCATAGATTCCCCGGTGAATGTTCACCCCGTACTCACGGTAATACTGCTGAATGCGCTCAATCACCGGTTCGGGCGTAAGAGAGGTTGCCCCGCTGTCCAGATAGATAAACGGCTTCTTGCGCATTGTGCGTGTGAAAATGGGAAAATCCCGGTCACGCTTGTCTTGTTCCAATATATGTACATCCATAATCATCACCTGTAACGGGTTCCATCCCACTGATGTGTGCCGATGGGAGGTAACCCCTGCTCTGTATCGTGGCGAACCACGCAAGATCGCTAGTTCACCCGGGTTATAACACGAATCCGGCCTTTCTGTCATTCAACGATGATATTCCCCAATCAATCTCTCAATAATTCCCATGGCCATGCTCCTCTGGAACCCCGTAAACCAGGGAGAAACAAGAAAGGCCCGGCGGAACCGGGCCTTATTCAGGAACGTATTGCATCCTGTGTGAGTATTGTATCAGAAATCAGATTAGATTCTGATAATTTTCGCTGACCTTGTTCCAGTTAATTACATTAAAAAAGTTTTCCACGTATTCGGGACGGCGATTCTGATACTTCAGATAATAGGCATGTTCCCACACATCAAGTCCCAGAATGGGAGTGAGACCCTGTGTGAGGGGGCTGTCCTGATTGGGAGTGCTGAGAATGCTGAGCTTTTTGCCGCCGTCCACTGCGAGCCATGCCCAGCCGCTTCCGAAACGTCCGGTTGCAGCAGTGCTGAACTGTTTTACGAATTCATCGAAACTTCCGAAGGTTTTTTCTATATCCTTTGCCAGTACGCCCTCGGGTTCACCGCCGCCCTTGGGGGACATGATTTCCCAGAACAGGCCGTGATTATAATGACCGCCCCCGGCGTTCCGCACCTTGGTCTGAATGCTTTCCGGGAGGGAATGAAGATCTTTTAGGAGAGTGACAATATCTTTTCCCGCATACTCGCTGCCTTCCAGGGCGGCGTTCACTTTCTTGGTGTATCCGACATGATGCTTGTCATGGTGAATCTCCATGGTTTTTGCATCGATATACGGCTCAAGGGCATCATATCCGTAGGGTAAATCAGGTGTAGTAAATGACATAGTTCCTCCTTAGGTTCTATTTATTAGTAATGTACTAATATATACCCTTTGTGAAAAGCCGGAACTGGAGATTGTTGCTTTCCAGCTGGACGGTTTTCGGATATACTTGGAGTTGTACCACTAATTATCTATATAAGGATTCTTACATGTCGAAATTACATACCAGTTATCTGGGGTTGAAGCTGAAAAATCCCCTGATTGTTTCCAGTTCCAGCCTCACATCCAACATCGAAAGCATAGAAAAGCTGGCCGACGCCGGAGCAGGCGCCGTTGTACTGAAATCCCTGTTCGAGGAACAGATACAGGCGGAAACCAATGAAATGGGAGAGACCCTCTCTCATGCAGAAGCCTACGATTACATAGAACAGATGGGCATGAGCCTGGGCCCGGCCCAGTATCTTGAACTGGTGCGGGAGAGCAAAAGCCGGGTGGATATTCCGGTTATCGCAAGTCTGAACTGCGTGGACGGAAAATGGTGGAAAGAGTATGCAGTGCAGCTGGATTCCGCCGGCGCGGATGCACTTGAGGTGAACCTAAGCCTCATGCCCCGGCGCTTTGATCAGAAATCCGGCGACCTTGAGAAGGAGCTGATCCACACCGTGGAAACGATCCGAAAGCACAGTTCCCTCCCCCTGGCCATTAAACTGGGTCCGTATTTCACAAGTCTGCCGGAATTTGCAACCCGTCTGCAGAAGGCGGGAGCTGATGCGCTTGTACTGTTCAACCGCTTTTATCAGTTTGATTTCGACCTGAGTACAGGGCAGCCCAAAGGCAGGGTATCGTTGAGTAGCCCGGAAGATTACCATCAGGCTCTCCGCTGGATATCAATCCTTTTCGACCGTGCCGGAGTGGAACTGGCTGCATCCACGGGAGTGCACAATGCTGAGACGGCATTGAAAATGATTGCCGCCGGCGCCGATGCGGTGCAGCTGTGCTCGGTCTTCTACCGGAACAATACACAGATTCTGGAAAGCATTCTCAGGGATATGGAAGTGCAGCTTGACAGCCTTGGTGTGTCCGATATTCAGGATCTGAAAGGCCGCTATGCACAGAAGCGCTCGGAAAAGCCCGAGAGCTATGAGCGTCTTCAGTATATCAAGGCTCTTACCGGATTAAGCTGATTCACAACTCTGAACCGGAAAAGCCGCCGATGTCCCCTTCCAGGGGCCGTTCGCCGGTGAAAATTCTCCGGAAGAACTGACCGATGCTTTGAACAGAAGCTCTGATCCCCCGGCTTCGGGGGATCGCTCTTCCCGCCTCCCGGGCATATTCCCCCACAACCCTGCCGTTCTGTATCCAGCGGAAACGGTCCACGATCTGATCCTCCGCCACCGGTGCGGCAAGGGCTGCGGCCCGGCGCCGTTCCACGGTAATATCCCCCGTATTCACAGGAACAATCATCTCGAGTGTTTCCCCTTTCAGCACAAGATTTTCCGCTTCGCCCCTTCTTACCGGGATGTTTCCTTCGGCCAATGGAAGCTCAACCCTGGTGAAATTTTCAAAGCCGTAATCCAGCAACGACCTGGCAGCTTCCTCCCTGAGTCTGGATCCTTCCACGGAATTGTCGGCCTGAACCCCCATGACCAGGGCAAACAGATGCATTCCGTCTCTCCGGGCGGTGGCGATAATATTATAGCCCGATTCATCGATGTACCCGGTCTTCAACCCGGTGGCTCCCTCATACGAGGAGATCAGCCCGTTTCTGTTGTACTGGGTGATATTCATGAATTGGGCGGTGGCGCCGTTGAGCATATGTTCCCTTCTGGGGTATGTGAAGCTCTCCACCATATGAAACTCTTGAATGACCCAGGGCCAGCGTTCAAGATACAGCTGAGTGAGGCGCGCAAGATCCATGGCGCTTGTGCGGTTGTTCTCAGAGTACCCTGAAGGTTCCACAAATCTGCTTGCTTCAAGTCCCAGCTGTTCGGCAATCCGGTTCATCCTGAGCATGAAACCTTCCATGCTTCCGGTGCTGGTCTCGGCAATGGCCATGGCCGCATCATTTCCGCTGGAAACCATGAGACCCAGAATTATCTCCCGGATGCTTGGCGCCTGATCCGGCCCCAGAAACATCAGGGAGGATCTCGGGGGGGCATTTTCCGCCCAGGCTGCGGAGCTGAACCTGGCGGTATCGTCCATCTGTACGCCCAGTTCCTCATAGATATCCAGAGCAGTATAGACGGTGAACAGTTTGGTCAGACTGGCAGGGGGGTACTCCTGCAAGATATTTTCCCCGTAGAGGATGCTGCCGGTGTTCAGCTCAAGGAGCATGGCTATGGGTGCGTCGTGTTCGGGAGGCTGAAGAGAAAAGATGCTCTGGTAGCTCAGAGGATAGCTGTCCGAAATTTTTTCCGTCCCGCCGGCCCCGTTCTCTTCGTCACCCTGCTCGGTGACGTGGGAAAAATCCTGGGTAATGGCATACATGCTGCCGGGATAACGGTTGTCAAGATTCTGCGCCCAGGCGGAGGGCTGTCCGCCGGTCAGAATGAACAGAAGCAGAAAAGAAAAAAGGCTCCCTGCCCCAACCCTCAAAACCCGTTTGAACGGCAGGGCCCGGGGGAATTCCTGAATGAAATTCAGGTTTTTCCTGAGTATTTTACTGACACTTTTATACATAGCCTTTATAGTAGCCAATCGCGGGGCTACCGCGCAATAGAAACGTTGAACAGGAGTTTTCATGACTGATCAAACCAAACATATTCGGAATATCGTATTGGCAGCCGTATTTGCCGCCCTGATAGCGGTGGGTGCAATGATCCGCTTCGACATTCCCCTGAGTCCCGTACCCATTACCCTCCAGACCTTCTTCATTCTGCTGGCAGGAATTCTCCTTCGGCCTCTCTACGCTCTGGGGGCAACTGCTCTCTATATTTTTGCCGGAATTGCCGGCCTGCCGGTGTTTGCCGGGGGAACCAGCGGTTTTGCGGTAATCCTGGGCCCCAGCGGAGGATTTATTATCGGTTTTCTTCCGGCTGCGCTCATTATGTCTCTGATCGTGCACATGAGACCGGGTAACAAGGCCAGCGCAGCCGAGCATGCAGGTCATCTGCACCGTGGAGCCCTCTCTCCCCTGTTCCGGGACGTTCTGGCGACCGTGGCGGGTACGCTCATTATTTATGCAATCGGCTATCCCTGGATTGTGCTCAACCTGGGCTGGGATTGGCGCATCGGACTTGGACGGGCCGTACTTCCCTATGTTCCCGGTGATGTGGTAAAAATCATTGCCGCAGTATTGCTGGCAATACCCGGACGAAGGATATTACAAGGGAATGCTCGAAGCTGATCACATATCATTATCCATAGACGGACATCAAATCCTCTCCAATATCAGCTGCAGCTTTCATAAGGGTGAGATAACCGTTATCACCGGTCCCAACGGTGCGGGGAAAACCATGCTCATTCACGCCCTGGCAGGCCTGCTTGATGATATGGAAGGGGATATCCGGCTCAACTCCGCTCCATATCCTGCAAAAGGCAAGGCCTTGGGAACCGGTGTAGGTCTGGTTTTCCAGCAGCCGGAGATGCAGGTCATTGAACAGACCGTGGAAGAGGATATTCTATTCGGCCTGAGAAATCTGAAGATCTCTGAGGAAGAGAGGCAGACCCGCCTTGAATACGCCCTGGAGTGGAGCGGTCTTCATGAACACCGGGATCAGAATCCCCGGAGTCTCTCGGGCGGGGAGATACGGAGACTTGCTCTGGCCTCCATCCTTGCCATGAACCCCGACTACATTCTCATGGATGAGCCTTTTGAAAACCTGGATTACCCCGGGGTTGTTGAGACCCTGCATCAGATTCTCCGGCTGAAGGAGGAGAACCGGGGAATTGTAATTGTGACCCATGGTCTGGAAAAGTGTCTGGCGTTAGCTGACAGGCTGATTCTTCTCAAGGAAGGGCGGATTATCGCAGACGCCCTGCCCGAGCGGGTGCTGAATTTTCTGGAAGATCACGATGTGCGGAAACCTCCCATGAAGATCAAGGATATGACATGGCTCAAAACCTGAGCTTTCATTATCAGAGCGGCAGCAGTCTTCTCCACAATGCCTCCGCATCAGTAAAATTCATTGCCTATATCAGCTTAAACCTGCTGTTTTCCGCCGCCGGATATTCGGGAATGCTCATAAACCTTGCCGCCATGATCATTGTGAGCTTCCTGGCGGGAACCCGTGTATTGCGGGTGATAAAAGAGCTGCGTGCCTTCTTCTGGATATTCCTGATAAGCTATATCAGCAGGGCCCATCTGAGCGACGGGATTCCCGTTGAAATCCCCTTCCTCCAGCACAGCTTCATCATAAACTGGAACAAAGAGGGCGCATATGAGACCCTCCGGCTCATCCTTCACATTTCCAATTCAATTATCAGCACCCACATTCTCATGTCCACCACCCGGCTTTCCCAGCTGCAGGATGGAATATACCGCATCATCCGCCCGCTGAATGCCAAATTTGCCTGGACAATTTCCACCATGCTGAGAATTATGCTGGGAGCCATTCCCCGGCTGCTGGATGCCGCCAAAGACTCGGGCCGACGAATACGTCTGCGTGGACTGCAAATTAAAAAGCATCCCCTGCGATATGTAAAGGCGATGGGGCTGCTCATGCTTCAGCATATGGGAAATCTCAGCACAAGCTACACCGCATCCCTCCTGCTTCGAGCCTGGAAGGAAGACGGTCCCGCCTCTCTCCCGGCGATTCGATGGTTGTCCCTTTCCAATGCCGTGGTGTGCATCTCCGCCGCCGTTCTGGGTACGGGTTCGGTACTGCTGTAGCCGACGCTCCGGCTGGGGGTTCGGTGCTGCTGTAGGAGGCGTTCTTGCCGCGGTCGCCTCAGCCCAGATTCTCCATGGCGCTCTGCATAAATGCCCTGAGGGCGGGGTTCGCCCGCCTGCTCTGCTTGGCCGCAACACCTACCTGAAAGTCGGGAACCTCATCAATGTGAGGAAGTATCTCAAGCCCTTCTGTAAGGGGGCTGTTTACAACCACCAGTTCCGGAACAAGGCCGATGCCCAGCCCCAGGTTCACCATAGACAGGATTCCCTCGTTTCCCGCAACCTCGGCACGGATACGGGGCTGTATGCCCCTGCTGCGAAACCAAGTATCGATCCGTTCCCGTGCAAGCCCACGCTCCGGCAGAATAATGGGAAGTTCGTCCCAGGGTGCATCCACGGGAAATCCCTCCAGCTGGCTCCTGAACTCCTCCCAGGGAGCCACAAACACCAGAGGGGTGGATGTCACCACCTGTACAAACAAATCGTCGGCCGAACTGTCAGGGATGGGAGCTACGCTGCAGTCAACCCGGTTCATCCGCACCTCATCCAGGGCATCGGCGGCATCGCCGGTGCGCAGGTGGATGGTCACTCCGGGATACGCCTTCCGGAACGGATTGAGCACCCGGGGAAGGATGGAGTAACAGGCTGTTACCGTGGCGAAGATGCTCAGCTCCCCGGAGACCTCACCGCTGTGAAGCTGCTGCCGGATATTTTCATACTCCGAAAGAGCCTCCCGGGCGTAGGCAAGAAAGCGCTCTCCGCTGGCGGTAATAAACACCTCACGGGTATTCCGTACACAGAGTTCCACCCCCAGCTCTTCCTCGGTCCGCTGGATAATCCTTGAAAAAGCAGACGGGCTCATGTAGCTTCTGGAACTTGCCCGGTTGAAATTTCCGGTTTCCGCCAGGGCCACAAAACATTGAAGCTGCTGATAGTTCATATGATCTTCCTCGATGATATTTTCCCGGGTCTTTCGGGGCTGTATATTATTGCGTTTACTGCAATAATATAGTGCATATATTTCACTTCTTGCAAATAAAATTCTGTGCTATATTCCGGATATCAAAACAATCATTACCTGATTGTATGTCCCGGAAAGGAGTAAACCATGCAACTTGATTTTACCAGCAACATTTTTGAGAAGGAATCTATCAATCTGGACGGCAATACCGAATACATCGTTCGGGGAGGACGTCATCTTTTCTCTCAACTTCCCAAGGCCTTTGACGGTATTTCCAGCATCGCAGTGATCGGATGGGGGTCCCAGGGGCCCGCACAAGCTCAGAATCTTCGGGACAGCCTTGAAGGCAGCGGTATTACCGTGAAGGTGGGGCTGAGGAAAGGGAGCAAAAGCTGGTCCAAGGCCGAAGCAGCCGGGTTCACTGAAGCATCCGGAACCCTGGGAGAAATGTTTGAAGTGATCGCATCCGCTGACCTGGTAATCCTTTTGATCTCCGATGCGGCCCAGGTGACCCTCCATGAACAGATCTTCAAGAGCATGAAAAAAGGCGCCACCCTGGGGTTATCCCACGGATTTCTGCTGGGCCATCTTAGCTCTGTGGGCAAGGACTTTCCCGAAGATCTGAACGTTATCGCAGTCTGCCCCAAGGGCATGGGTCCTTCGGTTCGCCGGCTGTATGAACAGGGCAAGGAAGTAAACGGTGCAGGAATAAATACCAGTTTTGCCGTGCATCAGGATATTGACGGCAAGGCTACCGATTATGCCATCGGCTGGGCGGTTGCGCTTGGCGCCCCTTCAGCTTCATGACAACCATGGAGATGGAGTACCGCTCGGATATCTACGGAGAGCGGGGAATCCTGCTGGGAGCAGTGCACGGCATTGTAGAAAGTCTCTGGCGGCGCTTTGTGGGTCAGGGTATGGATAAAGAAGAGGCATTCCGCCAAACCGTCGAATCAATTACCGGCCCCATCAGCCGGAAAATATCCAGGGAAGGAATTAAAGCAGTGTACGATTCTCTTTCCGGTGACAATCGGAAAATCTTTGAGAAAGCCTATTCTGCGGCCTATCATCCGGCCTTTGAGATCCTCATGGAGTGTTATCAGGAAGTATCCAGCGGAAATGAAATCCGATCGGTGGTCCTGGCAGGAGAAAGGCTCAAGCGCTATCCCTTCGGCACCATAGACAATACCGAAATGTGGAAAGTCGGTGAAAGAGTTCGGGCCGAACGGAAGGAAGATGCCATTCCTGTGAATCCGGTAACCGCCGGAATTTACATCGCAGCAATGATCGCGCAGATCGATGTACTCCGGGAAAACGGACACAGCTATTCAGAAATTGTAAACGAATCGGTAATCGAAGCCGTGGATTCACTGAACCCATACATGCACTACAAGGGTGTAGCCCACATGGTGGACAACTGTTCCACAACTGCCCGGCTCGGAAGCCGAAAATGGGCTCCCCGCTTTGATTACAACCTCTGGCAGCTTGCATACCCGGAGCTTGAATCCGCGGCGGATGCACAGCTGATCAAGGATTTTCAGGATCATCCGGTACACCAACCGGTTTCAGTTCTGGCCGAACTGAGACCCAGTGTAGATATAAGCCTTCAGGGCTGATCTTTTCCCTCCTCTGCCCCCGGCTTCATCTCCGGGGGCTTTTTTCTTCCCTTGCGGAAACCAGGACTGCGGTATACATTGACTCCATGAAATGTCCACATTGCGGCAGTAAAAATGACAAGGTAATAGAAAGCAGAACTCTGGCAGACGGCTCGGCAATCCGGCGGAGACGGGAATGCGGTGATTGCAGTTACCGCTTCACCAGTTATGAACGGATTGAAGATAAACCCCTGATGGTAGTAAAAACCAGCGGCCGAAGAGAACCCTTCAACCGGGAAAAACTGGAGCGCGGGCTGCAGCGGGCCCTTGAGAAACGGGAAATCAGCCAGCTGGAAATCGAGAGCATCCTGAATCAGATTGAAGATGAAAGCATGATTCTTTCAAAAAGCAGTCATGAGATAAGCTCCCGGGAGCTGGGTGAAATGGTCTTGAAAAAGCTGCACGATATGGATGATGTGGCGTACATCCGCTTTGCATCCGTCTACCGGAATTTTGAAAGCCTTGAAGGGTTTATCAGCGAGATTAAGACCATCTCCGAATCGGCCAAACAACAGAAAAACCGAAGCTGACCGACGCAATAAAACCGGTACAATATCGAGTAGGGCAATAAAGGAGGAATGACCTCCTTTATTGTCCCTCTCACAGAACCGTACGTACGGACCTCGTATACGGCTCCTGTCTTCAGTTATCCAGCAAGCTGCCGGACAGAAATTGCGACCTGTACCTTGTCGAGAGAAAACAGATTCATCTCTTCAAAGTGCTTGTTTTGCAGCGCCATGGCTGCAAGCGGACTTTTAGCCGATCTCCACGAACTCATCTTGATGTGTTTGAACTCGCCTTGAAATCCCAGCTGCCGCAATCGGCGGTGCAGCCGGGAAGAGCGTTTCCAAAGTCGCAACTGAATAGCCCGCAATCGCCTGCGTACCCAGCTCATCAGCTCCCTGAATACCTTCGTACAATTTGCTATCCTGAAATAGTTAGCAAACCCGCGTAGTACTGGATTGAGTTCGTAAATTGTCGATCCCAGCGGTCTCCCGCTGTTGCGTCGGGTCAGTTTCCTGACCTTGTCCTTGAAGGCTTTCACCTTCTTTTCCTGAATCCGGGTGTGGTGACGAGAGATTACTACTCCAAGGTAGCGCACCCCCTCATACAGGTTTGTAATGTGAGTTTTCTCACGATTCACAGCCAGTCCCATTTCTTCTTCCAGAAAATGCGTTGCAGCTGCAAGCCGACGTTCCGCACCTTTTTGTGATGAAGCAAAGATGAGGATATCGTCGGCATAGCGAACTATGCGATACCCTCGTGCCATGCTCCACTGGTCAAAGAAGTCGAGGTAGATGTTCGCGAGAAGCGGACTAATCACCCCGCCCTGGGGACTCCCTTCTTCAGTGTTCTCTTCACCAGCATCCGTCATCACACCACTTTCAAGAAAGAGGCGTATGAGATTCAAGATGCTTCCATCGGCAACTCGTTTTCGTACTTGAGTCAGTAAAAAGTCATGCTTCAGTGTGTCAAAACACTTCGACAAGTCCATATCCACTACCCATTCCAATTCATACCTGCGCATGAACGTAGATGCCTTCTCAATTGCCTGATGTGCGCTTCTGCCCGGTCGGTATCCGTAACTGGACGGATGAAAGTCCGGGTCAAATATTGGGTTTAGAATGTCCAGTAAGGCTTGCTGGACTACCCGGTCGCGAACCGAAGGTATCCCGAGTTTCCTTACTCCTCCCCCGTCTTTGGGTATTTCCACCCTCAAGACTGGAAGCGGTCGGTAGCTCTTGTCCTTCAATTCCTTCACAAGTACATCGAGTTGCTCCGCCAGACGGTCGGCAAAGGCTTTGACGCTCACTCCGTCTACTCCGGGGGCTCCGTTCGCTGCCTTCACCTTCCTGAAAGCGGCCTCCAGCCGTGGTCTCTCGAGCATCCTGCCGTAGAGGCTGTACCAGATTTTACGATTTCCTTGTGTCTGCATCTTCTTTCGTTTGAAACCTCGGCGGTGAAACTCCTGCTCATTCTCTCCTCTGCAGCTGTCTCTTAGCCATTTTCCGGCAATATTCAGCTGGTCAAAAAGATACTCAGGTCAACGGTATTCTGGCTCAGCTTCCTGGTTCCCCAGTCGGCCGTGGCCACATACTCTGCTCACTTTCCAGCAACTTTCTGTTTAGGCTTCACGCTCCTTCGGTTGCATAGGCGAGCAGGCAGCGTAGCTGCCGACCAGCCTTTTCATCGAAACAAGATTTACTAAAAACTTCGTCCCTTCGCATCCGCATCCGGCTTTTGGCCTGAATGCAGTCCTCGTCACCGGGAACGAGGTCATTCCGGTTTTCTCCTCCACACCATTACTGGCTTTCACTGGCCGGAACTTACTCACTACTACGGACTCATCTGCCACCTGCTGAAACTTCGATCTGACTTGCATTTCTGCTTGTCGTTCCCTACCCTTTGCTGGGATTTCAACAGGTTTCCCCAGATACTGTGCGCAGTCCCTGTAAACAACGCCATCCTCAAACACACTACAGGTCTGTTCAGGTTTCGGGCTTCGCGCTATTTTGCACGCTTACCACCCCTGTTGTGCCGTATCAGGTTCGCTTTCGCTATGTGCTGTTCACTTCCTATTGCTTCCTTCAGACCCAACCGTTGCCAGCTGCGCCCTTGCAATTCGGATTGTCTTCCTCCTGAACGAGGCGACACCGGTATCTTCCAACCGGTCGGGTATGCCTGCGCTTCGCTGGGCATACAAAAAAGGATATCCGAAATCGGATATCCTTTTTTTCTGACCTGTTGATTATTGATAGTGGCGAAGGGACTTGAACCCCTGACCTAACGGATATGAGCCGTTTGCTCTACCAGCTGAGCTACGCCACCGTGTTACAGATCGGGAATATATCAAAATGTTCTGATCAGTGTCAACGGCCTTCAGGATTTTATTTTTCGAAACAAAAGCTCATCGGGCAGGGTATTATGAACAGCTAAACCAGGTTGTGCCGTTTCGCCTTTTCCAGAAGTTCCCGGTTCCAGACCACATTTTTTAAGTACTCCCGCTTGTCTGCCGGTTCCTCGATCCGGCTGGAACGTTCCTGCAGGGCTTTCACCGCCTTGCCCAGAAGGGTCAGTCGGTCCTCCCCTTCATCCTCCCGGCTTCTCTCCAATATCCCTGCATACCAATACAGAATGGTGCTTTCGTGGGGATCGGAGGAGAGTATTTTCTTCTGCCGGGTAAGCCAGTGGAAGCCCCGAATGCTTTCTTCCGTCTCTCCCATCATTCCCTGGGCATAGCTGCGCATCCCGTAATACAGGTTCCAGAGCACAGAATCCTGACTGAGGTCATCTACAAACATATCTTCCACCCAGGAAAACCCGCTATTCCATGGAAACAGTATGGATGTGGGATACTGCATTTCACCTTCGGCCCCGGGTTCCTTCAGTCTGTCCAGGGCATCTTCGAACTCGCCCCGGATGATACAGGATTCTGCATAAAACAGGTTCGTTTCAAGGCTTTGGGGAAGGTTTTCCAGGATTGCCCGCCCCGCTTCATAGCTGCCCATATAGTTCAGACTTCTGGCCATCCAGGCATAAAACACCCTTCTGATCTGCACCCATCGGTCTCCGCTGAGACTGTTGAGAATTCTGGACAGCAGAGTGTAGCATTTTTCATACAGCCCAAGGGCAAAATAGGTACGGGAAATCAGAAATGCCGCAACTGCATACCATGAGTGTGCTGCATTGCCGGCAAACTGTGCCAGCAACCCCTCTTCCCCCTCCAGCTCTTTACGTACCCGACTGTACTTGCCTTCAGTAAAATCGCTTAAGGCGGGCAGAAAACGGGCGTACATTCTGTTCAGATCATTGGGCGATACCCCCGCATGACGCTCGGCAATGGTGAAGTAATGAAAAGCTTCCTGGTGTTTTCGCTGACGCAGATGAAGGTACCCGAACACGGTATTGGCCGAGCTGAGCCCGGGTGAGTCTTCCTGCTGTTGAAACGAGATAATTGCTTCTTTGCTGTATTGCTTGGCGTGTTGAAACTCCCGTTCCTTTAGAAATGCAAGACTTTGAAGGAGCTGCCATTCTGCCTTCCAGAGTAAATTTTCAGGATATTCTGATGGAATGAGACCTTTGTGAAACTCGCCCCTGTCCAGGGCATACTGGGCTTTGAGCAGCCGTGCCGGATCGCTGAAATTCGGCCGATGCTCAAGCATGGAAATCAATCTCCGAAACTCCACATAGAGCTTGCAATTAAGAAGGGTTTGCAGATGCCTGTACAGCTGGGGAGCAGGATTACCGTTTCGCTGACGAAGGGAGTACTCCACCAGAATGGCTATGCCGTCTTCAGTGAGGGGTATTCCGTTGGTGCCGTTGCTCAGTGCAGAGACGATCTTATTGATGTATTCCTGTTTTACATCTCCCAGGGTGTAGGCTATGTGCTGCAGGCTGTCCTGGAACACTGTATTGTGGATCTGTTCGTATATAAGAAATCCAGAGGCCTGCAAGTCCTTGATAATCTGGGTGACCCTGGTACGGGTTTTACCCCGTTCCTCAAACAGTTTGAACAGCTGCTCCCGGGAAAAACAGGTTCCTGCCAAGGTCAGAACATACAGCACTTCGCGATTTTCAAAATCGAGTCTCTCCAGAGCTCTCAGCATAATGCCCGTACGGGTATCAACCATCTGACTTCCATAGGTCTTCAGGCGACTGGGCAACAGCTGGGAATAATACTCAAAATCATTGATGAAGTGAAACAGAGGAAGGGCATCACCCCGGGTCATGCTCATGAGGTACGACGGCTCCAGGGGAGAGTCATCAAGGTTCTGTTCCCTGATAAGGCGGGTAACATCGCTTTGGCTGTGGCTTTCCAGCTGCAGTTTTCTGCAGTCCCTGGAAAGATCCTGGGAGGGCAGAAACTCCGGTTCTCCGGTAAGAAACCACAGGAGCCGGGATTCACGCTGGAGGGAATCCATAAGAAGTTTCAGAAACCTCAGCTCCCAGTCTGCCATTTCCCGACGGAAATGGATAATCACCAGCGGAGAGTTGCCTCCCCCTCGGGCCCATCTGGCATAGGCTCTGAGATAGATCTGAAAAATGATCTGCATGTCATTCCAGGGTTCTTCAGGCGGTCGGGGAATATCCCGCCGGCCCAGTTCCGGATCGAGGCGATAGCGGGTTATGGAGAACAGCTTTTCCCTCCATACCATGCGTTCCGTTTCATTCAAAAAAGGCTGAACCCAGCTCAGATCGCTGATATCCAGAGATGCCACCAGAGACGGAAAGAAATCTCCTGGCTGCTGAATAACCTGAAACGGGATCTTCCCCTGGGCATCGGGATTTGTGAGCCGCTGGATGATTTTTCTTCCCAGAAGATGTATGCCCTGGGTCTCTGTCCCGCTGATGCGAAGTTCACCGGGACTTTTTTCTCCGTTCATCCATTCTTCGATGGTATTGAACAGAGTCTCCATAAACTCCCGTGAAATGGCGAAATCGGAGGCGGTACCCAGGTCCTGATCTTCCCGTTCTCGTTTGTCAATAATCTTCCAGAGCCCTCTGTACTGCTCCCCGATGAGTGCCCGGGACAGTAATTTGGATGCCTTGGGTCCTAAGTACAATCCGTTACGTTCCCGGAGGGATCCAGTAAGGGCGGGTATTATTGAGAAGATGTCATCCCCGTCATCCACCGCCTCAACAATGATGCTGTAGCCGTTAAGATCATCATCGTAGCCTGTGAGATCGTCCCGTGCCTGGAAGATGGCTCTGATAAGAGGTTCATGTTCACCGGGGCTGAGCTGGGGGTGTTTGAAAAGATACAGATCCGGATGGTCCACGGGAGTGAACCCCCATCGGTCACAGTCCTGTATGAGAGTGTTCCGGAGTTCTGCCACGGTTTCCGGCATTATCTGTTTCAGCTGACTGATGTGATGAATGTCGAAAAGAATATAGTACATGGAACTGTTGATCCTCAGTCGGCGGCAATTTCAATTTGACCGTCGTAGTTTTCCCCGTAAAGCTCTTTCAGCAGAGTATGCTGGTCGTTATCAGACAGATCAATGAACTGCACACCCAGGTAGATTCTCCCGGCATCCCGGAATTTCCGCACCACTCTGCCCAGAATGGGAATGGAAAGCTCGTCGATCTTTACGGTAAGTTCCACATCAGTGTAAAGCTGTATTGAAGGTCCGTCCAGCGGGTAACTGAAAAGAAGCCCGGAACCGCTGATATCCACCAGTTCTGATTTGTTAAACTCTTCTTTTACCGGTTCGGACTTGAAGTATCCGTTCAATTTCAAAGAATAGGACAAAAGACGGCTGAATTGATGAACCATCTCAAGATGCTCCTGGGTGAACGGAGTGGTCTGAATATCTGCCCGCATGAGATAGATGTATCCGACCACATACTCCCGGTAGAGTACCGGACAATACAGTTCATGCCAGACCCGCTGGGAATGAATTTTATTTACATGATCGGTAAGCTGGGAAGCCGCAAGCATGGGATCCTCACCGGCTTCACGGAATATCCGCTGAAGATCATCTTCCTTGAGAATCTGTGTCGCCAGCTTGGAGCGTACCAGTGTGAAATTATCCAGATCTTCGAAGGGAAGGATTATAATCTTTCCGGATAGTGCCAGCAGACGCTCCACCACATCGGTGGGACGGCGTTCCCTGAACATGGTGATCTTGTTCTCCGATGCAAATGCCGCAGAGCGTTCCCGAAATGTTTTCAGCAGCTCGGAAATGCGGCTGGCATCGAAATTAAAATCAAGGTCAGGTTCTTCAGGTTCATAAAATGACTCGGAGGCTGGAAAATCAATTTTCAGCCGTTCGCCGTTTATCAGCATTATCAGGGACATGTGACTTCCGGCTTCAACCCGTTCAAAATTACGGGATAAATCCCGGTACACTTCATCCGGTGCCTGGAGAGTAAGAGTATCTCCATCCACGCTGAGAATTTTGCTTCTGCAGGTTATAGGCGTGCCTCTGAAGCGGAAAAACAGGCGGAGTTCCACGCTTTTCTTTAAAACATCCGGGTTGGTATGCTCAAGGGTCAGGTTAATCACCTTTTTATCCGCCTTGGTGATAATGCCCCGGAAACGGGACTGACCGTGGTGGGCGGCAACCGGTGACTGGTTATCGATGAGGGTCTTGAAAATGAATTCTTTTTCGATTCTGTGAATTTGCTGGGCCATAATGTCTCTCTCAATAGTAGGATGTTTCACTGGAAAATGCGAGTAATTTTACGTATTTTCCATATACTGTGTACAGCAGGAGGAGAGGAGTGAACATTTCGATTCAGTTTTCGTCGTCTCCTGATCCGCTGAGCCCGGCTATGTGAACAATTCGAGCTGTGTTTCCATCATAATATACCACAATTTGGAGGAAATGCGTGCTTTCAAAGGACCTTAATTCGCAGGCGATATCAAAACGGGAATTCCCCAGACTGCGAACCGAGTAAATATTCACAGAACGGAAGGGAGGCCGGGGAGTACGGGAAAGTCCGAACTCCTGGAAATCAACGCTCTGCCAATACTCTCTCGGGGACAGAAGGTCATGGATCCTCTTTTCCTGGGCGGACATGAGGAGGGGAGACTGAACCTTCCCCAATAGATCGTGGCTGGGGAGTATGACCCGGGGAAGCGAGAAATCGTAACTGTCCACATAATTCTTCAAGGCAGGGGGGATATCCGGACCTTCAGAAACGGCGCTCTGATCGGAGCGGGTGTTTCCGCTTTCCTGTTGGGCTTCAGCCCCGCCCTCCCGGTTGGAAGAAGTGTCCTCGGGTGACCGGCTGGAGGCTTCAGCGGCCTGTCCGGCAATCTCTGCTGCGGTCCTGGCTGCATTCCCGCCGTCCGATTCCCCAGTTCCGGCATCTCCTGATCCGTTTGTGTCGTCTCCGCATGAAAGGTTGAAAACAAGGGAAATCATGAGGATTGCAAGAAGCCGTATCAACAGGCTATGATCACCGGTAATGAGCGATGTGCGAAGAATTTTCAACGACTATCTCCTAAATGAATGTATTCACCCCATCAGAGATCCTCTGTGGGGACATGTATATTTCCCCGAATCCTTTCTGAACATAGTCCAGACTCCCGAGTATCAGCAGCTTGGCAGAATCAAGCAGCTTGGCCCCAGCTATCTGGTGTATCCTGGAGCAACCCATTCACGATTAAACCACAGTCTTGGAGTTTTTCATATAGCTTCCAGAATGGTGAAGAGGATGAGCCAGAGCAATATTCAGCTCCCCCTCACCCTTCAAGGAGCCAAGGCATTTCTTGCAGCCGCCCTTCTTCACGACCTGGGACATTTTCCCTATACCCACAGTCTGAAGGAACTTCCCCTTGAAGAGCATGAACAGCTTACCTCCCGGCTCATACTCGATTCCTCCATCACGGACATTTTGAAGAACGATGCGGGCGTCGATCCGGGTATGGTCGCAGCCATTGTTGATGAAACTCTTCCCAACCGCTCCAGGGAGGTTGCATTTTTCAGAAAAATACTCAGCGGCCCAATCGACCCGGATAAACTGGACTATCTCAACAGGGATGCGTATTTCTGCGGTGTCCCCTACGGCTTCCAGGATGTTGATTATATTCTTTCAGTGCTTCAGCCCCACCCTGACCACGGCTTTACAATTACTCAAAACGGTGTGTCCGCCATCGAAGGTCTTCTCTTCTCCAAATACCTGATGTACCGGGCAGTATACTGGCACCCCACGGTGCGGACTGCCACGGGTATGATCAAAAAGGCTCTGCATAGGGGGCTGGAGAAGGAAAGCATCAGCCTTTCCGAACTGTATGGGCTGGATGATGACAGTTTTTACCGCAGTTTTGCGGAAAACCAGGGAGAGGAGTTCAGCCTCATCCGAAAAGTGTATAACCGCGATCTTTTCAAGACCATCGGTACCTGGAGTGTCGCCCCGGAGAATCCTCAACACATCCATCTGGATGATCTCACCCACCGTTCAATCCAGGAGGAACTGATCCGAAGCGAACTTTCTGAATTGCTGGATATGCATGTGGACGACTATCAAATCCTGTTGGATATCCCGGAAAACATCTCATTTGAATCCAAGCTGATGATTGACCGGGATTCAGAAATCATTTCCTACCATGAATCCGAGACGGTATTCACCCAGGAAGTGGTACATCAGTTTACAAGAAATCTCAGAAAGATCCGTCTTTCGGTGGCTCCGTCGGTGAAGGATCGAATCATTCAAAAAAACATTTCAGCGGAACAGCTGCTCAGCCTGGGGGGCCTGGATTAGCCTCGGCAACAGCACGGTACGCTTCGGAAACTTTTCCCGGAAAAATCTGCGATCACCGGTAAAAGTGTTTATACTGTAGTCAGGAACGACGTTTGAATATCCTGTTAGAGAGCATGCATGTCACAAGAAGCAGTTTTGGAAGAGCGAAAACGAAGAGTGGAAATCCTTTTAAAGGAGCTCCATTATGATATTGTCGACGGAGAGGAACTCGAGCAGGCCTACTCCGCCACCATCCAGGCAGAAGACGGCTTTATGGCCGCCTACTTCATTGATCCGCAGAGCAAATTCCTTGAGTTCAGTTTCGTGTTCAGCTTTCCCCCGGATTTTCATGATTTTATCCGGGACAGAATGGATGAGATGCTGCAAATTTGCTACGAATTCGGTTCATACGTTAATATTATTAATAACAGAGAGGAAATTGCGTTCAGCGTTTTTTCCAAAATATACTACGCTGGATTGAATTACTACGCATTGAAGGAAACCTTGCGGGATTTCAAGGGCGTCGTAAAGAATCTAACTGAGCTCCTGGATATCAGAATGGAGATCCAGAAGGGAGAGGAATATGGAGATTCATAATCTCATGGAGGACAAGGTTCTGAACATACTCAATGAGATCTGCGATGATGAGGAACAGAGCAGCGAATACAGCTACTGTACGACTCCTCAATGCAGAATGGACGCAGCCTGCTTTGTACTCAACCGGATACCTCAGCGATATGTGAGCTCAGGAAGAGGGTTTGCACATATCGAATCCGACATTCAGGATGATCCTCAGATTCAGATTGATATTGTAACACTGGCCCACGAGGGATTGCGCAGGGTCACAACCATCCAGCGCAGTTTCTATGACGGAAGAAATCCCGAGAATGACACCATAGATGAGGGACTCTATTTTCAGTTCCCCATGATAAAAGGCAGACTCTTCAATGCACTGAATTTTGCTCCCATCGTGGATGTGGATGTGGTATTCCGCTGTAACGGAGAAGCGGTTCCCATGGTTGATACCCGGTGGCAGAATCCCTACAGAATTGTGAGCAACACTCCGGGAACGTATCTTTTCTGGCCCAAGCCGATCAAAGCCGATACCGAAGGGGAAGAAAAAGATTTTGTGTTCGAACTGCGGATCGAAGATGAAAAATACGAACCCTTTGTTCATACCTTTTCGCTGCATATGATTTCTGAAAAAGTGAAGCCGGTGAAGGGAATGAAATCCATGCGGGATTTCAATCTTCAGGACCTGTTCCTGATTCCCCGGGGAGACGAGATCAGATAAGCTGCACTATTGATAGTTTTCAGAATGGATAGAGGTGTCGTGAACTCTTCCGTCAAACTCATCTTCGCAGAAGGTAAGAATCTTGTTCATCATACCTTCGCCGTATCGGCGGCTGTTGGATACAACCGCCACACCGATTTGTGCGAACCCGATACTGTCATGAAGGTCCACTTCCGCCGCACTCACCTTAAACTTCCTGATAATGCGGTGCTTCAATGAGTTCACCCTCTGACGTTTTTCTTTAATGGATGTAACACCCGGCATTTCCAGGATCACTTGCAGCATGGATACTATCATGCCCTATTTATCCCGTGAATCGTCCTCACTGTCAAATCCGGAGTCATCATCAAGATCAATGTCATCAAGATTGAAATCGTCATCAAGATTAAAATCATCATCATCCAGCCCCTCACCCGGACCTTCATCCTGAGAATCATCTGATTTGAAGGAGAAATCTTCATCCGCCATGTCCGGAATATCCGGCAGGTCATCGGCTTCAAAGCCGTCGGAAGAGGAGGTGGAAAAATCATCCAGACTAAGGTCTCCCAGCCCCTCCTCATCCGGGATGGATAGATCCGGTTCTTCCATATCAAGAAAACCTGTATCCGGAGATTCCGGAAGACCGGAATCTGTTTGTCCTCCGGATGAGTCATCCCCTGCAGGGAGAACTTCACCACCGGATTCTGAATCGGGAGATTCAAAATCGGTAAAATCTGCCAGGGAGATATCCAGGATGGAAGAACTTTCATCCAGCCGTTCCCTGTCCTTCATCGGCAGATAGTGATGGTTATACAGCTGTGCAAGACGGTAAATTTCATCCTGCTCAAACTGCTCCGGTATCCGCACCTGAAGATTATAGGATGGCTCATCAAATCCTCTGCGCATAATATGAATAGGATCGGAAACGGTCAGGGCGAAATGGGGGCTGTAGACAAACATCAGCATCAGAACCAGTGCCACAATAATACTGAAATACCGGAGATTGCTGAGAGCACGGTCCACGTTCAAATGGGTAATATCGATGTACAAACCGGTGTCCCCCATGGAGATGTACCCGTAATCCCCGGCTGACCACTGTTCTGCGTATTCCTCGTTGGAATACCGGCTGTATCTGGTGTGGCCGTCATCCTTGATCATCAGAAGAAGGGGCAGCGACCGGGCATATTCTTGCAGGGCGGCACTGTTGCCCTGTTCGGAAAGCTCCCTGGATTCCAGGTACTCACCAACCGTCCCGGCTGTTTCCTGGTACAGAACCTCCACGTTCCCGGTGGTGACAAAGCTTTCAACCACTGCAAAGATCAAAAGGGTAAACACCAGTGTGGAAACAACCATTGTGGAAATTCTTGCAATATGTCTCTGGGACATGGCGGAATCGGTATTCTTGATCCGGCGGAATATTTTCAGAACTCTCAGAAGTCTGAGAACCCGGGCAACCCGAATTGCCTTAACCACCTTGAGAATATTCAGAATGCTGCCGAAGGCCAGAACAGCTCCGGTTCCGCTTATCAGGGCGAAAAGCTGGGGTCCGGAATTGAACAGCAGCAGGGGAATGGACGCAAGAAAATCGATCCATCCACGGTCCTCAAGGAAATAGTTTCGGAATTTCCCTCTGGAACCGGCATACATGCCTCTGGTCAGAAATTCGACGGTGAACAGCAGGTCAAAGACAAAACCGCTGATTAATAATGCATTTCTTGTCTGAGCATTCCAGCCGCTGATAACGGCAAAGTCTTCCAGGAAGGTCTGAATCAGAACAAGAATTATCGCTACAAGTATGAAATTTTCTAAGAATCGTGCCAGTCTGCTCTGCATTCTTCCTCCTACCACCCGTTCTCGGCGGCTATCATATACATTTCATCCAGCATTTTGATATCAAAACCGTAAAACTTATAATTCCGTCTTGCAATGCTGAGCCAGCTTTTATCCGGGGTATCTGCTCCCCGATCCACCTTCATGTCCGGGGTGTAGTTTTTCGCCCGGGCACTGAGGATCGCCCCGATGCGGGATGTTGTTTCCAGCTGGGGGTTTTCCAGAAAGGAAACATTGGTGTTCACTGCGCTTGAGATCACCTGGGGAGGAAGCAGGGTAAGTTCCCCCTTCATAAGCTCCATAAGGTTTTTTGCATATCCAGAACTGATGAGTCCGCTTCGGGGATCAAGGATGTCCCCTTCCCCGGCATTTCCCAGGGCATAGCCTGCGGCCTGTAGAAGAATCGTAACCTCGACGAACGACTTAATCTCCTCCTTGCTCATTTTCAGCCGCTGAACCTTGGTCAGTTCAAAGTGGATGTGCCTGCGCATCCGGAATGCTTCATTGACATAGCGGGCGGGAAAATCATAATGGAGGGCGGTATAGCATCCTGCAAAATTCCGTCTGAATTCCGGCTTTCCTAAACCGAGGTTGAGAAAACGGAGGATCTGATCCTGAATGCTGCTGGGCCGGCTTTGCTGCTGCCGGAGAAACTGAACAAAGGAGAAGTCGATTTTCTGAACAATTCCCTTCAGTGCGGGCAGCATTCGCTCATTGGTGAGCTGTCTCAGATTGGCCAGCAACAGCGTCTGAATCTGGTCCAGGGGCAGCCCGGGAAAAAACGACGGTGACATGAGGGTGGGGCCCAACTGCCGAATGTTGCTTTGCAGGAACTGGACGACCTGTTCCTCTTTTTGAAGTGGTGTATACTGTTTCAGGGCCGGGTTCGCCAGCAACCGGTGAACAAACGCCCCTGCTTTCTGCTGATGTTGATTCATAGGCCTTCCAAAATTGGGGTTATGATGAACGCTCCATAAACTATAATACAACGGGGATGAAACTGAACACAAGCTTGAAACTACATTGCCCATCAGTCCGAACATGGAGTTTGCAGGTATCTGTTCTGCTCCTTGTATTTCTCCTCTATTCTAATGGAATTGCGGCCCAGAATGCCAATACCACCCTGCCTTCTCTGGGGGCAGACGGTTCGCTCATATATCCTGAAGAGGCTCCCAGAGCGCTTTTTGAATATGATATTGATGATACCTCGGTTGAATTCTTTCTGCTCGGCAGCTGGGAAGCCAAGCTTGGATTCGCCGCCGGCATGGGCTGGATTCCCGACGGGAGCGGAGGCTATACCACCCAGTCCATCCTGCCCGGGTCACTTATATCCACACCTCTGACCAATACGGTCGATCTGGTTCTTTCCCTGTGGATCGAGCAGAAATACTTCTTCGAAAGCAGTTTCCGCAGCGGTTTCAGGGACAACAGCATCCTGGCCGGGTACTACGGTGAAGGCAGGCTCAGGGAATTGAAACTCGGCAACACGGATATCGGCATCAGTGAGTACCCAATGCTTGGGCTGGGAGCCGGCCCCCAGGGCAGTCCCGGCATTTCTGCTGTCTTCGCCGATCTGTTCGGCTCCAACTCCAAAGCTGTGGAAGGAAGTCTCCACGAGCTGATGTTCCGCTATGAGACCTCCACGCTGGTGGAGCGGAGTTTTCAGGGTAACCGGGAGTTCATTCAGGAAGATAAAGCCATTCATGAGGCAGTAAGCAGCAGCCTCTTTCTTCTTCCCCACAGCAACGTGGAGGATCTCACAGTTCTTATTCAGGCAGATGCCGATGAGGCGGGTCCATACCTTGATGATCAGAGGGGTGAGCGGTATCGAAGGCTGACCGCCGGCACGGATTACGGATTACGTGATGATATTCCTCTGCTCAGTCTGAACCCCTCACTGCTGAATGATGGATCCCCGGGAGAATCTAAACGGCTGCCGCGGGTTCTTGTGAGGTACCGGGGAAACGGTGTGTATCCTGAAGAGGGCTCTTTCGCCGGAGATATTGCTGTGAGCCGGCTCTACCCCGGAGATCCGGGGGTGGGAAGGGAGGAGGTTCAATTCAGTCTCCAGCCCGGAGCAGATTTTGATCAATTTGTGGTGGCATCTCTTGATGCTCTCAGCGGAGGAAGCGCCCTGAGCAATCTTGAACTGGAGGATTTCACGGTAACCCTGAACGGAGATTCCTACCTGCTGCTTCACGACCCCAGGTTGTTTTCCCCGTTTGCGGTACGGTCCCGGTACGCCGCCAGCTCCACCCCCTCCACGGTTCAGCTGATCGGGCCCGACTCACGAAGCAGATCGGTTCCTTTCCAACCCATCCAGGGAGACAGCGAGGCAGATGTGGAGATTCTGCCCTCAGGCAGCCCGGAGGCCCTGGCCGATCCATGGCGTATACGTTACCCGCTGCTTACCCTCAGCGATGATTATGATTTTCTGGAAGCGGTTGGAAGTGCATACGGCCCCCTGAGCCCCGAATCATCGGCCCTGCCCGACCGGCAGGCACGGAGCATACGGGGGTATCGTCTGCGCTTTCTCAGTGAACAGGGTGAAGGCCTGCGGATTGACCAGGAGATCATACCGGGATCCCTTCAGGTGTACCGAAACGGAATCCTGGAGCAATCAGCATACCTGGATCAGGGGAAGGTGGTACTGCCCGAGGACATTGCTTCCAATGACAGCATTCAGCTGCGCTACAGAATTTCCGACCCATCGGGGAACAACGGCAGCATCAGCTTCGCCGCAGGGCAGAAGATTTTCCTCCCGGGTGAACAGCTGTGGACACTGTCCGCAGGCGGCAGCGTGGTTGTCAGGTCGCAGACAGAAGGGACCGGGCAAACTGCCGACGATGAGCCCCCTACAGACGGCGGCGCTTCCGAAAGCGGCACCGGCGAAGACGAAGACGGGGAAATCGGTGAACCAACGGAGTCAGCTGAATCTGCAGAATTTTACAGTAATCTGCCCGGCACTCCCGGATACCTGCAGATCGGAAGCAGCTATAGCTACCGGGATGAGTTTCTGGAACTGTCTGTGAACGCCGCCATGGGCATCTACTCCGGGGGAAGCGGTGATCCCCTCTTTTCCCCGGGAGATACGGATGCCCGGATGGATTTGAGTCTCAGCCCCCTTACCCTGGTTCCCTCAGCTCCTCCGTACAGTAACCAGCTTCAGAACCTGGATGTTCCCCAGCTCCCCGGCCTGAGCGGAACGGAGTTCACCCATGAAACCCGGGGAAGACTGTATTTCAGGAATTACCGGTCATCTCTCCGGGGAATCCTGCTCACCAGGGAGCAGGCTGAAAGCGAAGGTACGCCCGACCGGGTGGGCGGGGTGAGCGGCCCCTATCCGGTTTTAGCCTCCGCTGCGGATACCGATTCGGCCGGGGTGGAAGGGGTGGTTTCCGTACTTGAGTTTGAGGTGGATGCGGATTCATGGGTTGGATATCAGGCCCGGGGGGGAAGCAGCGGGGTCATGCAGATTCCCAGCGGTTTTGCCCTGGAAGTACTTCCCGCTTCCCTTGAGTCTGTGCCGGGAGATCTGCATGTTTTTCTGCAGCTTGGAGCGATATCTGAAGACAGCGATGAGGACAGAATCCTGGATGTTCAGCCCGATCCCAACAGCAGAGGGTATGAATTCAATGGCTGGGAAGAGGATCTTACAGCCGGATATCCCGGGCAGGCCTATAGCAGCAGCTACCGGGGGACCGGAGAGGACCTGAACTCCAACGGCCTGCTAGATGCTCAGCTTCCCTCTGCCATGACCAGCATCTATCTGGGAAGCATTGCAGCAGAGGACGAAGGCTCCTGGAAAACCCTGAAAGGGGATTTCACCACGGAACAGCGGAATGTTCTTCTGAACCATCCTGAACTCCGGGAGAACCTGCGGGTAATTGTATATTCACCCCAAAGCGGACAGGGCGTTCTCCAATTCGGAGGCCACAGATACACTCACATCCCCGTGCTGGTAAACGGCAGCCTGCGCCCGGTGAACCAGGACGCCGCCGATCCGGGAGAATCAGCTCCCCAGCCTTCCCGGAATATCCAGTACTTTCAATATACCTCCGCCACCCAGGCCGATATCACATTTCCTCTTGGAGGAATTCCCCGGGGTCTCTATTCTCAGCTGATTCTGCCCGTCTTTCTTCGCTCGGCCTCACAGCTTCCGGATTTTCATATCAGTGTTAATTCCATGGATGCGGGGACCCTGAGCATTCCTGCGGGGGAAATCTGGTACCGGATTGTCATGGACCTGGATGACGCAGCGCTGCTTCTATTGGACCGGGAAGGTGAAATACTGAGTCAGACCGATATTCCATCGACCCTTGAAAACAGCGGACCGCTGAACAGCCTCACCCTCAGGTTCAATCCCCAGGGAAGCGGTGAACTGTATGTTCAAAAACCCTATTTTTCGGGACTGGACAATCTTCCCGGAGGGGGAATTCAGGCGAGTGTGAACCTGAATCCCGGACTCAGCACCCACAGCTCACCCTGGCTTGCCTTCGCCCTGGACCGGGTTGAGTTTCGGGGAAATGCGTACAGCCCCAGTTTTCCCGACGGGAATGGTGCGGACGGCAGCATGCGATTGCTGGGGAGAATACCCGGACTTGAGACGGAATTGCATACGGCGGTTTCTGTTCCGGATTATCGCCGAGGTACGGCGGATCTTGAAATCGGCCACAGGGCTGAATTCGACCCGATTCAGGTTTTTGCCATAGCCAACTCTTTCAGCAGAAATTTCACACCAGGAGATCCTGATCCCGACGGGAACCGGCGAAGGATCAGCCACGATCTGTCCCTCTCTCTGAATCCTCTTGATTTTTTCGGCAGCTCCGCCGGATACAGTTTTGCACTCAGCGCCTTGTCCATGAACCGCAGCTGGAATTTGAGCGGAAAGCTCACTCCCGGAGAAATCCTGGATCTGACCGGTGAAATGGGGCTTGAAATTGCTGAGGATGATTCCAACCGCGCTGCCGCATTTTATGAAGACGGTCCTCAGTCCTACGGTCACCAGTACACCCGCAGCCTCGGACAGATTGACTGGAATGAAATCCCCGGGGAATTCTTCCGGCGCAGCCTGCACCTGGAAGGCAGCGGAACCGCCGACGGCGAAGGTTTGGACCTTGCACTGAACGGTTGGTATACCAGTGGGGTGAACGTCGCCGGTGATACCAGATTTTCAGCAAACCTTCAGCAGGAACAGAAGATCAGCTTCAGCGGACCTAAAGATACCAGCCTTGAGCTGGCGCAAAAAAGCGGTACATCGTTGATCACCTCCCAGAGCGCCGAAACTCTTGAAGCTCAACTGGATCTTTCCTTCCGGCAGCTTGGGGATGCGCCCCTAATGTGGCTGCCCCTGGGTATAGCAGGGATTCTTGATCCCGGATTGGAACAGAAGTTCGCCGATCAGTTTCTTCATCCCCCCTCCTTCCAGCCCATCCGCAGCTCAGCGCTGGATTACCTGTTTGAAACCGAATTCCGCAGAGTACCCGATTCAGGAATCTCCGGTCTTTTGATCCCCGCGGGAGCGGATTTCTCCCTGAGCAGAAATATCAGCTGGCAGGACGGCATAATCCGGGATGCCCGCTTTCTCACTGCGGGAATCGACTGGCAGGCCATCAATCTTTTCGGCAGGCAGGGGAGAAATGCCCTCTTCTCATTTTTTGACAGTGATGATTACTTCTACGGAATTGAAACAGGACTGAACATGAATCAGCCGGAAATCTGGTACGGATCCTTCAGCTCCCAGAGCATTTTGTATTTCCCGGATACCCTGGATGAACTGGAACTTGAGGGGAGTGCAAAATACTGGAACCGCGGACGGATTGCTTCCCGGATATCCCTGGGAGTTTCCCTCTCCTGGGTGTCGGAGCTGAATCCCTGGGATTCCCTTACAGAATTTCTCCAGCGTCACGCTTCCCGGGAGGAGCCGGGCGGTCTGAGCATCCGGCATCGGGAGGGTGTGGAAGTAGGTTTCAGCTCCCTCTCCCCCCGCAGCTTCCCGATTCCCGGGGAGCGGCAGCTTCCACCGGGCTGGCTGCAGCCCGGGATCCCGGGCAGCGAGATCATCATATCCCACAGCTCCAGCCTCCGCTTCTCCAGCATCGGAAGCATGACAATCGAGATCAAGGGAGCATATGAGACCGAAGCTCTGGAAGAAATAAATTACCAAAAATCTCATAAAATAGGGATGCAAATTGATGCAATCCTGGAGCTTTCTTATTAAACTTGTTTTGGTAATATACACATCTTGTTATGTGGAAATGCTGAGATATATTATAATCTACAGCGGATAGTTCAAAACATGAGTTCTGAAATGAATCTGTAGTTTTACTGATCATCGGAGCTGAAGGTTTTAGGAGGAATCAATGAAACTGGCCCGTTCTTTCGTTTTTGCAACGGCATTGCTGATACTGTTGGGTCTGCCTGCATGGGTAATGGCCCAGGAAGATGCAGAAGGTGGTGCGGACTTCGGATTCGGAATGGATCTCGGTCTTGGAACCACGGTAATCGAAGATCCACTTACCGGCGAGCCGGAAAGCTGGCAGAGTCTCAGTCTGAGACCCGATTTATCATTTGGTAAATTCGGCATCGGGCTGGCAATAGATCTGAATTTTTCCTTCTCTGATGATGAGGGAAATCCGGGATTCAGAGTACGGGAAGAGGACTGGGTCCCAAGCGAGCAGTACAGCTTTCTTGAACTGTACCTCCCCATATTCAGATATGTGAGATACGGCCTGAAGGGCGATCCGATCTATGCCAAAATCGGGTCCATCGACGATTTTCTCCTTGGGAACGGTTTTATTATAGCCAATTACTCCAACACCCTCTTTCTGCCGGAACAGCGGATCAGCGGGCTCTCCTTTGACCTGGACGGCAATCTGTTCGATTTTCCCTATATCGGGGTGGAAACCGTTGTGGGAAATCTCTCCCAGTGGGATATTCTGGGTGCACGGCTGTACACCCGGCCGATTTACTGGAGCGGGGTTCCCATCATAAAAGAGCTTCAGCTCGGGTTTACATTCATCGGCGACAGGAAACCTCTCTACTTTGAGCGGAAAAATCCTGATACATCCCAGTTTGCGGGATTTTTTGATGAAGAGCAGTCAGTTTTCATCTGGGGTACCGATCTCAGGCTCCCCATCCTTTCAAATGATGCAATCAGTCTGGCTGCATTCTCCGACCTGGTGTTCCAGAATGACAGCACCGGCGGCATGATCGGTTTCGGAGGCAAGCTGATAAACCTCATCACCTACGGAGCTCAGATCCGTTTCCTTGGACAGAACTTCATTCCCACCTACTTTGACTCAAGCTACGATCTTTACAGAGCTGAGAAATGGTTTATCTATAATTCGGATGCAGAGATCATCCCCGCCTACACCGGCTGGTTCACCACACTGGGCATCGAAGCCCTGGAAAGCCAGATCGTGTTCAATGCCAATCTGGAAGGTTCATTCGGAAATCCTGACAACAACGAACAGCTGCGGCCCACCCTTACCGGAGTACTCAGTCTCAGCGATGAACTTCTGGGCGGTTTCAGCGTGGATGCCAGCTATCAGAAAAAATACATCAGCGACTTTGCAGATCTGATTTCACCTGAAAATGCCGTAATCGGTGCTACTATTGGATATAACACGGGGCCTGCCACCATCAGCATGATTTATGACTTGAAATATGATCCAACGGTGGAAGAAGGCGAAGACAATTGGAAAGTTACCACCAAACTGGAAACGAGCATTTCGCTCTTTAACTAATTGGGAGGAAGTATGAATTTACGAAGATTAGGCGCATTGCTCCTTATTCTGCTCCTGCCGGCAAGCATGCTGGCGGCTCAGGAACAGGATGTATATGCTGAATTGATTTATTATGATTTCGGTACTGATGTGGAGATACTCATTCCCGAAGATGACGGTACCGAATTCCCCTACTCCGAAATGGAGGGGAACCTGGATATCGGTATGCGGCTTCCGGTGGGCTCAACCATCAATACCAACAATGGTGCGGTGGAGATCCAGCTGGTGCCGAACAGTTCTGTTATGAAGTTGGCACCGGACACAGAGTTCACCATTAAAGATCTTTCTCCCAGCAGAAGCAGCGGGAACAATGACTTCCAGGTTGCTGTAGGCCGGGTGAGAACCGTAGCATCCCGCCTGAGCGGCAATGCACAGATGCGGATTCGCTCGGGATCCGCTCTTGCCGGGGTCCGGGGAACCGACTTCAGCTTCGATGCGGATAACGGCAAGCTTTTCGTAAGCGAAGGTTTGGTTGATTTTGCCAAGACCACCGGTGAAGGATTCGCCGATGTGGGCGAAACCGTTCAGCTGGGTGCCGGTCAGTTCGCTGATGTGTTCGCCGATGTGTTTGAAGCCGCGAATTTCAGCGCTGAACAGTTCGCCGAACAATTCGGAGATCAGCTGGACTTCAGCGATCCCCAGATCCTTGAACAGGTGCAGCAGGAAGCTGCAGAGGACCAGGCACAAGAAGAAGGCGAAGAATCCGAGGAAGAATCAACTGAAGAGGAATCTGAGGAAGAAGATTCCGCCGATGAAGAAACAGACGGGGATGAAAGCACCGACGGAACCGGCGATGCAACCGCCGCAGATACCGCTCCGGAAACAGACTCGGATGCTGCCAGCCCTGATGCCGAAAGCGACCAGGATCTGGCAGACCTCGAACAGGGCGATGAAGACGATATCGTCATGAAAGCCCTGGGTTATCTGGGTATGGAAATCGGTTCTATTACCATTGACGGTCGAACCTACAGCAAAGTGGTGTTCCAGCCTGAGTTCAATCTCGGAAAACTGCGCACCCAGCTGTACCTTCCCATCATCTACACTTCCAATTTTACCGATCCCGATGACTGGTATCGGCCCAAAGGAAATGATGAGTGGTCCTTCGGAACCGACCAGCCCGAAGGGGACACCCTTGCAATGATCTCCGATGCGGCAACCGACCTGATCCTCAAGTTCAAGTTTATTGAATGGGGTGATCTGAGAGATAACTTCTTCTTCCAGATCGGAAATGTGGAAAGCATGACTCTCGGCCATGGGATTCTGATCCGTGAATATGCCAACGATGCGGACTTCCCCGCGATACGGCGAATCGGACTCAACCTTGGTCTGGGCTTCGGCAAGATGCATATACAAACCCTGGTGAACGATCTGTCGGACCCCTATCTCTACGGACTCCGGACCCAGTTCGGACGCAACGGCGGTATGGGTATTTCCTTTGCGGCAGATCTGAACCCCTTTGAAGCCTACGAAGGCATCGAGGAGACAGAACTAACTCAACTGCAGCGGGATGTGCTTGAAAGCAAGCCCGCATTCCTGAATGCCGCAGTGGACTTTGACATGCCGATTATGGAGAATGATGTACTCAGTCTGGTGCTCTTCGCCGACGCAGCAACATTCTTCCCCTATCTGAATGAAGGGATAAGCAACGGAGACACCACCCTTGAGCCCGGTATTCAAACCCAGGCGGTATTCACAGGGGATGGACTGAAAAACTACGGTATTGAAGCCGGTGTTTTCGGTAACGTACTCTTTGTGGATTATCGTCTCCAGTATCAGTACTACGAAGGAACCTTCAAACCGGGCTTCTACAGCCAGCCCTATGACCGTATACGGGGCGACAGAGCCGGTGAAGTGGTGGACTATCTGCTGAATCCCGATGCAGAACGGTATAATTCATATACCATGGGAATTTTCGGAAGCGGCGGAATGGACCTCGCCAACACAGGGCTGAGCCTTGAGCTGGGCTATCTCTGGCCATGGACTCTGAACAAGGAAACCGGAGATATCAGTACCGATGCGGATGACTATTTCGAACTGGGTTTCGCAGCCGACAAGGAAGCATTGTCCTTCCTTCCCTGGGAAATGGAGTTCGGTCTGGAATACAGCCGGCTGAGATTCCGGGATGTGTTCATGGAAGAGCGTAACGCACGGCTCTTTGATGAATCCGCCATCCTCAAAGGCGAAGGCGTGGTAGCCATCGTTCCTGGAATCAATATCGCTCTCACAGTAAGCACCAATGTGCTGCGGGACGACAACGGCAACATTCGCTATGATGAGGACGGAAAAGCGCTTATCGGACCCTCAATCGGTCTGGAAACCCGGATAGGAAACTGATAAGATTATCTTCATCATATGAAAACAACACAATCATCCCGGAGAATATCCATTCTCCGGGATTCAGTAGCACGTAAAATTGCGGCCGGCGAGGTAATCGACCGGCCGTTTTCTGTACTCAGAGAGCTGGTCGACAACTCCATTGACGCCCAGGCGGCAACCATTGATGTCTCCATTGAAAAGGGGGGAATTTCACTCCTTGAGGTGACGGACGACGGTTGGGGGATGTCCCGGGAAGATATTCAGCTGTGCTGGCTCAGTCATGCCACCAGCAAGATCAGCCATGAAGACGATCTCATGCATGTACACAGCCTGGGGTTCCGGGGTGAGGCGCTCTCAAGTATTGCCGCAGTTTCCCGTCTGGAAATTGTGAGCCGCAGCGGGGAAATGGATGCTTCCGCACGGCTCATAATCGAGGGCGGCGGCGAAGCACGCTACGGGAAGGTGACAGGGCGGAGGGGTACGCGGGTGTCTGTCCGGGATCTGTTTTACAACCTGCCGGCGCGCCGGAAGTTTATGAAATCATCCCGCAGCGAGTCGGTGCTGTGCCGCAATGCATTCCTGGAAAAAGCACTCCCCCACCCGGAACGTTCGTTCAGACTCTTTGCAGACGGGAAACCCAGGCTGCTGCTGCCGGAAACCGGCACATCCGGGTATATTTCCCGTATCAGCGCAGCCTATCCGGAGCAATGCCCCTCCGAACTGCTTCAGCACATCCATGGCAGCGGGGACGGGTTCACCCTGGATATTGTCCTGGGCATTCCGCCCCTGTTCCGTCAGGACAGAAAGTATATTCAGATTTACTGCAACCGGAGAAGAATCAATGAATTTTCTCTCATACACGCCGTGGAATATGCTTTTGACTCCATACTTCCCGGGGGGAACCACCCGGTAGCGTTCGTCTTTCTTGAAATCGATCCAGAGCTGGTGGATTTCAATATACACCCGGCTAAACGGGAGGTTCGCTTTGCCCGTCCGGAAATCATTCACCGCCGCGTTCGGGAACTGATTGAAGAATTCATCGGTTTTCAGATTCGGAACAAACCCCAAAACCTCCGCACCCCGGATAATCTTTCACCGGTTTCGGGAGATCTCCCCCTGACCGACAGCGAACCGCCCTCCCCGCAAGGTCCGGCTTCCCGGCACAACCACGCCGGCGGGAATCTGCATACCGCCCCGGCAATGGTTCGGGACCGGGCGTTCCAGTACCACAGCGGCTTTGATGAGCGTCCATCGCCTGTTCAGCCGCCGGGAGGAGGAGCATCCGGGCCTGCAGCTGCGCCGGCATCCATTCAATCAACAGCCGGCAAAGAAATGCCGGCCTACCGCTACCTTGGACAGATTTTCTCGGTATTCCTGCTGGTGGAGATGGAGCAGACCCTTTACATAATCGATATGCATGCCGCCCATGAACGGATTCTCTACGACCGCTTCAGGAGCTCTTCCGCCGTGGAGAGGCTTCTCATTCCATTCACTGTGGAAAACGACGATCCTGCTTTGGCGGAGCGTATGAGCCTGCAGGCGGAGAAACTCAGAGCGATGGGCTTCGACATCCGTCTGAAGGGAAGCGGGAATTCCCTGGAGATTCATGCCATACCTGCGGCGCTGAAGGGGAAGGAACGGCTTCTTCGATCCACTCTGGCAGAGCTTGAGCGGGATTCCCGGGATCTGGAAGTGAGCCTTTATGAAAAAATGGCCTGCAGAACCGCCGTGAAGGACGGGGATGTGGTTGACAGCAGCACTGCACGATCAATTATCGAAGCAAGCTGGCGGCTGCCGGAAAAGCGCTGCCCCCACGGACGCCCCATCTGGTTCACTCTGAGCAAAGAAGAGCTGTACCAGATTGTGGGAAGAACCTGATACGGCATACTTCCGTCCCCCGCGCAGCCTTCAGGCATATGGACATAGCCTTCTCAGACACATGGCCCTCAAGAAGATGGACATAGCCTTCAGGCAGACGGCTCTCAGACAGATGGATGAGGGGACGCCGAACTCCCGGTTCCGGGAAGCGGAGCCGAGCTGAGGCGGGCCCATCACCGGCGGCGGAGTGGATCTCCGGCAGTCGAATCGAGCTCCGCGGCCGAATCGAGCTCCGGCAGTCAATCTGAGCTGAGCCGGGCCGATTCCAGCCCGACTCAGAGCACCTGAATATACAGAGCAGATTTACAGGGAGGCCAGCAGAGTCCTGGCTTTTTCCGCCTGACTGCTCTCCCCTGCCCGGTCAACCAACTGCTGCAGGATTTCCCGGGCCTGCTCTTTGTTATCCAGTGCGATGAGCACTTCTCCAAGCCTGATATATGCATCCCAGTAACTGCTGTCCAGGTTAATTGCGGTTGTGAGACTGTTCTCAGCCTGCTCGTAGGCCTCCATTTTAATGAGCGTGAGAGCGAGATTGTAACGAAGAAGGGCTGAGTTCGGCTCCGCCTGAATTGCAGTTGCAGAATGGGTGAGACTGTCCTCGTAGAGGGTTTTCAGTCTGTAGACGGTGGCAAGGTTATTGTTCACATCCGCACGGGAAGAATCAATTTTTGCCGCATCAAGGAGCACCTGCAGTGCTTCATCGTATTCTTCGTTTTGAATATGTATATCCGCAAGTTCAATGCGGGGTTTGATATAGCCCGAACGCTGTCGAATTGCAGCCTGAAAGTATTGGGACGCCTGCTCGAGACTTCCCAGTTCCTTAACCGCAAGACCAAGGGTATAGTTGTATTCGGGAACCGAGGAATCCATTTTCACCGCTTCTGCAGCATATGGCAGCGCTTCTTCGGCCCGGTTCAGATCCAGAAGAACCGCAGCGGTATTATAATGGTTCTGAGCCCTGCCGGGTTCCAGTTCTACCGCGTTGGTAAAATACTCCAGAGCTTCAGGCAGCCGTCCAAGTTCATAATAGCTTCGCGCCACCGCACGGTTGTTTCTGGCGGAATTATCATAATCCAGTGCCTGCTGCAGGTTTGTCAGAGCGTCCTCGGCATTTCCTTTTGCCAGCAGGAGTTCACCAATCCGGTTATAGGCGCTGGCATAATCACTCTTCACGGCTACAGCTTTTCGATAGTTCTGAATGGCCAGATCCGGCTGATCCAGTCTCTCAAGGGTGAGCCCAAGATTGAAAAATGCTTTCTCGTTTCCGAAGTCAAGGAATACACAGGCCTCATAACTCTGCCGGGCATCTGAATAGCGCCGTGCATCGAACTGGGCGTTACCCAGTGCATAAAACACATCCGCATTGGTACTGTTCAGATCTGCTGCAGTACTCAACTCTCGGATTGCTTTATCGAACTGTTTCGTCTCGTTGAAAATTCGGCCAAGGGTGTAGTACGGCTCCCAGAGCTGGGGGTCACGGTCAATGGACTGCTCGGAAAAGCTGATGGCTTTGGAGAGGTTATCGTTGTTCTGGATATCCTCCTCCACAAACGTTTCTGCCATCCGGGCATACGTAAGGGCCGAGTCTTCATCAATATCCATGGCCTGATTGATTTTCCCCCGGGCGTTCACGAACTGGTCATCTTCCTGAAGCCGCCGGGCTTCATCCAACAGTTCCTGAATCTCTCTCTGCCGGGCAGCTTCCTCTTCGCTGAGAGCCGCCAGGCGCTCTTCCTCGGCCTGCCGTCTGGCTTCTTCCTCTTCCCGTCTGCGCTGCTCTTCCGCTTCACGCTGTGCTGCCAGCTGTTTCTGGAGCTCAAGTTCGGCTTCTCTTCTCCGGGCTTCTGCTTCAGCTTCCCGTGCGGCCGCTTCACGGGCTCTGGCCTCGGCCTCTGCCTGGCTTGCATCTTGAGAGTTGTTGTCAGGCTGGCGCTCGGTCTGCCGCTCATTCTGGCGCGCGGCTTCGGCGGCTTGACGCTTTTTCTCAAGGGCTTCATCCCTGAGGGCAACGGCCTCTTCATCATTCGGATTTTCGATCAGCAGACTTTCGAGCAAATCCAATGCACGGTCATACTCTTCCTGCTCAATGTAATCCGCCGCCAATGCAAGGGTATTGAGCCTCGCCTGATCATCTCCGCTGCTTTGATTCAATATTACAAAGGCACCTGTTCCAATAATGCCAAGCAGGGCCACAACCCCTAAAGAAATCAAAAGTGCTTTTTTGGTACCGCTGTTCATAACCCCTCCCGGATGATAGTTATACTTTTACAGATGTTTTTACAATAAATCTATATATTCGGCCGCTTTTATTGATACAGCTTAATCCGCCCTCTGGAACTCTTCCTCGTCCTCTTCAATCTCTTCTGTTCCCGCCCCCAGAGTTTTCGCCTCCGAACCGGCTTCATTGAGATTTCCGAGAATGTCGTTGAGAAGTTCCTGCCGCCGGGCCTCTTCCTCGGCAGCCTTTTGTTCAGCCTCAAGGGCTTCCAGTCTTGCACGCTCTTCTTCCAGCTCTGCAAGGCGCTGTTCTTCAAGCTTTCTGGCTTCCTCGGCAGCAAGCTCCTCCTGTATTGCGTTGATCATCTGCTGCACTCTGGGCGCCAGATTGTGTTCCGGATCAAGCTGCAGGAATTGTTCATAATCGGATTTAGCGTTTATCAGCTCCCATTCCCTGAGATAACTGTTGCCGCGGTTCAGATATGCGTTACTGAAACTCCCCCGGCTGCTGATGGCCAGACTGAACTGTTCAATTGCCGACTCAGGATCTTCCTTTTGAAGATACAGATTCCCCATATTATAGTAAAACAGGTGGCGCTTATCTCTGGCGTATCCCAGTCCGTTTTGAAGGGTATTAATTCCCTGGTCGTACAATCCCAATTGTTCATAGCTGTGGGCCAGATACAGGAAGGTGTCAGGATTGGTATTCCCCTGGGCGATCACCGTTTCGAAAATTGCGGCCGCATCCCGGGGCTGATTGTTCATAAACGCATCAATTCCCGACTCAAGCAGGCCGCTATCCTGGGCTGCCGCGGTTCCTGGCAATATAATGAGAAAAGCAATCATAAGCAGACAGCCTATTTGACAAGGCTTCAAGTATTCATTTATTCTGAATTTAGAATTCATTTTACAGGTTGTTAACATACACATGATTATTATACCCCTTGCGGTGTTGGGAATCTTTATCGTCATCGCCGCTATTATCATCGTCAGAATCTTCTTTCGCCCAAAGAGGGTGAAAAATATATCCCAGCTGTATAAGCAGGGAAAATACGCCCAGGCATCCCGTATGGCGAAACAGATCCTCGCCCGGGATAACCGTAACGCAGACGCCCACTATTTTCTGGGTCTCTGCTATGAAGCTGAAGGAAAATCCGAACTTGCGCTGATGGAACTGAAAACGGTGAATCAGCTGAGCAAGTTTGATGAATTTATCAATGAGCTTGAGTTCAGGAAGAAAATAGCGGAATTATTCCTAAAATTCAATCAGAGCGAAGAGGCACTGAAAGAGTATCTTCTTCTGGTAAAAAAAGACGAAAACAATGCCGAATACTATTTCCTCATCGGAAGTCTCTTCGAGCAGCGGAACCGTCCTGATAAGGCTGTAAACTACTATAAAAAAGCAATCAACCTGGATGAGCGGCATGCGGGAAGCCATGCCCAGCTGGGAAGCCTTCTCTACCGTGCGAAACGGTTTTCCGACGCCAGAGGCTATCTGGAACGGGCGGTGAAGCTTGATCCGGAAAACACCCAGGGAAGTTATTTTCTGGGCAAGATATTCAAAGATAATAATGATTACCATGCCGCCCTGAACTACTTTGAACGTTCATCAAAGGACCCTGAACTGAAGGTGAAAAGTCTTGCGGAACGGGGGGCTTGCTACATCAATATGGGTGATGTTGACCGGGCTCAGGCCGAGCTTCGCAGAGCCATCAAAATCGCCAAAAACCCCCGTTCCCAGGAAGTGCTATACGCCAGATATCTGCTGGCCTACATCCTGGAGAAGGAACGAAAAATAGAAGAGGCCATTGAACATTGGGAAGAGATCTACAAGGTTAAAGAGGACTTCCGGGATATTTCGGAGAAGCTTGCTAATTATCAGGATTTACGCACCGACGACACTATCAAGGATTTCCTGATCGCAGGTCAGGAGGAGTTCCTCGACATGTGCAAAAAGGCCGCGGGAACCATGAGTTTTGTGGTACATGAAATCACCCCCATTAACGGCGGATGCCAGATCCTGGCAAGCGAAAATACGGACAAGAAATGGCGGAATCAGCGTAAACAGCCCAGGCTGATGCACTTCCTCAGGGTGACCGATCCCATTGATGAAAGCACGATCCGGAGTTTCAACGACACCATGCGGGAACAGAACTTTCCACGGGGCGTAATTCTGACCAGCTCAACTTTTTCCAAGATGGCACAGAATTTTGCCGAAAGCCGTCCCATTGAATTGTTCGATAAAGACAAGCTTCAGAAGATCTTGAAAACGGCTCTCAGCTCCTGACCCTTCAGGAGTGATGGTATTTCAGAGGATATGAATTTATTGAAAAAAACTGCAGCTGAACATAGAAGATCATTGAAGATTCTTTGTGTGGCAGATCACATCGATCCCCTGGTGTATTCTGTTAACGCAAAGGAACGGTTCAGGGATGTACATATCATTCTGTCCGCCGGAGATCTGAGCATGAACTATCTGGGGTTCATCGCAAGCACGCTGAACCGCCCGGTACTTTTCGTATTCGGTAATCATAACCTGAAACATCTTGAACTCTTTAAACGTCCCCAGCATTTCCTCCGGGACGGTATCAGGGAAAACTTCCATACGGTGAATTTTTTCGGCTCCACCTATATCGGTGACAAACATTATCGCCACAAAGGGGTTTTGATTGCCGGCCTGGGCGGAAGTATCAGATATAATGAGGGAAAGAATCAATTCACCAACTTTCAGATGTTTTTGAAAATTCTGAAACTGGTGCCCGGACTGGTTTATAACAGAATCATTCACGGAAGGTGGCTGGATATCCTTCTTACCCACAGCCCCCCCTATCAGTTAAATGATCGGGATGACCCTTGTCACAAGGGTTTCCGGGTCTTCAGAAACTTCATGAGGGTGTTCAAGCCCGCATATCTGCTTCACGGTCACGTGCATCTGTATGACCAGAATGCTGAACGGGAAACCCGGTATCATCAGACCAGAATCATCAACGTATACGATCATTATGTGCTGGATGTTGAATTGGATGGCGGCGGTAGATTCCGGAGGAAAAACAAAAAGGCGGCGGCACATGAGTAACAGCTTCCTGGACATCAGTTCCAGAGAAAATTTTACAAAAGCGCGAAAAAAAGCGTTTTTCAAGCGGGTAATGAGTCTTCTTCAGCCGAATAAATATGACCTTCTCTCACTTGAAGAGGTTCGGAAGCTGCTGAGCCCGAGCAGCGAAAGCTACCAGGGTCTCAAGGCGGTCCCCATCGATCATATCGTGGGAAGCGAGGGCAGGTACCAGGATTTCAATAAGGAATTTCTTCCAAAACGGGATCACCTGCGTCCACGTTGGATGAATATCGACAAGCTTCATCTCCAGAACGTGAACCTTCCCCCCATTCAGCTCTACGAAGTGGGAGGGGTGTATTTTGTCCGGGACGGAAATCACCGGGTGAGCGTGGCCAGGAGTCAGGGTATTGAGATGATCGATGCCGAAATCGTGAGCCTCGATTCAATGATTGAGATAACCCCTGAGATGGGAAAACAGGAACTCCGGGAAGCGGTAATCGAATTTGAAAAGAAGAGCTTCCAAGAGAAAACCGGCTTTCCCGGCATAGTCCCGGACTACGATCTTGATTTCACCGCCACCGGACGGTTCAACGAAGTGCTGTTTCATATTCTGGAGCATAAATACTACATTAATCAGGAGTTCGAAGAGGAGCTGCCGCTGAGCTCTGCAGTTTTCTCCTGGTTTGAGAATGTCTACACTCCCATTCTTCAGGTGATCCGTGAATATGGGCTGCTCTCAAGTTTTCCCGACAGAACCGAGGGAGACTTGTATGTCTGGATTGTGAAACACTGGCATAACCTGAAAAGCAAATACGGACAGCATGTGAGTATCCTTGAAGCCGCTGAGGATGTGGTAAAAACCAAGGGCATGGATTTGGGCGAACGGATCAGGTATTTTTTCCAGAAGATCTTCAAGGGAAAAGGATTAGGGGACTGACAGCCTGTAAGACGCCGGAACTCAGCTTTCCGGAGGGAATGCCCTGACGGAAAGCTTATGTATCCAAAAAGAATGGTCCGGCAAGAAATAAAATATCAATATCAGTGAAAGCTCCCCAGAAATAGAACCGCGGCGTTGCAGCGGAATTTTCTCCCGGACCTGAAGCAGCGGGTCGGGAAAGCACCTCCCGGATAAAGGTTACCGAGTCGTATCTCTGGATTTCTCCGTTTTCGGAAACCTGCAGTATTTGAAAGTATGAATTCTGGGGGAAGGATTCGGGCCGCATCGCCATGGAGGACAGCCTGGCCTCCAAAGCATCCGTACGCTCTTCTGAAGGCATATTCAGCTGTGCATTCAGCGTCCGGCGGTTACCGGAAAAATCCTCAAGAGTTACTTCATAAATCCCCGTACCAAGGCCCCGTGAACCGGCCGAAGCAAACCATGGATATAAAAAATCAATCCGTGACTGATCACCGGAAGAGGCAAAAAACGGTGAACCTGTGTCAGCCGGCTCCTCTGCGGAATTTTCCGGCGGAGTACGGGTAAACACTGCATCTGCCGGTGCGAGATCCGCACGCCAGGAAAGCATATCGGTTTCGCTGTGCAATGAAACCTGCTTCAGAATAGTATCACCCTGTTCCAGACTTACCTGCAGGGCCGCAAACACGGTTGGTTCCTGAAAGGATGGATCGTACACAAAAAGCGGGTACAGTGAGGCAGAGCGCAGTTCCATACTGCGGGATGTGCATGCCGCTGTGAGAAGAAGTGAAATGAGGCTGATGAAAAAAAACGCCCGTCTCCAGTTGAAGCGGGCGATTACATGTAAACTGCTCATGGCTTAGTAATTTTTCATGTTCTGCAGTTTGCGCATTTTCTTCTGGATTTTTCGTTCCAGAGCTTTGCGCTTGCGGTTCTTAATTGTTGAAGGTTTTTCGTAATATTCCCGCTTTTTCCATTCACGGATAATGCCCTCTTTTTCAACCATTCTCTTAAAACGTTTGATGGTCTTCTCGAGGTTTTCACCTTCATCTACTTTAATGAACGCTATGGTAATCACCACCTTTATATTTAGTTGGAGAGCCTCTCAAAAAAGATTAATTTTGACAGGTTCTCAGTCGCCATACAATATATAATTGAGACGCTGTTTGTCAAGCAGCGGGGAAATGAGCATATCTCTGGGATCAACGGCAGCCCCCTGGATTCGCAGCTCCCAGTGTAGATGACTGCCTGTGCTCAGTCCGGTCTTCCCTGCGGTACCCAGTTCCTGGCCGCTCTCAAGGAGATCCCCTTCTTCTGCCGCTATTTCACTCAGATGATAATACATTGTGTACACCCCGGGAAGATGCTCCAGGACCACCGTCTTGCCGCTTACTATGCGGTCCTCGGCCATAACCACTTCGCCGCTGAAGGGTGCAAAAACCGGGGTTCCTTCGGGTGCACGGAAATCCAGACCGTTATGGATGCTGTACGCCTCATCGCCGCTCTGATATGCATAGGTTCGCCGGTCGCCGAAGCCCGAGGTATATTCCACATTGTCCAGGGGAATTCTGGCTGCTTCGCTCAATTGGATCTGCCGGGCGGAAGAGTTGCTGCTCAGCAGAAGTTCGTTCAGGGACTCGGTCTCTGCAAATCGTCGGGGGCTGTCATCGGTACGGATATCGGTGAGCTGTCGGTTCAGATAAATCCGTTCACGGGTAAACTCTCTGGGGCTGATTCGGAGGGTATAGTCCCGGGTAAACTCCCTGCTTTCATCTTCGCTTTCGTCTTCGGTTTCATCTGCGCTTTCAACTGCAGTTTCCTCTGCGGCAGCGTCTCCGGATTCAGATCCATCGTGTCCGGCTTTCTCAGACGCCTCATCTCTGATATGACGCAGCCTGAGAGTATACTCCCCTGCGGTCATCCAGCTGTGAAACCCGGCATAAAAATAGTACAGATTCAGGTCGGCGTCATCTTCCACGGAACCACTGTCGGCCGGGGACTGCTCAGATGCTGAAGGCGCGGGAGACATTTCCTGCCCGGGGACAGAGAGAGGAATTCCCGGTATTTCCCGGGCCTGTGAAAGGTCTTCTGTTGTGAATTCAGAAGAATCAGAATGCAATTCTGATCCGCCCTCAAGGAGATGAAGGGTGTAGCGGTAGCCGTCTGCGGGCTCAGGGGCGAATGCTTCAAAATAGGAACCCGGCGTATAGAACGGCCTGGAGACGATAAAACCGGGAATCGGAGTGGCTTCCTCTGTGTGCGAAGCTTCTCCCTGATCACCCTCAGGCCCGGAACCGATGCCCGGAGAAACAATCCCGCAACCCATCCACAGGCTTACGAGCAATAGTACTGACAATTGTGATACGTTTTTTTTCATCTCTTTAACAACATAGGCTTCCGGGAGAGTTTCGGCAATCAGCTTCGCTGGATATCGATAATATTCAGCTGCATGTTGCTGTTGCTTCCGAAATAATTGCGTTCAACGGTGAATGCACACTGGACGGTATCCTGAAGCTGAAAATCATTGGGGAAGCGGTCAGCCGAGGACCAGAACACCGCCGGCCACTTTCGTTTACCGATGTTCAGAAGAAGCCGCAGATGGGACTGATCCTTCCCGATCACCTGACAGTTCTCGATCTTTGCAGAGGAGGTCATATAGCGTATTTCCTGGAAATCCATTCCCCGGGGTTCCAGGGAGGCCTGGAACTGCTCAAGCTGTTCGGTCACCATTTCCGGCGGAAGATGAAGATCCAGATCGAGGGCGGCATCCTGCTTTTCGTCCAGTTCAATAAACGCAGCAGCCTCTTCCAGTCTTTGAGTGAAGGTATCAAACTGATCCCTGGGAAAATGAAACCCTCCGGCGGCATCGTGACCGCCGTAATCATCAAAGAGATCCGAAAAGCGGCTGAGAAAATCGGTCACATGGAACCCCCGGATGCTCCGGACCGAGCCCACGTAATGGGAATTCAGATCTGCAATTACGAATGCGGGCACCTGAAGCAGGCGGGCTAAGCGGCCGGCAAGAATACCGGTAATGCCCCTGTGAATGCTGGGGTGATATACCAGGGCCAGCTTGCCGTCAAATCGTTCCAGAGATTCTTTTGCATCGGGTATTACTGCTTCCCAGGCTTCGTTTCCGAGCCGCTTTCTGTCTTCGTTAAGCTGATATATCTCATCAGCAAGGGAGGAAATATCGCCCTCCTCCAACAACAGTTTAACGGCTAAATCGGGGCGCCCCATTCTCCCGGTGGCGTTGATAGCAGGGGTGAGCTTCCAGGAGATGGTCTGGGAACTGAGGCTTTTATTCAGCAGGCCCAGTCTTGCGATGAGTTCCCGGAGACCCGGGCGCCTGACTGCCGAAAGAAGTTTCATCCCCTGCTTCACCATAATCCTGTTCTCGTTGAGAAGAGGCATCATATCGGCAATCAATCCTAATGATACAAGATCCAGCCGGGATTTCATGTTCTGAAGGATCCCGGGATTTTTCGCATAGAGATAGCTCACCAGAAGCTGGACCCCCGCATCAATCTCCTGTACCGGCTTGGAACTGAATTTATTGAGTTTGGATCCCTGGAGCATTCGCAAAAGGCTCTTGCCCTTCAAGGCGGGAAACTGCTTCCACACTTCCTGGGAAATATCCTGAACCGCCACCTCGGTTCCCGGCCCCAGGAGCTGACGAAGAAGTTTCAGCTGCACATCCTCCTGATACACCAGAATCGCCTGGTCGGAAATGAAGTCGATCACCCGCATGAGCTGAACTTCGCTCGAACTGTTCACAAATGTTTCCGTAATCCGTGACTGCTCAACCAGATTGGAAAGCTTCACCGCTTCAACAATAATGCTGTCATTCCCCGGCCTGAGATTCAGGAAACAGAACACCTGGTTATAAAAATCGCTTCGGGCCATATCCAGAGCGGTGAGAACCTTGAAGACCAGTGCCACCGCACTCAGACCCTGAAACGGATAGGTCTCTCCCGGAGACTTGGGGTTGATGATGGCTGTTGCGTCGGGCTGATATTCGCCGGGATTGTGATGATCGATAATGATGCTGTCTATTCCCGCTGACCGGGCAAATTCGACCTCCCTGATGTTTCCGATACCGCAGTCTACGGTGATGATCAGACTCACATCCCTGGCGGCGTATTTTTCCACCGTTTCCAGCTGAAGGCCATAGTGGTCATCCCCCATGGGAACTTCCCAGAACACCTCAAGCCCCTCATCCCGAAGGGCTGAAACCATCAACGCTGTGGAGGTAATACCGTCCACGTCCCGGTCACCGAATACCAGTACCTTTTCCCCTTCTTCCAGGGCATTCAAAAGGCGGTCGGTACACAGATCCATCTGCGAAAACAGAAACGGGTTGTGCAGCAGTCTGATATCATCATTGAGAAAGTACTTCAGTGTTTCAGGCTCCAGAATATTGCGTGCCAGAAGCAGCCTGGAGGTCAGGGGATCTGTTCCGTATTTCCCGGAAAACAGTTCTATTTCTTCTTTATCTACGTTGGGAACATTCCATTCCATGCTTAGGTTTACCTGTCTCTTTGTTGGGGGTGCTGTATCGGCGCGCTTACACTCCGATCACTTCACGGATCATCACCGGGGGCTGAACCGGATTTTGTGAAAGTTCTACCACATTTTCCAGGTACTGCAAAGCTGATTTCATTCTCTCATTCTCCCGGGCGAAGAGAGTCAGAATTACATCGCCTTTTTTCACCGATGCTCCGGGTTTTTTATGAACCATAATGCCCACATCCGGATCTACATCATCGCTGGCGACATTTCTTCCTGCACCCAGAATCACCGATGCAGAACCAACCATATATGAGTCGATGGCGGCAATATATCCGTCGGAATCCGCAGTAATCTCCTGCCTCACAAGTCCGTCACGCGTACCGATCTTTCTCACGGCTGCGTCTTTGTCTCCGCCCTGAAGCTCTGCGTTTTTCCAGAAACACTCCAGCGCCGACCCGTTCTCAATTACCTTAAGACATTTTTCCACCGCCTCAGGGAAATCCGGGGCCACCCCGCTGACCACCAGCATCCATGCTGAAAGATGAAGAGTTACCTCCATCAGATCTGCGCTCTCCCCTTCAACAATCAGCTTCCCATTATCCAACCGGGCATTCCAGCCTTTTGATTCCAGGCAATGGATACTTTCTTCAACTTCCATGAAATTTCCCACCATTGTGCCCAGGGGGGTATCCATATTTGTAATAACTGCGGTAACACCCCTTCCCAGCTCATTTCCGGTTCTCACCAGGGAATCGGCAAGTTCCCGGGCCTCCTTGGGCGTCTTCATGAACGCACCGCTTCCGTATTTCACATCAAAAACCAGATGCTGGGCCCCTTCGGCGAACTTCTTGCTGAGTATGCTGGCAGTAATCAGGGGTATGGACTCAACGGTACCGGTCACATCCCGCAGGGCGTATAGTTTCTTGTCTGCAGGTACTATGTCGCCGCTCTGTCCTGTCATGGCAAAGCCGCAGTCCTGGATGATCTCCGCGAATTTTGCAGGACTCAATGCTGTGGAAAACCCGGGGATGCTTTCAAGCTTATCGAGAGTACCGCCGGTATGCCCCAGTCCCCGGCCGGACATCATGGGCACCTGTGCACCGGCGGCTGCAACTATGGGAGCCAGGATGAGACTTACCTTATCTCCCACCCCCCCAGTGGAGTGCTTATCCACCAGTGAGTTACGGGAGTAACCGCTGACTGAACTGAGGTCAATAACCTCTCCGGATGCAATCATGATTTTGGTAAGAAGAGAGGTTTCCACACTGGTCATGCCCTGAAAATACACCGCCATGAGGAATGCAGAAATCTGATATTCGGGGATGCTCCCATCCACGTATCCATTAACAATAAACGCGATTTGCTCTTCCGAAAGAGTTTTTCCGTTCCGTTTTTCTAAAATTATATCCAATGCCCGCATACTACCTTCCTTCGTATTTTTTGGAATCCGGTATTGTACCACGCTTTTTGCCTCCTACCAATATCCCGGCGCCTGCTATGTAGACGTTGTATGGTCCGAATGTTGCCTGTGCAATTATTGAGAGAAATGCCGGATTCTGGTACGGTGAAGCCATGCAAAAAACATCCGGCACGTCGCTGCCATCCACCCACATGCTTTTTGTTGATCTTGATGGTGTTCTGGTTGATTTCGACCGGGGCGTCAAAGAGGTAACCGGCAAACTGCCCCATGAACTCTCACCCAGAGAGATGTGGCCCCGGCTCGCCAAAAGCGGAGACTTTTACAACCGGCTCCACTGGATGCCCGACGGCAGGCAATTGTGGGATGAACTGAAACATATGAACCCGGTTATTCTTACGGGCCTCCCCATGGGAAATTGGGCGGAAGCGCAGAAACGCAGCTGGTGCGCACGGGAACTGGGCGAAGATGTGGAAGTGATCACCTGCATGTCCAGGGAAAAAGCAAAAAAGGCCCGGGAACGGGCGGGAACGAGGATTCCTGTCCTCATCGATGACCGGCTGAGACTGAAGGAAGCCTGGGAGGAGATGGGCGGGATTTTCATCCATCACACCGATGCAGTCAAGAGCCTGCGGCAGCTAGGGGAAAAGACCTGATTCAAGGCTTTTCAGCTTTCGTCCCATTCCGTATTCATATATCCCCGTGAGAAGCCGGAATATTCCGATCATCTGACCACCGGACAATCCAATGGTGTTTCGGGCATATTCAACAGAGTCCCTGAGAGAAGCTGAAGTGCAGAAATCAAGAAAACGCCGCTGGGATCCGTCCATGACGATTCCTTCTCCGGGACTGAAGGATGAAGTGAACCCTTTTTCATGAAAGAGGTATACGGATCTATGTGCAGCCGGAATCTGTGCCGATCGTCGTACATCGAAATCGAGTTCGGGCTGTTCGCCGATTATTTCCAGATAGCGCCATAATGAAGCCGATGCCAAAAGAACTTCTTCCCCCCCGCCAGGGTATCCAGAGCTTCCAGATATTCAAACATCAGTCTGTACGCCCGGGGGTCCTGGTCGTTCCCCCAGTATGCTTTCAGCATTACCTCCGTAAGAAGGCTGGCGGCATAGATCTTTCCCGGATCGTTTCTCAGGGTGGTAAATTCACGGATTACATCGATATCCACGACCTTGGTGTAGTTTTTCACCGGATCCTTGTAGAAGAAGATCTCACCGGTGTGAAAGGTCTGGGTGGATGCTCTGAGCGAACTCTTCTGACCTGAGGCCCCGTACGCCGTTGCACCGATTATTCCCATTCCGGGAGTGATTATGGAGATATACCGGTTCTTATCTTTACCGGGCCGCACTCGAAGAATAATTCCGGGACTTGAGAAATTCCGCTTCATCGGGCTCAATATGAATTGAGTTGACGAATTATTCAACTACCAATATTTTATTCCGGATGCTGATATCCATATTTCCTGATGCATGGGATCAGCGGGACCGTTGAAATCTTCAGGTACTCTTCAAAATGAGTACGACTGATTTCGACCCTGAAGCAGGAGGGCTCAACCTACCCCTTTGATCCTTCCTCACATCATGTCTTTTCATCAAACGGAGTTAACTTATGTCAAAATTTGAAATTGCACCTCTTGAGCTTTCACTTCCGCAAAAGCTGAGAATCGTACCCATGACGGGAAAACCTATTTTCCCGGGAATCTTCACCCCCTTGATGATCAGCTCCGATGAAGATAAGGCCGCAGTGGAAGAGGCCGTGGAAAGCGACGGACATGTGGGCCTGGTTCTCACCCGCACTGCCGAACAGGAACAACCTGGGTTCGAGGAGTTGTATCAGATCGGCACCGTTGCGAAGATCGTGAAGCGGATAAATCTTCCCGATGGGGGAATCAACGTATTTATTTCCACGATCCGCAGGTTCAAGATCAAGAAGCCTATTCAATCCGCTCCTTCGCTGATAGCAGCAGTTGAGTATATTGATGATGATTACGAAGATAGTAACGAAATAAAGGCCATGGCCAGGAGTCTTCTCACTGAAATCAAGCAGATATCCGAGGGGAATCCCCTGTTTTCCGAGGAAATGCGGCTGAATATGGTGAATATAGATCATCCCGGGAAAATTGCCGATTTTATTACATCAATACTGAACATCGACCGGGATGAGCAGCAGGGGGTTCTGGAAACGTTGGATATCCAGGATCGAATGGAAAAGGTCTTGGTGTTTCTGAAAAACGAGAAGGAACTTCTCCGGATTCAGAAGAAAATTCAGAGCCAGATCAACGAAAAAATTGAAAAAAGCCAGCGGGAATATTTCCTCAAGGAACAGCTGAAGACCATCAAGGAAGAGCTGGGTATTGCGGTTGACGGGAAAAGCGAAGAACTGAACAGGCTGGAAGAGGCTATCGAAGCTCTTCAGCTGCCCGAGGATGTACGGGAACAGGTCGATAAGGAACTGCACAAATTCAGCCTTATGGATCCGAACACCTCAGATTATCATGTGACCCGGAACTATCTGGATACCATCGTAAGCCTTCCCTGGAATGATCCCGAACATAAAGAAATCGATATGAAAAAGGCTTCGAAAATTCTCAATGCAGATCATTACGGGCTGGAGGATGTGAAGGAACGGATTCTGGAATTTCTGGCGGTGCATAAGAAAAAGAAGGATTTCAAAGGCTCGATCATTCTGCTGGTAGGCCCCCCGGGAGTGGGGAAAACAAGCATCGGAAAATCGGTGGCCCGCTCCCTGGGCAAGGAATTTTTCAGGTTCTCTGTGGGAGGCATGCGGGACGAAGCTGAGATTAAAGGCCACAGGCGGACCTATGTGGGAGCCATGCCCGGAAAGATCATTCAGGGACTGAAGATCGTGAAATCCAAAGATCCGGTGTTCATGATAGATGAGATCGATAAACTGGGAGCAAGCTTCCAGGGAGACCCGAGCTCGGCCCTGCTGGAAGTACTGGATCCGGAACAGAATATCAGCTTCCGGGATCATTATCTTGACCTGCCCTTCGATGTAAGCCAGGTTCTGTTTATTGTTACTGCCAACACCCTGGACAGCATCCCCAGGCCCCTTCTTGACCGTATGGAGGTAATTCGCCTGAGCGGATACATTGCACAGGAAAAAGTGGCCATCGCAAAGAAATATATCATCCCCAAAAGTCTCGAAAAAAACGGCCTCGATAAAAAAGAGGTGAGCTTCAAGAAAAACGCTCTTCAGAAAATCGCCGAAGGGTATGCCCGGGAAGCGGGTATGCGGAATTACGAAAAAGCTGTGAACAAGATTAATCGCAAGATTGCCACCAAACTGGTTATGGAAGAAGCCGAGACACCTGTTGAAATAGATGAGTCCAATCTTCCCGATTATCTTGGTCAGCCCTTTTTCCGGGAAGAGGACCGTAAAATTCTGAAACCGGGAATGGTAACCGGACTCGCCTGGACCAATTTCGGCGGCGACACCCTTATTATCGAAACCGTAGCAACCAAAGGAAGAGAGAACTTCAAACTCACCGGTCAAATGGGAAAGGTGATGCAGGAATCGGCCAATATTGCCTATACCTGGGTAAAAAAAAACCTGGAAGACCAGAAAGATACGGAAGGTTTTTTCAGCGAACACACCGTCCACATCCATATTCCCGCAGGAGCCACTCCCAAAGACGGCCCCAGCGCCGGGATAACCATGGCCAGCGCACTTCTTTCCCTGGCCCGGAACAGGAAAATCCGCAAACGTCTGGGGATGACCGGGGAGTTGAGCCTCAGCGGCTCGGTACTGCCCATCGGGGGATTGAAGGAAAAAACCATCGCGGCGAAACGGGCCAAGGTGAAAGAGATCATTATTCCCAAGGCCAATGAGCGGGATCTTGCGGAAATTCCGGAACACATTACCCGGGGGATTACCTTTTATCCGGTTGAACATATGGAGGAAGTTCTGGAGATTCTCTTTCCAAAGAAATAGTTGTGATGTATTGTGAGCCCCTGAAACTGAGAGAACTCAGGGGCGGAGAATTGGGGACAGGAAAACATCATATGAAAAAATCACCAAAAAAATCCGGGACTGCCAATAAGCTTCCCTTTTTGCGGAGAGTGATCAGCATTACCGGCACCGGTCTTCTGGTTCTCGGTGCGTTGCTTGTGGGTTTATTTGCGGGAGCCCGGTATACAACCGCCCTTCCATTGGTGGGTGAAGAGGTTGCTGAAGCCGGAGAAATTAATTCTTCAGAAGATGCTTCTGAAAACACCTCCGCATCAGACTCTGAAGCAGAGAGCCTCACTGAACCTGAAACGGTAAGCCCCCTGCACCCCGGCTTCACTCTCGGTGCATCAGATTTCCAGGAACTGGTACGGCAGGGCGTAAGTTCCATGAATTCTGCCGCCCCGGAGGAAACCCGGGAACAGATATATGAACATATCGTTTCAGAGCCCGCCATATTCCTGCAGTATCTCCAGGGGATGCTGAACAGCCCCGATCCCATGCTCTATGCCCTGGCCGATAAACGGCATAGTTTATCGTCAGATTACGTGCCGTCGGATCTCGTATCCTTGAACGAATATCAGTCGACTCTGGTCCTGAACCGAAACGATCTGAGTCTGCGCAGTTCCATCATGCCCATGGTGCTGGCCATGGTTGAAGCTGCCCGGCTGGACGGCATCACCCTTGATTTTTCCAGCTCCTACCGCAGCTATGAATACCAGGAAGGTCTGTTTCAGCGGCATGTTGATAATCTTGGGCTGGAAGAGGCGGAACGGGTCAGCGCCCGGCCGGGGACAAGCCAGCATCAGCTGGGTACAACCATGGATTTCGGTTCCGTAACCCCTGCATTCGCCGTCCACCCCGCCGGTTTGTGGCTGGCGGAACATGCCGGAGATTTCGGCTTCAGCCTTTCGTATCCCGACGGATATGAGGAAATCACCGGCTACAGTTATGAGCCCTGGCATTTCCGCTATATCGGCGATGCAGCGGTGAGCCTCCAGGACCGATACTTTCAGGGAATTCAGCAGTATCTTCTGGAGTTTTACCACTACACTCATGAGGAGTTCAGAACCCGGCTTCTGCCCTGAAGCAGTTCCGTCTTGACCTCCGCTCCCCCCTGTGATACATAGCTGCAATGGAATTGCTTGCCCCTGCGGGGAATATAGAAAAACTGGAAACGGTGTACCGCTACGGTGCGGATGCCGCCTACATAGGTATCGGAAATTTCAGCCTCAGGTCTCGGGCGGAAAATTTCGGAGGCGGAGACGGCAGACGGATTGAGGAAATAAAAGGCGGGCGGAAACTCTACGCCGCCTTAAACATCTACTTTCACGATAAAGACCTGGCGGACCTGGAACGAAATCTGGAAGTTTTCACCGAATATCCTTTCGATGCATTCATTATTTCTGATATCGGCGCCCTCCCCCTTCTCAAGCGCACTTTCCCCGGAATGGAGTACCATCTTTCAACCCAGGCCAACTGCATCAACAGCGATGCTGCAAAACTCTATGCGGATATGGGATTCTCCAGGATCATTCCCGGGAGAGAGCTGAGCCTGGAAGAGATAGCTCAGCTGAAAAAAGCGGTTCCCGAACTGGAAATTGAAACATTCATACATGGGGCGATGTGCCTGGCATATTCGGGGAGGTGTTTTCTCAGCAGCTGGATGTCCGACCGTTCGGCAAATCAGGGAGACTGCAGCCACAGCTGCCGATGGAATTACCGCTTGATGGAAGACCGCTCACCGGCTTTGGCAGAGGGCTCCATGGCTTTGGAAGAGAAAAAACGGCCCGGCGAATACTATCCGGTAATGGAGGGAGATGGTTATACGACCATCATGTCCAGCAAAGATATCTGCATGATTGATCACATGCAGGAGCTCTACGACGCCGGTGTGGACAGTGTAAAAATTGAAGGCAGGATGAAATCCCTCTATTATGCCGCAATGGTGACCCGGGCGTACCGGAAAGAGATTGACCGTGTGAGCGGAAGAGACCCCGGACTCACCTCTCCCGAAGACACACGCCCCTATAAAGATGAGTTGTACAAGGTGAGTCACCGGGAATTCTCCACCGGATTTTACTTCGGAACCGGGGAAATCAGCCAACCCAATGAGATAAGCTATGCCCGCAGCCACATGTTTCTCGGAACCATAGGCGGGGAAATTAGTCCCGGTCGGCATATTCTGCATGTGAAAAACCAGATCCGCAACAACGATATTCTTGAGTACATCGGACCTGACGTTTTATTTATCCAGGACCGTGACTTCATTATCTACAACCAGAACGGCGAGAAGGTGGATCAGGCAGATCACGGTAAGTATTACGAAATCGAAAGCTCTGCAGAAATCGATGAGGGTTTTATTGTGAGAAAGGAAGTTCAGCCCAGTTCCTGAGCCTGGAGCATTCTCCGTTGAACCAGATCCATGGTCATCATGAACCGTCCATACCAGGCCTCTTCTATGAGAGGCTTGAGAGAACGGTTCAGCTCCTCTTCAAGGTTTTGGTAGCTGCCTTCCAGTACTCCATCACTGTTTTTTGATTGAACCTGTGATTGCATGCTTGAAAACGGCCAGAGATCCCGGGCAGATCCCCTCTGGAGACTGTTGATAAGTGCCGCCGAGTCCTGGAACAGCCCTCCGGGTATGGAAGACGTCCAGTTCTCCCAGGCCGAGCGGAGACCGGGGAAATCCGGATACTGTGATTCAGGTAAGACATGTTGAAACTCGTCCGGAAACATATGCGTAAGTCTCATATCATGCAGCTGTTCAAGCCAGAGCCTGCCTGGAAGTATGGGGATCAGGCAGTTTGTATCTCTGTCCCGGTCCTGGTTGCCGCCCTTGTTCTTCATGGCTGCCGGCGCAAGCCAGAAGATCTCAAGCTGTGAACCGGAGAGATCTTCATAAAGCCGCTCTTCGATCCTGTAACGGATAGAAACAGGTAAATCGGATACCAGCTCCACTGCCCTGATTCCTGCGCCTGAGAGACTGAGAAAGTCGGAAATCGTTTCGCTCAGCCGTGCGGATAAAAAGGGAAAGGCATCCTCCCCACGTTCATCAAGCCCCAGACGCCAGTCCTGCTTTCCAGGAATCCAGAAGGGGTGATCAAGATAAATTCGTACGGCAATCCGGTCCCCGCCGCTGAACAGCTGGGAAAAAACCTTTTCATCATAGGCAAGCCCGTCACCTCTATCCTGAAACGGAAATACGGGAGTCAGATGAAGTGATACATAGTTTCCATGTTCCAAATCGGGGCTGTCCAGTATCCGCCGGACAGTCCGCAGAAAAAGCTCAGGAGTCGGCGCAAGGGGCTGCACATCAAGATGAATGGCTGAACAGGGTCCGGAAATCATAGCCTGAATTATAGAGAGGGATCTGTACAGGGCGCAAGGAAAATCTTACATCTCCGGTTCCCTCCGTTGTTCCTTCCGTTGTTCCGGCCCTCCCCTTGAAGATGTGGGGTAAACTGAATATGCTTCAGCAAGGTATAATTTTAACAAGGCGGCCACATGAACATTAATACATCTGCACTGGAAAAGCTCGGCTTACAGGTACCGGAAATCCTCCTTCCCAGAGAGGATATCCCCCAGGATAAATGGGCGGTCATTGCCTGTGATCAGCACACCTCCGACCCGGAATACTGGAAAAGAGTTGAGGAATACCGGGGGAAAAGCCCAAGCACCCTTGATTTGGTCTATCCCGAAGTATATCTGGAAGATGACCGGGGAGATGAACGAATTTCAGATATTCATTCAGCCATGAAACGGTATTTGGACGAAGGCGTTCTCAAAAGCAAGGGCCGGGGATGGGTGTATGTTCAACGGCACACTGAAGCCTCCGGTTTGCGTGAAGGACTGGTCCTTGCAGTGGATCTGGAGAAGTACGATTACTCGGCGGATAGTACCAGCCCCATCCGGGCTACGGAGGGCACGATTCTCGACCGCCTTCCCCCAAGAATCAAAATCCGGAAACAGGCTCCCCTGGAACTTCCCCATATCATGATTCTCATTGATGACAGAAGCGCATCCATCATCGAGGGCTTAAAAGAGCGCACAGATGATCTGGAATGTATTTACGATACTCCGCTGATGCTTGACGGAGGACATCTCAGCGGATACTGGATCGATCAACCGCATATCATAAATGATATTCTCAGCCGCCTGGAACCCCTTGGGGAGAGAGAAACCAGCCGCCGCCTGTACGGCAGCGACAATCCCCTTCCCTTTGCCATGGGCGACGGAAATCACAGCCTTGCCACTGCAAAAGCCGTGTGGGAGGCGCTGAAAAAAGAGCATCTGGAAAACGGCGGCAGTTTTCAGGATATCGAAGACCATCCGTCACGGTATGCGCTGGCAGAACTGGTGAACATCTACAGTCCCGGGCTCCGCTTTGAACCCATTCACCGTTGTCTCTTTCATACCGATGCCGAGGCCTATTTCCAGGCCCTGGAATCCGAGACCGGTTCAGCAACAGTACGACTGGATTCCGAAAAAGAGGCAAAGGAAATCCTGCAGGCGCATCAGAACGATGCAGTAGCCTACCACGACGGAAACTGGTACCATGTGTCCAATCCCCTGAGTGAACTGGCTCCGGCTGTGGCTGACAGGGCCTTTCATACCATTGAAGACCGGCTCGAGGGCGGGAAGATCGATTTTATACACGGATGGGATCACAGCAAATCCATTTGTGAGGCATCCCCGGATCGAATCGCCGTGTTTTTCAATGTGATACCCCGGGAGGAGCTTTTCTCCTACGTGGTTCAGCACGGAGCATTGCCCCGGAAAGCATTCAGTATGGGCGATGCCGAAGAAAAACGGTATTATTATGAGGTTCGCAGGGTACGCAACTGATGCTCTGATTAGAATATGCGAAATCTGGATTTTTCCCACTGCGGGGAGTAGAGTTATTTTATGAGGAAAGCCCTTTTATGCACAGTGAGCCTCATTTTTCTCAGCGGATTGATCCTTCCTGAGACGATTGCCGCACAAATTCCCCGTTCGCGCATCAGTTTCGCCTTTGCAGGTCTGCTCAGCGATCAGTCTGATTTCAGCCCCGAAGAGATCACCGTTCTGGAAAACAGAATTACCAGCCATCTGCTGGAAATCGGACGGGCTGAGAACTACCGGATCATCCCCATTGACGACACCTCCCGATTTGCCGAATCATTTCCCTTCGGCGAGAACGCCGGCGGATTCATGCAGAGTTACCCCGACGCAGCGCCGCCCCAGTCCCGGGGGGTGATCATCGGAGAAATCAACAGAATCGGTGAACGGATCTATCTTGATCTCCATATTTACAGCCGAACCAGCGGAGAACTGCTTCTGGCGGACTCCTCTGACTTTCCGGGCTTTGAGGAGGCTGTGGCCGGCGTACGGCGGGGTGTACGAAGCCTCTTCGGCTTTGAAGATGAACCGGAATCATCAACGGGAATAGCCCGGGGCGTGCAGTCCCAGTCAGGCTCCGACCAGGAGTGGCGCAGACCCACAATGAATGGAATCAGCGGAACCTGGGAAGGGGACACGGGAATCGGGAATGTAATTATCGAGAGCGACGGCACCGCCTACGCCGAGTTGGCGGGAGATGACAGTATGCGGCTGAGGGTAGTTATTGAGGAAGAGAAAGTGAGAATCCGTCAGGATGAACCCAATGCTCCCAAGCTGTATCTGCCGCTGTTCCCCTATTCCATCGCATCTCAGATTGTGGATCTCGCCCGCCCCATGAGCTGGGAGTTCCGTCTGAGCAGCAACGGCGACAATCTCATCGGGGAGAAGTTTACATCGTATTTTTTCATTGAGGACGGTCAAATCAGCAGGGTGGACAACACCTACTCACGTGCCGCCAGATGGATCCGCATCGAATGACTCATATCAAAATCGCTGCCCACTGTCCCGGGTTGTGATACCGGAGCCCCGGTGCCGGGGCTGTTTTTTTGCCCCTTCTCCGGGGGGTACAGCGGAATAAACAGCATAATAATCAAAACCAATACGCTTACCGCCGCCGAAATGGCGCGGATAACTCCGATTCGCCTGCTGTGAGAGGGTTTGTAATATACGAGTGTCTGACCAGGGCTCATTGCCGGAAGTTCCCGGGGGGCATTCCTGAGACGCATCATCCTTTCGTTCTGAAACAGCAGACCTATGCGGTGGGCCTCCCGGATAAGGGCGTCTTCCTGGTCCCGGAGCTGATAATAATATGCCTCCAGATACTCCCCTTTTTCCCTGACTTGAGCTATATTGGTCTCAAGGGACTGGCGGAATTGATCCAGTTCCTGATAATTGGCCTGACTGTGGGGACCGTACATCAGTAAGAGAAGCAGATAGGCGACAATGCCGCTGAACAGGGATGTAAGTATCCGGAGCATTTTCATACCTTTCAATTAACGGTCGTCGGCACTGAAATCTTGAGGCTTCTATACCCTTCGTATCTCCAACATTGACAGCCAATGGTCCATGCTGTAGATTTAAATTAGGTATAACTTTTTAATCGGTTCGGCCGATACTTTTGCTAGACTACTACCGATCGAACGACCAGGAGATCGCCGATGGCTGATGAAAATAACGCTCAGGACATGGATATGGACCTGGAACTTGATGAATTAGATGATCTCGATGATGAACTCAATGAGTATGGTGTATTTGTAAAAGCCGGTCCTGAGGATGTGGAGGATGAGCCTTCGGATGCCCAGCTGCAGGATCTTCAGGAAGAAAGCTCCAATGCCCCGGACACTTCAGGTGAAGCGGATGAATCTCCCGCGGACCTCAGTCCCGATGAAGAAGATCTGCTGGGTGCCCTGGAAGAGTCCGGAGACTACACAGAAGACGACAGCTTCAGCCTGGATGATGATCCCGATTTTGCCATCGATGACGATTCAGATGATATTCCCGTAAAACCGGACATTCAGGTATCCGGAGATAACGGTACAGCGGAAGAATCTCTCAGCGAAAGTGAATCACAGGCTCTGGACGATGCACTGAATGACCTTGAAGGGCTGGAAGAAGAGATCAGCCTGAGCCTGTCTGATGAAGATGAAGAAGATCAAACCATCTATCTTGAAGAAGATGAGATGAAACTTGACCTTGATGAACAGCGGGATGATGTTGCTTTTGAAGAAGAGGAAACCCTGGACGATATCGTAATACCGGATCTTGATGATGACCTCGATGACATAACCATTCCCGAACTTGATGACGAAATCTCAATACCCGATTCCAATGACGAACAGCAATCCGGAACCCATGAAAACGAGGAACCTCAACACGGCGGTGGAGAATCGGATTTGGATGTGGGTAATGGCGACGAAGCGCTTCCCGGAGATCTGGAACCAATGGATGAACTGGAAGACGACGGATCTGATGATGTGCTTCAGGAAATCAGTCTGGATGAGTTCATGGATAAAACCCAGCCGACTGAAGACCAGCCGACTGAAGACCAGCCGACTGAAGACCAGACCGCCGAAGAGCAGACACACGAAGAGTTTTCACTGGATGAAGAAGACCTTTCTTTCGACATGGACTCCGAGAGCAGCAGCGCAGGTGATGCGGATTCCATTGAAGCATTCAACGCGCCGGAGCAGGATGAAGACTTTCTCGAGCTGGATGATGACGAAGATCTTCTGGGCAGCGAAGTTGAATCAGATGACATAGACATTGATCTTGACGAAGAACTCCTGGATTTTTCCGGGGCGGATGATGAAGCATTCTCTCTGGATGATACCCCTGGAAATGATTCTGATGTCGACTATACCGGCTCAACGGAAGACGAACTGGAAGACTCTTCTCTTCCGGGTGCAGAAGATGATGTGGTAAGCATTGAAGACCTCCCCGACAGTGATTATTCCGAAGATCTTGATGAACTGGAGATTGATTCCGAGGATTCCTCCTCCGATGAAGGAGAGGATTTTGATGACGTAGCGGCATTCTCCGACAGCCTATCAGAGCCGGAGGAATCCGAAGCCACGGAAACTTCAATGGTGGATGAGGCCATCCGCAACAGCCAGGAAGCCGAGGAAGGCGGTAACGAAAACCAGGTGCTGGCAAGTATCGAAAGCGAGCTTTCGGCCATTAAAACAGAACTCACCGACCTGAGGGCGGAACTTCACCGCCTGCGAAGCGGAGGAGCCGTTGCCGGCGCCGCTGCAGGGGCAGCAGCAGCAGCAGCCGCCTCGACTACTCCAGGTGATGAAGCCAAAGAAACCGAAGAATCTCCGACTGCTCAAATTCCGTCGGATGAGGAACTGCACGGTGGTTTTTTCGCAGGCGAGGATGAGGATGAAACCATAGCACTCACCGGCGATGAATTGGATAATATTCTCAACACCGCCGAGTTCACAGAGGAAAGCGGACAGGCAACAGCTTCACCGGACGAAGATTACAGCCAGACAGCCTTTGAAGACAGCTCCCAGGATAATAATAAGGTCACAGAAATATCTATAGAGGGCGAAGAAGAAGATCCCTTCGGCGGAAGCGACGATGAACTCCAGGCAATGGCAGAGCTGGATATCGAAGAAGAACTGGCAGGCATCGACGATCTGAAGGATGACAGTGACGACATTCAGCTCTACACCGGTGATGAACTGGAGGACATGGAGCTGGAAATCCCGGAAATCGGTGAGGAAGAAAGTCCTGTTGACGGGGAAATTGAAGCCGACGGCGTGGATGATACTGATATTGAAGATGACTTTTCCGATTATTCTGATTCTATTGCGGAAGCTGAAGCAGAGGAATCAGGAGCTGAAGAAGGGTTGAGTGCTGATGAAGAAGCAATGCTCATGGGTGAGGAAGAACCTGAATCACACATGGATCTGGACCTCTCCGAAGATGAGCCCGTTGAGGAGCTTAATCTGGAAGAAATCGAGGACGCTGGAACAGTTTCGGATGAATTCAGTGAACCGGAAGCCCTGGATATTGATCAAGCTGATGAAAATGCCCCTGAGCCGGTGCAGCCCGATGAGCATCAGCTTACCACCGAGTTAAAACAGGAGCTGAAGGCCGTACTTACGTACATGGATTCACTGCTGGAAAACCTGCCGGAAGAAAAAATTGAAGAGTTTGCTCAGTCCGAGCATTTTGCAACCTACCAAAAACTGTTCGAAGATCTGGGACTCTAATCCATGGGGCTTCTTGCCAGAGTTAAGGAATATCAGAATAAAACTGCTCACTCCGAACATCGGGGTGGGCTTCTCCAAAAGGCCCGGGAACTCAGGGAGCGCAGCCCCCATGAATCTTCTCCCGCAGCTTCAGAGATTTCATCACAGCCGATAATTGACGGCAGCACCCCTGACATAAACGAGGAAGAGGATCTGTTTGAGGAAGTTCAGTTCTCTGATCAGCCCGGGGAAGTTGCCCCCGCGGGTGATCCGGCTGATATTCTTATACCCGATGAGCAACCCTTCGATGATGATCTTGATCAAATCACAGAGATACATCTCTCCGATGAAATCCCCGATGACGAAGAACCTGAGTCCTTCCCCGACGAGGATGTGAATGACCTGAAGGATTTTCTCCAGGATAAGCAGCGTGCAGAGGATGGGGTCAAAGAGGATTTTCAGTCAGTACCGGAAACGGAAAAATCAGAACCTGAACATTACGGGTCATTTCAATCCGAAAAAACAGCGGAGACCGAATCCCCCGGCGATGCGGCAGAGGATGAATCAGATGAGTTTGCCCCACGGGCAGGCCTGCTGATTCCTCAGGTTCTGGCCGGACTGGGGAGCATTCCCCGGGGGTTTGAAGCTCCATATATGGCGTGGGGAATTTTACGTGATTTCCTGGGAATACAACAGGGAGCCCTTTTACTCCAGGATCATGCCGAAGATACCCTTATCCCCTACTCTGCCAGCGGACTCACTTTTGACAGCCTCCAGAAACTCAGGATCGAATCGTCTGATCTGAAAACCATGGCATCTCCGGGGAGAATCCGGGATCCGCAGCTTCTTGAACTGTGGAAGCGGCATCTATCTATCCGGGAGGCCGAACTGCTGGAAGAACTGGTGATCATTCCAATGGGAAAGGCGGAAAACGGACTGTGCATTCTATTTAAAACTCCGTTGTTCTCACTGAATGATGAAACTCTCTTGATAATCAGCACCACCCTTGCAGAAGGCCTGGGGAAAATGCTTCAAAACAGCCGAACCATTCTGCTGAACAACATCAGCCCCCGTTTTATTGTAAGTATGAATGAATTTCCGAAGCTTCTTCAGGATGCCGTAGAAAATGACAGCTCTCTGATTCTCGGACTTCAGCTGGAACAGATATTAAACAACCTCATTCAGGCTTCACCTGATGCGCTGAGAAAGCGGGTTGCTTTGGATGTGATGAGGGTTATCGGCAGCATCGTTCAGGAAGACGGAGCGGTTACATCGGATTCAGATTATATCTACATATTGTTCAGCGATATTGAGGATATTGATCCTCAGCTCATTAAGGAGCAGCTGGAATTTTCCATTCAACAGGCTTTTTCCACAGAACTTCCGGGAATACAGTTTGTGGAGTTTCAACCCCGGGAAGTTGGTCAAATACTCCGGCATATAACCCGGCAGTCCTGAGTAAAGCCGTGGCATTCTACAGGGTAATTCCCCTTCAAAGCGGGGACTTTTCCATCCAAAGTGACTCCGGTTATCTGCACAGTCGCCGCAATCCCAGAAAAGAAGCGTCACGGGTTGCTCAAAATGTAATTCAAAACTCTGGCATATCAAAGCGTGTCCACGGCAGCCGCCCCATTCATGTTCTCTGTGTAAATCCCGGATTGGGATATATTGCACAGGAAATTCTCAACTACTATCCCCATGCTGATATCTACGGAATATACAGCGATCCCAGGCTGCTTCATACCATCCGCGAACAATCTCCGGATCTGCTGAAGCAGTTTACCGGTACGGTGTTTTCTGTTTCGTCCCCCCGGGAGCTCACAGTTTCGACCTCCCAGACATTTACTGCGGAGGAGGAAACTTTTCTAGAGTCTCTTTTTTCTGACCTTCGGATCATGAATTCCCTTGTAATCCCCTGGCCCGGAGCCCGGAATGTGCCTGGAAATGATGCATTATTATCAGGAATACAGGAAATCATGGCATCATCCCAGAAGCAGCTTCAGACCAAAATGTTTTTCGGTCCTCTTTGGATCCGCAATTACCGAAAAAATCTGGCACGGCTTTCCTCTGCAAATAGCGGAGGTGCACCACCGGGACGACCTATGCAAAAGTCCCGGTCCGGGCAACACAGAGGGGTAATTCTTTGCGCTTCAGGTCCAAGTCTTGAAGAAGTTCTGCCTCTTTTGAAGAAGCATCTGCATGAACTGTCCCCGTCCGGCAATTCTTCCTCCCGGCCGGAAATATGGGCTCTTCCGTCGGCTCTGAGAGCCCTGAATTACTGGGAGATCCCGGTGGATTCTGTGGTGAGCATAGACGGAGGCTACTGGGCGGGGGTGCATCTGAGATATGCAGCATCAGCGGACTTGATCCGCATTTCTCTGAGTGCCGCAATGCCTGAACGGCTTCATTCATTGTTTCACGGTAAAATTGCGCTCTTTTCCCTGAAGATGCCCTTTGAGATGGACGGCTGCGCCCTGGAAACCAGTCCTGAGCGGGGATCGGTGCTGTTCACCGCACTTGATTTGATCAGAGCCCGCTACCGGGGAAACTGTATAGTTATCGGGGCGGACTTCGCACGTTCCAGAGGGCGAAGTCACTGCAGGCCCCACAGCTTCGATGAGTTCATATCTTCCAGAACCTGCCGTACCTCTCCCCTGGAAACAGAGATGTTTCGACGCAGTATGGGAGATCAGCTTGATATGTACGCCAGGTGGTTTCAGGCACATGTGTCAGCGATACCCGGCGTCTACAGGCTCAGGTTGAGCGGAAAGCAGCTGGATCCCCGGGAAGGTATCTCAGCTGCTGATGCCTGGAAAATACTTGAAACGAGCCCCCCCTTCCCTGACTCAGGGAAAGATGACTCTGTTAGTGCACCCTCCCCCGGTGCGCCCTCGGCCGGTGCATCCCCTGTCGAAGGCTGCGGGATTTACCCCCCTCCATCGGCGGCGGAGTGTAGCCGGCTGTTTTCCCGATATCATTCCAGGCTCGATTCCCGCCTCCCATCACAGACCGGTTCCCGCCATCCGGAATCGGAGGAAGAGGATAATTCCTGGATAATCGTTCAGCGTCTTGTATATTCCCGGGGAATTGCACTGAAACACGCACATGGCCGCTGGCTGTCAGGAGAGGATGAAGAGGAATGCATTGCCAGGGTGTTGGAGAACGATTTTAAGGCACAACGGAAAAACGAAAGGAATAGTGAGAACGTCGAAAACGGCAAAGCAATGCCCAAAGGGGAGCCGGATGAATAACGGGGACAAAGCTTCAGATTACTCTTCCTATCAATCCCCACGTCGGATAATCCATCAATGGAAAACTTCCAGGAACGGTTATCCGGTTCCCGGGGTTCAAAGGGGTGATACGTTCATTGCACTGCATTCCATGAGAGATCCGCTGAGGGAGGCCGAACGGGTGAGCCGTCAGTATAAGGAGTGCAATTATCTGATCATCATCGGTGGTGCAGGCCTGCATCACATACCGCCCCCGTCACCCCAGCGGCTTATCCTGCTCATAATCCCTGACAGTGCCATCTACCTTGACGATAAGGCCCGCCCGATGCGGGAGGAAATCCTGCAACGCAGGGATGTGCTGATATGTGCGGCGGAGAACCGTGAGGATCCGCCTGGTGAAGGCTTTTTCCATCAGATGGACCTGCTGCTGAAAAACAGCTACCGCCCTCTCTTTCACCCGCGGCTGGACGTATACGGCCACCCGCCTGTGGAACGTCTTCTGCCTGACCTCTTTGGAGCAATCAGAGAGCGCATACAGGAGAGTCTCGACCAGCTCCACTCTGATTATTTTACCCAGAAACGGTTTGGGAAAATGTGGTTCCTGAACATGCTGCGAAATTCATCATACAATGCCGCCGAAGTTCAGAGAACACTTGAGAAGGAACAGGACTCAAACCATGAGCTCTCCCTGGAAAAGCTGCGCACCCGTGTGGCAGGCAGGTCGGTAACAGTTCTGGGTGCCGGTCCCGGACTGGATGATTATCTTGATCAGCACGAATCAGGAGAGGTAATTCAGGAGTCGGGACCCGCATCATCCCGGCAGTCTGTATCTCCATCGGCCGGGTCACCGCCGATTCCAAATGAATCCGGGCAGAAGTCGGGTCAGAAGTCCGGGAAGGAGCGGCCGGGTACCCCGGTGGTCATTGCGGCGGACTCTGCCTTGCCTTCCATGATTGCCCGGGGGTTGGCCCCTGACGCAGTGGTATCCACAGACCCCCAGTTTTTCAGCCTGCTGCACCACATCCCCGGAACGGGCGGTCTTCTGCTCTGCGATCCGGGAGTTCACCCGGCAATTTTGAGGATGTACGCCGGGAGATCCTCGTTCATTTCCACGGCTCATCCCCTGGCCCACAGCGGTTTGTTCAGGGATGCTCCGAATCTCCACCTTCCTTTTCATTTTACCCAGGTGGGAGGAAGCGCAGGAGCTGCAGCACTGGCCATGGGTGCAGCAGAGGTGCGCTTTTACGGGTTGGATTTCAGCTACCCCGGGGGAGCGGCATATGCCAGGAACAGTTATCAGCATATCTGGGCAGGTGAACACGCCCACAGACTGAACCCTGCAGAGCATCATTTTTACCGGCTGGTATCCGGTGACGGCAGGAATGAGTATCGTCGGGACCATAACGCTGGGGTGTATTTAAGCACCCGATTCGAAGGCTACAGGAGAGAATTTGAACAGGGAATGAGCAGCCTGGGTTCACTCCGGCGCTCCGGGAATTCCTACCTGTTGAAACCGAGACCCCAGGAACATCCCACCCGCCCTGCGAAAAATACAAAGCTGTTCAGGGACTATGGCGCGGCGTTGAACCGTTTAACAGAGAAAGACTGTGCCCAATTTATGAAGGAACAGTACAGGGTGAGCAATAATGCCGAGCTCCGGCAACTGTATACCCCCCTGCTCCCCCTGATGTACCACATGCTCGGGGATGAAGATAAAATCGATTCACATTCAGTTTTTCGTGTTATTCAGTTTGCAACTCGACGAATCTCCCATATAATGATGCTATGAGTTCCAGACTCCATAAGATATTCACCAGTATAACTATTCTGTTTTTCATCACCATTCTTACGTTTTTTATAATAATGCTCAGCGCCATACGGTTGAATAATATTCAGAGTGTGGAAGAGCAAATGAAAAGAGATATTGATGTAGTTGCCGCCGACGGGGGGAGCAGAGAAAGAATTCTTCAGCGCTTAATGTCCCCGCAGGGAACCTCCAAACTCAAGCTTGCCGCCATCTACTCGCCGGACAGAGGGCTGTACGGACTTTGGAGTGTCTCCCCCTCTTACGTGGAGGAGCTGCCGGGAGATCCCGCTTCACTGAGAGGAACCCCGCTTTTCACCTACAATGGAATATATGAAGAATTGGTGGAACTGCCCATCCCCGGCTATTCCGGAGAGAAAGCCGCCGTTATCTATCAGGTATTGTCAGCCCGGGATCTCCGCCCCATCGTAGAAAACCTTTTATATATGATTTCCGGCTACGCCCTGTTCATCGTGATTTTTCTCTTCATCAGCATTTCAATCGACCGAAACGGCAAAGAACAAAGTTTTGAGTACAGCGGAGCAACAGTACAGGAGGGTGCTCCGGAGCCGGAGACCCCGGAACCCGGGGAGCGGAATGCCGGGAAATCAGGCGCAGCGGAGTATTCAGAAAGAGCCCGTTCAGATCAGCAATCCGGAAATGCCCGCAGCCATCGACAGAAAAATGACAAAGACTTCAGTGCCGGGGAAAACGAAATCTGGCCTTCGGATCTGATGAAGCTCCGGCTGAATAATGAAATTGAGCGTTCTGCGGAAAACGAGTCTGATATCGGTTTCGCGGTATTCAGACTCCACAAAAAGCTGGTATCCGACACCCAGGCTCTCTCCCTTTTTGAAAAGGAGCTTTTGAAGAGTTTCCGCTATGAGGATTTGATTTTTCACATACAAAACGGCTACTACGGCATAATTCTGCCGAATCAGAACCAGGATGAGTGTGTAAAGCAGATCGAACGATTCCAGCGGGTCTGCGATTCTGAATCAATCAATACTGAGAATGTTTTTATCGGACTTTCAACCCGTTCAGGCAGATTGATGAGCGGAGACAGGCTGATGAAGGAAGGAATCAGAGCCGCATCCATGGCGAATCCGGGCAACGGAGGTTTCATCCAATTCAAGGCCGATCCCCGTAAATACCGGGCTCATCTCAGCGGAACTCCAGGCTGATTCCGGTTTCAGAGTTTCAGAAAGCAAGAAACCGTTCGAACTCCCGTTCTGACATCTCCAGGATTCGCGGCATTCCCTCCCCGGAAGTGAACCACGGCCCTCTGAGAGGTTCAACCAGATAGCGGGGAGAATGCCGGCTTCCCGCTGTGTCCAGACGATACACGGCCGCTTCCAGAATTTCCGATCCCCTGGTGGTTACTCCCACCCTCAACTGCAATACGGCATTGTCAGGAACCACGCCCCGGACCGAGTACAGAGATTCTGCTTCCATTCTTATAAGAAGATCTGCTGCTGAACTGACGGCTTCGGGACTCTCCGGGATATCTCCGTCGTCAGCAATCCAATTCAGCCGACCTTCCCGGGTCCAGACCGTGCTGTCCCCGTCTGCATAGATACGGTAAAACTGTTCAGCCCTTCGTGTGGTCCCATCCCGCAGAGGCTGCCACAAACGCATCTCAACCCAGTATTCCGGGCTCTGATCCAGATAAAACCCCATATCCGGAGAAACCCCATAGACGGCGGCATCCTCCGCATAGCGAAAAAACATCTCGGAAGTATCAGGATTATACAAGCCGAACAAAAAGGTTTCGATTCGCCTTCCTCTGGAATCAAAGAGAATAACTTCTGCGGGAGATCCGGATCGCCGGTTTGTCCGACGGGAGTCATATTCGAGGCCGTACGATGAAAAATCGCCGGAGGTTGCAACAGTTCGGGTATATGTCATACCCAGCAGGTCATCCAGGAATGCCCGGATCCGCTCTTCCCGGGCTCTGTTCTCTGTACCTGCGGTCATATTCTCAACCAGCCAGCCTCCTTCGGACTTCCGGATGCGCAGTATGGTGCCGGCGTCGGATCCTCTGATCTCCAGAATCCCCACGTCAATGCTTGATTCCAGACGGTCCGATACCCCTGCGGGATCGGGGTTTCTGCGATCCCTACGCAGAATATTCCCGGCGAAGAGAATCAGAAGGAGAAGAAGTATGACTGCTGCCTTCACCAGCAGATTTCTCCCATACTGCTGCACAGTATCCGACCGTTTTTTTCGGGGTGCTTTTTCGGGGCTGGACATGATTCAGTTTTCTCCTCTACCCGGATCGGAAGATTCCGGAAAATACGGTGCTCTGCGAGCCATTCTTCTTCGCCGGAAAACGCGCAGCAGTCCATAGAGGATCACAATGCCGGGGGCGGCGAACATGCCGGTGAAATACGCAAGATCCAGAATCCGACGGCGCTCCAATGGAGATGAAGGGGCGTCCAGACGCCCGTTCCTTCCGCCTCTGGTGCGCAGCTTCATCAGCTCTTCATCTCCCAGAAGGTATTCCACAAGATTTTGCATAAAAATAATATTGTAGCTTGAGCCGCCGGTCTGATATAACTCTCCGGGAAAATCACTGTCGCCGATAACAATCAGGTTCACATCATCTGCGGAACTCAGGGCACGGGGATAATTCACAGCCCTCTGTCTGAGAATGTCCGGGAGAACTGTAAAATGGGAGGTAAGCGAACCGCTGAGTTCTGCTGCCAGCACATACTCCCCCCTTCTGTTCTCTGCCTGCGTCATGAGAGCAGCGGCTGACGCCGGATCACTTTGCGGATCGGACACATATACAGAATCCGGACTTGACCTGAGAAGAACAGAGATCTGCGCCTCTCCGGGGTTTTGAGAACCGGGGTTTTGAGACCCCGCTGTTCCGGTGCCCGGCAGTTCTGAGCCCGTAATTGTCAGCGGACTTGCCCAGAACAGATCAAGAGCCTGAAAGCGTGATGTGACCGGATGGGAGGGGTGCACTTGGGATGCTGACAACCGCAGCCAGGGGGGATACTCTTCGTAGCGGTTCACAACAGCCCTTCCTTCCTGGCGCTGAACCGGAATCTCCATGTTTTGTGAATCAAAGACCCAACCTGGCTCTATCCTGATGCCGTAGCTCTGAAGCATGTCCAGCATGGGATGATCGCTCACATCTTCCAGGGCCAGGTTCTCATCCACGTGGACGGCAGTCCCTTCGGCAGCAATGATCACCCCCTTGCCCCTCAGAATCAGCTGTTCGATGGCATACAGATCCCCCTGATCTAGCCCGGCATATCCAAGCACCGCCAGAGCGTCGATTGAAGGCGGAAGAGCATCTCCGGGGGAATAAAGCTGCAGGTTGTAATACTGTCCCAGGAATTGAATCAATGTCTGATAATCCCGGTGAGAGGCATGGGTGCCGCCTGAAACAATCCCCAATGAAGGCTTTCTATCATTGCCCAGGGCCACAACCCTTGAGCTTAGTTCATATTCAAGCCCCGACGAATTCAGAGCCAGAGGAATCACTTCCATGGCGTCCCGGTATTTCAGGACGATCCCGCTGTATACCGTTGCATAGGTCTGTTCGCTGCCCTCGACAATTTGAAGCTCCCGCGGGACTATTCCAAAATCTTCCGGTCTGGCCTCTTTTCCATCATCAATGTCTTCGGGATTGATAACTGTGACCTGAAGTTTCCCCCGGCTCACACGCTGAAACTCATTGAGAAGGTCGTGAACCTCCTGAATTTCGGGAACCCGGGATGCCAGCCCCGGAGAAAGGTAATAGGTTACATCAAGCCGGTCCTCCAGGTTTTCCAGCAGATTACGGGAATATGCGCTGATACTGAACACCCTGTCACGACTGAGATCCAGCCGAAGATAAAACTGCTGGAAAATCAGCGCCAGCAGAATAAAGATAACCAGGGTGAGGATAATACTGATGGAAAGATAATTCCTGTATCTCATCATTCAGCTCCATTTCCTGAGTCTGATAACAATGGCGTTTGCGTACAGAAACAGCACCGTCATCAGAACAAAGAACCCGAAATCCCGGCTGTCCAAAACACCCTTGGAGAAACTGTCAATGCGGTAATTCAGACTGAAATAGCGGAACAACCCGGCCATCCAATCGGGAGTAGCGGTCAGCTCCTGGAGGGCCTGAAACAGCAGGGTGAACATCAGAAGGAAGGCCATGGTAATCAACCCCGCAGAAACCTGATTCCATGTAAGACTTGAGATCCACAGCCCCAGGGAGATAGACGCCGCTCCCAGAAGCAGTGATCCAAGGTACTGGGTGAACAGCGGTCCGTATGCGAAATCGCCCAGAGCACTGAGTATAAGAAGCATGGGAAGGGTCAACAGGACTATTATTGTGTAGAGAAGTAACACTGCCAGAAATTTCCCCAGAACCAGCTGAAAACCGCTGAAGGGCAAGGTGAACAGAATTTCACCGGTACCGCTTCGATACTCCTCCGCCCATACGCGCATGGTAAGAAGGGGAATCATCAGAATATTGAAGAACGGAAGCACAGAGAAGAACTCCCGGAATGAAGCATAATCCCGGGCGGCAAACTGATGAATTCTGAGAAACCAGACGGAACTGAATACCAGAAAGAACAGGGCAACAACATAGGCGGAGGGTCCGTTGAGCATGCTGCGCAGTTCCTTCCGCACCAGAGAAATGACCGGTTGAACGGGGTTTTTCATTCCTCCTCCTTTGTGAGCCTGCTGAAAAGATCCTCCAGACCGGGCCGGATAGGAGTAAGCTCGCGAATAACAACCTGGTGTTCCACTGCCCATGAAAACAAAAACTCATTTCCCTGGCCGGCCTTGCCGGTCATCACCACCTCATACATCCCGGAGGAATCTGTTCCCTCCGGGGGATTCACGGGCTTCAGGCTCGCCACTTCAGCGCAGCTTTCCAGTTCGGAGACAAGCCTGCTGTCAATATCCCGGAAGCGGATCCTGTATGCTTCGGAGCTTCGCATGTTACCGGCAATGGTTTCGGGGCTCCCCTGGGCGGCGATGGATCCCTTGTTCAGAATAAGAACCCGGCTGCACAGGGCTTCAACCTCCTGCATTATATGGGTGGAAAGAATGATGGTCTTTTCCCTGCCCAGACGGCGGATGAGTTCACGGATATCCCTGATCTGATTCGGATCCAGACCGCTTGTGGGTTCATCCAGGATGAGAATATCAGGATCGTGGAGAATTGCCTGGGCCATCCCCACACGCTGTCGGAACCCCTTGGACAGGCGGGAAATACGGCGGTGGAACACATCTTCCAGCCCGCAGGATTCAACCGCAAAACTCACCCCCTCCCGGATCCGGCGGGAATCTGAAAGCCGGACACGGGCATGAAAATCCAGCTGCTCGGCCACGGTTAATTCGGGGTACACGGCTGCATGTTCCGGAAGATACCCGATGAGGCGCTGAATTTCCCGGGATTCGCCGGGGATTTCCATGCCCCGTATCTTCACGGAACCGCCGCTGGGGTAATGACAGGAAGTAAGGATTCGCATAATGGTGGTCTTGCCGGCGCCGTTGGGCCCCAGCAGGCCCACAATCTCATTCCGGCCCACTTCAAAGCTGATATTTTTCACCGCAGTAAAGCTTCCGTAGGATTTATGCACATTGTTCAGGGAAATCATATGCCCCTCTCCAGATTGAGAATACGCGTTTTTCTGTATGGTAACGGGTTCTGTGACCGGAGCCGGTCAGGATTCTTCGTAGGGAATGGTGAATTGCTGCCGATCCCTTGTGAGAACCATGGATTTGAACTCCTCCCGGGCTTCCTTCAGAAGCAGTTTCAGATCCTTTTCGGTGTAGCGGGGGGAAAAATGGATCAGACCCGCCTGCTTCACATCCGCTTCCCGGGCAATGATTCCTGCTTCCCGGGCGGTCATGTGCCGTTTCCTGGCAGCAGTTTCAGCCAATGCGGTTTCAAACATGCCCTCGCATACCAGAAGATCCGAATCCCGAACCTCATCAATAATAGAAGGGATAAATGATGTGTCGGTTACATAACTTACCTTGCGCCCGCTTCTGGGAGAGCCCAGCACCTGGTCCGGGGTTACGGTACGGCCGTCATCCAGCTCCACATCCTCGCCCCGCTGAAGGCTGGACCACAGCGGTCCCCGGGGGACTCCCAGACTGAGGGCCTGTTCAGGGTGAAAAATTCCCGGCCGTGGCATCTCGGTGAACGAATATCCCACACATACTCTGGTGTGTTTCAGAGGAAAGGATCTGATATGATAGTCTTCACCGCTGAACACCACCTGGGGTACCGATGGGTCCTGTATTTCAATCACTCTGATTTCGTAATTAATATACATTTCCAGAATCCGCCGGCTGGCTTCAACGTATTCCCGGATCCTGGGCGGACCAATCACATAGAGAGGCTCTTCACGGTCCACCTGGGAGGAAAGCATGAGCATTCCCGGCAATCCGGTAACATGATCCGCATGTGTATGAGAAATCAGAATTGCGTTGATTTTCTTCCAGCGGAGATTCAGCTTCCGCAAACTTACCTGTGTGCCCTCGCCGGCGTCAAAGAGAAAAAGGTCCCCTTCCCTCCGGAGGAGCATGGATGTGAGATGTCGGTGCGGCAGGGGCATGCTGCCCCCGCTGCCGAGAATAAATGCTTCCATTGTCATAGCGATGGGCTAATGTATCAGAGACGTAGTTGAGTATCAATATCAGCTTCATAATCCACGTCGTCTCTTCCGAAACCGTGAAGTTTGAGAAAATCCCGGTTGTAGGCTTCCAGGTCCCCCAGCTCATTGATATTATCGCTGTTCACCCTGGGCCACAGGGCGTTCACCTCGTCCTGCACCTCCTGCTTCAGTTCCCAGTCATCCATCCGTATACGGCCTTTCTCGTCGGTCTCAGGAGAATTTGAATAGAGTCTGGAAGTGAACATGCGGTACATCTGCTCGATGCATCCTTCATGGAGATTTTTTTCCTTCATGATTTTGAACAGCAGGGCAAGATACAGGGGCACTACGGGGATTACCGCAGAAGCCCGGGTAACAAGTGCCTTGTTCACCGAAACATAGGCTCTGCCGCCGCCGGTTTTCAGCCGGTCGTTCAGCTCAAGGGCAGTGTTTTCCAGATGAGCCTTGGCCTGTCCGATTGTTCCGTCACGATACACGGCTTTGGTTACATCCGGTCCGATATAGGAATAGGCAATGGTTGTCACATCATCGGTGAGCACATCGGCGTTTTTCAATGCCTCAATCCAGAGCTTCCAGTCATCTCCGCCCATTACCCGGACGGTCTGTTCTATTTCATCTTCATTGGCGGGTTCGATGCTGGTTTCAGAAATCTCTCCGGTCTGGGGATTGATGCTTTTTGCAGTGTAGGTCTGGCCGATGGGCTTCAGAACCGAGCGGAATGTGGTGTCGCTGTCAGGATCCTTGCGTACCGGACTTGCCAGGCTGTACACCACCAGATCGACCTTACCCATGAGGGACTTCACTTTTTCCGCCGTTTCAGCCTTCACCTCATGGCTGAAAGCGTCGCCGTTGATGCTCTCGGCGATGAGTCCCTTCGCCTTTGCTTCATGTTCCAGGGTCTCATTGCTGTAATAGCCCATGGTTCCCGTTCGCTTGGCGCTGGGTTCACGCTCAAAAGAAACTCCGAACGTGTTTGCTCCGGCTCCGAAGGCGGCTACTATCCTGCTGGCCAGTCCGTATCCGGTGGAAGCGCCGATAACCAGCACATTTTTCGGTCCCTGGAATGATGGCTGGGAGGAAACATAGGATATCTGATCCAGGACTTCCTTTTCACACCCCTCAGGATGAGCATTCATACACATATTACTTCGAATCATCGGCTTAATTACCATAGTATTTCTCCTGGTACAGGGTCCCAGAGCAGCCCGAATAGGAGCGGATCTAAAAATAACTGCCCTGCAGACTTTGAGTTTTCGGCGAATTGCCCGGGCTGATCTTGCCGTTCGCCGCGTATGCACATTATTCTACACAGAAAGTTCGGGCTTACTCAAGCGTTTAACTGAATATCATTCAATTATTCTATCAGGATGGATCATATTATGCAGCATTCATTACACCGTAATTTACAGCAGAGACGAAACTATGTCAGATTTCTGGGATACCTCTCACTGGGACTTTTGTTTCCCGGCATTATTCTGTCTTTGATTCCACACCCCTTCATAGCCAGCTTCGGTATCTCGCTGATGGTTATGGGAGGACTTACCGGCATCAGGGCCATGTTTTCCGGATTGTTCAGAATTCTCTTTTCACGGCAGACCGGTGGACTGGGGGCGGAATCTGTTACCGGAACTGAAGATCCGAAAAGCGAACTCGGCAGAAAAACCCTGACCCGCCATCGACGCCGGCGATTTGCAGAGGCAGCCCTGGGCTTTATCGGATTGATCATTGCACTTTCGGTGATTATTATGACTCAGCAGCTGGAAAGCACAACAGGTATGGGATTCGCCACCGGAGCAGCCGTGGCCCTGATCCCTCTCCAAATGCTCCCCTTATATGCTGCAATAACAACAGATCAGCTTCTGAAAAGCGGGGGAAACGAGTGATACTGCAGAAATACACATGGAAAGATCTCAGCGATGAGAGGAAGGAAGCCCTTCTTGACCGGAGCGAAACCGATATCCGCAACGCCATGGAAAAAGTGGCACCGATTATTGAAGATGTTCGTACCCGGGGTGATGCGGCACTGAAGGAATATACGCTGAAGTTCGACGGTGCCGACCTGGCGGGTATGCCTGTCCGGGTTTCGGATGCTGAATTTGACCGTGCCGAAGCATCTCTGGACGGGAAGGTAAAAGAGGCCCTGGAGTACGCCATCGAGAATGTGCGGCGCTTTCATATGAGCCAGAAACCCAAGGGAATTGAAATGGTTGAAATACGGCCGGGAATTCTGGCCGGCGAGGCATCCCGCCCCATTGAATCCGCAGGGCTCTATGTCCCCAGGGGCCGGGGCAGTTTCCCGTCAATGCTGTACATGCTGGCAGTGCCTGCAGTGATTGCCGGTGTTGAGCATATTGCCATTGTAACTCCTCCGGGACCAGACGGCACGGTTGATCCGGCCTGTCTCTATGCTGCACGTTTATGCGGAGTGAGCAACGTCTACCGGGGAGGCGGCGCCCAGGCCATAGCCGCCCTCGCCTACGGCACGGAAAGCATACCGCCCTGTCAGAAGGTGGTAGGCCCCGGAAGCATGTACGTGACCGCAGCAAAGAGGCTGCTTGCACAGATCATCGATCCGGGTCTGCCCGCAGGACCTTCCGAATCCATTGTAGTTGCCGACGAAACGGCTGATCCCGAACTGGTGTGCGCCGACCTCTTTATTGAAGCCGAACACGGCTCTGATTCATCGGCTCTGTTGATCACCGACAGCTCCCGGCTGGCGGACGAGGTCAGCGCATATGCGGAAGAATATCTATTGCGGATACCAGAGGAGCGAAGAGGATACATCCGGGATGTTTTCTCCGGCTACGGGGGTATTATCCTGGTGGATGACATGCAGCAGGCAATTGAAGTGGTAAATCTCTTCGCTCCCGAACACCTTCAGCTCCAAACCGCATCCCCCCTTGATCTGGTGGCGAAAATCAGAAATGCCGGTGAGATTCTTCTGGGGAGCAAGGTGCCCTTCTCGGTGGCGAATTATGCGGTGGGAGCCAATGCGGTACTCCCCACCGGAGGAAAAGCCAAAACCTGGTCGGCGGTTTCCGTCCGGGATTTCATCCATTACAGCTCGGTGGTACAGGTCGGCGACGGCGCATATAAAGAACTGGCGGAGCACACCACCGCCTTGGCGGACTATGAAGGCTTTTTCACCCATGCAGAAGCCTTGAGGATCAGGCAGAAGCGCAGCAATGGTTGATTTCCGGTATCTCGAGCAGTTCACCAACTTCGAAACCCGGCGGGGGCATATTCGCGATTTCAAACTTGAAACCATGGAGAAACTCCTGGATGATTTCGGGAAGCCCCATGAAGGAATGAAATTCATACACATTGCCGGCTCAAAAGGAAAGGGTTCCACTTCCGCATACACGGCTGCTTTGCTCAGCGATTACCTGAATGAAAGGGTTGGAATATACGGATCTCCCCATGTCTATGATTATCGGGAACGGATCCGCTCTGCAGTGCCCGGAATGACAGATATCCGCCAGGGGTTTTTCCGGGATGAAATATACGGCAGGAATCTCAATCGGATAAAGAAATACATAGACGGGCTGCCCGGGGACGCCGAACATCCCAGCACGTTTGAATTGCTCACCCTCCTCTCCTTTCTGGTATTCCAGGAGGCAGGACTCCGCCATGCAGTTATCGAGGTCGGCATGGGCGGACGGCTGGATTCCACCAATGTGATTCAGCCGGTAATATGCGGCATCACACCCATTGAAATGGAACACGCCAAATATCTGGGCGACACCCTTGAGAAAATCGCCGGTGAAAAAGCGGGAATTATCAAACCCGGCATACCGGTAATCTCCGGCCGGCAGAAACCCGGGGCCGGGGAGGTTATCCGCCGCAGGGCTGCAGAGAGGGGATCGCCGTTGTTCACCATCCAGGACGATAGCGGCAGTGTGGATTATCTTAAAGAAAATTTCCGCCTTGCCACAAAACTCTTTATTGAAATCCCCGGTATTCGGGATCATAATTTAACCGGGTACCCGGAGCCTGAAGATTTCCTGATGCATTCAGCATCCGGTATCTTTTCCCGGACCAGACTTCCCGGCAGATATGAAGCCCGGAACCTGCCCGGCTGCGGAAGTCCCGTAATTCTGGATGCCGCCCACACCCCGGATTCCCTGGAACGTTTTTTCACGGCTCTGCAGGCAGACCCGGAGTTGAAAACAGATGGGCAAACAGCAGGATACTGCATCTTCGCCGCTCTTGAAGATAAGGATCGCAGAAAGATGCTGGAGATTGTTCTGAAATATTTCAGCCGGATCATCTTCTGCGGAACCGGAAGCTTCAAGCCCAGTGATCCCCGGGAGCTTGCGGCAATTGCGGAACGGCTTCCCGGTGCTGAAAAGGCGGAGATCAGGGTGGCGGAAAGTCCCTCCCATGCGCTTCGTATGGCCTGCAGCATGAATAGCTGGGGTGCGGCATGCGGTTCATTCTACCTGCTCGGCGAGCTGTATCCGGAACTGGTCCCGGAAAAATAGGAAGAAGTATGCCGGGAACGGCCTGAATACGGGGGTACCCCAGGAGTTGCGTATGGATATATCTCTTGAGGTTTTGCAAAGTGATATCACCAGGCTTGAGGTGGATGCGGTGGTCAATGCCGCAAACTCCAGCCTCTACGGAGGCGGCGGGGTGGACGGGGCAATTCATCGTGCTGCCGGGCCGGAGCTTCTTGAGGAGTGCCGGAATATCCGCAGAAACAGCCTGCCCGAAGGATTGCCCACCGGAGAAGCGGTTCTCACATCCGGATATAACTTGAAAGCCCGCTATGTGATACACACGGTGGGTCCGGTCTGGCAGGGAGGTTCGGCAGAAGAGGAACAGCTTCTCAGGAATGCCTATCTGAACTGCCTGAAGATTGCCAGGGAACATGATGCCATTGAAAGCATCGCATTTCCGGGCATTTCCACCGGGGTGTACGGCTATCCGCTGTGTGAAGCCGTTGAAATTGTGTCGGAACTGTTGAAAGAGTACCGCACATCATACAGCTCACCCTCACGCATTAGTATCTGCTGTTACAGCAGCATGGATTATCAGGCATACCTGGCCAGCGGGATTTTTACCATCTGAGAAACTACATCGAAGGTACATGAAATGAGCTTAAACTGGAAAGAAATCAACCTGGTGCTTCAGGAACTGCAGCTTGACGGCTGTCACATTCAACAGATATTTCAGCGGGATTACCGGAACATCTATTTTCAGATGTACCGTCCGGGGGAGACGTTTTACCTTCGGATTTGCCTTGAGCAGGGAAAAACCCGAATTCACTCTTCCCCCACAAAACCCAGATCCCGGGGAGTACAACCCCGGTTTTCCCAGTTTCTCCGTGCCCGGATCCGGGGCGGCAAAATTGAGGAAGCGGGACAGGTTGGAGAAGAGCGGATCATACGCCTCAAGGTGGTCAAGGGAGGCGAAATCAGCCTGATTTTCATCCGCCTCTGGAGCAGTGCGGGAAACATCATTGTATGTGATGAAAACATGGAAATACTCGATGTAGCGTATCGCAAACCCGGACGCCGGGAAAGCAGCGGGGAGATATTCACCCTCCCGGAAGCAGTTCATGATCAGGAGAAGCGGAAGAAAATTGAAGCCGTTGCAGTTCGCCCGCCCTCTCCGGGGTCGAGCTTTCAGGAAAGCATCGCAGCGGAATACGGTCAGAGAGAACGGGATGAAGAGCGTTTGCGGCTGCTGAAAGAGCTGAAACGCTACTACTCAATGAGGGAGAACAGTTTTTCGTCCAGGCTCAAACGGATATCCGCTGCAGAGGCCAAACTCGAAAAGGCCCATGAGCTTTCCCATATGGGGAATTTGATTCTTTCAAATATTTGGAAAATCACCAAAGGCGATGACCGTGTGGAGGTGGAGGATTTTCGTGAGCAGGGCATGCGGGAGGATGACTCCCCGGCCCGCCCCGAGGAGGAAGGTTCGGGGAACGAACCTGGTAATGCCGGGGTTTCCGGCCGGATATGCATAGAACTGGATCCCGGGCTGAGTCCCGGGGAAAATGCCGAGCTTTATTTCAGCAAGGCGGGAAAAATCCGGTCCCGTTCCGAACATCTTCAGCAGGAACGGGAAAACGTGGAAGGAAATCTGAAAAGGGTGCGCTCCATCCTCAGCGAGCTTGAGTCGGAAGAAACCTCTCTTTCCAGGATTCGGGAGCTCCATGCTGATCATCGGGAGGAAAGCGGCGGAAGTCAGGGAGGCAAAAAGCAGGCAGGTACGCCGGGTCTGGAATTCATCAGTAACGGATTCAAAATTCTGGTGGGTAGAACATCCCGGGAAAACGACTCACTGCTGAGGCGGCACACCAGGGGCAACGATACCTGGATACACACACGGGATTACCCCGGGGGGTATGTGTTTATCAAACAGAAATCGGGAAAATCTGTGCCATTGGATGTTCTCCTTGATGCAGGCAATCTGGCCCTCCATTTTTCAAAGGCGAAAAATAACGGCCAAGCGGATATGTACTACACCCAGGTAAAGTATCTCCGTCGCCCCAAACAGGGGAAAACAGGGCTGGTTCTCCCTACCCAGGAAAAAAATCTTTTCATCAAGGCCGATGAAAGCCGGCTGAATCGCCTATTGAAGGGTGGAAATGAATAAACCATACTGGGGGTATGGAAGAAGCCTGGAACAGGGAACTTCTGAGAGAGCCGGTTGTGGAAGGGCTCTTTTATCCGGAGGATCCTGAGGAATTAAAAGCACAGATTGATTCCCATGTACACAATGCCCGGACGGTTGCCGGCAGACCAAAGGGGCTGATTGTGCCCAATGCGGGGTTTAACTTCATATCCGCTATTCTGGGCGAAGCATATAAACTCTGCAGCGCATCATCATACGCCAGAATTATGATCCTGGGACCCGTGCGGGACGAATACCCCGAAGGATTTCTGCTGCCGGAAAGCACCATATTCCGCACTCCGGCGGGGCGCAGCAGAGTGGATGTACCTGCACTGCAGCTGTTGCTAAGCAGCAGTACCGCCGCACATGTTTCTGAGCTTGCACATCTTCAGGAACACAGCATTGAAATACAGCTGCCGTGGATTCAGGTGCTCTTCCCTGACATCCCCGTCGTACCCATTCTTTGCAATCACCGAAGCCCGGGAGGCGTGAAGGCTCTGGCTTCAGCTCTGTATGTGATGGAGCAGGAGCTTCCGGGTGATACCCTGTATATCGCCAGTATGAATTTCAGCCCGGCACTCCCCAGAGAGTCTGCTTCACGGCATGCCGGTCTTATTTTGGAGTATCTTCTGGAAGGGAAGTGGGAACATCTTGCAGGGTCCCCGGAACTTCGAAATACCAACACCGGAAATGCCTGCATTGCCGCCGTCCTCAGTCTTCTACTGCACAGAAGCTGCAGGGTTGAGAGCATTATGCGTGCAAGCTCGTTTGAGCATGACAAAAACGATTCATCCGTTGTAGAGTATGCTGCAGTGGGTTTTGAGCTTCCCCTGGAAGCCGATTCAAATCCCCGGGGAAATACACATCATAGAGCCATCTGAGGATACACCTTATGCAGCTGATTCAATCGCACAATCTATTTCATCGACTGGAGCATAACGGAGAAACCAAAACCGCAATAGATACGGGCATTCAAGCCAGCGGTCCGGGAATGACCCGTTTGAAAGACAAACTGAGTCAGAACGCTCTGGTTATTAGTCTCCTGCAGGGAAAGGAAGAGCCGGAAGACTTTCAGTATCGAAAAATTCCCCTGGACCAGGTGCTCAGCTTTGACGGTACCATTTATCTCACGCTGAATGAGTATTTTACCGGCAACACACTCCAGGATTATCTGGATTATCAGGATCCCATCTCCTCCGATGAGGCGAAACTTATCGTGAGTCTTTTCAAGTTCTCCCGGCGTCACAGCGATCTGCTTCCGGAACAGTTGAATCCCCAGCATATTCTCCTGGACGGAGAGCGATTATTAATTCTTCCGGCTCAATGGAGCAGAGCTATCAGCACCAATGAAAATATCGGTTCGCTTTCCAAGGGGTTTGAGCAGGTAAACTATCCGGACAACGGAATGTACAAGTCTTTTCGTCTTCAGCACTTTGCTCTTGCGTCTTCCCTGTACCGAATTCTCACCGGTCAATGGCCGGTCCGGGAAGAAAACCTGGAGCTGAAACGGCGGTTCAAAAGAAAAGGACTGATTACTCCCATAGAATACTACCTTCCGGGGTTGGAGGACTGGGTCCTGCAGTGGTTTGACCACACCCTTTCACTGAGAGACTTTGCACCCCGGGGAAATAAAACCGATGACGATATATATGAGTGGATTCTGAATCTGCCCTCTCAGCCTCCTGAGATTTCAACCGGGAAACATCCCGATTCCCGGGACACAGAAATGGCAGAAAGTGAACGCCTGGCCAGATACTTCCGCAGAATGCGGATTGAACGGAGGCTTCAGCATATGAAGGCACGGGCTCCCATGCTCACATTTGCCGGACTTGTTGCAATCGTGTTACTTGCAGTGGGAATAACCGTCGTGCGAAATGCCACCCGGGATCTTGCAGTTACCGGTCTCAGCCCGGATGAAGTTGTGAGAGAGTACTATGAGAGCTACAACAGTCTGGATCACGGCTTTCTGGAGGAAGCCGCACGGGGAAAGATCGGCAGAAGCCGTGTGAACCGTCTTGCAAATTTATATGCGGTAAGCATGGTTCGGGAAGGCACCGAGCTCCGGAGCGTTTTTGTTCCTGCGGATGAATGGCTGAATAAAGATCCTGAAGTAAGGGAGCCTCTGGGGGATTTCATGGTGTTCGGCATGACCGATTTCGAACTCCTTGAAAGAGATGAATACCGGGATGCGGATGGTGAGACGATAATTGAATATCGGGTGGAATACATTGTCTGGGATCCCCGGGAAGATATGCAGGGGCTTCAGGGCGTACAGAATACCGATGAGCTTAAGCTCAGGGAATTTCCCCGGGGCTGGCAGATTACCGAGTTGCGTCAATTATCAGAGAAGTCAGTGCAACCGTAAGAGCCACACCCCCTGAAGCAAGCAGAACCGGTCCGTAGGATTGGCCGACCGCAGGATCGAGCCCCAGATCCTCCCCTAAAAAGTAGAGCACGACTCCGCTCAGCTCCAGAAGACTGCCGATAACTCCCATGGTTCCGCCGGTGATCTTCAGAGCGTTCGGTTTGTACACCTCCGTTTGGATTTCCGGTACAAGGGCGGCCACGCCGATGGAGGGAACCAGCGGATACTTCTGCCGGGGGCTGGCAACATCCAGCTCCCGGGAAGCCCGGAATTCTTCAAGGGTTCCGCCCGCTTCAAGGAACGCTTTCAGGCTTGCGGCCAGACGGGCCTGTGATACGGCATCTTCAAGCATTTCGTAGATTCCCGGAAACGCCTCTTCAAGATCATCCGGATTTACCGGTGTGCTTTGAATATCATTGGTCTGCCAGTATTCGCTGATACGGGGACTGATGCTTCGTTTGCGAAGCGCTCCGGCACGTACGGATGGCGTCTCAGTTTCGCTCCCGGATTTTCTCACAACATCCACCATTTCATTGGCAGAAATAACCACTGTGGAAGGAGCGATTCCCGCCGCAGGTCCTTCCTCCCCGGGAGAGTCTGGTGCACCACCTTCGGAATTGGATTCATTGACCAGCGATTGAACTTCCACGCTTCCGTCAAAGCAATACACGGAAGCTGCTGGAACCGCACCCTCGCCGCGCCTAGTGACGTAATCGAAACCGAAGTCGGTACCGCGAACACCGGCGACCGCAGTCCTTCCCCGAATACGGAAGCTTCCTGATTGATTAATGGCGGCGACCCGGGCTCTTACCCGCCCATAGAGCAGTTCAAACGTTCCGCCTTCTTCTCCCTGTATATTGGTAAGTTCAAATGTGGTATTTTCAGCAACCTTTACAATGTTCTCACTGGGAATCAGCTGAAGCTCAACAAAGCTGTCAGCTTCAGTCTGCACCATATCCCCCTCAAGTAGAGGAAGACCGATCACATCATCTTCTCCGATGGTATAGCTAATCAGCTCGCCCTGGCGGAACACACTTACGGCATTTCCTGATGCAAACAGGATCACGGCAAAAACATCATTCTGCTCAGACGGTACGGATGCCGCTTCCACCGCATCCTGACTGTGGACAGGCAGAGAGATCATCAAAATCAGTATACCCAAAAGTAATATCATTCCGCTTCGTGCAAGTCTCGATTCCACTGTGCATCTCCTGCAAAGATTGTATCCCAGCCGGGGTTTTTATTCAAACACCGCCATATTCGCCGGGCGCAATTACCATTATTGAAAGTTCCACGGTTGCAATTGCAAAACAACCCGTTAATTGACTATATTTTAATATATCATGGCTGAATCAAAGCATCTAATAGTGGGCAACACAAATCAGGACATCAACCGGCTGATTGCCGCCGAACATTCCCAGGCCCGGGGTTTCACCACCCATTACAATCAGAGCGAGGAGATGTTCCTACAGTTCGATACCAGTCTTCGAATTCCCAGTCTTCCAATACATCACGATGTTCGAAACCCCGACCCGTCACGGGAATATACCAAGGGTATAATTTCGGTGATTGAAGGAGTAATGGAGAGTCTTCCCGGACTTCTGAACGGCTTGAAGTATTATTTTGATCCCGGAGACGTTCATCGTCCCACTTTTTACCAATTGTACAAAATCGGTGATGACAGCTATGTGTACCAGTTGAAATTCGACCTGACATTTCATCCCAGCCATCACCGGGTGATCAAAAGCGGGAGTAACGACTACGCCCCGGAGTTTGAAACCAATAAGCTGGTTGTGGAAGCCGATGTTATCCCCCTTACCCGGATAGACAAGATGAACGGATTTCCAGCCCTGTATATCGAGCAGAGCATATCCGAAACCTGGATCGGAGAGACCGGGAGAGGATATTTCGTCCAGGGCATCTGGCTTGACCGGGAGCTTACCAAGTTTTTCTCCAGGCTATTCATGGAAGAAGGAAAGAAGATTTACCCCTACTATCCGGTCACCTGTAAATACCAGGCCATTTGCCAAAGCCTGAACGTGTTCACATCCCAGGCACGAAGGGTCAGACTGTCCGCGCACCACAATATCAGGAAATTTCTGCTGAAGTATCTGAACAGCATCGAATCTGCGCTCCGTCACAATGAATTCAGTGAAAACCTTGAAGCGTACCGAATGATCCGGGAGAAAGTACCGGAAAAACTGCGGGATATATGGAAGAACACCAGAGTTGAAATCTACCTGAACGAGAACGATATGCGGGAATACCTGATTGAGGATGAGCTCTTTTGATGAATATGAAAAATCTTCGAGTCACGGTGATGGGTCTGGGGCTTCACGGAGGCGGAGCCGCTGCAGCCCGCTTCTGCGTCTCCAGGGGTGCAAAGGTAACCGTCACCGATTTGCGGGACGCCGCCACCCTTGAATCCAGTCTGGACAGCCTTCAGGATCTGGATATCAGATATGTTCTGGGTGAACATCGCCGTGAGGATTTCACAGACTGCGATTTGATTGTAAAAAATCCGGCAGTTCCCCGTAATGCGCCTCTGTTGAGACTGGCCTTGGAACAGGGTGTTGCCGTCGAGACAGATATCAGTCTGTTTTTACGAAACCTGAAGGCCATGGAGGAGGATCTCCGGAAAGGAGGGGATTCAGCCCATGCGCAGGTGGTGGGGATAACCGGAACCAAAGGGAAAAGCAGCACCACCAGTGCTCTGCACCACGCCTTGAGAACCGCAGGGGTCACCTCATTTATGGGAGGCAATATCACCATCTCTCCCCTGCTCTTCCTGGACGATATCCGCAGTGCCCTGGAGCATCATGCCGCGGAGTTTCATACTCTTTCCGGGCCCGGCTCCCGACGGACCGATCCCCGGCGGCATCCATGGGTGGTGCTTGAACTCTCTTCATTTCAGATCGGAGACCTTCATTTGGTTGGTGAATCCGGGTCGGGAAATCTCTTCAGCCACGGCATGCATTGGCCCGATTGGGGGATTCTCACCAATATTTTCGTGGATCATCAGGATTACTACGGCAACATGGAGTCCTATGTTGCGGACAAACGATCTCTCTTCAGTCCGATGAACACAACCAGCTGGAGCATCATCGGAAATGCCGGGGAATGGACGCCAGGTTTTTTGAGTGCGGCCGGGGGAAATACAGTGGATGCGGCGGATGAAGGGGTACAGGCGGCATCTTTGCTGCCGGAGAAACTGTTGGTCCCCGGAGAACATCAGACTGAGAATCTTAAACTCACCGCCCTCCTTCTGGAAAAAGCCGGTTTTGCACGGGAGGAGATTCCCGGACTTCTGGTCAATTTTCCAGGCGTTGAGCACCGGCTGCAGTTCCTGGGCGAACTGGGCATGGAAAGTTCTGGAATGCGCTGCAGGGTGTACAACGACTCTGCGGCCACCATTCCCGAAGCATGTCTGGCAGCGGTGGAGGCGTTTAATTCCCCGGTATTTCTGCTTTGCGGAGGAAGCGATAAGGGTCTGGATCCGGGCCCCATTATTTCTGCAATGAACAAGGCGGAGAAAAGCTTCCTTCTGGAAGGAAGCGGCAGCGTTGAAATTTCAAAGCTGATCCACAGCAGCATGGGGGGGACCCCTGCCAATCCAGTCAGCTATTCCTCAATGGAGGCTGCGGTACAGGCTGCGGTCCAGGCCATGCAGGAGTTCAGTTCGGATCATCCGGGGTCAGATCCGGAGTCAGGGCCGGTTCTGCTTCTTTCACCTGGCTGTGCCAGTTTCGGCATGTTTCTGAATGAGTTTCATCGGGGCAGGCAGTTCATCGCCGCCGTCGAACATCTGAAGAACTTTATTCCGGTACCTCAGGGACCAGCGTAGAAGTGGGTTCACCGCTGACAGTGCGGACACATCGTAGAGCTCTATTCTATCGTCCAGAAAGTCGCTGAACGCCAGAGTCCGCCCGTCGGGCGAAATTGCCAGACCGGTGGGCTGGTTCGCCCCCCAGGTCCAGTCCACCAGCTCAAGAGTTACCGCATCCAGAACATAAATTTTTCCGAAATCCGGACCGGGAATCAGATAGCTGTCCGGATTATTCCGGCCCCGAGAACTCACATAGAGAAATTCCTCCCCAGGGTCCAGAACAATGGTATTCAGCTTGGGGCCGACGTAACGGCGTACAACCTCCTCCCCGCTGCTGAGATCATACCCGTGGATCCTCCCGTACATCATATCAGACACATAGGCTCGATTTCTCTCCCGGGAAATAACAATATGGCGTTTTGCTCCGGGACCGGAATCAAGAATATCGGGCACAAGAGCACCGACTTCCCGGTCCGACGGATCCGCCGGGGCGGAGGTTTCAACGTTTTCATAAAGGGGCTCAAGATGAAACGACAGAAGTCGGCCATCGGCATAATCTGCGGCGAATAATCTGGAATTATCCGGCGCAAGGGCCAGCCCTCTGGGGATGCCCCCGGTGGGGATATGACCCAGCAGAGAACGGTTTCCGGTACTGATCACCGAGATGTTTCCGCTCAGCCAGTTGGAGACAAATGCGAATTCCTTCCCGTGATCAAAGGAGATCACCTTTGACCATCGGCCTCCGGTTTCAATGCTTGCGGCCACCTGTGCCAGGGGGATATCCAGAACGTGAACCTGACCTGTGGTCATCTGGCTCACCCAGAGCTGATCCCTGGCGGAATCAAAACCCATTTCCACAAAACCGGAGGATGATGATCTTCCACCGGCGGAATTTTCGCCGGGGATGTGAAGGGGGGTATGGAAGATATTTCCGGCGGCAGGCTCTCCCTGCCAACTGAACATATCAACTCCGTAGCCCGCCAGCAGGGCGGCAAAAAGCATCTCTCCCCGGGGATGAAAGAGAAGGCTCTTGGGCTGGCTTCCTGTTTCCAGGCTTCCCTGGTAGCGCATCAGCGAACGCCGGGGATCCCGCTCAAGCTTGATTTCAAGAAAAACGCCGTTTTCGGTTTCTTCCACCGAGTGAACCGGTTCCACCCCGGATGACCGGTTGCGGGAGTGCTCGCTGAATATCAGCGTTGAGGCGACGTATCCGGGATTGGTAAACCTGATGGCATGCTCCCCATTCCCGGAGTCCGGCTGAAACCCTATGGTCTCGTAGGCATGATAATATCTTTCGTCAAGCTCCGGACGTCTGATCAGTTGAAAACCGGCGGCCTCAATGCGGCACTCTTCGGGAAAGCGGCGAATATACAACCGTTGAGGCACCGAGCTGAGATCAATAGCTGCGCTGCTCTCCGCCGGGAGGGCCCGGAAGACGGTTTCTGTTATAGACTCCCGCTCTTCGATACGAGATAATACCGATGCCGGATGAGCTGCGGGGAAGAAGGGACGTTCAGGGAAAATCGGCAAAGAGAGAAGCAGAACCCCCAGGATTGAGGATATGGTTCTGTAACAATGCAGCATCAGAATCCTTCCATACTGCCCCGGCAGTTGTGCATCCATACTGATTCCGGAGTCGGTGAATAACTGGTGTATATCTTATCCTGAGAACCGTCCCGGGACAATAGCATTCATTGAACTCACGGCGTGCATTTTACTGGACGGTTTCCGGCATTTTGAATAGGTTGATGAAATGAAATGGTACAATAATGAATTTTTACGGGCAATACCGAAAACTGATGTTCATGTTCACCTGGACGGGTCACTGCGCCTGTCCACTCTGATCGAGCTTGCACAAGACAAGCATATTGAACTTCCGGCATATACCGAGCAGGGTCTCATCGATACGGTATTCAAAACCTCATACGGGAATTTGAACGAATATCTTGCAGGTTTTGCATACACCACCAGGGTGATGGACGATCCTGAATCCCTGGAACGGATCGCATACGAGCTGGCGGAGGACAATATCCTGGAGGGGGTACGGTATCTGGAGGTGCGTTTTGCCCCCCAGCTGCATATCCGCCCGGGTATGGGTTTCCGGGAAGTTATGGAGGCTGTGGACAGGGGCCTCCGCCGCAAGCGTGACGAGTTTAATGCTGCACTCACCGGGGATGAACCGGAATTTGAATACGGCATGATTGTATGCGCTATGCGGTTTTTCAACGAACACTTCAGCCCCTACTTTGCCGACCTTGTACATGCCCACCCCTACAGCAGTGAAAGAGAAATTATCCAGTACGCGAGCCTTGAACTGGCCAGGGCTGCGGTGCAGCTTCGCGGGGAAAGCGACATTCAGATAGTGGCATTTGATCTTGCGGGCAGTGAGTACGGATACCCGGCCTCGGCACACCAGGCAAGTTATGATCATGTTCATAAAAACTTTCTTAACAAGACAGTTCACGCCGGAGAGGCATACGGCCCCGAAAGCATCTTCCAGGCCATTACCGATCTTCACGCCGACCGCATCGGCCACGGGCTGCACCTGTTCCATGAGCATATGATACATGATGAAAAGATCAGGGACCGCCCGGGGTATCTTCACGGACTTCAGCAGATAATTGCCGATAAACGGATAACCCTTGAAGTCTGCTTGAGCAGCAACCTTCAGACCAGTCCGGAAATTCCCTCGGTGGGACAGCATCCGCTGGGACAGATGCTGGATAAAAAGCTGAGCGTTACCCTCTGCACCGACAATCGCCTGGTAAGCCACACCACCGTCACCAATGAGATTGCTCTTGCCCTGGACAACTTCAGCATCACTCCGGGTCAACTGAAGGATATGATTATCTATGGCTTTAAACGTTCCTTTTACTACCGGGATTACGGAAATAAGCGCAGCTATGTACGGAAAATTATCAACTACTATGAAAAAATGGAGAAGGAATTCGCCATACAGGATCCCTGATCAGAATGCATAGAAGTCTGTACCGGGCATGCAGCAGAATGGTACAAGGGGTGGTACTGAGGTTAACAAGAAATGTTACTACCGTTTTCGCAGAACCCGCAGGTAGTACATTCTCAGGAATTCAGCCCACCTGTACAGCTGATACAGCAGTGGGCGCACCGGCAGATCCCAGGCCCCCGGAGTATGAACGGCCTGCCCTCCGAAGCCAATTTTGAACTGATAGAGACCGTACATGGGGTGTCCTTTTTCAGCAAACGGAGGGATTCCGAAAAAATCGTAATAGGTGCATCCGGCGGATCTCATATCCCGTATTGCCCGCCATTGCAGGGCGTAGGCGGGCATCAGATTTCGCTTTACATTTGAACTGGCCCCGTACAGGTACCGTGCAAGATTCCCTTTCCGGGTGACGATAATTCCCGCAAGAAGGTCGTCTTCATGTTCCGCCAGATAAAGGATGCATTGATCGTCCCGGGTGCGCTGGAACAGCCCGCATAATAATCACAGCCGTGAACCCCGATACGGTTTCGCTCCTCGGTAATCCGGTAAAGCTCATACCACTTCTCCAGTTCAGCGGGGACGCTGTAGTCGGATCGGTCCACCCGGCGGATGATGACCCCTTTCTTCCCGGCCAGTCGGATATTGTACCTGGTTTTGCTCTTCATCCCGCTGAGAAGTTCCTGTTCGCCCTGTTCATCCGATCGGGTATCTGGTTGCGTGCCCTGTTCCTTGTTTGGCTGGGTATTTTCTGCAAGTGGGGCTGAGGTTCCTGCCTCTGTCCCGATCGGGAGAATCACCGTATCCGGCGGCTGGATATCTGCAAGGGACTTTTTCAGTGCTGAATTATCCAGACCGGTGTTTAACCAGGAAATTTCCGGGTAATCCCACTGCGCAGGTCTGGAGAATACCGGTGCCTGTTCAGCAGAAGAGACACTTGCTGAAGAGGCATCGGATGAGCTGTCCGGGGTCAAACTTCTTCCTGCCAGAAATCCGGGGAAGCCGGGATTTACCCCCCAGTTCAGATCGAAGCGCACACAGAAAAGGGAAGGAATGTGGCGCCGGACTGCCTGTCCTATGGATTCAAGCAGATCGGCGGGACTGGAATGAATATTCCGGTCTTCCAGACTCTGCTGAAGGGTTGTAATGTGATTGAGATCAGGAGCATAGGGGATGTATGCCAGCTTCAGACCGGCGGGCAGGCTGCGGATGAGCACAAGAATGTATACAGGGGCATGTGCCCGGGCATTCTTTTCGTCCCCGGAATCTGCCGGGGATACTTCAAAGGCACGGGCCGACCAGCCGAAGGCTTCCTTCTGCCGTGCCCAGATACCGGACTGAATGAGTTCTTCATTGTCTTCCAGTACCGAAACATCCCGGGGAATGCAGCGGACAGGATTCTCTTCCATCAGCCCACTGCCCCGTTTGCCACTTTCGCTGAGCGAAGCGCTTTCCCGGCAACCTGCAGGGGCTTGCCGCCCACGGCGATCTCATGATTCTCGGAGGTTAACGGGATATCAAAGAAGGTGTCTATGTCTATGCGGTCTTTTTCACCCTGGGGTTCCAGTCCGCTTACATGCACCTGATCGCCGGGTTGTGCATGGTCGGCAAATATCACATCCACAACTTCTTCACCCTCAGCCTTGGAGCTGGCGGCTAAAAGCATTCCATGGCTCTTGACACCCCTAAGCTTGGCCGGCTTGAGATTGGCCACAAGAATAATATTCCGGTTCAGCAATTCTTCCTCTTTGTAATGAGGAACCAGACCGGAGACGATACTCCGTTCTTCGCCGCTGCCGTCGTCCAGGGTTTCTATATAGAGCTTCTCAGCCTCGGGGTGACGTTCAATTTTCACAATTTTTGCGACACGGAGCTCAACCCGTTTGGTGAAGCGCTGATCCAGACGCAGGCCTTCATCCTGTTTGCGGATTTTTTCAGCTTTGCTCAGTTTCTTTTTTTCGGATTTTTTATCGGATTCCCCGCCGGAGCTGCTCTTTTGGGCGGCGGCTTCCGCCCGCTCAGCCTGACTTCCGGCAAAACGCTTCCGCAATTCCTCAATGTGCGTCCCGTCCAGCTGCTTGAACAGAATCTCAGGGGAGGAAATCACAGGAATGGGAAATTCGACCGCTGCTGCGCTGCCGAGCTTGCTCCAGTCCGCGCTCTCAGCCCCTGCTTCCATTCCCAGGAAGGCGGCGATCCGCTCTGCGGTTTCCGGTATGTAGGGGCGAACCAGAATGGATAGATCCCTGACCAGGTACGCAAGGTCGCTGAGTATGCGCTGAGCTTCCCCGGGATTGCTCTCCCGGAGCTTCCAGGGCTCCGACTCCTGGAATACCTTGTTACCGTAGCTTGCCAGTGCAAAGATTTTCCTGAACGCATCCCGAAGCTGGGCCCACTCCAGATGGGTGGTAATCTCCTGCTCCAGCCTGGTTACTTCCTTCCAGAACACCGAACTGTCGGAATTGTTCAGGTCGGGTACCGGCAGCTTTCCGTCAAAAAAGCGGACAGAAAAGCTGAGGGTACGGTTCACCAGATTCGCCAGGTTTCCGATCAGCTCTTTATTGGTTTTTTCCTGAAAATCCTTCCAGGTAAACACGTAATCCGAGGTTTCCGGACGGTTATAGAATATGTAGAAGCGCCATACGTCCGCAGGAATTCCCGTGTCCTTGGCATCGTTTCCGAATACGCCGATACCTTTGCTCTTGGAAAATTTTCCGCCTTCGTAGTTCATATATTCTGAACTGCTCATATGGTGGAGCATGGTCCAGTCATCTCCCGAGGCAAGCTGAGATGAAGGGAAAATTACCGTATGAAACGGGATGTTGTCTTTACCGATAAACTGGAACAATTCCACTTCATCGGGGTTCAGCCACCACTCCTTCCACCCGTCGGGGTCACCGGATTTGGCTGCATATTCTGCGGAAATGGAAATATATCCGATGGGAGCATCAAACCACACATAAAACACCTTGTCCTCAAAGCCTTCCAGGGGAACCGGGATTCCCCATTTCAGGTCCCGGGTAATGGCACGTTCCTTCAGTCCGTCTCTGATCCATGCCTGGGTCATCTGAACCGCATTCCTGGCCCACTTCCCCCGTTCGCTTGCTTCATCCATCCATTCCTGAAGAAGGGGCAGAACTTTGGGCAGATCCAGGTAGAGATGAGTGGTCTCCTTCAACACAGGCGTACTGTTATCCATGATGCTCACCGGATTGATGAGATGCTCAGGATCCAGCAGCTTCCCACAGTGCTCGCACTGATCGCCCCGGGCATCGTCATAATGACAATGGGGACATTCGCCCTTCACATAGCGGTCGGCAAGAAACATTTCACTCTTTTCAGAATAGAGCTGCTTGATGGTATGCTGGTTGATATAGCCGTTGTTATATACCTTGGTGAAAATATCCTGGACGATCCTGGTTTGAAATTCCGTGGAGGTCCGGCCGTAATGATCAAAATTGATATTGAACCATTCATAAATATCCTTATGAATGGCATGATTTTTATCACAGAGTTCCCTGGGGCTCATCCCCTCTTCCCGGGCACGGGTTTCAGTTGCGGTGCCGTATTCATCTGATCCGCAGATATAGAGGGTGTCGTAGCCCTTCTGACGGGAAAAGCGGGCAAAAACATCAGCAGAAAGGACTTGAATGAGGTTGCCCAGATGCGGGATATTGTTTACATAGGGGAGAGCACTGGTTACTAAACGTTTCTTCATAATGAGACACTATAGAAGGCAGGTTTAACGAATGTCAACTACATCGGAACAGAGCAGCAACGGCGGCGGTCCGGGAGATGAGTTTATCCGTCAGGCTACAGAGATCACCCACAAACATCTTCAGATGGTAAGCGAAGAAAGCTGCAGCCTCTTCCAGGCCATGCTCAGCAAACTATGGCTGGAAGAAGGAATTCTTGATGAGCATGAGGCCCGTTCAATACCGTCGGAACTGACCGCTCATCTGCGTAAGCATTTCAGCCTGGATCAGCTCCAGGCCCTGTGCCGTTTTTTCCTGGATTTTTTCTCCGGAGGTCTTTCGGGACAGAAAGAAGGCCAGCTCAGTTTCACCCACCTTGAATTTGACGGTCTGAAACACTTCCAGCTGAAGTTTGCTCACAGACTTCCTGAGGAAGACCGGAGCAAACTTCATGAGCTCATTGCAATGCTGGAAAAGAGCGGGGGCTGAAGCAGCTTCAGGGGTCCGCCCCGGCACCTACCATCAGGCTGATCCGTACCGGCCGGGCGGCCCGGTAATGTACGGCAGTTCCTCACAGCCGAGCTTTCAATATCGGTTCAGAGCTACAGCTCAGAGTTCCGCTTCAAGAAAACCGAGGAATCTCCGCCATGCCCGGGCGGAAGCACCGGGCCCGTTCAGCTCACCGGCTTTCACAAAGGCATGCCCCACCCCGGAATATATTTCCTGTTCATATTCAACATTCCTGATTTCAAGGGCGGATTTAAACTCTGCAACTTCTTCCAGGGGAATGCTGGCATCCTCTTCACCGAAAATCCCCAGTACGGGACCGTTCTCTCCCAGACTGCCCTGTTCCTCGGGATTGGTTACCAGGCCGCTTCCGTAAAAGGTAACAGTTGCGGCGGGCTGATCGTTCCGGATTCCCAGCATCATTGCCTGTCGGCCGCCGAAACAGAACCCTGCCACGGCGGTGCGCTGCGGATCCACCAGGGGATCGGCAATCATATCCGCATAACTGTCATCAATTCTTGAATAGATTTCACTATTGTTTTGGGTGAATGTAAGAAACAGCGCACCGGGAACGGTCCGGGCAAGTTTCCCCCCGTATGCATCCGAGGCATACACCACATATCCCCGGGCGGCAAGGGCCTGTGCTTTGATGATATGTTCTTCATTCAACCCCCACCATTCATGGATCAGCAGCACCGCCGGAAGCTCACCGGGGGAAAGATCATTCTCATGCACATCATCAGGATAAAAAACCGCATACTCTGTTTCCTCGCTGTGAAACTGACCGGAGCCGGCGAATGCAAGGGCATCGGCGGCGGCAAAAACCCCTGCTCCCAGAATCAACAGTATCGGCAGTGCCAATACAACGAGAATTATTCTTACACTGTTGCGTTTCATATAATCATCTCCCCCCACTGCGGTATTCGTTGCTGAATTGCAGTATCATTTTGTGTACTGATTGCGTTCCGTATGAAAATCTACCAATAATCCGCCCTGGAGTAAAATTTGCTCCTGTTTGACCCTGATGAAAATGGGGTATACTTTAGAGGAGTCCCCGCAGGCCGAAGTTCCGACGAAACGGTATGAAGCGGGGCTTGGAGTTGAATATTCTTTTCAGGAATGTGTACCTGTAGATATTGACAACGAAATCAAGGAGGCAGTATGTCAGATGAAAACCGCCCTAAGAAAAAGGCAGGCGGAACCATCACCACTTCCATGATCATCCTTATACTGGTTGGTCTTGTGGTGCTTGGGGGCGCTTTAAGCACCTTTTTCCAGGTGGATGCCACTGAGCAGGCCGTAATTACCCGATTGGGCAGATACAATCGCACAAAGGGTGCGGGACTGCACTTTAAGATTCCTTTCGGCATAGAACAGCATTTCATTGTTCCCACCGAACTGAATCAATCCATGTCGTTCGGATACCGCGCCCTGGAACCGGGCGTTCAAACGGTGTACGACACACGGGATTATCCTGAAGAATCGGTGATGCTCACCGGGGATATCAATATTATTGATGTTGAGTGGGTAATTCAGTTTCTCATCACAGATCCGCAGAATTGGCTGTTTAACGTGGATGATCCTTACAAAACCATTTCCGATATCAGCAAGTCGGTTATCAACCGCCTGGTGGGAGATGAGAGTCTCAATGCGGTGCTCGGCCCCGCCAGACCGGCTATTGAGGATCAGGCCCGGCAGGACATGAATGTGATTTTTGATGATTATGAACTGGGCATAAATGTTACCACTGTGGAACTGAAAAATGTTTTACCCCCCAGCGGAAGAGTGGAAGAGGCATTTAAGGATGTTCAGGACGCCCAGCAGGACATGGAGCGTCTGATCAACGAAGGTCAGCAGGCCTACAATACCGAGATCCCAAGAGCTAGGGGTGAAAAGGAACGGGCCATTCAGACTGCACAGGGCTATGCCAACGAGCGGGTGAACCAGGCCGAAGGGGATGTAGCACGTTTTATTGCCGTCCTTGGAGAGTACAGCAACGATCCGGATACCACGAGAACCCGTCTTTATTATGAAATGGTTGAAGAGGTATTCCAGGATGCCGAAACTACAAATCTTATCGACCGGGATCTGCAGAACTTTCTTCCCCTGCTGAATCTGAACCAGCAACAGGGCCAGACACAGGGAGGTACACAGTGAATAAGGCAACACGAAGACTCATCATCGTACTCAGTATAATTGTGGTTCTGGGAATTCTCTTCTTTGCATTGGGACCGTTTTATGTACTCAATGAAGGGGAACAGGCGGTAATTCTCCGCTTTGGACAGATTGTCAGAAGCGATACCGAAGCCGGACTTAAGTTCAAGACTCCTTTCATCGATAACGTGGTGGTCTACAGCAAGAAGATCCAGCCATGGGACGGTGATCCCAAAGAAATGCCCACAGTAGGCGGCGAATTCATTATTCTGGATACCACCGCACGGTGGCGTATATCCGATCCGGAACAGTTCTACTCCAGACTGGGAAATATGACCGCAGCATACCGTCGTCTTGACGACATAATCGAATCAGGGGTCCGTACAGTTGTGAGTCAGAATACCCTGAATTCCATCGTACGGGACTCAAACCAGATCAACGAAGTTGAAGTGAAGAGTGAAGAGCTGGAAAACCTGTCCATCAACACCGAGGGGTTTGATCAGCGGGAATTTCAGCGCCAGCTGGAACAGGCAACCAGCACCGGCAGCCAGCCCAATATTCAGCGGGGACGTTCGGAGCTCACGGCCGACGCATTGGCCACCAGCAGACCCACCGTTGAGGATTTGGGCATTGAACTCATCGACCTGGTGATCCGTCATGTTCGCTACAGTGACGATCTGATCGACCGTGTGTACGACCGGATGATATCCGAACGTAACCGGGTGGCGGAATTTTACCGCTCATTCGGTGAAGGTCAGCGTCAGGAACTGCTGGGACAACTGGAAAACGAGAAGCGTCGGATCATCTCCGAAGGGTACGAGGAAGCCGAGATTATTAAAGGTGAGGCGGACGCCCAGGCTGCCCGGATTTATTCACAGGCCTATGCCCAGGATCCGCAGTTCTTCGAATTCTGGCGGGCGGTGGAAAGCTACCGGCGTACGGTTCCGGGCTTCAACAAGACTCTTTCAACGGATATGGATTACTTTAACTTCCTCTATTCCAGTGAAGGTAACCGCTAAGAGCCCGACATCGATATCAGTTTCCACATCGATAGCGATATTTTTATCGATAACCGGTTGAAGAACCGGGCTCACAAGCAACAGCGGGGCTGTCTGAGAAATGAACTCAGGCAGCCCCGTCTATTTTTTAAAACCCGATCTACTTTTTTTAACCCCCGATCCACTTCAATAACAATGACACCCTCAGTATGTTCTCGGGTGCATCCTGTTTCGTGATGGCTGTCCCGCCGTATTAAAGGGGCTGCCCGACGGGTTAACCTAACGCATCCGGGGGCGCACCCGGTCAACGGCCTCATCCAGTTCCCGGGAGAAGTCGGGCAGGCGACCGGATTGAATCCCCTCCCGCAGCTGCTTCTCAAGCTCATCAAATTCCCTGGCGTATTTTCGGAAGCCCAGTTTCTTCAGACTCCAGAGCAGGGTTTTAATATAACGGCGGATCTGTGCCGGCAGAATCCGGGCAGGCTGAATCCGTGCAGGCCGCCCCCCGGAGCACATCATGGCATGTTTCTGCTGAAGAATCCCCGAGACAACCTTCACTCTGCTGGCATGATCCTGAATTTGCGCCCCTTCCAGGGTGTCAACAAGCTGCTTAAGTTCCCGGAAGGACGGATTGTCGTGATTGTCAGAATTCCGTGTGGAAGATGCAAGGGTTCGGATCTGCGCCTGATCATCCCTGGAAAACTCGAAAAATTCCGGCAGCTCACAGCAGCCCAGGAGAGGCAGCTGCTTATCCGGAAAACATCCAGATAGAATCTCCGGCTGAAACCAGCCTGCAGAGAGGCGCTGCAGCCTGTTCATGAGAAGCAGCTCCTGTATGCGGTGTTCAGCCCCCGGAGTCATTTGACGGCGGCGGTTCAGATGAAGAATGAACTCAAGGTTCCCCACTTTCCGGGTGCTGCTCTGCCTCCCGCCCCGGTATGTGGTGTAATCCCGGGTGAGCATTTCAACCCGGCCCTGTTCGCTCATGATCTCCAGAAGCTGTTCAAAGGGGATGATCCCCTCGCTGTTATAGCTGAGCAGAATATCCGGGGCATCCAGGGAATCGAGAAGCTGCTGAAATGCATCCGGCGCCAGATCCCGGTAACAGAAATCGCTGCGGGTGCGCACCCAGTCCTTCCGTATTCCGGCTTTCTCAGTCAGTTTTCCGTCAGCTCCGATTCGGGTGCTGATCTTCGGTTTGTCCCACCTGGCAATACTGTTGAGCATAAAATAGTTGCTGCCGTATTGATGCTGGTTGTAGGGAGGATCCAAATACACCATATCGTAGCTGGATCCTGATATGGACAGAGCGTCACTGGAGCTCACCCTGATATTCTGATCCCGGGGCAGCAGTTCCCTTTGAGGAAGCCGGGGATACGGCAACTCCATGGGTTTCAGAATGCGCTGCAGAGCGTCTTTCCCGTGACCGCCGAAGCCCTTGTGGTAGGCTTTAAATACCCCTGAGGTGTTCGCGTGGGTACCCGCCTGGTAGAGAAGCAGGGCAATGAGCAGCCGGGATTCACGGCTGTCAGCGGGATACTCGTTTTGTATTTTCCATCTCACCCCGTCGATGAATCGGGCATTTTCAGCGGTATAGAACAGGCGTTCTCCGGAGATATCTGCTTCGGCAGTGGATTGGGGTGCATAGTATTTGGATATGTAGGCCTGTGACTCAGGGTCATCCAGTCCGTCTGCGCTGCATCTATTTCCGTAGCGGTTCAACTCCCGGAGGACCCACTCCAGGCCGCCGGCTGAGTCGAACAGCCTCTCCACGCTTTGAGCATCTTCCATTAGGTATGCGGAATTGAAAATCCGGCTATAGTCTTCCCAATCATTGGCATGAACGTCCATACCCATCAGCCGTGCAAGGCGGGAAGCCGATCCGGTACCTGCGAAGGGGTCGTAAAAGCGGGGACGGGAAGTCGGGTCTGCGGGATTCATGCTGAACCCCGCTTCCCGGCCGATGTATTCAAACTGTTCTTTGAGAAAGGGTAAAAGGGCCCGTTTGTTGCCGATGTATGCAAACAGCTGGCTTGTCAGATAGGTGTGCTCAAGGATGTCCAATATGCCTCCAGGCGGGGAGCTGTCTTGCAGGAGTCATGGCAGCTTGGTAGACTCCGAAAAATGAACAAAAAGAGATTATCAGCTTTGCTTGCCGCCTGCAATACAATGAAACGGGCGGATAATAGTTCCCTGGATCCGGAAGTTTCTTCTCTGGTATATGATTCCCGGGATGTGGGGCCCGGTTCGATGTTCTTCGCCATTCCCGGAGCTCATACCGACGGCCACCGCTTTATTGCCACGGCCCTGGAAAAGGGTGCTGCTGCAGTTGTTTTTCAGACGAAAGATGAGTTTGTGAGCAGGCTTATTCAGGACGGGATTCCCGATGATTTTCCCCGGGACATACAGCTGCCTCATCCGGTTTTCATTGCAGCTGAAAGCAGCCGACAGGCACTTTCCCGCTGCAGTGCAGCCTTCCATGATTATCCTCACCGTGATTTAACAGTTATCGGGATAACCGGTACCGACGGTAAAAGCTCAACGGTGGCATTTCTGCATCAATTGCTGAATGATCTGGGTATTCCCGCGGGCTTTATCTCCACCGTTGCAATGCAGACCGGCACGGAGACCCGTAACAACATGCTCAGACAGTCCACGCCCGAGGCTCCGGACATCCATCGTCTGCTGGCAGAGATGCGGGCCAACGGAAAGCAGGCGGCTGTGGTGGAATCCACAAGCCACGGGTTGAGCCGGAAAACCTCCCGTCTGCTGGATCTGGAATACGACGGGGCGATATTCACCAATATCTCCCACGAGCATCTGGAGTTTCACGGAAGTTTCCCCCAGTATCTCAGCGATAAAACCAATCTCTTCCGCCAGCTGAAGGATTCACAGCCGGATGCGTCGAACACATCTGTTGCTGTGATCAATCTTGAGGACCCGAACTTTTCCTACATTGCCCGGGCGGCGGCTGAACGCTCCGCCCGGATATGCGCATTTATCAGCAGCCAGTCCGGTGACTGGCCCAGGACAGAGGCACGGAAAGATCTGGATCTTGCGGACATTCTGTTCGCCGCCCATCCGGTGGAGCATCTGAGCGACGGCAACCGCTTCAGCCTGAGAGTGGTTGAGAAATCCGCCTGGTCCGGGCAGCCTGCCGGAAAGAGTCTGAAACAGCTTATTGATCAGACAGAGGCCCTGGAAATGCATCTTCCCATTCCCGGCGGGTTTAATATTGATAACGTACTTGGATGTACAGCCCTGCTTTCTGAACTTCTTTCGGTACCTGTGCGGGAAATCGCCGGTGCAGCGGCGGGGTTGAAGGGTGTGAAGGGCCGAATGGTGCCCCTTTTCCACGGACAGCCGTTCACCGCCATTGTGGACTATGCCCACACTCCGGGAAGCTTCACCAAAGTATTTCCTCTATTTCGGGAGTCATGCAGAGGCAGACTCATCGCAGTATTCGGCTCAGCAGGGGAACGGGATACTGCAAAGCGTCCCATTCAGGGTGCCATCGCCGCAGAATATGCCGATATTCTAGTTATTACCGATGAGGATCCCAGGCTGGAAGACTCCATGGATATTATCCGGGATATAAGCCGGGGCGCCAGGGAATCAGGGCATGCTGTTGAGATCCATGAAATTGCTGACCGGCGCTCAGCCATATCTGCAGCCTTTTCCATGGCCGGGGAAGGTGATACTGTTGTAATGCTGGGTAAGGGGCATGAAGGCAGCATTATCACCGCGGCTGGCAAGCAGGCCTGGGATGAGGAATCTGTTGCCAGAGATTGCCTGGAGCAGATGGGATATACCCGGCAGAAATAGCTGATCGGATCTGTATGTCCGGCATAGGAAATTGATGTACACTACAAGAGAGCGGATAAGGTATGAATGAGCCAAAATTGAACATTGTAATTCTTTACGGGGGAAAAACCGGTGAGCACCAGGTTTCCCGGGTATCTGCGGGATCGGTTATCAGAAATATCGACAGATCCCGTTACAAGCTTCTTCTGGTGGGAATAGATGAAGAGGGAGTCTGGCATCTTCAGGACGAAACCGAGCTGGAAAAGGTTATTGCCGGAAGCGATCCGGAAATTCAGCCGGGGAATGAGGTTAACGCAATGCCCGGCAGGGGGCTCGGGGTGAACGGAAAGCTGCTCAAAATCGATCTGGTGTTTCCTGTTCTTCACGGCACCTTCGGCGAGGACGGCACGGTTCAGGGATTTCTGGAGATGATCGGACTGCCCTACGCCGGCGCAGGAGTTCTTGCCAGCGCCTTCGGAATGGACAAGGTGAAAGCAAAGGAATTGTGGAGGAAAGAGGGACTGTCGGTTGTTCCCTTCATCCGTTACAGCCGGCAGGACCATGAAGCTCAGGAAGTTACTCCTGAAGTGCTGTTCACCCGCTGGAGCAGCGAGTTGGGTGCACCCTTTTTCGTAAAACCCTGCCGTGCGGGAAGCTCGGTGGGCATCAGCAAAGTGCGCCGTCCGGAGCAGCTTGCTCAGGCACTGGATACCGCCTTTCACTTTGACAATGATCTGCTGATCGAAACATCCATTAACGCACGGGAAATAGAATGCTCGGTCCTGGGGAATCGGGAAATCAGATCATTTCCTCCGGGAGAGGTGATCTCGTCCCACGATTTTTATGATTACAGCGGGAAATATCTTGACCCAAAGGGAGCCCGTCTGGAAATCCCTGCAGATCTCAGTCCGGCCAGCACCCAGCGGATCCGGAATATGGCGGAGGAAGCCTTCAAGGCTCTGGGCGGCCAGGGCCTTGCACGGGTGGACTTCTTTGTGGACCGGGACAGCGGCAGCATATTCATCAACGAAGTGAACACCATGCCCGGGTTCACAAGCATCAGCATGTACCCAAAGATGTGCGAAGCCGGCGGTCTCAGCTACCGGGAACTTTTGAATGAACTGATCCGTCTGGGGCTGGAACGCCACAGCGAGCGTTCACGGCTTGATCTTCATTACGGAGAAGAATGATGTATTCCCAGGGACGGAAACTCTACGGAATGCGATTCCGGGTCCCGGCACTGGTTACGCTTCTGCTGGTGACCGGAATCTTTGCTGCGCTCCTTCCCGGGGAATGTTCCGTACGGTTTCTCTCCGGTTCTGTTATTCATGCACAGGATTCCGTAGCTGATTATCCCACAGACGCCGTTCTCCGCTATGAACAAATCTTCAATGAGCTGAAAAATATCGGCGAAGCCAGAGAAAACAGTCCCGAGGCCGCTGAGCTTTTCAATTATCTGGGCCGCTTCGCCGACGAACACGGAATTCTCCGGGACTGGCAGCAAATATCCCGGAGGGAGCAGTTCCACAGTTTCGGCCGCAACGTCCGGTTCTCTATTCCAGGTGAGCAACAAAGCCGCCTGACGGTGATCCTTCCCTATGTTCTGCCCCCGGGAACCCGTGCTACCCGGGGAGGTACTTCCCAGGGGGACGCATCCGGGGGTGATGCCGCCCCCGACTCAGACTCCGCCCCCGACTCAGACTCCGCCCCTGACTCAGACTCCGCCCCTGACTCAGACTCCACCCCCGACTCCGATTCAGGCCCAGACTCCAGCCGGCTTGATACTCTTGAAACCCTTGCAGCGGTCTTGAGCATTCTGGCGAACCTTGAAGAAGAGATGCCGGCGGCAAATCTTGAAATTTATTTCCTGGGGAGCATGGATGAGCAGAAGGGGATGCGTGAGTACCTCTCCATCAACAGAGCCGTGCTGCCCCAGGCGGTTGTATATCTGGATGGGAGTGCCGCACACGCAGACTCCGTCATTATTGAAAACGGCGACACCGGCATTGTATCGCCGTTGTGGCTTGTCCGGCATATCCAGAATCTGCTGGATGCGTATGAGATTCCCGGAGGCCTTACCAACAGCAGAACCCAGCTGTACCGAATCGGCCTTGCCCGTCCCAGCGAAATTGGAAGGCTACTCCAGTCGGAACTCAACGCCATTGCCATCCAGTTTCAGGAAACGGAATCCGGAACTTCTCCGGTTCTCCCCCGGAACCTTCAGTTTCTTCATGATCTGCTGATTTCCAGTGATGACGAGGATATCGCCGAAAACGCCGACATTACCGGCCTCTGGGATCAGCATTACCTCAGCTTCAGCATCGGTTCCAGACAGTTTCTCCTGAATGAGATGCTGTATGTGCAGACGGTTCTGGCCGTCATCCTGCTGCTGCTCCTGTGGCTGTTCATCTTTCGCAAGCGCCGGAGAAAATATCTGAAAACCCTGGGAAGGAACTTCTGGAACCTGCCCCTGCTCTACTCCGCCATGTTTGCATTTATTTTCATGGGAAGTCTTATGGTCTCCATGGTGGAGCAGCTCAGGGGAATTGAAAATTTGTGGCGCTACCTTCCCATCCCTCTGTTTCTCCTGAAGATTATTACCGCAAGTTTTCTCTTTACCGTTTTCTTCACCCTGATTCGCCGATTCCCCCTGTCAAAGAACGGAAGTTTCTATTCCGCCGCCGCCATTCTGATTCTTGCCGCGGATGTGTTTATATTCGGAATCATCAACATCAATTTTGCCTACTACTTTCTCTGGGCCCTGTTCTGGGCGTTTATTTTTTCCATCAGCCGCAACCGGCTGCTGAAAAGCATTTCCGCCCTGCTTTCGCCCATGCTCATCGCCATTTCTGTGGTGGATATCATCCGGATAGATGAAACCCTGCTCATCGGCGAACTGATAGCCTCCGATGCAGGAATCAATCTCCTCGTGGCCTTCATTCTTCTTCCCTTCATGCTGATGCTGATCCGGCTTGATTTTCTGTTTCCACATCCGGTCCGGGGCAGGCGAAATTTCACTCTCAGATACTCTGCCCTGGCCATGCTTCTGCTGCTGCTGGCAAATCTCCTGAGTACATTTGTCCTGGAACCTTTTCCTGAACGTCAGCCCCAGCAGATCATTATACGGGGAGAAAACAGCCGGGAATACGATTCCCGGAGCCGTCAATCCGATGCTGCCGCAACAGAACTTGAAACAAGGGTCAGAGCCTACAGCAATGCAAGACTGGGCAAACTCGACTTTTCCCTTGCCGGTCAGGAATTTTCGGCGGAAACCCGGAACACCAGCTATCCCTTTCCTGTCACCCAAATCTCCGGACGCTTGAATTACACCCTGGAAAGCCGAAGTTTTCTGGGACGTACAACCTACTCCCTGGTCCTGGACAGCGGCAGCGAACGTGCGGAATCCATTCGGATCAGTCTGTTTACATCAGAAGATACTTCACCCTACGACGCAACCCTTCCATACCGGTTTATTACCGGCAGGGGTGAGATACGCTTTCTGAACGGCATCAATCCGCCCTCCCCCCTGAATCTGGAGTTCACCCTGCCCTCCCGCACACGGCCCAGAATAGAGATTCAGGCACTGTTCCGGGAGCCTGAGACCCGGTTTACCCGGGAGAACGGCAGGTGGAACGTTGAACTGCAGAAATTCATTCAGGAAACCATCATCATTTCCGGCGATTTGGACGGGGATACACAAACGGATGCAGATGGCAACGGAGAGCGGGACACAGAACCGGAGGGATCCTGATGCGAAGCCACACTGCTCTCTGGTTTCATGTTGATATGGACGCATTCTTCGCAGCGGTGGAACAGCGGGATCATCCCGAATACCGGGGGAAACCGGTAATAGTCGGAGCAAAGCCCGGGGAACGGGGGGTTGTCTCCACATGTTCCTATGAGGCGAGAAGATTCGGTGTTCACAGTGCCATGCCTGTCAGTCAGGCATACCGTCTCTGTCCCGACGGTATTTATGTCCATCCGCGGATGAAGGAATATTCAAAGGCCAGTCATGAAATTATGAAGATATTCTCCGACTTCAGTCCGGAAGTAATCCAGGTGTCAATCGATGAGGCATTCATTAACATGACCGGCACTCAGGGAATTTTCGGTCCTCCCGAGGAAGCTGCTCAACGCCTCAAGAAGCAGGTTTTTGATACAAGCGGCCTCACCATCACAGTCGGGGCCGCCACAAACCGCCTGGTGGCCAAAATGGCTTCGGCATACCGGAAACCCGACGGACTTACCATTATCCCCCCCGGGGGCGAACAGGAGTTTATCAGCAGTCTCCGGATTTCCGATTTGTGGGGTGTTGGAAAAAAGACCAGACAAAAACTTGAGGACCTGAATATCAGGGACATCGGCCAGATCGTACAAATTCCCAGACAGACCCTGCAAAATCTCCTGGGTAAATCCGGGGGAGAGTACATGTTCCAGATCGTTCGGGGTATTGATCCGGGCATATATGACAGAGAAGTGAAAAGTCATTCCATCAGCAATGAGCATACCTTCGGCGCTGACTGCAGGGATCCTCAGGTCATTGAAGATACCCTGTTCACCCTTGCCCACGGCATTATTTTCCGGCTTCACGCCGAGGGCGGCAAAAGCAGAACTCTGGTCCTGAAACTTCGCCTTGCCGATTTCAGCACATCCACCATTCAGCGGCGCTCTGCCCGGGAGATCATCACTGTTGAAGACTGCTACCGGATAGCCCTGGATTTACTGAAACAGAAGTGGGACTCCAGAACGCCGGTCCGGCTCATAGGACTGGGGTTCGCCTCTGTGGGCAGTCAGGATGACTTCACCCAGACAGAACTATTTGAAACCGGAGAGGAAAAACGGTCCCGGGCTGAGCAGGCGGTACTTGAGCTGAAAACCAAATACGACTCCCTGAACATCTCCAAGGCCAGGACGCTCATTGATTCCCGTCGGCGGAAAGAGCCCGGGAAGAAGCAGCCGCCGGGGAGAGATCAAAATCCTTTCGGGGAATAATGCCCTGCAGACTCCTCCAGCAATCCTGCGCCTCCGCCGTGAAGATCGGTGCACCCCCGCGATCCACATCGGTTACGGCGGCAAATACAAGGTCCGAGGACAAAGGAAGGAGATGAAGAAAATGGTCTTCAGAGAGCTTCCAGGGCGGGGGAATCTCCAGGGAATCATTCTCAAGCAGTTTCCATGGATGTTCGCTCACTCTGCCGCGGATGAGAGGAGCTTCAATTCCCCAATGGGGACCGAGAACATACTCCCTCCGGGAGCGGACTGAAAAGAAAAAAGCGGCAAGTTTCAAATCCTCTGATACCCGGGCAATCCGACACACTGTCAGCAGGGCATCCAGAGAATCGGCCCAGGAGATGTTCAGGGTTTCAAGAATTTTTTCCCGGTATTCATAATCGCAGAACAGCATGAAATACTATACTTCACTCCGGTATTCCTGTACAGAAGCATTGCCCTGGGACTGATCACTGGTTACAATTGACAGTGCACCAAAGATTGCGTCAAATCACAATTTTGACATTTTTTGATATGGGTGTTTTTTGTTAAATGTCAATGAATATCTTTAATTTTTTTCTGATATGGGGTATTATTTGGCGTGATAGGGATGCAGGAGTGCCTCATCTCGAGGAGGGAACAATGGTATATGACATTCCGGTCAACGAAAAGCGCGATTTATTGAAACAGACATTAATGACTCAGGGTTTTCATTGTGACAGTGAAGATGAATGGAACGCCCTGCTGGAACATATAGAAGTGCATAAGTATTTTGCAAGCGAACACAGCCCGTCTCCGGTGAACTGGCATGAAGCGGTCTTTTCATGGATGGAAGAAGTGTATGAACCCCTCCTGGACGCCGTTAAAACACCTGAACTTCATGCGGCCTTTCCCGATGTAAGCAGCGGAAGTTTGCTGTTCGCTATATCTTCTCACTGGTACTACCTTAAGCAGAGCAAGGGTGAAGTAAGTGCCGCGGACGCCGCCCGTGACTACTCCCGGAAATTCGGCAAAGAAAACAGGTTCCGGGAGACCCGGTAATGAATGCATTTATCGGCTGGGATGATTTTGAAAAGGTGGATATACGGGTCGGCACCATTGTGGATGCTCAAATCTTTCAGGAAGCCCGTGTTCCCGCCTACATTCTGAGAATTGATCTCGGGGATGATCTGGGCATCCTGAAATCCAGTGCACGCCTTACAGATCTGTACAGCCTTGAATCATTAATCGGCCGTCAGGTACTTGCGGTAGTGAATTTTCATCCAAAGCAGATTGGGCCAATACAATCCCAATGCAGTGTGCTGGGGTTTTATGATGCACACCAACGGGTGGTTTTGGCGGTTTCCGATACAGTAAGCGGCCGTGAGATTCATAATGGTGCCCGCCTGCTCTGAACCCGGTATGAGATCCGCCATTCTGGATGCCCACCTCCACACCCAGGACACTCCGGACAGCGTATTCTCCGGCTATCTTCGATGCATCAGCTGTTCAGCAGGCACGGAAGACTGGCAGGAACTTGCTGCGAACCGTGACCCCCGGGTCCACCCGTATGCGGGAATTCATCCGGCTCATATCCGCAACAAGCCCGACGGACGTTCGGATAAAAAACAACCTGCCCCCCGCGGCGGGGATCCTCGACTCCGGCGGCTCCGTGAACTGCTGGAAAGCCGCCCCGACATGGGCGTGGGAGAAATCGGCATGGACAGGAGTCTTTACTCCCGAGTTTCCCGGCAGCTGCAGGAGGAGTATTTTTCCCGTCAACTTCAGATTGCCCTAGAATATCATCGGCCGGCGGTACTGCACGTGTTGAACTGTGCGGGTGCTGCGGCAGAAGTGCTTGAGAGAAACAGCCCTGATATCCCCATCATGCTTCATTCCTGGTATGAGCATACCGAGAATCTTAAACGCTTCCTCAAATTCAACTGTTATTTTTCCGTTGGTCCCGGTGGGCACTGGAAGCACAGGCGAACCTGGGAAGGAAATGCCCGGAAGAGCAGCTCAGCTCACTGGCTGAAAGCCATACCCATGGACCGTCTGCTCATCGAAAGCGACTGGCCTCACGGATCAGAACGGGAGGACGGGCATACAAGCCATTCACAGCTTTTACTTTCGATGTATGAGCGGGTTGCCGCAATTCTGGAAATTGACAGAGATGAGCTGATTGATATAGTACTCAGAAATGGAAAGGTTTTCACGGATTTCCCGACTCATCGGTGAGGAAAAACTCAAACTGCTGCAGCATAGCAGGGTTACTCTGGTAGGCGTGGGTGCAGTGGGCAGCTACGCCCTGGAGGCCCTGGCCAGAAGCGGGATCGGATCTTTCCGCCTGGTGGATTTTGACAGCATTCATCCCTCCAACATTAATCGTCAGCTGATCGCCCTTGAATCCACCCTGGGTATGAATAAAGTGGAGGCTGCCCGGAACCGGGTGCTGGATATCAACCCACGCTGCAGAGTTGAGGTATGCTCCCTAGCGGCGGGAGAGGATACACTGGATGAGATTTTCAGCCCCATGGAATCTCCGTTACTTCCCACGGATATGCTGGTGGATGCAATAGACTCCCTTTATCCCAAAGCCGATATCCTTGAGTACGCCTGGCAGCAGGGCATTCCCGCCGTTTCCTCCATGGGGGCAGCCCTTCGCAGTGATCCTGCATATATCCGGATTGATGATTTAATGAGCACACGTATGTGTCCGGTGGCCAAAAAGCTGAGACTGATACTCCGTAAACGGGGTGTGGGTCGGGGAATTACCACCGTGTACTCCACTGAAGAAGTAGTCTTCGATTATCAGTCCGCGGAACGAAACCGACCGGCGGAAGAAATTCCGGATCAGCGGCAAAATCTCAATGGTCCCCGGCATGTACTGGGCAGTCTCCCCACTCTCACAGGCATTTTCGGTTTGTATCTGGCGAACACCGTAATTGAACAGATCTGCGGAGGCTTTTTCAAAGCAGAAAGTACTGCAAAACAGAGAAAGTCTGACTGAACAATGGTCAAAAATCCTGTTTCCTGATATGAAGAAACTATGCAACCGAAATTCGACTGGCTTTTATTCGATGCCGATCATACTCTTCTGGACTTTGATGCGTCCGAGGCACATGCCTTCCGGTCAGCCTGTACCCGGATGGAGCTGGAATATCAGGAAAGCTGGTTTCCCGTCTACAAAAATATCAACCGCCGTCTCTGGCAGGATCTCGAGCAGGGCCGCATAAGCTCAGGGGAACTCAGGCTCCAGCGTTTTCAGCAATTCTGTGACGCACTGCCCCGGGACGCCCTTTCCTCCGATCCGGATGCCCACCGCTTCAGCGCATGCTTTCTGGAAGAGCTGCAGAACACCGCACATCTCATGGAAGGGGCGGAGGAGATTCTTCGGAATCTGAGACCGCATTTCTCCCTGGCCATTATCAGCAACGGGATCCGTGAAACCCAGCATAAGCGCCTGGAGCGCACAGGCCTGAAACCCCTGTTCCAGCATATTATTGTTTCGGAGGATGCAGGTGCGGCCAAACCGGATCCCGCTTTTTTCACCCACACCTTTTCCCTGCTGGGCAGCCCGCTGAACAGAGAAAGAATGCTGGTAATCGGAGATAATCTCGGCTCGGATATTCTGGGTGCCAACAGGGCCGGCCTTCCATCCTGCTGGTTTAATCCGGGAAATGCAGAGAATCCCGGTACTGCGAAGCACGATTTCGAAATTCAAAACTTGAGCCAGCTGGCGGAAATTGTGTTCGCTGAGTGACAGACCGTTCCTGGTTGTATTACCTCATTATTGCCGATCTGATCTATTCAGACTGCTGACCAATTCAGTAGACAAAAAAGCCCGAAGAAATGATCAGCAGCACCGCCGAAGTAAGGATCAGCGCTTCAGCCATGATGATTTTACCCCGGATCCTTTCCACCCCATGAAACAGCCAGCTTGAGATGAAAAGCCCGGCGGTGATTGCGAGGATGGGCCTGAGTATTTCTGAAAGGGTGGAAATTCGCATCATCCCGTACCTCCGATGCATGAAGCCGTTGATAATCCACTGTATAGTGTTGGTGTGTAGTTCTACCTGTATACAATCAAAGCTGCCGCTTCTGCAATCGTCTGATTCAGCCCACCGGGTGTGCGGCCCGCATAGAGAGGAGATAATCCGTGTCCCAGGCTTTTTCTCAGTTTCATCCGCTGATACGCAGTTGGTTTGATTCCCGCTTTGATGCGCCCACAGAAATACAGGCAGAAGCCTGGAGACGCACCGCCGCAGGGGAACACTTGCTGATCTCTGCCCCCACCGGAAGCGGCAAGACCTTGTCCGCCTTCCTGTGGGCAATCAATGCGCTCATTCAGGGCAGTTTCCGGGGAAAGGTGCTGTACATATCTCCCATGAAAGCGCTGAATAATGACATCCTGAGAAACCTGGATACTACTCTCCGGGAAATCAAGGAACTTGCAGAGGCAAGCAATACAGAGATCCCCCATATCCGCACCGGAATTCGCTCGGGTGACAGTTCTCCGGCGGAGCGCTCAAGGCTGCTGAAGTATCCGCCGGATATTTTTGTGACAACACCGGAAACACTCAACATCATGCTCACTTCAGGGAACGGTCGGATGATGCTGGAGGATATAAGCCTGGTGATCCTCGATGAAATTCATGTCATCGCCGGATCCAAACGGGGAACCCTCCTCATGCTGAACCTTGAACGGCTGGAAGCATTGAAAACCGGAAGCAACATCCAGCGCCTTGGCATATCAGCCACCGTGCGGCCAGTTGAGAAGGTTGCCTCGTTTCTCGGAGGATACGAAAGCTCCTCATCTCCCCGGCGGGTATCTGTTATCGAAGATCCCATGCCCAGGAAATATCAGCTGGAAATCAAACTGGGAGAGGGAACAGATAGCAGCTGGTGGGACCGACAGATTCCGGTTATTGCCGATGAAATCAAAAATCACCGCAGCAGCATCATTTTCTGCAACAGCCGGAGGGCGGCGGAAAAAGCGTCAATGCTTCTGAATGAGTACTTTGATGAAACCATCGTTTTCGCACACCACGGGTCATTGAGCAGGGAATACCGCTACTGGGTGGAACAGGAACTGAAGGAAGGCCGCCTGAGGGCGGTTGCCGCCACATCAACCCTGGAACTGGGCATTGATGTGGGTGACGTGGATCGGGTCATCCTTCTCCAGGCTCCCTTCAGCCTGAGTTCCGCCGTGCAGCGCATTGGCCGATCCAACCACCGGCTTGACGGGGTATCCAGCGCAGTGTTTGTGCCTCTCCATCCCCGGGAAATTCTTTCCGCCGTCGGCATATCAAGAGCGGTGTGCCGGGGAATCATCGAGGAGGTGATCATACCTGAGAACTGCCTGGACATTCTGGCTCAAATGATAATCTCCGAAACCGCCGGAAGAAGCATTGTATATAATGACCTGTATTCACTGATTCGGCGCAGCTACCCCTATCGAAACCTGGGGGAGGAATTTTTCCGGAACGTAATTGAGATGCTGGCCGGCCGCTTTGAGTCCACCAGAATCCGGGAGCTGAAACCCCGCCTGACCATATCTCTCCCCGATTCCCCTGCGGCTCCGGATTCCCCCGCATCGGGATCCCGTCTGGAGAGCCGGGAGGGGTTACGGTATCTGATATACAGCAGCGGAGGAACCATTCCCGACAGGGGGTACTTCGAGCTGCGCATCAGCGGGAGCGATGAAAAGATCGGCGAACTGGACGAGGAGTTTGTTTTCGAGCGGAGTCTTGGGGACCGCTTCACCCTGGGAAACCGCGTCTGGAAAATCGATGAAATGGACAATCGAAGCGTGAAGGTTTCCCCCACCACACGCAGCGCCATGCTTGCTCCTTTCTGGCGGGCCGATACCCTGGGCATGGATCCGCTCATGGCGGAACAGATTGCCCAGGAGCTGAACCGTCTGGAAGAGGTACTGAAATCTTCCCGGGAATCAGATGCCCCTGCGGCACAGATGCTCAATTTACCGGACCAGGTCTCCATGGACGAGAGGGCTGCACAGGAACTGATCCGGTGGGTGGATGGCCAGCGCACATTATCGGAAACACGGGATACCCTCCCGGGCCGGGAGCGGATTGTCATTGAGGAACTGGATGATCCATCTCTCACCCCGGATCTGATCCATCTGGTGATTCATAATCTTCAGGGCGGACGGGTGAATGCTCCTCTGCTGATGTGCATTCAGCGCAGATTTGCCAGGCGTTACGGGATTGCCCTTACCGGGATATATAATGATGATGGAGTTATCCTTTCAGTTCCCAGAGAATATCGGAGCTATGCCCCCCTCTCCGGCCTGACTTCAGATTCAGTGGATACTCTTCTGGCTGAATCTCTCCCGGGCAGCGGCGTATTCGGAGCACGGTTCCGGGTGAATGCCGCCCGAGCTCTTCTGATACTCCGGCAGGGATTCTCTCAGCGGACGCCCTTGTGGCTGCAGCGAATGCGCAGCAAGCAGCTTCTTGAACGGGTGTACGGCATGAAAGAGTTTCCCATCACCAATGAAACCTGGCGAGAGCTGTTCGATCACGATTTTGCCCTGAAAGAATTGAAGGAGCATCTGGACAGAATCGAATCGGGGGAGACGGAAATTTCCCGTATCGTCACAGGGCACCCCGGACCCTTCAGTTCAGACATTATGTGGCAGCTGAACAATGAATATCTCTATGCGGATGACAGCATGGAACTGCCTTCGGGAGAGTCCACAGGGAAGGGCCTGTGGTGGCTGAGAACTCTTATTCAATCCGCCGAACCTCTCCCGGAAATCCCGCAGGAGATACTCAGGGAATATCTGGATAAAATGCGCAGACTCATCCCCGAATACGCCCCGGGCAATACTGAGGAGCTGCAGCTCTATCTCAGCGATCGACGGATTATTTCAGAGGAAGAGCTCAGCGAGCTCAAACAGGCACTGGAACACAAGGATGAACAGGATGGAGACGAGCCTGCTGCTGCACCCATCCGTTCAGATCATTCAAATCTATCTGCGGAACTCTTCCGGTTTCTTTCCCGGGAAGGCTTTTTCCGGGATACCCAGGCTGGCCCCATCTGGTTGCACAGCAGCTGTTCTCCTGTTTCCCGGGAGAAGCTGGCGCTGGAATGGCTGGGGTGGCAGGGGCCTGTTGCCCATGAGAAATTTATGAGTCTTTGGGGGGAGGACATACTCACCGGGATCATAGATTACGATGAGGTTCTGGAACTTGAAAGCGGTGAACCGGGCAGCCGGAGTATCTGCCTTCGGGAAACCCTGGAGCGTCTTCTGCGGATGCGGCGCAGGAATATGCGTCAGTACAGCGCAGCTTTGACGCTCACGGAATTACAGGAGGTCAACAGAAAACTTCAGGGTATTCATGTGTCTCCCCTGCCCTCTGATTCCCTCCCACATCTTCCTGCCGCCGATGAAGAAGGCTATACACGACTGTTTGAATCCCTTTCCGGTCGGGAGCTGAACGCCGGGCTGCTGCGCAGAGGGCTTTTTGAAGCCCGGCTGGCTACAGTATCCCCTGCGCTTGGAGAAGGAGTGTTCAGGCAACGTGACATGGTCTGGACCTGTACCGGGCCGCAAACACTGTGTTTCGCATCCAGGGAAGATTCTTCTGATTATTTTCCCCGGGTTGGAGATGAACAAGCAGCAGCCCCAGCGGCGGTTTCAGAATTGACTGCCGGCCAAACCTGGGAATTACTCCGGCAGGGATATCTCATGAACGATTCTTTTCAGGCCATGGGTACTGCCGCAGAAAAACTTTCCTCACCCCGGGAAAAAACGCCGGGCAGCAGCCCGACAAACGAAAATGACTATCAGCAGGACCTGTCTGAGGGCATCAGCTCCAAGCGCTCAGCGGCTTTACGGCTGTGGGAAACAGCAATGCGGGGCGGCAATCCCGGAGCCAGTGTCGTTGCCCCGTATCTCGCCGAAACTCCCCTGCCGGGAGTCGGGAACTGTCGGGAATGTTCTTTCCGGTTTCCCTGAATCAAACCTTCACCGGCTCGCCCCAGCCATCGGAAGATCCGGGAAGTAAGCTTGAAGCACTGAAAAACAGGGTGTACCGTCTCTTTCTGCGACATGGAATCGTTGACCGCAGAACCCTTGAGGACGAAGGAAGGCCATTCTCCTGGAAAGAGTTACTGCCTGCTCTGCGTCTCATGGAGCTTTCCGGGGAAATTATCGGCGGTAAGCTGTGCGATCAGCGAAGGGGAATCCAGTTCGCCATGAATGAACTGGTTTCCCGGAAAAATTACCGTCCAGGTCAGCAATCAGAGACAGATAGCCCGACCAAACAGAGAGGCTGGTACTGGCTGAATGCCGCAGATCCCTGTCTGTTTCCGGAATTGATTGACGAACGTCGCAGTGTCCACAATTTTCTGATCTTTCTTTCAGTGAATGAAAACTCTTTCAAACTCGCAGAGATCCAGGGCAACGGAAAAGAGATTCGGCTGTATCCGGCTGAGACTTCTATTGAAACGCATTCAGATATATCAGACGGAGAACAGACGGAGAGAATCTGCAGCATGGAAACGCTGCAAAGCATCATCATCAGCTTCTTCCGGAATCACCTGATCAAGCTCCCGGTTGCCCGGAAGGGAATTACCATCCACCGGATTGATGACGGTCCCGCCCAGTCCAGTGAACTCGGCAAACAGATGGTCAATGAAGGGTTTATCCCCATGCCCGGCGGCATACTCAAGCTTTGGAAGTACTGATGTAATCCCAATCATTTATCAGCACGGTAATTCAGCCCCCGTGGAGGGTACTGGTTACGGTATGTGAAAAGCAGCTGGAGATTTACCATGCTTCCGTTCCATTCTATGAAGTGGCTGGACATATCCAACGGTTCACCGTTCACTTCGATAATGTAGCGTCTCCGGTGTCCCGGAGGCATTTCCCGGTCAACTTCCACCAGCCGTGCCCAAACCCTCCGGACCCGGTTTATCTGCTTTTGGGATCCGGACCGGGGAATCTCCGATGATCTTTCTGGTAATCCTTCCGGCGAATCCTCCCTGGCAACTCCCGGAGATGAAGAATCGCTGGTTCCCAACAGAAACATTTCCTGCCTCAGCAGATTGATACACAGCTGGGCTGCCCGGGCATCCAGAGTAAACGGGTCCGGAGAGGGATATATGGCGCCGGTGAGGGACAGGGGAATTGTGTCGGCGATGAGATTTTCCGGAGAGGCCAGGACACTCATCAGGACACAGAACAGTATTTTGTAAAGCCTGGGAATTGTACACATCATCAATGGTAGTATTTTCGGCATCCCGGAACCAATAATGATATCAGCTTTTGCGATAGGTATTTTGTGATAGGAATTTTGTGATTGGTAATCGCCGGGAGAATTTTCATGGGGCAGACGGCTTCCTGCCCGGGCATGCTTTCGTGTATGCTCCGGGGATGCGGGAAAAATCACATCAGTTAGAAAACTCATCAGCACAGGCACCTGTTCAGGTGGGTGCAATGCTTGCAATCGCCGTTCTGGCCAAGTTCTTCGTGGATACCGCCACGCAGTTATTCAACCCATACCTGCTGGTGTACGCATCCGGTGCGGGTCTCACCGGGCTGACCATGGGCCGTCTGGTAAGCGTACGCAACCTGTCCGGGCTCGTTGCACCTATTATCGGGGGACTGGCCGACCGATACGGGTACCGTCGAATTATGCAGGTGAATCTGCTGCTAATCGCATCGGGAATTCTGCTGTTCGCTGCGGCGGGCAATCTCTTTTGGCTTGTACTGGCCATGCTGCTGTGGGGAGCCGGACAGGGAGGCTTTGCTCCAAACGCCCATTCCTACCTGAGCGCACTCCTCCCCTACCATAAACGATCCAGATACCTTGGGATTCTGGAGTATTCATGGGCTCTGGCGGGCATATTCGGCCTGTCGGTAATCGGGGTCCTTATCGAGAAAAGCGGATGGAAGCTGCCCCTCTACATTCTTGCAGGGGGAATGCTGATATCCGCCGTATGCATGTTTGTCCTACCTTCCCGGCACGGCCGGGAGGAGGAAGATGCCGTTCAGACGGCAAAGGCCGGAGAGAATTCAGTCCAGCCGGTGAAACCCAGCCGAATGGAACGCATCCGGGCCTTCTTGCATTTAGGCCCCAATCGCCGGTCAGCCTGGGCTGCAATCGGAGTGAACTTTTTCAATTTTTTCGCTCTGTTTCATCTGATGATATCCCACGGAATTTTTCTGGAAACCGAGTATTCTCTCACCCCCTCCCGGCTTGGACAGGTTGCGCTCATGCTGGGGATTGCCGACTGGGCAGGAAGTATTCTGGTGAGTACAGCCGGAGACAGGATTGGCAAGCGCAGGAGCCTCATGTACGGAACCATGGGAATGAGTCTGGGGTTCATATTGCTTCCGATATTGAATATTTCTCTCATCCCCGCCCTTGCGGGACTGATTATTCCGCGGTTCTTTTTTGAGTTTACCACTGTGAGCAACTTTCCCCTCTTAAGCGAACAGTATCCTGAGGGAAGAGGCCGGGTGCTTGCTCTGGGCGTTGCAGGCGGACTTCTGGGGTCGACTATTGCCGCATCAACAGGTCCGGCAATGTACCTTCGCTTCGGATTATGGGGAATCGGTCCCGTCTCCGCTGCAGCGAACCTGTGTGCCCTTGCACTGCTGATATGGCTTGTGAAGGACGGCGAATAAATACCGGAGAACTATCCTGGAATCTGCCGCCGGGGCTTCACCGGGCGGCGTTTTCCTCACTGGGGTCTACTCACTGCGGCCTACTCTGGGGTACCATACTCTTCAAGACCTCCATGAAGAATTTCATTCAACTGAGTCTTAATGCTTGCCAGGGTGTGAGTGATATCCAGATATACCAGCTCCAGCCGGACATGGGCTCCTGATTTCAATCGTTTTCTGATTCCCTTTTCAATCTTTTTCTGCTGTTTTTCACAGCGCTGGCGGACCTCGGAAAAATGCTCTTGAGACCATTCCTGTTTCCGGTAAATCACCGTGTCAAAAACGAGGTTCATCAGCTCCATTACGGTATGAAAATAGGACCCAAGCTCTTTTTTCTGATCAGATTCAAGGATGATGCTGCGCTTGGCAAGCTTTTTCCATAACCCGATAAGCGAAAGGGCTTCATCACCGATTCGTTCCAGTTCAGCCACCACCCGTATCATTTCATTAAGCTGTTGATGATGATCAATCGAAAGCTCTTTTTCCGACAGATCTGAAAGAAACCTGGAAAGCTCTTCTTCAAGCTCATCAGTCTCATCCTCATCCTGCTGCTGGAGACTCATGTATTCTTTCACATCAGGCTTTCCGTCATCCAGCAATTCCACAAAGCGCAGAGTCATCCGTTTCACAGTTCCACTCAGCTTTTCCAGATAGCGCTTTGCTTCAAATATGAGAGCGTCGCTGACTTCCTGATACCCGTGGGAGAGGAATTTCAGCGAGTCGGCACTTTCTCCGCCTTTGCCCACCATGCGTCCTGCAAGATATACAATCTGGGGAATGAACCACATAAGAATGAGGGTGTTGGTCACGTTAAACAAGCTGTGAAAGAGGGCCAGCTGAAAAAGGGCTGAATCCGCATTTCCGAAGAGGACCGTTCCATCGGGAATAATGGCTGTCACAATCCAGGTGAAACCGTAGAAGGCGGCAAACATCCAGGTAACTCCTGCGAGGTTGAAGATCAAATGTACCCGGGATGCTTTCTTTGCATTGATATTCGCCCCGAGACTGGCAAGATATGCTGTGATGGTGGTGCCGATATTTTCACCAAGTACAATCAGCGCTCCCTGTTCAAAGGTAAGCGCGCCGATGCTCATGAGGGTCAGGGTAATGGTCATGGCAGCAGACGAAGACTGAACCAGAACGGTAAGCAGAGTACCCAGGAGCACAAAAACGGGAAACTTCAGGATATATGTATCCACTTGTATCAGCTGGATAAATCCGCGGATAAATTCCTTCATTTCGTCGGTGGCCATATACTCTTTCAAAAAACCCAGACCGATAAACAGTATGCCGAATCCCACAAGTGCCTCGGCAACCCCTTTGTTTTTAAACCGGTTGCTGATTAACAAGGGCAATCCCACCGCTATTACCGGGAGGGCAAAAGATGCAACACTGATTTTAAAACCTATGGATGAGACAATCCATGCCGTAAGGGTGGTTCCGATATTTGCGCCCATTATCACCCCGGCGGCTCCGGCAAGGCTCAAGAGACCTGCGTTTACAACCGAGACTACCATCACTGTGGTGGCAGAGGAACTTTGCATAATGCTGGTCAGCACCAGACCGGTGGAGATGGCGGAAACCGGTTTACCGGTCATGTTATCCAGAATGTTCTGCATGCGCCGGCCTGCAGCCTTCTGCAGACCGTCACTGAGGATCTTCATCCCAAAAATAAACACCCCCAGTCCGCCGACAATGTTCAGCAACTGGGTGAATCCGTTCCAAATCTGTGTAAAAAGAGGGACGTTTTCCGCCACTAAATTCAACTCATCCATTCAGTTCTCCAAATCCGCCTTTCCCCGGGGCAAAGGCATTTCTATGTGCTGCAATGCACTGCAGTTAACCGTCAACTAAAGGCTTTCTAACCGTTTTTTAACACTATTTCAATACTTCATACTTGATGATATGCAGGTGAAGGAGATCTTTCTGTGTTATTTGCATTTCCCGAACAGCAGTCTCATAATTGTTGGTATGAAGCGCAGTATTTTACAGAAGATTCTGATTCCGACCATTCTTGTAGTGCTGGTTGGTATAGCCGGTGCAGGATTCGGCGGCTATCTATTTACCGCTCAGATTTTCAACAGTCAGATTAAACCTGAGTACATCACGAATATCAGCGGAACTCTCGCGGCTCCAGTGGAAGTCCGCGTTTCCCGCGCCATTGAAAGCAGCAGAAATATCACCGAAAATCCGATGATTCGGGAATGGATCAGCACGGGTGAAGAGGATGCTCAGCTGCAGGATCTTGCCCTGGAACATCTTGATATGCTCACCACCAGTTTCGATTACTTCACCACATTCCTGGTTAGCCGGGACAGCGGTAATTACTGGGCGGACGGAAAGCGGCTTCTCACCGTTGTGGATGAAAACAACCCGGATGACAGCTGGTTTTTCGACATTCTTGAAAGCAGCGAGCAGTACTTGCTGAACCTGGATTACAATGAAAACCTGCAGTCCACCTCGTTGTTTATTAATGTTCCCATCAGGATGAACTCACAGATTATCGGAGTAGGCGGTGTTGGACTGGATGTCTCCGGCCTGGCACAGGAGTTCTCTGAGTACACCAGTGAGAACGGTAACACCGTTATTACCCTGGCGGATTCCCGGGGGAAAATTCTTATTTCAAGCGACAGCGGGCTCACCGGCTCAAATCTCACCGAGCTGATCCCCGCTGAGGCACTTACAAGACTGGAGACGGAAACCTACATTGAAACCGAGGTCGGCAATGAACTGATGCTGGCCAGCACCAACCAGATTCTTGATTCTGATTACTATCTGTTCTCACTGGTTCCGGACCAAAGCGTATCGTTTTTCCTGACAGAGAGCCTGCGGGTCACGGTGTTCGCCACTATACTGGGAATTATCATATCCGGCCTGGTGGTGTGGCTGCTTGTGCGGAATATTATTAAACCTATCAAACAAATTCAGCTCCAGCTGGAAGAAATCGCCTCGGGAGATGCGAATCTCACACGTCAAATACAGATCGAGAGCCGGGATGAAACTGGCGCATTGGCAGGATCTTTCAACACGTTCGTAGGGAAACTCAGACAGATTATTGAGGTGGTCCAGGTGGGAACCCTCAAAATGGAAACAGAGAACCAGGAAATTGTTTCAGGTTCTCAGGAAAGTTCAACATCTGTCACCCAGATTTCCGCGAACATTCATTCGGTACGGGAAACCATGGGGAATTTATCCGGGAATATTACCCGTACTGCAGGGGTTATCAAGGAAATCAGCTCTTCTCTGGAAGGCCTGAGAAACCAGGTTAGCGCACAGGTTTCGGCCATTGAAGAAACCTCAGCATCCGTGGAGCAGATGAACGCACAGGCGGGAAGCATCAATTCCATGGTTGAAGAGCGGGTCGAGCAAAGCAGGGAGCTTACCCAGGTGGTGGGCCGCACCCGAAACGATATCGATTCGGTTAGTCAGCTTATCCACACCCTTTCCCAGCAGACTGATACCATGATTTCAGCCGCTGAGGTGATCAGCAACATAGCTTCACAAACCAATCTTCTGGCCATGAATGCCGCCATTGAAGCCGCCCATGCCGGTGAGCAGGGTCGTGGCTTTGCAGTTGTGGCCGATGAGATCAGAAAGCTCGCCGAAAGCGCTTCCGCAAATTCCAAAACCATTCACGATTCTCTGCAGCAGAGTGTGAGTCAAATTCATCACATATCCGAGGCATTTCAGGGAACAATCGGTGTTTTTGACAAAGTTGATGAGTCAACGAATGCGGTGGTGCAATCCTATGAGGAGATTCGCTCAACCGTCACCGAACTATCCATGGGAATGCAGGAAATCACCAATGCAATTATCTCAATCCGGGACGCCATTGCCGAGGTGAATCAGAGCAGCACCCGAATTGATGATGCAGTGAAAGATTTGAACTCGGTAAATGACCAGAACGGCGAAATATCTTCCACTGTTTCCGACGCCATCCGGGAGATTTCCCAGGGAGGCAGTGAAATCAGCACATCCGTGACCAACCTGAATGACAGCATTGTGAAGCTCTCGGACCAGATATCACGGATTGCTTCAGAGGTGCGGCAGTTTACCGTATAAGCTGCGGTTGCCCGGTTGTTTCACGTCCCGAATCCCTGGTACTGACCGGCAGTCGGATAATAAACTCGCAGAACTCACTTTTCCTGCTTTTCACCCGTAGCCGGCCCCGTATTCCCTTGAGGATTTCCTGTACCCGACTGAGACCGACTCCCCTGCCTCCTGTTTGAGAGCTGTCAGTACTCGTGCTCACACCAGGCGTAAAAAGATAATTCACCAATTCCCGTTGATCCATTGAATCAGCTTTTTTCCGGCTGAGAATTCCGTTTTTCCAGAGGGCTTCACTCAATGCGCTGAAGTCAATCCCACGACCGTCATCCCGGTAACCGATCTGAAGTTCACCATCCTGAAGGGAAGAAAACATATTAATGCTTCCGGTGCCGGGTTTACCCTGATTTCGTCGATCATCTGCACTCTCGAATCCGTGAGCGAAGCTGTTTCTGATGAGCTGGATAAGAATATCCTTCACATGCGTTTCCATATCTTCCGGAATATCCTCTATGTGGAAGTCTGCTGTATTGAGATTCACATCCAGTCCTGAATCACTTGAAAGATGATGAACCAGAGCATACAGCTTCTTGCCCAACCAATGCTCAGTCTGATTGTTCGGGGCAGATTCGTTCAGACGCAGATATCCGGTTTGGAAGTTTTGCAACCGCCGTACCAGTTCTCTGCATTGAACAATGAGCTTTTTCAAGCGGCTGATTCCCACTGCCAATTCAAGGAAATCAGAATTCTTCAGCCTGGCGACCTTTTTCATTTCAGTCATTGCATCTTCAAGACGATGGGCTTCATCGGCAACAATATCAAGCCCTATGGTTTGTGCATCACCTTTGATACTGTGAGTAAGATTGAAAATTTTATGAAGCCGGGTATCCAGCGGTTGATCATTTTTCAATATATCATTGATGCTCAGAAGGTGCTCTTCACTTGAATTGATAAACTCCATCAGGATGTCCGGATCCACATGAATCAGCTTATAAAAGAGTTCCATATTGCTTTCATATTCCTTTCTTGAAGCCTGCATGGCTCTGCTCAGTTCCTCTTCTTCAGTGGTATCGGAGATTACCAGCATTATCCGCTGAGGATCCTGATCATGCTGCCGCAAGTGAATAAATGAAACAGTAAGAAATTTGGAAACTATGCTGCCGTTTCCATTATCAAAGAACGTCTCCACCTTACTCATTGGATTCATTTTCATCAGTGTGGCAATATCGATATGATCCTGGAAAAGCAATTCGAAGAAATCGCTGAATTGCTTCATCACATCTTTCGGCAGAATTTGTGAAAAGATATCTTCAATGTTTCTCCCTTCAAGCCGATAGGTTTTCAATATTTTTTCAGCAGCCAGAGAGTAATACGGAGCAATGCGGCCCTCCCTGTCCACCACCAGAATACCGTCATTGATATTGCTGAGGAACTGAATAAACTCATCCCGTGCCATGGTGCTGTTTTCCAGCTTATCAAGCACAGAATTATACCTATGGGCAATTTGACCAACTTCGGTAAAGGGTTCAACGGGTGCCCGCAGACTCATATCTCCGGTAATGGCCTGGTTTTCAAGAACTCGAAAAAAATCGTGAATTTCTGTTGAAGCCCCATGCTCTGAAATATTCAATCCCGCCTGTTCATGTTCCGCAGGAACTCTCAAAGGCCATATCCTGTTTATGATCCATAAAAGAACAACTGCCGTAACAAAACTCCATGCTGCGGAAGCACCGATACCCAGAGCCTGTACAAGAAGCTGCTCCCAAAAAGGCAATCCCGTTCCCAGAATTTCGGGATCACCGAATAATGCCACCGCAAGTGTACCCCAAATTCCTGCAAACAAATGTACAGGTATTGCACCAACCGCATCATCAATTCGATAAAATTCAAGGAGACGGCTGCTCCCGAACATGATTGCACCTCCAATAAGACCGATAACTACCGCCTGAAGTTCACCGACGGCATGGGCATTTGCAGTGATTGCCACCAAGCCTGCCAAGGCTCCATTGAGCACCAAATTTACATCCGGCCTGCGAAAAAACGGCCACCCCAGAAGCAGGGCTCCAACCATGCCCGCCGACGCCGATAGTGCGGTATTCACCAGGATTGAAGGTACGTTTTCCGTGAGAGCAAGCGTTGACCCGCCGTTAAATCCGAACCAACCGAACCAGAGCAGAATTACTCCAAGCACCACCATGGGTATATTACTTGCTGGAATATTTTGGTCGGCGGATTTTTTTGTAACCATCTCTCCCGGTTCGGAAAATCTTCCTTTTCTGGGTCCTAAAATGAGCAATGCGGCAAGGGCGATCCATCCTCCCACACTGTGCACAACGGTACTCCCGGCAAAATCCACAAATCCCATTGCTTCAAGCCAACCCTGACTGTTTCCCTGCCACAAGCTGCCCCAGCTCCAATGACCAAAAATCGGATAGATCAAAGCAGCCAAGAGAATTGTTGAAATAATATAAGAGGCATACTTCATTCTCTCTGCTACTGCGCCGGAGACGATAGTTGCAGCAGTGGAACAAAACATGGATTGAAAAAGGAAAAACACCCCGGTCCACACGGGATTTTCCTGAATAGAGAGATTCAGAAAATATCCTGTAGATCCTGCAAACCCGTTTTCACTTGCTCCGAACAGCAGGGCAAATCCGAATAACCAGAATGCAAGGAATGAAACACCTAAATCGGTCAGATTCTTGATTGCAACGTTGATGGAATTTTTCGATCGGGTCATACCCGATTCCACCATTGCAAAACCAGCCTGCATAATAAATACCAAGAGAGATGCAAAGAGCACCCATAAAATGTCGATCATTTCAGTTGTCAATGTCTTCCCCTATTCCAATCCAATTGCCAGAAGAGCCTGGTTGCTTCGCCATTCAATAGGAATCATTATTACCGGGTGTGTTAGATGGTGGCGGATACTTTCCATGGAATTTCTCATCACAACCGGCACTGAGATAATATATTCACTCCCGAAAGTTCTGCGCAGGTTGCCGGAAATCGTATTTGTGACCTCCCCGGCAAGATCTCCAAGCTCGTCATCGCCCACTTGATCCCCCAAAATTTCATCCGCCAGATCCCTGAGCATATCAAGGCCCGATGTGAAAAAAATGCCGCCCCGTTTTGACCCTGAAACCGCAATGATGGCAGTATATGAGAGTGTTGCCTCATTGGAGACCCTCACATAGGGCACTCCCATTTGCGCACTTTCACCACTTACCTGCTCAAAATACTCTGTTATTACACGAATAAAGGCTTTCATTTCATTTACATCCATCTTCCCCTCATCTCCTTTACTGAACGCAATCCCATGAAGAAACTGCCTTTCAGGCCGGCACCACCAAGCGTTGAATTTCTCCCAGAAGATCACTGCTCTTAAACGGTTTCTTGATGTATCCTCTGGCACCTAGTTTTAAAGCTCTCAGACCGGTTTCGACATCGTTCAGTGCAGTAATGATAAAAATTATGCAGTCCGGGTTTTCCGCCATCATCCATCGAAGACAACTCAGACCATCCATTTCAGGCATGGTAATATCAAGGGTAACGATATGGGGAGCTCCGCTTCGAAAGCATTCAATAGCCTGTGTGCCATTTCCCGCAGTCGTTACCTTCTGTACTTCAGGGTGTTCGTTGAAAATTCGAGAAATCTTTTTTTGCATGATGGTTGAGTCATCCACCACAAGCACATTCATACCGCCTCCCGTAAACCCGCCGCCCCTCCAGTGAAAAAGCCTTTCAGGCAGGGACGGAATGTATCTAAAATTTCTTATACAAAATCATATGCAATTTGTGTGCCAGTTCCGGGATCTTAGGTGTGAGTGTGAGATATGCATGGTTTTCCAGCATATACGATGGAATATTTAATTTCCTGATATACCTTTAGGCGAGTGTACAAAATTGGGAAACGAATACCTGCAAAAAAGACTAGAGAGATAAACAGAAAAGAACAGTACATTTTTGTATATTTTTTACTTATAAACTACATATGCGTATTTTTAACTAATTGTTACTCCGCATCGGTGGTTTACATCATTCACGTGGACGGTCAAATTACATCCAGTCAGTGCGGACCCTCCCAATTTGATCTTTGCAGGAGGGATGAGTATGTTTAAAGGTGAAAGCAGATTTATTGTATTTTAAGGAGGTCAACATGCACACCCCATTAAACTCAGGATACGAAACAGCTCCTCCGGGAATTTTCGCAGCGTTCTCTGCTACGCGATGGGATGAAATGGAAAAGAAGGACCTGGAAAAATACCTGCAGCAGGCAATTATTGATGATCCTCAGGTATCCCGGGACAGTTCATCCAACATATCCATTGATTTCCGCCCCGATGAGGGCAACGGCGGAGGTATCCACCTCATTGGTAAGGTGAAAGACCAAGCTGAATTACAAAGAGCCGGAGAGATCGTGAAGGTTAACACGCGGGATGAGGTACAGATTCACAACGAGCTGAAGGTTTCGGAAAACTGACAGTCAGGTCTCCGGGTATCCCGGAGCCTTAGTATTCGAAAACCGGATCGGCAATTTTGATGCTTGAATCTGAAGGATTCATGAGCACTTCCCCACCCTGGGGTAATATTACCTGGGGATCAGTGTGACCGAAACTCATATTGCTCACCACATTTAAATCTTTTAAACCGAATTCACCATTGACCACCGAGAGTACGGCGGAATCCAAATCGGCTTTCTCCTTGTCGCTGTAATCCCGGGGCCGGGATATAAGAAGACCGCTGATCCTTTCCAATGCTCCCATGGCGCCGTAGTTCCGTAGAGAATACCGTACATAGTCGACTGGAGGTTTTTCCTCACTGGTTTCCAGGAAAAGAACTCTGCCGTTCCAGAATTCTTTCGCCGGCCAGTAATCCGTGCCCTTATTCATTTCCAGAACTTCTATACAGCCGCCGAAGAGTCTGCCCCTGGAGATTTGAGATCCCTGCAGCCAGCGCCGTCCATTGTCTGTTCCGGATTGAAATATACGGCCTCTGTTTTCCGTCTTTCGCCAATCGGGATAGCCGTTACTGTAGGAAGGAAAATCCGGCAGTTCAAACTCTTCCCACGCATCAAATAGAAAGCGATTAATATAATTCTGATACTCTTCAGAAAATGATTTCAACTGGGAGAACCCCGCCATGATGGATGGACCGTTGAAAGTTATTATCCCCTGCTGATGTATCCAGCTGTGAAGACTTGTAAAATCTGAGTATCCCATCATAAATTTCGGATTATCCCGGATCACATCAAGATCCAGATAGGGAAGAATCCGTATGGAGTCGCTTCCTCCAATGCTGGAAATAATCCCCTGAATCGACGGATCGGCAAAAGCCGCGTTTACATCACGGGCCCTGAGTGCGGGGTTTTCATAGAGCGTTTTCGCATCCATCCGGGCTGTGGGAAACTCAACAGGCTCCAGGCCCAGTTCCTGCAGATTCTTGATTCCCTCATCAAATATGTGGGGAAACAGGGAAGGAAGGCCCGCCGAAGGGGAGATCACCCCTACCCGGTCTCCCTTTTTTAATGCGGCAGGTTTAATATATGACATTTCAGCTCCTGAACCGGCAGATGAAAATCACTCGCCTCTTGCCGTTGTGTTGCTCAATTTTTGGTTGGATCTTCTGATTTCTTTGTCGGATCCTCAGATTCCTCACTGCCCGCAGTTCCGGAGTTTTCCTCATCAGGATCTATGGCTCCAGCCCGTAGCAGGATATCCCGGATTTCTCCCAGCTTGGTATTGTCACCAAGCAGCATAATGGGCGTGAGACCTTCCTCATTTCGTGCATTGGGATCTGCCCCTGCTATGAGCAGCAGTTCCAGCATGTCGGCATCGGCATTGCGCACCGCAGTAAAAATGAGCGGTTCTCCGTCTTCCCCGGCGGCAGACCCGGATATTCCGCGGTTAAACAGCAGCCGGGCAACTTCGATGTTTTCGTTCGCCACTGCATTTTCCAGCACCGGAATCAGCAGGGAGTAGTTATTGGGCAGAACGCCCCCCCGCTGAATGAGGGTTTGGGTCATGGAGTTCAGCCCCTCGGACTGAAGACTGCTGCGGTTTAAAGCCACCAGAAGCGGGGATTTCCCCTCCATGTCGAAAATATTCGGGTTGGCATTGTATTGGATAAGCAATTGGAAAAAATCCCATTTCTCTTCTCTTACACTGATCATCAACGCAGTATCACCGTCGTCATCAATAAGATCCGGGTCGGTCCCCCGTTCCAGAAGGATGCGTCCGGTATCGTCTGTGCCCCTTCTGGCGGCGATGTGCAGCAGACCGGTGCGCTGGGCGCTTTTGCCCGGCCGTCCGTCGCGAACATACCGGGGAAGTGATGCACCGTAGCCCAGCAGCAGCTGAAGATGACGGGAATCCAGCTCTTCCACCGCAATTCGCACGGGAAGTCTGTCCTCGCCGTCCGGTACGGCCGGATCCGCACCCAAAGAGAGAATAGAGTCCATTGTGTTCAGGGAAGATCTGCTGTTTATGGAAGAGTTCATGGCCCGGTGAAGCGGCCGATCTCCATGGCTGTCCTCGGCCGAGAGAATTTCCGGTGAGGAGGCCCGGACATACAGTTCAACCAGCTCATAGGCGCCTGCAGAAGCCGCTGTGTGAACCGGCAGCTCGGATCCGCTGGAAGAACGGGCTGTGACATCCGCACCTTCGGCTATGAGTGTACCGGCAATCCCGGTCAGGCTGTTCTTTCCCAGCATATGCAGCGGATTTCTCCCCTGTGCATCCCGATGGTCGGGATCAAGTCCGAAATCCAGAAGAAACTCCACTGCCTCTGCATGGCCGCCGGCTGCAGCAGGAAAGAGCGGGGTGCGGAGCTCAGAAGTCTCTGTCCGAAGATCGGCTCCGGCTTCCAGAAGGGATCGCCCCATGTCCACCCTGCCGATAGCCATGGTCAGATAAAAGGGAGTGATTCCCCCGGGATCCCTAGGATCGGGTTCCGCGCCGTTTGCCAGAAGAAATTCAAGGCTCTCGCTCTGGCCGTATTCGGCGGCAACATGCAGAAGGGTTCGCCCGTCCCGCTGGGGTTCGTTTACATCGCCGCCCTTGGCCAGGAATTTCTCCAGATCCTCAATATCTCCCCGTCGCACAGCCCTGGCTTCAGGAGTTGCACAGCCGGAGAACAGAACAGCCGCGGCTGCCAGCATTCCGAGAAGCAGCAACAGGGGGGACACAGAGCGCGTCCTTTGTCCCGGGGACCGGGATATTTTTCCCAGATACAGGGGGGAGAATGGCTGTCTTCGTTTTCTCAACGGGTTTGGCAATTGGTTCGGCAACTGGTTTTGCATTTGTTCACTCCTTCCAACACTCCGGCATTCAAATACTCCGGCCGGTGATCCTTCTGGCGTCTTTGGTAATCCGGGGTAATCCGGAAATGAGCCGCATAACGGGAATACCCGACGGAACCGGTCTGCCATTGGGGACGGTACGCCCACAATTTGAGGCTACTATCTACAATCTCATGTATCAGCGGCCTTAGCAAGCCGCAGTATTCTTTAATTCTATCTTATGGAAGAAGACAACGAGGACATGCACTCTACATAGAGAATATCAGGCTTTTCCGGAGGTGGATTGTAACGGTAGCCGAAGAAACTTTTTATTGGTAAAGTAGTCACTTTACCGGTTCTCCATTCCATGGTACATGGAAGGGGGATATTACCCGGACAATTTTACATGTATTAGGACAGGATTTTTATGAAATCAGCACTTCGTTTCACAGCCGCAGCACTTCTGGCGGCAGTCATGATATTCAGCGGATGTTCCACCGGGGATAAAAGCATCAGCATCAGCCAGGATGAGATTGATACCCAGGTTGACCGCACCATCTCGCAGTATGAAGCCCAGGGACAAACTGTCAGCGATGAACAGCGTGCCCAGCTTACAGAAAATGTACGCACCCAATTGATCGAACGGAAGATCCTTTACAAAGCGGCACAGAATGCCGGCACCAGTCTGGAAGAAGGCATCATGGATTCTGAAATGGAACGGGTGCGCTCCCAGTTTCCGGATGAAGATTCGTTCAGCCAGGTTCTGGAACAGCAGGGATACACAGTTGAATCCTTTCAGGCGGAAATGGAAGAGTTCCTTCTCATCCAGCAGTTTCTGGAAGAGGAAGTAACCAGCCAGATCAAGATAAAAGATAAAGAGATGGAGACTTTCTACGAAGAAAATCCCCAGTTCTTTGAGCGTCCCGAATCAATCACCGCCAGCCACATTCTTGTGCAGCTCCCGGAAGATGCCGGCGAGGAAGAACGTCAGGTAGCCCGTGAGAAAATAGATGAGGTTGCAGAAAAAATCGCTTCCGGTGAGGACTTCGCAGCACTGGCGGAGGAGTATTCCGAAGGCCCCAGCGCAGCCAACGGCGGCAGTCTGGGAAGCTTTTCCCGGGGTGATATGGTTCCTCCCTTCGAAGAGGCAGCGTTTGCTCTTGAAGAAGGAGAAGTGAGCGATATCGTTCAGACTCAGTTCGGATACCACATCATCAAGGTAAGCGAAAAGAGCGAAGCGGGAACCGCTCCCTTTGAAGAAGTGAAGGAATCCATCAGCAACTATCTTGCCCAGGAACAGGAACAGGAAGCCATAACTTCATACATTGAAACTCTCAAAGAGGAGTATGAAGTAAACGGACCTGAAACCGAAGCTTCACAGGCTGAAGGCGAAGAATCCTGATTCATTCTCCCTCAGTTATTCACCCTCCTGCAATTCGGGACTCAGATCCTGTAGCGGGGGGGTGAACTCTCTTCTCCCCTCGTATGAAACAACTTCCTTCATATCCGGTTCAACAAATCCGGAATCAGATCATTGAGACTCTCGACCGCACCACCGGAGTGATTATTCAGGCGGCACCGGGTTCGGGAAAATCGACACTGGTTCCCCTGTTCCTGCTGAACAGCCCCTGGCGGAACGGTAAAACCATTTTTCTTCTTCAGCCCAGACGGGCAGCAGCCCGTGCTGTGGCGCTTCGTCTTCGGGACCTTGCCGGATCAGGAGCGGCAATCGGCTGGATCACCCGGGGTGATCAGAGTGTTCCTGACAGCCCGGATATTCTGTTGATGACTGAAGGGATATTTGTACAGAAGATCATCGAAAACCCAGAGCTCCCGGAATGCGCCGCCGTTGTTCTGGATGAATTCCATGAGCGCTCAGTTCAGATAGATATGAGCTATGTCTTTCTCAGGGAAAGCATGGAAGCCCTCAGGCCCGACCTCCGGCTGCTCATTATGTCGGCCACGTTGAATCATGCAGGTCTGGACACCACCTTGTATCCTCTCCTTTCTGCAGAAGGGCGGCAGTTTCCTGTGGATGTTTCTTATTCTCCCTGTCTGCCCGGTAACGATATTGCAGAACATGCCGCTGATGCTGCAATTCAGATGCTCAGTGAGACTGAGGGTGGTATTCTGATATTTCTTCCGGGTGAACGTGAAATCAGAATAGCCGAGTCCCGGCTGAGAAGATCTCCTGCATCCGAACCTGAAGATATCTCTATCCACCCCCTCTATTCCCGTCTGAATCCAAAGGAGCAGCTGAAAGCCCTCGCTCCGCCGGTTCACGGGAAACGGAAGATCGTCATAGCCACCAATATCGCAGAAACCAGTCTCACCATTGAAGGGATCAGTTGTGTAATTGATTCCGGTGAGCAGAGAATGTCTGTGTATGACGATTCCATGGAAATAAACCGGCTGGTTACCAGGCGTATCAGCACCGCCTCGGCAATCCAGCGTGCAGGACGTGCAGGGAGACTTGGACCAGGACGGGCGCTGCGCCTCTGGCAGGAACATGAGCGCCTTGAGGATTTCCATCCGCCCGAGATTCGGGTTACCGAACTCAGCAGTCTTCTGCTCAGCCTTGCCGCCTGGGGTCAAAGCGATCCCGATGAATACCACTGGCCTGAGCCTCCCCCTTCCCGGCTGATTTCTGATGCCCGGGAAAATCTGGAGGCAATCGGAGCTCTGGATGCCAAGGGAAGAATCACCGGTCTCGGCAAAATGATCCACTCCCTGCCCCTGGACCCCCGTCTTGCCGCCATGTGTATCTCGGCGTACTCCAAGGGTGGAACTGCTCTCCTGAAGCGGGCGGCGGTTCTCTCGGGGATTATAGAAGCCGGGGATCCGTTCACCCCGGATGCCAGGCGTATGTACGGGACCGATCTATCCTTCCGCGTGGAAATTCTTGAAAAAATGCTGACAGAATCCGGGAATAATCAGACATATTCCATGGAGGTTCAGCCGGGGATCTTCAATGAGATCCGACGGGAAGTCTCACGAATTCTGAAATCCGCAGCCGGTTTTCTGTCTTCCGGCTCCGCCCTCTCCGGCCCGAAACAACCGGAAAAACCTCCCGGGGGCACAGAGGATATCAGCACAGCCGGTCTCCTGCTGGAAGCGTACCCCCGGCGGCTTGCCCGAAATGCCGGGGACGGAACATACATTTTGGTTACCGGGGGAAGCTATGCCATGAATCCCGGTGAACGGTTGTTTTCACCGGAATGGATTGTTGCCCCTGTGCTGCACCGGAGCACTAAAGGGGGAACCATATTCCTGGCGTCTCATTTACCCCCTCAGGAGATCGATGCTTTGATTCATGAGCGGTCGAGTGTGAAAGATGAACTGTTTCACCGCAATGGCACCCTGTCCGCCCGGCGTCTCCGGAATATTGGAAAGATTCAGCTCGCCTCCACGCCGCTGAATATTAAAAGCATGGACAATCTCAGGGAAGCACTGATTGACCTGGTGAACAGAGAGGGAATGGGGCTTTTCAAATGGTCCCGGAAAGCCAGAGAGCTTCAATCCCGGATCCAGTTTGTGTATGATCGCAATGCAGGCAACGACCTGAGCTCTGAGAAGTGGCCGAATCCTTCGGATGAAAGTCTCAGCCATAGTTCAGCCCGCTGGCTTCCATCCTTTCTGCCGACTCATCCTGATTCCGGTTCTCTTCAACGTATTTCCATGATGTCGGTTCTCACATCGCTGATACCCTGGGACGCAGTCCCGGAATTTGATATCAGGATACCGGAAACATATGAGTTGCCCAGCGGTTCCCCTCGGAAACTGAGATATGAAAATGGAAAGGTGGTTCTAGATGCGAGAATTCAGCAGCTTTTCGGCATGCTTGAAACTCCCAGAATTGCCGGAACAGCCCTGGAAATCGAGCTCCTTTCTCCTGCGGGGAGACCTGTGCAGATCACATCCGACATGGAGAATTTCTGGAAACACACCTACCCAGAGGTCCGAAAAGAACTGAGAGGGAAATATCCCAAACATTTCTGGCCCGAAGATCCCTACAGCGCAGCCGCCACAGACCGTACCCGGCCCCGCTGAGGGTTTCATACCAGGAACCGAAGAACTTACCCCAGGAACACAGCTCAATTTTCTGACAGGTTTTCTCCAAAGCAGCTCTCGCAAAATATTTACTGAACGTATAAAATGGACCAATATGCAGCGGCAACATGAACATAACCAACGGCGGGAATCACAATTACGTACTGCGGGAATTGTGGGAATTGCGGGCAATGCCCTTCTGGCCGGGGCCAAGATCACCGTAGGCTATTTAACCCACAGCCTGGCTGTGATCGGTGACGGGATCGATTCCGCCACAGATATTATTACCAGTGTGATCGGATTGTTCACAGCTTCCATTGCCAACAAGCCCCCTGACCGGGAACACCCCTATGGTCATCAACGGGCGGAGACGATTGCAACCAAACTTCTGTCGTTCACCATCACCTTTGCCGGAATTCAGCTGTTCATCAGTACGGTGAAGCACCTTATCGATGGAGAAACTCTGGAAATTCCCGGAAACGCCGCCCTCTATGTAACCCTGTTCAGCATAGCAGGCAAAATTGCTCTGGCCCTTTATAAAGGAAGGCTGGGCCGCCGCATTAACTCTCCCATGCTGAAAGCCGACGCCCAGAATATGCGCAACGATGTTCTATTAAGCACTACCGTGCTGACGGGTGTGGTGCTGAGTCAGTTGCTCGCCCTGCCGATTCTTGACCGGATTCTGGCTTTGGGCATCAGTGTAATTATTATTAAAAGCGGTGTCGGCATTTTTATGGAGACATCCGAGGAGCTGATGGACGGTCTGGATGATCCCGATGTATACCGGACCCTGTTCAGCGCAGTTCGGGAAATCCCTGGAGTACATCACCCACACAGGGCCAGAATCAGAAAAATCAATTTCCAATTGCTGGTGGATCTGGACATTGAGGTGAAGGCTGATCTCACAGTACAAGAGGGGCATTCAATTGCCAATAAGGTTGAGTCCCGCATAAAAGAACGGGTACCTGAGGTGAGTGATGTGCTGGTTCATGTGGAACCTCTGGGCGTACAGCATGCCCAGGAAAGCTACGGGCTGGATGAGGACGATGTTTGCTGATGCTTATCCGGGCCAGGGACTCTGACCTGGATGATCTGCCATTCAATTCCCGTAACCGGGATCACAAATAACATCATCCGTCCTCCATTTCCAATTTCAAAAACGCAACTATCCCTTCAATTTCTCTATGACCAATTTTAGCTAATTCACCGCCGGCGTCCTTTTCACCGCTTGAGATAGACGGGAAGCCGTATAATAGTAAAAGCATCTTTTTATATTAAGGAGTTCATATGAATGACTTCAAAGATGTAAACCACCTCAACGGCGAGCTGTTGGATGAGGAAAAGGTTCTCTGGGAATCTATTGTCAGCAGGGTACAACCGGCCCTTCGGCTTAGCGATGAAGAGACCGAAGCAATGAAAAATCATAAGCTGATACGTATGTTCGGCCTTCTGCCGAAATTTGCGGATTGCCCGAATCCCGAGGGTACCGGTTTTATGAATGTTGTGGTATATATGGCAGAGCGCAACGGTGGACGGGATCTGTTCCTTCACCATCCGGAACATGACAATAATATCCTCTCCCGTCTCCAACCCTTTCACAACATCATGCGGAAGGGCAATCAGGAAGTGGTTGAAAAAGGCCTTGCCCTTGCATCCCTGGTGATGCTTCAGGACTACCAGGCGGACAGAGAGGAAGATCTTGCGAAGAACAAATATAATCCATTGAATAATGGTGCATGGGAATTTTCATCGGCGAGGGAACAGTTGATGAAGGTGATTAACAAAGCTCAGGCCATGCGTCTGGATGCAGTATTCGCATTATCTGTGGTAACGACGATGTCTTTCTGGAACAATACCGGATATTGAGGACTCATTCATGAAGTACTGAGCACTGATTGAGTCTCATCATAGAGAGCAAGAATGGAGAAGCGAATCAACCTGCTGTTCATCAGCTTCGGTCTTATTGTCACAGTCATGAATACCTGGTTTTTTATTGATGAAAACGGCTTCACCGGCCGGGTCTTCAGAGAACCGATATTCATTATGCCGGCTATAGGACTGATATATTTTTCGCTTCTCCAGTTCTTTGGCGGGAAAACCTTACGAATATCCCATATTGCCTTTCTTACCGTAATAGCTGCAGTTTCCATTATTGACGGACCGGAAAACGTGTACGGCATGGGATTCATGATCCTTGCAATATATCTGTTTTACAAATACGGCTTTTTGCAAAAACACTTTATCATGAAGTCGGTATTCATCATCGTTCTCATCTATGTCCTGATCCTGATTTCCTTCTTCGGAAACGAACATTTCAGTGCCGGAATCAACGTAATGGCCTTTGTATTCTTTTTTTCGTGGCCTTCTCTCTGGGAGAATGGCAGTGGATTCAAACCCTCAGAAAAAAAGACATTGAATACCGGGACAAGCTGAAGGAGTTTCACGGGGAAGAGGTGGATTTAGAGAAAGCCGGATTTTCCAGAAGAGAACTGGAAGTGGGGAAACTGCTGATGAAGCATCCTGAGACCGATAAGGAGCTGGCATGGCGAATGAATATCTCCCCCGAAACGTTCAGAAACCATCTCAAGTCCATGCGAAGAAAACTCAATGTGAACACCAAACAACAATTGATAGAAAAGATCCGCTGGTACTACAACCATGAAGAGCAGGAACGGCCAAATAACCAAAATTAGTTATATATTAATTATATTTAAAAAACTATACTTGTAATGTATAGGGAGTATATATGGTTTGGGAAATTGTAATTGGCGTCTCAATGTTTGCTGCGTTCCAGATCGTCATAGAACGGGTGGTTAAACCCCAGATTGAATGGCTGCGCCGCCGGGCTTCATTAAGTGAGGCTCTCTTAACCTACCGCAGCGATATTGTCCGACAAACACTTTCTCAACAGGCCGCCAGGTACATCCAGCGCCAGTCCGCGGAACTTTATGCGGCCGGGGGTCTCCTGCCATGGAAACAGCAGATCAGCCTGAATATCAACAGGCAAATAAACCTTATACTTTCTCCGGCACTCTCCGGCGTAGAGCTGAGCACCGAACGGATTTATGAAAGCCTGAAAATTCTGCGAAAATGCAATGTCCGCAGCAGCTATACGGGACGAGGTCTTCGGGATATCAGGCGCATCGATCTTACAGGTGATGTGGGAGATTCATTGCACACTCCGGAGAGCTGGGGATACCCGCCGGGCCGGAGTATTCAATAATCATCATATAAAATATAAAACAGACATAGCTATTTCCCTGGTATCGGAGCGTTTTACTGAATTGTGAACCCGCCGTCCAGCATCAGGGTATGCCCCGCCATAAAGTCCGGTGCGTCAGTCATCAGCCACAGCACAGCCCGTGCAATTTCGTCAGGTTCCCCCACCCTTCCAATGGGATGGCCTGCATTATACATGGCCTGCTTTTTCGGATCCCCTCCGGTACTTCTGAGAAAAATATCAGTCTTTACCGATCCAGGGGCAACGGCATTAACCCGGATGCCTGAGGAAGCATATTCCAGGGCGGCAGTTTTGGTTATGGCTTCCACACCGTGGCGGCTGGCATTGTATGCTACCCTTCCCTTCCGTGCGATGGTTCCGCATACACTGGACATGTTCACAATGCTGCCTTCACCCCGGGGAAGCATCATCTCAAGTTCCCGCTGAACCAGCATAAAGGTTCCGGTGAGATTCACCGCAATTATTTCATCCCAGTCACTCTGTTCGGCCTGAAGAATCTCGGATTTTACTCCATCAATGCCCGCATTGTTGAATGCGGCGTGAAGTACAGAATACTCTGAGCGGATTATTCCGAACAGCTCATCCACCTGCTCCCGGGACGATATATCGCAGGGGACATAGCGTACATCCAGGTTTTCATCCTGTAATTCTTTTTCGCAGGCTTCACCTGCACTCTTTCTGCGACCGGTAAAAACGACCCGTGCGCCCTGAGAAGCGAGAAGCCTGCTGGCGGCCTTTCCAATGCCCGTTGACCCGCCGGTCACTAATATTACTTTGTTGTTCAATTTCATGGATATTTCCTTTTTTTTAGTGCACGGAAGCTTGTAAAGCGCACATTTTTCCCATCAAGATGTACAGATATAGTGCCGGATAAACTTCTAACACCAGCTGTAGAGTGGTAATTGTCAAACATGTTCATACACGAACCTTTTTCACAAGCTTCGGTGCACTGTATTCCTTTCTGTTTGTAATTACCCGCCGGCTATAACACCGCTTTTTCCGGAACCTTGCAGTAGCGCTTGATAATCAACTCAAGCCTGTCCAGCTCAGCTTCGGGCATATGTGTGATCATAAAATCATATCCCTCCTCACCTGCAGAGAAGCTGCACACGCCTTTTACGGATATGCCGGCCACAATCAGAACAAAATCCATCTCATCCTGCTCGTGAACTTTCTCTGCCCAGTCATTGAGAAGGGAAAAGCCCCTGAGATTGATCCGCCGGAGACGGCCTTCCAGCCAGCCTTCTATGCCCCGTTTCTTCAACAGGAGGGTGTGCTCCAGATGTTCCGGAGGGTAAAAAGGCAATTCCTCCAGCTCGCTGCGCTTTCCCTCCCGTATCCATTTGAACACGTGCTCGCCCACATTGCTACCGCTGACCCGGACACTGCCCAGCTGCTCGCCGTTCTGGTGAATGGTAATCTCCATCCCCACCGTGGACCAGCTGCCCCGCTGGATCTTTTTGGAAGTAACATGAGCCCGGAGGATCACCGGTGCGTACAGCTCCAGAAATCCGTCGAATTTGGCTTCCATCACATCCAGAATCATATGTGCACCCCGGGCCGAGACATTTCCGTATTCATGGGCACAGGCAACAACCATCTGCCGGCATGCCTCGAGAATCATGATGCCCGGCACATGCTCATTGGGATGCTCAAAAAAGAAGGAATGGTCAGTATCCACCACAAGATTTGCGAGAAATATCTCCCGCTGGTCCTGATACCCGTACTTTTCCAGTATCCGGGATATGTCAGCCTGCAGGGAATTATCTACGTAGTATTCTTTTTTCCCCGCATGTTTAATTACCCTGTTCAATAGATCATCTTCAAGAAAATCCTTGAGAATCAAGTCTCCATTGTGCAGCGGATTCATTCTGGATACCTGATCTACAGCTGCGGACCGATCCTCCGGTTCAGAGCAGCCATCGGCTTCCGGGTTCTGAGACAGAGGTTTGTAACTTTCTTTGAATCGTTCCCTGCTTTTCGGGGGAATTGCCTTGAGAACAGCTTCATACTCCTCTGGACTCAATCTGAGAGTACCCAGCGGCTCCTTCATGACATAATGAGGGACACCGCCGAATATTCCAGGGGACTGTATCAGCTTGTATACCCCCCGGACATCCGAGGCTTCGGATGCCGATGTCCGGGCCAGAAATTTTTCAAAGTCCTCTTCACGGAAGGCTCTTGGGAGGACCCGCCGGAGGTTCGCCAGAAGCACGTTTTCATCCCGGCTCTTGTGAACCAGGGACTTAGATATGGTCGTTTCCATTTCCGTCTCCATTCAGATTAAATCGCTTGAGAATTGTCTCCAGACTGCCCACCACTTCCATGTTCGCTTCAGAACTGTCCTTCAGCCGGCCTATCATATTCGATACTTCCCCGTTACTCCTGCTCTGTTCGCTGGTTGCCTCCCTGATATGGGTGGATATATCGACCAGTTCAACCATGCTTCCGTCAATGTGCACACTCTGATTCTGAAGGCTTCCGGTGAGTTCTTTAACGCTGTTGGTGGCCTCAACCACCGATCCAACCGAAGAAAGGATTTCATCGGTACCGCTCTTCTGCTCCAGCATGGCGGAGCTGACCTGCTGGATCAAACGGCTGGTTTCCTGAATGCCCTGGAAAATGCTCCGGAATGCATCACCGGCCTTCCTGGTATCTTCAGCTCCGCCCTTCACACGTTCACTCATGAGCTTTATCTGATCTTCAATTTCACGGGTACGCTGGCTGCTGTTTTCCGCAAGCTTCCGTATTTCTTCCGCAACCACCGCAAATCCCCTGCCGGATTCTCCTGCGTGGGCGGCTTCGATGGCTGCATTCATGGCCAGAAGATTGGTCTGCGCCGCAACATCGGCGATGAGCTTTACAATATCGTTTACCTGTGAAGTGGCATCTTCAATGGCGGACATGGTCTGGATGCTCTGGTCGATCTGCAGTTCGCCGCTGCGTGCCCGCTCCATGAGAGTGGCGGCAAGTCCGTTGGCATCCTGGGTGTTTTTGGATACTGATGCGATGTTCCCGGCCATCTCATTCATAGCTCCAGCGGTCTGCTCGACGAATGCCGACTGATTTTCGATGTCCCTTCCGATCCGCTCGATGCTGTGTTGAATTTCACGGATCTTGTCCCGGGCGGCCTGCACAGAACCGGACTGTTCATCGGCATTGCCGGAAATCTGCTCAACCGAGCTCACAATCTGGTGCATTGCGGTTCCGGCCTGACTGATGGACTCGTTCACCCAGCGGGATGAACCGGAGATGGATTTCGAACTTTCTGCAATGCTTTGCAGCATGGATTCAAGAGTATCCATAAATCGGTTAATCAGCTCTGAGAGCTCTCCAACCTCGTCGTTGGTTGTAATGGAAATACGTTCGCTCAGGCTGTTCTCACCCGAAAGAATTCCCTGAATTTTCTGCTTTTGGATTTTCAGCTGGAGGACCAGCTCTTTAGAATATGTGAGAGCAACTGCGATCACAATCGCCATGATCGCCAGGAAGGATATAAAAAATATCTGCCTCACACCCTGTAAATGAGCCTGAAAATCCCGCTCATTCATCCTGAACGCCGGAGGATTGGAAAACTCCTCATATCTGTCATCGAAGGCGGACTGGGCTTCCTGCATATCAGCATCTTCATTTACTATGCTGTACAGCTGCTGAGCGTAGTTCAGCTCCGCTTCATAGGCGAAAAAGAGCTTGGGCAGAAAATAGGTAAGAGCATAGAGAGCCAGAAGGGAGGCAATGAGCACCGTTTTCCGTTCCAGGTTCATTTCCCTGCTTTGGGTATCTTCCTCCATACGATGAATCCGCATGAGCTTACGGGCGGGCGTGAGCACCTGCCTGTTCATGGAGCTCTGCACAAATGCATATACACCCGAGCTGGACAGGGTGAAAATGAGATGGAACCAGAGCCTGGGACTGCCGGGATCACTGAAATATCCCTGGGTTGAAAAAAAGATAATGGTTCCACCGAAAAAGCTCACAAAATTGAGAACCAGTACTACCGAGGAAAGCCTGAACATCCGGTTCTTTGCTCTGGCCAGAATTTCCGGCTCTGCCCTCCCCTGTTCCCTAAGCTGGACATATGCCCGCTGAATCGGCCTGCTGTAAAAATACAGGATCGCCGAGAATATGATTAAAATCGGGAGCACATTCAGCAGCATGAACTCGCTGAAATATGCAAGAAGTCCCTGAAATGCCTCATTGCCGGTGATTGCCTGTTCCAGCAGGTAATCGGTAACGCTGAGTACCGTTAAGGCAATAAGAAATACCGTCGCCGTGTTCCGTACGATTCGCAGGGGAATGGATTTTACATTCGCAGTTTGGTTGGTGTTCATCGCAGAATCCTTTTTAGATGGTTTGGCATAGTATCACCACAGATAGTATGACCACAGGGATACGCTGCCGGTGCATATTGCATTCAAGCTATGCCGACCTGTTATCCCTGTCAATTTATATATGTCCTTTTTTTGATATTTTGATATAACCAATTTTGGTCAATTGGATGCGTTCCATCCCGCTGGAGTTCAGGGGAAGTCAACGTGCGGCGAAATGTGAACATACACCAGTCTGCATCGGTGCGGGAGACTGATTTAGCCAAAATTGGCTATACACATATCCGCAGGGCGGGAGTATGGTATAAATAAGAGACCTGAGCCCTTTCAACGGTCAGGGCAGGCCAACCGGGGTAATACATATGATGACGAAAATTTACCATGTTCAGTACGATGCCAGATTAGGAAGCTGGATTCTCAGAATGGACGGGAGATCTTTTCCGGTGAATGAGTTTGAGAGCAAAGATGCGGCACTAAACTTCTCAAAAAAATATGCACGTGCCGTTGCGCCAACTCTGCTGAAAATACGCAGCAGGGAGGGCCGCCTCGAATCCGAATGGTTTTACGGAACCAACGGGGAACACAGCGAACCCCGCCTGCAGTCAACGGCCATTAATCCATGAGCTGACCAGCTCCAGAAGGCGCGGGTTCATGGTCTCGGAAATACTGCCGTATTCGGCAGGCAGTCCGCTTTCCGCTTCCTGAAAGAGATGGTTCAATCCGTCGAGAGTCACCACATCAATGTTTTCTGCTGTTATGGGAGCGCTGTTGGCCCGGGCATCGACCTGGGTATCCAGACCTCCAAATACCGCCAGAGCAGGCATCTCCAGCTCATTAATCTCCGTAGACGGATCGTAGGTAAGAAAATTGCGGTACCATCGGGACGTGATCTGCCGGAGGGCATTTTCCAGTCGGGATCCACTCAGCCCCATCGTTCGATACTGCTCTTCCAAGCGGCTGATGGTTTCCGGCGGCAGGGATTCTTTAACAGGTATCTGCTGGAGAATATCAAAGATTCCTTTTGCGGCATCGAGCTCCCTGCGTATTGCTTCCTCGCTTACCCCGCTTCTACGCATGATGATTTCCGATTGAAGAAGCAGCTGTTCCCTTCCCTGAATTACCGATGGAGCAAGCAATACCAGAAACGGAATTTCAGGATTACGGTATCCCAAATAGATACCGATGAGCCCGCCTTCAGAATGCCCTGCAATACCGGTGCGGAGCGGGTCGGTTTCGTTCTGTGAAACAAGATACTTCCATGCGGCCAGCGCATCCGAGGCCAGATCCGGGCTTGTGGCATCCTGAAAATCTCCCTCGCTCAGGCCAACTCCACGGTCATCATATCGAAGAACCGCAATACCTTGCCGGGTAAGATAGTCAGCCAGCACCAGAAAGGGTTTATGCCCCATCAGTTCTTCGTCCCGGTTTTGGGGACCTGAACCGCTGACCAGCACTACCGCCGGAAACGGGCCTTCTCCCCTGGGAAGGGTGAGTGTTCCCGCAAGCTGTATGTCCGCTGAATCATTTCTGAAATACAGGTCCCGGGAAACATAGGGATAGGGAGGCTCGGGTTCCTGGGGGCGGGATATTTCCGGCCGGGTATCCTGCGGTTCCAGAACAAGAGGAAACTGGGCCCCGCCCTGATACCATGTTCCGTCTATTGACCGGGTTCCGGTGAATGTGCCCTGAAAGTATCCTCCCACCGAAGGGACATCAAACTTCACCGTATTGTTCTGCTTCAGCTGTAATTCTGCGGGCAATCCGGTGGCACCCTGGTCCGGACTGTCCATCACCCAGCTTCCGTCCTCACTGCTGCGGAAAACCAGCCGGATGGATCCATTCCCTGTTTCCAGACTGCCGACCCACACTCCCTGAAGGGATTCGGGTGTAAGGGTGATTTCACTCCCGGCAGCTTCGCCGTCGGATCTCATATTTCCCTCCCGGGATGCGCATGCAGAAAGCAACACCATCGCCAGAAGGGTTGCTGCGATCAACATCAATTTTTTGCCGTTTAGTATTTTTCGTATTGCCGTACTTCTCATATTCGCCGCCTCTCTATGGTGAGTCGTAGTCGGAACTCGTAATTTTCAGTCGTAATACTGCCATTTGTTTCAGCTCAAATCTGATACCGTTCCCAGGGTGATCTGAAACTCGCTGCCCTCATTCACTTTGCTCTCCACGTCTATGGTGCCTCCGAATGATTCAACCTGGTTTTTGCACATGAACAGTCCAAGACCGCTGCCATCCGCTGCGTTTTCCTTCCCCGGTTCAGACATTGAGAGGCGCTGATTAAATCCGAACAGCTTATCGCCGTATTTTTCCAGATCTATTCCCCGGCCGTTGTCCCTGAATACCAGGATCACGAACCCGTTTTCCACCCGGGTGAACACTTCAATTTCCGGGGGCCTCTGGTCATGCCGGTATTTAACGGCATTGCTGATAAAATTGAAAAAGTAACTCTCCAAATATATTTCCGGATACCGAAGGCTGGAAACGGCGGAGAAATCCTCCCGGATTTTCGCCTTGCTGCTGCGAATCATGGTTTCCAGACTCATCAACGCCTGCATATAGGCATGAAAAAGGGTTACCGGCTGTTCGGGCTTGCCGATGATTACTGTGGATTTTACCAGATCCAGCATCGTAGTCAGGGTTTTCAACAATGCCGCACTATTGTCACGGAGCATATCCACAGTTTCCCGGTCCAGACAGCCGTCTCCCGCTTCAGAATCAAGAATCATGTTGATATTTCCCGCAGGTCCCCGGAGGTTGTGACCAAGCATCCGGCTAATATCTTCCATCTGACGGTTGCGGGCAGTGAGGAGGTCCACGGTTTTCTGCAGCTCTTTTTGATATCGGTATTCCTCATCAATATCCTGACACACCCCGTACACACGGGTGGGGATCTCATTTTCCTGATAGACCTCTCCCACAACCCGGGTCCAGACCATTCTTCCCCGGGCGGTGCGCACCAGGAGTCGTTCATCAAATCCCCGGCCTTCATGAATGATGCGCTTCAGCCGGTCCTCCGCCAACTGTCTGCTTTCTCCCGCATAGAACTGAAGCACACTGTCCAGGTCCAGCTCGGTGTTATCGTCAAGATCATGGATGCGACGAACCTGTTTGGACCAGTGCACCTCTCCGGTTTCCAGATCCACCGACCAGGACCCTATACCGGATAGCTCCTGTGACAGTGTCAATAATGCGTTGCGCTCCAGTATTTCCCGCTGCTGGTGAACCTGATCGGAAATATCCCGGGATGATGTGTGCAGCCTGATTACGGTTCCTTCGGCATTGAAAATCGGACGGGTAAGGGTCTCAAGCCAGATGATGTTTCCATCCTTCCGGATGAACCGGTACACCATGCGTACCGTGTTATCACCATCAAGAGCCGGGCTGTGGGACTGGGCGCGGATCATTTCCTTGTCTTCAGGGTGAAAATAGTCATAGGGATTGGTTCCAAGCATTTCACTTGCCGGATAGCCGGAGATCTCTTCCCCGGCGGGATTGATGTATATATATGTCCCGTCGGCATCATGGATGCAGATCATCTCCCGGCTGAGATTTATAATCCGGGGGAAATCTTCGTGAAATTCTGAAGTCTGGTTTTTCGAAGTATGGGGGTTCGAAGTATGGGGTTCGGATGTCCTGAAATCTGAATTATTGGTTTCCACCCTTTCACTATAATCCCATCCAATTTCTGTTTCAAATTCGGGATTCGGCAGGATCAGATTTTTTTTGATTCCGGTGTCGTTCCAGAACATAGAGCAGAAACAGAAAGTACACGCTTCGTTCCAGGCCGCCGTAGGTTTGCCTCAGGCTGTTAAGCATATCCTGCTCCCGCTGTTGTCAGACAGATTGCGAAATTACTTTTTCTTCTGATTTTTCATGAACGCTGCGAAGGGGTTATAGGTTTCCTCTGCATCATCCTCTTCCATATATGCATTTTTTACAAAATCATCCATTCGTTTTCCGGCGGGTTTCAGAGCGATTCTGCGCTGCTCGCTGTCTATGCTGATCACCTGCACATCCAGACGCATCCCTTTCTTCAGCACCTTCCCTGACACCGGGTCTTTTTTGTCCGACTCCAGCTGGGATATATGAATGAGACCGTCAAGTCCGGGTTCCAGGGTTACGAATGCACCGAAGGCTGCAATCCGTGCAACCTCTCCGCTGTGCACAGAATCCTCGGGATATGTGCTCAGGGCGTGTTCCCAGGGATCCTCAAGAAGCGCCTTGGTGCTTAATGTGATGCGATCCTTCTCCCAGTCAAGTCCGATAATTTTTGCGGTAATTTCCTGTCCCGGCTCAAGTTCGGAGCGGATATCATCCAGTCGTCCCCGGGTTACCTGGGAAACGGGGAGAAGGGCTGAAATCCCCTGAATATCAACAAATGCACCGAAATCCTGGACCTTTGTGATAATGCCCGATACTTCCATTCCTTCTTTCAGCCGGTTTTGAAGCTCCTGCTTCATTTTCTCATGCTCTTCTTCCCGGATTACCCGGTTTGAGACGAGAATGTTGCGTCCTTCTTCTCCGTACTCCATCACTTTGAACGGCAGCGTGGAGCCGATTTTCACGTCCCGGGAACTGTCTCCGGGAAGGCCCATCTGGGAATGGGGACAGAAGGCCCGGATATCTCCAAGCCCCACTTCAAAGCCGCCCTTGATTTCCCTGCGAATGGTACCTTCAACGGGAATTCCCGCTTCATAGGCCCGCTCAAGCACTGCATATCCTGCGTGGTCGCCGCTGAGGCTGGTTGTAAAAATCTGATTGCCATGATCCATTTTCAGAAAGTACACGGAAATATTGTCGCCGGGGGAGACGCTCAGATTGCCCTGCTCGTCTATCAGTTCCGCAGCATCCAGCTGCCCTTCGCTCTTTCCCCCGGTTTCCAGAAATATGCAATCATCCGAAACCGAGACCACCCTGGTGTCGATCTGATCTCCCGGCTGCAATTTCCTGTCCTGTTCCAGACTGTCTTCAAAAAGCTTTTCGAAATTATCCTGCATTATCTTCCTTTTCCCACGTATTGAGTCTGCTCTGGATGAAGTCAACGATTTCCTGGTGTTCGTTCTTTCCCCTGCCCTGGGGAGCAATGGGGGAACCGATCTCAATGTGGATTTTCTTTTTCCGGGATATTCTTCCAAAACCCCTGATGATGCTCCCTTCTCCCCAAAAATCTGTTTTCAGAGCGATGGGGATTACGTTTACCCCGGCCCGGATAGCCAGCTTAATTCCCAGTGAATTGAACCGTTCCGGTCTGAACTCTGCGGTTCGGGTTGACTGGGGAAAAATGATGATGGAGATTCCCTTCTTCAGCTTTTCCTCCCCCTCTTTCAGGACGGTGGCAAGATCCTCCCGGGGATTTACCCTGTCAACTGCAATGGGATCACGGCTGCGCATGATATGGCCGAACACATTTCCTTCGGTAAGCTTTCTCTTCACAACAAAGGTAACGGGCATATGGGGGCGAACAATCCCCGGCAGTACTGCAGTTTCCAGAGTACTCATATGGTTTGCAATAATCACATAGGGTCCGTCCTCTCCCTTGAGATTATCCATCCCCCGGATTACAAACCTGCCGCCGAAACGCTCAACAATCTGCAGCGACTCCTGGGAGCTTTTCACCCATTGCTGATCGTCATAGTTACCGTCGATAACCTCCCGGCGGTACCGAAAGACAATATCTTTAATGAAAGTGAAATACATTCCCCAGCGTGTACCGAGAAACAGATAATGAATAAACGGCAACCCCTTCTTCGTGCTGCTTTCGTAGCTGTCTCCGCTAAATATACTTTCCATGTTATCCCCGTTTTATAGTATGAACTCAGCCCACGATTTCCTGAAAGCACCATCTACGATCTGTGAGCTCAGCAGTTTCCCTGCGAAGAGCAGTATATCAGGAGAGAAGCTGCAGAGGCTACCTGCTTATGGGCCAGGTTTTTCTATGCACGGGGTGGTGCCGGTTTTTTCAGCAAAACAATATCGACCACATTAACTGTTTCTGATATTCTTGCACTTCGTAAAACCCGTGCTTATCGGGGGGACGTCCTCCTGAAGGGCATCATGGCTCGCTACTCAATCAATGGCAACTCCGGCCCGCCTGGAAAGGACTTCATGAAATACATTTACAATTATAAAGACAATCAGGTGCTGCGCAGAAGCTTCGACGATCTGTGCCGCCGGACATTTGGTATCAGTTTCGAACGCTGGTATGAGAAGGGTTTGTGGGGAGATTCGTATGTCTGCCACTCCATTCAGGATGGAGACAGAATTGTTGCCAATGTATCGGTTACCAGCATGCAGCTCGCCGGCGATCATGGCCTGCGCACGCTGACGCAGATTGGTACGGTAATGACTGACCCCGAGTACAGAGGAAAAGGCCTGGCAGCAGAATTGATGAACAGGGTAATCGGCCAGTATGAGAATGAATCTGAAGCCTTTTATCTCTTTGCAAATGATACGGTTCTCGATTTTATCCCCGATTCGGCTTCCGCCGGATGGAAAGAATGGCAATCTTCACCCGGAAGCGATTCAACACTTCAGGGGACCACAGGTTTCGAAAGCTGGATATGGACAATGATGCCCATACCTCACTCCTTACCCGGGTTGTGGAACAGCGCAGCCCGACATCCTCACGATTCTTCTTCATGAATAACCGGGACATTCTCTATTGGTACTGTCTGGAGATTTTTCCTGACCGGCTGTTCTATGATGAAGTTTCGGACCTTATTGCGATCTATTCCCACGATGAAAATACCCTGAATATCTATGATCTCATCTCGCCTGAGCCCATAAACTATCCTGAAATTGTCGCCGCGCTTCAGACAGATGCCACAGGGGAAACGGTATTTCATTTTAACCTGGAGTGTGACGAACTGGAGCTTCAGCAAAGGATGTTCCGGTCAGATGAAGAAGATGACCCTATGTTTGTCCGGGGTGATCTTGATATGGCTTCATTCACCTACCCTGTTACCGCTCATACCTGATAAAATCGACTACTGAATATCCAAAGACATCAGAGTGGAAACGCTTCCAAAAAGTACATTCCCACCAATACCCCAATACAGAAACACAATAAATCGTTGTACAATAGAAGGTTAAGAGATTTTCCTTGCAAAAACAGGAAAGTGGGCGTAGCATGCTTGTAATTGGGGAAAGCGCTTTTGCTATAACAAAACAAAGTATTGGAGACTCGTATGAAAGTATTGATTAAGTCGATGCTTGCGATAGCTCTTGCGCTATTTCTTGTGTCCTGTTCAAACGGGCTGATGCCCGAATCGTCTCAGAATGCCGATCTTGCTTCCCGGGGGGTGGGAAACAACTCAGGTGTAATGATGCAGGGTTTTTACTGGGATGTCCCCGGAGGCGGCAACTGGTACAATACCCTGAAAAATAAAGCCGACGACCTTGCAAATATGTCCGGCGGGTACGGAATTGACGTTATCTGGTTTCCCCCTGCATCCAAGGCGGAAGGCGGTGGGTATTCCATGGGATACGATCCCTATGACTATTATGACCTCGGGCAGTATTATCAGAAAGGAACAGTAGAAACCCGCTTCGGTTCCCAGCAGGAGCTGAAGTCCGCAATCAGCCGGTATCATTCCTACGGCATCGAAGTAATGGCGGATATTGTGCTCAACCACCGCTCAGGAGGTCAGTCCGAATGGAATCCGGTTACAAACTCCAATACCTGGACTGATTTTTCACAGGTTGCTTCGGGAGAGGCCAGGTGGCATTGGTACGATTTTCATCCCAACAATTACAGCTCAAACGATTCAGGTGCATTCGGGGGCTATCCTGATGTGACCTATACTTCCGGAAGTCCCTATAACGATATGAAGGACTGGATGAACTGGCTGATGAACGATAACAACGCCGGGTTTGACCAATGGCGCTTTGATTATGTGAAGGGAATCTATCCCTGGGTTGTTAAAGATATGAAGGCTGCAACCGGAAGTCCCTTTTCCGTGGGCGAGTACTGGGATTCAAACACTTCAACCCTGGACTGGTGGACCCGGGAGGCGAACATGTCCGCCTTCGATTTTGCCACCTACTATACCCTTGCAGATATCTGCAACAATACCTCCGGCGGCGGATACCTTCCCAACCTGGTGGATCACTCCAAAAGTTTTGCATCCAAAAATCCCTACCGTGCAGTGACATTTGTGGGTAATCACGATACCGATGAGATTTATAATGACAAGATGCTGGCATACGCCTTTATCCTGACCTACCAGGGATATCCCATGATCTGGTACAAGGACTATTTCGACTACGGATTGGATGATCTGGGCGGTCAATGGGGCAACGGTATTGATCAGCTGGTATGGGTCCGTGGTCAGCTGGCGGGGGAGCGCCCTCCATTGAGCAGCTGAAAACCAATGACGGCGATCTTCTCATCTACGGAGCATACGGAAGCTCATCCTCAAGTCCCGGATATATTGTGGTGATAAATGATCATCCAAGCTCCTGGAAAGGCAGCTGGGTTCAGACCAACAACGGATATCTGCGGGGAAAAACCCTCAAGTCCTATGCCTGGTACTCATCCAACGGCTCCCAGAACTACCAGCCCTCAAGCAAATATGCCAATTCCAGCGGTTGGGTTGAATTGTGGGCACCGCCCAGAGGCTACGCCGTGTATTCGGTGAACGGTCTGTAATTTAACTACAGTTCGGATCTGCTTTGGTCCGTATCGCTCAGGGGCTGCCGACTACCACGGCAGCCCCGTTTTTATTACAATTACGGTACATCATCTGACGCAGGCATAACCGGATGTGCAGGAGCAGACACATGAAGCTTGAAACTGACAGCGGGCAGACCATCAATTACCAGGTGTACGGAAGCAGAGAACACCCTCCCCTCATTCTTATACACGGACTGGGAGCAGAAATATCGTCATGGAAATATCAGATTGAAGAATTTCCCAGGCACGGGTTCTTCGTTATTGCCGTGGATATGTACGGGCACGGGGAAAGCGAGAATATTCAAGGCGATGCCCTGCATGAATGGAATGAAGAGATTCTGGAGCTGCTGAAACAGCTTGAACTGAGCTCCGCCGTTCTCTGCGGAGTCAGCATGGGCGGTGTCATTGCGCTGAACTTCAGCTGCCATTACCCGCAGCATGTGAGCGGACTGATCATTTCCGACAGTTTTGCAGAACTCAACTCCATTTCGGAACGGGCGCTGGGATTTTCCCAGGTTCTGGGGTTTGCCCTGTTCAGTATTCTGGGACGGAGGCAATTTGCAAAAGGGATGGCTTCTGCCTACAAGGCAGAGTTCGCATCTTCAGCCCGGGAGTACATGTACGCCCGATGCCTGCAGGCGGACTTCACCCAACTGATCAGGGCCCGTAGGGGGATCAACCGCATCCGTACGCTGAACTGTCTGGGAGCTCTTGAGGTGCCGGCGCTGATAACAGTGGGCAGCGGGTTCGGATCGTTTTTTGTGAATATCAACAGAAAAATCGCCGAAGCCCTCCCCAGCTCAACATTCAGGATATTGGAGAATTCCATGGACCCGTCGCCCCTGGTCAACCCCGGGGACTTCAACCGTGAAGCAGTCTCTTTCCTGAGACAGTTCCGGAAGTAAAGAGGCCGTTCACCTGTATGCCGAAGACGATGGCGCTTCCCCAGCCTCCCACATGCCCGCCTTCGTTTCCCCCTCCGGGTAATATTCCGGATACTGCTGTGTTCCCGGATAGAATCCCCATTTTTCCGTAATCTTTGATTTCCGGCGCCGGGAGCATTATACTTGAGTTAGTTAATAATAATTTGAACTGGTGAATTGCACTGCCAATACACTCAAAAGGATGTAACTCGTGATCTCTGTACACACTCCCGTTCAGGGAAAAATCAAAATAACCCTCTTTTATGCCCTCCTGACTTTGAGCATCCCTCTGGCTCTTGCCCTTGCGGATATTGTCACCGGGCTGGCCACTCCCGGGGCGTATTTCAGCGCTCTCCCGGGATTACCGCTGGCGTATATTCTTGTTTCTGCCCTGGTCACCGGTTTGGCTATACTGTTCGTTATTCGAAAACTTTCAATCACAGGGTTACCCTCCTGGCTGCTGGCCCTGCGCTACGGGCTGCTGATTTGGGGCTCGTTGAACAACCTGATTTTTTCTCTGATCTTCCACGCCAACAGCTCCTTCGGATCGGGCCCGGAAGTTCAGATTATTGCAGGAATGTATGCAGCCGCCGTGGGTCTGTTCTTCGGAACCTTGATGATGGTGGGGGTTTCCAGCGAACTGGAACAGCTCATACCTGAACAGAACCTTATGGCTGAGCGAATCCGCGGAGGGCTCACATCCAAACTGTTTATCAGTGTAACCATTGTGGTGGGCGCATTTCTGATGGGAGCCATCGGTGTGACCCTCATGCCGATAACCGCTGGATATTCGGTGATTCAGGCTCTTCCCCGTATAGCTATTATTGCCGTTCCTTTTCTGCTTCTCACCATGCTGCTGGTGTATTTTTTATCCCGAATTATGACCAAACCGCTGGAAAACTCCATGGAAAAAATCACCGCCATGTCCCAAAAAGATCTGACACACATCCTGGATGTACCCGGCAGGGATGAAATCGGACAGCTGTTTGTTCGTCTGAACCACTTTATCAACGAATTGCGGAGAGTGCTCCAGGAAGCCGTTGAGAGTACAGACCGGAATACCGATCAGAGTGAGAATCTGGATACCCTGGTTGAGAAGGAAAAAAAACTGCTTTCCAGTATCAGCGGTGAAATGGACCAGATTAATCAAGTGATCATCAATCTGAATGAAAACAGCACAGAAACCAGCAGAGAAACCCAGTCCGTGCGCAAAATTGCCGAAGGATTACGTGAGAGTGTTAACGCCCAGACAGAATCTGTGGAGGAAACATCAAGTGCCGCCGAAGAGATGCTGGCAAGTGCGAAGAATATCTCTGAAATCGCTCAGGCGCGAAAAGACGCTGCCGGTTCATTGAACGAAGTGACAATGGCCAGCCAGAACAGTCTCAGCGGCAGTCTCCAGGCCATGGAAGAAGTGATGAGTCAGCTGAACAGCCTTGCAGATATTAATACGGTTATAGATTCGGTGGCGGCTCAGACCAATCTCCTGGCAATGAATGCCGCCATTGAAGCAGCCCATGCGGGGAATGCCGGCAGAGGATTCAGTGTGGTGGCTGAGGAAATTCGGAAACTCGCCGAATCCACCTCGGAGAATTCCAAAAACTCCTCCAATTTTGTGAAAGGTGTCATCGCCAGCATTACAGAGAGTAACAGCAGCCTTGAACAGGTTGCAGGCTCCTTCACACAGGTGAAACGGGTGGGCGACGATGTGATTGCCGGGCTTGAGGAAATCGCCTCTGCATCCCTTCAAATGGAGGAAAGTTCACGCCTTATTGTAAACCGGATGCAGGTATTAAAAGAACACAACTCCACCGTAGACAAGGGAAGCAGCGAGATACAAAAAAGCATTGAAACCGTGGACAGCGCATCCTACAAGACCAGCAACAGCGCAGATTCCGTTCAGGCCGAAACCCGGCAGATCCTTGAGCACGTCACCGACCTCATGGAGATGGCCTCATCAATTGGTGACAGCAGCAACCGCCTGCATCAGGATGCCCTGCAGCTGAAGAAACATTTCAGCCAGTTCAAATTATGATGCAGGGAATCAATCATAATATAATTTCAAATAGGCAGATGATGCGGCAGAAACCGGATGGAGATTGAAATGAGTGAAAGGGCCGAACACAGGGAAAAACCTGCAGTAAATCGTATTCGGCTGATTCTGGGTGATCAGCTGAACATTCACCATTCATGGTTTTCCCGGGTTGATGACAGTACGCTCTATGTTATGGCTGAGCAGCGGTCAGAGACCGACTACACTCTGCATCATGCCCAGAAACTGATCGGCGTCCTCTCTGCCATGAGGGCATTTGCCCGGGAGCTGGAAAGCAGGGGACACAGGGTACGGTATTTCCGCCTGGGAGATACAGACAACGGCCATAGCTTTCAAGACAATATATCCCGACTTATGCAAATGCATGGAGCCCGGAGCTTTGAGTGGCAGCAGCCCGATGAATACCGTCTGGAAAAGGAACTTGAATCGCTTGCCGAATCTCTGACTGTTTCTCAGGCCGATTCTATGGCCGATTCTATGGCCGATTCCATGGCCGATTCCGTGGCCGATCACTCTTCCGTAAATACCAGGAAGTTCTCCACCGAGCATTTCATTTCTGCCCCGGAAGACTTTGATCCCATGGTAAAGGACGGGAAGATCCCAACCATGGAACGGTTTTACCGCCGGATGCGCAAGAAAACCGGTATTCTCATGGAGGATGATCAACCGGTTGGCGGAAAATGGAATTACGACAGCGAAAACCGTTCCCCCTTGAAAGATGCCTCTGACCTGCCCTCCATGCCGTACTCTTTGCGCAATGAAGAGGAGTTGTGGGAAGAAATCTGCCAGGAAGGAGTTGAGAGCTTCGGCAGCCCCAAAGCCGCTGAATTCTACTGGCCCGAAACCCGAACCCAGGCACAAAAGGCGTTGAATGATTTTCTTGCCAACCGGCTGGAGAACTTCGGTATCTATCAGGATGCCATGGTTGACGGAGAACCGTTTCTCTACCATTCACTCATCAGTTTTGCCCTGAATATCAAACTGATATCTCCCGGAGAAGTGATTGAATCGGCGGTACAAAAATGGGGTCGGAAAGCCCGTGATGATCACCGGGTGCTTGCTAGTCTTGAGGGATTTATCCGGCAGATTCTGGGCTGGAGAGAGTATATGCGCCACGTGTACCGTAACGGCATGCCGGGCTACGGGAAACTGAATCATTTCAATGCCCGCCGGCCCCTTCCCTCATGGTACTGGGATGGAAAAACCTCGATGAACTGCCTCTCCAAGGCGGTCAGCCAGAGCCTTGAGCATGGGTACGCCCACCACATTCAGCGTCTGATGATCACCGGAAATTTCGCCATGCTTGCGGGGGTTGATCCGGACCAGGTGGACTTCTGGTACCTGGGGGTGTATATCGATGCCTTCCAGTGGGTGGAGATTACCAATACCCGGGGAATGAGTCAGTACGCCGACGGAGGCAAGGTTGCAACCAAGCCCTATGCCGCCAGCGCAAGCTATATCAACAGAATGTCCGATTACTGCAAAGGATGCAGCTATAATAAAAAACTGCGCCACGGCGAAAATGCATGCCCGTTCAACTCTCTGTACTGGCATTTTCTTCATCGAAACCGATCCATTCTGGCAGACAACCATCGTCTGGCGATGCCCTACCGTACCTGGGACCGGTTTGATCCTGAGGAGAAGAAGGCCATTCTGAAGTACGGGGACGACTGCCTGAAGAACATCGAGCGATTGTGACATATATACAGTGCACAGAAGCTTGTGAAAACCTGTTTTCTGACATTTTTAGCACAGATATGGGGTTGATTTTTTTATAAGGCCCCACATGGAGAGTGGGAATTTACTACCGGCCCCAAAATCATATTCCTTCACAAGCTTTGGTGCACTGCTAAAAGGGCCGGCATGGTGTACCGGCCCTCGGTATCGACTATTATTGTTCACAGCCCCCAACAACCTGCAGCTTACACAGGCTGTTTCGTATAGCGAAGATAGGGTTTTACCTTCCGCACGCCGCTTGGAAATCGGGATTCCAGTTCGCTGTCGGGGACTGCAGGTGACACAACCACATCTTCTCCCTGCTTCCAGTCAGCGGGTGTTGCAACCTGAAAGTCGGCGGTGAGCTGCAGACTGTCTATGACTCTGAGAATTTCGTCGAAATTCCTGCCTGTGGAGGGCGGATAGGTCAGAGTCAGCTTGATCTTCTTATCCGGTCCGATGATAAATACCGAGCGCACCGTTGCCTTTGCTTCCGCATTGGGATGGAGCATGTCGTACAGTTCTGCAACCTTCCTGTCCGAATCCGCCAGAATTGGATAGTTCACCTCTGTGGATTGGGTTTCGTTGATATCTCCAATCCAACCCTTGTGAGAATCCAGGGGATCGACGCTGAGAGCCAGCACCCGGGTATTCCGTTTCGCGAACTCATCTTTCAACTGGGCGACCCGCCCCAGTTCTGTGGTACACACGGGAGTGTAGTCAGCAGGGTGTGAGAACAGAACCGCCCATTTTCCGTCAATAAAATCATGAAACCGAATCTCACCTTCTGTGGAATCCACCGTAAAATTCGGCGCTTCATCTCCAAGTCGTAGAGCCATATCGGCACCTCCTATACTAAAGCTAGTATAGTAACAATATAGGGTTTAATGTAAACATTGTCAAGTTATTTAGTCATGTTTTCTGCACTATACGGCTTTTCGCTGCTGGGATATTTCGGCCTGCACCGGCAGCCTCCTAAACCAGACAAATGCGCTGATACCCCCCAGAATATTTCCCAGGGCTGCGCCGGCGAAAACACCCGGAAGTCCGAACAGGGCACTCCCCGCCAAAGCCAGGGGCACATAGAATATAAACATGCGTATCGCCGCTATCCCTGCGGCCAGAAGAGGCCGCCTGAGACCGTTCAGTGCGGCGGCGCTGATATTGACCAGTCCCAACACGCCGAAGCTCACAGCAACTATCCTGAGATACATGGCAGTAACCTGGACCACCCGGGGATCATCGTTAAACAATGATGCGATGGGAGACGCAGCGAGAAGAAAAACCACTAATACTACAGCCCCCCATACAAGGGAGAACTGGGAGCCCCGAAGCTGAGCCTTTCGTACCCTGTCCCCTCTGCCGGCACCAAGGTTTCTTCCCACGAAGGGCGTAATGATCATGCTGAGGCTTAAAACCAGGACCAGTGCAAAACTCTCTACTCTTGTGGCGGCTCCGAACCCTGCAACAGCTTCAGTACCATATTCCGAGACAATCCGGGTGATGATCCCCTGAGATATGGGAAGCAAAATATTGGTTGCAGCTGCAGGTATCCCGATAAAAAGCACTTCCCCCCATTCTTTCAGCATGGACCGGAAATTTCCGAAATTCAGAGAGAGAAGCTTTTCTCTGCGTATGATTACATACCCCACAATCAGGAAACTTGAAGCCCTGCTGATCACCGTTGCAGTTGCCGCTCCTGCTATTCCCATTTGTGGAATGGGGCCGATACCAAAAATCAGCAGCGGGTCCAGGGCGATATTTAAAATAACCGACAACGTCAGCACTATGCCGGGAGTTTTTGTATCGCCGGTGGCCTGGAGCACATTTATCCCGATCATGGGAAGTACAACGAAGGGAAGACCGGAATACCATATAGTCATATATTCACGAATCAGCGGCAGGGTTTCCGCATCGGCTCCCAAAGCGCTGAAAAACGGTTCAATTGTCAGCAATCCGGCCGCAGACAGGAAAAGCACAATCAGAAAGGCCAATAGATGCGACTGGGAACTGATTCTTTTAGCCGACTCACGGTCACCGGCTCCCAATGCATTGGATACATGAGCTGTAGTACCGATGCCAAGCCCCATGGACAGGCCGCCGGAAATCAGGACCACCGGAAAGGAAAAACTCATGGCTGCAAGGGGCAATGATCCCAGCTGGCCCACAAAATAGGTGTCGGCGAGATTAAATAATACAATGCTCAGAGTTCCTGGAATCATGGGCAACAGGAGCCTGAACAGGGCCCACCCCACGCTGTCGTGTATCATATCAGGTCGTTTCATTCTTTTTCCTCTTCAGATTTCTTTTTTAATGATATTTTGCTGCGGTCAGTAACAGCCTCGATTGTTACTTCTGCTACTTCTCCACCGCAGGGCGTTGACCCGTCTTTTCCAGCCTGTTCTGCTTCAACCTGTTTGGCTTCATCCAGTCTGGCTTGTATTTTCGACAATGCAGATATCAGTCCCTTTCTCTCCGAACTGCTGAGCCCGGATAAAAGATCTTCGGCTTTGTCTATTCCGATGGCTTCGGTTTCCTGCAGCACGGTATTTCCCCGGGGGGTGATCCTTACATGCACCGTGCGCCTGTCTCCCGCCTCATGGAAACGCTCCACCCAGCCGTGGTTGACCATGGCTTCAATGCTTCTTGACATGGTGGGCAGCCGGACAGAGTTCACCCTGGCCAGATCCGCCAGGGCTTTGGGTCCTTCCCTGAGCTTGCGCAGGATATGGAACTGCAGCTGTTGGGATACCGGAGCTTCCCTTCGAAGAGTTGAACCGATCTGTCCCATGATTGCAGGCATGGTTTCAAGGAGGAGATGGGCCAGCGAACTGCTCTCAGGTTGGTTCATTCCTAACTCTTCCATTCGTCCCGACTGCGGGCCCAATCATAGAGGGAGGTAAATTGTACACCCAGCAGAGATTCTGTTTCGGAAGTGTCCGGGGTCATAAGAGGATTCTGTGTCTCCCCCATCTGTTCATACCCATGACCGATCATCTGAGCCAACTGCTCTCCCAGGTGAGGGGCTAAAAGTTCGGCGTACTCTTTCCCGCTGATTCTGTGAAAGGTCACCTCTTTGCCCAGCGCCCGACCCAGCTCATCTGCAGCCTGGTTGAAATTCAGCTCCTGCGGACCTGCTACTCTCAGCCAGCGCCCCCGGGACTTAGGGGTGTTGAACGCCGCTGCGGCACAGCGGCCCAGATCTTCATTGGTTACCCAGGCTACTTTCAGATCCTCTTTTTGAGGATACAGCAGTTCCCCCCGGGCTATTCGGGGTGCAGACCATGGCGCATTGAAATTTTCCAAATATCCGGTTGGAACCAGAACCGTCACCTTCCCTCCCTGAAGAAAATCCTGGAGAAGTTTAATCCGTTCATCCATGGGTGAACCCACAGGTTCCGGCGGAAGCGCAAAACCCGTATTGTACACAATATGTTCCACACCTGCGTCAAGAAGGGCAGTCAGGGCGTTCCGTTCAGTTTCCACCGATCCGGGACCGCTTACGGACATGGGCATGTGGAAGTATGCGAACCTGGCCTTCCCACCCGCCTGCTTTACAGTGGACGGTTCATTCAGATCCACATGCACTGCTTCGGCACCTTCCCCTTCAAGTGCGCTGAGGCGCTGAACATTTCTGGCTCCGGCAAGCACATGAAAACCCTGCTTGAGCAGGATACGGGCGGCAGCTCCACCCTGGGTACCGGACGCTCCAATAACTAATACCGCATCAGACATATTATCTCCTTTTGTTTAGTAGTGCTAATAATTAGCTATGTAAATAATAGGTAATCATGGTGCCCGGGTCAAGGAAATTTTTATCAGCATCACGTATACTGAATGGTAGAGGGGCATGGGCATTTCATTCACAAAACCGTATGGAACAGTTTTTCTCTGAAGGAGGAAGAGATGAACATATCATTACCCATTCACATTGCAGCAGACCGGGAAACGGTGTGGGATATTATCACCGACATCCCCCGCTCAATCTTCACCATCTCTGCAATTGAAAAAATCGAGGTCCTCGAACAGGGGAATGCAAACCTGCTGGGGTTTAAATGGCGGGAGACCAGAACCATGTTCGGAAAAGAGGCGACCGAAGTAATGTGGATAACCGATATTGAAAAACCGCACTTCTATACCACCAGAGCCGAAAGTCACGGAGCAGTGTATACCAGCAAATTCGAACTTCAGGAGAATGATTCGGGCACCCTGCTCACCATGAGCTTTCAGGGAACGTCCAATTCTGTTGCGGCGAAGCTGATGAACATCCTGATGGGTTGGATGTTTAAAAAAGCCACAATAAACGGACTGAAGCAGGATCTGGAAGATATAAAAACCGCTGCAGAGAAAGCAGCTGGAAGCAAAGCTGATAGCAGATAAAGCAGATAAAGCAGTAAAAAACCCAGAGTGTATATTTGTGACGCTGTTTCCAAGGTTCAAACTTCATAGTGCCAATATGGTATTGGATCCGCCAGCATGGGCGGATTTGAGACTGAAACACCTCTGATTCAGCATTATGTCACCGGAAAGAGTATAGTGCTCTTCTTTCAGATCTAGTTTTCAGATATTCAATAAATCGAAGCTTTTGAACCTTGAGTCATAATAGGTGCAGGTGTATGGTTATGCAGGAACCATTTGCACATCCCGCCTTTTTATCCTTATACACGTTCTATCCAGATTAACCGGCTGAATAGCCGGCTGCTGAATAATCGGCTGAATAGCCGGATGAAATTACGGAGGTGGCACAATGTCTGAATTATCCCCGCGCACAAAGTTTTTCATGGAATCACTTCTGAAAATCATCATTACTGTTGTTGCCGCTGCGGTTCCCCTGTTTATTGCCAACCAGATCAATACAACCCAGAAGATGAAGGAGTTCGTTCAGCTCTATGATCTGATCAATACCGAGCGGAGTGTGGAAACTAAGAAAGAACTTCTCAGCTTATGGGCGGAAATGAATCCCGGTCGAAAAGCAGAGGCAACCATTGTAACTTTGCTTGAATCCATAGAAGAGTCCACCCAGGTGCTTGCCGCAAATACCAAGCAGACCCTTGAGGCAATGCGCAGTCTCAATGATCAGCTTACTGATCGGGGGAGCCTTTCTGCCGAGCAGCTGAATCAATTAAATACCAACCTGGAACAATACTATGTATTTCAGGGGCTGGTGATGGACGAATATAACCTGAGTTCCCGATTCTCGGAAATTCCGAAAGCACCTGTATACGTAGAAAGCGAAGAAGCGAGAACACTTCAGGAGATTCTGGAATCCTCCCGGCCCTCCCGGGAGCTTCCACCGGATATTCTTCAGAGCCTGGGCGGAAGTCAGCCTCCTCCAGCCATGTTTCAGAACTACCAGGGATTGTCTGCTCCCTTGAACCTCCAGGACAGCCGGGCATTGAAGCAAGCCCTGCCCGGCTGGGATTTTTCGGGGAATTGATATTCACTGAAACTGAAGCACTAATATTCGGCAGGCATTAAAACCGCTCTTTGCGGATCACCCTCACATTCTCAAGGTAGATAATGCCCGGATAATCCTGGAACAGGCTCGTCATGATCTTTTCAGCGATTGCTTCGGCCCGATCTCTGTGGGAAAGGATGACTTCAATCTTCAATTCGGTAAAATCGTCCACAACACTGGCCCGGGAATCGGTTGCATGAAAATGATGCAGACCCCTGCCCCCGGCGGGAACCATGGTGTAGCCCTTGCCCCCCTGCTCCTCGATTATTTCGCACACCTTTCGGGATATCAGTTTTTCTGTAATTATTATCAGCTTGATTGCATCGTAAAACATCTTCTACCTCCTATTATCTATCTTTATACCCCAAACACCATCTCCGCCAGCGAAACGAACAAAGGGATGCAAATACCGATCGCAACAGGTGTTCCAATGCTGGTTGACGCGCCGATATAGGTTGAAGGATTGGCTGAAGGAATTCCTGCCCTGAGGGTGGGCGGTCCTGAAATATCAGAATTGGATGCGGCAATCACCGAGAGGAGAACCACACCGCCGGGACTGAACCCTGCCAGGATATGGGCAACATACCCCAGAGCGAACCCGATAAGCCCATGTAAAATGGGTGCGGCCAGTGCGTACAGGGCGAACCAATGAGCTACCTGTTTCAGCTCACGTATTCTGGAGTAGGCTTCCATACCCAGAATGAACATGAGAACCGAAAGCAGGCCGCGAAAAATAGGATTGTAAAAGCCCTCGAGAACCGATTCCGGTCGGGCAAAAATACCAAGTGCCAGACCCAACACCAGGGCGGAGAGGGCAGGTCCCTGAATGCTTTCTTTAATCACATCAAGAATCCTGGTGGAAGCTGATGTCCGGGTACCTGCCTTCTCTGTGCCCAGTTTGGAAAGCACGATGGCTAAAATCAGAGCCGGAATATCCATGAACGGGTAGAGCGCAGGCACCCAGGCTTCAAAAAACACTGCCTGCTCTTCTAAAAGGACCATGGCGGCAGCCAGAGTTGATGAACTTACCGCACCGAATAGGCCGGCTGTGGCGGTCCCGTCGCTCCAACGCACCCTGGCCAGAAGAGAGAAGAACCCCGTACCCAATAAAACAATGATAATGCCGACAGCCACCGAAAATACCGCCGGCAAAAGCATCTCACCTATTTCAGCGCTTCTGATTTCAATACCTCCTTTCATCCCTATCCGCATAAGCAGGAGAAAGATGATAAACTGATATATCGAGTTGGGAATGCTCAGCCTGCTTCCCATTGCCACGATCAATGCACCTCCAATGAGAAATGCCAGAGTGGGCGACTGAAGCTGGGTGATAAAACGGGATCCGAATCCCATTAACCATTCCATGATATCCTCCTTGTAGAAATGCGCCCCGGATGGTATTCGGCATCTCATTCCAGCTGGTGCCTGCCGGGGGCGGTAACCTTCACTGTTCATGGAGAAGAATAATGGAAACTGGTCATAATAAAAATTACAATATTTGATTCAAAAACTTATATAAAATAGAATAGAAGCATGTCGATTAACTATAATCATCTGAGATATTTCTGGTTTGTTGCCCATGAAGGGAAGCTGAATAAAGCTGCTGAGGAACTGAATATCAGCCAGTCGGCGTTATCCGTTCAAATCAAAATACTGGAATCCCAGTTGGGCCATCAGCTTTTTCTCCGTCAGGGAAGACAACTCATTCTCTCGGAGGCCGGTCGTCTGGTACTTGATTATGCTGACAGTATTTTCAAGACCGGAGAAGAACTTTTACATCAGCTTACCCATAATCATGCTGTGGAACGAAACGTCTTCAGGGTAGGTGCAATTACCACTCTGTCACGGAATTTTCAAATCGGGTTTCTCCGTCCTCTGATGGGCCGGCCGGAAATTGAGCTGAAGGTGCTTTCCGGGTCCCTGGGGTACCTACTTCAGAGTCTGGAAAATCACAGTATTGATATTGCCCTCACCAACCATGCCCCCATAAGAGATTCATCCGCACCATGGGTTTCTCACCTGATCTCCCATCAGCCGGTAAGTCTGGTGGGAGATCCGGAGAAGCAGTATCAGACCCGGGAACTAAAAAACCTGTTGGAAGAGGAACCCCTGCTGCTCCCCAGTATGGAAAGCAATATCCGTATGAGCATCAATGCCCTCATGGACCGTTGGGATGTACATCCCACCATCGCTGCGGAAATAAACGATATGACCATGCTGCGCCTCATGGCAAGGGAGAAAACTGCTCTTGCGGTAGTCCCTCCTATTGTGGTGAAAGATGAACTGGAATCCGGGAGTCTGGAAGAAATTTATCGCCTCCCTGATATCCGTGAAACATTTTACGCAATTGTACCCAGACGCCGATTTCCCAACCCGTTGGTGAAAGAGTTGGTTTCCGCCGGCTGATATGTCGTCTTTCCGTCGGTTTCAACCATCCATTTGAGGTGCATCAAAACCGGTGATCGGCGAAGGCTGCATGTTCATCGGCGGGAACCCGGGAGAACTCCAGACGGGTGTTCACCCCTTCCACCCGTATGTGCGAAGCGTTCTGAGCTGCCGAGGCGGTGGGCGGATAGCTTGAAAAGGTTCCCCAGCTGTCCTCGTGTATGCTCTCGCTGCCGTCTGAGTGAAAGAGCACATATTCATAGAGGTCGGCAGCAGTTTCCAGACCGTCGGTAATACCAAAGGCGTCCGGAGTATTGGCAGCCCATCGGAAATCCAGGTAGGAGTCAAATTCCCGGGAGAATGTTTCAACCTCTGTCAGATCTGACGGGGCGAGAAACTGCAGCCGGGCTCTGTGGGGCGGGAACCATTGGGGATCGTCAAAGCTGTTTCCGTACGCCTCTTCATAACTGCAATCCGTCCCGAATTGTCCCGGCGAACACTCAATCTCTCCCCGGACAACGGCGATGAGGCTTCCATGGGGACTGGGGAATGCACGAATGAGATCGCCTGTACCCAGCCGTGCTTCGGGGACCACCAGTTCGCTGCTTCCACCTTCCCGGATAATGCTTACGTATTCCCCTTTGCTGTCATACCAGCTGAGAAGGATATAGCCCTGTTCCTTCAGATAATAGATTTCCACCGGCCAGCCCCGAAATTCTTCCCCCCACTGTCTGAGATATTGGCCCTCGGAATCTGCAATATTCAGGGTAAAACGTTCATTCCACTTGCGGGTAGTGCTTGAGAGAACCACATCCATTTCCCGGTATTCAAGATCGATGTAGGCAACCTCATCGCCGGTCTCCGACCATACTGCGGATGTAAAATAGCGGACACTCCGGGGGAAGGAGCAGGAAGATATCAGCATGAGAACCGCCGCCATCAAACAGACACCCAGAGTGTTCCGCATATTCATCTCAGTACTCTCCCAGTTGGGGGGTAACCGGGAAGCCCACGGCTTGAAGTTCACCCTGAAGCAGATCTTCCCCATGGGAGAAGCTGTATTTCACCATGCCGCCGGGTACTTCTTCGCTGATCCAGTAATTATGCTCCCCGTCATCATCGGCATAGCGGTAATGCCGGGCTTCATATTGACCGGCCTCAACCCGGACAGACTCGGTTCCCACAAACTCATACTCTGAATCTTCCAGAGTTCGGGAATCCTCCTCAAATTCCAGATAACTTTCGTTCCGCCGGGGATAATAGACCATCTGTTCGCCTTCGGGATATCGGTAGCGCAGTTCGGTCACATCGCCCCGTGTATCAACAAAAAACTCATACAAAACCCGGTCACCTTCAGTTTCCCAGATCAGCTGATTCCAGCTTCCGTCGCCGGTCCTGGTCAGCAGTCCTCGGGATACGGTCATCAGCTCTCCGTCGTCGGTTTCAATCTTCCACCGTGTGGATTCATACTCATCCAGAGTTCCCCAACCGTAGGGGTAATATCCCAGCGACATCATGTAAAACGCCTGAAACTGCATGAAGGCGGAATTACCCTCGAGAATGCGAATGCCGTCTTCAATTTCACGCAATCCGGCTCCAACATCCACAGTGTCTCCTGTCTCGCCCTTTCCGGTTTTGAAGGCGATGCCGATTGTTGCATCGCTGTTGGAACCAAAATGACGGTACATGAGACGGATTGCAATATTGGGGGTAATAAAATACTGAAGCCCCGATTCGGCAGCAAAGGCTAGGCGGGCATTGGAAATATCGAATCCCGCACCGAAGGCGGCCACAATATCCAGGGGAGCAAACGCTTCCATACCGGGGACGGACAGTCCGTTCAGGCCCAGATGAAAACCGGCCATTCCTCCTGCCCCAATCTCCACTCCAGGATCCACGCCGCCGGCATTTAATCCTATCCGTGCGAAACCCATACCGCCGATATCAATAGAAAACACACCGCCGGGGCGAACCTTGGCGAGCATCAGCTCAGCTTCCGGGTAGAGCACCAGTCCCAGGCCATCAAAGTAATTCAGCCGGGCGCCCGCATCCACACCCACCTGAAAATTGCCGGGCATGTAATGCCCCCGGATCAGGGCGCTTTCCTGAGCCGTCATTACCGCGCTGCAGGCGAGAATAATGATTACCAACAGTCCCATCTTCTTTCGTTTCATAGTCCGTTCCTCCATCAAGAAAATGATCTCATATAGAGATTTGATAAAGTGTATCCCTGAGGGATTCAGAAAAAAGGGGGTAAACGGAGGAAAATTCGGATATTGCCGTTTTGAAGGTTTGGGGTATGGAGCATCAGTTCCATCCGTTTTACTCCCCGGCAGCCGCCCCTCAGGGCTGTAATTTCAAGACTAATTTACTCAGCCTTAAACAGCAAGGGAGAACCAGACACCCGGGACTGAAACCTGAAATTCGGACCCGATAACCGGACCCGAAAACCGGGGCGGGAAACTCTATAGCACCCGGTAACCGGAAAACTGCGAACCCGCCCGTACAGGAGAGATCCGGAAAAGGGTTGTCATGGCTTTGCCGATACGGTGTACAATCGAATCATGATACATGTTGAAAATCCTGCGAAGAGACAACGGCATTGAAGATATTCATATGGAATATCATGGGGAGATATTTCCCCGGGTCAATATTCACTATTCATGCAACATTATGTTTCCTGAGATGATCCTCAACATGATTGCCCTGAACGAGCTGATTGGACTGTATAAACGGAAAGTGAACGGCAAGAAATATGACTTTGAGCTTGAAACAGATACACGAACTGCATGGGATGCCCGTATTGCCATGGTCCGCATGCTCCAGGCCCAATTTCAGCGTGCCGTGGGAAGAGTTCTCTCTCCAACTTCATTTACACGCTGGAAGAACCTTGTGCACCGGAAAAATATTGATATACACCGTATGAAGAGTCCGCTGATTGATAATCACAATATCAGCTGGCTTGAAATGGATCGGGAGCAACGGGAGAAAAAACTCCTTACTCTGACCAAACGCATGGTTGAGTATTCCCGGGATCCGGATCAAGAGAGATACAGCCGGATTATTTCAGATGCAGTTGAAGAATACGATTGTGATGAAACTGATCTGGCCTTTCCCGGCATTGAATATCCGGAGGAGATCAACTGGTAGCAGAATCAGCAGCCCGGAAATCAATTACCCGGGAAATCTGACACCCGAAATCTCAGCTGCTCAGCTTCTGCACCAGCAGACGGTTGTACTCGGGGATATCTTCCACCACCCTGCCCCATACAATGTTTCCATCGATGAGGGCAGGAGTATCCTGCCAGACTGCGCCGGCATGTTCCATATCGTCCTTGATTCCTTCTGAACCGGCGGCCTTTCTGCCCTTCATGATCCCCGCACTTGCGGCGCACCATCCCGCATGACAGATGAACCCAAGGACTTTGCCCCGGGCGTCCATCTCCCGGATGAGCTGCCGGTACTCTTCAACCCGCCGGAGCTTGTCAGGGGCCCAGCCGCCGGGAACCAGCAGCGCATCCAGATCATCGGCGGCGAAATCCCCGGGACCGTACTGGGAAGTTGCGGTCATACCGCCGTGTTTCCCCTCATAGGTCTCGTTTTTGCTCAACCCCATCACCTTTATGTCGGCGCCTTCCTCTTTAATGCGCATATAGACCGCCCAGAATTCAAGCTCCTCAAAGCCCGGACCCACAAGCATGCCGATTGTTTTTCCCTGAAGTTTCATGTCGCCTCCATCAAATTACCGTAGTTTCACCTTGACAATTTTCAGTGCTGTATTGCAGTGAATCTGACAAATTCAAATTAATGTTGGCCTCTAAGGTACTCAGTGCTGGAGGAAAGTCAAACATGGAGAGGATTCAGGATTCCGTATGCATATGCATCATGCCAAATTGGGTTACCTCTTTCGTCTGTACGGAAGAAGGCTTTTTGCCTGATGTGTCCTTCACGTTCCATTCCGATGTTCTCAAGTACCTTCCATGACGGCGCATTCAGGGGATTACAGAACGCGGTCACTTTGTGAGCTCTCAAGGTGGTGAATGCATACCGGCAATAGGCAGCCGCTGCTTCACTGCAATATCCTCTATTTTGATACAGGGGATGAAAAATGTATCCGAGCTCCCAGGTCATAAACACATCAGGCTTCAGTCGGGCTGTATAAAGGTGGCCTATCATCTTTTGCTTCTGTTTCAGCTCTACGACAAGAAAAACATCGGACTCACAGCGTTGACGGTTAATGATCTTTGCCTCTTCACGGGTAAGAGGTTTGCCGGGCTCAAAACGGTATATTTCAGGTATGGATAGATACTCATACAGATCCTCCCAGTCATCCAGACGATGATTTCGAATTATGAGCCGGTCTGTCTCCAGGTACAAATCAGATTCCATTCGCCAACTCCTCGCTGCTGCCGGTTCCAGCGGCTGCTTGCCCAGGCCAGGTTTTCTGCCAGATCTCCTTTTTGTATTCCATTTTGAAACCCACAGAATAATAAAATTGCTGGTCGGAGCCGACGAACAGTTTTGTCGACCCCAAGCGAGAAAGCCGCCTCATACCTTCATACACTAATGCTTTAGCCAACCCTCTTCTCCGGTACTCGGGTATGGTACCAAGCGGCTCGAGAACTGCGATCCGGTTCACCCGGTCATACCAGAACGTAGCGAAACATGCCACTGCTCCTGTTGTATCGAGAATGGAGAGGTCCAGGTAATCCTGATAATCCGGAGCACTCCGCATTGATCTGAAGGCAGATTCGGCTGTGTTGTCGGAGGCATGGTTGTTCGAGTAGTAGCCGAAGGCAAGCCCATGGGCGAGTCCCCGGATGCTGTCGGAAAACCGGGTTCCGTCGGCAATGCTGAATTCAGATGAAGGAAGTTCGGGAATGTCTGAAGTAAATGGAAGGCTATCCAACGAGATTGAGAGAGTTGACTCATTCCAGTTTTGCCGAACAAATCCCCTGGCACGAAGAAGCCGTTTCAGCTGCGCATCGAAAGGATTCACCCTCAAATTGATCAACTCTGCGCCGATCTCCGTTTCCCTCTGATTTCTCCCCTGTTTTCCGGGTATTTTGCAGCGAAAAAACCATTCTGCATGATCGATTAATTCATGCATGGTTGCATCATCGAATCTGGAGCCGGGGCGAAACTGGAAGAAGCCCTCTCCCTGATTTTCGCCTTCCGAGTTCACCACCGCACATATATCACCCTGTTCATCCACCCAAATTCCCAGGGTTTCAGGCCATATATCTGTAGTCTTGTGAAAGGTCTGGGATACATAGCGGCAGAAATTCCAGCGATCTATAAGCCAGTTGTTCGCCCTGGGATTCATGGCGTAGGTTTTCATCAGAAAATCTCTGATCTGCAAAAAATCGCCCGGGGCATCGATCCTTTTCTTCGGTTTCATCGTATTCGTTTTCATTGTGCACCACTCCAAATCTCGTGTATCTAAAGAATTCTTCTCTGAAAGTAGCTCCAGGGAGCTGGCAGTACAATGCTACAGCCGTATGATTTGGACGCTTTTCCGTGTAACTAAGGCGTAATTCGAAAATGGCGGTCCTGCTGTTGGTGCTTTCGAAATGGTACTCAATGTGGGCTGGAAGTCAAATCCGCTGGGATATTATAGAAGATTCTTCCGCACCCTTGCGGTGATCAGTTCGCTGATTACAACTGTCCCCAGGATCAGGAGAAGTATGACCGCCACTCTCCGCCATGCCAGAACATTAATGGAGGCCTGGAGCTGCAGTCCGATTCCGCCGGCACCCACAAGCCCCAGAACGGTGGATTCACGGATGTTGATATCCCAGCGGTACATGGAGATGCTGGTGAATGCCGGCATGATTTGGGGGAGAATGGCGATTCGCAGCACCTGAAGTGGATGTGCACCGGCGGCTTTCACCGCTTCAACCTGACGGTAGTCAATTTCTTCGATGGCTTCATAGAGCAGTTTACTGACAAAGCCGATGGAGCGGAGGGTGATGGCAAGAATTCCCGCAAGGATTCCGGGACCGAGAATGGTTACCAGCATGAGAGCCCAGGCAAGGCTGTTGATGGAACGGGATGTGACAATCAGAAGCAGGGCCGCGGGCCGAAGGACTCCCCCTCCGGGACTGGTGTTTTTTGCACCGAAAAAGGCCACGGGAAACGCAATGATCACCGCCCCCAGGGTACCGAAGGTGGCAATCACGATGGTGTCCCACAGGGGTTTCCAGAGCTGGCCGGCATAGGGAAGCTCTGGAGGAAACATCCTGGAAAGAATATCCCATCCCTGTCTGGGTGCATCCAGAACAAACACCCAGAGGGTATTGGCAGAAATCACCCTGAAACTGATAAAAAACAGCAGCAGCAATGCGGTGGTGACAATCCACCTCAGAAGGGTCTCCCGGGGAGTATGGCGCTTCCAAATTCGGTTGGTGTGACGTTGTACCAGAGGCATGATCATGACTCCTTTAATTTATGCGTCTGCGGATATGTCCGGAGATGTATTCGGTTACAAGAACGATTGCGATAATCAGCATCAGGATGGCTGCACTGGTGCCGTACTCATAGCGGGAGAAAGATGTGCTCAGTGCAGCACCGATTCCCCCTGCCCCCACTATGCCGATCACCGAGGATTCTCTGAAATTGATATCCAGGCGGTAGAGAGAAAGGCCCAATAGGCGGGCCCTGATCTGGGGGAACACCGCATAGGAGATCACCTGGGGCCAGCGGGCACCGGTGGAGCGTAAAGCTTCAAGCTGAATCTCCTGGATTTCCTCAATATCTTCCGCCATCAGTTTGGCAAGAAACCCCACACTGGCGAATGCCAGGGTAAGCACCCCGGCAAAGGGTCCGAAGCCCACCATGGCAACAAAAAGGATGGCGATGATCACCTCCTGAAAGGTCCGTGAAATGGTGATCAGCCCACGGCAGAAAAGATACACCGGTGTGGATGAAATATTGGATGCCCCGCCAAGCGCAACCGGTATGGAGAACAGCACCCCGATAACCGTGGCCACCACCGTCATGGTAAGACTCTCGATAATTCCCTCGAGAATCACTTCTCCCCGGGAGCGGAAGTCCGGATTCAGGAACCCTGAAACAAAACGCTGAAACCTCTCAAAGCCCACAATCAGACGGTCCATGCGGAGCTCGATTGACTGTGATCCCAGGTACGCGAAAAGAATCAGCACCGTCCATGCAAGAACCTTCTGCCAGGTTTTGGGGAAAAAGCCCGGGGGCGTCCAGGTTTTCAACTCAGACATCAATACGCTCCTCAATGCGCAGCGGAACATGCTCCACGGGGTTTTCCGGTGAATCAAGACCGTGGCTTGAGTTCCCGGCGCCGGTAAGCGTGGTATGCCAGTCCTCTTCACCGTATATTCTGGTAAGGATTTCATCGTTCAGTTCACCCGGCTCTCCGTCGAATACCAGACGTCCCTTCTCCAGCCCCAGAATTCTGTCGGAAAAATGTCTGGCCAGCTGGACATCGTGAAGATTGATAATTGCAGGAAGGTTTCTCTCCCGGCATGCATTGATAATCAGCCGCATGATAATTCTGGCGGTTTTCGGATCCAGACTTGCGGTGGGCTCATCCACAAGCAGCAGCCTGGGCTCCTGCATGAGCGCCCGGGCGATGCCAACCCTCTGTCTCTGCCCCCCCGACAGAGCATCCGCCCGCTTCTCGAACTGATCTTCCAGCCCAACCTCCCGGAGGAGTTTTAACGCCTGCTCCACCAGCCCGCCGGGATATCTGCGAAGAAGACTGGGTATCATCCTCATGCTTCCCAGACGGCCGGAAAGGACATTCTCAAGCACCGTAATATGCTCCACCAGTGCGTACTCCTGAAAAATCATCCCCATTTTCGTCCGGGCCTGTCTGAGCTGTTTCTTATTGAGAGTTGTAAGATCCACAGAATCCAGGGTGATGGATCCGGAGCTGGGAGTGACCAGACGGTTGATGCATCTGAGCAGGGTGCTCTTTCCCGCTCCGGATGGACCGATGAGTGCTACCACCTGCCCCCGGGGTACGGTAAGGCTCACCCCCTGAAGGGCACGGTCTCCGGTGTCATATACTTTTACAAGATTGGATATTTGAATCATGCAAACATCCTCCTCATGGCGAACTTCGTGTCGGCTGATATATACAGAGGCTGCCCGATACGTATGCCCGGGCAGCCTCCCAATCCAATATCAAGCCATAGGGATTGTGAAACAGAAATCAAAAACAGCAACCTGATTTGTAAGATCAGTTCACATCGTATGAAACGCCGTTAGCCTCATCGATGGTCCGGATAACCGCCCAATGATTTTTATAGGTGATGGGAATGAACTGTGATTCCCCGTTCTGACCGAACTCAGCAAGCAGCTGGGTGCCTTCCCAGTCAAAGGAGAAAAACGCCTGTCGAATTGAATCGGCCAGTTCAGGTTTCAGATTGTACACATATCCGTATCCGGTTGTGGGGAAGGTCTGGGATTTATAGATGGTTCGCAGTTCGGATTCATCCACAAGTCCCCGTTCGATCATCCGGGCAAGTACCGAGTTGGCAATTGATGCGGCTTCATAATCCTTATTGGCAACTCCCAGGATGGATGCATCGTGAGCTCCAGAAAAAGTAGTGTTGAAATCCTCATCGGCTATCATATCGAACTCACCCTTCAGAAGAGCACTGGGAGCTTTGAAACCGGAATTGGAAGTGGGGGAAGTAAAGGCAAGGGTCCTTCCCTCGAGATCCTCGACCTGGGTAATATCCGAATCTACATGGGTGATGATCTCCATCTCATAACCGAATGAACCATCCTCCCCGGCCATCATGGCGAATGGTATGAATCCTGCGGCATTTACCGCCAGGGGATTACTTCCGGTATTAAACCCGGCCACGTGCAGACGGCCCGCCCTCATGGCCTCCAGCTGTGCGGCGTTGGACTGTACGGGAAAAAACTGAACCTCTTTGCCGGTTTCCGCTGAAAGATGATCAAGAAATTCCGACCATACGTCCCGGTATACCTCGGGATCTTCCACCGGAGTATAGGCGAAGACGAGCACCTGGGGATCCACCCAGTCAGCTTCATTTTCCGGCGCATCAGCCACAAGATCACCATCCTGGTCCACCAGTCCAAGACGAAGATCTCCGTATTTCACATCTTCTTCCTGGCTTGCCTCTGCTTCATTGGCGCCGGCGGCAAATACCGTTCCGGTAAGCACCAGCATCAATACCAGAAGCAGTCCCAAACGTACAAATGTATTTCGCATAACCATACCTCAGTCCTCCTTTGTGTATGTCCCGTACACCGTAGGAAGAAATTATGAGATTTGTGTTGGTATAATATGAGATTATGGTAAAATAATAAAAAAAGAGGTTTTCATGACTACCAGTTTTTCACAACTGTACGCGGAAAGTAAAAGAATCTTCCGCGAAAAATGGCCTGTAGTAGCCTTGCTGGGCGTGCTATCGGTAGGGTACGGGCTTCTGTTCACCCAGATGATGATGCCCAGAACAACCGAGTTGGTGACAGAAGGCGGCATGTCCGGGTTTTGGTTTGAATTTTTCCTGCCTCACTTGGCAGTTTCAATTCTTTTCGGACTGATTTCCCTGTATGTATTCATGTATCTCGCTTCCGATTCAGGAGATCTGGTTTCAGGACCGCGGGCCATGCGTACCCTGAAGGAAATTCCTAACCTGATAGTAACATCCCTTTCGGTGCTGGTGCGTATTCTTCCCTGGTTTTTACTGGGTTTTGCACTCATGCTGCCGGTGATCTTCATAGGCATGCAAGGCAGTGAGTATAACCCGAATGCCCTGATTGTCCCCATGATTCTCATGTATATTCCTGTCCTTTGGGGAACGGCCAGGCTTATGCCGTCGGTGTATATCACCATCACCACCAGATACCGCTTCTGGTCTTCAACCAGGAAGAGCGTTGAGTTGTTCAGGAACAACCGTCTCATTCTTCTGAGTTTCCTCCTCCCCATGCTGTTGACCGTACTCACCAGTTTTCTTTTTGTAATTCCCCGGACCGAGAACAGCCTGACATTATACGATACGGCCGCAGCGGCGCAGGCCGGAGCATACAGCGGAGCAGTGTTCAGCCCCGGGTGGTATGCCCTCACCGCAGCTGTGGGATTAATTGTCTATGCCATCTATATGTTCGGATATTCAGCGCTTATCCGGCTCTGTTTCAGCCCGGAAGAGCGGAGAGAAGCACCTTCAAAATTATCACCTGAACAATCTGCAGAGGTGTCCACAGAAGAGTCTGAATAGGCTCCTTTTATTTCCCCCCCGAGGAATAAGAAGATATTTCGAAGAATGCAGAGGTAACGGGACTGCTGATCCCAGGGGATCAGTAGTCCTCATACCCTTCGTCATACCCTTCCTCAGAGGATTCTCCAAGTGCGGGAAGCATGGCCTGCTGTGCACGCTGCCGGGCGAGCCTGAACCGGGAAACAAGACCCCGCAATTCCTGGGACTGTCCGGCCAGTTCTTCTGATGCTGCGGCACTCTCTTCGGCGGATGCGGTGTTGGACTGGGTCGCCTCATCGATTTGGGACAGCCCCTCGTTGATCTGTTCTATGGCCAGAGACTGTTCCTGGCTTGCGGCTGCAATTTCATTCAGCAGGCCGGCAACCTTGCCGGTACTCTCAACGATGGAAGACAATTGAGCTGCGGTGGATTCTGCAGCTCCTGTACCTGCTTTAATATTCGACACTGTGTCACCGACCATTTGGGTTGTTTCCTGGACGGCTTCGGCGCTTCGGTTGGCAAGATTCCGCACTTCATCCGCCACCACGGCAAATCCCCGGCCGTATTTTCCTGCCCTTGCAGCTTCCACATTGGCATTCAAGGCCAGAAGATTGATCTGGAAGGCAATATCATCTATCACCTTCACGACTTTATTGATCTCATCGGAGGATGCATTGATCCGTTCCATGACCTGATTCAGCTGCTCCATCTGCTGACTGCCTTTATCGGCATTTTCGCTGGCTTCCCGGGCGAGAGAGAGGGCTTCGCCCGAACTTTCCGCATTCTGCTTGGACTGGCCGCTGATCTCGGTAACCGAGCTGGAAATCTCTTCCAGGCTGCTGGCCTGCTCGGTCGCACCCTGGCTCAATTCCTGACTCGCCTGACTCACCTGGTCTGCACCCACATTCACCTGCTCAACCGTTTCGTTCACCTGAAGCAGGACTCCGTTCAGGGATTCGAGCATGGTTGCGAACGCCTGTCCCAGAACATCTTTGGTGGATGAAATTTTCGCTTCAACCTGTAAATTGTTTGCAGCAATTTCTGAAGCAATCTCGGTTTTCTCCTGCTGATATTCCGCCAGGTCGGCAAAGGAACGCCCGATAACCCCCAGCTCGTCGCTTCGCTTCCGAATCTTTCCGAATTTTTTCTGATTCAGATCGCTCATGGAAATATCTCCCACCGCCAGATTGCCCGCCCCGGCAACAAGCTGAAGAATCGGCTGGGAAATGCTCCGGGCAAAGAGCACTGATGCGGCAATGGCGATCACCGTCAGCACTGCAGCAGAGATAACAATAAGACCTGTGAGTAGAATAAGGGGCTGGTTAACTTCGGCCTCATCAATTTCTGAGATCAGGGCCCAGGTGGTATCATAGACGCTCACATCCCCATAGGATGAGAGCACCCGGTTTCCGTTGTAGTCGGTAATAACTTTTGAGTCGGTAACTCCCTGGAGTGCGCTTCGGGAGGCTTCGGTATCCACCGAACCCTGGGTGGGACGGGCGAAGGATGCACTCACGGTTCGGTTTACCGGATCCAGGAATGAGTCGGAACGCATGAGCTTATCCGGGCCGACAAGATAGCTTTCGCCGGTTTCCCCCATACCGCTTCGTTCCTGCATTATTTCATTCACTCTGTCCAGGGCAAGCTGCAGGGCAAGCACCATCTGAACCTCGCCGTCGGCCATAATGGGCTGGGCGATGAAGGCGGCAGGTTCTCCCCCTGACGGAGCATAGGGTTTGAAGTCTCCAAAAGAAAGCGTTTCGCTGTCCAGAGCCTCTCTCACCGCTTCTCCCAGACTGGAGTCTGAATATGTGCCGTTTATAATGTTTGTGTCCAGATCAGATTCTTCCGACACAGAATAGAAAATATTCCCTTCGGGATGGATGAGAAAGAGATCGTAGTATCCGTACTCAGCGGTATACTCAGTGAGAAAATCATTCCTGTGTCCATCCAGGGTAACACTTACCGCAGTTTCCAGGGGCAAGGTGGTAAAGAGTGCATAATTGCTGCCGGAAGCATCATTGAACGGCGAGTACACAACCATATGCAGTTCGCCCCGGCTATCGCTAACCACCGCGGTTCCTCGTTGTCTTGAATGTGCAGTGCTGATATATTCGGGCACCGGGGAATCCAGCACGGTTCCTTCGGCGGCTCCAAAAATCCGGGCATTGCTTTGAAGAATGTAGCTGCCGTTCACGTAGCGGGTGAGAAAACTGCTGCTTTGTTCCTCTTCTGTATTCACACCAGGTGAAAGTATGCGGTTCAGATTCTGACGGTATGCGGCGGAAGATGAGCCGTCAGTCCCGGGCCCCCGTTATCGGAGAAGAATGCTTCAAGTTCATTGTTCCGAGCCTGCTGAATAGTCCGCAGCTCACCGAAAGAGCGCTGCTTGAAAGCCTCAAGCATATTGGAAAGAACATTCATATCGGCATATCTTTCATTGAAATAGCCTTCCACTTGGCCCTTTTTGATCTCCCGGATTGCCCGCAGCTGATTAAAGCTTGCATCCGTAAGGGCATTTCCCGACTGAAGAACCGATATTACCGCAACAGCGGCAATGCCTGTAATCATCAGCAGGGCAAACATCAGAGAAATCCGTCCTCCAATGCTCTTTATAAATGGTATGGACTCGTTGTTCTCCACGTCAGCCTCCTCTTCAGCGTCCTGTATTTAAATGAACCAAAATTCTACAACTCTACTATATAAAGACTTACGGATGTGGAAGCTGATGTCAAATACAAGGTTTTTTGTTGCTGTTCTATTTGAATGAAGAGTGATATAGTATTCAAATACATTTTCCCTGTTCCAGGCCTTCGTACATTGGCGACGCCGGAAAACCTATAAAAGTCTCATAAACCGAATGAGCAGACGTTTTCAGATTAAAACAGTGAATTGGAGTCATTTTTCAAGTCCCGGTTTCTCTTCGATTACCGGAAAATAAAATAAGTGATCACTTCCGGCAGATATTGAGAATTGGCCATTGAAACGATATTCAATCGAGTGACCTCAGCAGATTTCATGGATTTTGGTATTGTGATGATTGTAGGGCTGTTGTTCGTCGGGGGTCCGCTTGCGGTATTCGGGGGAATCAGCATGATTCAGCGTGCGGGACTGGATAAAAAGAAACTTGAGCTTGAGCGTGAACGGCTGGAAGTGGAGAAGAAGAAATTGCATATCATGCAGCTGGAGGCGGAGAACAAGCTTCTGGACAATAAGCTTGAAGATGAGTTTCGTAAGTCCGGCTTAAGTGAATAACCAACGTGCACGCATTCCTCTTATGCCAGCCATATCGGATCAGACCCGCATTGCCTTCACCTATTCCGATCTGATATCAGCGTAAAAAAAGACCGGGAAGAGTCCCGGTCTCACATGCAACCCGATACACTATATCGGATAAAAGGACGTTTGAAGCTGATCTGATCAGAAAATAAGGGAATAGTCGAAGAAGAAATACAGCTCGAAGGATTTTTCTGCGGCAGTTACCAGAGCGGCGTTCCCCCCTTCATCCTGGATCTGAACTGCCACAGTGCTGACCCTGGGTGTAAGATATACGTTCGCACCGGCTCCCAGAGAAAAACCGTGCTTTCCGCTCGCTGCATACCAGCGCACGCCAAGCTCGGGAACAGTAATCAGGGATACCGAATTCAAGCCCGTGACCGGGAGGGTGGCTGCATCATCGTATCCTGAGGAAGGGGTTCCCTCGGTGTAGCTGGGCCAGTTTCCGTTGGCTTCCCGGTATACAATTTTGCTGTTATCCATCTGAATGCTCACCCCTGCTCCCAGGCCTCCGAAGGCGGAAAACTGTTCGCCGGCAACATCAGCTCCCAACTCATACGAAGCATGCAATGTAGTTACCAGCTGTCGCAGCAGCAAATCCAGGTGATCCCGGGATGTGTATGTACCTGTAGTGTAAGACTGACTGCTGCTGCCCCCGGTGGTTTGAGAACTGTTTCTTCCCGCATAGCCTACCCGGGCATACACCGAAAGAGGATTGAAATGATACCCCAGAGTAAACACCCCGCTGAAAACCAGCGGTGTGGAATCGTCATTCCCTCCGCTGTACATTTCGGCATTGGGCACAATGGTATAATCCGCCGCCGGAATCTGCGTGCCGGAAAAACCGAGGTTATTTGGACCTGTGGCAATGCCCAAAGAGGTGAACACCTGTGCGGAAGTCGCAACCCCTGCAACCAGCCAAAAAACGGCAATAAGCATCACAGCCCGAGCCGCGTTTTTGGGAAGAGAATGAGAACTAAACATATGTTGAATCTCCTAAAAGGTACCGTTGAGGTACGGTGGTATGGGATTTGATATTACATTTTCGATCAATTTTTGTAAATTGATTGTTGTGCACAGAAGCTTGTGAAACGAAATTTCGCCGACTATCCGATGCCATTCTGCAACGGAAGAAACAGGAAGCAGGGAACCGGCCCAACGGGATTTCATCCACACCATCTCCAAAGTATCTTCTCAGATAAACCTGCTGTCCATGAATGCAGCCATCGAAGCCGCCCATGCAGGAGATTCGGGGCGGGGATTTGCGGTGGTCGCCGAAGAGATCCGGAAACTCGCCGAAGGGACCAGTGCGACGGCCGGTAAGCTGAACATTTGAACGGAAAAATCCTGAGCTTTCATACCTGATTCACACCATACAGTGGTCAATTCAAGCGAAGCTGAAAATGGGCCCCGACGTCGGATTCCAGACACAGAAGCTCTCCGGCCAGCTGTCTGATGACAACCAGATAGGCGATATGCATTCCCAGCCCCAGATGTCCCCTCCTGCGTCCGCTTGTCTCGAAGGGATGAAACACCGATGCCCTGCTCCCCTCGGCTATGCCGGTTCCCGTATCCCGATAATCAACGAGCCATCGCATTCTTCGATTACCGGTTTGATTCGGTGACTGAGGTTTCGGCTGCTTCTCCAGATTGATGTGTATTTCCATCACCGGCGGGGATGAATTGGTGATCCCCTCACCTTCTTCGGAGCATGCAGGACAGCCATGATCCAGGCTGTTCTGGATCAGTTCACTCAGCACCGTATTCAGCGCCTGAATGGAAATATCCCAGCTTTCCTCTTCCGGCCCGGTTATGTTCAGGCTGATATTGTTCCGCCTCAACTGCTCCTGCCATACCGAACAGATCTGCCGTACGCTTTCAACGGCCTTCCATTCCCTGGTATGCTCTTCAAGCTCCTGATGCAGCGACTTGAACCGTTCGTTGATTTCGCTGAGCCGTTTCAGTGAATCAAGACCGGCATCCAGATAACTCTTTACCAGCTCAGAAATTTCCGGCTCAATTGTTTTTGTCGGCTCACGGGCATTACCCCGTTTGGTTTCCTCTGCATCCAGAAGTTCCCTGGCGGAGGAAAATGCCAGAATTCCGTTGCCCAGGGGGGTATTTAATTCATGAGACAATGACTGAATCATTCTACCCAGATAACTTTGCTGGGCATTCAATATAAGCTGGTCCTGATATTTTCTCAGATACTCCTCGCTGCGCCGTCGGTTTTTCACTTCCCTGTACAGCTGCCAGCCGAGAATCAGAAAGAGGGAGGCCGCCAAAATAGAGATAAACAGACTTACATTCAGCCACAGCGGCACAGTATCCCGTGTGGTGAAATAGCCGGCAATATAGCGGTCGATGAGATCATAATAGACGGAATTTTCGTCGGACTTCAGGGCACTGAGCACCCGGTCCAGGTCGTTAATCAGCTTGGGATCGCCAATTTTTGGAAACGCAAAATGAAGCATGTGGGGGTCAAAAATAATCGCAGTCCGTTTCACTCCGAACTCAGATGCATTGTTCTTGCCGAAAATCCGGTTCACCACAGCCGCATCCGCCAGACCGCTCTGGAGAACAGAGAAGCCGTGGCGATAATTATCCACCTCCACAATATCCATATTCAGTTTGAGCTGCCGGTTCAGTACAACAAGCCCCATGGGACCGTCGTGATGAATGCTCCCCGTCATGGAGGCTATCCGCACCCCGGACAGATCATCTATATGCTCTATTCCGCTTCCTTTCCGGGTATACACAACCGCCCAGTCGGCGAACACACCTTCGGAATTGTACTCGAACCGTTCAGCCCGCTCGGATGAGTAGCCAACATCCACCAGCATATCGATTGAGCCCGCTTCAAGGCGTTCCAGATTCTCCGTCCAGCTTCCATAACGGTACTCAACATTCCAGTTCAGTTCCCCGGCTATCACTTCAACCAGCTCGGCGAAAAAGCCTGCAGGCTGCCCATTATCATCCAGATAGATTTTGGGATGATTGTCGTATATGCCCGCCACAACATCCGAATTGCCACGCATCAGGTTTTCTGTCCCTCCCGGGGTTTGAACTCGTTCGCCCTGAGACATGAGCATACCGGGAATGCAGAAAAGCCAGATAAACACCAGCGACGGGAACTTGCCGGCAAGGAATCGGCTTTGTGGATACTTCCTGCTTTTCATGTCTCATAGTATAGGAGATCCACAGAGAAATATCTTTCGTCTGGAATTTGGTTGGTGGAGCGAATTTCAGCGGGCGTATATCTCCCCCTGTGATTGAATCCGGCAGAGGAACTCATGGAGGTGCTCGGGCCCGGAAAAGAGGAGCGGTGGATGTTCATCCGTGAACTTGGCAGGAATCAATACACGTATGTTGAGCTGTTTTGGGGGTGCGTATTATTATCTGATTATTTTTATCAGGAAAATAGCGAAATGTCTGCAAATCATCACTGTATGTGATTATTCTATAAGCATGAAAGAAATGACACGTCATAGTGCCGGCAGGATATACCTTGTGCTCCTGCTGTTGTCGGTAATCGGGTTTATCACCTTCCTGGCAATCGGCGGTACCCAAACCGGTCCCGGTGAAGAACCCTTCTTGCTGTTCGGGTGGATGACCATGCCGTTGGTAATAGGAGTCATTTTTGTACTCTTTTGGCTGATCAGCTACATCATCTACTTCTTTTTCTTCTGGCCGTACCGGTAGGAGGTCCTATGGCTTTTACTCTCGTTTCGCTCACCCTCTTCGGGGCTGTTATCGTTTTCATGGCGGCATACGGGTATCGGATAAGTGCAAAGACCGCAGAAGATTTCATGCTCGGCGGGCGCACCATCGGCGTTGTTGTCATGTTCTTTTTTGTTTTATTTGCCATATCATCGGCCTGGACCTTTTACGGATTCCCCGGTTTGCTTTATACCCAGGGACCGGGATACGTCATGTTCATCTGGGGTTCGGTGGTAGGCTTTGCGGGGCTCTACATGTTTTTGGGACCCCGGCTCTGGGCTCTGGCCAAAATCAACCGCTTTCTCTCACCTGTTGAGGTACTGGGGGAACGGTATCAATCCAAGACCCTGCGGCTCATCCTGTCCCTGAGTATTCTTGCGTTTATTGTTCCCTATGTCGGCATTCAGCCCCTTGGGGTGGGTGCGGGTTTTGAAGCCCTCACCGGTTTGCCCGCAGCCTGGGGTGCCATTTACACCGCAGTTATTCTGATAGTGCTGGTGATGCTGGGCGGAATGAGAATTGTGGCATGGGTGAATATCTTTCTGGGGGTCATATATATGACGGCCCTCCTGGGAAGCCTGCTGTGGGCGGTACAGGTTCTGTTTCCCGACGGCGGTCTGGCCCAGGCTGCAAGCATCGTTGCACAGTCCCGGCCGGAACTTCTTTCAGATCCCGGTCCGGTGGGGGCCTATACCCCGGTGGTCCTCGGCGGAACCTTCGTGGTAGGAATCCTGGCATTCAGCTGGCCCCACGTAGCCATCGGCTGCATGACCGCCAGAGACAAGAGCCTGTTTAAATGGTTCCCTCTGTTGATATTCGTTTTCGGGGGACTGTTCTTTTATATTCTCCCCTTCATCTGGGGTTCCCTGGTTGCTCCCGCCGCCATGCCCATGGAAGAGTTGCAGGCACTGGCGAACAGCAACGGAGTGTCTCTCCAGACGGAGGCCGACAGGGTCGTTCAAACGGTAATCAGCCGTACGTTGCCGGAATGGTTCGGCGTGTTCGTTCTTCTGGGGGTAATCGCCGCGGCGGTGAGTACCGCAGCGGTACAGTTGATGACCTCAAGCGTTATCGTCAGCCGGGACATCATTCAGGGGCTGTTTAAGCCTGATGCCAGCGACAGGCAGATTACCACCTGGGCCCGTTGGGCGGTTATTGCTGTGGTTGTTCTCAGCCTTGTTGTCAGTTTTCTCAATCAGGGTGCCATGGCCCTCTACCTCACCGACGTGAGTGTCCCGGGTTTCGCCCAGTGGGCACCGGCATTGGTGGGAGGTCTTTTGTGGAAACGGGGAACAAAGCAGGGAGCCATAGCCGGAACCCTGGCAGGGGTAATATACCTGGTTCTCAGCCTGGTAATCGTAGTCAACGGTGAACGTCCATTGGTAATAGGCCATCCGGTCATCCCCAGCCTGTTGGTCAATACCCTGGCGTACATCATTACCAGCCTGCTCACTCCCAGGCCCGGAGAAGATATCGAAGCACAGTTTTTCGATGAAGTTGAAGCCTATCTCAAGGCCGAATCCGGCGCCAAGGCGAAAGGATAGGAGATACAGCATGAGTGAAAAGAATGAGACATGGCGTCTGTTGTATAATCCCGAAGGCGATGTTTTTGACGTGCCCAGCTACGGCGCATCGGTGGCCGAAGGAAGGATCGCCGGGAAGTATCAACTGTCCAACACCCTGGTTCCCGACAGCGTAGTAATCCAAGCGGTGAAGCGCCCGGGAATCGTCGCAGGCGCCGATGTCAGCGTAGATCGGGGGGAGTCGGAGCGCTACGGCGTTGAAGTGGCCAGGCTGCCCCGGGGCGGGCGCAACGGTGCCAAATCCGTGGGCACCATTCAGTTAAGCGAACTCATGGCGAAATCATCCAAGAATTACCAGGCCAGGGAGGTGAACCCCGATGATCCGGCGGTGTTGATCTATACTTCCGGTACCACCGGGCTGCCCAAAGGTGCGATGATCAGCCATCGGAATTTCCACTTCCAATGCAGCACCATTGTTACCTCCCTGCTGGATTTCAAGTCTAGTGACCGGGTCATCGGAACCCTGCCGCTGTATCACATATTCGGCCTGGCAAATTCCATGATCGCATCGGTGCATTTCGGAGCCTGTCTGGTGATGGTTCCGAGGTATTCGCCCCAGATCCTTTTGGAAACCATAGAAAAGCACAAGGCCACCATCCTTCCGGCAGTTCCAACCATGTATCAGCACCTTATGCTGGCAGCCAGGCAGGCCCGGAATAAAACGATCATACCCAAGAGCTTAAACCACTGCATATCCGGCGGCGCTCCCTTGAGCCAACGCCTGTATGAAGATTTCGGGAAGACATTCGAAACCAATATCATGGAGGGTTACGGACTCACAGAATCCACCTCCGCTGTGGCCGCCAATGGGGTGAACGGCGAATACCGGGACGGTTCCATCGGCCGGGCCGGCCGGGGTGTGGAAATGAAAATCATAGACGCCCAGGGAAGCGAAGTGCCCACAGGCCAGGAAGGTGAGATCGCCATCCGGTCCACTACAGTGTTTGCCGGGTATTGGAACAATCCCCAGGCAACCGGAGATGTGCTTACCGAAGACGGCTGGCTCCTCACCGGTGACCTGGGCTACGTCGACGAAGACGGGTTTTTCTTCATAACAGATCGGAAGAAAGATATTATTATCCACAATGGCTATAACGTCAGTCCCCGTGAGGTGGAGGAGTTTATTGACCGACACGAACAGGTATTGGAATCGGCGGTAATCGCAAGGAAAAACGACTTGAAGGAAGAAACGGTGGTGGCCATCGTGGTTCCCCGGAATATTCCCCCGGAATTCGGCAGCGATCCTTCGGATATGGACATGAAGAAACTGCGGGAGAGTGATTTCGGAAAGAATCTTGTGAAGATGCTCCGGGAATACACTGATACCGGCGTAGCCCGATATAAGCAGCCTCAGGAATGGTTGCTCGCCCCCTCCCTGCCGAAAACCGCTACCGGCAAGTTGTTGCGGAGAGAGCTGCGGCAGGATGCCGAAGACACCCGGCTGATAAACAGGAGCCAGCACGATGTTTAAGAAAAAACTTTTTGGCAAGGCAGAGATTCCCGTTGGGGAGCTTCCCATCGGCCTGGGACAGATGTTTGAGACGATAAGCTCCCAATTCAAGCGCCGGGAAGCCATCCGCTATGAAAATCAGGTGATCAGCTATCAGGAAGCCGACGGCCAGGCTAACCGTGTTGCAGGGGGCCTGGAATCCCTGGGAATAGTCCCAGGAGACCGGGTAGCCATCATGCTTCCCAACATCAAGGAGTTCTACTACAGTTTCTTCGGAATTCAGAAGCTGGGAGCCATAGCCGTGCCATTCAACACCATGTACAAGGGAAGGGAAATATCTCACATCCTCCGGGATAGCGGTGCAAAAGCAGTGATATGCCTGTCCAACTTCGCCGGCCTCATTCAGGAAATCCAACGGGATTGCCCCGATCTGGAGCACATCATCGTCACCGGCCAACGAACCTTTGTGTATGTTGATCCCGGTTCATCGGTGAATATCCAAATGGTCTTCGACAAAACGCGCTTTTCTGACTTCGATGAGGCGTATCATGCCGTGGGTGAAATATTAGTGAGCAGTTTCCGATCCATGGGAGTCGAGGATGCCTGGTACAGCCACAAAGGTGCCATCAGAGCCAGCGGCAAGAAACTTGCCACCATACTCCTCAGCGAAATCGAAAACCTGTATATCGTGAATATCGTGACCTTCCTGAAGGATATGGACAACGGTCCGCTGTTCAAGGTGTTGTACATCCCGCCGGAACTGAAAGAACGGGCACTGGAGCCAATGACCAGCATCCTGAGCGAAACCGGACAATCGATCTCACTGGAAGATTTCAAAGCAGTCTTCCTATCCGCACTTTCAGATGCCTTCGGTGTGGATATTGAAGACGGAAGTTTGACCCGGGACGAGCTCATCGCCTACGAAAAGAACCGCGCTTTGGCAGGCCGGGTATAAGGGTGGAATTGAGAGCGCAAGAGGAACGCGTCTATCTCAGAGCTCGCTGCGGAAAGGAATTGATTCCATGGCTCCGGGACGGGACACGGTAATGGCTGCGGCTTCAGCTGCCAGGTCCATAGCCCGTTCCGGGGAAGCGCCGGCGAAACGTTCCACCAGATAGTATCCCAGGAAGGTGTCTCCTGCGGCGGTGGTATCCACTGCATTCACCTTCCTGCTTTCGACAAAAGCTCTTTTCCTGCCCTTTGCATACCATGCCCCCTTGCTTCCCAGGGTGAGAACAATCTCGGTTTCGGGATAGCGCCGGGTCAGCATGTCCAGGGTGCTGCCGGGGGAAGCATCGGATTGGACGATTCCGGCTGCCTCAGTTTCGTTCACCACCAATGTATGCACCTTATCAAGGGGCCAACGGGAAACATCCGGGGTGAAGGGTGCGGGGTTCACAGCAATCTTCAGGCCCTGGGCAAGGCCCTTTTCCATGATATGCGGGATATTGTTGATTTCATTCTGCAGCACAAGCACATCCCCCCGGGAGAACAGGACCAGGGTTGCGTCTATCTCTTCCTTGGTTATACGCTGATTGCCGCCTCCATACAGCACAATGGAATTTTCCCCCTGGGAGCTGACCTGAATTATGGCATGACCGCTGAGACCGTCATCTTGGGTAACATAATCGGTTTTCACATCAAACTGCTGCAGTTTCTCAAGCAGCCAGTCCGCATCCCCGCCCAGTTTCCCGGCATGCCATACATCGCCTCCCGCCTTGGCGATGGCAACGGATTGATTGGCCCCTTTTCCGCCGGCAAAGAAGTTCAGCGACTCTCCGGCAAGGGTTTCTCCCGGACGAACGATGTGAGGGACGGAATACACATGATCAACATTGAGAGATCCGTAGTTCAGTATTCGCATGTGTCTACTCCTTCTGTGAAAATTCGAGACTTTCCCGCACCATCAGTTCACTGCCGATAAAGACCTTTTCATAGGGCAAAGGCATTTCCGATTCTATTCTTCGGCGGATAAGCTGGAAAGCCCTCCTTCCGATCCGTTTCTTGGAAACTTTGATACTTGCAAGGGGCGGATCGGTGTGCTGACTTGAAGGCAGATCATCAAATCCCACCAGGGAAATATCTTCCGGAATACGGATATTCTTCTCTTTCAGAGCCTTCATACAGCCGAAGGCGATGATATCGCAGACACAAAACAGCCCCTGTGGAAGGGTTTTCCGGGAATCCAGTTGAGCGGACATATCCCGGTAGGATTGATCATATGTGGAGTCCACCCGGTAATCCCACTCGCTTTTGGTTTCCAGGCCGAAATAGTCCACTGCCTGGTAGAAGCTCTGGGCCCTCTGGCGGAAATTCCGGGTTTCAAGCCGTGCCGAGACCAGACCGATTCTGCGTATTCCCCTCTCCTTCATCGCCTCCACAATGGAGAACACCGCTCCTTCATTGTCCATATCAACAAAATCAAAATTGGCATAGGGATTGACCGCATCAATGAAAACCATGGGGATGTTGGCTGCGCTGAACGGCAGAATATCTTGTGCATCCAATTCGGTGGCAAGAATCACCGCACCTGCAGGGGCGTCGGTTCTCAATTCATCGATAATTTCATCGGGCTGAAAGCTGGCATAGTTCCGGACCTCCAGACTGTACCCTTCCTCCCGGGCTGCAGCCTCAATGCCTTCGATATAATCGCTGATAAACACATTGTGATCCCGGTTTAAAATATGTCCGTGGCGGGCGATTTTCAGAAAACGGATAATCCCGTTTTGACGCTCATTTGTCCTTGACTTGGTCTGGGGGATTCTATAGTTCAGCGCTTCGGCGGCATCCTCCACTGTTTTTCGTGTATCATTGCCCACACCGGGACGATTATTCAGGACCAGGGATACTGTGGCAGGGGAAACACCGGCTTTCCGGGCTACATCCCGAATTGTAATCTTCATAATCAAGATCATACCTTGACCCGGGTTTCATGTCAATTAAAAGTTAAACGTTTAGTAAACAAATACTTCACAGGCGGAAAGGTGCACCTAATTTTGATTTCTGTTCGTGGATTCACACATATACGGCTGATAAAAGCGGAATTATTTCATTTTTTCTTGACAGATCCTCGAACCGACCCCATGATTAGTTTATTAAACGTTTATTGATTCATCGCTGACATTTTTATCATATACTTCAGAACGGTAATTCAATACGGTATAGAAGAGGATGTAAACATATGAAACGAACCGGGATTCTGAACAGGCCCCTCTCGGATGCAATTGCTTCCATGGGACATACCGATTCACTGGTTATTTGTGATGCCGGACTGCCCATTCCCCGGGAAACCCGCCGCATCGATCTTGCGCTGAGAAAGGGGATACCTGCATTTGAAGATGTACTTCGTTCCACACTGGAGGAGCTTGAGGTTGAACGGGCAGTGCTGGCGGAAGAGATTCGTGAAAAGAGCCCGGAACTTCACCATGCAATACTCTCAATCCTGGACGACATTCCCGTCAGCTACATTACCCATGAACAATTCAAAGCCGAAACCGTAGACGCAAAAGCAATTGTCCGCAGCGGCGAAGCACGACCGTTCGCCAATATCATCCTGTATTCCGGAGTGGTGTTCTAATGGAATCACGCATAAACGTCCGTCTGATTCTGAAAAAGTTCGGACTTCTCTTTGCAGTCCTCTTTCTTATGGCCGTGCTTACCGGCCTTTCACCCCATTTTATGACGGTCCGCAATATGCTGAACCTGCTGCTGCAGGCTTCAGTGAATGCGATTATCGCCGCCGGCATGACCCAGGTAATTCTTACCTCAGGGATCGATCTTTCAGTGGGATCTGTGCTCGCTCTTACCGCAGTGGTGACTGCAAGCATTCTCCAGACGGGGGTTCCGGTTCCTCTTGCCGTGATTCTGGGTCTCCTGCTGGGGGCTTTGCTGGGTATGGTGAACGGGTTTCTGGTAGCCATCGTCAAGATTCCTGCGTTCATAGCCACACTGGGAACCATGACCCTGGCCCGGGGGCTGGCTCTAAGCTACTCCGGCGGCCGACCGGTCACCGGACTACCGGAAGGATTTCTTGCAATGGGCACCTCATCTCTTTTCGGCATCCCCACTCCCATATGGATAACCGCTGCAGTGTTTGTAGGCGGCAGCTTCATTCTCAATAAAACCATGCTGGGCAGATACATCTATGCCATCGGGAACAACGCCGAAGCGGCGCGCTTTGCGGGACTGCCGGTTCGGGCAACCACCATCTCGGTGTATGCCATTTCGGGACTGCTGGCAGCTCTGGCGGGTATGATTCTCGTTGCCCGCCTGGACTCTGCCCAGCCGGTTATGGGGGTTACCTATGAACTGAATGCCATTGCTGCGGTGGTGGTTGGGGGTGCGGCCCTCAGCGGCGGGGAAGGATCTCTGTCAGGCACATTTCTGGGAGCGATCCTCATGGCCATTATTGCCAATGCCATCAACATACTGAATATCTCACCGTTCTTTTCCCAGATTCTTCAGGGCGGTGTCATCCTTGCAGCCTTGCTGCTGCACGGGCTTTCCCGGCAGAGGGAAAGATAAACAAAGTTCAATATACGATTCGGTAGGAATCGTAGAGAAATGTTCTTAAGGAGGAACACATGAAACGCATTTTTATACTCGTCGTTTCAATGCTGCTGCTAATCAGCGGAACAGCCATGGCCGAAGGACAGGGTGAAGCGGCTGATGGCGGAATCGTAATCGGCCTGTCGGTCTCCACCCTCAACAACCCGTTTTTCGTAACCCTCCGGGACGGCGCACAGGATGCAGCCGATCTTCTGGGTGTGGAACTGATCGTGGTGGACAGCCAGGATGACCCGGCCAGGGAAGCAAGCAACATCCAGGATTTGATTCAGCGGGGCGTGGACGCACTGCTCATCAACCCCACCGACTCGGATGCGGTGGTTCCCAGCGTACAGCGGGCCAATTCTGAAGGCATTCCGGTGTTCACCGTGGACCGGGGAGCGAGCAGCGGAGACGTGGTAGCCCATGTAGCCAGCGACAACGTCGCCGGCGGTGAAATGGCAGGTGAATACCTGGTTGAAGCCATCGGCGGAAGCGGTTCTGTAGTTGAACTCCAGGGCATTCCTGGAACCTCAGCGGCCAGGGACAGGGGCGAAGGTTTCAATAATATTGTGGGAGCCAATTCAGATGTATCCGTTGTGGCCGCCCAGACCGCCAACTTCAACAGAACCGAGGGTCTGAACGTATTCCAGAATATACTCCAGGCTCAGTCTGATATTGACGGGGTATTCGCACACAACGATGAAATGATTCTCGGCGCAATTCAGGCAGCTGAAGCTGCAGGCCGGGCTGACGACATTGTCTTTGTGGGCTTCGATGCAGTTGATGATGCAGTGGCTGCGGTTGAAGACGGCCGACTGGCCGCAACTGTGGCACAGCGTCCGGAAGAAATCGGGTCCACCGGCCTCCGGACTGCGGTATCGTATCTGCAGGGAGAAACCGTGGAAGATTACATCCCGGTAGCTCTCATGCTGGTAACCCAGTAGATAGAAACGCAGGCATCCGGAACGTTCAAAACAGACGTTCCGGACGGCTGTGCGGGTGCTCCGGTTTGTGAATCGGAGTACCTGCACAGCTGCAACGAGGCAAAGCCTCCAGGTTTTGATGCTGTAAGGAGTCGTAACAATGGAATATGCCCTCCGAATACAGGGTATCGATAAAAGATTTCCCGGCGTACACGCACTGAAAAACGTATCTTTCGATGTCCGAGCAGGCTCTGTACATTCGCTGGTTGGGGAAAACGGTGCAGGGAAATCCACCCTCATGAAAATCATCTCCGGCGATCAGCCCAAGGATGACGGCGTACTGGAACTCTTCGGTGAACAGGTAGATTTCCGGGGTCCATCAGACTCCCAGGCCAGAGGCGTGAGCATGATCCACCAGGAACTTGCGGTGGTCCCCTACCGCAGTGTTGCGGAAAACATCTACCTGGGAAGGGAACCCCGGAAATTCGGCGGTTTGCTTATCGATTACCCCAAACTTCATGAACAGACCCGGGAGATTCTCCGCACCATCGATGTGAACGTTGAACCAACGGAGATTATGGCCAACCTCTCCATCGCCCAGCAGCAAATGGTTGAAGTCGCCAAGGCGCTGTCGCTGAATGCACGGGTCATTATCATGGATGAACCCACCAGTTCCCTCACCGACCGGGAAACGGAAATCCTGTTTCGCATAATCCGTAATCTGAAAACCAAAGGCATCACCATCATTTATATCTCCCACCGCCTGGAAGAAGTGTTTACCATCACCGATACGGTTACCATATTGCGTGACGGTCAGACGGTGCACACCGCCGCAACGGAAGATCTGAGCGAGGATGAGATCGTGCGCCACATGGTGGGAAGGGAGCTGGACAGTTTCTTTCCCAAGCACGAGGCGGAAATCGGACAGGAAGTGCTGAGAGTTGAAAATCTCACCGGTGAACGGTTCTTCAATGCAAGCTTCAGTGTGAAATCCGGAGAAATTGTAGGCATTGCCGGTCTGGTCGGCGCAGGCCGTTCGGAAATGATCCGGGGGCTGATGGGTATCGATCCCGTATATAAGGGGAAGGCGTACTTCAAGGGCGTAGAGATTCGGCTTGGATCCACCCGGGAGATGATGCGCAGGGGCTTTGCATTTGTGCCTGAAGACCGCAAGGCCGAAGCCCTGTTCCCGGTGATGAGCGTGCGGGATAACATGGTTATATCCATACTTGAACGGCTGTTCCGGATCGGTATTATCACCAAAAGCAAACTGGTATCCATCGGAAAAGATTACATCCAGCGCCTCCGGATACAGACCCCCACCCAGATGCAGCAGATACGCAATCTCTCCGGGGGGAATCAGCAGAAAGTGATTATCGCCCGCTGCCTTGCCCTGAACCCGTCGGTACTGATTCTGGATGAACCCACCCGTGGCATCGATGTGGGAGCCAAGTCGGAGATCCACTCCATCGTCGGCAGGCTGGCAGCCCAGGGAGTGGGAGTGATTATGATATCATCCGAACTGCCCGAGCTTCTGGGAGTGGCGGACCGCATCATCGTTATGAAAGAAGGCCGGATATCCGGAGAGTTTGACCGTTTGGAAGCAACCCAGGACGCCATCATGCAGAAAGCTGCAGCAGGAGGAGAAGCATCATGAACCGCGTAGGAAAAATTGCCGCCAAATACAGCACCCTGCTCATTCTGCTGGGGCTCATCATTTTGTTTTCCCTTCTCTCCCCCAGGTTTCTCAGATTCGGCAACCTGCTGAACATTGTGGACCAATCCTCGATGCTTGCCATTGTGGCCATCGGGGTTACATTCACCATCATTTCCGGGGGAATCGACCTCTCTGTTGGATCCCTGGTGGCCCTTACCGGAGCCATCTCCGCCGGCATGATCGTAAACATGGGAGTACCCGCCCCTATTGCCATGCTGGGGGCCATACTCCTCGGCGTTCTCATTGGATTGGTGAACGGAGGTTTTATCGTATTCGGACGCCTGCAGCCCTTCGTAGCAACTCTTGCCATGATGGCCATCGCCCGGGGGCTTACGCTGTTCTACACCCAGGGAAGCCCCATCTCCGGCCTGGGAGACTTTTATACCGCCTTCGGCGGAACCATCGGACCGATACCGGTTACCGCACTGGTACTCCTCTTTGTGCTGCTGCTGAGCACCGTTATTCTCCAGAGTACTCCCTTCGGCGCCCACCTATATGCCCTGGGAGGGAACGAAGAAACAGCACGTCTGGCCGGTGTGAAAATCCGGCTGGTGAAACTGGGGGCGTACGCCTTCAGCGGAGGAACGGCAGCCCTGGGAGGTATACTCCTGACCGCACGTCTGTGGAGCGCCCAGCCCCAGGCAGCGGTGGGCCTGGAACTCCAGGCAATTGCGGCAACCGTGCTGGGTGGAGCTTCCCTCATGGGGGGAGCCGGAACCAGTCTTGGCACAGTCGCCGGCGCCCTGATCATGGGCGTACTAGCAAACGGACTGAACCTCACCGGCGTATCATCATACGTCCAACAGGTAATCACAGGAACCATATTTATTCTGGCAGTCATTCTGGACATGTGGACCAAACGGCAGCGCAGAGAAAAGCTCCAAGGCTGACATCATACGAATAAAGTGAAGGATCATCTTTGGAAGACACAAGAAACATACGCGCAGAGCAGCAGCCCTTCGACTACAAAGGGGATCAAAGACAGTAAACTTCAGGTATTCTTCCACGGGAAGATGATTGCCATATTGCGGGGGAAAGACTACGGCAAAGTCCATACACCAGGCCCCCAAAAAGCCGCTCCCGGATGGGGAGCGGCTGAAAGCTTACGGTATACTCGAGTGCATTTCTGCCCGGGCGCCGTAAAACATAACAGGACCTGAGTTCTGATCGGGATTGGCAACATCCCGGACCTGAACACAGACTCCTGTGAAATTATGAATATTGCTTTTTTATACACAATTCTGGCGTTATTTGTGCTCCGCCAGTCCGACTTGTCCGGGGCAGTTCAATGAGCTTTTTTTCAAAACAAGAAGTGTTAGCCTTTATATACCCAATCTCCAGCAAAGCCGCGATTCCTTGCAATCGTTTCAAGGGGTATTATGGTCTGTTTTAAGGCCCTGCCGAAACTCTCTATCTGGAAGAGATTGTCTTTTGGAATATTTAGATCCGAAACATAGGGTTCTGTGACCTTCCTCCACACATTGTCATTGGAATTTCTGTGAATTGCCTGAAGACCTGCGAACTGAAGCTCAATAAACGGATTGAGATACTTTTTCATGGAAGGCAATCTGTTTGATTTTGAGGAATTAATATTCTTTTCAACAGGCAGCAAATTCCACATTTGGTCATGAGCGACGAAGGACCAGGGAATAAAGTGGTCCAGGCTCATAGTATTTTCATTGAGTATATTCCCGGAGTAAATACAACGGATCCTGCTATGTCCTAAAGCAATCTTCCAATATGTGGTTTGATTAGACAGACTATTTCGGGCGACCGGGGGAAACAGTTTATCCTTGATATTGGGGACAGAAGGGTTCCGACGCTGCATATAATCGAGGTAATTCCATGCTGTGAAAGCCCTCACCAGTCCGATATTCTCGTATAGATACAACATCCAATCATGGTGAACAATGACCTTGGTTGCATTATCGATAAACATATAAAGCGGTCGGCGATTTTCAAACAGTCGTTCGGCAAGCTGGGCTATCAGTCGGTTTCGATCTGAATCCTTGATTCCCTGTAATTCATCTCTGAAAAATGGCGACAATATCCGATATGGAACCATATTTAATAGATTATTGTTCTGATATTTCTTTGATCGAATAATCATCGACAGCTCATTTGAGCTATTGCTTTGAATGGGCAGCTCTATTTCTGCCAAACAAAGCGCATCAATTGTGTGGGCGATTCTATCACCCACTCCAAAGTTGAGCTTGAAATACACATGAGGATACCAGGCATTAACCAACATCCTTACCAGTACATCATCGAGGCTTATCACAGGGGATTCAAAACTATTTTCTTCCAGTACATCAAGGATCGAAAGAAAATAGATATATTTATACGATGCAGCGGTGTGCTTAAACATCTGCTGAAGACAGCTAATGCAAATTCGTGAAGAGTATGGAAGCTGTTCTCCGTGAAAAATTACATTTCCCTTATGCATACTCGCTAAACTTTCCTTCGGTTGAATTACATCCGGAATAAAATGTGTTGATCGAAGCCCTCATACTACCGTTTCAAGTGAACTCTGCTACGCTCAATTTCTGTGTATTATCCGGCAACTGGCATACATAACCTGCGAAATTCGCTTACAGGCATAGTTTTTTCCAGATGCAAACGCAAACTGAAAGGATACTCTCCTTTCGCGCTGTCTGGTACAATGTGCACCGGTCCCATAAAAATAAACGGTAAAGCACGTCTGTATTCATCCTGCTTTGTCTCTCGAACAAATACATAGAGAGGCACACCGCGTTCAATTTGCTGTAAAAAGGTTTTCCCCTGGCCTTTGGACGGCGTCCAACTGTTCGGCGAATCCCATTGGAACACATCTCTGTTTAACGCCCAGTCCTGATACATGGTTTCGGAACTGAACAGGTTCTCTTTCTTGTGAACTGTAATCATAAGGTATCGGAGAATGATTTTCCCTTCATTGTCCTTTATCTGATTTACCCCACCCTGCTCTACAGGAGATTTTTCCCAGTCCGATTGTCTAAACGCCCATTTGATTCCGGGCCAGGTATATGCGGCGAAATGCTTCAACACTGCAGCACCTGGTAGTGTGAGATCAGACATAGGTTCTTCCATCACTTCGATTCTATCTTCCTGATATGAAAGCCAGAACATCAGTTCTTGGATTCGCTTAGAATTAGAGAAGAGCCATGCCCAAAGATCCTCAGGCCGTTTCCACGGACTTTGGCTGCCCTTCCTATTCCGAAGAATTTCGTAACAAAGCCAGGTACCGTCATTGGATAGAGTTTGTGTATGTAAACTGGCGGTGATTGCATCTTTCCATCTTTGGCATACAGAGATACTGTTCAGCTGGAGAACAGCGTTCAGGATGAACTCTTTGAAGATAGTTTCCATCTTCGAGGGAAAATACTCCGGATTCGCCAACTCTTCTTGAATTTGATACCAGAGACCGGCTTTGTAGATCAGAAATTCCGGGTCAAAGCCGCTATCATGCAAAAACGTTGGAAGCGTGATATTGTCGTACTGATTGATAAGATCCAGTAGTCGGGAACGAGTCTTGGGGATCTGCATCTCGATGTGCTGAAGAATTCGGTTTTGACTGCTTTCATCCAAGACAATTGCACAGTCCGTAGGTAGTGATGGAAAATCATTTTCAATTTCTCCCCGGACTTGTGTGCTGGTGCAGCCTAGCATTGCTCGAAATTTATGGGTAAAGTCATAGCTTTGGTGAGCATTCCCCACAAAATCAACTACTGTTAATACATCCTTGCCCGGAAAATTTCGAAGCCCCCGTCCCAGCTGTTGAAGAAAAATCGTAAGACTCTCTGTAGGGCGTAAAAATAGCACGGTATCAACCGCGGGAATATCCACACCTTCATTAAAGAGATCGACAGTAAACACATACTGAATATCTCCATCAGTCAGCATCTGTTTTACCCGTTCCCTATCGACCTGAGGACTCACAGAACTCAATGAGATTGACTGGAGTCCGTGTTGAGAAAAATGCCGGGCCATAAACTCCGACTGAACAATACTCGCACAAAACCCAATCGCACGAACTTGACGGTAATCAGCAGTGATCTTTTTTACCGATGAAATAACTGCATCTGCATAGGGTTCATTCACCAACTTCCGCTCAAGATCATTAAGTACATACTTGCCGTTCCACCTTACTGAGCTCAAATCCGGTGTATCATCCCCAATTCCAAAATAATGAAAAGGTGAGAGCAAGCCTTTTCGAATCCCTTCAGCTAAACGCATTTCCGCGGCAAACCGACCCTCAAAATCCTGGGAAATATCACTCAGATCCATCCTCTCAGGAGTAGCGGTAAGACCCAATAACCATTTGGCTTTTATCTGATCAACCACAAATCGATACGATTCGGCAGCTCCATGATGGGCTTCATCAATAACAACATATTCAAACCAATCCAAATCTGGCCATCTTTGGAGCAATTCATCTCGTCTTCTATGGATTGTTTGAATACTTGCGAAAACATGCTGCCATTTTGATGGTTCAACATCGGCCTTCCAGATCTCACCAAAGCTGTTATATCCGCCCAGCACCTGTCTGAAGCTTCGCCGGGCTTGAAAAAGCAGTTCCTCTCTGTGAGCAATAAATAGAAGTCTGGGCTGAGAATTCGCCTCATCACAAATTCGCTTATAATCAAAGGCGGCAATCATCGTTTTCCCCGCACCTGTTGGGACTACAACTAAATTCCTGAAACGGTTATGCACCTTACGTTCCGACCGTATTCGTTCCAGTATTTCTTCTTGAAATGCGAAAGGGCGAACAAGGCTGCCGATACTCTCCTCCACAGTCTCACTGTAAGAGCGGTTTTTCCTGTTTTTATAATAATCTAAAACCTGTCGGCGCAGGTCAGCAGGCAGGTCGCTTAAACGCAATGAGTCCTTAATATAAGGTGCAGCGGCTAATGCCTCTTTAACTCGCTCATTATCAGATTCTGAGTACATCTCGAACTCAGGATCTTCCCAGAGAGCTGAGAAACTTTCTCTAAGTTCAGAGTACACTCCGGGGACTTCCCGTTGTGTGATTTTAATATTCCATTCTGCTCCATCCTGAAGCGCATCGCGGCTTACATTGCTTGAACCGACGTAAGCTGTCCCAAGATTACCATCGTATGAACCATTTACATTGAAATTATTATCTCTTTGGAAAATCCACGATTTAGCATGCAGCCGGCCACGGAACGTATTGAACGAAATCTTCAGTTGAGCACCTATACGGGAAAATTCCTGAATACATCTATTTTCAGTTGCGCCCAGATACACAGTTGTCAACACTTTCACCGGAGCACCTCGCTGGACTGCCTGCTCCAGTGACGGCAAAAGGAGCTTCAACCCTGACCACCGGATAAATGATATAATGAGATTAATCTCACTTGCACTTTGTATTTCTCTCTTTAATTCATCTACCAATGATAATGCAGAATTCGTTCCTGTAAATAAGCCAGGGAGAGTGAAACCTAAAACGGGAACCTCGTTATGAACCCGCTCTTTCACCTGATTCTTGGATGTATCCTGAGGAGAGAACAATGCACGCAGAAGTTCATGCTTACCGCTATCGGAACCTATCAATTCATCTGGCTGCCAGTCTGGGATATATTCAGCAATGAGATTTTGAAGCCGAGACAACAACTCTCGTGAGCGTTCCAAGGTACCGGTTTCAGAAAAGGCAAGTCTCAGCAGTGAACGAGCATATTGTTGGGCAAGGGACGTGAAAGCATCTTCATCAATTCGTTCAACAGCAGCCAAAGCTGGATCAGGATGAGAATGAATTCTCTCCTCAATAGCTTTGGTTAACAAATGCTCGAAATACGGAGAGGTTGCCATCTAAAACCATCCTGAATTATTAGAAAACGTCGTCATGAATACCCCAACACCAACCGCTTCAACACAACCCTCTTCCCGGCAAAGTTCAGCAAATACCCCACCGGCGAATCCTGGTTTAGCATCAATCCTGAACTCACCGAAAACCCGAAACCAGTTGTGAACATAAAACCTGTTGCTGCTTCCGCGGCCTACACAGCCTGCTGTTCATGAATCGAATCCAGCAGCAGCTTCTCCGCACCAGCGGTTCCGAAACCATCCAGGGCAATTACATCAACATGATCAAGAGCCCGGGTAACAGCTACATACAGCAAATTCCCCTTGATCTCCTCTCTCAGTTCATCGCTCAAATCACTTCCCCCCGGTGCCTCAAAATGCTGTGCGTACAGAATCACCACTGGAAAATCCAGACCCTTTGCCGAGTGCATACTTACCAGCCGCACTCCGCGGCTCGCTTCAAAATCAAACTCCCGGGCATCGCCGTCCGTACTGCCTCGCTTCACATCCACCCCGTCAATCCCTTCCGGAGCCAGAACCTTATCTCTCAAATGACCCAAAAGCCGGGTGTAGGGGGCGATAATACACACATTCTCCGCATCGTAATTCAGAACATCCAGATAGTAGTGAAGCCGCTCAACAAGCACCTGCTTGGCCGCATCCTTCGAACCCTGAAAAAACTCCACCGGAGGGCCGGGACGAAGGGCAGCCGATACATACTCATCTCCTGCTGCAGAACCCGCCGACTGTTCTGTATTCTCATGCAATGCTGATGCCATCCTGGAACGGAACGACTGGGCAAGCCTCACCATGGGCAACGTATTTCTGAAATTCGTCTTTAACACCCGGCTTCTGCCCCGGAAATCCAGCCCCGCGCGCACATAGGGGGAACGCAGCCCGTAAATAGACTGCCCCGTATCTCCTGCCAGCACCACATCCCGGGCGTGGAAACTCATCAGCCTCAGTACCACAGGATCAAGATCCTGCACCTCGTCTATGAACAACGCGCTGAACACCCTGTCGGCAGCTCGGTTACCGCCACTCTCAAGAAGCAGTCTGCATGCAAGATTCCGTGTTACAAACATCAGCTCAGGCAGCTTACGGGCAAGATCCTGCTGAATCATCCACACCAGCTCCCTGGAGGATCCGTTCAGCCGCTTCCGCAGTCCCGAACGGGACACCATGGCGTCGACATATTCTTCCCGGCTGAGGGCGTAACCCCAAATATAGGCATCAATCTCCGTGAAAAGCTCCTCATCTTCCAGCTTCAGAGAGTCCGAAGGATCGTGCAGATCCCGCAGCTCAGCCAGCTCCTCAAGCACCACATCTTTTTTATCGTATCTGATACCCACATCAGGATACTCCCGCCTGAACAGATCATGAATAAACTGATCCACCGTTGCCATATACACCGGCTGGGAGGCAATCTTTAGAATTGAACTTACATACTCATTGTACTTCACCAGGGTACGGGTGAAGGTCAACAGGGCAAAACCCGCATCCATGAGAGTGTCGGGGTCTGCAAACATATCCGTCTGGGAACGGACATCCTCTATCCGCTCCCGCAGAGCCTGGAGGAGCACCACAGATTTTCCGCTACCCGCTCCGCCCTTAATCAGATAGCTCCCCCCTCCGCGTATCGCCTTCAGGGCGGAAGCCTGCTCATCGGAAAGACGGAAAAAACTCTCCTCGTAATCCCGCCTGCTGCGGGTGAGAAGTGACATCCGAAGAACCTCATCCTCAGCGGCTCGAAGCTTCTCAAGCTTACCCTGTTTCTCCTCTGTCTCCTTCAGGCGCTCCTGCAGCTCCCTCCTCTCCCGGCGAAGCTCATCTATACGGTCCTTTCGGTCTGCGGATGTTGCCTCAATCTCGGCAAGCCTGCGCTCCTTTTCTTCAAGCTCATGGCGCAGCCTCCCGGCGTCCTGAGCCAGCCCGGCGGACTCCTTCTGTTTCTCTTTTACTTCCTTCAACTGGGTAATAAGGCGGACATTATGGCCTTTGAGAAACTCAAGCTCCTGCTGCAGCTCGTCGGCACTCACCCGACTCTGCCACTCCTCCAGCTCATCCCCCAGTGACTCAAGTACAGGTGAACTGATCCGGCTCAAACGGCAGAACTTCCGCAGGGAGTGAATACTGCTGCGCACCTCATCCATGGTGAGCTGGGCAAATTTATGACGCACCTCATTGCTTAAACTGTAGGTATCTTTTATGGATCGGAATTCATGAAAGGTATTCCAGCCGTAGCTTGCGGTCAGAAAATCGGCGTAGATCCCCACTTTCTTGTAAAAACTGGGGTCAAGCTCCTTGCCGTTGGCATCCAGATACTTGTGCTCCTCGAAATTCCCCATCCTGGCATTCATTACCCCCTCTGCAAAGGCATGAACCGCCAGCACAAACAATCCGAAATCAATTCCGTGCACCTTTTGGATCCGATCAAGCTGTTGTTCGACATTCATAGTATATCACTCATTTTTTACATATCCGCCTGAATAGATTATAACATCCTCAGGCAGAAACTGCGCAAGGGAAAAGTGGGAAAAATTACCGCTGATGTGCGCTCGGCCACATGATACCATCGGCGAACTTCCGTACCATCCGTGGCTATCCGTGCCGATCCGCGGTTTCTGATCCGGTCTGATATACCGGTATCCGGGGTCATCTGGGACTATATTTCTTACACTGCTTGTTATTCTGCAGGTAAATCCGGGGACTCAATGGCCTGGATAATCCTGTCCTGGGCCACATACCACACAAAGAGCTGCTTCGAAATGGATGCTGCAGCAGGCTCTCCATCTGTTATTCCCCGGATACTGCCGCTCTGCTCCTCCAGCTCAAGGGTACGGTTGTGCACAAAATCCAGAAGTTCATCCATGGATGCAGGTGTGCGCTTCTGTATCTCCCCCAAAAACTCCTCTATGACTGCGGGCAAATCCCATTCAATAATCATCCCGGTAAAATTATCCTCCACCGAAGGAGGCCGGTCCTCACTCTCCGCCCGAATCGCATCCTCGTATTCCCGGCGCTCCACTTTCAGAAGCGCTTCAATCCGGGAAACCGCCCGGGCAACCTTTTCTGTTTCCTTCATTACTCTCTTCCTTACTTTGAACCACCAACCGCCGCCTTCCGGAGACAAGGAAACGGCGATCCGCAGCTCCGCTTCAACTCCCTCAAAGCCGATGCTTCCTTCCATGGGCGTATCCATATCCGGAAAATTCTCCAGTGCGGCAAAATCGGATTCAATGACCGTCCAGGTGAGCCCGGGTGATATCCCCATCATCAGAATACAACGCCTGTGAAGGTTGGCTGGACATCCACCGAACAGCCCCACCCCGAGTAGACGTAGCATATAAGATGTAAACAGTTGCTTCCTGTTATTGCGGAAATCCAGACTCGATATAACAGACATACACACCCCCGGGGAATTGATTTGCAGATCAAGAAACTTCTCTGGGATAAGTATCTACCAAATTTATCGGGAAATAAAGCCCCTATTAAATTTGACCACCTGGTCACATTAGCTAGGGGTGCTTTTTTTCGGCCCGGCTGTGTCGCGGTCTGCTGGCTGTGTCGCGGTCTCCGGCTGTGTCGCGGTCTGCTGGCTGCTTTTCTGGTTGCCTTCTGCGGCGGCTTTTCTGTCGGCTTTTATGTCGGCCTTTATGGTGGCGTTTCTTTAGCGCCGGTCCACCACTGCCACGGTAAGCCGGCTTGTAGCCACCAGCTTTTCCGTGCCGTTGTATACGCTGATATCCCAGAGGTGGCTGCGCCGTCCCACATGGACGGTCCGGGCGAACGCCTTCACCCGCCCCTCTCGTACGGGTCTGAGATGGTTGCAGCTGATCTGCTGGCCCACAACCTGATATCTTTCTGAATCCACCAAAAGCCATGAACCGTAGCTGCCCAGGGTTTCCGCCAGCACGCAGGTTACTCCGCCATGGAGTAATCCTGCCGGCTGCCTGTGCCGGTTATCCACGGGCATTTCGCCCCATAAGCCGTCTTCGTCAATGCAGGTAATTTCTATGCCCAATGTTTCCATGGCGGTATTTTTATTGGCTTCGGCCAACATGCTCATTGGGTCGGGGTGCTTCCAGCGGGACATCTTTTTCTCCTGTTCAGCCTGTTTTCTCTTGTGATATCTCTTCTTGTATCTTTTCCCGGTCAGTCTTGTACACTGTTTTAATCTCATTCAGGCCCCGTTCGAAGGCATCCACCACTTGGGGGTCGAAATGTGCGTTCTTTTCCTTTCGGATATATGCCAGGGACGTATTCAGAGCCCAGGCTTTTTTGTGAGGACGGACGCTGGTCAGGGCATCGAACACGTCAGACAAGGCCACCATCCGGGCAGCCAGGGGGATATCCGTATCGGAAGTTCCCCGGGGATAACCCTTTCCGTCCCACCGCTCATGGTGGTTCCCGGCAATCTGACAGGCGTTTCGCATGAGAGTGGTTTCTCCGTCGGCAAGTATCTCTTCGCCGTATACGGTATGCTTTTTCATCTCTTCACGCTCTTCATCGCTCAGCTTACCCACTTTGCCCAGGAGTCTGTCGGGAAGGTACACCTTCCCGATATCGTGGAGTTTGGAGGCCTGCTTGAGTATCTCAATAATTTCCGGCTTCAATCCGTAGTGTTTGGCGATAATACCGGTGTATTTGCTCACCCTGATGGTGTGCTCCACCGGCTCGTAATCTCTTTGTTCGCAGATTCGGTTCAGGCATTGGATCACTTCGCCCTGGGCTTTTACCGTTTCTGTAAGGCGCTCCTGGACCAGTTCTTCCAGGTGCCGTGCCTCGTTGAAGAGCCGCAGCTGAGAGTTCACCCGGGCTCTCACGATGTCTTTATTGATAGGCTTTCGGATGTAATCCGCAGCCCCCACTGCGAAGCCTTCAACGGCCTTCTGCTGATCCTCAATCCCGGTAAGGAATATCACTGGGATGTGCCTGGTCAGAGCATTATTCTTCAGTGCCATGCAGGTTTCCATCCCGTCCATGGAAGGCATCAGCACATCCAGAATGATCAGGTCAGGTGCGTCCTGGGACATTGCAGCACGGATGGCCTGCACCCCGCTGGAAGCGGTGCTCACACGGTAATAATCCTGAAGTATGAGCCTCATATGTTCTATAATGCTATTATCATCATCCACCAAAAGGATATGTGCTTTTCGCATAGTACTTCTCCCAACTATAAGGATACCGTGCCGCAAGTTCTTTATCAAATTACTCAGGATTTTAAGTGTTGATATTTCTAACGGAGGGAGCAGATCATGCCCCGTGCCCCGTGCCCCGTGAGCCAAGCTCCCGGACCGGCAAAATTAAACCCTCCCGGCGAATGTGACCAGGTGGTCAAACTATTCGGAGGTCCTTTTTCACAGCGCCGTTGGGTGCCGTCCCGGGGAAATACTGCTATACTGGCGGCACATGAAAAACCGGGAAATCATCCGAACCAGTCTGGCCATCTACCTCCCCAGTCTCCTGGTGCAGCTGGGCGCATCCCTCACCATGTCGTTCAATGTTCTCTGGTCCAGGGATCTGGGAGCCGGGGTTGCAATGATCGGTCTGATTGCCGCGGGCAACGGTATCGGCAGCCTCCTTTTCGATTTGCCCGGAGGCTGGATCGGGGGTAAGATCCGGGAGAAGCCCTTCATGATCGCCGCGGTTGGGGGGCTGGTTCTCACCGGGATATTCAAGGCGGCGGCCACCCGGCCCTGGCAGCTGCTGGGTATCGGCATTTTCATGGGAATGTGTGTGTCGGCATGGGGAATCGGCAGGCTGGCATATATCAGAAAAAACATTCCCCGGCGCTACCGCGGCAGGACCCTGGCCTTTATGGGAGGCATCATGAGGGTTGCACGGATCGCCACCCCTGCGCTGGGCGGACTGATTATCCAGTTTCTGGGATTCCGGGTGCTGTACGGCGTACAGGCTTTCCTTTTCGCATCGGCGCTGGTACTACTTCTGGTGATGATGAAGGACGGAAGCTACCTGGAATCCGGCCAGGCTCCCGCCGCATCGGTGCTTAAGGAAACCTTTGCGAAAAACGGGCGGAACATTGTTGCGGCCATGATCGGTATCGGCGGTCTTCAACTGCTGCGGATTTCCCGGAATCTGATATTCCCCCTCTGGGCCGACAGCATCGGCATGTCCGCCCTGTTGATCGGAGGCTTTACCAGTGCCGGGGGAATGGTGGAAACCGCAATGGTGGTGCCCGCAGGGATTACCCTGGACAGGGCGGGTCGCAAATGGGCGGCGGTTCCCTGCACCCTGGGATTTGCCCTGAGCATGGCCCTCATGCCTCTTGCTCTCACTCCGGCGGCTCTGGCCGGGGTCTACCTTCTCATGAGCCTTTCCAACGGGCTGGGCAGCGGCATCAACATGACCATCAGCTCAGACCTTGCCCCGAAGAACGCGGCAGCCGAGTTCCTGGGTATATGGCGTTTTGTCACCGATACCAGCCGGCTCACCGGCCCCCTGATTGCCGGATCAGTAGCCGCGGCAGTGAGCCTCCCGGCAGCACCGCTGACGGCTGCATCGGCGGGGCTGATATCCGCCGCAGTGCTGCTGTTTGCCATGGATGAGCCCGGCCGTAAAAGACAAATGCCGGCCCGTAACAGACAGAAGCCCAGTCGGAACATGGATGCGCCCGGCCGTAGCAGACAGATGCCGGGCCGTGACGAACAGAGGCCCGGCCGAATCAACCAAGAGCCGGGCCAAAAGAACCAATCACCTACTTCGCCGGATTGATCAACACATCTTCAATCTTCAGTCGGATATACTCATTCTCCCGGTCAGGATAATGCCAAATACCCGAGCCTTCAGTTGAGAGCTTGTATCCGTTCACCTCCTCAAAACCGTGCATGGGAGTGGACCAGGGCACATTGTCATAACTGCCGTCGTTATTGGCCGCATAGCGGTCCGGCGATACAAAGTTCACCAGGCGCCCATTATCGTCAATGGTGAGCACCGCTTCCACTGTCACGCCGTTGCGTGTGAGCCGGCCTCTCACCTGGCGGGAGTCAATCGCCTCCCACTGCACATCCGCATCCAGCAGAGCCCCGGGAGCCATGAGACACAGATCGTTGAACCAGGTGACCGTTTCCCCTTTGATCATGTAGTCATCCTGATTATGTACAACCGTGATCAGATCCATAATGCGGATGGTCATGTATGCATCCCCCGGCGAATAATGATGATACCCCACCATGGGAAGTCCCCGGTATTTCATCTTCATGAGAAACAGCCTGCGCCCCTCATCTACAAAAGTATGCTGACGGGCCCGGATGGGAAGCCAATCGCCGTCCTCTTCCATCCGCATGCTTCCGCTGAAATCGACAGAGAAATGGCGCACCCGTGGTGTTCCCACAACTTGCGAATAATCGAAAAACCTCTGCAGAGCCGGGGGCAGCCCGTCCAGGTCGGCCCGGGTGATCTGCTGATCGGTTTCGGGAACCGAGGACAGCGAAGCGTTTCGCTGCCGGGTGTAGGCAGTTGTGAGGCCGTTCACCTGTTTCCATATCAGAATAAAACCGGCCGCCGCTGCCAGAATAATCAGTACGATGCTCAAGGGGGTGAATTTCATTGTTCCTTCCTTATTGATTTTTCTATTTGTGATTCCAAACGCAGCAGATACTCGTTGAACTTCTCCAGTTCGCCGAACCGAAAGTCCCGGAACAGTTCCATGAAGTTCCGGGCGTCCTGCTGCTCCCGCTGTTGCCAGAAGTCTTTGGCCCGCCGGGTCATAACCAGCCGCTTCGCCCTCCTGTCGTCCTCATCGCTGACAATACGCAGATATCCGCTGCGTTCCAGGTGAAGCGCCAGTTTCTTCACATTCTGATACGAACTTCCGGCTTTCTCCGCCGCCTGGGTCACCGTGGGCCCCTTCTCTCCGAAATTGCCCACCACGATCATCAGGAACAGCTGCTTGGAAGTTACATCCTCCCCCTCCAATCCCCGATCCAGAAAGATCTGCAGAATATTGGCGGTTCTGAACAGATGTCCGAAAATGCTGCGTTGATACTCTAGTTCTTCATTCATATTATATAACCTGTTATATTTTTATATAACCTATTATGTTTTGTCAACCCTCTTTACTGTCAACCGTTTTTTGACTATTCTACTCAACATAGATCGGTGAACGGATGCGCCGTTCACCGGAATAATATCAGCATAGATCAGATGGATAGCGATTATGATAAAGCTTCACAATACAAACAGCCTCGAGCTCACCCCGGGATTCAATAAACCCTTTTTCAACATGCTTCGGGGAAACATAGAAAGCATCACCAGGGAGTTCGACAATACCTACACCTACCGCTTGAAAATCCCCCAGGGGTTTCATTTTGTTCCCGGCCAGTATGTGCATCTTATGGCTCCAGGCGGCGGCCTGGGTGAAGGAATGGTGCGCCACATGTCCATCGCCTCCACCCCGGAAGACGGTGAACTGGTGTTCTCCATGGATCTCAGCTCCCGCACTCCTTTCAAGCAGCGCTTCGCTGAAGCAGAGGTGGGAGACGAACTGCGGCTTTTCAGAATCAAGGGAGAGTTTACCCTGGATCACATCCGCTCCGGCGACCGACTGCTGTTTATCGCCGGCGGCATCGGCATCACCCCCTTCCGCAGCCTCATCCGCCACATTGATCAGACGGGGCTGGTCAACCCATGGTCTCTCATGTATGTGGGACGGAATTATCTGTTCACTTCAGATATTGATGAGGCGGTTCGCCGTGATTCACTGCAGCGTTCGGTACATTACATCGGACGGAAGGAGATCCCGGAAACTCTTGGTCGGCTCATGACCGGGGGCACAGCGGAGGCTGCAAACCAAGCAGATATGCAGAACCTGCAGTGCTTTATCGGCGGCTCGGAAGGCTTTGTGGAATCGCTGAAAAGCATGGTGATTGCGCAGGGTGTGACCGAAGAACATATCCGCCTGGAAAACTTTAACCACTGATACTCTTAAGCCCGGACTCTTTCCTGCTTTCTGCGCCGCTGCCTGATCTGCTTTCTGCGCGGGTCTCTCGTCTGCGATCTGCGACGTTACAGCTTCTCCGTCGGTATATCATCTGCGCCGGGCTGTCATTGGTCCCCGGCGCCATCGGATAGCCGGCGCTCGGCAATGACCAACAGCTTTTCCCTGTAAATCCGGATGGAATGATCCCGCAGGAAAATTTTCGGCGAACGGAGCATGGTAAACGCCGCCTTGAGCCGGTACAGTGTACTGGTATGATGCAGCAGCCGCACCCCGCCGTACTCGGCTGCAGGGCAATTGCTCAGATACCGCATATCCCCCACATGGGAGTACTGACCCAGCGCCGAAATCAGCTTTTCATGCAGGTCATCCCCGGACGAAGGTATCAGCTTCACAAACCAGGCCAGAATAAACACGATCTCCCGCCGGGGAGGCAGCAAAGGAACCGCATCTGCGGCGTTCACCACCCTGTACAGAGGCGTTTTCAGGTTCCGGACCCAGAACATGTTGGAAAACCGGGGAGCACCGAAACTGTAGCAGGCTGCGATCCCACCGGCATGCTGAATCCGCCCCGCTGCAATGGCGGCCAGGGCTCCGCCCTGACTGTGACCGGTAATAAACAGCGGCAGGTCCCGGTTCCCGTTGCTCTTCAGCATCTGCTCAATCTGATACTGCACCGCCTGTACACCCTCAAGAAATCCGCGGTGCAGCCGGGTATCTCCTTCCCGGGCCATATCGGAGACCCGGAGGTTCCGCTTGATATCTCTGAAAACGTCCAGCTCAGTACCCCGAAAGCTCAGTACCAGCCGGTCATCCCAACGGGCTAGAAATGCCTGGATTCCTTCAGTGTCGAATGTCCCCTCCAGAGTGAAGCCCAGTTTCCCAAGACTTTCCCGAAGGAGGGCCTCCTGTGCCCGGTGATCGTAATTCTGATCCTGAAGGAACTTCCGGAACTTCCCCCGGCTCATCTTCTTCACCCTGCCCTCCAGCCGTGAAACCAGCTCTTCACTCACAGGATCTGAAAGAAGGCCGGGATTGAACTTCACATAGGCAAGTTCCGCCATGCAGGCCATCAGCCAGCTTGTACGGTCATCGTAGGCGGATCCGCACCACGCTCCGGCCCTGTTCAACAACCGGACGTGCCTGGCTTCCTGCTCCCTGGAAACTGCAAGATAATTCACAACTGCACCTCCTGTGGGACGATCCCCCCGGATACAGCATCTCCCACCAACTCTGCAATGCATACATCCTAATACAATGTAACAGATTACGCGAATGCTGCATCATAACATATTGCCGTCGGGAAATTGCTATGATAACATATGGTTAATTTCTCTATATTATGAGCATGGTTTATTATTATCGTTCGGAGGTGCTCTTTGAAACGGTTGTGCCTGTTGATTTCAGCTATGGCAATGCTGCTGACTTCATGCGAGAGCATGGGATCGTTGGGCGAGAGTTTTGACAGGTTTCTCAGGGATACTCTGAACATTCCGGAATACGGATCCGAGAGAGCCCGTCAATCGGAGTCAACCCCGATTGAAAGTCCTGATGCTTCACGTGAGAACGGAGACCAGGCCCATCCCGTCGCCGCAGATTCTGATGAAAAGAGAGCTGCTGATTTTTCCCTCTCGGATAATCCTGAGAACCGGGCGGATAACCTTCGTTTCCGTAACGGGGTCCCGGATCCAAGGGCAGTCGATGCACTAGGCCGCTACTCACCGCTTTTTCAATCCGATATGGATGAAGGCATAGAGGGATTAGCCGAGTATCTGCGCACCGCCGATGATGACCCCATGGTGCAGGCCAGACTTCTACATGACGTATTGGCGCTGCACCTGAGCTATGATTACCGTGGATTTCGCAGCGGCAATGTTCCAACTCAGAATCCCATCTCAGTTTTACGCAGGGGAACTGCGGTCTGTCAGGGATATGCGGACAGTTTCAGTTACATCGGACGAAAAATGGGGCTGAATGTCATTACAGTATCGGGATACGCCAGAGGAATCGGAAGCGGCAGTTTTGCCCGTGAAGATCCTTCCGAATCCAACCACGCATGGAATGTGCTAACTGTTAAGGGCAGCCGGTATATTATCGATGTTACATGGGACAGCGATGACTACTCCACCGATTATCTGTTTCTCTACCCTGAACAGGCAATATATTCACGGCTTCCCTCAAGGCCGGGATATCAGTTTCTTGCTGAAAAAATATCAACCTCGGAATTCACCAACCTGCCCTTCATACGGGGGGCCTATTTTGATATATACAGCACAGTTCCTTCAAATCTCGGGAGGGTAATGCAGCTCCGGGATTATTCGTCTTTCGCCCTGCCCGGAGTTTCGGATTATGGGTTTTCAGCTCACTGGGTGGACTCGGCAGGAGTTAGAAGCAGGAACGGTATTTTCATCGAGGCTGACAGTGAAGAAACCCGGGTGTATCTCGCCCCAGAATCTGAGGGAGAACAGACCCTGCAGATTTTTGCCAAGTCGGGGACCACCCCGGAAAGCCGCTTCATTATGGAACTAGGTATTATCGCTGCCCGTGTGGAGCATATCCTCCTACCGGAATTGTACAGCGGGTACTATGAAGGAAGCGCCAGGCTTCTATCCGACCCTGCCATGGATATGCGGAGTGATGAACGCAAGACATTGAGAATTCATATACCGGGAGCTGAAGATGCGTTCGTCAGCCTTCAGGGCAGCCGGAGAATCACAATGAGCCGATCCGACAATCATGTCTTTTCCGCCGATATTCCCTGTGCGCCGGGTATACAAATTTTCGCAAAACTCGAATCCGCAAGCAGATACACAGGTATAATAGGATATTAACCGGACGCAGCTGCGGGAACGGGAACGTAATCGGAATAACAGTAATCAGAATAACAGACAAGGTGTAAGCGGCTCTCCCCGGTTCCCGGATTCATGGGCGACACTCCGAAGAATATATTATTCTGATATCCGTTTTCCTGCAAATTCATTGTTGCCGGTTTCAGAAGATATTTCTATGTTTCATACCAGAAGCGGAATGTGTTCCGTCTCATTTCGGAACTTCGTCGGGACGTCTCCATGCGCGCATAAAGGGCAGCCCCGGTCCGCATTTCGCCCAACCGAACCGCCGTCAGGAGGAATTTTGATTAATATTTACCGTCGTCCCAATGATCCTCAGGCAGATCAGATTGAAGAGGAGCTGCAGCGCATCTCCTTGGCATACAACAGGGAGTTGAAGAACAAGGTGGATGTATTCCTCGAGGAGGACGGAAAGACATATAAAAACGTGGATGAAATATACGGCTTCATTCGGGAGATGGAGGAGTACAAGGCAGAATGGGAAAAGTTCCAGTCCGATTCCTGCTACATTGAAGATGACGGTTCTGTATGCTGATATTGGCGGAGTGAGCCCCCGGCTAAAAGGAGCAGCCGGGCGGCAGCATTGAAACCGCCGTCTACTCTCCCCGTGTGAGGTCCAACAGTGTGAGCAGGGCGGCGGACGTACTTCCCTGGGCGTCCTTCACCTCTTCCAGCATGCTGCGCAGCGCTGTGATGCGCTGAAATACGCCCCGGATGCTGTCGTGGACTTCTTCACTCACTTTGGCAAGCTCTTCCATGGACTGGCTGCTCTCCCGGCTTTCGTCGCTTAGTCCGCTCATATCTTCCCGGAGGCTTTCGCTGCTTCGGCCCATCCCTTCCAGGTTTTCCCGGATCCCGCCGGTTTCCGCCGATTGATCGTGCACGATCCGGCGCACTTCACCCAGCTGTCCGGAGAACTCATTCAGGGATGTACGGATCTCTTCAAAGCTTTTCAGAGCGGAAGCTGAACCGGACACTGCAGTCTCAATTCCTTCCTTTATGCTGTGCAGTTCTCCGCCGGTAATCCGGGACTGTTCGGCGGTTTCCTCGGCGAGTTTGCGAATCTCTTCGGCCACAACCGCAAAGCCTCTTCCGGAATCTCCGGCATGTGCGGCCTCGATGGCGGCATTCATGGAGAGCAGATTTGTCTGGCTGGATATGTTTGAGATGAGTTCGTTGGTCTCCATAAGCCGTTCGCTTCGCATGCTGATTTCACGGACCTGTTCGCTCATCTCCTCCAGATGCTCAAGCCCCCGGTCGTTGCTGTCGCTGAGTTTCCTGAAGGATTCTTCCAGAGTTTCAAATCTGCCATACAGTCCGTCCAGCTGATCTATGAGACCGCTCACCGACGTCATGGAGCGGCGCACCTCACCGCTCTGCTCTTCAAAGCTGGTCAGAAGCCGCTGGAAAAACTCCTGGAGCCGACGGTTCACCCGGTTCGCATTGGAAAGGCTGCTGTCCTGACGGTCCAGTTCGCCGTCCACTCTGGAGATGGCCGTCTCCATGCCGCCCAGGTTCGCTTCCGCTTCCCGGAGGCTTACATCAAGCTGAGATGATGCCCCGGCGGCAGTATCTCCGGACCTGGCTATCTCTGAAAAGACTGTTTCAAGGCGGGACGTGGACTCCCGCAAACCGGTACTCAGCTTCTCGCTCTCCCGTTTTTCCCGGGTGAATTTCTTCGCCAGGAAGACCGATTGGGTCATAAAAAAGAGCAGCAGACCGCCGCTGAGCAGGGATCCGGTCTGGAGAATGAGGAGAGCATTGAGAATATCGTTGATGAATGCCGCCAGCAGAGCCAGTACGGAAAACAAAACAAACCCCGCCCCCTCTCGCCGCCGCACAATCGCCGCGATGGCAACGTATTGAATGTACAGCACTTGTACTGCCAGAATGAGCTGCTGTACGGTAATGAACCTGGTAAAAACCCGGGCCGGCGTGAAGAGAATGATCAGGGAATACAGCCCGGCCAGCGCTGCCATCACCAAAAGAAAACTCCGGTGAACCTCCCGGGGATAAATGCTTTTCAGGAAACTGATCATTGCAATACCGATGAGGGCAAAGGTGAGGTACTCGATTTTAATAGTGACGCCCCAGCTCAGCCAGGGCAGAAGTTCCTGAAGATAGATATGCTCGGTGCTGAGAATTCTCAATGCAGCGGTGATGGTAAAGAGAAAGAAAAAGAGTACGCTCTTCTCCCCGGGCTGGTAGAGAAAGAGCACCAGATGATAAAACGCCATGGCAAGAGCGATACCCGCAAAGAGGGCTTCCACCAGACGCTGCTGATTCCACCGGGCTTCCAGGGTAGCGAAGTCACCCAGCACCATGCTTCCATGAAGTCCCGACGAATTCTGATGGAAATTGCTCACCTGGAATACAATATCCAGCTTGCCGTCGTGGTCCGCAGGTACGGGTACCAGTAGAATATCGTAACGGGGGACGGTGCTCGCCCGGTCGGGTCCCGGTATCCCCCGCCGGGCTGCCAGTTCTCCGTTGAGAAACAGTTTAAAGGCGTTATTCGGCCGGTCAACTTTCAACCCCAGCTGCTGTGCGTCCGGATCAAGGGTGACCCGTACACCGTAACTTGCAAAACCGTGTCGGGGTATGTCCATTCCTCCCGCGGACCGGCCTTCCCATGGTGCGGGAACGGAAATACGGGAGGAACCGAACTGGTCAACCCGGGAAAACTGCTCCTCCCAGGCAAACTTCCACTCTCCGTCCAGAGGCATCTCGAAATCAGGCTGTGTGGAGAGACCGGCAAGATTTACCGTCCCCCCCTCCACCGTCTGGGCAGTCAGCGGCAGAAGCGAAAAGAACAACATGGCAGGTATCAGCATGAAGAGACCCCGAACGGTCCCTGTGGAAGCGGTTCTATTCATATACATAGTTTTCGCGTTTTTTGGCTGTTTGTAAATAGCAGAGTAGCATATCAGCCTGAATCACCCTGAACCGCCACGATCTCGCCGTAATACATGGCGTGGAATTCTTCACCCTGGTAATGACGCATGAGCGAAGGATCCCGGAAGCCGGCCTCATGAATTTCGTTTCGGTAGGTAACCCGGCATTCTATGGACAGTTTCGCTTCCTCATATGAGGGGGAAGCCACCTTTTGTGCGGCAATGGGGTGCAGGGAGCTCTCTGCAATCTTGTCCCGGTCCCGGCCTGAGACAGAACCCAGCAAACCCAGATCCTTCCGGTACTCTTTGGGAAATGCACAGAGGGTGAACGAATCGCTGTTTTCCAGAAACTCATGGGTGTGGCGGGAAAGGCGCACCGCCGCAACCGCATAGGGTGTATTCCACATGGCACCCACGAAACCCCAGCCGACGGTCATGGCATTGAACCTGCCGGCATGAAAATCGCCGCTGCTTAAAAGCATCCAGCCCTGTAAAAGGGCCCGGGAAACTGCAAGCTGCAGGTTCAGAGGATCAATGTTTTTCATATCACCTTCCTTTCAATTTCTTCCTTTATATGAGGCAAAATCATCCTTCCCCCGGTTCTTTACCCCATACAGCTGGCTGTCAGCAGTCTCCAGCAGTGTGGAGGGGGTGAGGTCCTTAACCGGAAGATCCCTGGCTTCAACGATTCCCATGGACACCGAAAGCCGCATTTCATCACTCAGCAGCCGGTGTTGATCCGGAGAAAGGAGGGTTTCGGAGTTCAGCACCCCCAGGAGTTTGTGTCCGACGATCTCCCCTCCCTGCCGGTGGGTGTCAGGCAAAATGATCACAAACTCATCCCCACCGTAGCGGAACAGTTGATCGCTGTCACGGATGCTTTGCTCCATCAGCCGGACGGCGGATATCAGCACCCGGTCCCCGCAGTCGTGGCCGAAGAGATCATTGGTGTACTTGAAATTATCGAAGTCCAGAAAAATAAGGGTGAACACCGCTTGATCCGGGTTTCTGCGCTGAAGGGCAACGTAATGTGACAGGGCATTTTTAAGAGCCTGGCGGTTTCCCACCTCGGTGAGTGGATCGCTGAGAGAACGCTTCTTCAAAAACTGGTTTGAATGAAGCAGCTCCTCGTTTTGCCGGGTGATCACATCGAACTGCCGGATGCGGTCCAGTGCCAGCGCCAGCTGGTTTGCAATAATGGAAAACAGCCGGATCCGCTCCTTTCCGATCCGCATTGCAGTATTATATTTCACCACAATGTTTCCGTGGATATCGCTCCGGCCCTCCACCGGGAAACGCCGCATGTTTTCAGGCAGGCGCCGTGCCAGGGGATCCGGCTGGAGCCGTGCCCCGGCGCCCCGGTCGTTGTTGACGGTCCGGCCGCCTTCCTCCGGAGGGCCGGTTTCCACCGAACGGTGGTATAGAATATGATCCGATCCGGTCTCGGGATCGCTGCGGATATACCACACATCATCGGCATTCAGATGCATAAACGACCTGTCCACCAGTTCCTGAATCAGCGGAATTTCCCGGGAGGCATTGGCAAACAAGCCCTGGAGGTCAGATATCAGCTGAAGTTCCTCCATCCGGGAGTAGAGTTTGCTCATCTGCTGCTCTTTTTCGGCGGTCTGGATAATCCAGTGCAGGTCGGGGTGGCGATTCCATATTTCTGCACCCCGGGGATTTTTTTCGGAGTCGGAGTCGGAGTCGGAGTCGGAGTCGGAGTCGGAGTCGGACGCGGATTCAGATCCGGATTCCAGGTTCCGGTAAAAAGCGTTGTCCTGCTCCTCCACCGCCTGATGAAACTGCAGTTGTGCCTGCGCACACTCCGGCTCCATTCCATTCCTGCGGCAGAATTCCATCAGTTCCAGGTAAAAGAAGGGTTCAAAGTAGCGGATATTGTCATTTGTTTTGGGAAGATACGATTCAGCGTTCATACACGAGGCGTAGGCGTTGTCCCGCCTCCCCATGGCCTCATGAAGAAATGCCTCAAATAGATGCTGCATGAAAAACTCTTCATTTTTACTCGGGGTCGGCTGAAGCTGCTGTTCGTCTATTTTAATTCCCAGCTGCCAGGCTTTGGCCCATTTGCCCGATTTGATGCAGGCGATCCCGTACACCACGAGAATCCCCAACTGGGAATGATAGGCCAGATTTCGGCGGTCGAGACGGCTGAGCAGTTGAAGGCACTTTTCAAACAATTCCGCCGCCAGATGGAATTTCCGGGCCAGGAGAGCATTCACCCCCATATTAAACAGGGTCATCCCCACCTCGTGAAGGTCCTCCCCGGACTCAAGAAGCTCAAGCGCCTGAAGGTAGAACTCCTGGGCCCGGTCATAGTTGCCGGTGAGATAGTTGAAAAAGCCCAGACCGTTGCTGGCATAGGCGATTTCCAGAGGCTTGCCCAGGGTGCGGGTGATCTCCAGTGCTTTTTGATAAAAGGGCAGAACCTGCTGATAGTTCCCCAGAACCGCATGGGACATCCCTGCAGTCTGGTAAGCAACCGCCAGTAGATGATCGTTTCCCAGCTCCCGGCATACGTCCATTCCCCGGCTGTGATACCCTGCGATTTCCGGATCAAAGTCAGAATAGAGTCCGAAAGGATTGATGCTGATATATGCGAAGCTGTTCCAGAATTTCAGTTCACGGGCCCGTTCCAGAAGATCAATGTAGTAGCTTTTGAACTCCTGGGGGTTTTTCCAGCGACGCTTATTTTCAATTCGGTAGCGGATAAAATCTCCGTGAAACATCAGCACAGGATCGTTCACCCGGCGGGCAAACTGAAGGGCCAGCTGAACCGCATAATCGCTGTGGTCCAGGGATTCCCGCTCCAGGTGGGTCCGTGCGATTTCATAGTGTGCCAGGGCAATTCTGTCATCCGCCCCCTGTTCCCGGGCAACTGCCAGGCAGGATTGGAAAAGTGAAAGAGCTTCATCATACTGTGCGGCGGCAAAAAGCATTCTGCCCTCAAACAACCGTGCATGGAACTCTTCCAAAGGGGAGATCTCTTCAGGAAGCGCATCTTCGGCAGCTGCTGGGGATGTTTCACTGCCCAGAACAGCGGAGGCGGCGTCGTAGTCCATAAGAGTGACAGCTGTCTGAAGCAGTTCGGCGGGAGGGAGATTCAACAACGGCTTCCATGGAGGCGCCGGTTCGAGAATCAGGGACTGTCCCAGATGAACTATGGCTCCCTGTTCAGCGGGAAGGGAGGCCATCATGGCTTCGAACCGGTCCATCAGTTCGGGAGACTGTGCGGGATTCAAACTCATTGTCAAAAGCATATCCGCATCGGCTCTCGCCAATTCTTCAATCAGTTCCACCGAAGCCGTACCGAGATAATGAGCGTTTGAAATATAATAGCAGTCCCCGGGAGATACTACCCGGCTGAGTCCGTCCCGGATGGCGGCTGCGAAACGGCTCCGCTCATAGCCGTACTCCCCGGGAAGCACCTCCTGGAGGCGGGAACAGGAACCCTTTTCATACAGTTCTTTCCAAATTTCCCTGTGAGGGGGATAGAGCTGAAAGTTTTCAGGACGTTCCGGCAGAGTGCGAAGAAATGGAAACCAGGGCTCGCTGCTGCGGCCAGCCGAATGATAGGAGTGCAACTCACCCTCCCAGTCCTCCGACAATATGCTGCGGATGGGAAAGACTCCCTTATCTTCCAGACTGTTGGAATAGAGGAGGAGAATCCGGAAACCTTCGGTCTGCTGCCCAAGATTATGTATAAGCTGCTGAAGCTTCTTCTGCATATACTGGTAGTTTACAACAGTTTTGTTCCGAAATACAGCCGTTCTGACGTCTGTTCAGGCTCAACTCCACCCGTTCGACCCGTTTACCCTGTATTGCCATGCCGGTGAAAATTTGAATCCCCGTGCTTCTGGTATTACGTTAGCAGGAGAGAGTCCGAAAGGAGGATCCATGTATAGTACAATTGATGCTGAAACACTGAAACAGAAACTTGATTCCAATGAAAAACTCCATCTGGTTGAAGTATTGGCCGAGAAGGAGTTTAAGCGTCTGCACATTCCCGGAGCCGAACATATCCAGTTCGGCCAGATTGCCGGAGAAGCCAAGAAGCGGTTTCAGAAGGAAGACGAGATAATCGTCTACTGTGCGGACACCGAATGCAGCGCCAGCCCCACGGCGGCAAAAAAACTGGATGATATCGGGTTCACCAATGTATTTGACTTTGTCGGCGGTAAAAAGGCCTGGAAGGAAGCAGGATTTCCCATGGAAGGGGAAGAGGCGTAAACCGGAGCTGAAAGGCGCAAAGCAGGACACACGGGAGATAATATATGTATGTATTGCTATTCGCCCTCACGGCCGCCGCCGGAGGGTTTTTTATTTTACAGGCAGTGAGAAAGAAAAAAGCCGGGCCGGCGGTAATCGGGGTGGGAATTTTACTGGCTCTGTTGGTATTCACCTGGTTTATGGATTTCTGGGGAGAAAAACTGTGGTTTGATTCCCTGGGATACACAGACCGGTTCTGGACAGAATTCGCCGCACGGGTAGTCACCGGAGCAGCGTTCTTTCTCATGGGCGGGCTTGCAAGCCTGCTTTTTGCACATTCCGTGAACGGCATGCGGAAATCCTACCGTCTTCTGTTTGCCGGTTCGGCTGCCCTTATTTCCGGGTTCATCGGGGCCGGGCAGTGGGAAAATGCCCTCAGGTTCCTGCGGGGAGGCTCGGGAGGAATTAGCGATCCCATTCTGGGAATTGATGCGGGATTTTACCTGTTCACCCTTCCCTTCCTGCGGGGCGTCTACGCCCTGCTCATAACCCTGGCGGTGTTCTTTGTTCTGCTGGGCAGCATGTCTGCCAACCCCCGGGGTCTCTCTCTTCTCAGAAATAGTCTTTTCGCCTCCAATACGCCGAACCGGGACCGGACTGAGAGCCCGGATAAAGAGAATGATCCGGATAAAATAGAAAGCCGGGATGGTTCGTACACGGCAATTATTGCAGCATCGGTCTTTCTGCTGCTGGTGCTCTCCTACAACCTCATTCTTACGCGCTTTGAGCTTCTGTTCGACACCCAGGGTGTGGTAAGCGGACCGGGCTGGACAAGCGTGAATATCCGAATGCCCATGCTTCTGGCCGCCGCAGGACTGGGTGTAGTGGCAGCGGGACTTCTTTCCATTCCAGGCCTGCGAAGGCAGCTGAGCAGAAAGGGTGCGGCCATCCTTTCCCGGTTCAGCTCCAGGAAACTTCCTGGGGCATTCTGGGCTCCGGCCTCGGTATTCACCGCCTTATTTGCCCTGTGGGGAATAATCCTGGGACTGATCCCATGGCTGGTGCAGTCTCTGCTGGTTGCACCCAACGAAATCACCTATGAACAACCCTACATAGAGCACAATATTGCGTTCACCCGCAAGGCGTTCAGCCTGGACACGGTTCAGGAGCGTGAGTTCTCCGTTGACGGGGATTTCACCCCCCAAGCGGTGGAGACCAACCGTGGAATTATCGACAACACCCGTTTATGGGACTGGCGGGCATTGAGCTCTGTGTATGAACAGTTTCAGGAAATCCGTCTGTATTACGAGTTTGGTGATATTGACGTGGACCGCTACACCATCGACGGAGAGAACCGCACCGTCATGGTGGCCGCCAGGGAGATGGTCACAGAGAACCTTCCCGAGCAAAGCCGCAACTTCGTGAACCGCAGGTTCAAGTACACCCACGGCTACGGCATTGCCATGAACACGGTAAACGAGTTCACTTCATCCGGACTGCCCCACCTGCTCATCCGGGACATTCCGCCGGTGAGCGAAAGTGAAGAGCTGAGGGTGGACAGACCGGAGATTTACTACGGAGAAAAAAGCGATTCCTACGTGATCGTAAACAGCAGCGAGGAGGAATTCGATTATCCCGAAGGGGATTCAAACCGCTATGTGAGCTATGAAGGACAGGGCGGAGTGGAAATCTCCGGTCTGTTCAGGAAATTCATGTACGGCTACAAATTCGGGGGCACCAAACTGCTGTTTTCCAGTTATCCGGATGCGGAGAGCAGGATAATGTTTCACCGGAACATCCGAAACCGGGTACAGGAAGTTGCACCCTTTCTGGAGTTCGACAGGGATCCTTATATCGTGCTGGCCGACGGTAAGCTGAAATGGATGCTGGATGCATACACCACCTCGGCATCCTACCCCTACAGCGAACATTTCAACTCCAGAGTATTTGAATCCAGCTTCGCAGAATCAGGGGCGGACACCCTTGCCGGCCGGGGAAGCCGGGGCGTGAACTATGTGCGCAACTCGGTGAAGGCGGTGATCGACCCCTACAGCGGGGAAGTGAATATGTACATATTCGATGAATCTGACCCGGTGGTCAAAGTGTGGCAGCGCATTTATCCCGAACTGTTTCAAAGCCGGGATGAGATGCCCGAAACTCTGGAAAAACATATCCGCTATCCCTCGGATTTTCTCCTGATGCAGGGGGAAGTGTACGCCAAATACCACATGACCGATCCTGAAGTATTCTACAACCAGGAAGACCTGTGGGTGCGGGCCACGGAAAAATACTACAGCGATGTAATGCCCGTTGAACCCTACTATTTTATGTGGGAGCGTCCCGGGTCGGACAGGCCGGAGTTTATCAACATGCTCCCCTACACTCCAAAAAACAAACAGGTTCTCATCGGATGGATTGCCGGGGTAAGCGATCCGGAAAACTACGGAGACTTCATTGCCTATAAATTCCCCAAGGAACAGCGAGTGCTGGGACCTCAGCAGGTTGAGACGAAGATCGACCAGGACAGTTTCCTGTCCGGGCAGCTTTCGCTGTGGGATCAGCGTGGCTCCAACGTAATCCGGGGCAATGTGCTGGTACTTCCCCTGGACGGCACCCTGCTTTACGTCGAACCCATCTATCTACAGTCGGAAACCGCAGCGTACCCGGAACTGCGGATGGTGGTGCTCATGCACAAAGACACCCTCTCCTATGCGGAAACCCTGGAAGAAGCGCTTCAGGGACTTTTCGACAACGGGCAGCCCGCCGCTGCGGAAGCTTCACAATCTTCCTCACAGGATGCCTCCCAAACAGGCGCCCAAACTGCAGAAGACGCATCGGGACGGCCAAGCTCTGAACTGATCCGTGAAGCCCAACAGGCCTTCGACAGCTACACAACAGCCACAGGGGAAGGCAGGTATGAAGATGCCGCCCGGGCCCTCCAACAGCTGCAGAATCTGCTTCAACAGCTGGGTTCCCGGGAGTGATATGAGAGAGAACTGCTCACCCCGGCAGAAGGTTCCGGAATTCCCAGATAATTTGGGCATCCCCCGAGAGGGCAAACTCACCATCGTAGCGCTGGGCGAAGCCTTCAAACATCACCATTCCGAAGCCCTGGGAGTGTGTATCGGATATCCCCGGACCGTAATCGCTGTACCTCATATGGACCCGGCCCCGGTCCGCCAGTATTTCAAGCGATATGCGCAGATCTTCAGAAACGGGCGGATTGCCGGTACTGTCACCGGCAGGAAGAGCGTATTTCACCGAGTTGGTAATCAGTTCGGCCACCACCATGCCCGCATCCAGACTGAACTGAGAGCCGGTGATGTTATCCACCTTGAGAGAAAGGTCGATGTCATCCCTGCCCATGGCCGTTAAGGCTTCCCGGGCCAGGTTTTGAATATAATCGGAGAAGTCGGGGTTCAGGGAAATGGAACGATAGATTTTTTCATGAAGTCCTGCAAAGGCACGCATGCGAACCTCTATGTCCCCCACAAGCTGCTGAACCGTCTCTTCTGAAGCGTTTTTTTTCAGCTGCATGTAAGAGATCACGGTGTTCAGGTTGTTCTTTATTCGATGATGTATTTCCCGGATCATGGTATCCAGCCGCCGGTTTTCATCGTTGAGCTGACTGTAGTCATATATGCTTTTCAGATCCGATTCAATGATGGAGGAAAATACGGCCATGAGCTGTTTCATGTCGCCCTCGAAATTTCGGGGTTTGGAATCCAGGGCGCATATGGTACCGAACACCGACCCGTCAGGCCATTTTAAAGGGTACCCCAGATAGCTCATCATCCCCAGCTTCATGTCGGGGTTATCTTTCCAGGGGATATTTTTCAACGCATCGGGGATCTCCAGCATTTCATCTCTCCCGATGGCCGTTTCGCAATAAAGACCGTGGCCCAGCACCTCTTTATCCCCGGCCCGGTAGGGATTATCGGCATTGCTGCTTTTCAGAAACACTTCTATGCTCCGGGTATCAACCCGCATTACCAGCGAAGAGGGTACCTGGAAAATGGAGCTGATCAGGTCCACCAGGTTCTGCCATTTGTTTTGGATGTGTTCTGGCACCTCAAGGCCGGCATCCGGGTGCACCACCGTAACTGAGCGCCCTTCTTCCCGGAGGTACACCTTTCCTGTTTCCACTGTTCACCTACTTTTTCCGCGCCTGCTCCCGGAACGGCCAGCGCCGGGGGTTGCTGCGACACATATAAGAATACTGCCTTCCCGGCGGAAAATCAAAAAGGATGTTCAGCGCACCGAGCTGCAGGTGCCTCCCGGGCCCGGGGTGCACTGAATCTGTGTGCGGGCGGGCTTAACAGGTGAACCAGGCTACACGAAGCGGGCACGGATCTCTGCGGATACGTAGTCCAGAATTGCCACGGTAATGGCAATAAACCACACCGCTATTCCCGCAAGTTCGTACTCCAGAAGCCGGGTGTACTGCACCAGCAGGAAGCCGATACCTCCGCCTCCCACCAGACCGATGATGGTGGACATGCGGACGTTGATGTCCCATCGGTAGATGGAGAACGATACGAAGGGACTGATCATCTGGGGAATTACCGCAAACACGATGGTCTGCAGCCGGGTTGCCCCGGTGGCCTGGATAGCCTCTATGGGACCGTGATCAATTCCCTCAATGGCCTCGGAATAGAGTTTTCCAAGGGCTGCGATGGAGTGAATGGTGAGGGCGATAATGCCTGCAAAGGGTCCCAATCCCACCCATACAACGGCGATAATTGCCCATATCAGGGGTTCTATGGAACGGACTATGTTCAAAAGAATTCTGGTCAGATAATAGATAGTCATGGTGAACTTTGAGCCCTGCATAATATTCCGTGCGGCCAGAAAGCTGATGGGAATGGAAAAGATAATGCCGAAAACCGTGGCCATCATCCCCATGAAGATGGTCTCAAGCATTCTGCTGAGTATCATCCCCAGATCCCGGGAGAACTTCGGCGCTCCAACCTGAAACACCTGCCGAGCATCGATGCGGTGATACTCGGCGCCGTCGGCACCGATAACGGTGTTGGCAAAGGGCAGGTTCATGGTGAGCTCGAAATTGCCGTTTTCATCGGTTACCGCCCCCACATATCTTCCTTCAGACCGGGGGCGGAACTCTTCGCCGGTATCATCAATCCACCAGATCTCGGTGAAGGTGTTCGGAGTGAAACCCGAGCCCTGTATGGTGACTTGGGAACCGGGAACCTGGTTGTAATTTTCATCCACCGTACCCAGACTTCCTCTTCGGGGTTCTATGCTGATATCCGGCTCTCCCGGCGCAGCAGAGGGGTTTGCCGGCAGCTCCCCTTCTTCACTCACCAGAATGCGGGCGGAGGCCCGGATCAACTCCTCATCGTATTCCACCGCCGCTTCCCAGGGCCAGAGAATCTTGGACATCTTCTGGGACGCCTCGGGAAAGTTGGTCACCAGACGCACCATATCAATCTCCGAAAGCTGATGCCCCAGGGTGAAAAAGCCCAGGAGAACCAGCCAGAAGCCGGTGTTTTTCTGTTTCTTCCGGTACCTGGCCAGGCGGTAGGCATCAACAATAATCCAGAGATACAGCAATGAAAGGGAAAAGATAATCAGCACACTGAAGCCCGGGTAGTGCTGAAATGATTTGCCCAGAATCCTCCCCGCCCCTTCCACGTTGTAATCCGAAGCTATTGAGGCGAGGCGGGTGAGAAAAATGCCGAACATGCTTGCCAGGGAGGCGAACATGAGAAGCCCCCGGTGAACCTGCCGACTGATCAGCTGTCCCAGACCCGGAAGGATGAAGGAGCTCAATGCGGTGAACAGCGGAGGAAGGGGACTTGCGATAACCGTGGTATCCAGTTTGCCGGATCTCATGCTTCACCCCCTTCTGCCGACAGACCGGCGGCGCCGACCCGTACGGCCTCTTCACCGTAGATTTCCTTAAACTCTTCATCGGTGATTTTGCGGATATCTTCCCCGGTGCCGTTATACACCACCTTTCCATCCTTCAGTCCGATAACCCGGGTTGCGTAGCGCTGAACCAGATCCAGATAGTGGAGTGAGCAGAGAACGGTCATGTTCTCCTCTTTGTTCAGTTTTTCCAGATACCCCATGATGGAATGGGCGAGAACCGGATCCAGACTTGCAACCGGTTCGTCGGCGAGGATGAGATCCGGTTCCTGCATAAGGGCCCGGGCAATTCCCACCCGCTGCTGCTGTCCGCCGGACAGCTCATCCGCCCGTTTATGCGTCTGTGCTTCCAGCCCCACCCGTTCCAGTGCGCTTTTCGCCTTGTCTCTGTCCGATTTCGGAAAACGGTGGAGGAGGGACTTCCACGGGTTCACATAGCCCAGACGTCCCGAGAGCACATTGGTGAGCACAGATGAGCGCTTTACCAGATTAAAATGCTGGAAAATCATCCCCATCCGCCGGCGGAAGTTCCGGAGACTGTTGCCTTCTGCTGCTGCCACATCCTCCCCGTCCAGAAGAATGGCCCCCTCTGTGGGATCCACCAGACGATTGATGCAGCGAAGCAGCGTGGACTTGCCCGAACCGGACAATCCGATAATTACCAGAAATTCACCCTGCTCAAGATGAAAGCTCACATCTTTCAGGGCCTGGGTTCCGTCGTCGTATGTTTTAGATAAATGTTGAATTTCAAGCACTATCGGCCTCCGGTTGTTCGGCGTGTTTTTTTAGATTGATATTCATTTCAGCGATACTCAATGGGTCTCATCATCCTGTTCTGGAAAGCAACCGAAACGGCCCGGGCATGGCGCCCGGACCGCATCTGAAAATGAACCGGTTTGTATTTACTGGATGTCGTCAACGTCCATTCCCGCCCGCTGAAGGGTCTGTCGGAAAGGATCGTAGAAGCTGTCATCTCTGCGGATCAGCTCATTCCAGGAGTATGCTGTGCTCAAAGCTTCCTGACCGTCATCTGTTGCGGCGATGGCAAGAAGCGCTTCCACGATCTGTTCGCGGATCTCTTCGGGAACGGAGGGTGAAAACTGTACACCGTCGTTGGGGATGGGTGCGGAGGTGGCGATTACCTTCACAACTTCCCGGACATCTTCCAGGTCATCTTCCACGTTGCCCCGGGCATCGTCGAAGGTGGCGCCTGCGTCAACTTCCCCGTTGTAAACGGCGGTTACCACGTTGTTGTGGCTTCCAGTGTCCACCACTTCTTCCAGATCGGTCTGATAATCAATTCCCTCAGCCTTCATGGTGAGCATGGGAACAATCCAGCCGGAGGTGGACAGGGGGTCGGGACGTCCGAACGTTTTGCCTTTCAGGTCGGCTACGCTGTTAATATCAGAATCCGCACGGGCGATAATCTGTCCCGCATAGGTGGGTGAACCGTATCGGACTGCAACCAGAGCGGCCTCCGCCACGCCCATGTCGGCGGCTTTGATATATGAGAACGTGGCAAGGGATGCCATGTGTGCGCTGGGGGGATCGGCTGCAAGTGCCTCAATTACCCCGGCATACTCGGTGGCCACGTTGGTATCGAAAAACAGTCCGGTTTCTTCATTCAGAAGAGATGCAATCTCATCGGCACCAGCGGCTACCTGCTCCATTTCTCCCGAGGGTACGAAGGACCATACGATGGGATTCTCTTCGCTTCCAAGCTCGGCTTCTCCGCCGGCACATCCTGCGAACATCAAAACTGCAGCGGTCAACAGCACGAATACTGCCATTCCTGCATTTTTCATAACTACCTCCTTAATTATTCAGGACGCACCCGCATCTCAGCACAGGCCCGCCCGTGAAAATCCTCTCAAAATTTGAATAGGAACAGGTTAATTTACGGATAATATTTCATGTGAATTCTGTTAAGACAGGAGAAGTGTACACCGGCTTTGTGCTGGCATCAAGCGGAGGTTGCAAGAGTCAATTTTGGTGCTCTACATTACGATTAGTCTGATACATTAATCAGGGCTTTGCTCTTGAAGAAATCCCAACAAATCAACAAAGTTCACCGAATCATTTCTGCGATAGTCATGGGCGAACCCGGATATCTGCTTATCACACCAAACGCTGTTAAACGATTGCAATCAGGGAGCATGTCCAAAAATTAATCAGAAATCTTGGAGGTTTCCTGAAGGACAATCTTTAAGCCATGAGTGCGCGGTACAGTCAAATTGTGTTCTATCAGAATCGCTTTCAAATTCTTTTCAGCAGATTGCTGACAATGGTACGCAATTATTTCGAATGAAGGTTTTGAAGATTGATACAAGGTCCGTGCAGCTGCTAAATCATTTGCGGAATACTCCAGCCATTTACCGGTGAGCTTCTTCACTACACAGCTACTCCTTCTGTAGCAACTACGTGCTCCAGTGATCCACCTTCATGGCTGCGCTGTCAGCCCCCTGAAAACTCAACGCGCAGCTTACCGCACCTCCGGTGGGGATGCATTCGATGGCCGTCAGCTCGCATCCTGATAGCAGCAGATAGCTTGCCTGGTACAGGTCGGTTACCTGAACACCTTCCATTGTGTGCTCCTTCGGTCGCATAGACTAAGCCTCAACGGCACGTTTGCGACCAGTCTTTGGGGGAGACTCGTCTGGTAGCTTGAAGAAGGGAATTGGTGTAGAATGGACAATAGCTCATGACGAGGCTTCCTCGTTGTGTTTGTGCCCGCTGTTTCTGCGATCCGCCAAGATTGAACAGGAAGAGCGGGTTTTTTATTGCCGAAATCGGCACGCTTCAAAAAGTACGTCAATACCTTTCTTGGTATTTTTATTGGTACTTCATGTAACTTTTGTCAATAAGAGAGTATACTTTTTTTATGCCACAGCCGCTAAAATTCCAGCCGAAACCACTGCCTGTTTCAATCGATGACATTGGCAAGCGAATTGCCAATGCGAGGAAAGGCAATGGGCTGACCCAGAATGACCTGGCTGAGCAGCTGGGAATTACCAGAGAAAGCGTTGCCGCCTATGAGTCAGGCAGAGTGCGCCTTTCGGATGAAATGATTATCCGCCTTTCTGTTGCCCTGGGCATATCCTCTGATCAACTGCTGGGGCTTACCGAGATTGAGCAAACACATTCCCACCTCAGCCTGAGGATTACCCGCCGTATGCGGGAACTTGATAGACTTCCAGAGAACAAAAAAAAGACCATCCTGCAAGTCCTGGATGACCTGATCCGCGCCAATTCCTGATTGGTATGCTCGTTCAGCCTGTTTCATACACGGTTTCTTTTCTTGCCTCTTGATACCCTACGGAGTAGGGTGTATAGTAGCATATGACCAGAGAGTTCATTTTTTACCGGAATTTGAAGCACAATGGAAAAAACTCGGGCTGAATGACAATGACCAAAGAGACTTGGAAGCATTTCTGTGCGAAAACCCTGAAACAGGAGATGTAATCCAGGGTACCGGCGGGCTTCGAAAGCTTCGCTGGGCGCTTCCTGCTACTGGAAAAAGCGGCGGAGCGCGGGTTTTGTATGTTGATTTTGCGTTTTTTGAGACCATATACCTGGTCACCTGCTTTGGTAAAACGACCAAGATCAACCTAACCCAGGATGAAAAGAAACAGATTAAACGCGTAGTTGATCAGCTGAAGACTCAGCAGAGGAGAAAGTTAGATGAGTGAAGCACATACCGTTTTTTCAAGCATCATGACTGGGCTGAATGAAGCCATTGAATATCAGAAAGGGAATCTCAAGGGAGTAAAACGGCGAGCCGTTACGATCTCTCCATTGCCCAACTATACCGCAGAAACGATTCGCGCCATTAGAAATACCCTCAACCTCTCCCAAATCGTCTTTGCAAAAGCCTTAGGTGTTTCCACGAAAACGATTGAGGCATGGGAATCCGGCCGCAATAAGCCGCAGGGTCCGGCTTTGAGAATGCTCCAACTTCTCGAAACAGACACCAGGGTACTGGAAGAACATGACATCATCTGCGTCTAAGGTTTTCCGTACAATCAAACGCACAGTGTAATTCAATTTCCTTGCATAATGCCCGAGTTAAGCTGCAAGCGACCGCAAAGGGAGCTTGTCAGCTTGAACTTACTATTATGCACTTCAAAATTATCTGCGAACTGACTGATCAGCGAACTAAACAAAAGCCTGAGGGAGTAAGGGACGATAGCCTTCCCTGGTTGCATGGGCGAGCAGGTGGCAACAGCCGCCGACCAGCCCTGGCTCCAGACCTCGACCGAATGCGGGTTATGTGCAGCTGCTTTCCATGGCAGCTGTGCGCTTCGGGCCTTTCGGCCCTCCGCCACATAACCAGCATTCGGTCGACTCTTCAGGCTTTTGTTTTCATCAAAACCAGTGGTTCCGGTTATGTGAACTGATAACTGTGTACCGCTCCCACGAACCTCACTGTCTTTCCAATCCCTCTGCGCAATGTCGGTCATCCACAATTCCACGCTCAAGATCGCAGCTACAAAAGGTGACCCGCGGACTTAAGTGAGGTTAGAACCTTCGCCGTAGAAGTATTCCGGCTAAGCACGTGTCTTCATACTGAGTTCCTTCATAAACAACTTCGATTACGAGTCTAATTTTATGGCGCTGTCTTCCTTCCAGACTAAAAAATTGCGGACTCGGAGTATCATCCAGCTCAATAACCCAATTATCTCCTGCTGTTAAGTCATAAACTCTGAAGGTTTTCACCCGGCTGTTCCGGGTATACAGGTCGGGTTTATCGAAAGAAATAAACCCATTGAAGAGATAAAATCCTTCAAATGGTCCCATAGAAAATTCTATCCATTCACCTATACCGTTTCCTGGTACACCTTCTACCCACGGTTCATTTAGGCGAATACGCGACAAATTTTCAGGTAAATACTCAGTTTCTCCTTCGATCAAAAATGATGAAGCAGTCAAGTCCCATGGAGTTACAAAATCCTCAGCTCTTGGCCGGTAGATTTCTTCAGCTACACCATTCGCAATATTCCCCCGAAAATCCTGAATATAGAGTTTCTGTAGTTCATCATTTTGAAGAACTAGAAATTTGATTGAGCCTTCCGCATCGACAACAAAGGGGACATTATCCTTTTCAACTACACTATACGGAGAAACGGTTATCTCCTCAGGAATTCCAGGTATCCCTGCTTTATTAATATAAGTTACCGCTGATTCTGAAATGATGACCTCCGAGAATTCTCCTACATATCTTTGATTGAATATAGGATCGCCATCGGCAAAAATAACAGAAACCACAGTAAACGAAATTAAAGCCAATATAAGAATCTTCTTCTCTATCTTCATGGAATCTTACCTACTTTCTTTTCCAGGACCCTGGCCGATCTCTATCTGAGAAATATCAACCTCGTTCACTGCTGTCCGGTTTAATTTGGGCCTCCTGAAAAAACCCTATGCTGCCATATTACCATACCCCAATACCACGGGGAAATGAGACTTCGTAATTTTTCGGCTGCGTAGCATAGCTATGATAAAGACGTAAAAAAGATCCTTCCGAATCTTTTCCAGGTTCATCACCAGCATGATCATGGCCACCTGCGATTCACTGGTCTCAGCAAGCTTTGTCATTAAACGACCCATTGAGTACCGTCGTTTTGCTCTGCCAAATGTCCCTTCGACAGCTATTCTATCCAGCTCATCCTGACGAGCCAGCTTCTTTCGTTCCCGATTTTCACCACGATCTTTCGGTGGCCGACCAAGCGGCGGACCGGATAATCTGATTCCCCGTTCCTTGCACCAATTTCGGTTATCCCTGGTGCGGTAAATCTGATCGGCGTGTATTGATGCCGGATACACGCCATATCTGTGCCTGTACTTTTCAGCCTGCATGACTAAATCACCAGACTCGTTGTATGGATCCCATGAACAGCGATCGATAAACATGTACCCGTCAATATTGGCGGATGAAATCTTCATGCCGAACTCAACCGGGGTTCCGGCTTTTCCCCTGACTATGGGGCGAATATGGGGTTGGGATATGCTCACGATCCGGCCTGACATTCGATGATCTTTGGATTCATACATCAGTGCCTGCTGGCGAAAGACTTCCGAGATCACCAGCATATTCCGGTACTGCTGCCGAGACAGGCTATTCAAGCCGACTACCGTCGCTAATTGCTCTATATGCCGGAGATTACGGCGTATGTACCCCAGCTGCTTGCGTATTGCCTTGCGCATCTTGTTCTTGCTTGCTCTGCGCTTTTTGATGACCGCCAAAAAATCCTTTCGCGCTTTCTGCCGGTAGGTTCGGGGTTTTGTCGCCCCCTTGGCCCGTTTTGCGTGAAGAACGTCTATGATGGTTTCCAGTTTTTCCCGGCTCTCGTTTAAAATCGAAAGATCGGTGGGATATCGAATATCACCGGGTACGCAGGTGGCATCAATCAGAAGCTTTCCGTTGTTTTCTACCTCAGGATTTTCTTCTTTTTCAGCTTCCGTATCATCTTCAGTTTTTTTTTACGTTCTTCGGCAATAATCAATTCATTTGCGTGAGTGATCATGTCCATGCTGATTCGCTTTCTGAAATGGACCATCATTGATGGATCAAAAGGAGTCTCATCTTGGTACCCCTGCATTCCGATGAGATATTGCAGGTAAGGCGTCTCACGAATCTGCTCCACGGTTTCCTCATCTGTAATTCCTAATTTTTCCTTTATAATCAGGGCACCCAATGCTGTACGGAAACGGATCGCCGGAGCGCCTTGCCCGCTTTCGATAGCAAACTGTGAGGCGTATTCTGCTTCTAAATCTTCCCAGGGAATTAAATCAGCAAGCTGAACCCAGCGGTTATTGGGGTTCAGTTTGCCTCCAAATGGGAGATAGAAATCTTCAAATGAAAGCTGCGTTTTGTCCTCAGTTCTATACATAATCCCTCCCGCCAAGAAAACAGGTGCAAGGGTTTTTGCCTGGTTTTCGCAAAAACCGTGTACTTCATACACAAATCCTAGCAGTATTTCATTTATATGTATAGGGTTAAGGTTTTTTCAGGAGGCCCTAAATAGGGCCTCCTGAAAAAACCCTATGCTGCCATATTACCATACCCCAATACCACGGGGAAATGAGACTTCGTAATTTTTCGGCTGCGTAGCATAGCTATGATAAAGACGTAAAAAAGATCCTTCCGAATCTTTTCCAGGTTCATCACCAGCATGATCATGGCCACCTGCGATTCACTGGTCTCAGCAAGCTTTGTCATTAAACGACCCATTGAGTACCGTCGTTTTGCTCTGCCAAATGTCCCTTCGACAGCTATTCTATCCAGCTCATCCTGACGAGCCAGCTTCTTTCGTTCCCGATTTTCACCACGATCTTTCGGTGGACGACCAAGCGGCGGACCGGATAATCTGATTCCCCGTTCCTTGCACCAATTCCGGTTGCCCCTGGTGCGGTAAATCTGATCGGCGTGTATTGATTCCGGATACACACCATATCTGTGCCTGTACTTTTCAGCCTGCATGACTAAATCACCAGACTCGTTGTATGGATCCCATGAACAGCGATCGATAAACATGTACCCGTCAATATTGGCGGATGAAATCTTCATGCCGAACTCAACCGGGGTACCGGCTTTTCCCCTGACGATGGGTCGAATATGGGGTTGGGAGATACTCACAATCCGGCCCGATATTCGATGATCTTTGGATTCATACATCAGTGCCTGCTGGCGAAAGACTTCCGAGATAACCAGCATATTCCGGTACTGTTTCCGTGACAGGCTTTTCAAACCGACACCTGCTGCTAATTGCTCTATATGCCGGAGATTACGGCGTATGTACCCCAGCTGCTTGCGTATTGCCTTGCGCATCTTGTTCTTGCTTGCTCTGCGCTTTTTGATGACCGCCAAAAAATCCTTTCGCGCTTTCTGCCGGTAGGTTCGGGGTTTTGTCGCCCCCTTGGCCCGTTTTGCGTGAAGAACGTCTATGATGGTTTCCAGTTTTTCCCGGCTCTCGTTTAAAATCGAAAGATCGGTGGGATATCGAATATCACCGGGTACGCAGGTGGCATCAATCAGAAGCTTTCCGTTGTTTTCTACCTCAGGATTTTCTTCTTTTTCAGCTTCCGTATCATCTTCAGTTTTTTTTTACGTTCTTCGGCAATAATCAATTCATTTGCGTGAGTGATCATGTCCATGCTGATTCGCTTTCTGAAATGGACCATCATTGATGGATCAAAAGGAGTCTCATCTTGGTACCCCTGCATTCCGATGAGATATTGCAGGTAAGGCGTCTCACGAATCTGCTCCACGGTTTCCTCATCTGTAATTCCTAATTTTTCCTTTATAATCAGGGCACCCAATGCTGTACGGAAACGGATCGCCGGAGCGCCTTGCCCGCTTTCGATAGCAAACTGTGAGGCGTATTCTGCTTCTAAATCTTCCCAGGGAATTAAATCAGCAAGCTGAACCCAGCGGTTATTGGGGTTCAGTTTGCCTCCAAATGGGAGATAGAAATCTTCAAATGAAAGCTGCGTTTTGTCCTCAGTTCTATACATAATCCCTCCCGCCAAGAAAACAGGTGCAAGGGTTTTTGCCTGGTTTTCGCAAAAACCGTGCACTTCATACACAAATCCTAGCAGTATTTCATTTATATGTATAGGGTTAAGGTTTTTTCAGGAGGCCCTAAATAATGATTCAAAGAATAATTCTTGGAAAAATCTGTTCACCCATAGACAAAGATTCACATTGGAGAAATATATTAAAAAAAGTACTTTTTTTGCTAATTTCTCTAAAGCTAGAATTATAATTACTAATTATTGACTTTAAAACATCAAAAAATATTTCACGTTCACAATAAGTTTCCTGAGTGAGTATTTTATCAGATTCGACTATTCCAATAACCCTTGATTTATATTTCAACCATTCTAGGTCAAACATGCATTCTTCAAACGAGTCCCAATTATCGTTAAAATAATCTGGAAACTGTAAAGACGCTGAGAATACATTGTAAAAGTCCTTCTTCGTCTGCATTTTATGACCAAATAGCCAGTATACTCCAAAATCATTTGATTCTTGATTGATTCGATAGAGAGTACTGAAAAAAGCATCCTTAGAAAAATTAATAGTATTAATCCATGGATCTCTGCCGATCGCCTTTTTGATTTCTTCATACATTATATTCTACCTTATTTGAATAAATGAATTGTAGTGATCTCCAGTATAATATGCACTTCCATCGCTACCTGTTACTAATCGTTCTTGGCCACGATTTATTCTAGGCTGTCTTTGATTTACATCCCACTCTCTATATTGGATATTATTTCCGTTTCCATCAGTTGAGGGTAATTTACCTTCACGATTTCCAAATTGCTGGCCTCCCTTATGGCCATCAGGAGCTCTTCCAGTTTCATCAATTGACTCCAACGTCCTGCGAGCATTCTGCGGGATGTCATCGTCATCATCGGGATCGGGATTACTACCAGTTCCACGATCCTGATCAGAAGAACTCGACGAAGAAGCTTTAGATGAGCTATCAGACATCATGCTTTGTATTAGGTCTTGGCCAGCCCCCGCAATTTCATCTCCATATTCGTTCACCATGGCAGCAGTGCCTACCACTGCGGTAGCAACTAAAGCAGCCTTTAATATTTCTGTAAGACCGATGCCAATTCCAATCGCAATAGCGAATTCCCCAGTCGGATCCACATACCTCACCGGATTATTACTCACATACGAATAATGATTCAACGACTCAATTATACTGAAGTTTTGCCTGGGCTTCCCATCAGCCCCCATCGGATTCGACAACATCGCCCCAGCCGGATCACTACTTATCCACCTGGAAGTCCTGGGATCCATATACCGCGCACCGTAATAATACAGGTTGGTTTCGCTGTCGAACTCTTTCCCGGTAAACCGGAACGGAAGTTCTACGGCATTGTCACGGGTGCGTTCGATCCAAAGCTCTCCATAGGGCCCTGGCCGGTGCCTTCGGCACCTGCTCGGGCATGCAGCCGGGTGTGTATTCTATGTGCTCGTATTCTTCCCCCTCATAATCGGTGACCAGCTGGGCTGAACCCAAGCCTGGTCACAATGCTTTGCATTGTTGCTCGGCCATGCAACCGGGATGATCGGAATGATAATAATAGGTGTTGTACTGTTCATACACGGTATCATAATCAAAGGAGTCTTCCATTTTCAACCGGGTGGCGATGCGGTTTTCTCCCAGATATATGTGCAGGCTGAAGCGAAGGTCAGAGACGTCGATGTCGGTTGTGGCGCTGAACATGGAGTCGAAGTAGAGGGTTTCTTCGTAGGTTGCAGTCTTTTTGTGGGTTCATCGGCCAGTGGAGAACCCGCTGCTGAATCGGAGGAGATCAGAGCCTGCAGGTTAATGTTTATTCTGCGAAGGAGCGCAGAAGTTCGATTTCCTCCGCCCAGCGATTGGGTTCGGGGGTTTCCAGGATGAGGGGGATGTTGTCGAAGCGGGGATCGCTCATAATATAGCGGAATGCGTCCAGGCCGATGGTGCCGTCACCCAGGGATGCGTGGCGGTCCACTCTGCTGTTCCATTCCGATTGGCTGTCGTTCAGGTGCATGCCTTTGAGCATATCGAACCCCACGACCCTTCCAAATTCTTCGAACACGGTCTCACAAGATTCGGCAGTGCTCAGGTCGTAGCCTCCGGCGTGGGTATGGCAGGTGTCCAGACAGACGCCAACCCGGGAGGGCTGGTCCACAAGGGCGATAATATCCCGGAGATGTTCAAAGCGGTAGCCGATCCAGCTGCCCTGCCCTGCGGTGTTTTCCACCACTGCCACGGCAGTCCGGGTTTCCCCCAACGCGGCGTTGATGCCCTGGGCAACCTTCCTGACGCACTCGGCCTCATCGGTCTGCTTCAAGTGAGCGCCGGGATGAAAGTTCAACAGGGTCAGTCCCAGCTGTTCCACCCGCTGCATCTCATCCAGAAATGCTTCATATGATTTCTTCCGTTTTTCGGGATCCGGGTTCCCGAGGTTAATGAGGTAGGACGCATGAGGCATTATCTGATCGCTTCGGATGCCCAGACGCTCCTGTTCGCTTTTGAACTGGTCTACATCCTCTTTTTTCAGCGGGGGAGCGCTCCAGCGTTTCTGGTTCTTGGTGAAGATTGCCATGGCATTTGCTGATATTTCCGCCGCCCTGGCCGGTGCCTTGTACACTCCGCCTGCGGCACTCACATGTGCTCCGGTATATTTCATACTGTGAGTATTATCAGGTTTCGGCTTCTTCGCCCATTGCCCGGGAGTAATTCTGATAGTTTTTCTCGACTTTTATCATGGACCTGGCTAATTTAAAAGAATGAAGAAGCAGACCATATACGCCCTGGCTGCGGGCATCAGTCTCTTCACCCTGCTTTCCTGCATGACCGGCCCGCTGCGGAATTTACATCAATATTATCCCGATCCGGATCTGGATCCTGCCAAAGTTGTGGATATTCAGCTGCAGGCCCTTCAACATAATAATGATTCCAACGACGGCATAGAGATCGTCTACCGCTTCGCCGCCCCCGCCAACAAAGCGAGCACCGGCCCCCTTCCCCGCTTTATCCGCCTGTTTGAAAGCCGGCAATTTGCTCCCATGCTGGGATCAGAGGAGATTGAACTGCTGGATTTCCGGATTCAGGATGATATCGCCCTGCAGGGCACCCGGGTGCAGGGCAGAGACGGCAGAGACCGGTTTTATCTTTTCATCCTCCAGAAGCAGGGCGGCGGTGAGTTTGAGAATTGCTGGATGACCATCGCAGTACAGCAGTTTTCCGGAGAACTGCCCGGTCCTGAGTTTTCAACGGAATCCCAATCAGTATAGCAGTGCAGATGCTCTCCGGCCCCAACCTGCTTCAGCAATATATCCTTCTAAATTAGCCCGAAAATCGGGAAACCTAAAAAGGCAAAAACCGATTATACTGGGCGGATGAAAAAATCATCACCCGTGAAAAAGATGAGCTACGGCGTTCTGGATTTGGGGCAGAACGCATTTTTGAACCTCATCGGGTTCCACTTTTTGTTTTTCCTTACGGATATTCAGGGATTATCTCCTGCGCTTGCGGGAGGGGCTCTGCTGGCAGGGCGTGTGTGGGATGCTGTCACCGATCCGCTTGTCGGGCACTGGTCCGACCGGACTCAGACCCGGTTCGGCAGACGGCGGCCGTTTATTGCCGCTGGAAGTTTCAGCATGGTGTTTTTCCTGTTCGCCCTGTTCACCGTGCCCGAAGGCTTGGCTGAATTCCCCGCATTTGTGTATGTTACGCTGTTTTATGTACTGGCTTCCACATCCTTCACCCTCATGAATATCCCCTACCAGGCCATGCTTCCGGAAATCACCAGAGATTTTGATGAGCGCACGCGATTCATTGCCTACCGAATGGGGTTTGCAATTATCGGCACACTTGTGGGAGCCGGAGCGGTGCGCCCCCTGGTGAACCTTATCGGAGCCCGGGGCTGGAGCATGACCGCAGGTATTATCGGCATTATGGTTACAGCAACCGCCGCAATAACCCTTTTCAGCATCCGTGAACCCAAGCATGATCATCAGGAAGAGCCGATGCACCTTTTTCGCTCCTTGCTTCATGTGTTCAGCCGGAAACCGTTTCTCTTTGCCATGATTCCCTGGATGATATTCCAGCTTGGTGTTGCCATGGTTCAGGCATCTCTTCGGGGATATTTCAAGTATATCGTGGGCAGTGAGGGCCTGTTCGATTTTGGAGTTTTGGCCCTGCTTCTTGCCGCATTGGGGGCAATCCCCTTGTATGTATACTTGTCCAAAAAAATCGACAAGAAGGGCAGCTACATGACCGGTATGCTATGGCTGGCGCTGCTTCTTCCCGTTTTTGCATACCTGGTTCCCGTGCTGCCTCCTGCGGCTGCAATTGCTCTTATGGCAGTGGCAGGCCTGGGGCTGGGCGCCCACTATGTGATGCCCCACTCCCTGCTTCCCGACGTTATTGAGTGGGATGCGGTGCAGACCGGTTCACGGCGTGAGGGGGCATTTGCCTCCATCTGGATTTTTTCCGGGAAGCTGAGCCAGGGAATTGCAGGCTGGCTGGTGGGGCTGATTCTCAGTTTCACCGGCTATGCCGCCAATACGGTTCAAAGCCCCCAGGCCATTCGGGGGATCCAGCTGGTAACCGGGGTGATCCCTGCAATACTCATCGGATTCGGAGTACTGGTTCTTTCAGCCTACCCCATCAGCAGGAAGTATTACGATGGGATGTTCGCGACTCCTTCCTCAGACGGTGATCGTTCATGACCCGTGAGGCACGGTGGATTCTCAGATATCTTTCTCCATTATACCTTCGCCTGGGAGAGGGTATTTCAACTCTGGAGATCCGGGGGATGGATCGGTATTTGTCGTCTCTGGCCGCCTTTAAGCGCAAGGAGACGGGCCTGGTTATCGCATTCCGGCATATCGCCAAGGCCGATGCACCGATACTCAGCACCATATTCGGCCGTGAGCTGCCCCGGCATTTACACGAACGGCAGCAGGATTATTATTGGGTGCGGTTTCTCTTCGGTTCCATGGTGCTTGACTGGGCCGGTCCTGCCGCCCGATGGCTCTTTCCCCGGATTGGATCGCTGCCGGTGGACAAGCAGCGGCTGGTGCGCAGCCAGATCGATGCGATCCGGCAGATCATTGACCAGGAGCGTCATCCTCTGTGTCTGGCCCCGGAAGGGCAGGTGAACTACTATAACTACCGGTCCGGAGAAGTTACCCGGGGCCTTACCCATTTTATCCGCTGGAACCAGCGCAGGTATCCTTCAGCCCGGGTACAGCCGATACGGATTCTGTACTACTACTCCGGGGCCGCCAGGCTCACGAAAAAGGCGCTGCGGCGGGTATTTCAGTTTGCATCGGGTATACCCGGCACATCCGGAGATTCGGCGGCTGCACTTACGGAAGCTTCCCGGCAGCTGATCAGCTGGCTGTACTCCTACCTCATGGAACAGGGGCCGCTCAACGGATATTTGCAGTCTGATGCCGGCTTCAATCCTGAATCGGTATCAACAAAAGAGCTTGTTGAAGTAATATGCCGGACCATTATTCACCGGGCGGCAGATCATTTCACCATACCTGACGCTGCCAGCCCCCTTGAGCAGCTGTTTCATTTCAGGAACCGCGTTTTTGACCAGGTCAGGGAGTCCGGGTACGGGGTTGCTTCCATTTCCCGGGAGATCCGACGGCAATGGCGGAAGCCTTCAATGATGTCAGACCTTCTCACATCATATCAGCATCAGCAGATTCTCGATGTCCTCATCAATTTTCAACCCCGCTACCATCTTCAACGCAGCCGTAAACCAAATGAGGGACTGGATGAGGCACAGGAGAGCTTGAACCGCCGGGCTGAACAGGCCCTCTGCCTGCTGGATATAATCAACCGCGTCCGCGGAGGGGATGTGAACAGCCGGTTCATGCCCCGGGGCACCAAAGCAATAGCGGAGTTTATGTCACCCATGGATTTCCCGCAGAATTCTGAAGCGGAGGGATGGGTAAAGGAGTGGAAGGGTCGGTTTCAGGATAATGAGGGAAGCTAACTGCCGCATTTTCCAACGGAATCTGAATCCTCATAATATTCTACCGATACAATTCCGTCGAACCGTTGCAATTCACCTCCTCTATATATATTATTTAATATATTTCGAATAAAAGCTGGGAGATTTACATGCAGTGCACCTATTGCAGCCGAAAGAGCTGCAGAACCCCCGAGAGCTGCGGGCTGGAGGCATTTGACCGGGACGCCGTTGTTGAAAAATATCATACAGAAGAAAATCAGCAACGAATCCGGGCCGCAGCACGGCTGGTTGACGGCGGAAGGGCGGGCACCCTGAACCGCCTTGAGGAAACCATGGAATTCGCAAAAGATATGGGCTATGAGCGTATCGGTCTGGCATACTGCTACGGCAAGGAAGCAGAGGCCGTGGATGTACAGCGCCGCATGAGGTCAGCTGGACTTGAGGTGAGCGCAGTTTCATGCACCACAGGGGCAATGAGCCAGGAATCTCTGAATGATCTGAGTACCCTTCCCGGTGTAAGCTGCAACCCCCTTAGCCAGGCTGCCCAGCTCAATTCCGAAGGGGCGCAGTTGGCGGTGCTCTACGGTCTGTGCATGGGCCACGATATTCTGTTTACCCGGGAATTTTCCGGGGATGTTACCACGCTGTGGGTGAAGGACCGCAGGGCGTCCTGATCCCGAAGCCGGGCTTCATGGTTCCGGCCATGCGTTTTGAACGCCCGTTCCAATCCATCGGTCGTCTCACTGCAGTTTGTTCTGTTTTCTCTCCTGCACCTATTACTGACTGGCGGGCTGCGCTGCATTATCTTCCGGAGCAAAGAGGGTCTGGAGACTCATTCCCATCCGCAGTTCAAAGTGCCGCTGCAGCCGGTATTTATACTTCATATTTTCCATGTGGGCGGGGCCGGCATCCGGATTCCGGCTGAGAATGTCAGCTATGCGCTCCTCCACCCGGCAGATCCTGTCCGGCAGACCCAGAAAATCGCAGAGCTGTATTAGACGGTCATAGTCATCATATTCCTGCTCCCGGATATATTTGGCTACGAAGCTCCGTTCGCTCCTTGAGAAATCATCCATATGATTGTATTGGGCCATGTTTTTCAGGGTGTAGCAGTGTGTAATGCTGATCCTGGCATGATGATGAAGCCCCAAAGATTCAAGATACCGGTAGCCGTCAATGGAGTGACGGATTTTGTACACACCGTTCCTGCGGCCGATATCGTGGAGAAGCCCCAAGGTGTATGCGAGCAAAGAGTCCATGCCGGCATGAAACGCAATGGCCTGGGCAGCCAATGCCACATGCTGTGAATGCCCCACCCAGGGGCCCGGATTGTGCCCTTCCGCTTCATGAAGTAAATAATGCGCCTGTTCTTTGCTCAGATTTTCAGCACCCTGCATCTGAAACTACTATAATACAATGCAGGGCATGGATGTAATGGTTTTGTGAGGAGGGTTCGGGCCTCGGGGAACCGGGATTACGGGAGAGATGGTGTGCTTCCACATATGTTTTGGGGGTTACTTTTCAGGGATGCTGGTCGTTCCAGTCGTTTTGCTTTTTCTGATATGTACAAGTTGACAGCTGTTAAACTCATTGCTTTCTGCGTTGGCAATGAGAGTTTTTTTCTGACAATGCCAGCGCAACCCTTCTAAACACATATTAAGACACTTATTAAGGAAGTTGGATTTTACCACAGATATTTGATACTGGGCGTAGCATTTGCCCGCCCCTGGACTTACCCGGAGAGCATACGGGAGTCACACCCACACAGATTCCACAGATGCTCTTGGCGAAAAAAAACGGCTTATTCCATCCGCAGCTACCCTCCGAATGCCCAGCCTTCAAAGCCCTGTTCGCTCCTGATTTTATACCAGAGGGATGTGATGCCTCCGATGGTTTGAGGATCTTTGGAATTCCCCCAGTTTCGTAGACATAATTTTAACTCAGCTATAGTGGCAAAATATTCACCTCTATGCCATAATATGAAATAATTTTGCAGGTGTATGGAGTATAAGGTGTATATACTCGTGAATGAAATTCACGATGCAGCTACATGCGATATCTTCTCAACTCTCCGGCAATTTTTTTCCGCTACCGCCTCAGATCATATTCATCCTGAATTCCAAGCCAGAAATCAGCGGAGTTCCCGAAATACTTGGCCAGGCGCAGGGCAGTATCCGCGGTGATCTTCCGATCACCTTTTCTATATTGAATGTAATCATGAAAAGAGGAGTCAATGAATGCAGCAATGCGTGACCGGCAGGATATTGTTAATAAAATTAAAGAATCACTGGTAAAGGTCTATAATCCGAGTTCGATCTATATTTTCGTGTCATATGCCTGGGGAACACCCGATGAGGATAGTGACCTTGATTTTGCTGTAATTGTCCCGGACTCGGATTTGACAATGGCTGAAAGAATTCGATTATCTTACAAGGATCTATGGGGTATTGGGATTCCAACTGATATCCTTGTTTATACAGAATCCGAGATTCAGGAAAGACTGCAATATAAATCCTCACTTCAATATAAAATCATTCACGAAGGTTCGAAGATTTATGAAGCCGCATGAAGAATGGTTATTTAAGGCTCGGAATGATATCGGCTCAGCAAAATACCTTCTGACCTCAGAAAATCCGTACTTCGATATAATAGTCTATCACTCCTAACAATGTGCAGAGAAAGCTCTGAAAGCGTTTTTGGCATATGCAGATCAGGATATTGATAAAACCCACAGTCTTCTGGTTCTTACCGAGAAATGTATGAATCTATCCTCCGATTTTGACCGGTTAATCGAGCACGTTTCATTGGTCGCGCAGCAATACTGCCCCCTATGCCTTGTAATTTCCAGGCACCAAATTAGGGCCTCCTGAAAAAACCTTACACATGCTTTTGTAGTGGGAGGGGAATATGTATCGGAGTGAAGATTCACAGCAGCTTGCATTTCATAATTTCTATGTACCGTTCGGCGGAAAACTGATCCCCAATAACCGCTGAGTACAGCTTGCCGATTTAATTCCCTGGGAAGATTTAGAGGCAGAATATTCTTCACAGTTTGCTATCCAAAGCGGGCAAGGAGCTTTGGCAATCCGTTTCCGTACAGCATTGGGCGCCCTGATTATACAAGAAAAATTAGGAATTACAGATGAGGAAACTGTAGGGCAGATTCGTGAGCCCCCTTACCTGCAATATCTCATCGGGATGCAGGGGTACCAGGATGAGGCACCGATTGATCCATCAATGCCTGGTCACTTGCTACGCTCGTTGCTCGGCCATGCATCCTAGGATGACCCACTTCAGAAAGCGAATCAGTATGGACATGATTTCCCGGGCAAATGAATTGATAATTGCCGAAGAACGTAAAAAAAACTGAAGATGATACGGAAGCTGAAAAAGAAGAAGATCCTGAGGAAGAAAACAGCGGAAAGCTTCTTATTGATGCCACCTGCGTACCCGGTGATATTCGATATCCCACCGATCTTTCTCTTTTAAATGAGAGCCGGGAAAAACTGGAAACCATCATAGACGTTCTTCACGCAGAACGGGCCAAGGGGGCTACGAAATATTGAAAGCGCTGTTGTACTTGAGGATCTCAGAATACCCCCGGGCAATAAGCTCGAGGCATTAAGAGGTGATCGTAAAGGACAGCATTCAATACGGGTTAATGATCAATGGCGCATATGCTTCCGTTGGGAAAATGGACATGCATATGATGTGGAATTCTGTGATTATCATCGAGGTGTTGTGCTATGAGTGAACAGATTGAATATAGTAATGAGCTGATTGAACTCACCACCCCAGGAGAAGTGCTCAAGGAAGACTTTCTTGATGCCATGGGTGTGACTGCATATGAATTAGCAAAAAGGATCGATGTTGATCCGATGAGAATTTCCAGAATTATAAACGGAACTCGAAAAATCACCGCCGACACAGCAATTCGCTTTTCCATATTTTTCGGCACATCTGCAGAATACTGGATCAACCTGCAGTCGCTTTATGATTTGGACATTGCAAAAGAAAAACATCAGGATGAGTATAATAAAATACATCCTAAGGCATCTTGATTTTTGACGCGAGCATCGACGCCTTTACTCTCAAGCGAAGCGCGCGGAATAGCTAAGCTTGCTCAGATATATCCGAGCGAGTGCAGGGAGCACATGACAAAGTCCTGTGATATGGATGTCGAACGACTGGAGGGCAAGTCCTCTTCTGCCCTGGTCGAAATGCTTCGCTTTGCTCGGGTATGCAGCCGTAGGTGGCGGGACTCCGCTCCGGTCGACGCCTTCCTGTCGTCTCCCCTCGCGCCGCCCCCTCACCTCTCGGCTCCTTCCGGGAGCCTCGGCGCTCCATGTTTTCGCGCCGGTTCGGGTGTTCGAGTCCCGTTCACCTAATATACAAAAAGGGAGATGACCCTTTGGATCATCTCCCTTTTTGTTATCGGCCCTGGTCGGCGCTTCCAGCGCCTGCTCGGCCATGTTCCCCGGGTGGCGGGACTCCGCTCCGTTCGACGCCTTCCTGTCCTCTCCCTCGCGCCGCCCCCTCTCCTCTCGGCTCCTTCCGGGAGCCTCGGCGCTCCATATTTTCGCGCCGGTTCGGGTGTTCGAGTCCCGTTCACCTAATATACAAAAAGGGAGATGACCCTTTGGATCATCTCCCTTTTTGTTATCGGCCCTGGTCGGCGCTTCCAGCGCCTGCTCGGCCATGTTCCCCGGGTGGCGGGACTCCGCTCCGTTCGACGCCTTCCTGTCCTCTCCCTCGCGCCGCCCCCTCACCTCTCGGCTCCTTCCGGGAGCCTCGGCGCTCCATATTTTCGCGCCGGTTCGGGTGTTCGAGTCCCGTCCTTTCTAAATATAAAAAATGACCAGCCCTTTGGACTGGTCATTTTTTATAATCGGCCCTGGTCGCATTCTTTCTGAATGCTGCTCGGGTATGCAGCCGTAGGTGGCGGGACTCCGCTCCGGTCGACGACCTCCTGTCGTCTCCCGCGCGCCGCCTCCGTCACTAATCCGCCTTCCATGGCGGATTGCGCTCCCTATTCGGTCGCGCCGTTCCTCCGGTTCGAGTCCCGTTCACCTAATATACAAAATGGGAGATGACCCTTTGGATCATCTCCCATTTTGTTATCGGCCCTGGTCGGCGCTTCCAGCGCCTGCTCGGCCATGCTCCTTGGGTGGCGGGACTCCGCTATCGTCGCAGGCTTCCTGCCTGCTCCCGTCGCGCCGCCCCCTCTCCTCTCGGCTCCTTCCGGGAGCCTCGGCGCTCCAAGTTTTCGCGCCGGTTCGGGTGTTCGAGTCCCGTCCTTTCTAAATATAAAAAATGACCAGCCCTTTGGACTGGTCATTTTTTATAATCGGCCCTGGTCGCATTCTTTCTGAATGCTGCTCGGGTATGCAGCCGTAGGTGGCGGGACTCCGCTCCGGTCGACGACCTCCTGTCGTCTCCCGCGCGCCGCCTCCGTCACTAATCCGCCTTCCATGGCGGATTGCGCTCCCTATTCGGTCGCGCCGTTCCTCCGGTTCGAGTCCCGTTCACCTAATATACAAAATGGGAGATGACCCTTTGGATCATCTCCCATTTTGTTATCGGGGTGGCGGGACTCGAACCCGCGGCCTCGTCGTCCCGAACGACGCGCGCTAGCCACTGCGCTACACCCCGTTTCCATGTTTTTTACATTATATCTGATACCGGTAATTGTATGCCGGTGTATCACATTGGTAAAGCAAAAAGCCTGTGCCGACCGGGTGCGCGGGTTGCGCCAAGGATGTTCATGCACCCGGCTTGATCGACACAGTGCGTTGGTATATTTGGACCACTGTGCCGGTTTGGCACAGGGATTAAAAAAGGGATGATCCGGATATCTCCTTGATCATCCCTGAGCGGGAGCGACGGGACTTGAACCCGCGACCTCCGGCTTGACAGGCCGGCGTTCTAACCAAAACTGAACTACGCCCCCAGGTGATTCCGGTGCAAAAACTGCACCCGCATTTCAGCTTCTGAAATGCTCGAGCAATATACATGGATTGGTTTTGACTGTCAACATATTTTCATCAACTTTATTTTCAAAATATCACTCCGAAATCCGTGATTTCCGTCCCCGCTCAATGAGAGTTCGAGCACGGGGAAATTACACCATGCTTCAAGCTGTTCTGTGGACAGGATCTGAATTGACATTGGCCATAGAGCATGGTATTTTTGCTTTCTGTACAAAACGTACATATGACAGGACGATGTATTCTGTGTTCCGTCCGCACAAATTCATAATCCGAGGAAAAGCTTGTATGCCCTCCAAGAAACACGATATTAAGAACTCTGAAGAAAAGGTGCAGACTTCCGCAATGCGCCATCCGGCACTGTATGTGCTTTCCATTATTATTCTGGTGGTTGTTGTCGTAGCGTTTGTCGCAGGTCCCATTCTGGGCCGCAGTGCCGGTGGAGCCCAGGGTGAACTGGTATTCGGTACGTATAAAGGCAAGGATATTGAGTATGCTGCCGGCACGTATTTCGCCCGGGCCTATGAGAATCAGCTGCAGCAGGTTCAGCAGCAGGTGAACGAGGAAGGCGGCGATTTGGGAATTCAGCAGATTTACACTGCATTCCGCAACGCCTACGATTCCACCATTTTCCGCTACGGTATTCTGGATAAGGCTCAGAAAGCGAATGTACTGGTTTCCGCCACTGAGGTTACCCGGACATTGGCCTCTTCACCCCGGTTTCAGGATGAAGACGGGAATTTTTCCGCCCAGCTCCTCCAGGAGGCACTGAGTCAGCAGCCGAATCTCAAGGAAGAGGTACGGAAGGATCTCATTTTTGACCAGGCTCAGCAGGATATTCTCATGGACAGTCAGCTCACCGAGAATGAGATTGAATTTATCAGTCAGATGGGAAGAGAGCGCAGAATTTTCGATATTGTGAGCTACAGTTTTTCCGAGTATCCCGACAGCCAGGCTGCAGTTTTCCTGGAAGAAAATCCGGAGCTTTTCAGAAGTGTTGAGCTTTCATCCATCACTGTCGGGTCCCAGGCGGATGCAGAAGAGATTCTTGAACGGCTGAATTCCTCAGACGGGGTGTTCGAAGAGATTGCCCAGGCAAACAGCAGCGATGTGTATGCGGCAGAGGGCGGTTCCCGGGGCGTGGTGTGGTATTACGATATCCGCCGTGATTTCGAAGATGAGGATGCCGCAGATATTCTTTTTGATCTGGAAGAGGGTCAGATCAGCGAGATTTTCAAACTGAGAAACGACAGGTTTGCCGTGTATCGGGCCGACGGTCCGGTGCGTGAAGCCGAGGCGGGAGATCAGAATGCACTTGAACAGGTGAAGGGATATGTACTTTCCCTGGAGCGCGGCCAGGTTTCCGACTATTTCCGAACCGAAGCGGAGGCGTTTATTGAACGCAGCGCAGAGATCGGCTGGGCAAGCGCAGTAGCTGAAGCAGGCGTAGAGCCGGTTACCACCAGCCCTGTGGCCATCAACTACGGCGATATTCCCCTCTACCCCACTCTTCAGAGCGCAAGTTCTGGAATTCTCACCGGCGCTTCCAGCCGGGAGAGCCTGTTCACAGAGATTTTCTCCCTGGAACAGAACGAGCTGAGTTCTGCCATTGAACTGCGGGATAAAATTGTGGTGATGCGTTTCGTTGAGCCTGTTACCGCAGACAGTCAGCAGGACAGTTTCATGGATCTTTACATTCCCTATCTGGCACAGGATTATCTGGTGGCCGAATTGCAGAGGGAGTTCAAGGATCCTGCCAATCTTGAAGACAACTTCGATAGAGTGTTCCAGCAGACGTTCCTAGGAAATCAGAATTGATTTTCTGAACACTGTACAGATTGCTTTTTCAACACCGGCTGGAGACAGCCGGTGTTTTTTTTGCTATTCTCTTGAAGATGATTGGAGAGGAACGCGGTATGCCGAATCCCGTCCTGGCTGACGGTCGCAGGCTGTATCCCCGCATGCTGAGCAGCAGTGATTTTCAACGGCGCTTCATGCGTCTTTTCCGGGAGAAGGAATGTCTCTACATTCTTCACTCACCGGGATTGGGCTACGGGCTCGAGCATATCAGCAGAATGGAGCTTCCTGACTCTTCCCGGCTTCTGATTTTTGAACCTGATAATGCTTTGTTTGCTTTTTCAGATGCCTCCCGGAGCAACGAGGATGCCCGCCGGCAGATCTTTCGCCATGGCATTGTGAATGATGGAATTGGCGCAAATGGAATTGTGCCTGATGTCGAAGATCAGGATAACACACATGAGAATATGTTCGATTCTATCCGCCGGGGATGGCTGGAACAGCTCCGGCAACTTGATAACCGGCGGGATATTCATTTCTGCCCCAGCCCCGATGCAGTATCACAATTGATGTGGCTGAGAAAACAGCTGGAGTTTCCGTCGAGAATCCGGAGGGTCCGGACCATACGGTTCTGCACGCTACCCTCAGAGAGTGCGAACGCCTGTGAGAGCCTCACAACGGAGGCTGAAGGGATTATTCAGCGCCATTGGCAGAATCATTCCACTTCGGTGCACATGGCCCATTTATGGATTCAGAACGCTCTTCGCAACGTGGTTCACCATCCCCCTGCCGGCCGGCTGGAGGATCTTTCTTCCCTGTTTCCCTACTCTGATATTATCCTCTGCGGTGCTTCCCCGGGTCTTGAAACGGGCATTGCAGAGATCCGGCGGCTGCAGAGGGAGAATGCACGGCCGATAATTGCCGCAGTGGATACCGCCCTTCCCGCACTGCTGGATTCAGGGATCGTTCCGCAGATCGTGTTTATGCTGGAAGCCCAATTCGCCAATATGGATGATTTTATCTGCAGCGGTACCCGGCGCATCCTGAATGACGCCGGAAGCATAGTTATTCATGATCTTTTCAGCCACCCCCCCAGCGTACGGCTGTTTCCCCGGCGGATGGCCTATATGAGCCGCTTTGCCGACACGGCGCTGTTCACCAGACTTCCGGAGAATATCCCCCGGATCCCCCCCCTGGGCAGCGTGGGGGTGGCGGCCCTGTACATTCTCCTTCGCTACATGAACCGCCGCCGGATTTTTATCAGCGGGCTTGAGTTCGCATTTCCGCCGGGAAAGACCCATGCCCGGGGAACCCCGTCCCATCTGCGTTCGCTGAGAAGCGCAGGGAGGTTCTCACCGGCAGCCGCATGGTCCCGGCAGATTCCCATGTGTAAACGCAATTCCCGGCTCTCCCGGCAGAATCCTGCTCTGTTCACAACCGCCGTTCTGGAAAGCTATGCACAGCGTACGGCGGAAATCATGCAGCTGTACGGAAGGCAGAGTGACGGCACATCCCAGGTGTTCCCCCTGATCCCCGGCCGCTCAGGCCTTCCGCCGGAACTGCATGCCATGAAGCCGGCAGATCCGCCGGCAGGCGCTTCGTCAGGCCGGCACGTCGGCGGCGAGAGCCGGGGCCGCATTTCCGGCGACTTTTCCGCTTCCCAAACCGGCAGCGCGAATCCGACGCAGACTAATGACCCGGCTCTTCTGACCATCCCCCGGCCCCCAAAAAAGCCCGAAAAGAAGAACAGAAAGAAGCCCCAAAAACACCGCAGACCACAGCCCCGAACAATACGCAGAACGAAGGACGTATTGCGGGGGAACTGCTTGATGAGCTTAATGAGCTGTCCGGGAAACTGCACAGGCTGCTGAAGAACCGGCCGCCGGCAGACTCGGCTGCCGGAGCTTCAGCATCCCGCGGCGGCGGGAATGCTGCCGGGGGGAGTGAAGAACTTCCCGGCGAATGGGATGAGATTCGAAGGGATCTTCAGCGGCTTGATTTTGTCTGGAAATTTCTTCCCGGCCAGCTGGAGCCCGCCTACGAGAAGGGTTTTCTCAGCGCGCTGGGAAAGAGCATGGCCTACTGGATCCGTATTCTTGCACGGCTGGAGCTGAGCAGAGAGAGAACCGGCGGCTGATCATATGGTGCAGCGTCGGTCGGGCCCGGCATTTCCGGCGGAATGCGAAAGACCGCAAAGCCGCCGGAAGCAGCAGCAGGTTGGAGGGATTAATCGTCGTCGTCGGTTTTCAGAACAGAGAGGAAGGCCGACTGGGGCAGTTCAACGTTGCCCACCATTTTCATCCGCTTCTTACCCTCTTTCTGTTTTTCCAGAAGCTTGCGCTTCCGGCTGATGTCCCCGCCGTAACATTTGGCGGTTACATCTTTTCTCAGCGCCCGGATATTCTCTCTGGCGATAATGTGGTTTCCGATTGCGCCCTGAATGGGGATCTGGAACTGGTGGCGTGCAATTTCCTTGGTGAGTTTTTTACACACCTTCCGGGCCCGGTATGCGGCATTTTCCCTGAACACCAGCTGACTGAGGGTGTCCACGGCATTTCCGTTTATCAGAATATCCAGCTTGGCAAGGTCGGTGCGGCGGTAGTCGATCAGATCGTAGTCGAAACTGGCATAGCCCCTGCTGACGCTTTTCAGCCGGTCGTAAAATTCGAATAAAACCTCGGCCAGAGGCATCTCGTAGATGATCTCCACCCGTTTTTCATCCAGATAAATCATATCTTTCTGGATGCCCCGTTTCTCTTCACAGAGACTTATGAGATTCCCGATGTATTCTGTGGGTGTGATAATGCTGGCTTTGATATACGGTTCCATGGAGTAATCGATTTTGGAGGACTCGGGCATGTCCGCAGGAGTTTCCACCTGAATCATTTCACCGTTCAGCAGATAGACTTCATACATTACCGACGGAGCGGTAAAAACTATGGAGAGCCCGAACTCCCGTTCCAAACGTTCCTGAACCACTTCAAGGTGAAGAAGACCGAGAAATCCGCATTTGTATCCGAAGCCCAGGGCCAGTGAACTGTCCTTCTCATACACCAGGGAGGCATCGTTGAGTTTCAGTTTCTCCATGGCGGCGGCAAGTTCCTGATAATCGTTACTGTCCACCGGATATATCGACGAGTACACCATGGGTTTCACATCCATGAAACCGGGAAGAGCCTCTTTGCAGGGATGTTTGTAATCGGTAACCGTATCTCCCACCCGGATGTCGGAAATGGTTTTGATCCCCGCCAGGAAATATCCCACCTCTCCGGCATGAAGTTTGCCGGTGCGCTCCAGACCGATACGGAAGCGTCCCAGCTCATCGATTGTGTAGCGGGATTCGCTGCCCATAAAGAAAATCTCCTGTCCCTCCCGAAAACTTCCTTCAAATATCCGGAAATGCACCACAACCCCCCGGTAGGGATCATAGTGGGAGTCAAATACCAGCGCTTTGGCCGGGGCGTCTTCTTGTGCTGAAGGCGACGGTATCTCTTTCACCAGCTTTTCAAAGAGTTCCATAATGCCGGTACCCATCTTGGCGGAGATCAGCGCTGCTTCGTCGGCGGGAAGTCCCAGGTCATGCTCAATCTGATGCTTCACCCCTTCAATATCCGCAGCAGGCATGTCGATCTTGTTGATCACCGGTATAATTTCCAGGTCATGTTCCAGGGCAAGATAAAGATTGGACAGGGTCTGAGCTTCAACGCCCTGGGTGGCATCCACCAGAAGCAGAGCTCCTTCACAGGAAGATATCGCTCTGGAGACTTCGTAACTGAAGTCCACGTGCCCCGGTGTGTCTACGAAGTTCAGCTGATATTCAACGCCTTCCCCCGAAACATAGGGAATGGTCACCGCCTGGCTTTTAATGGTAATACCCCGTTCCCGTTCGATATCCATGGAGTCAAGGATTTGATCCTTGTAGTCCCGCTCTGAGATAATTTTGGATAATTCAATAAAACGGTCAGCCAGAGTGGACTTACCGTGGTCGATATGCGCAATTATACAAAAATTGCGGATGCGTGAGAGGTCATGTTTGCTCATTAGAATGGCACTATATCAAATGTCAGCCGGGCAATTCAATGCCGGCCTTGCGAATTTCATCCAGCAGCACTTCTTTCTGAATAGGTTTTACAATGTATCCGGTAGCTCCTCCCCGGTTGAATGCCCGGATCACGTTGGCCGGATCTTCCAGGGCTGTGGTCATGATTACCTTGACTTCATTTTTCGCGCTTACACCCATCTCTTTTTCCGTACTTCTGATCAGCTGGAGGGCCTGCTGACCGTCAAGCTTGGGCATCATAATATCCAGGAGAATGAGATCGTAGGGACGTTCTTCACTCCACGCCAGTTTAAACGCATCTATGGCTTCTTCTCCGTCCACAACTGTTTCAATTTCACCAAACTCTTTCAGGATCGCCTGTAGAAGGCGCCTGCTGCCGAAATCATCTTCAACTATTAAAAATCGCATGTATATCTCCCCGTTGCTGCAGCTGATGCAGCAACTGATGCAGGAATGCCCGCAGCCCTCCGCAGACAGATTCCAGTTCCAGTATAGCATATGTGAACCGGGTTTTGCATGACTTCACCCCGGCATCCGGCTCCGGTATTCCCCGGGAGTTCTCATACCCCGTTCCCCGCTGCGCCCGGGGACTCTATTTCCAGCCGCATGGAGTTCAGAATATTATACACCGCTTCGCTGTCCTTTCTGCGGGCTGCAAGGCCGATTCTGAAAACATCGTTTGCCAGCAGTTTTTCCCCGCTTTTGTTCAGATGATACTGATAATTGCGGCTTAAGGATTCCAGTTCCTCAAATAGCTGTTCCCGGTTCAGATTCCTGATGGCCTGAATAATTTCCAGAAGATCCGATTGACCCGCTTCGGTGTCGGAATTCTGATATTTCTGAACTCCGAACCAGTAGGCATTAATGCCATCAAGAAGGGTTGCGGGACTCAATTCCCGAACCTTAATGGGATGAAATCCCAGTTTCCGGTACTCCCCTTCCTTTCGCAGCATAATATCCTCATTGGCGGTGGCATTGCAGATCACAATTACCGGGATCTCCAGACCATTGCGCTCCTGGTATGAACGGTCGTAATGAACAAATTCCCTGCCGCTCTCCCCGCTGTCGATAATTCCCGCATCCTGAAAACTGCTGTCGAAAGCGACAATAAGATCCGCAGGCAGCAGGTCAGGATCGGAAAGCCCTTCAATGGAGGATGTCAACTGTACCCGTGAACCGTTATGCTCAATCTGGGATTTCAGGGCATCCACATAGCCGGGAAAATGGTGACGGTTTCGTGTCTGGGACACAATAATATAGGCGGAAGGCGCCTGGGCCGCCATCTCCCCGGGAGCATTCTGTAATCCGGCAGAGTGCCCGTGGTTCAGAAGAACCGAAAGAAGCTCGGAAATTTGCACGGGTTCAAAAATCCAATCCAGAGGCAGAGGTGTATTCTTCCATTCCAGAGCCCCGTAGCTGTTCCGGAAGCGGCTCACCAGCTGCAGCCCCTCAGGACGTTCGCTGCGTTCCTCCAGCTCCCGGTTCAGCGTGGATACCCAGGAAAGAGAGCCGTCATAGAGAAAATGCTCGTTCAGCCGGGATGACCGTGGGATGGAGCGGAACTCATCAAGGGTGTTGATTACCCGGTGTTTCAAGCCCACAAACTCCAACCATTGGACGATGGTCTGAATCCAGCGCAGATCCTCACTGACGATATTCAGCCGGGAGCTTACGATTTCCCCGATACCCGCGACAGGGCTGAGCATACCGGAGGGTGAGGAGCTGCGGGGACTCAAATACAGAAGCCCCGACTCTTCCCGGTTCACCAGAACACTGGTGGTGAACACCGATCCCTGGCCCGGCGTGCTGCGAATCTGCACGGTTCCCCCCATCCGTTGTGCAAGCTGCATTGAAAGGGCCAGCCCAAGGCCCGTGCCGCCGTAGCTCCGGGTGGAATTGCTGCTCACCTGGTAAAAGGGTTCGAATATTTTTTGCTGATCATTCTGATCTATGCCGATGCCGCTGTCGTGAACCTCAAAAAACAGTTCAACGGGCTGGCGGATGTCATTGAGGGTGGTTGCTTCCGGGGCCTCCCGCTCATACACCTTCAGGAGGATATAGCCCCGGGAGGTGAACTTCACCGCATTGGAGAACAGGTTTGAGATAATTTGGGCGATTCGCGCCTTGTCGCCGCGGTACACCGACCGGAGTCCCGGCTGAATATCCAGATATACCCGGAGGTTTTTCCCCTGGGCCTGGTCTATATGTACTCTCAGGGTATTTTCAAGGAGCCTGGACAGATGGAATCGCTCATATTCCAGGGTGAGACTGCGGGCTTCAAGCTGGGAGTAATCAAGAATCGTATTAATTAGCCGTGAAAGGTTACGGGTGGACCGGTGAAGTATGGACAAAAATTCCTGCTGTTCCGAATCCTTTGCCAGTTCCAGAGCCAGATCCGCCATACCCAGAATACTGTTCAGGGGGGTGCGCAGCTCATGACTCATGTTGGAAATAAATTCGCTCCTGGCCTTGGAGTGGAAGGCCTGCTGCTGATGCGCCTCCCTGAGACTTTCGGCATACTGGGCTTTGGAAAATTCATTGTGAATAATCACCAGATAGCCGGGAACCCGGGAGTATCGGTCAAAAAGCTTTTTCTGGTGAAGCTCCACCGGCACCCGCGCACCGTCTTTTTGAATCAGTTCCCCCCACTCTATGAGGAAACTGTCCCGGTACCGCTGTTCCGCATCGTGAATATTTTCCAGCTGCAGCACCGAATCCAGAACTTCTCCGTGCAGTTCCTTCATGTTGTATTTCAACAGCCGCTCTGCGGCAATATTTCCCATAATGATCCTGTGTTCATCATCCATTATGAGTACGCCGTCTTTTACCGAATTGATTGCCGCATAGAGCCAGTTGGAACTGAGGGGATTGGAATAATCCTGGGGGGAACCTTCCTGGAGCCGGGTAATAATTTCCTGCAGATCCTCTTTTCCATACGGGGGCTTCAGACGGGTGAACAGATTCCCCCCGAAATAGGCACTGTGCCGCCAGTCACCCTCATCATCTCCGAACACCACGGCGGGCATGAGAAACTGAATCCGAAGATCCCTGAGGGGGTGAAAGGGATCATAGAGCATATCCGCATGAATATTGATGAAAATGCAGTGGGGGCAGTCCCAGCTGGTTTTATCGAAGAGAGCCTCCAGACTTGGGACATCGTGTACCACCAGCTGTTTGGAGTATCCGGCCTCCCCGAGGGCCTCACGGATACGGGTATCCGGATACTGGTTAGAATCCACAATGATAATGAGAGGCTCTTTCTGAGTATTATCCATTTAGTCCACCGATGATCTTCAGTATAGTCCGGCCGGGACGGGGTATCAATTAGAGAAAGCTGTTAATTTCAATATAATTAGCCAGCTGTATTCCTTCCCGCAGATATCCGCCGCTGCGTTTCTGAATGAATATCTGGAGTACGGCTACATCCTGGTCCCGGTCGATATACCAGTCCAGAAGTTCGAAAGGATCGTTCTCGCTGATGCCTGATTCATCGGCGATGCTTCCGGGATACACTCTGGTAATTATATATTCGCTTCTCAAAGCTCTGCTGTCCACAGCCTCAACCCGGATCCCGAACAAGGGTGGCAGCCAGCTGTCCACAAGCTGATCATCCAGCACATTTTCCAGGGGTACCTCAGGGCGTACCCGGCTTTGGACCAGACGGGTCAACCGGTCACCGTTGCCGCTGAGAACCTGCACCACGTGCAACCTGCCCACCGTCTCCTGAAGAATGAGTTCCTGAGCCTCTGAAATCCCTGATACGGCCCGGCCGTCGATGGAGCTGATAATCTCTCCCACTTTGAACCCCGCCTCCATGGCGGGAGACCCGGGGGCAACATAGAGCACCTCGAGTCCGCGGGGATGTTTCTGCAACGAGACGCCCAGCCAGGGATGTTCAACGGCTCCCTGGCTGAACAGACGGGAGAAAAAGAGATGTATCCAGTCCGAGGGGATAGCGAAATTCACCCCTTCAAACTGTTCAATTCCGGCGAACACCACTCCCACCAGCCTGCCTTCCCGGTCAAAGAGCGGTCCGCCGCTGTTGCCCGGATTAATGGGTGCATCGATCTGAAGCGAATCTCCCAGCTGGAGAAATCTCCTGCCCCCGGCGGAAACAATGCCGCTGGTCACAGTATTTTCCAGCCCTCCCGGGGAGCCCACCGCGTACAGAGGACTTCCGGGATTGAGAATTGAAGAACTTTGGAAGCTTAGCACTTCAGGAGCATCGGTTTCCGCTTTCAGAAGGGCGATGTCGAACACCGCATCATATCCTACAACTCTTGCAGGGATGCGCAGCTGGGGGTTGTTTCCGGGGCGTACAAAGAGTTCGCTCTTCCCTTCATACTCAGGATCAACTTCGCTTTCGATCACATGATAATTGGTAATGATATATCCCCGGGGATCAACATAAAATCCCGTGCCGATACTCCGTTCGGGTACCCCCACCCGGTTCTGCACCCGGAGTCCCTTGTCCACCCAGACGGTGACGCTGGCAGACACACCGGTGGAAGCCTGCCAGGGGGACGAGATGAATGTTCTGTAGCCGTCCATCCGGGATTCCCCGGCCTCATCCAGGGCGTAATTTGCTTCAATGCTGCGAACCAGCATGGCAAGCAGTTCACGATTATTGAATATCCGGGCCTGTTCGGCGTACCACTCAAGGGCTTCCTGGGATACCCGGGCATCACGGAACCAGGCAGCTCCCAGTTCGCTGTACGCCCGGTACAGGGTATGCAGGGCCTGACTGAAGGATCCTGCACGCCGGTATGCCTCGGCTTTCCTGAACAGAAACTCCCCGGAAGTTTCCCCGCCGAATTCTGCCCCTCCGGATCCCTGAAAAGAGAGGGTGTCTTTCAGGTCCCCGGTCAGTTCCCCGGAAAGATGCAACGACTCCTCGGATGCTCCGATAAGGCGGGAAAATTCCAGCAGAGCTTGCAGGTTCTCAATCCTGAGCTGCTGCCGCTCTATTTCCTGTGCCGTCGTTGATTCTGTTCGGGTATCTGTTTGGGTTTCTGTTCGGGTTTCCGTTGCAGCGCTATCGTCGGCAGAATCTTCAGAAGTGTCAGGGGTTTCCGTCGGTTGAGTTTCGATTTCCGGGGATGAGCTGCCGCTCACCAACGCCCGCTCAAACCCCTGAACGATGCGCTGAAGATATAGCCGGGCATCTTCGGCCTCCAGACGGCCCCGACTGATTTCCCGGGACACCAGCACTCCCGCCTGAACCATGTGGTCAGGATCGTTTGAATCAAGAAGTTCCTCCAGCCGCTGACCGATATATTCCATATGCTCCGGGGGCGGATTGTCGCTGATTACGATGCCGGGGGATACACAGGAAGATAACAGGATGATGAATCCTGTGAGTATGGTGAATGCTTTGAGAAACACAAGCCGTCGATTGTTCCGATTCTGCTGCATATTCATCCTTGTTTCGTGACGCTCACAGGCGTACACCTGCTGCAGTTGATAGATTTCATACCGTTACTGCCGGGATCATTCCCCGTTTTCCGGTGGATTCACTGGAATACTCCAGCCTCCCATCCCAAGAAACAGGGAGAGTTCTTCTGGAATTCTGTAACGCTCAGCCGGGGAATAGAGGATCTGTGAGCTCAGATTACCGTCATCCCCGTATTCGGCCAGGTACACGCTGCCCAGATCATCCATACGCAGGCTGCTTTCCAGCCCCTGTTTACCGAAAATATGAATCAGCTCAAAATCGGCATCCGCATCAAAATTATATCTGGAGGCGATTATTTCCCCGGATTCGAACCTGGTTTGGCGGATTTCCTGATTACCAGAATTTCCCGATTCCATGATTCTGCTCTCCACAAGATATATATGCGGTGAAAGGAGGTCAATAATCCGGTCCAGGTCAGGCAGTGGCAGGAGTTTTATAAAATCACGGGCAGGGCTCTGTCCATCCCCTGACTGAAGGGCCAGGGGCAGAGACTGCCAGTCCAGCCGGCCCCGGAGATAGGCCGGTATGGCCTGAAGCATTCCAGAAATCTGCCGAGGGTTATCTTCAATGTTTACATACTCCAGCACAGGAAGCTCAACATCCATCCGTGATGTAAAGTAATCCCGCTGTTCCACCGTTCCCGGCGGAAATCCCCCAATAACGGCAGGAAGCTCAGAACCTGTCATGGAAGGAGGATCTATAGCAGCTGTTTCCCGAGGTGATTGGAGGATGAGGCGGGCACGGAATATCCCCGGATACTGGTCGTAGAGAATTTCCAACCGGCGGGAACCTTCATTCAGGATGAGACTTCCGGGTACGGCAATGCCGCTGATATCCCGGTGAAAACGAATTTCCATCTCATCTGTTCCGTCCTGATTCCAGTCCAGCCGAAGACTTTCGAGCATTCCGCTGCGGTACTGAATGGCCAACTCGTCAACTCCGTTCCTGGTTGTATCCACCCCCAGATAAGGTGTGCGCCTCAGTAGTTCTGCAAACACTTCACGGTTGCGGCCGGAATTACTGAAGTCCGTATCCAGGACCCCGGTAAGCAGAAAGTAATCCCTGAAGATTTCCGGATCCAGTTCGTTCAGCAGCAGTTCATCCCGGCGGTCATATGAGGTCTCCTGGATCTCAAGCAGGCTCAGAAGGGGATCTTCAAACCCCGCAGAGCTGAAGGCCCTCAGCAGGCGTTGCCGTGCAGCGCCTTCTTCCATCTGGAGAAGCTGAACCAGAACTGATGCCCTGAGCCGTTCCCGGAGAGCGCCGGCAGCGGATGCTGCCTCCGGTCCCGCTTCCTGCACAGTATCTGATCCCGCATCCGGTGAAGGGAGATTACGGGATGTGAGAACTGACCGTAAAAACTGGGCATCCCCGGCGAACGGGGGAGAGGTGAATTCTTTCTGAAGAAGGGGAAAGCGAAGGTCCTCGGGATAGCGCTCACCGGCCCTTCGGCAGATTGCCCGGGCCCGGGGGGCATCCCCGTGAAGAAATAACCCCAGAGCGATCCGGATGAGCATATCCGGAGAGTTAATGTGCTCCTCCCAACTCCGGGAATAGTCCGCAGCAATGGGCGCATAGTTTTTAAGCCGGAGCTGAATATCCAGTTTCCTGATCAGTGCATCAATACGGGAAATGTAGCGCCATTGTCCGGACAGCAGTGCGGTATTGATGGAATACAGGGCCTGTACATACTCTCCCTGCTCCAGCTGGATTTCCCCCAGGAGCATACGGGCATCGCTGTTTTGGGCATCATATTCCAGGGCCCGGAGCGCCAGCATTCTGCGTTGATCCGGATCCAGTTGGGATACTCCGGTGCTGCCGTTCAGCAGTTCCTCCACCATGGCACTGGAAATTCGCCGGTTCATCCGCTCTACGCTGCTCTCATCAATCTGGGAAAAGGCAGGAGATGCAACAAGGATGAACAAAGAAACAGCTGCAAAAAGAATCTTTCGCAGCTGTTTCGGGGTGGAGATATTTCCTATCTGTTTTTGATCCCGGGAGATCTGTTGTGACCGCGCCCCGTTGGAGCGGGAGGCAGTCAGGTTATGAATTACCTTCTGTGCCGGATGCGTCCTCACCCTCCGAAGGCCGTTCATCATTTTTTTGAACATCATTGCTATGAACATCTTTGTTTTGAGCATTTTCCCGTTGATCATCCCGAGGAGTTTCCTTGGATGCATGCCTTTCTTCCCGTTTTTGCTGCTCTTTTTCCCGGGCTTCGGATGCAATTGAATCATGGTCGTCACCTGTTTGAGCGGGAGGAAAACCCAACAGTTTGCGTACTTCCTCATCGCTGAGAGTTTCCTTCCGTACCAGCTCTTCCGCCAGACTGTCCAGCTTATCCTTGTGGTCGGAGAGAATCTTCTCCGCCCGTGAATATGCTGCATCCAGGATTTTCCGCATCTCCTGATCGATCTTTTCCGCCAGACTGTCGGAATAGTCATTATGCCGGGCGATTTCCTTTCCAAGGAAGATGGGTTGTTCATCCTGTCCCAGCGCAATGGGGCCAAGACTGCTCATTCCCCAATTGCATACCATATGACGGGCGATGTCGGTTGCCTGTTTCAGGTCGTTGGAAACCCCGGTACTTGTTTCATTATACTCTAATTTCTCGGCAATCATACCGCCGTAGCTGATGGATATTCTGTCTTCCAGCCAGCCTTTCTTCTGAATATAGGTTTCCTTTTCGGGAAGACTCCAGGTAATGCCTCCGGCTGAACCCCGGGGAATAATATCCACCTTGTGAAGGGGGTCGGCATTTTCCAGATAGTAATGCAGCAGGGCGTGTCCTGCTTCGTGGTATGCCTTCCACCGGTTCTCTTCCATGGAGAATGTTTTGGATTTCCGGGCAACTCCCATGAACACCTTGTCACGGGCTTCTTCAAAATCATCCCGCCGTACGTATTTATGATTGTGGCGTGCCGCCTGAAGAGCCGCCTCGTTCACCAGATTGGCGATATCCGCACCGGATGCCCCGGGGGTTGCCCTGGCGATCACTTCCAGCTGCACATCAGGATCCAGGGGAATCTTGGAGGCATGAATTTTAAGAATTGCCAGTCGTTCATTCATATCGGGCATATCAACAACCACCCGCCGGTCAAAACGGCCGGGGCGCAGCAGCGCGGGGTCCAGTACATCCGCTCTGTTGGTTGCGGCAAGGATAATAACCCCTTCGGAGGTATCGAATCCGTCCATCTCCACCAGCATTTGATTCAGAGTCTGCTCACGTTCGTCGTGTCCGCCGCCGTACCCGGCGCCACGGGTGCGTCCCACGGCATCCAGTTCATCGATAAAAATGATACAGGGGGCGTTTTTCCGGCCCTGCTCAAAAAGGTCCCGGACGCGGCTTGCACCGACCCCGACAAACATTTCCACAAAGTCCGAACCGGACATATGGAAGAATTTCACTCCGGCTTCGCCGGCTGTAGCCTTGGCCAGCAGGGTCTTACCGGTACCGGGCATCCCCACCAGCAGTACGCCTTTGGGAATTTTGGCCCCCATATCTTCAAACTTCTTGGGGTTTTTCAGGAATTCAACAACTTCCTGGAGTTCGTACTTGGCTTCTTTCTGTCCTGCAACATCCGAGAAGATTACCTTCTTGCCGTCGTCGGCATACATCTTGGCTTTACTCTTTCCGAAACTGAAGGCCTTGTTGCCATTACCCTGGAGCTGCCGGAGCATGAACCAGATAAAAAAGATCCCGATCACCCAGGGAAAAAGATTCACCAGAACCATCATGGGGCTGGTGGGACTTTTTTCACCGCCGAAGGCTACACCTTCTTCCTCCAGCCGGGTAATCAGGGCCTCATCCACATAGGGAATTCTGGTGGTAAAGGTCTGCACCTCGCCGTTACGCTGCATGCGGCCCTCGATCACCGTATTTCCGATGATGTTCACCTGCTGAATTACCCCGGATTCCAGATAGTTCAAAAACTGGGAGTAGTCGATTTCATTTCCCTGGGGGCTTACTCCCGGAAGAAAGAAAAAGATGAAACTTACCAGTACCGCTATCAGCATGAGTAATGCAAAACGGTTATTCTTGAAATTAAAATTCATCGGCTGCTTGGGATCATTATTGTTGTTATCGCCGTTGGGATTCTGCTTATTTTCGCTCACCAGCACTGCTCCATTTTTATTGTAATATCGTATTTCCGTACCATTTCCGGATTGCTCCGGAGTTCCCGTTCAAGTTCCCGCCGGGATGTTCCGCCGCCGTAGAACGGCTGAAAGCTCCACTTCTGCGGGAGATCATCGGGATAGATGATTCCATACCAGCGCCGACCGTCTTCCAGAAGGAAGATATCCCGGCGCATCCATTCGGGAATGCGCCTGCGCCGTATTAGCTCTTTCAGAGTAAGATACTCATTATTTTCCGGGAGTTTAAGATATTTCTTTAACGATTCGCTGTCTTCCAAATTTCTGAGAAACGGTGCATCAGGGTGTACTGAATTCCGTAATTCTCCGCCGTGTTCTGAGTTTTCAGCAACCCGGCGTACTGGAGTAAATATCAGAGTCAATCCTCCCGAAGGCCGAACCCGACTCTCCCTCCCGGCATACAATTGTACAAAATACCGTTTTTTTCGCCCCGGGGCAAGGGAAGAATAGAGATATATCCGGCCATACTCAAGATGAAATTGAAGTCCGTAGCCCTCATGCCGCCGCAGCGCCGTACTTCCGTTGCTGCTGCATGCCAGACGCTCCAGTTCCCGGAAAAACTCTTCGGGGATCCGTTCCTCTCTGGGGGGAGGCCTGAGATTTAAGAGGGCCTGCTGAACGCTTCTGCGCCGTATTATGGGCTCAAGTTCACAGAACTGATCTGTTGAGGCCTGAAGATGCTCCCGCCCGGGAATAGAACACGGCTTCCACAGCGTTCTGGGGACCTGAGCCAGCATGTACTCATGAATTTCCCGCCAGCTATCCCGAAGGGATTCCATGCGCCCGTCCAGGTTTCCCATCTGCTCATTCAGTGCGGGAATGATCCGGTTCCGCAGGAAATTTCTGCGCTGAACAGATTCACGGTTGCTGGAATCATCCACGAAGACGATATTCAGGTCTTCACACAGTGCGGTAATCTCATCCCGCCCCGGGGGAGGACTCATGAGCAGAAAGGGTCTGATAATTCCGGGACTTTCCGGGGGGATTCCAAGCAGCCGGCTGCCCAGATTCCCTTCGAGAAGACTTTGCAGAATGGTTTCCCTGCTGTCATCACCGTGGTGGGCGGTGAGGAGCACGGGGCGGCTGGCCGTATCCGGGGATTCGCCGGAGAGATTCAGCAGCCCGTTGAACACCCGGTATCTGAGAGTCCGGGCTGCGGATTCAAGTCCTCCTGCGGCGGATGCAAAGGCTTCAATCCTGCCCCGGGGTTCGCGATACAGGGTGAGAGGTACACTCAGGCGGATGGCGGCGGAAAAAACCGCATTCATATCCTTTTCCGATTCTTCAACGCTTCGTATGCCGTGGTCAATATGCAGGGCTCTGAGATCAAAACCGGCTGCACAGGCACGGTCGCTCTTCAGCATCGCCATCATATACAGAAGGAGAATTGAATCCCGCCCTCCGGATACAGCGACATGGAATTCCCCGCCCTGACGGCACGGGGCATGCTCCATTGCCTTGAGAAAGCGCTGATAAAATGCCCGGGAGCGTTGTGTGGATGGGAGATCAGGCACCGGCGGATATTTCGCTGATGCTGTAGGTGTTGATCCGTTCGATGGTTTGTTCCACGGGTGAAGTAAAAAGAGTGAAGAGAATTTCCGGCAAATCCCGGGTAATGCGCCGGTACCGCTCCATCTCCGATTCTTCCGCCGTGCCCAGTACATGTTCAATTACAGAGCCGTCCTTTTCCGGACGGCCGATACCCATATAGAGAGGCCAGAATCCCTTATCCAGGTAGTGCACCACCGATTTGAGCCCGTTATGGCCGGCAGTTCCGCCCCTCTTTTTCATCCGGATGGTACCGGGGTTCAGATCCATATTATCCACAGCAACCAGAAACTGCATGGGCTTTCCGAACTGACGAAAAAGATGAGGAATGACCTTTCCGCTTCGGTTCATATAGGTCAGGGGTTTCACCAGAATAAGTTCGTCGAAGTGCAGATCCTCTGCATCTCCCTGGGGAACGAGGCGTTGGGCGGGAATTTTCGCATGGAGATAGGGAGAGAACGGCCGTTTACGAAAACGCACCGAAGCATGCCGGGCAAGTTCATCCGCCAGCCAGAAGCCGATATTATGCCGGGTATTCTGATACTCCCTGCCGGGGTTTCCCAGGCCGAGAATGCACAGAGATCGTTTTATCTGATGTGGGGACTGTTTGCTGAAAAGCCGGAAAACGGGGGCGAGAAATGTGCGTCCGGTATTGCGGGGCAAAGAAAGAGGGGCGGAGCCGCCGCTCAGCAGATCTGAAGTCGGAATCAGCTGATGAACGGGAACACCGCCCTGGGGTAACACAGCATCCGGGGAACCTTCCCCGGATAGAATATTACTCTTCAGTTTCAGGTTCTGTTTCTGCGACTGCTTCATCTTCAGCTTCTTCGTCAGTTTCTTCAACTTCTTCCTTGGCGAAGGTTACCGCAGCGATCAGCTGATCTTCGTTGGTGAGGATTTTCACTCCCTCGGGAGCCTTAATATCACCAACATGCATGGCACTGGCAGTGTCCAGATCGCTTACATCAACCTCAATGCTTTCCGGCAGATCCTTGGGAAGACACTCAATTTCCAGCTCGTGAAGAGGTGCTTCAAGAATACCGCCCTGACGCACTTCCGCAGGCGTTCCAACAATATGGAGGGCCACATTGGTTTTAACGGTTTTACCTGCTTCAATTTCATAAAAATCCAGATGAATCAGATTACCCTTGATCATATCAGCCTGATAATCCTTTACCAGCACCTGTATTTTTTTCTTGCCCAGCTTGAGAGTAACAATTTCACTCTCTGAAATGTGTTTGAACACGGCGCGGAATTCACGGGCATTCACAAGAATGTGCCTGGGAGCTTCGTGCCCGTATACTACTGCGGGAATGATGCCCTCATGCCGGGCACGGCGGCTCGCCGAGCTGCCCTTTTCAGTCCGTTCTTCAACTGTTAATACTTTTTCAGCCATTATATTTCCTCCAGATGATATCTTTCCAGTGAACAGTACCTGGGATGGGAGGATTCGAACCTCCGCATGCCGGGATCAAAACCCGGTGCCTTAACCGCTTGGCTACATCCCAACAGATTTGAGACGATAACATAGCGTAAAACCGCATTTCATGTCAAACGATTTCCGCTATCTAACGGTTGAGGTTTTTGGGAAAAGAGGCAGGTGAATACAGAACTGCTGCAGGGGCGATCAGGAAAAATCGCTCTGTAGAGGTTCCTCATCCTTCTGGGTTTCAAACGCCTGCAGTATTTTATCCTGCAGCTCATTGCGAAAGTCAGAATTGATCGGATGGGCAACATCCTTGTATTCCCCGGTTTTGGTTTTCCGGCTGGGCATGGCGATGAATACCCCGCTTTTGCCTTCAATAACCTTCACATTATGCACGACAAAGCAGTCATCAAAGGTAACGGTAACATACGCCTTTAATTTCCCTTCAGAGCTCACCCGCCGTACTCGGATATCAGTAATCTGCATTTCATGCTCCTTCAGTTTGATGTAACCGATCCGAACCGGACTGTACGTTCAGAGCCATAAACTCCTGGCACGGGGTAACAATCGATCAGCGGAAACATTGTGCCTATACAAAGTATATGCGGTGGAAATACTGATGTCCAATTAAATGTGCGCGATTTATGAAATTGTCTCCAATTTCTGGATATGATTCAGCCGGGATTCATGCTCTTTGGTGCTTCCCGGAAATGACAGCCCCGTGACTCTGTGTTTGCCTGGGCCGCCCGGGCGATAATGGTTGCGCTGAGAACCGCATTCCGAAGTTGAATAATCTCTTTTCCGGCCCTGGCTTCCTTGTAGAAACGCTCAATCCGGTGAGTGTAGTAGTTCAGGTCGGAGAGGGCCCTGTCCAGCCGTTTTTCGGTTCTCAGAATTCCCACGTAATTCCACATTGTGGACTGAATATTCTGCAGGTCGTGTTTAATGAGCAGGGGATCGAAGTCCACCACCCGGGGTGGATATTTCCATTCGGGAATACTGTTGACCAGCCTGCTTTTCAGCTTCGCCTCATGTTTAATAATGCTCCGGGCAGCACGGACACCGAATACCAGACCTTCCAGCAGGCTGACTGAAGCAAGCCGATTGGCGCCGTGCACCCCGGTTCCTGCGCTCTCCCCTACGGCATACAGATTCTTAATCTCAGTTCTGCCGCTTGAATTCACCTTGATTCCGCCGCAGAAATAATGGGCTGCAGGAACCACGGGAATCAGATCGCTGCGGATATCCATGTCGAGCTCGCTGCAGCGGTGGAATATTCCGGGGAAGCGTTGCTGTACATCCACCTTGAGATTTCGCGCATCCAGGTAGACAAAACCGGTGGAGCTGTCCATCTCATTGTATATTGCTCTGGCAACCTCATCTCTGGGAGCCAGGTCCTTTAATTCAGGCTGATACCGCTCCATGAAATATTCGCCCCGGCGGTTCATCAGCCGGGCCCCTTCCCCCCGGAGAGCCTCGGTCATGAGAAAGCGCTGGGCATCCCGATGATAGAGAGTTGTGGGATGAAACTGAATGTACTCTGCATTGATTATTTCGCAACCGGCCCGGTACGCCATGGCAATTCCGTCTCCGGTGGCCGAGGCGGGGTTTGACGTGTGAAGATACAGAGAGCCCACCCCTCCTGTGGCCAGAATCACCGATGGGGAAAAAACGGGTGTGATCTCACCGGAAGTTTCGTCCAGAACATATGCTCCCAGCACCTTCCGCTTCTTGTAGCGCTGCTGGGGGTCGGTTGAGTGGTGGGTGTTGGTAATAAGGTCGACGGCGACCATGCCGGGCAGAAAACTGATATTCTTCAATCCTGCGGCATAGGCCATCAGATGTTCCTGAATGGCCCGGCCGGTCTGATCCTTCACATGGAATATTCTCCGCAGGGAGTGTGCGCCTTCCCGGGTCCGGTCAAAGTTTCCGTCCTTCCCCCGTTCAAACGGAACCCCCGCCTTATTAATCAGCAGTTCGTGGACCAGTTCCGGTCCTTCCTGTGCCACGATATTCACAGCCTGCACATTATTAATTCTGCTGCCGGCCTCCATTATATCCTTCGCCAGAAGTTCCGGATTGTCGTCAATGCCTTCGGCCACGATTCCGCCCTGGGCCCACCAGGTATTGTTCCGGGAAACATCCCCGTCCTTGGATAAAACAGTCACCGACAGTCCTGCCTCCGCCGCCGTCACTGCGGCGGAAAGGCCGGCAATCCCTGTCCCGATTATCAGCACATCCTGTATTTCATGCTCCACGTTCTTCACCTGTTATACATGCCGATCAATGGACAATGCGCATGGAAAAATTATGATTTTTCACCGAATGAGTTAACCCGCCCACCGATATGAAATCCAATCCAACATCCGCATACTCACGGATTTTTTCCGGGGTAAAATCACCGGAGGCTTCGAAGGCCTGTGCAGTACGCCCCTTCTCCTCCCGAAGACGGACTGCTTCCCGGCAATCCTCCCGGCTCATATTGTCCAGCATGATTACGTCCACATCCAAAGTGAGGGCCAAGGCAACCTGTTCAAGATTCCGGCACTCTACTTCCACTTTGAACTGTTCGCCCCATTTCTCGTGAACTTTTTGTACCGCTGCTGCAAGACCGCCTGCGGCATCCGCATGGTTATCCTTGATCATCACCATATCGTACAATCCCATACGATGATTAAAGCCCCCTCCGTCGGCCACTGCTGCCTTGGAGAGCCTTCGATAGCCGGGGAGAGTTTTTCGGGTGTCCAGTATTCTGGTGGAAGAACCTTCCAGGGCATCACAGTGGCGCTTGGCATTGCCGGCAATTCCTGAGAAAAACCCCAGAAAATTCAGAGCGCTGCGTTCAGCCCGGAGAAGAGAACCCGCCGGACCGCTGATCTCAAGGACCTTCTGTCCGTCCTCCAGCAGATCACCGTCGACGGCAGCAGGAGCAAAACTCAGAGCTTTATCGGGGTCGCATGAGCGAAAGGTCTCAATGGCACAGTCCAGACCGGAAAGCACGCCATCCTGCCGGGAGATAATCACCGCCCTTGACATATCCCCGGAAGAAAACACCGCATCGCTGGTAATATCGCCGAGATCGCCCAAATCTTCCTGCAAGGCGTGTTTGAGCAGAAGACTGAACTCTTCATATAACTCCCCGTTGGCCAGATCCATGCTACGCTCCCGTTTCCAGCCGCTCCGCTTCAAACCAAAGTTTTTCAAGATCATAAAATGCCCTGGCTTCTTTGGTCATCAGGTGGATAATGAAGTAGTCGCAGTCAAGAAGAGTCCAGTTATCTTCTTCCGACTGTTTTTTTCCACCCCTGCAGTCGATCTGCTGCTGGTAGAAATACTCATGCAGACGTTTCACCGCCCCTCTGAGCTGGCCGTAGGAATTAACAGTGGCGATAATGTAATAATCCGTAATGCTGGATTTCCCCTGAAAGTCCAGGGTAACCACATCTTCCAGTTTTATTTCATCCATGAACCGGGCGGTGTTTTTAACCGCTTCCCGGTGTATTTCCTGTTCGTTCATTTGTTCACTCATATTTTCACTCATCGTATTTTCACCTTTTTTTCTGCGTACACCGGGACTACTCATCCGAGGATGAATTTACATACCATCCGTCAAAATCTTTTCCCAGGACGATTGTCACATCCACGTCTTCATTCTCCGGAAGGGGGCTTCCTTCACGGACATTTGAGCTGCGGATCACATCCCCCACCCGCTCGGCCCCCTGGAGATTACCGCTGCGGTCAATAATAACAGTTTCCTCATAATCATTTCTATCTGCGTTTCCGATCCGCAGAACCTCAAAGCCGAAGTTTTCATACAGATCCTGAGTCCGTGCCGCCAGACCGTTGATATCGGTACCATTGAGAATTTCCAGCTGTACGTTTAAGGCGGCTGTGTAAGCCGCTTCCGGTGCCCCCAGACTTCGGCTCACCTGTTTTACCGATTCCCGAACCAGCTGCCCCTCGAAATGGGGGAACAGGATGGTCTGAGCATATTCTCCGGTCTGTACCTGACGCTCATTTCCCAAAACACGCTGAGTGATCATTGAATCAAAGTTCAGTTCCTTCAGAATCTCCAGAAAGCTCCGGGCTGAACTCTTGTCAAAATTGGCGTTCATATGCCGATAATAGCGGTTGAACAGCTCATCGCTTCGGTACAGCAGAGGATATTCAGCAGTAGTTCTGAGAAGCTCCCGCACGAATGTCCACCTCCGGCTGATCCATTCCAGCTCCCGTTCATCATCTCCTTCATAGCGGATGTATGAACGCATTTTTTCACCGTCCAGTCTGACATTACCTCCGGGTATGCGGACTCTTTTTTCATCGATGAAATCCTCAATGGGCGCAGGCATGAAAACTGATACTCCGTCTATGGTATCAACCAGCACCTCAACATCGGCAAAATCCAGATCAAGGTAAAAATCAATTTCCAGATCGAAGATCCCTTCCAGGGTATTGCGCACCTCTTTGGCACCCATCTCTGCATACAGGTTATCGATACGGTCCACCCTGCCCAGAGCCGGGATGATTGCTCCGATTTTCCTGGGGATGTCGTAGACTCCCAGATTACCTGTATTGCCGTCCATGAGCAGCAGCTGAGCCGAGCTGAGTTCTTCCCCGTCGGACAGAAGTATCAGTATGGGGATCTGGGGGTTCTCCTCCATCCGTGCACTGAAATCATCCCGTTCCACACTGAGAAGCACCACGGCGGTGATAATACCGATGACGGCGATGATTCCAAGGAGGACAAATATTGCTGGATCAATTTTTGACTGATTTTTCGGCACCTTCTTCTCCACATTCCTCATATTCTCCTCTCATGACAGAGGAGGTCTCAGAACACTCTTAACCGCCGGCCTGCAGGGCGGCACGCTCACCTCCGGACAGCTCAAGGCCAGCCATCTTCCTGGCATATACATGAAGCTGATGCGTGCGGGGGCTCTTTTTTTTCCCCCTGGCTTTGGCATGTTCATTCACCGCCAGCACCATCTCCCAGGGGCTGAGGTTCATAACCCGCTCCCGGAATTCAGGGGTGGTATACTTTCGTCCCGGTTCAAGGTAATCGCTTACAAACAGAAGTATGCCGGTAAGATCCATTCCCCAGCGTCCCAGAGTGTGATCCTCAAGGGATCTGAGCATGGAGCGGTTTCGTACGCCGAAATCCCGGCGAAGGAGGATGGCTGCGCATCTTCCGTGAAGAAGCAGCGGCTTTTCCCGCTCCATTGCATTGGGGATATATCCGTGCTCATTCACCAATTGAAGAAACTTCTCATCCGGCCATTCCCGCACCATGTCATGTGCCAGACCCAGAATTTCAGCCCGCGCGGGGTTAACAGAAAACCTGGGAGCCAGAGCCCTGCAGGTGGCTGTCACTCTGAGAATATGTTCATAGCGTTCAACACTATTCTGCTCCCGAATAAAGCGGAGCAGACGTTTGCGCACTCTTCTATATCGAATAGAGAGAATTATCTCTGATATATTCATAGACCTCTTTATTCAGCACTGTGTCTGTATTATCACCCCGGGCAATCATCTCCCGAATTGAGCTGGATGCAGCCGGGAACACCGGAGCATTCACAATCCGGATACGTTCCTTCACATGCTCCAAATCCTCCGGCAGAGATATTCTTCCCCTGCCGGTTTCCCGGGGAAGAACCGCAAGTCGTGCAAGCTCAAGAATATTTTTCCACTGTTTCCAGAGGGTGAATGTCTTCAGGTTGTCTTCCCCAATAATAAGATAGAGTTCCGAGTTTGTGTAGTCATGATTTTCCCCGGACAACTCCCGGGAAATATATTCCAGGGTCTGATAGCTGTAGCTGCTCCCGCCCCGTTTGAGTTCAACATCCAGGATTTTTATCTGGAGCTCGGGAACCCTGCGCTTAATTGCCGAAGCGCTGCGCTCAAGCATTTCCATACGCCGGAAGCCCCGGGCGCCGTGTCCGGATTTAAAAGGAGACCGGTGAGCAGGCACCAGATAGAGGCGCTGAAGATTCAGTTGTTCGGCGGCCTCCACTGCGATATGCTCATGGCCCAGGTGGGGCGGATCAAAACTCCCGCCGAGCACAGCTGCCCTCATCTCCGGTTATTCCTTTCCGCCTGAAGACTCACTCCGGGATTCGGAAGCACCTTCAGCATTGCTGTGATCATCATCAGGATCATAGGAATAATAATCCGGTACTTCCACGGCCTCTTCGACGCTCTTTTTTTCCACCGTAAGACTGAACAATTTCTTAATCAGTTCATCAATTCCGTCCCGTGTAGCGGAGGAAACCGGCAGCACCTCTTCGGATACCTTGGAGCGGAACTCATCCAGCCGTTCCCGCGCCTCTGGAATATCCATTTTCGTAGCCAGAATATAATGCGGGCGCTTCAGCAGTTCAGGCTCATATGCGTGAAGCTCCTGTTTGAGATTTTCAAAGACCTCCACAGGATCCTGATAGTCACTGAGATCCACCAGAAACAACAGCGCAGCGGTACGGCTGATATGTTTCAGAAAACGGTATCCCAACCCCGCACCTTCACTGGCCCCCTGAATAATTCCGGGAATATCTGCAAGAATAATATCCCTGTTAAACGCCCGAAGCACACCCAGATTGGGAATCTTGGTGGTAAAAGGATACGCCCCGACCTTGGGATGGGCGGAGGTGAGAACCCCCAGCAGGCTGCTCTTTCCCGCATTGGGGTAGCCCACAAACCCGATATCGGCAATAAGCGACAGCTCCAGCCTGATCTTCCTGGTCTCTCCGGGCATGCCCGGCTGAGCGAAGCGCGGTGTCTGATTCCGGCTGGTGGCAAAATGGGTATTCCCCTGGCCGCCGATTCCGCCGATGAGGAAGCGGTGCTCGGAGTTGTTCTCCACCAGATCCAGCAGGATATCGCCGGTCTCGGCATCCTTCACCTGGGTGCCCGGAGGTACAAGAACCACCAGATCTTCGCCATCCTTCCCGTGCTTCTTCCGGCCCTCCCCGGGTAGCCCGTTCTGCGCCCGGTAGGTCTTGTTGGGGCGCAAATGGGTGAGCGTCTTCAAATTATCCTTAACGCGGAAAATCACATCCCCGCCCCGGCCGCCGTCGCCGCCGTCGGGACCGCCCTTGGGAACATATTTTTCCCGGCGGAACGACACACATCCGGGCCCGCCGTTACCGCTGGCAACCCCGATTTTCATTTCATCTACAAACGAATTCATTTTTATTTAAACCCCTAGCGAAAACCTGAAAGGTTTTTGCTACAAACTACAGAGCCGCGGGCTCCAATACCAGCGAAATCCGAAGGATTTTGCTACAAACTACAGAGCCGCGGGCTCCAATACCAGCGAAATCCAAAGGATTTTGCTATAACCTACAGAGCCGCAGGCTCCAATACCAGCGAAATCCAAAGGATTTTGCTATAACCTACAGAGTCGCAGGCCCTGATACCGGTGAAACCGAGATTTTCTGTCCTGGCTCATTTCTGAATTATATAACCGCAAAAAAAAGCCCGCAGCTGCACAATGGCGCTCGGGCTTTGCAGTTCGACATCATGGGGACGATGTCCCGATGGATCGATTTCCGGATGTATTCGGCGGTACAGGAAAACCTACTGGGCTTCGCTGATATTCACCACTTTCTTTCCCCGGCGCTGGCGGAACTCCACTGTTCCCTGTGCCATTGCGAAGAGAGTATCATCCTTGCCCCGACCTACATTTTCACCGGGATGAATTCTGGTTCCTCTCTGACGAACAAGAATTTCACCGGCTTTTACCAGCTGGCCTCCGAAGCGCTTGACTCCAAGGCGTTTACTTTCCGAATCGCGACCGTTCTTTGTACTACCGCCACCCTTTTTATGTGCCATAGTCTTCTCCCTTATTCTCTAATACTTGGGGCTCTGGGAAAGCTGCACCTGGGCGGGAAAATCCCGCTGTACATCTTCAAGCCCGCGGATAAGCATGTCGGTGAGACCCCGAAGCCATTGCTCGGCTTTCTCATCCACATGCTTGACCCGCAAATCAATTTCACCGGGCTGAAACTTCTTCAGCTCGATCATTACCTGTTCACTGGTCTCCAGAAGAACCCCTGCAGTGCGCAGCAATGTACTCACTGCAGCGCAGGAAATGCTCACCCTGGCATCACGGTTATCTACGTCTCCGTGTCCGCTGGAGTGAAGGACCCTGAGCATTCCGTTATCTGCTTCAACAATGCAGCGGATCATCGGCTCTCACCCTTCAGGATTGTTTCGGTGCCTCAGGCCTTCAGCCCGGTTACCTTAAGAAGCGAGTACTGCTGACGATGACCGTTTTTTGTCATGGAGTCTTTTCTTCGGCGATATTTGAATACCACAACTTTTTTATCTTTTCCATGCTCAACCACTTCTGCGGCCACTTTTGCGCCCTTCACATAGGGAGCACCAACTTTTACATCGTCATCAGAACCAACAAGAAGTACGGAATCGAATTCTACCTTTTTGCCGGCTTCTTCTGCGAGTCTATCAACTTTCAGCAGGGCGCCTTCTTCTGCTTTGTACTGTTTGCCCTTGATTTCTACCATTGCGTACATAAGTATGGTTCCTTACATTAAATATTTTTCGTTACGTAATTTCAAATCTTTCATTTTGAAACTACCGGGATTTTTGGAAATGATAATTACATATACAGGAAATAATTATTATTTCGAATCCGTCGCCGGATTTTAAAAACGATAGCTTTTAAAAATCCACCGGAGACAATATTTAGCAAATACTGTCATATAAGTCAAGAGATATACCGGGCATATTATCCGCAATAAATCCGGTGACCACACATACTATAAAAAAACTGCATTGATGCATAGCGGTTTTCTGTATTTTTCCCCCGATCATTCCGTTTCATGCGGATGGATAAAAACTGTCTTCCTGTTTCTTCGTGCATCACCTAGTTTTTGCTTTCTGACTGTGAAAAACCTATAAGAATGGGTAAAATCCTTGTATCGAATGTACTGCTTCACTAAAATTAACCAAGAAACAGTGGAAACTGCAGCATGTATGCAGTTTCAGCTTAATTAAATAGGAGGAACAGATGAAAAAATCTGTTAAACTGCTGGCACTTGCGTTGCTGGTTGTACTGGTACTCAGTTCCTGTACCACGTTCAAACTCTCCGGAGTTCAAGTTGTTTCGAATATGCAGAACTACAATGTAGTTGGCGAATTCGATAAAACCGTGAAAGTGTGGGAATTCCTGGGTTCAGCCGGTGGCGCAAACCTTGGTAACGTAACCGCCGATGCCATGGATGAAAAAATCTATGATGCCATTCAAAGAGAAATCAGCAAATATTCCGGGGATGCAGCAGTAAATATCACTGTTGAATACTCAGCAACTGTTGTTGATCTGCTGATCAATGGTTTCACAGGCTCTATTGTTGCCCCCGCAACCGCCCGCATTACCGGATCAGTTGTAAAATATAACTGATGTTACAGTGCATGAAAAAAATGGAAGGAGGTTTCCTCCTTCCATTTTTTCTGCCCCTGCACCTACTTCAGAAGAAAATGCCGGAGGACTCACTCTCATGATATACAAAAAACCCACACTCTCAGGCTGTTTGAAAACGCTATTTTTCGTGCCGGTATTCCTGTTAACGCTTCTCAGCTCATGCAGTGACAATCAGGAACTTCTTCAAGAACTGGAGAACGATACCCAGACCCTGATTGCAGCCATTGCTTCCGATGACAGACAAACTGCTCTGGAAATATCCTCGGTATTCGGACAAATGAACGAAGCTGCCTGGGAATCGTTAGTGCAGTCTGCACAACAGGACTCTGTTTTAGAGTATGATATTACAAATACGAAAACGCGAAATCAATTCCTGCTTCAGCTTGGACCATCCCGGTTTCTTGTCAGTCCTTCAAACAGAGAACAGTCTGAAAAAGGCCGATGGATTTTTACCACTCCCAGATCCAATACCGTCCGCATCGACGTTGTTCCCGCCCAAAAAGACCATTAAAACAACATCAAGCATTCTGGATATTTGATAATTACATATAATAATGAAAGTACTTAGTTTTCATATCAGCTCCATATTGTGAAAACAGCTGCACATCACAATATGGAGCAAATCACAAGCTTCTTACATTCTCACCCCCGCAGATTACTGCTGCCGTTAAGCTTCAGATCCACGGCCCGGGCTGCGCCCCTGCCTTCGTTAATTGCCCATACGATCAGGCTCTGTCCCCGGCGGGCGTCCCCGGCGGCGAAGACATTGTCAACAGAGGTGGCGTACTCGCCGTATTCGGCCCGGTAGTTGCTCCGTTGGTCAGTATCCAGCTCAAGGCTTTCTGCAAGATACTGCTCGGGTCCGAGAAACCCCAGAGCCAGAAATACCAGGTCCGCCTCCCAGGTCTCCTCGGTTCCGGGCACCTCTGCGAAGGTGGGCCGTTCGCCGGGCTTTTTGCTCCACTCCACCCGGACGGTCTTCAGAGCCTTGAGATTACCTTCACCGTCTCCGATGAACTCCTTGGTGAGAATATTGTACTCCCGGGGGTCACGGCCGTACTTCGCCTCGGCTTCCTGGTGACCGTAGTCGCTTTTTTCAAGCCGTGGGTATGTGGGCCAAGGCATTGAAGCGTCCCGCTCCTTGGGCGGCCGGCTGAGAAGCTCGAAGTTTATCACGCTCTCTGCACCGTGACGGACACTGGTACCGATGCAGTCGTTCCCCGTGTCGCCCCCACCGATTACGATCACCTTCTTGCCTTTGGCATCGATGTATTTGCCGTCGGAGAGCTTGGAGTTGAGGTAGCTTCGGGTATTGGCTGTGAGAAACTCCATGGCGAAGTGCACGCCCTTGAGTTCCCGGCCCGGCACCGGAAGATCCCGGGGATTTGTCGCCCCCACGGTAAGGAGTACCGCGTCGTTGGAATCTCTGAGCTCTTTTATACTCATATCTTTGCCCACATCCACGCCGGTGCGGAACTCGACTCCTTCCTCGGCCATGAGGTTGCAGCGTTTTTCCACTAGGGTTTTATCAAGCTTCATGTTGGGAATGCCGTACATCAGAAGCCCCCCCACCCGGTCTTCACGCTCATACACGGTAACCGAGTATCCTGCCTGATTCAGCTCATCCGCCGCAGCAAGACCTGCGGGACCGCTGCCCACAATGGCGACGGTTTTACCGTTCCGGTAGCGGGGAGGACGGGGCTGCACCAGCCCGGATTCCCAGGCACGGTCGATGATGGCCGCCTCATTATCTTTGATGGTTACCGCAGGCTCATTAATGCCCAGAACACAGGCGGTTTCACAGGGCGCGGGACAGACTCGGCCGGTGAACTCCGGAAAGTTGTTTGTTAGCCGAAGCCGCCAGTAGGCCTCGTTCCAGCGGCCCTGGTACACCAGATCGTTCCACTCGGGAATGAGATTGTGCACCGGACAGCCGTAGTCGGTCTGACAGAAGGGGACGCCGCAGTCCATACAGCGTGCACCCTGCTCCTGCCTGGCCTTGTCATCATGCTCAACTGCAAATTCGAGAAAATCCTGGGAGCGGACGCTGGGGTCCCTCCACTTCACTTTATTACGCTCTATTTCAAGGAATCCTGTGGGCTTACCCATGAACCGCCTCCCTGTCTGCTTCTTTTTCCAGTTCCAGCACCTTGGCATATGCAGGACTGATCACTTTTACAAACTTCTTCGACTCTTTCTCCCAGTTGTCCAGAATATCCTGGGCCCTGGTTGATCCCGTCCACTCAAGGTGCTCTTCTATAAGGGTTTTCACCTCTTCGATCTCCCATGCTTCCTGGGTGATCAGGTCGTAGCTGTCGATCATGCCGGGATTGATATTTTCCCGGAATGTTCCATTCTGATCCCAGACATAGGCAATGCCGCCGCTCATGCCTGCGCCGAAGTTTCTTCCGGCTTCACCCAGAATTACCGCACGTCCGCCGGTCATGTACTCGCAGCCGTGGTCGCCCACGCCTTCGATCACCACCTTGGCTCCGGAGTTCCTCACACAGAAGCGCTCTGCGGCCATCCCCCGGATAAATGCCTTCCCGGTGATTGCTCCATAAAAGGCAACGTTTCCGATGATGATATTTTCCTCAGCCTGGAACCGGGAATGTTTCGGAGGATATATACAGATGGTTCCTCCGCTCAGTCCCTTCCCGACATAGTCGTTGGCATCCCCTTCCAGCTCCAGAGTGACTCCGGACGCCAGCCAGCCTCCGAAGGACTGCCCGGCGTGTCCCCTGAGTTTAATATCCAGGGTGTTTTCCGGCAGGCCGTCAAAGCCGTAGCGCTTGGCAATTTCATGGCTGAGCATGGTTCCGACAGCCCTGTCGGTGTTTTTAATACCCAGTTCCAGTTCAACTTTTTTCTTCATGCTGATGGCCTTTCGGGACAGCTCGATGAGGCGGCGGTCCAGAATATCTGCGATTCCATGGTCCTGGGGAATGCAGCAGATGGTACCGGTTCGGGCAAGTTCATTTTTCGGGGGATTGAGCAGGGAGCTGAGATCGATCCCCTCGCTCTTCCAGTTACGTACGCTGTCATCGGCTTCAACCAGATCCACCCGGCCGATCAGCTCATTGATGCTTCGCACACCCAGCTGAGCCATCAGTTCCCGTGCCTCCTGGGCGATAAACTTCAGGAAATTCACCACATGCTCAGGCTTCCCGGTGAATTTTTTTCTCAGCCGTTCATCCTGTGTGGCCACACCCACGGGACAGGTATTTTTCTGACACTTCCGCATCATGATGCAGCCCATGGTGATCAGGGCGGATGTTGCAAAGCCGAACTCTTCGGCACCCAGAATTGCGGCGATTACCACATCCCGGCCGGTTTTCAGCTGACCGTCTGTCTGAATTACTACCCGGCTTCTCAGGTCGTTCATGACCAGGGTCTGGTGGGTTTCCGCCAGCCCCAGTTCCCAGGGCAGACCGGCATGCTTAATGCCGGTGAGCGGACTTGCTCCGGTTCCGCCGTCATGTCCTGATATGAGAATGTGATCCGCATGACCCTTTGCCACCCCGGCGGCGATGGTTCCCACTCCAACCTTGGAGACCAGTTTCACACTGATTCTTGCCTTGGGGTTTGAGTTTTTCAGATCGAAGATCAGCTGAGCCAGGTCTTCGATGGAATAGATATCATGATGGGGGGGCGGGGAAATGAGCCCAACCCCTTTGGTGGTATGCCGGGTTTTGGCAATCACCTCAAAAACCTTGTGTCCCGGAAGCTCTCCGCCTTCGCCGGGCTTGGCTCCCTGTGCCATTTTGATCTGGATCTCATCGGCGTTGGTGAGATATTCGTTGGTAACCCCGAAACGGCCGGAAGCCACCTGCTTAATTGCAGAACGCTTGCTGTCGCCGTTGGCAAGGGGCTTGAAGCGCTCTGGCATCTCCCCCCCCTCGCCGGTGTTGGATTTTCCCCCTACCCGGTTCATGGCGATGGCCAGGGTTTCATGGGCTTCCTGACTGATGGAGCCGAAACTCATGGCTCCGCTGGCGAAGCGGGTCATAATGCTTTCTATGGGTTCAACTTCCTCAATGGGTATGGACTCAACTCCTTCTTTAAAGCGCAGAAGCCCCCGAAGGGTATACTGCCGCTGACTGCGCTGATCCTGATGCCGGGAGAAGGCCTTATAGTAGTTTACATCGTTGCTGCGGACCGCAATCTGGAGGTTGGCAATGGATTCGGCATCCCACATGTGGCCTTCCCCGCCGTGGCGGACCGAGTAGTCCCCGGGGTTGAGATATTCCTCGCCCACGGTGGGATTCCCGTCGGGATACGCAATGTTGTGTCGGCGCTGACATTCCTCTGCGATATGCTGGAAATCGGCCCCTTCAATCCTGCTTGCGGTACCGGTGAAGCAGCGTTCAACAACTTCTGACGCAAGCCCCACGGCTTCAAAAATCTGGGCACCCTTGTAGGATTCAAGGGTGGAGATTCCCATTTTTGCGAATACCTTCTGCATACCGTACTCAATGGCTCTCAGGTAATCGTCGGCGAGCTGTTCCCTGCTCAGTTCCGGATCAAGCTGACCGTCATCCTGCATTTTCCACATTGCTTCAAATGCAAGATAGGGATTTACCGCATCCGCACCGTACCCGGTGAGGGTACAGAAATGGTGTACCTCCCTGGGCTCTGCGGATTCCAGCACCAGTCCGATCTGGGTGCGCTTGTGCATGCTCACCAGATACTGATGGATGGAGCCCACCGCCAGAAGTGCGGGCAAGGGGATGTTGTTCCGTCCGGCATTCCGGTCCGAAAGAATGACCAGGCTGGCACCATCGGCGATTGCCTGCTCCGCTTCCCTGCTGATCCTTTCAAGGGCGTCCATCAACCCGTCTTTTCCGCTTCGTACCGGATAGGTGATGTCCAGGGTTTTGCTTCTCCAGCCCCGGTGGTCCATATGCTTCAAAGCGGCCAGCTGATCGTTGGTGAGCACCGGTTCTTCAAGCATGAGCCGGTGAGCATGATCTGCGCCCGGCTCCAGAAGGTTTCCTTCCGGGCCGATATAGGTTTTCAGACTCATAATCACCGATTCACGCACCGAGTCGATGGGCGGATTGGTAACCTGAGCGAACAGCTGCTTGAAATAGTCGTAGAGCATCCGTGGATTATCCGAGAGAACTGCCAGAGGAGCGTCATTCCCCATGCTTCCCAGGGGCTCCTTGGCCAGTTCAGCCATGGGTTTCAGTACTTCCCGCAGATGTTCCCAGGTGAACCCGTTCAGTTTAAGACGCTGAAGCAGGCTCCGTTCATCCAGACCGGGAACATCCTCCGGAGCGGGAATCTCATCCAGGGTAATCCGTTTCTCTTCCAGCCATGTTCCGTAGGGCTGTTCACCGCTGTAACTGCTTTTCAGCTCGTTGTCATCGATAATCCGCCCTTCATTAAAGTTAACCAGAAACATTTTTCCCGGCTGGAGACGGCCCTTGGCCACGATGTGATCCTCGGGAATATCAAGAACCCCCACCTCCGAGGCCATAATCACCCGATCATCGTCGGTCACATAGTATCTGCTGGGGCGCAATCCGTTTCGATCAAGGGTTGCACCAATGTAGGTACCGTCGGTGAACACCACCGAAGCGGGACCGTCCCAGGGCTCCATCATGTTGGAAAAATACTCGTACATGGCCCGCTTTTCGGGATCCATCTGGGGGTCTCTCTGCCAGGCTTCGGGAATCATCATCATCACCGCTTCGGGAAGCTTCCTGCCCGCCATAATCAGAAGCTCAAGCACATTATCAAAATTTCCCGAGTCAGAGAGGTCGGGTTCGTTCACCGGGAATGTAGATGCAAGTTTCGGGCCGAAGAATTCACTCTTGAGCGTACCTTCCCGGCTGCGCATTTTATTCACATTTCCCCGGAGGGTGTTGATTTCTCCGTTATGACTCATATAGCGCAGAGGCTGGGCCCGGTCCCAGCTGGGAAAGGTGTTGGTGGAAAACCGGGAATGCACCATGGCCAGGTGGGAGGTGAAATCCTTGTTATCCAGATCGGGGAAGTAGGGAAACAGCTGCTCGGGCATAAGCATGCCCTTGTACACCATCACCCTGGATGAGAGAGAGCATACGTAGAAAAAATCGTCGGGATCCAGTTCGCTGGTTCCCCTGATGCTGTTGGTTACCCGCTTGCGCAGAATGTACAGACGCTTCTCAAGCTCATCCTGGGGATTGGAGGAGGGTTCGCTTCCTTCCTTCAGCTTCAGGAATGCGGTCTTCATTACCGGTTCGCTTTCCCGGGCACTGGGGCCGATCATAGTGTTGTTGGTGGGAACTTCACGCCAGCCTAAAAGCTCAAGATCCTCTTCTTCGGCCTGGGTTTGGAAAATTTCCAGACATTTGCTCCGGCGGGTATCATCCTGAGGAAAAAATACAATCCCCGCGCCGTAGGTTCCTGGAGCGGGCAGATCAAGCTGCAGATCCTTTTTTGCGGCCTTCCTGAGAAATTCGTGGGGAAGGGATGTGAGAATTCCCGCCCCGTCCCCGGTGTTTTTTTCCGCGCCCACCGCACCCCGGTGGGTCATCCGGATAAGGATCTCTTCTGCGTCTTTTACAATTGAATGACTTGCATCACCTTTAATGTGGGCGATAAACCCCACACCGCAGGCATCATGTTCAAATGCGGGGTCATACAGTCCCTGCTTCTTGGGTCGTTGTTTAAATGCCATAAGCTGCTCCTTTATACTACGGAAATGAACGACATAAATGTCGGAAAAATCACTCTCAAACTGCCGAAAATCCGTGACTAATATAGTTGCAAGTTCCATGCCATAACGGCGTTTACCGCATATTAGTAAAGCTCAGGGGGAGTAGTAAAGGGGGGCGGGGCAAAATATTTCATAATTATGCGAAATATCATCAATTTTATTCAAAAACTTCCAATCTATCAGACCATTTTCAACTAAAGTGTCATACATTTTTGTAGGCTAAGGTACATATATGTATGTTAAACCATATTGCACGGACACCAATTTACATTTTCTCTATTTACAATGTTTTTATTGCTACATATTCACTCAATTTCTGTGCCAGGCTGATGAATATGAGCATAAACATGCAAAAAAGGCCGCCATATTCAGGCGGCCTGTATAAAGATAAATGGACCGGCCGGGAAAACATACTCAAGCTGCAGCTCCCTGGTTCCTGTCGCGGCAGAAGCGCGGCCCCGGATAATCCCGTCCCCGGCGGAAAACTTCCTACATGCTTTCCAGGAAGGGCATATTGATCAGGTGAAACCCGTGCATCAGCACCCGTTTGACTGCCCAGGCCAGATACAGGCGAAGATCTCTGAGACTTGCATCGGGACAGTTCAGCACCGGATGCTCGTGGTAGAATCGGGAGAAGGCCTTCCCCAGTTCGTAAAGGTGGGATGCAATGTGGGCGGGGTTGTAGTCGGTTCCCGCAGCTTCCACGGCCTGGGGATAGGACGCCAGAAGTTTTACCAGCTCCCACTCCTCGTCTTCTTTCAGCAGCTTCCAATCCAGGGATTCGGGAGAGGGAAGATCCTTTCCGTATTTCCGGAACATGCTGGAAATCCGTGCTCCCATGTACTGGAGGTATGGTCCTGTGTTTCCGTTGAATGACAGGGATTCTGCGGGGTTGAACACCATATCCTTTGACGGGGTTCCCTGGAGCAGATAATAATGGATGGCGCCCAGGGCCACCTGCTCGGCAACCGCCTGGGGATCATCAATTTTCTGATCCCTGCCCTTCTCGGTCATTTCCTGGAGGGCAAGATCTCTCAGCTCGTCAAGGAGCTTATCTGCATCCACTACGGTGCCTTCCCGGCTCTTCATCTTTCCGTCGGGGAGGTTCACCATGCCGTAGGACAGATGGTAGAGTTTATCCGCCCAGTCAAATCCCAGCTTTTTGAGGATATGAAACAGCACCCTGAAGTGATAGTTCTGTTCATACGCAACCACGTAGATGAGACGCTCAAAGGGCCAGTCTTCATGCCTGCTCACCGCGGTTCCGATATCCTGGGTCATGTAGAGGCTGGTACCGTCTTTTCTCAACAGCACTTTTTTGTCCAGTTTGATATCTTCCAGATCTATCCAGACCGTACCCTCTTCATCCCGGAAAAACACTCCGTCTTCCAGCCCCTTCAGGACATGTTCACGGCCCAGCTTGTAGGTGTTGCTCTCATAGTAGATGTCATCAAAATGAATGCCGGTACGCTCATAGGTTTCTTTCAGCCCCTCAAGAGCCCAGGAGTTCATGGTTTTCCACAGATCCACCGTCTCCCCGTCCCCGGCTTCCCAGGCATTGAGCATGGCCTGGGCGCGCTTTTCCGCATCGGGATCTCTGGAAGCCATCTCATTGTACTTCACATAATAGTCTCCAACAAAATGGTCGGATTTCACTCCTTGCTTCCCGGGGCTGTCCCCGTCGCCAAGCTCCTTGTAGGCAAGCATGGACTTGCAGATATGCACCCCTCGGTCATTTACCAGATTCACTTTCCGGACCTGGGCGCCGTTGGCTTTGAGCACCCGTGCGACAGACTCTCCCAGAGCATTATTTCTCAGGTGCCCCAGATGGAGGGGCTTGTTGGTGTTGGGGGATGAAAACTCGATCATCACTTTTTCACCGTGATAATTAGCGTTGGACCCGTAGGTATCCCCTTCCTGAAGGATTCTGGTAATTGTCTGCCCGGCCGCATGACTGCGATCCAGACGTGCATTTACATAGGGACCGGCCTGTTCGGCATCAACTCCCATCTCCTGAAGCCGCGAAACCATTGAAGCTGCAATCTGCGGCGGGCCCATACGCAGAAGCCTGGCAAAAGGAAACATGGGGAACGCCACATCCCCCAGCTCGGGCTTGGGAGGAGTCTCAATCATAATATCATCAATAGAAATGGAAAGCTCCAGATTCTTCTCCCCTGCAAAATCCTTGAGCGCAAGAAGAAGTTTCTGAGCAAGTTCAATTTTCAATTCTTTCATCGTTATACCCTTTCATAAGCTGATCAGCCTGCCCGGCGTACCGTTCCCCCAGGCAGAGCTGCCTGAACACTCAGACCTTCCGGATCCGGCCGTGCTGCAATTCGCGGAGCTCGCTGCCGCTGCAGACGGGGATACGGGATCTGTCCGGAGGAAATAGAGCAAGCATCAGGCCATAGGACTCCGGTCCCATCCGCCTGTAAGAAAATAAACCAGAATGCTTTACTGTGCAACTGTCCCGAACCAGGATCCGGAATTCCTGACGGAACAGCTCCATGCGGGAAATCTCTTCCAGAATTCCCAGGTTGGCTGCCGGCAAATCCAGGTGTCTGCCCCGCACCGCGTTCGCGCCATGACGCCGGGAAAACAAATCCGCCCGTGACTGATCCACCTCATAGCTGTCCGCCGAAATGCAGGGGCCCAGAACAACTTCCGGAGCCTCCTGCCCCGCTTCGGACAGATATTCCAGGGCAGCACGCAAAATCCCCGTTCCCGCCCAGCCCGAATGAAGGAGCCCCCTCCAGGCTCCTGTATGCAGAAAAATCGGCATGCAGTCAGCCACCGTCACCCCCGGTGTGATCAGATCCAGGTTGGTAAGAATTCCGTCGGCTTCAATGCCGTGAAGCATAGGAAATCCATCAGCTGCTTCATCCAGAAATGCATCCCACCCCGGTTCCGCCAGGACCTTCTCACCGCCCCTGGAAAAAGAGGCCTCCCGCCACTGTGAAGAAATGACCGAAATTCTCACGCTGTCACGCTGTCGGCCGCCGTTTCGCTGAAGGCCCCGTATGATAAGGACATCCATGCTGTGTACCTGCTTCACGGATACGAGGAGCGAACCCTGGCCCGCTTCCAGTGTCACAGGCTTCTGTGCCGCGGGCTTCTGCTCATCCTGTGCCGCGGGCTTCTGCTCATCCTGTTCCGGGGGCCGGGCTTTCCGTGGGCCCTTCCCGGCCCCCTCCCTCAATGTGGAAATGAGCCTGCAGCGCTGCGCCAGTCCCCGGACGCCCGAGGTTCCGGCACTTCCCAGCGAGGCTGACGAGAGAAACATGGGGGGAGCTGCACTTCCCCGGGGGCTGAGGTCATACCAGCCTCCCTCGGGCCGGGGAAGGGATTCATACATGGTGTTCGGCACTTTCATGGGGCTCATAATGATACATCCCCTTGACAAAATCAATAAAAGGGAAGAGTGTATAAGAATACATGAGAATGAATATTATTGCATCCATATCCATTATTAACCTCATTATTGCGATTATCGGCAACGGGGAAAAATAGCAGGATCAGGGTGCATCGAAGGCCGCTTTCCTGCTGGAAGGCGGCTTTTTTTATGTCCGTAGATTCACTTCGGTGGATGGCGGTTCCGGAAGGACAGGCAGCAGGATTACAGGAGGATTTATGAACCGGAAAGTGGAAATATTCGACACCACCCTTCGAGACGGCATGCAGGGGCTGGAGATAAACTACAGTCTCGAAGATAAACTGGAAATTGCCAGCAAGCTTGATGACCTTGGGATTGATTATATTGAAGGGGGATTTCCCCTGAGCAATGACAAGGAAGCTGAATTTTTCCGAAAAATCCGGTCCATGAATCTCCGGCATGCCCGGGTGGCAAGCTTCGGCTCCACCCGGAAGGCCGGCGGGTCGGCTGAAAGCGACGGACACATCAGAGCACTGCTGGACGCAGAAACCAGCACCGTGGTGGTGGTGGGAAAGACCTGGACCGAACACGTGACACGGGTCATCGGAACCAACCTGGAAGAAAATTTGCGGATGATCGACGATTCAATTTCTTTCCTGAAAAAACAGGGCCGGGTTGTGATTTTCGACCTTGAGCATTTTTTCGACGGATGGAAGGGCAACGCTGAGTACGCAAGAAAGGTGCTCTCCGCAGGAATGAATGCGGGGGCTGATGTGATGGTTTTATGCGATACCAACGGAGGCACCCTTCCCCACGAAGTATCTGAGATTTATAGCACTCTGAAATCCGAAGGCTATCAACGCCTGGGAGGACATTTCCATAATGACTGCGGTACCGCAGTGGCCAACAGTCTTGCGGCAGTGAACGCCGGGGCCATGCATATTCAGGGAACGGTAAACGGTTGGGGCGAACGCTGCGGAAACGCCAATCTCTGCGAAATCATGCCCAATCTCACTCTTAAAATGGACTATGAGGCCAACTGCAAGCCGAACATGCCCCATCTTACCGGGCTGAGCCGTTTTGTCGCAGAAAAAGCCAATATCATTCCTGATAAACGCCAGGCATTTGTGGGTGTTGCAGCATTCTCCCACAAGGCGGGACAGCACGCGGATGTAATTCTCAAGGCTCCCCACCTGATGGAACATCTGGATGGAAAGCTGGTGGGCAATTCCCGGCAGGTTCTCCTCAGCGAACTGGCAGGAAAGTCCACAATCATAGAAAAGATGCGGAAGTACGGCGATTTCGGGAAAAACGATGAAGTGGTACAGGTTCTTATTGACGAACTGAAAAGCCGGGAGAATTTCGGATATGAATATGAGGCGGCGGAAGGCAGTTTCGACCTTCTTATGCGGAAAGCCCTGGGGATCTACACACCCCTGGTCAGCCTGAAGAACTATCATCTTGAAAGCTACAAAACTGCAACCGCTCAAAGCAATACGGTAGGAAGAATGTTTCTTGATGATTCGGGTACCGAAGTCATGGGGGCCGCGGTGGGTGTGGGCCCTGTTGAAACCCTGGATGGGGCATTGAGAAACGCCCTCTACCCCCACTATCCCGATCTGAAAAAAATCAAACTCATCGATTACCGTGTGCGGGTTCTGAACCCCGAAAGCGCTTCTGCGGCCAAGGTGCGGGTATTCATTACCAGCTCCGACGGCGAGCATGACTGGGGAACGGTGGGAGTCAACGAAAATATTGTGGAAGCCAGCTGGGAGGCCCTCCTGGACAGTTTTGAATACTATCTGAACAACCTCAACCGGGAACCCGGCGAATGAGCATGGGTCGGGACGAAGAATTCTCGACCTCCGGCCCCGGCACCGTCCCGGACTCAGGCCCGGACTCACCCCAGGACTCAGGCCCGGACTACAACAGATACGGCAGCGGCAACGAAACCGGGGAAGGCACACACAGCATTCTTCTGCTCTCAGGGTATCACAGCGACAGCCAGGCCTCCTGGGCACGCTCCCTCATGGAGGGTCTGCCGGAGTTCAGATGGTACGCACTGACTCTTCCACCCCGCTACTTCAGTTTTCGGCTCAAAGGATCGGCTCTCAGCTGGAGAAATAAGCTCAGGGAGATTTTTCCCAGGAACAGTATGCACCTTGAGGACGGTGTATCCCCCGGGGATGGAGGCCCCCCGGATATGATCATTGCAACCAGTTCGGTGGATGTGAGCGCTATACGGGCCGTTCTGCCCCGGCTGAGGAACATTCCGGTTTTGCAGTATGTCCATGAAAACCAGTTCGCCTATCCTTTGCAAAACAAAAGGCCCATGCGAAACAAAGGGCCTTTGCGAAGCAGCGGGCCCTGGCAAAGCACCGAGCTTTCACCCGCCAGCCGCCCTTCGGATACCAGCCGGCAATCGGATACCAGCCGGCAATCTGGCAAAGGCCGGCAGAGACACCAGGCAGAGAGCAGGGCATTGGAGCGGGACGCCCAGGCAAGCCAGCTTTACTCCCTTTTGAGCGCTGACCGGATTGCATTTAATTCGGCCTGGAACCGGGACAGCTGCCTGGCAGGGATCAGCAGCTTTTTGGATGCCCTTCCCGAGAAAACTGATCCGGAAATCTGCCGGGATATTGCCGAAAAATCAGCAGTAATTCCTGTGGCAGTGGAGGTTTCTCTTTTCAGCTCCCCACAGCTCTCCATCTCCCGACAGAAAACCCGATCCGCCCGGGCAGGCAGGGAAGAGCGGCAGGTTCACGAGCATCCCCATATCCATATTGTGTGGCCCCACCGCTGGGAGTACGATAAAAATCCCGGGCTGCTGCTGGAGATTTGCCGTGGGCTTGAGCGCCGCCTGGCGACTCTGGGGCCCCGGCAGAAACATGCGAAACAGCAGGAACAGGGGCCCCACGGCTTACAGTCGGACCGGGAAGATGAGAAGAACGGGGGCTGGAGCATCAGCCTGCTGGGGAGAAAGTTCCGCAGCGTGCCCGGGGAACTGGAACAGCTTCGTTTGGAATTTGCCCACAGAATCCGGGTGGGCGAGCCCCTGCCACGGGAAGAGTATGTGGAGAAGCTGACCGAGTGGGGGGCGGAAAACCGCAGGTCCGCCGTACCCGCCGGTGAATATGGCGGGGAAGGCCAGACATCCTGCAGGCATCTGGTGCTCTCAACCGCCCGGCACGAGTTTCAGGGATTGAGCATGCTGGAAGCCGCATATGCGGGACTGACGCCGGTTGTTCCCGACGCCCTGTCGTACCCCGAATATTTTCCCCGGGACTGCAGATATCCTGTGGAAAAAGAGGACAGCACGGCCATCCCCAAAGAGCATCAGCCTGACCATGTAATAGAGGAAATTGTCCGGCGCCTTCTGTCACCCCGGCCGAGCCCTCGGGAAGGGATCCGGGACTTGAGTCCCGGAACACTCATGCCCGGCTATGAGAGTGAAATTCGAAGGCTTCTCAGCTAACGCAGACAGCCTCCTTCAACCCCCTTCAGCCTTCCAGAGACTGAACCCGGTATTCCCCTGATGCAAGATAACGGATTCCCTCAACCGCCGCCCGGGCGGCGGATATGGTGGTGGTGTAGGGAACTTTATGCCGGAGGGTGTGAATTCTCAAATAGCCGTCATCCATCTGGGTGTATCGACCCCGGGGGGTATTGATCACCAGATCGACCCTGCCGGCCTCAAGATGATCCACAATGTTGGGATTCCCCTCATGTACTTTCAGCACAACTTCAGCCATGATCCCCTGTTCGAAGAGGAACTGTGCGGTTCCCCGGGTTGCCATGATGCCGAAGCCCATATCAACCAGATCTTTCACCATGGGGAGCACCGCTTCTTTATCGAAGGCATTCACCGATACAAACACCCTGCCTGATGTGGGCAGGCGGGTGCCGGTTGCCGAACTGGCCTTTGCAAAAGCCTCTCCGAAACTCCGGCCCAGTCCGATGGCTTCGCCGGTGGATTTCATTTCCGGACCCAGCATGGGATCGGTATCCAGGAAGCGGTCAAAACTGAACATGGCCTCTTTCACCGCCCATCCGGTAACGCAGCTTCCGATTCCCACATTTTTCAGACCGCTGATATCTTCCCGGATAAGTCCCTGAGCTGCCAGATCATTTCCTTCCCAGACCTTCACCGCGGCATCCACAAGATCAACACCGCTGGCTTTGGAGATAAACGGCACGGTACGGCTGGCCCGGGGATTCACCTCCAGAACGTAGAGTACATCGTCCTTCACGGCAAACTGGATGTTCAGAAAACCGTTCACCCCAACCTCCAGGGCGATCCTGGCGGTGGCGTCGCTGATCTGGGCCTGTATTTCATCGGTGGTTTTGTAGGCGGGAAACACGCAGGCCGAGTCACCGGAGTGCACCCCGGCGGCTTCGATATGCTGCATGATCCCGGCGATGTAGACGTTCTTCCCGTCGCACAGGGCGTCCACATCATATTCCACCGCATCATCCAGGAATTGATCCACAAGAATGGGCTTATGATCGCTCACCTCCACATCTCGCTTAATGAATTCCTGAAGCTCCTCGCGGTTGAAGGCAATCATCATGCTCCGTCCGCCGAGGACGTAACTGGGACGCAGAAGCACCGGATACCCGATTTCCTTGGCGAACTTCTCCACCTGGGCAAGGCTGCCGGCGCTGCGGTTTTCCGGCTGGCGGAGTCCCAGACGGTTGAGCATGTCCGCAAACTGGCGGCGGTCCTCGGCACCTTCAATGCTTTCAACAGGAGTACCGATAATATTGGCCCCCCACTCCTTCAGCTCCTTGGCCATGTTCAGGGGAGTCTGTCCGCCAAGCTGAACGATCACATCCCGGATTCCTTCGGTCTTCATCACCTCTCTCACATCGTCAAATGTGAGGGGCTCAAGATAGAGACGGTCGGACACATTAAAATCGGTGGAAACCGTTTCGGGATTGGAGTTCACGATGACGGTGTTCACTCCCTGCCTGCGATAAGCCATGGATGAGAGAGTACAGCAGGTATCAAACTCCAGCCCCTGCCCTATGCGGTTTGGACCGGAGCCGAGGATAATCACTCCCCGGCCGTCCATGGGTTTGGATTCGTTCACTTCCCCCCAGGTTGAATAGAAATACGGAGTGGAAGCCTGAAACTCACCGGAACAGGTGTCCACAAAATGATAGCCCGCATGAATCCCCATATCATCTCTGACGCTGCGGATACGGTTCACAAGTTCATCCTGTGTGGGAGAGTGTTTGGATTTGGAGGCTGATGCGGCAGATGCTGCGGAGGCAGCCATCAGGGCGGCGATCCGCCGGTCCGAAAGCCCTGCCCGCTTCGCCTCCAGCAGGAGGAACGGATCGGGCTGTTGCCTGTTCAGCTTTTCGACCCTGAGTTCCAGACGGGCAAGTTCCACCATGTTGTAAAGAAACCAGGGATCGTAGCTGCTTCTGCGCTGTACGTCGTTCATCACATTCAACTCCGCTTCACCGGGAAAATCGGGAAGCTCCCCCCGGGCAGCAGCCTGTTCAACTCCCCTGCGGATCAGGGTGTAGGCGGCAAAAATCCGCTTCGGATGGAGGCTGTCAATCATGTGAGAAAGCTCATCGTCACCGGCATTCAGCAGATGATCCAGCCCTTCGACTCCCAGCTCGCAGGAGCGCAGCGCCTTGTTCAGCGCTTCATTGTATGTTCTGCCAAGGGCGAGGGATTCTCCCACACTCTTCATCTGGGTGCCCAGCTGGGCATAGCCCCGGGGAAATTTTTCCAGCTCGAAGCGGGGAACCTTCACGGCGACGTAATCCAGTGAGGGTTCGAAACAGCTTACGGTTTTCCCGGTAATATCGTTGATGATTTCATCAAGGGTATAGCCCACCGCCAGCTTGGCGGAGCTTCGGGCAATGGGAAAGCCCGTAGCCTTGGAGGCAAGGGCGGAGGAGCGGCTCACCCGGGGGTTCATTTCGATGACGATCATCCTGCCGTCGTCGGGGTTGTAGGCGAACTGCACATTGGATCCGCCGCAGTCCACTCCCACGGCCCGGAGAATCTCTATGGAGGCGGTACGCATCTTCTGATACTCAACGTCGGAGAGGGTCTGAATGGGAGCAACGGTGATGGAATCTCCGGTGTGAACTCCCATGGGATCCACGTTTTCAATGGAACAGATGATCACAGCGTTGTCTGCTGCGTCCCGCATCACCTCCATCTCAAACTCCTTCCATCCCAGAAGGCTTTCTTCTATGAGGGCGGTATGCACCGGACTTTCATCGATAGCCCGGCGGATCATGGGCTCAACGTCCTCCCAGCGGGTGGCGATGTTGCCCCCCTACCCCCCAGGGTGTAGCTGGGCCGGATAATCAGGGGCAACCCCTGTTCCTTGGCAAACCCCATGGCGGAGTCAAGGTCGGAGGCAAGAATGGATTTTGCACTTTCAAGACCGATTTGATCCATGAGCTTTTTAAATTCACCCCGGTCCTCGGCAAGCTTGATGCTCTCCACTCCCGCACCCAGAAGCTCAACATCATATTTCTCAAAGATTCCCGCTTCGTCCAGATCCAGAGCCAGATTCAGTGCGGTCTGTCCCCCCATGGTGGGTAGAATGGCATCGGGCTGTTCTTTTTTCAGGATTTCCTCAACATACGGAACTTCCAGAGGATCCATGTAGATACGGTCGGCAGTCCCGGGGGTGGTCATGATGGTGGCGGGATTGGGATTCAACAGCACCACCTCAAAGCCTTCTTCCTTCAGCGCTTTCACCGCCTGATTTCCGGAGTAATCAAACTCGCAGGCCTGACCGATCATAATCGGCCCGGAGCCGAAAATCAAAATCTTATGTATATCCTTGCGTACCGGCACCTTATTCCCCCTGTGTTTTCCGGAATCTTCCCGGATGTTATTCCATCTTGCCTATTCCTGTTTCCTGTTCTGTCTTTTCTGCGTCTTTTTTTACATGGGCATGTTCGGCAGTTCAGCTGCTCAGGCAGGTTCAGCCCAGGCTTCCCTGGGTACTGCATCCAGAAACGCCTGGAAGATCCAATGGGAATCATAGGGACCTGGAGCGGACTCGGGATGAAACTGAGCGGTAAGCACCGAAAGTTCGTCGTTCCGGATTCCCTCGATGCTCAGATCATTGGCGTTCCTGAACCATACCTGGGTTCCGGAGGGCAGAGTCTTTTCATCCACCGCAAAGCCGTGGTTCTGACTGGTGACAAACACCTTTTTGGTACGCTCATCCCGCACCGGGTGATTGATGCCGTGGTGGCCGAATTTCATCTTGTAGGTCCGTGCGCCCAGGGCTTCGGCGATGAGCTGATGACCCAGGCAGATACCGAAGACCGGCATGTTTCCGATGAGACCCTTCACGGTTGCGATCTGATCCTGAAGAACCTGGGGATCCCCTGGCCCGTTGGATACCAGAACTCCGTGATGTTTTCCGTTCAGAATGTCCCGGGCGCTGCTGTCCGAGGGGTACACGGTTATTTCACAGCCAAGTTTTTCCAGCTCCCTGATGATATTGGCCTTGGTCCCGCAGTCATACAGGGCCAGGCGCATTCCCGCATAGCTGCCTTCAAGAGGTCTGCTTCGGCTGAATTTCAGGCTGGTGCCTACATCCCGGACCAGGTTTCTTCCCAGCATGCCGGGGAAGGACTCGAGATAGCTGGATATCATATTGATTTCATCGGGACTGAGACCCAGAGCGGGGTTTTCCGGACGAACCAGCACTGCGTTTACCGCCCCGCCGTCCCTGATCTCCAGGGTGAGTCTGCGGGTATCAACATCGGTAATGCCCGGTATTTCGTGTCTATTCAGATATTCGTCCAGGGTAATCCGGCCCTTGGGAACCGGGCCGCGATACAGACTCCGCAGAACAAAACCTGCGGCCTTCACCGGACGGGGATCGCAGGAGGATGAATCCTGACAGTCTTCGCCCAGAGGACCGCTTTCATTCCAGTCGTCCAGATGGCCGTAGTTTCCCATATGGGGATATGTCATGGTGATAATCTGACCGGTGTAGGAAGGATCGGTGAGGACTTCGTGGTAGCCCACCATGGCGGTGTTGAACACCACCTCACCGGCGTTGCTGAAACTCGGGGTTCCCGGTTCCAGATCCCGGGGCAATGGAGCCGGATAGCCGAATCCCTTACCGTTATATATGGAACCGTTTTCAAGAACCAGGCAGGTTCTGACACTCATGAAAGGCCTCCTATCAGCAAAAACGCAGACCGATGCTGAGGCCGATCAATCAAGAGAACCCCTGCGGCTCTCTTTAAAAAAAAGCCGGCCTCAAGCCGGCATTACTTCCCGGGGAGGACTCGAACCCCCAACGACAGAACCAGAATCTGTAGTGTTACCAATTACACCACCGGGAAATGATCGAATTGGAAAGTACCAGAGTGGCAAAAACTTGTCAAGTAAGGATTTTAAAAACTGTAATCCTTTTGCAGTGCACGGAACTTATTCTCCCTGATAGTTGATGAGCGTACGGATGGGGGCGTCGTCAAGATGCTTTTCATACCCCAGAAAAGGCAGACCGATTACGGCGGCATACCCGGCAAGACTGGAACGGGCCTGATTTTTCACCAGTGCGGCAGTAGCCTTCAAGGTTCCACCTGTTGCGATGAGATCATCTATGAGCAGCACTCTGCTGCCGGGAGCAATATCTTCCTGTTGAATGCAGACAACATCGGTTCCATACTCCAGACTGTATTCTTCGCACCAGGTTTTTCCGGGGAGCTTCCCTTTTTTCCGGGCAAGTACCAGCGGTATTTTTCGCATCTGGGCCAGAGGGGCGGCAAAAAGAAATCCACGGGCCTCCACCGCAAGCAGGGTATCCACCTCAAGCTCATCAATCCAGAGATTCATCTGTTCCAGACAGTACCCGAAGGCTTCGCTGTTGGTGAGGATGCTGGTAATGTCATAAAAGTTTATTCCAGGCTTGGGAAAGTCCTTCACCCGCCGTATAGATTCATCAAATTCCTTGAGATTCATATCTCTCTCCCTCACATCCGGCAGCATTCAGCTGTCCGTGCACAATTTCGGCCTTCCGGCATTCAGATTTTCCTGAACCCCTTTACCCTGGGGGAAACACCGGCATCCAGTCCGCTGACGTTTCCCTCTTTCAAATAATGATAGGCGATGCCGGCAATCATTGCACCGTTATCGGTGCATAATTCCATGCCGGGGAAATATACCTGATAATCCGGATGTTCTTCCAGTGATTTTCGTAAATATGAGTTGGCGGCAACTCCGCCTCCGGCTACGATGGTGGTTATTCCTGTGTCCTCCACCGCCCGGTACAGTTTCTTCAAAAGACTGGTAATGGCAACCCGTTGAAAGCTGGCGCAGATATTTTCCACGCTTTTTTCGCTTTTTCCGTCCCAGAAGGTATCCAGCTGGTTGATAACGGCGTTTTTCAATCCTGAGTAGGACACATCATAGCGGTGTCCGCCTTTATGAAGGTTTGCGAAGGGAAAGGCAAAAGCCCGGTCATTCCCCTGCATTGCCAGGTCGTCTATCAGTTTTCCTCCGGGATATCCCAGTCCGTAATGCTTTGCAACCTTGTCGAAGGCTTCGCCGCAGGCATCATCAATGCTGGCTCCCAGAACCTGAATATCCTGATACCCCTTCACAAGGGTGATCATGGTGTGACCGCCGGAAACCAGCAGCCCCAGATAGGGATAGGGAATTTCCTGCTCCAGCTGGGGGGCGTAGAGGTGGGCAAGGATGTGGTTCACTCCCACATAGGGAACATTCCAGGCATAGCTCAGGGCTTTGGCATAGTTCAGGCCCACCACCAGGCTTCCGCTCAGGCCGGGATGGGTGGTTACGCCGATTCCCTGAATATCCGAAGGCTTTACCCCCTGCTCCGCCGCCAGCTCCATGGTCTGGCGGTACACCGGGGTGATCATCTCCACATGCCGACGGCTGGCAATCTCGGGAACCACGCCGTTATACGGCTTATGATCTTCAATCTGTGTGGCGATTACATGGGAGATTATCTTTCTGCCGTTTTCCACCACCGCGAAGGAACACTCATCGCAGGAGCTTTCTATTCCCAGAACCAGCATTATTCGCCTTTCATAATGATGCTCGACAGGGTTGCGAAGTCGAATCCCTCTTCCATAATAAAGGGATAATTTTCCAGAAGGATTTCCGCCAGCTCTTCGGTCCAGACATGACCGATGAGTATGGCATGCCCCTGGTCCCGTGCTACGGCCTTTCCTTTCTCCAGCGCTTCCATGATGTAGCCGGTATCCTGACTGTTATCCAAAAATATATCCCTCTCAAGTATTTTCATGTTCATATCCCGGGCAATCTCCGGAACCACTGTCTGTGGGCTGGTACGGGAATCGAGGAAAAAGAGCGAGTCCCTCCTGGCGTATTCCAGAACTTCCCGTACAATTCTGCGGTCTTCAGTTCCCTTGCTTCCCATATGATTATTCATTCCGATAATTCCCGGCACCGTGGCTGCGTTGCCCTGAATTTCCCTCAGCAGTTCATCCCCGGACATATTGCTGCGAAGCGTACCGGGCCCGGGATCCTGGCCGTTCTGACTCTCCATGGGCAAATGAAGTATCAATTCCTGACCGGCATCACTGATTAAGCGGGCCGTCTCCCGGGAGTAGTCAAGCCTGGGAAGAACCGCGAAGGTAACAGGTACGGGGATTTCCAAAAAGGGTTTGAGTCCTTCAACATTGTAGCCCACATCATCGATCACAACCACAAGTTTCGGCCGGATTTTCACCGGCAGCGCTGCTTCCCCTTCCGGTTCCCCGGACGCCGGGGTTTCGGCACTTTTGCCGGCCCCGGTAACGCCGGAGTCCCGGTACCCACTGCCGGATTCTTCTGCAGCTCCTGCAGACTCATCTGCCCGTGGTTCTGCGGGTACGGGTAACGGTGTTTCAGACTCCCCGACTCCCCTTCCGGAGTCCCGGGCAGCAATAGACTGATCGGTACCGGATGGAATGAGCAGATAAATCCCGGCCAGAGCCAGAACAATCACCGCCAGCAATGCGGTAATATTGCGGACAAAACGTTCCCGTTTTGCTGCAGGGGTGAGAGAAGCGCCGGATGAACGCCGGGAACCTGAACGGCTTCCGGCGGGCTTTCGTTTTGATTGGGTCTGTTTGGAAGAACCGGAGTTTTTTCTCATGAATTATGAGTGAAAATACCCCGGATTACACGGGGGGTCAAGTTCCAATAAAGTCTTCCAGTTCCTTGGAGAACTGTCTCAGTTTGCGGATTGACCGCATTTCAATCTGGCGGACTGTTTCAGGACTTACGTCCAGCAGCTTGCTGATATCCTTCAGGGTCTTTTTCTCCTGTCCCCAAAGGCCGTAGCGGTTGATAATCACGAACTGCTCCCGCTGCTCCAGATGTTCCAGAAGGTTGCGCATGCTGTCGTTCATGGAGTTATCCAGAAGTTCTTTTTCAGGAGTGTAGGAATAATCCTCATACAGGTCGTACATGGTTCCGCTGTCATTGGCCAGGCTGCTGTCCAAGCTTACCAGATGTTCACTGATACTCAAAATATCCACCACTTCTTCATGGGAAATATGAAGATATGCGGCAATCTCTTCTGTGGTGGGCGACCTCATCATTTTCTGAGCCAGCGCATTATATGCTGCCTGAACCTTTTTCAGGACATCCTCTTTTCGGTGGGGCAGCCGTATGGACCGGCGCTTGTTGGAGATGGCCCGTGAGATGCTCTGCTTGATCCAGAATGATGCATAGGTGCTGAACCGGACTTTTTTGCGGTAATCGTATTTGCTCACAGCATGAAGCAGTCCGAGATTCCCTTCCTGAACCAGGTCGAGAAGCCCCACACCGGAGGACATATACTGACGGGCAATTTTCACCACCAGGCGGAGATTGCTCTCCACAAGCTTCTGGCGGGCTGCCGTATCGCCCCGTTGAATACGCTTCGAAAGATCCAGCTCCTGCTGAAAGTTCAGAAGCGGACTATCCTTGATCTGTGAAAAATATGCTTTCAGCACATCATGAGTCTGATTCTGGGATACGGATTTTGAAATCGTTGCGGCCGAGTTTGTCATAACACCCTCCGCATGTATACATGCAATAAGCGTGCCAAACCGAATGCGGTTCAATTATATTTTTAATTTGTTACAATGCAGCACTTTACCGGATTCTAAAAAAGACCGGCATCCCGCCGGTCTTCAATCGTATACTTTATTATACATTTATGGCAAAAATATTCATAAATTCATATGATATCTGCAGGCTGATTCGGCTTCAGCCTCCGGGATTTTGTCCCCGGTTGGGTGAAAACTGGTTGATGATCATATCTGCAATGCCGAAATCGCCGCGCCTGGCTATATCGCTCGCATATTCAGTATACAGCATGTCCTCGAAAATATCTTCCGCCATGCCCCCATAGGTGAAATTATCTTCACTGTTTCGGGTGTCACGCATGGAATCGAGCATCATTTTTACAAACAGGGACTCAAATTCCTGGGCAACCTCATTCAGCTCATCCCTGGAAGCCTGGGCATTCACCCTTGGCAGAGAACTGTTCTGATCGATATTCTGATATTTTCCCATTATATCTGCGATGCTGGACATGTAATCATCTCCTGTTATCTTCTATCTTCTATCTTCGGCGGATTCCCGATTTATGATTTACGGCAGAATCCCCCTGTATACCCAAGGATTACCGCTTCAGGTTGGCGGCAATTCCCAGCATGGTATCCGAGGTTTGAATGGCCTTGGAGTTGAATTCGTATGCTCTCTGGGCGGTAATCATATTCACCATTTCCTTCACCGTCTCAACATTGGACATCTCAAGAAACTTATGAATGGTCTTACCCATACCGTCAAAACCCGGCTGTCCCGCAATGGGATCGCCGCTTGCACTGCTCACCTTGAATAGATTTTCCCCCACCGCCTGGAGTCCGGCGGGATTCACAAAGCGGTACAGCTCAAGCTGCCCAACTTCCACTGGATCATCCTGTCCGGGAAGGCGGACGTTGATTCTCCCGTCCTGGCTGATGGAAATTGATTCACGGATGAACCCCTCGGGCATTACCACCTCGGGCATGACCCGGTACCCGTTGGATGTGACAAGCTGGCCGTTGCTGTCGATTTTAAAGGCACCGTCCCGGGTATACCCATAGGTGCCGTCATAGGTGAGTACCCGGAAAAAACCTTCCCCTTCTATGGCAACATCACTGACATTTCCTGTGTTCTGCAAAGAGCCCTGGGTAAAAATCTTCTGGGTTGCGGCCACTCTGGCACCATGCCCAACCTGTACTCCCACCGGAACAAGAGTTTCTTCGGTGGCGGGGGTTCCCGCTGTCCGGGTAGTCTGATAGAGCAGGTCTTCAAAATCCGGCCGGTTCTGTTTAAACCCGGTGGTGTTCACGTTGGAGAGGTTGTTGGAAATCGTGTCGATATTAAACTGCTGCCCTATCATTCCCGATGCAGCAGTCCACAGTGAACGCATCATTGTCTGTTACTCCTCACTTGGCGCTTGTCGAAGCGCATTCCTTGCCTGGCGCTATTAGAATCGCATTGCCTGGTTTATCAGTTTATCGCTTGCCTGGTCATGGGACTGAATCACTTTCTGGTTCGCCTCATATGCCCGGTTTACTTCAATCATTTTCACCATCTGCTTCACCGGATTCACATTGGATGTTTCCAGGAAGCCCTGTCGTACTTTCGGTCGGGAATCCTGGAGGGTGTAGGCGTCTCCGCTTTCCCAGGTTGTCCGGTAGAGACTTGATCCCATCTTCTTGAGATATCGGCTGCTGTCCACGTCCACCATTCGCAGGGTATCCACCTGAACGGTTTCATCCCATTCATTCTCGGTCTGGGAAACCAGACGCTCCGGATCGTCGGCGAAGCGCTCATTATGGAACACTCGTCCGTCCTGATCTACGATGAAGTTGTTCGCCTTGGCCCGGATGGGGCCGTTTTCACCAAGAACGGGATACCCTTCCTTGGTAACCAGCAGGCCTTCAGGCCCCAGATGAAAACTTCCGTTCCGGGTCAGTCGTTCACCGTAGGGAGTCTGGACCACAAAAAACCCGTCGCCCTCAAGGGCAAGATCGAAGGAGTTGCCGGTTTGCTTCATGGAACCCTGCTCAAACACGGTAAACACTTCATTCTGTTCCACGCCGGTGCCCAGTTTTCCCACCACAGGGGCGCGATCCACCGAACCCAGATGAGGTGCGGTTCTGCTGATGGGCAGCTGTGTGATCTCGGTGTTCATCCTCCGGAGCATCAGTTCGGGAAAGGCTTTATGGACGGACACATCTTCCTTGTATGCGGTGGTATCCACATTGGCAAGATTGTTGGAAATTGCATCCATGGTGTGTTGCTGTACGATCATACCGGCGGCGCCGGTGTACATTCCGCGTATCATGTTTTGAGTATCGGCAGGAATAGAATTTTATAAAGACTCCAGTTATTATTAGATGATATGAAGGATACATTACAGCGCCGAACACCCTTGAGGGGTATGCTGCGGGCCCTGGGCACCGCTCTGCTGCTTCTCTCAGCCGCAGGAATGCTGAGTTCCTGCGATTTTCTCAGTAACGTTCTCACCCCGCCCTCGCCGCCGGTGCTGGGAATCGCCGAGACCTCCGGCATTCTCCTGGGAGACGAGATTTTCCCGGGGACGGAAGTGGTGCTGGATGCTTCAGCTACATCGGATCCCAACGGGGATCCCTTTGTTCTTGAATGGCAGCTCACCGTTCCCGGCGCTTCCGCAACCCGGCTCGCCGAAGAGTATCTCAGCGGTACAGAGCTGCGGTTCACTCCGGATGTTCCCGGCGAATATATCCTCACGGCCTTCCTCAGCGACGGGGAACTGGATACCCGGGAGGAAATACGGCTGAAAACCGGTCTGGAAGCCTACTGGAACATGGACGGCGGGATCGGCGATTCCAGTCCCGGCGCACGGAATCTTACTCTCACCGGCAGCAGCGCTTCCGCATCCGGCCGCAACGGATCTGCCGATTCGGCCGTTCAAATATCACCTGCAGATTCCCTGAGTTTTGATACTACTGCTGCAGGTGAAGCCGACACGTTTAAAATCGAACCCGGCGATGTTACCTACGGCAACTTCAGCATGGCGTTCTGGCTCAACCTCAATACCCTTCCCGCGGCAGACAGCTCATTCGTAACCATGGATAACACTCTGGTGGGGCCGGCGCCGGGCTGGCGTCTTGAATACATCAGTGCAAATGATGAGCTGAGTCTCACCTACGATGATATTGCGCCCATGGCCGCAGTGGGTGAATTTACCGCTTCACAGGTGAGCGCCGGCAGCTGGCATCATGTAGCGGTAACCTTTCATCAGAATACGGGAAATCTTAAAATATATATTGACGGATCGTCACGGGCCCTTGAAACCAATGCCGTCGATCTGCCCCACGTCCCAGCCCCCTTCACCATCGGAAATAACGGAGTACAGCCGGGCTTTGACGGTATTGTTGACGAATTTCATGTCTACAACAGAACCCTCACAAGCGGGGAGATAGAGGAGCTGGCGGGGAATTAATCCCAGGCTGCCGCAGTGCGGCGGCCCAGGCGCGGGCCGGGTGTCTCGGCACAGGGCTTTTTCAGCCCCCCTGTTTCAGTACCCCGTTTCTGGGGTTCTTTCTGGGGTTTTTTCTGGGGTCCTTTCAGCGGTCCTTTCTGCGGCTCTGAACGAAGCGTCTCAGGTCGTGGATGTTTTTCACAATGATTTTTCCCGTACTCACCTCGATCCGCCGCTGGGTTATGAGCTGGTTGATGATATCCGAGGTTTTCTCAATGGATAGACCCGCCCAGTGTGCCACATCATCCACCGAAACTTCGAAGACCTGCTGGTTCCTCTCTGCCTGATCCGGCGGCAGCTGCTCGCTGAGCATGAGGAAAACATCCACGATCCGTGCCTGGGTATCTTCCAGGGTGAGAATCTGAAAGCGTCTGCGCTGATCATATATGCGCTTGGTGAACAGTTTGAGAAGTTTCATGGCAATCTGGGGATTGCCCTGGAGAAGAATGGTGAAATTTTCACGGTTGAACTCCAGCGCTTTCACTTTATCCAGGGCAATGGCACTGGCTGACCTGGGGGCTTCTTCGAGAATCGCCATTTCCCCGAAAATCTCCCCGGGATACAAAACATCGATGGTTTTTTCGATGTCACCCATGATTTTGCTGATTCGCACCCGGCCTTCCTGGATCAGATAAAACGCATCGCCGGGTTCATATTCACAGAATATTATGTCTTCCTTTTGAAAGGTTACGGCAAAGCGTTCAAATGCTGCGGTGTTAAAATTCATGCCTTACCCTCAATTTTCCGGATCATGCTATTGGCCTTTCTTCTGCACACATCATCGATAGACGGAATATTCAACGCCCGCTGATACACTTTTTTGGCCTGATCCTTTTGGTCCTGGGCCATATATGCATCTCCAAGGTAAATCATGGCTTCGCCGATCTTTCTATTGTCCGAATGATTCTGAATGTACACCTTCAAGTGCTGAACTGCAGTATCCGCCTTGTGGAGACCTAAAAGCGCTTTGGCCATTTCAATATTCGATTCATGAAAATTCGGATGCTCTGTTCCTTTTTTTATGATGGATGCGAGGATTTCTGCAGCTTTCTGATAATCCTGCTGACCCAGAAAACTTTCGGCATTGTAAAATTCCTGCTCCTCCTGGGTGAGGGGGGCTTGTCCTCGAAGGAAAGGTTGGGATTGGACTGGGATGTCTTGGTTCCGGCAATAATCGCCGGTCCTTTTCCCTTGCCGTATTCCTGAGCGTACTCTTCCGCCTTTTTCAGATAATCCTGGGCTTTGCTTCGGTATGCCCCCCGGGGGAAATGCTGAAGATATTTCTGGAGGGTGTAAATGGCTTCAGGATACGCCTGCTTTTTCAGATAGTATTCTGCAATTTTAAACAAGCCGTCTTCGGGTACTTCTCTCTTCCCGGTGGCAATAAGATTACGGACCTTTCCATGAATTCTCCGAAGCTGATTGCTGAAGACCTTCAGCATTTTCATGATGATCCGGGTGTTTTTGCTGATCATTACTTCGAATTCCGGCACGGTAAACATGAGACACTGGCTGTCGGTGAGCACAATGGCGTCCTCTTCCCGTGGATAATGTCCCAGGGCCGACTTCACCCCGAAAAACTCTCCGGTGGCGATCAGATCGGTCACCTCTTCTCCGGTCTCAATATCTACGGATTTTAATGCAACCTTACCCTGCTGAAGTATATAAATCTTCTCGCCAACATCACCTGTGAAATATACAACAGAGTTGGCATTGTAGTTCATTGCCTTGGGCACAGAATACTCCTAAAATCTACAATAATTGCTTCCGTAGGTAAAATCAAGCGTTTGTTGCCAAGCAGGATGATTGGCAATATGCTTTGTAGCATCGGCATAAAATTATATTCCGATACAGGGAAAAAACCATGATTGAATTACATTGTCACAGCACTGCTTCAGACGGATACTTTTCACCGGTTGAACTGATAGAATATGCCGCCGCCAGGGGAATCAGCACTCTCTGCCTCACCGACCATGATACAGTGGCGGGCTTTGAACCTGCGTACCGGGCGGGAAGATCCCTGGGAGTACGGGTGATTCCGGGTATCGAAATTGAGATATCCCATCCCTCCGGAAGCTTCCACCTGCTGGGATTGGGTATTCACGACTACAAGGGTACCATGGATGATGTTCTCCCCCGGATTCTGGAAGACCGTGAGCGCCGCAACCGGAAAATTGCCAAAAAGATGAATCAACTGGGAGTACCGGGAGAATATCGGGATGTTCAGCAGCTTGCGGGAGGCGAGATTGTGGGCAGACCCCATTTTGCCGAATATTTAATCAGGAAGGGGTTCGCCCTGGATATTCCCGATGCATTTGAACGCTTTCTGGGACCCGGACAAGCCCTCTATGTCCCCCGGGAGGGTCTGGAACTGAAGGAAGCAATTGATAAGATTCACAGGGCAGGAGGCAAGGCGGTGATCGCTCATCCCGGGACGCTCCACATGAGTTGGACCAAACTGAAAAAGGCTCTTGAACAATGGGTTCCCCTGGGACTGGACGGTCTTGAGGCGTTCCACTCTTCGGTGAAACTCAGGGAAGCTCGGAAGTTTCAAAAAGCTGCGGATGAGTTCGGTATTCTCAGTACCCCGGGAAGCGACTTCCATACACCGGAACACAGCCACAGGAAGATCGGACATTACTGTGTGGAGCAGGTTCCCATGGATGAATCTATTCTGGAGGATATTTTCGGATGAATGGAAGGGGAAACAGCAACGAGAGCAGGATCATCCCCGGGAAGGTTCCAGGCAGATTCCCAGGCTTCCTGCCCGGGTCCGGCGGGGTGCGGGCTGTGCTGAGCAGGATACCATACATGCTTTTCATGGCATTACTGCTGCTGGCGGGATTCCCCGGCTTGAATCTCCACGCCCAGGATGGGGCTGAGCCTTCACAAAGAACATTCAATTTTCCAAGACTGGAGAGTCTCAACAACCAGGATCCTATTTTCCGCCAGATCAGCGATGACATCCAGTCGTTTTACCGCTGGCAGGCGGGTAATGATGCCAGGCCTCAGCTGAGCATCTACGAATATGTGGTTCAGGAAGGCGACAGCATGTTCTCTCTGGCAGCCCGGCTGAATATCCCCCAGGCAAGCATAGCCACGCTGAACCGGCTGGATAATCCCCGGCTGCCCCTGCCAGGCACTCCCGTGCTCATACCGAATATTCCCGGCATGTTTATTCCGGAGAATCCTGAAAGCGATTTTCAGCGGATGCTCAGTTCACGCATTAAGGATGACGGCAGCTTCGAACTCAGCGAACAATTCACCCTGCCGCCCAGAGCTCCGGGCAAGGATCCCTCCTCCTGGCGGTTTGTTCTCAACGGGGATTTTACAGGCGTTGAACGGCGGGCATTTCTTCAGGTTCTGTTCAGGGATCCTCTTCCGGGAAGCTACATTTCATCGGGCTACGGGCTGCGTACCAGTCCGTTCACCGGCCGGAACCAGTTTCATTTCGGTATTGATCTTGTAGCTCCCATGGGAACATCCGTGGTCAGCGCAATGGAGGGGAGAGTGCTGGATGTGGGGGAAGACCGGGTATACGGCAAATACATCAGCATTGAGCATCCATCGGGGTATCAGACCATGTATGCACATTTGGGGAACATTTTTGTGGGAATCGGCGATACCCTGAAGGCAGGGGATACAATCGCCTCTGTGGGCAACAGCGGTCTTTCCACAGGGGCACATCTTCACTTTGAAATCATGTATTTGGGAAAAAACCGGGATCCCCAGGAGTATATTCGCCGCTGATAATGAAATTTCCCGGATAAATCAATCTTTTCTATTAACGTTTGGCCGGAAATTTACGATAATAGCAGTGTCGGCCGGGGTATAGTTCCCCTCCCAGTTTGCTATATTTTCCTGGTCGATAACCCTTAAGGGTTGGCCGGTTCCCTCGAACCGGCCTTTTTTTTGCTCTATTCCCTCCTCCTGGTTTCCGGAGGATCCAACGGTCCCGGCAGAAAATAACCCGATCATTCGCCGGTCCCAGTAATTGACAACAGAGCGCAGACTGTCATAATCTCTATGCGGTATGGCATTATCTAAAAAAGGGAAGACAACTCTCAGAATTCTCGCCGGTGTATTCGCCGGCTTTTTCATTCTGTTTTCAGTGGTTATCGGAATCGCTTTAGGAGCGACATATAATCTTGAGGGACTGAATGATTTTAATGAATCGGAAGCTGCTCTGCCCACTCAAATATATGACAGAAACGGCCGTCTGATCACAGAGTTTTTCTCTGATGAAAAGAGAGAACTCATTTCCATTGAGGAAATGCCCAGACATCTGATTTATGCAGTTATCACCCGTGAAGACCAGGACTTTTTCCAGCATAAAGGGGTGAGCATTACCGGCACCACCCGTGCGGCCATCGGCTATCTCACCAACAACTTTGCCGGAGGAGGTTCGACCCTCACTCAGCAGCTTGCCACCATGCTGTATCTTGACAAGAGCGATGTATCGGTAAGCCGGAAGCTTCAGGAAATCTGGATAGCCCTTCAACTTGAACGCAACTGGTCCAAGAATGAAATTCTTGAAGAATATCTGAATAAGTCATGGTTCGGACATAACACCTACGGGGTGGAGGCGGCCAGCAAGTTTTTCTTCGGTCATTCCGCCCGGGAAGTCACCATTGCCGAGAGCATGATGCTTGCCCTCCAGCTTTCCAGCACCAATAAGTACTCTCCCCTGAAAAATCCCAACCTGGCCAGAGAACGGCAGAAAGAGATGCTGGACGAGATGGTGGTGCAGGGCTACGCAACCCAGGAAGAGGTTGAAGCCTCTTTTGATGAGTTCTGGCGCAATTACGACTATACCAGGTCCGGGACCACCACCGCTTTTTTCGAACGGCAGGATAAAGCGCCGTATTTCAGCGAACATGTCCGCTACCTTCTGGAAAACGAGATTCTCCTGGGCAGCGCCGATATCTACCGGGACGGCTACAAGGTGTACACTACTCTGGATCTGGATTACCAGGACGCTGCCCGGGAATACCTCCAGGTCGGCATCCAGTCCGCCAATGAAACCTATGACCGCAATATATCCAGCCGTGCACGCTTTGCCACCGAGGTGTTCGTCCCCGCCATCGATCTTCTCTCCCTGGGTTTCAACGTCGACCAGCTGAGAGTAGCCGGGGAGAAGCAGCTCCAGAATGCCAAGACCTATTTTCGGGACAATATTACCCCGATGATCGATATGCTCACTCTGTTGAGCGAAAACAGCAATGACGGCGGGCTGAGGGACATCACCTGGACTGCGTATCAGCAAAAGGAAAACCTGGAAAAACAAACCACCGTACAGGGAGCTCTCATATCACTGGAAAATGAGACCGGTCATGTACTCTCCATGATCGGGGGAAACAAATTTGAACAAACCAACCAGCTGAACAGGGCTCTCCAGGCCCGGGTGCAGCCGGGAAGTTCATTCAAACCCCTGTACTATTCCGCAGCCATAGAAAAGGAAGTGATCACACCTGCCACGATGATATATGACAGTCCCGTGGTGTTCTGGAACGATGACGGCACCCCCTACACCCCCACCAATTACAAGGGTGAATGGGAGGGACCGGTTCTCGCCCGCTATGCACTTGCGAAAAGCATGAACGTTCCATCTCTGCGAATACTCAACCGTCTGGGATTCGACGATGCCATCAGCATCACCTCCGACCTGCTGGGGATTCCCGAACGGGAACAGGTCAGCCGCGGGCTTGTTCGGAAATATCCCATCGGATTGGGGGTTATCTCTGTATCTCCGATTATGATGGCCCAGGCCTTCGCCACCTTCCCCAATGAGGGACGGGAGGTCACTCCGGTGTTTATCCGCTATGTGGAAGACCGGAGCGGGAGGATTGTAGCAGAACCTGAACGGAATCTCCGTGAGGAGCAGGCCCGGCAGGGACGGGAGCTTCAAATTATCAGTCCCCAAACTGCGTACATAATGACCGAAATGCTGCAGACCACCGTTCAGGAAGGTACGCTGAGGTATCCAAGAAGCCTGGTGGGAGGATTCGGAGACATGCCCATAGCGGGAAAAACCGGAACCACCCAGAACTGGTCGGCCCTTTGGACGGTGGGTTTCAGCCCATACTACACCACGGCTGTATGGATCGGGTTCGATGAAGGTAATAACTCCATGGGGGTAAACCAGACCGGTGCCATCACCGCAGGACCCATATGGGCCCGTTACATGAAGGAAGTTCACCGGGATCTTGAACCCCGTACATACAACCGGCCGGCCAACGGTCTCATCGAACTGGAAGTGACAAACCGAAACGGTCTTCTCCCCCCGGCGGGATACAATGGGGCCACCTATACGGAAATTTTCCGTGAAGGGACAGAACCCCGTGAATTCGACACCAGCGAGGAATTTCAGCGCCAGGTGGCCAGCGAAGGGAGAACCAAACTTGACCAGAGCATCTCCCAGGGCGGCGTCGAGCTAAGCACCATCGGCGGCAGCAGTCTCAGTGACTCAGGTATCAGCCTGGATCTGGATCTTGAGCTCAGCCTGGACCTGGACGGAACCGGAGACGGTCAGGGAGGTTCGAACGGCGAAGAATCAGGGGCCGGAAATGACGGTGACGGGGATTCCCTGTCAAACCCCTTCTTCGATGACAGTTTCAGCCTCGAAGGACCCGGGGGCAGCTCAGATGTGATTCCCCCGGAAGGCGGCAATTCAGATGAAGGCGGAAATCCGTACCTTGATTAGCAGAACCTGCAAAAAGGAGAGCCCATGCAGATTCCCATTCAGGAAATTCAGATCAAAAACCGTATCAGAAAAAACCTCGGGGACCTGGCAGGGCTGAAAGATTCCATTCAAAAGCACGGAATTCTCAATCCTGTGGTTATCAACAGTAAAAATGAACTGGTTGCCGGTCATCGACGTCTTGAGTCGGCCCGGCAGCTGGGATGGAATATGATTCCTGTGCGGATTATCGATGAAAAGGATGCGGCGGACAAGGTGGAGATCGAGATTGAAGAGAATCTCTACCGCAAAAATCTCAGCGCCGATGAACTGGCCGAGGCATATGAGTATCTGGAGCGGCTGAAAAATCCCGGATGGTTCACCAGATTTCTGAATTTCATCAAGGATTTTTTCCGCCGGCTGTTCAAACGTGGCAGCTCATCCTGACCCTCACTGATCCTGCCAGATCTCATTGAAACCGTGGGGCGTTTCACAGTACGCGCAGATAAACTGATTTTCCGCCGAACGGATAAAATCCGAATATATGGGTTCATGATACTCGGGACGGCTCACGCAGGCTTCATTTTTACAACACAGTCCCGGCAGCCGGTACACCCTGGGAGGGGTTGTGAGCCGGAATTTCTTCACCACTTCGTGATTTTCCACCAGATTGAGGGTTACTCCCGGAGAAACCGCCGAAAGCATTTTCAGCTTCTTCTCACCGGGTAAGCGGTGATCGGGCAATGAAATGATTCCCTTGTAACTGCCTTCCCGGAAACTGGGAAATACTCCGTGGGAACCCATGGTGTTCAGATCCAAAACTCTCCGGATCTTGGTGATATGTTCCCATATCTCTTCCGGTGACTGACCCTTGGCAATATGATCGATCACAATACCCCTGTCCACGGGTTTTATTCCCACTTTGAATTCAGGCTTACTGCTGTTTGCCCGGGTGCTTTCCAGAATAAAATCATCGGTGTACTCAGCGGGCCGGGCCTGCTCACCTTCATAGTTGTGCCCCAGCTTGCCGCCGACCATGGCAAGTTCAATAATCCTGGTGAGATATCCGTTCATGCTTTGTTCGTCCCAGCGGTTAACCGGCAGGCGGTCAAGGAAGGTGGGAATTGTGGGGGTTTCGGAATGCCGTGGAAGGGGATGATAGAACCTCACCCGTTCATCCAGTTTTTCCAGATGGTCTTCCCGGAAGCTTACGGCTCTGCGCAGCCGCTCGGCCTTGTTCAGGAGCTTGTCTCCCATCCGTTCCAGCTGAAGCCTGGTAAAATACCAAACCGGCGCCTGTCGTTTCTGAGCCAGGTATTCGTCCAGGGATTCGAATATCCGGATGCGGAACCCCTTGGATTCCATGGTTCTGATATAATGCTCCGGCATGGCCAATTCCTCCGGTGCAATCAGATCAACTTCCACATTATGAAAGACCTCAAGCCCGTCAACCTTTGAATGAACCGTACGTCCGTGAAACAGATCCCCCACAAGGGCGATATGTATGTGATCCCGATTCCATTCAAGCTGTTCAAGAAAACTGAACTCATCCAGAAATTCCTGTGTGGGATGCTCATGTCTGCCGTCACCTGCATTGATAAACGCAGGGCGTGGAGCGCCGATTTTGGCCGCATATTCGCTGAGACTTGATTCCAGCCATCGGCAGGTGCCTTCAATACGGGAGCGAACCACAAAAATGCTCCGGGCAGAATATCCGGTGAGCATCTTGATGGTGTCGGTGATGCTTTCCTTCTTCTGGAAACTGGAATTTTTTGCGTCAAAATCATTCAGCTTGATTCCATGAAACTTCCCGGCATTGCGAAACGATTCCTTGGTCCGGGTTGAGTCCTCCATGAAAAACAGGTACATGCCCAGATCCGGTTCATTCAGACGGAAGGAGTCAAGATTCCCCTCCCCTCTCATGGCCTGTTTCAGTTCACGGGTTTTTGCGTACAGATACCACTGCTCGTCAGGGTGAAGATCCCGTACCACCTGGATCGTCCTGCCGCTGAATGCTGAGTTCATATGTTTTCTCCAAGATAGATTTCCGGTGTCCCGGTTCAGGGATTTACCGAGAGCTCATCCAGATCCAGACCGGTAAAACGACCGTCCTTGCGCTGGACGATGAGCTTTCCATTTTCTATCACTAAATTGCTGGCTTCGGAAACCGGTATTGACGATCTGAATAAAAGATTCAGGTTCGCATCGAATCGTCCGGCGTACCATTCACCGCCGTCTCGTATTACCGCAAAAATCCCGTCTCCCGATCCGGTGAGAAGGGGACTGTAGGGACTCACCTCGCTGTCCCCTGCGGAGATGAAACTCAGATCATCAGGATCAAGAAGAACAAGTCCGGGGGAGCCGTCCTCTTTGCTTATTGCGATAATCCCCTGCCGGGTTTCCAGATACTGACGGCCGATAATCTCCCGCTGGGCGGTGGTGAGCACCGCTCCGTCATTGGAGTTAATAATTAAAAGGGTTGAGTACAGCACATTGTTGGCAATTCTGCTGCGGGTAACCCGCAGTTCGGATACCGGTTCTTCCCGTGACGTGGACAGTTCCTCCACATCCTGGGCGGCTTCTTCCCGTATTTCCCTGGAGCGCTCTTCAGCTTCATCGGTTTGTTCCCGCCGCTGATCTGTCTGCGCCTGCCGTTCCTCGGTTTCCTGTCGGCGTTCATCCAGCTCTTCCCGCTGCCGGCTCACGTCCTCCTGCTGCTGTTCAGCCTCTTCCCTCTGCTGTTCCAGTTCCTCCCGTTCCTCACTTTCCGGTTCGGACTCTTCTATCTGCCGGTCCAGTTCCTGGATTTCCTCTTCCAGTTCCTGTTCCTGCTGTTGAAGCTCCTGCTCTTCCTCCTGGATGGCTTCCTGCTCTTCCTGGATCGCAGTCTCTTCCTCTTCGATCTGGGAAGTTTCCTCATCCACCGTGCGGTCGATCAGGTCTGCGGTTTCCATTCGCTCTTCAAGGCCCCTGTCTTCGCTGTCGCGGATGGTCTCCTCAACGGATTCATCCATCAGTTCATCGGCGGGTACAGAGGAAAGTTCACCGGGGGCTGCGTCAGGTGCAATTGGAATAATAATCTGGGATGCTCCGGCCCATTCGGTGTAACTCAGGGAGAGGCCCGCCTTTTCCGGGTCAAGAACCGTGGTGAGTTCAGGGATATAGCGGCTGCTAAACAGCTCCATGTTGCCCCGGTGCACGGCGTTGTATACGGTTACCAGCCTGCCCAGAAGATTGGCATCTTCGCTGCTGTATGCGTATCGGCTTTCCAGGTATGCGGAAATAATCCTTCTGAGATTGTCGATGTGGTCCACCCGGGCGTCATCCAGAAGTTCAAGAACATCTGCTCCTCTGAGAGTCTGTCCTTCTTCGGGCAGCACATGGGTTATCCGGTACTTCCCGGCAAACTCCCGGCTTTCCCCCGAAGCAATCTCCCTGGAAAGACTGACGCCGATTCCCCGAATCTCTTCAATGGTGTCGATATCATCGTGGGGACCGGAATAATTAATAAAACTTACGGTATCGGTAACAGTTGTTTCCAACTCATCAACATCAACCTCCAGCCCATGAAGTGACAAGGCCGAGGAAAACACCAGTAAGGCAGTAAAAACACCGAAACCAAATGCAGATAGTCTGAATTTCATAACATCCCCTTCTTCTATGATAATAGCGTTATTGACGGAATATTGCACTAGGGACTTTGCCCCAGAATGCGTCTGCGTAATTGAACATTATCAAGATACGGATACACGGCATTCAAAGCGGGAAAGGCTTCCTGTGCAACCACTGATTCTTCGCCTCCGCCGGGAGAATTCTGCTCCAGTTCATGCAGGAGAAATTCGGCGAACCCGGCCATCAGTTCGCCGCTGCGCTGCCAGGGCTGGGCGTCGGCGATGTAAGCTCTGAGCAAAGCGATGAGCTCCAGCTTCTGCATCGGCAGCAATTCACCACCCCGCTCAACCAGCTCGAAGAGAACCCGGGGGTGAAATTCGTATTGAAGAGCGTTGATCAGCCGGGAGATCATCCCGGAATCCCCCAAAAGGAGCACGGCTGCGGCCAGCTGCCTGCGGTTCTCGGCGCTTCCCGGGAGGGTGTTGGACGGGGAACCTGCAGCTGCGGAGCCGTAGACCGCCCGGATCGTCCCGTCCAGGGCACTGCTGTAATTTTCCAGGCGGCCCCGCAGTTCCCCGTTTTCCACGGCCCGGCTGATGGAGGTTATCTGGGCATCGAACCTGTCAGGAAAATCAAGAGCGGCAACCAGCAGTTCAGACAGAAATGCGCCTTCTTGGGGTGTGCCCGTTGAACCGGGTGCCGTTGGGCGGATATCCGCCCCGTAGAGCTCCTGGGCCATTTCCCTGATGTGGAAACGGTGAATCCGCCATCCGTTATCTGCAGCATACAAATACCCGTCGTGATAAAAAAACCGGAGAAATCGCCATTGCTCTTCAAGGCTGAAAAAAAGCCGCCGGGACCCCCTGCCCGTTTCGGCATACAGCCCCCCGGATGAGTGACTGACGGTGAAATTACCCCCCTCTGCACCGGAAATAATCTTCCAGCTCATGAGGACCGGAGACCCGGCCGGTTTTTCTGCTTCGGTCAGCAGAGCTCCCGTAGAATCATATATCCGGTATCTGCCGCCTTCCAGATTATTGAGAAAATACAGATCTCCCATCCGGAACAGTTCATCCCATTGGGAGTATCTTCCATCACTCTGTCCCCGGGCAAGATCGGACTGTGCCAATTCCGCGCCGTCCAGAGAAAACCAGCGGAGAGCATCGGCGGTCTGAAAAATGAAAATCCGGCCGTCATGCAGATGAATGCTTCTCAGCCCTTCCTGCGAACCGGAGACCTCCCAGCGGAGCAGCATCTTACCCCTGCCCTCTTCCGACGGGTTCCAGCGATACAGGTGAACCGCCGCCCCCCTGTCTGCGGAGCGTACCTCAACTATCCTTCCCCGGACGATATCCCGGAACAGTACGGTCCCCTCATCCCCGAATGGATAGCGGATGCTCCGGTCGAGAACCCGTCCCCGGCGAATATCAACACTCCACATCCTCCCGCCGGGAGCGGGAATGAGAACTCCCGCTCCGCTTGATATGAACCATTCCCCGGCGGATAACCTGGGCAGCCGGAGGTTCCAGCGGGGAGCGGGACCCTGGGCCCGGGCATCTATTCTCTGAATTCGTCTGTCATCGCTGATCAGGATCATTCCGCCATCTGTTGTAAACAGGGGGTCGTTGATTACCCGCCCCTCCAGAACGATGGTCTCATACCACGGATAGCGCTCAAGCTCCGCCGCTGTAGGGAGGAGGGATTCCTGATCCTGGGCGAAAAGCAGCGAGTTCCATATCAGCATAAGAGATAAGAAAAAAAGATGCGGCACATGATATCGGCGAATGCTGAGATCCTGAATTCCGGTCATTGAGAGCGCTCCAGCCAGGCGGCGGCCTCCACATGATGATTATGGGGTGAGAAATCGAACCCCGCCAGGCTGTGAACCGTGTAGCGCTCTTTCAGCCGGGCGAGATCCCGGGAAAATGTTACCGGATCACAGGATACATAGAGAATGTTGGGTACATCCGTCTCCAGCAGCAGTTTTCTCAACGCTGCATCAAGCCCCTTTCTGGGCGGATCAACAATCACCAGATCATACCCGTTGAACTCAGGTCGTCGGCTTGCACCGCCGGACTTTTTCGCCTCTTGTCTGCCCCTTTTCAGCCTGCTCTTGCCCGGACCCCGGGCCCATGCGGATGCATCCATGGCATAAAAGCGTCCTCGGTCTCCCAGATTCCGCCGGACATATGTTTCCGCATGGCGGTTGATTTCCACAACATCGATGGAGGTGAATTCCCCGGGAAGAAGGGAAGATAAAAAGCCCACACCTCCATAGATGTCCAGTGCTGCCGCAGGGGCGATCACATTCAGATCATCGAGCCGCCGGCGCACCCAGGTAATGAGATGTTCCAAGCCTGAAAGATTACTCTGAAAAAAGCCCCGGACATCAAAACTCAGATGTTTTCCGGCAATTTCCAGGCTATGGGTTCCTTCCTTCACAGTGACAGCCGAATCATCTGCAAAGACCGGTATCCGCGCACCCTCGCCGCTGCTGCCGCGCAATTCCGGCTCCGCCAGGAGGCGGTTAATACGGGGATGAACCACCGGACAGGTTTCTATTCTCAAAACCCTGTTACTGCGAGCTTCCATAAATCCCGGTCCCTGGGGTCCCGCATGGATCTGCACCCGGTTTCTGCTATTCCATTCGTCAGATCCGAACATCTCCAGACCTGCCAAAACAGAATCCCCGGGATCAAAACCACCCTGGCGTATCAGCGCTTCTCTGATCATTTCTTTTTTGATATTCAGTTGGGCGGCATACTCAATATGCTGGAGATCGCAGCCGCCGCAGCGGTAATAATATCTGCAGGGGGCTTCCCGGCGGCCCGGTCCTGGCTCAAGAATCCGGACTGCTTCACCGTAGCGGGTTCCCTTGGCGCTCCTGACGGATCCAACCCGGATCAGATCCCCGGGGACCGTGTAAGGGATGAATATCACCCCCTCTGAATCCCGGCCGAGTCCGTATCCGCCTGACACAATTTTTTCTATGCGTAATTCATCGTCATGCTGCCCGGTTTTGTCGCCGGTATCAATCTGTATCTCACTCATCTCCTCCATTCTACCCCCATTTAGAAATCCCTGTCTAATGCTTGAGAAAGCGCAAATTTACCGATATAATTTCACCAGCTTTTCTTAATCCGCGTAACTGTTATGGGGTCTATACATGCCAATAGTAAAACTTGCCAGTCTGCCCACCATCAAGCGTCTTCCGTCATATCTACATGTTGTTGAGGCGGCTCAGAAAGACGGGAAAGACTTTATCTCCGGCACCATCATTGCCGAAGAGCTTGAACTTGAGCCGATACAGGTACGGAAAGACCTGGCAATCACCGGAATCGTGGGAAAGCCCCGCATAGGTTTTCCGGTGAAGGAACTGATCAATGCCATCAATTCGTTTCTTGAATGGGATAAAATCCACCGGGCCATCATTGTAGGCGCCGGTAACCTGGGCCGTGCTCTCATGGGATATGCGGAGTTTAAGCGTCACGGCATGAGCATTCTGGCGGCATTCGATCCCTCAACTGATAAAATCGGGAAAACCATCTGCGGTGTTCCGGTTCATTCCCTGAATCAGATGGTGAATAAAATCCGGGAACTGGATGTGCATATTGCGATTCTCACCGTTCCTTCGGATCAGGCCCAGGCGGTGGCAGAACTGCTGGTGAAGGCCGGCATCAAGGCGATATGGAATTTCACCAATGTAAAATTGAAGGTTCCCGGGAATGTGGTGGTGCAGAAAGAAGACCTTTCGTCGGGCTACGCGGTTCTTGCGGTGAAAATGGCCCGGCAGCACGGCTCAGTGTAGCCGCCGGCTGTATGGACAGATACAACAACAGAAGACTCAGCAGACACAATACAGGTACCCGATATGGATGAAAAAACCGCCGACCAGGCAGAAATGCTCATGAACCGCTTGAAAAAGCGGCATCAGCATCTTCGAAAATGGGCAAAACGACAGGATATTCAGGCGTTCCGGCTGTACGACAAGGATATTCCGGAAGTCCCTCTTCAGATTGATATATACGGAAAGTATCTGCATATCGCAGAGCTTTTGAAATTCCGGGACAAAGACGAGAAGGAACAGGAAGAGTGGACCATCACCATGGCTGAGCATGCGGCCAGGGCTCTGGGAATCCCAGAGGAAAATGTCTTCATCAAGACCCGCCGGCAGCAGAAAGGGCGCAATCAGTACGAGCGCTTCGCCCGTGAACGCTTCACCATAGAGATCCGCGAAGGCGGCCTGGAATTCGAGGTCAACCTTTCTGATTATCTTGATACCGGGCTGTTCCTGGATCACCGTACCACCCGTTCCTTCATCCGGGACATAGCGGACGGGTCAAGAATGCTCAATCTCTTTTCCTACACAGGCAGCTTTTCGGTCTACGCCGCCAACGGCGGTGCTATGAGCACCACCAGCGTGGATATGTCCAACACCTACAGTGAATGGGCCAAGCGAAACCTTGAGCGAAACGGCTTTCTTACCGGAAATCTCCACCGGCTGATTACCGCCAATGCAGTTGAATGGCTGAACCAGGCCGTGGAGCGAAAAGACAGCTACGATCTCATCGTCTGCGATCCCCCCACATTCTCCAACAGCAAAAAAATGGACGGGGTTTTTGATGTGCAGAAAGACCAGGTCTGGCTAATTGAGCAATGCCTGAAGCTTCTCACCAAAAAGGGTGTACTGATCTTCAGCAACAACTTCCGAAAATTCCGCCTGGAAGATCGTGAACTGAAAAAACGGGGTGCTCTCATAGACGAAATAACCAACAAGACCATTCCTGAGGATTTTGCCAAGCGCAAACCCCACCGCTGCTGGCTGATTCAGCGGGCCTGATTCGATGGACTTGATTCAGCGGGCCTGATGCAACGGCCTCCCGGGTGAGGGCGTTGATACCAGGTTGTGAGCTGGGGATTTGGGGCCAGGTTGTGAACAGAGGCGTTGCATGCCTGCTCCGAGCCGGGGTTCCCCCCCCCCTCATTTTTTGCACCATCAGGTTCATTGAGCCATCTGTTTCACTGCACCATCTGTTTCACTGTACCATCTAATTCCTTGCGTCCCCCGATGGGCAGGCACCCCCCCCTCCACCAGCAGTGCCCGGATTAATCGGAATGTGACCGGTTTACAGTGCACCAAAGCTTGTGAAAACTATCTATTTCGAAAAATTATACCGTACTGGTGGTGTCGGGCATTTTTCAGGCACTACATATGCAGGTTTTTATTGGAATACATGGTTCTTCACAAGCTTCTGTGCACTGACAATTTTTGCCGGATAAAAAAAGATGCCTCAGCCCGGGGCTCAGACATCCTTTTTGGATACCATCTTTTTTAATGCCGTCCGTTTATGATGAGGTCCGTTCATAATGACGTCTTCGACGGGGGATGTAAGGAACCGGTGGAAACTCAGCCCCTTACAATCCTGGCATAGCGTTTTTTTCCGGCTCTGAGAACGATTCCGTCCTCTCCAAGATGGGAGGCGTCAATGTTCTGCTCAATGTCGCTCACTTTCTCATCGTTCACCCTGGCACCGCCCTGCTGAACAAGACGGCGGGCTTCGCCCCGGGAGGAACACAAGCCGCTTCGGGCAAACAGTTCCAGTACGCCGATTCCCGCCTCCAGTTCCGCTGAGGGAATTTCGGTGGTGGGCATGGAATCCAGGGCTGCGCCTGATCCGCCTTTGGAAAATGCCGCCTTTACCGATTCAAGAACCTTGTCCGCCGTTTCTTTCCCGTGTACCAGGGAAGTGAATTCATAGGCAAGAATTTCCTTGGCCTCGTTGATCTTCTGATCCTTCCAGGATGCCATTTCATTGATCTGCTCCATGGGAAGGAAGGTGAAAAGCTTGAGAAATTTAATCACGTCGGCGTCGGCAACATTGCGCCAGTACTGGAAAAAGTCAAAGGGGGTGAACAGTTCGCCATCCAGAAAAACGGCGCCTTGTTCGGTTTTCCCCATCTTTTTCCCGTCGGATCGGGTCACCAGGGGAAAGGTAAGGCCGAAGCTTCGGGCTTCATGCCCTTCCACCCGGCGGATCAGGTCAACTCCTGCCACAATGTTCCCCCATTGGTCATCCCCGCCGATCTGCAGTTCGCAGTTATGTTTCCGGTAGAGTTCTAGAAAGTCGAAACTTTGCAGAAGCTGGTAGTTGAACTCAATGAAGGAAAGTCCTGTTTCCATGCGCATCTTGTATGCTTCAAAACTGAGCATCCGGTTTACCGAAAAATGACGGCCGATATCCCTGAGGAAATCGATGTAATTAAGACCCGAAAGCCAGTCGGCGTTATTTACAAAGTTCACCTCTTCGGTGACCCCCGCATGATGAAAAAACGTGTTCAGCTGTTTCTCGAACCGCTTGCCGTTTTCGGAAATTTCCCTGGCACTGATCATTTTCCGCATTTCGGTCTTGCCGCTGGGATCTCCCACCATGGCGGTACCTCCGCCGATAAGAACGGTGGGTCTGTGCCCTGCCCTGGCAAGATGGGCTACGGCGAACATGGGAACCATGTGCCCGGCATGGAGACTGGGTCCGGTGGGGTCGGTTCCCACATAGAGGGTAACCGGTCCTTCTTCCATCCGCTTTTCCAGCCCCTGAAGATCACTGCACTGCTGGAGGAAGCCCCGTTCCGCAAGAATCTTCAATGCTTCGATGTGTACCGTTCGCCCGGAAATATGGGATCCCGGGATTTTGTCCGTCTGTTCCGCCTGGGCGGAAGCCTGTTCTTGGGTTTTCATATTCTGTTCCTGTTGTAGTCATTCAGCAAATCCGGAAGGGCTGCGGTTCAGCAGCCTTCCGTGCCTCACGTGCCGCTCACGCTGAGACAAAGCTCAGGCGATATTTCGGCGATATTCCGGCGACGCTTCGGCTTTCTCCCTTCCCGCTTTCCGGAGCCTCAGTTCCGGCGGTACTCCTTCACCGCTTTGCGGATATGGGAGGAGAGTTCGCTGATGGGCAGGCGAACCTGCTCCATGCTGTCCCTGTAACGCAGGGTAACCGTTTGATCTTCCTTGGAATCGTAGTCCACGGTAACGCAGAACGGCGTACCGATTTCATCCTGACGGCGGTACCGGCGGCCGATGGCACCGCTCTGGTCGTAAAAGGTTGCGAAATCTTCCCGCAGTTCCTTTTCAACCTCCCGGGCCAGCTCGGCCAAACCATCCTTCTTCACCAGGGGGAATACCGCCACGGTGATGGGAGCAAGATCGGGGTGGAAACGGAGAACAGTTCGCACATCCCCATCAGCCACCTCTTCCTCTTCATAGGCATCGGAAAGCACCATCAGCAGGGTCCGTGTCAGCCCGGCGCTTGTTTCAATAATATAGGGTACGAAGCGCTCCCGGGTCTGATCATCCAGATAGGTGAGATCCTTCCCGGAAAACTCTGCATGCCGTTTCAGATCAAAGTCGGTGCGGTTGTGAATGCCTTCCAGTTCCTGCCATCCAAAGGGAAATTCATATTCGATATCGAAGGCGGCCTTGGCGTAGTGGGCAAGCTCATCGGGTCCGTGCTCCTTGAAGCGCAGCTTGTCCATGCGAATCCCGATTTTCTCGTAGTAGGCCATCCGGGCTTCTTTCCAGGTTTCAAATACTTCATCGTCCTGGGAGGGATGAATAAAATACTGCATCTCCATCTGCTCAAACTCGCAGGTTCGGAAAATAAAATTCTTGGTCACAATTTCATTTCTGAATGCCTTGCCCACCTGGGCGATACCAAAGGGCAGCTTCACCCGGCCGGACTGGAGAACGTTTTTATAGTTGACGTAAATTCCCTGGGCGGTTTCGGGCCGTAAATATACGGCGGTGCCGCTTTCATCGGTGGGACCCATGACGGTTTTGAACATCAGGTTGAATTCCCGGGGCTCGGTAAAACTGTCCCTGGTTCCGCAATTGGGACAGGCAGCATTCAGATCGATATGGTCGGCCCGGAACCGGGATCGGCACTGCTTACAGTCCACCATCGGGTCATGGAAGTTTTCCACGTGACCGGAAGCTTCCCACACCCTTGGGTGCATGAGAATGGAAGCGTCAATCCCCACAATATTATCGTGAAGCTGGGTCATTTCCTTCCACCATTTGCTCTGGATGTTGTTTTTCAGCTCAACGCCAAGGGGACCGTAGTCCCAGGCTGAAGAGAGTCCTCCGTAAATTTCGGAAGACTGGAAGACAAAGCCCGGCGCTTGGCCAGGGATACAATTTTATCCAGGGTTACACCCTTCTGGTTCTTTTCTTTCTTGGACATCTGTTTTCTCCTGTTGATAGATATCTGTGCTTACAGCAGCCCGATTGCCGTTTCCAGCCGGGACAGGGCCTTTTCCCGGCCCATGAGACGGATAGAATCCGCCATAGGAGGAGTTGCACGGCTTCCGGTGATTGCGATTCGCAGAGGCATCATCACCTTCCCCATACCTGTCTCCAGGGATTCCGCAAGATTCTGGAAATAGTCGTGGAATCCTTCTTCATCCAGGTCTGCAATTGTGGTGAAATCATCCCGGATTTGTTCCAGGATTTTTTTCGTATCTTCCGGGTTCTGCTTCTTCTGCACCAGATCTCCCGCTCCGTTGAGGGTAAAATCCCGGAACAGGAATCCTGCCACCGACGGAATATCCGACAAAAGCTTCATCCGCTCTTTTGCCAGAGGCATCACGCTCTGAAGCAGTTCAAGCTGATCAGAGGGAACATCGCCGCGGGCGTCCCTGGTTATAAAACCTTCATCTACAAGATAGGGAAGGCAGAGATCCACAAGCCGGTTCTCATCGGTACGGGCAATATACTGGGAGTTGTACCACTGAAGTTTTTTGTAATCAAAAACTCCTGGAGCCTTATTGATTTTACCGTCACTGAAGACCCGCTCCAGATCCTGAATGCTGAAAAACTCTGTGGATTCGTCATAACCCCAGCCCACCATGGTCACATAATTCACCAGTGCCTCGGGAAGATATCCCTGGTTTCGGAAGTCGATCACTGATGTTGATCCGTGGCGTTTCGAAAGCTTGGATCCGTCCTTTCCCATTACCATGGGCAGGTGGACAAATTCCGGAACCTCCCAACCGAAGGCCTTGTACAGCAGAACATGAAGGGCCGCTGAACTCACCCATTCCTGTGCCCGGAGAATATGGGTAATTCCCATGTGATGGTCGTCCACCACATTGGCCAGATGGTATGTGGGGAATCCGTCGGTTTTCAGCAATACCGGGTCGGGATTGATGTCCTTGTGCTTTCTTCTGGTTTCCCCCAGAACCCGGTCGGAAATTACCGTTTCTCCCTCCAGAGGAATCTTGAAACGGATCACATAAGGTTCTCCGGCGGCTTCTTTGGATGCAACATCCGTGCTGCTGAGATTCCGGCAGTGGCGGTCGTAGCCCTGGTGTCCGCCTTTCTGTTTGCTCTGCTCTTCCCTCAGCTTTTCCAGACGCTCAGCGCTGCAGAAGCATTTGTAGGCCTTGCCCTCTTCCACAAGGCGGAGGGCATGCTCTTTATAGAGGTCAAAACGTTCACTCTGGATGTAGGGGCCGTATTCGCCCCCCACATCGGGACCCTCGTCCCAGTGGATCCCGATCCAGTCAAAGGTATCGTAAATATCCTGAAGGGCCCGGGGATCAAACCGGGTCTGGTCGGTGTCTTCCACCCGTAAAATGAAAGTTCCGCCCTGGCTGCGGGCGAAAAAGTAGTTGAAGAGAGCCGTTCGAAGACTCCCTATGTGCTGTAACCCCGTTGGACTCGGGGCATAGCGGACGCGGACGCTCATGAATTGCTCCGTTTGTTCGTGTATTTCACTACCCCGGCGTGGGCAGTGAATGGCCATTATAGCCAGTGGTGAATTTGCGGTCAAGGATGAGCAGCCTGGGGATGCCGGCGGTGGGTTCGGCCAGCGGGCCCGCGGGCCGGCGGCTTTCCGGGCCGTCAGTAAACAAGACCGACTGTGAGGCGCGCTGCCGGGCCGCCGGCATCCGTCATTGCCGGTACCAGCTGAAAAAATCCTTCATTTCGGTGCACACATGTCTGAGCTCATCCTTCTCGGGAAGAAAGACCATGCGGAAGTGATCGGGTTCGCTCCAGTTGAAGCCGGTCCCCTGCACCAGAAGAATTTTTTTCTCCAGAAGCAGATCCAGGATCATTTTCTGGTCATTCTGAATATTAAAACGTTTCTGATCCACCCGGGGAAAGAGATAAAGTGCTCCTTTGGGCTTCACCACACTGAGTCCAGGAATGGAGTTGACCATCTCATAGGCAATACTCCGCTGCTGTTCAAGACGCCCGCCCTCGGCAGTGAGATCCGCAATGCTCTGGTAGCCTCCCAGACTTGCCTGTACCGCATACTGGGCGGGAACATTGGCGCAGAGGCGCATACTGGCAAGAATATCCAGCCCTTCCTGATAATCTCTGGCATGGCTCAGCCTTCCCGAAAGAAGCATCCAGCCGCTTCGAAAACCTGCAGCCCGGTAGCTTTTGCTCAGTCCGTTGAATGTTATGCAAAGAATATCATCACAGATGCTCGCCATAGTCACATGTTCATGACCGTCGTAGACGATTTTGTCATAAATCTCATCTGCAAACACGATCAGATCATGTTCCGCTGCCATTGCATGGATTTTTTCCAGGATCTCCCGGGGATACACGGCTCCGGTGGGATTATTCGGATTGATCACCACCACCGCCTTGGTGCGGGAGCTGATCTTTGACTTCATATCTTCAAGGTCGGGATTCCACTCGGAAGATTCGTCGCAGATATAGTGCACGGCCTTCCCGCCGGAGAGGTTCACTGCGGCGGTCCAGAGAGGATAATCCGGAGAAGGAATAAGTACTTCATCTCCATCGTTGATCAGCCCCTGCATGGTCATGACGATCAGTTCACTCACACCGTTTCCCATATAGATGTTTTCCAGATCGGCGTGGGGTACGCCCCGTGTCTGGTAGTACTGCATGATCGCTTTCCTGGCGGAGAACAGTCCTTTGCTGTCGCAGTAGCCCTGGGCATTCCGCAGATTATACATCACATCATGGATCAGTTCGTCCGGAGCTTCGAAACCGAAGGGAGCGGGATTCCCGGTATTCAGCTGAATTACCCTGGTACCCTCTTCTTCCAGCCGTTTGGCTTCCTTAAGAACAGGACCCCGAATATCATAAAGAACATCAGCCAGTTTATTGCTCTTTACATGCACGGGAATTCCCGGTTCAGCATCTGCTGCGAATTTCCGGCCCGGTGAAGCCTTGCTGTCCGGATCGACGGGATGTTCGTTTTCAGACATGAGAATCCTCCTGCTCGTCGCTGCTGCCCTGTTCCTGCGCAGCTGCCGGGCTGGCAACGGGAATGTCCGCCGTGTAGGCATAATTGGCTATGCACCATTCACCGGCCTGCTGGAGAATTGAGCTCAATGTAAGGATGTGAAGCTTTTCCTTACGGCCTTCAAGCTTCTTCGCCCAGGCGGCCTTGGAATATCGGGAGGCAAATCCGGAGAGAAAATCCCGGGTTTTTTCAGATATTTCCAGCTGGAGAATATCCTTCAGAAGATAGGCCGAGAGCAGCCTTACCGCTTCATCATTACTCTTCTGTGCAGTGAATGTAAGGCGGGAGAGAGGAGCCTCCCCTTCCTGAAGCCGCAATGCAGCGAACGCCCACAGCCAGTCCGCCCAGCCTTTTTTCGTCAGGGAATTTTCCTGAATCCAGGGATCATAATACTCTTTCAGTCCCTGAAAATCATTATTCAGCAGATGACCGGTACTCAGGGGGAGAAGAAGTCGACGATACACTCCGGGGTTCTCATTTCGCACCCATTCCGCCAGACGGATCATGCTGTCAGGCCTGCCCTTCACCACATAAGTATTCAGCAGAATCTGAACCCGCTGATCGCCGATCCGTTTTTTTGAAAAGATTTCCTCTTCAAGATATTTCTGAATCAGTTCCCAGTCCTTCTGTTCCAGAAGGGTGAACATTTTCCAGTTGCGGATAAAATACGCATCAAGGCCGAAAAGCACCAGGACGAAGAGAAGCAGCAGATACCAGGAATTCTCCCAGAACGGTGCTGCATATTCCCAACCCAGCATGAAAACAGGAAGTAACGCAATAAAAAGGAAGGAAAAAACCACGATGGCGTTGAAAATCAGGAAAATCAGCTTAAATTTCATGTGTAATGCTCCTATAATATATATTGGGAGAAGGTATTCATTTTGAAATCTGCTTGTTCTTGAAAGTATACGTTTATACACTTTCAGGTACAAGAGATTCCAAGGATGAATCAGAACGGAGACACACAACCCAAGGCATGAAAGGGAGTTCATGAACGATTTTTTATTGAGCCAGATAGAGGAAGGAAAATACTTTAATCTTGGCGCCTTTCTTGATGACAACTACATCCTCCTGTCCCCCGAGACTCCTGTGGACCAGCCTTTACTGGATCGACTCCAGCGCTGGGGATACAACTATGTATATTCAAATGGTGATATTACCGACAGGGCGGACAGCGAAGGCGGCATAAACGGCGACGATGTTGAAGTGGCGAACCTGAACGCCCAGTTCAAGGAACGTGAAGAGCTTGAACAGGCTGAGTCGAAGTTCAGGGAAATGGTGGAGTTTACCGAGAAGATCTTTACCCAGTTTGTAACCAGGGGAGATCTTCCCCACGGAATGATCTCCAACAAGGTGAAAGAATTCATCGAAACGGTGAAACGGTATCGTCACTTTCTTCTCCGGTATAACGAGTTTCAGGTGAATATCAACTACATTGTGGTCCATTCGGTAAAGACCACCATTGTAGGCACCATCCTGGGTCTGGAAATGCATCTTCCGCCCCACAAAATGATAGAGCTGGCTACAACCTGCCTGCTCCATGAAATCGGAATGATCAAACTCCCGAGCCAGTTGTATATGACGGACAAGCTTCTGAATGAAAAGGAACGCAAAGCCATAACCGCACATACCGCACTCGGGTTTAAAATCCTGAGAACCCATGATTATCCCATGGCGGTATGCCTGGGTGTACTGGAAAGCCACGAAAATATTGACGGTAGCGGGTATCCCCGGAACCTCACCGGCGAACGGATCAGCCAGTATGCCAAGATTGTCTCTGTAGCCTCTTCGTTTGCCGCCATGAACTCAGACCGCCCCTTCCGTGTGGCCCTGGACGGCCATCACGCAGTGGTTGAGCTGCTCAAGAACCGGGGCACCCGCTACGATGCCGGAGTGCTCAGCGGGCTGGTGAAGGCTCTTTCGGTGTACCCCATCGGAACCTTTGTTCAGGTGGAAAACGGTGCACAGGGCATGGTGGTGAAGACCTTCCAGGAGCACCCCCGAACCCCTCTGGTAAAACTTCTCCTGGGTCCCAAAGGGGGCCAATACATGGAAAATCCGGTGGTGAACACTCTGAACGAGGAATATCGCATCGTGGGAGTAATTCCCAACACCAAGGCGTCCAAGTTGAGGGAAGCGCTGAAAGGCGAATAGCCCGGGCTGATAGCCAAGTCTGCCTGGCTAATACCCAAGCCACCAGCCGGACCGGGGGGCTGCATGAACATTGAACTTCAGTCAGACTCGGGAAACACGGTTTTCCTGCCGCGGCACAGCACCGCCCTCCAGGCAGTGGAAAAATTGTACTCAAAGCAAATTCAGCAGACCGGGCTTCCAGCGGGGGTGATACTGGATCATAATGTTCTTCCCCTGCAGGAGGAACTTCAAACCGGAGGTGTGCTGAAAATAATCCCCATGGATTCTCCCCGGGGAGTGACGATTCAGCGCAGCAGCATGGATTTCATACTGAGCATGGCTTCTCATAACGTTTTTCCCGGAAGGCAGCTGGTCATTGGTCACAGCATTGGCGAGAGCATGTTCTTTTCCTACCGGGGAAAAGATAGCGTATCCCGGGAAGATCTGGATACACTGCAGCAGGAAATCGAGCGCATCAGGTCTGAGGACCTTCATATAGCGCTGAACATCAGAAAGTACGAGAAACTGGAGGAGTATTTCTGCAAGCACGACAGATACAGCACTCTTCTGCTCATGCAGCATTATACACAGCCCCATTTGAGGATATATGAATGTGAATCATATATCGACTTGGCTCATGGGCCCCTTCTTCCCAACAGCGGCATGGTCGGCAGTTTTCATCTCAAGTCCCACTCTTCAGGTTTTGTACTTATTTATCCCCAGCCCGGCGGCGATGGATCGAAAGCAGGAGATTTTCGGGATGTCCGGGTGCTTACCCAGACCTACAGCGAGTATCACCGCTGGGCGGAAATCCTGGAAGTGGATACCGTGGGGAAGCTGAACCAGCTGGTGCAAGAAAAACGGATCAAGGAGTTTATTTGGGTTGCGGAATCACTCCAGGCACAGAAACTTGCCAGGATCTCCCAGGATATCCAGCAAAGGGATGAGCTTCCGAAAATAATTCTTGTTGCCGGACCGTCTTCAAGCGGAAAGACCACCTTCGCCAAACGCCTTCTCATCGAACTGCGGAGTCTGGGGCTCCACCCCAGAAGCCTTTCCCTGGACAATTATTTTATTGCACGGGAAAACACCCCCCTTGATGATGAGGGAAACTATGACTTTGAGAGCATTAAGGCTCTGGATATCCCCCTTCTGAACAGCCATCTGCTGGATTTAATCAACGGAAAGACCGTAGGCATTCCACGCTTCGATTTTGTCAACGGTCTCCCTGAATACAATAATTTCGAGCTTGAACTGGAAGAAGACGGTATTCTGATAATTGAAGGGATTCACGGGCTGAATCCCGCCCTTACCCCGGAAATCCCGGAGGAACAAAGTTACCGCATTTACATATCAGCACTCACCCAGATAAACCTGGATGACAGCAATCGCATATCAACCAGCGATAACCGGCTGATACGCCGGATAGTCCGGGATCACCGATACCGTGGTTACAGCGCCCGGGAAAGTATTATGCGATGGCCATCGGTTCGCAGGGGGGAGCACACACATATATTTCCGTTTCAGGATGAGGCTGATGCAACCTTCAACTCGGCCCTGGATTACGAGCTTGGTGTGCTGAAAGCACATGCAGAACCCCTTTTGAAGGAAATTCATCCGTCATCCAGACATTTTTCCCAGGCTCGGAGACTTCTGGGCATATTGGATGCTTTTCTTCCCGTTCAAAGAGAGTTCGTACCCGACCTCTCCATTCTCAGGGAATTTATCGGCGGAAGCAGGTTTAAGTACTGATGTAACCCAGAGCTTTCATCCACTCCATCCCCTGCCCCACAGATCTGAAGTAGCGCTGGACACAGCTGCCTTTTTGCAGCGAGCGGTAGATATCATCAAACTGATATTCTGTGAGAACGGAGCTTTCAGGGTTCTCTTCGCTGTGAATAATCGCAATGTGGCGCAGTCCGTGTGCTACCCGCCAGGCATGAAGGTCCTTAAGAATCGGCGTGGAAAATTCTGTGTACAGGCCCTGGCCGTGAAGAATGGCTATCATGGCCCAGGTTTCGTCTGTCCAGTTCTTCAATACAGTCGCTTTAACCCGGGAAGCGAAATGCTGTGCCGCCTCTGCGTTCCATGGACCGGTGGCGTTCACCACCAATAGACGCTTTTGAACGGAAATATCATATACACCATGTTCTTTGAAAATCATGGCCCCTTTCCTCCGGATTTCGCGTGGCAGTGATCAAAATTTGGACGCATTGCCTCTATTCACCCGGCACTTCAACTCATCCGGTACGTATACTCACCGGGTAATCGAGACGCATCTCTGCATACAGAAAGTTTAGTCGAAAAAACTCTGGTCTGCACAAACATTGGGGAATACAGGCTACATACAGCGTTTAACCCGAAGCCGAGTCGCCGGTGAGCGGTTTCCATGATTCAAAAAAGTTCAGGGCACGATATTCCACTTCACCCCAGCCCTGAATATCCGGATATTTCAATGCCCGGGAAAGTTCGGCGAGATACTGGTCCCGGGGAATATTCCGGGCCCCCAGGGAAAGAATATGGGGGTTCTCCACCTGGGAATCGATGATGCTGCACCCGGAACGATGGAGAAAGCGGGCCAGGCCGGCAAGAGCGAACTTGGATGCATTGGGTTCCAGGGAGAACATGGATTCACCGCAAAATATTCTGCCCCTGCTCACACCGTACAACCCGCCAACCAGCTCACCGTCGGCGTATACTTCCGCAGAGTGGGCGTAGCCCAGACGGTGGAGCTCGGTGTATGCGGCGATCATTTCCGGGGTTATCCAGGTGCCATCTTCATCTTTCCGGGCCACCTTTGCGCAGTGGCGAATTACCCCGGAGAAGTCCCGGTCCATATTCAGTACATAGCCTGACTTTTTCAGCATGCGGCGGTTCCGGCTGGAAATATGAATATCGGCGGGGTGAAATACACAGCGGGGATCGGGACTCCACCATAATATAGGATCGGATTCAGAGAACCAGGGAAATATGCCCTGTTCATATGCCGATAAAAGCAATCCCGGAGAGAGGTTCCCCCCTACTCCCAGAATCCCCTGGGGATTTGCATCCCCGGGATCCGGGAGGGTAATCCGGTAGTAATGGGAGAGTTCCTCTATGGAAGAAAAATCATACATGCTCGCTCACGGGAGCCTGGGATGTTTTGGATTTTTTCCTTCTTCTGCGGGTGAACTTGATCACTATTTTATCTTCAGCATTTTCACCCTGGGGATCCAGACTCACCCGGGCTTTCCCGCCGTTTTCCAGCTTCCCGAACAGAACCTCGTCTATGAATCTGGCACGGATAAGGTCATCCACGGTGCGGCTGATATTCCGGGCACCGAACTCTTCACTGTAGCCCTGGTCTGCCAGGAAGCGAACCACATCCTTATCAACCTTAACCTGAACATCTTTTTCCTCCAGCTGCTGCCGGAAGCTTTCCAGTTCCTTTTCGACAATATCCACCACTGCCTCTTGATTGAGGCCGTTGAAGACCACCACCTTATCCAGGCGGTTTCGGAATTCCGGTGAGAAAGTTTTATCCACTGCATCGTGAATTGCGGCACGGTCCATCACCCGTTCTCCGAAGCCAATGAGGCTCTTTCCGATATTCCGGGCGCCGGCATTACTGGTCATAATCAGAATCACATTTCGGAAATCCGCTTTCCGGCCGGAGTTGTCGGTGAGAGTTGCATAATCCATGATCTGCAGAAGGATATTGTAGATATCCGGATGGGCCTTTTCCACTTCATCCAGCAGCAGCACCGCATGGGGGTTCCGGCGGATGGATTCGGTGAGCATGCCGCCTTCCTCAAAGCCCACATAGCCCGGAGGACTCCCGATGAGACGGCTCACCGAATGACGCTCCTGGTATTCGGTCATGTCAAAACGGATAAGCTGTACGCCCATCTGTTCGGAGAGCTGTCGGGCAAGTTCGGTTTTGCCCACACCGGTGGGGCCCACAAAGAGAAAGTTAGCCACCGGCTTGTCCGCCTTACGGAAACCGGCCCGGCTGCGCTTAATGGATTCCACCACGGTGTTCACTGCTTCATCCTGTCCGTAGAGGGTTGAAAGAATACCCGATTCAAGGGTTTTTAGCTTTTCCCGTTCGTTACCGTACACCCGCTTTCTTGGGACCCGTGCGATTTTGGAAATTACCGTTTCAATATCCTCTACGCTCACTTCAGGCCACAGCTCCCGGTCCCATTCTTCATTGGTCCCGGATTCACCCCTCTCCTCCGGGCCCGATTCGTCATCGCCCGAAGCGCTTTGGGTTGCTTCACCGGCGGAGTCGGAGTCGTTCCGGACAGGAGTGGTTTCATCACCGGCGTTTTGGGTCTTTTCGGCTTCAGTCTGGTCAGCTTCAGCCTTTTCAGATTCAGTCTGTTCGGATTCAGTCTGTTCGGATTCAGACTGGCCGGATTCGGTTTTTCTTTCTTCCGGGCTGGGGTTTTCGGGTTTGACTGCGGAATTTTCTTCTGTTTCCTGTCTGGCCTTCTCAAGGGCTTCCTGGGCGGTAAATCTGAAGGTCCGCAGGCGGATGAGTGCACCGATCTCATCAATTACATCTATGGCCTTGTCCGGCAGATAGCGTTCGTTAATATACTGATCCGAAAGCTCTACTGCCTGCCTGAGGGCATCGTCGCTGTAACGCACATGATGATGGTCTTCGTAATTCTTTCTCAGCCCTTTCAGGATTTCATAGGCGTCGTCCTGTGAAGGCTCGGGGACCTCGATGCTCTGAAACCTCCTGGCCAGGGCATGGTCCCGTTCGATGAAACGGCGGTATTCCTCGGGTGTGGTCGCGCCGATAATCCGCACTTTTCCGGAAGCCAATGCAGGCTTGAGCATGTTGGATGCATCCATGCTGCCGCCTGATGCCGCACCGGTTCCAACCACTGTGTGCAGCTCATCAATGAAGAGAATAATATTGTTCTGGGATTCCACTTCCTTCATAAGAAGTTTCATCCGTTCCTCAAAATCCCCCCGGTAACGGGTTCCTGCAACCAATGCACCCATGTCCAGGGCCAAAAGCTGATAGTTTTTCAGAAGATCCGGAGTTTCATCATGGGACAGTGCGCGGGCAAGCCCCTCCACAATTGCAGTCTTCCCGACCCCCGGTTTTCCGATGAGTACGGGGTTGTTTTTAATTCTGCGCATGAGTACCTGCATGGTGCGCTCAAGTTCTTCATCCCTTCCGATGATTGGATCGATTTCCCCATTCCCGGCTGCGGCAACAAGATCCCGGGTAAACGCCTTGATTGCCTTCTTTTTCTTCCCTGAGGATTTTTTTCCGCTGCTCTGAGCCTCTGATTCATCTTCCTGAGCGGCGAAGAAATTTTCATCACCTTCCTCATCGCCTGAGGCAAAGATCTCATCATCATCGTCGTCGTCATCATCGTCATCACCCTGGTTGTTCATATCCTGTTCGCTTCTTCCCAGAATGTGACTGATTATCTCCAGAAGTCCGATCCGCTCAACGCCAGCCTGCTCAAGGAAATAGCGGCCGTGGCTTTCGGGCTCATCGAAGAGGGAAACGAGAATGTCCCCGGGTTCAATGGTATCTTTGTTCACATGATGACTGTGGAGAACCGCCCGTTCAAATACATGATTAAACGAAGCAGATGAGAGGGGTTCGCTGTTTTCCACAGTGGGGGTGTTTTCCATAAGAAATTCTTTCAGCTGTTCCCGGAGTTCATCCGGTTCCCCGCCGCAATGACTGATCACTTCCCTGGGATAGGGAAAATTCAGGGCCGCATAGAGTACGTGTTCGGGGGTGAGAAATTCATGCTGCCAGCTCAACGCTTCCTGATATGCTGAGTTGAGTATATCCTGGACTTCACCGCTAACTTTCATATATACCTCTTGGTTTCAGGCTTTTTCGATTCTGCACCGCAGGGGAAACTCTTTCTCCCTGGCGTAGCGGTGCACCTTCTGGACCTTGCTTTGTGCAATATCGTAGGTGAATGTACCCACATCGCCGGCCCCTTTTTCGTGGATTTCAAACATAATCCGCTGAGCATTCACCGGGTCCTTCTGAAAAAACTTCATAAGGACCTCAACCACGAACTCCATGGTCGTATAGTCATCATTAAGCATGATGACCTTATACATGTCGGGCTTTTTCAGGTCTGTTTTTTTCTTCAGCTGAACATCACCCTGTCCACCGGGTTCAGGCATAGCAATACTCCCATTGTCGCTGCTGCATCGGCACAGCATGTGATCCTTCGTCTGTGATTGAAGCTTCCCTCAGAACTGTAAGGGTCATGTGACTGCGCCTCTGCAGCTTTTAGAATTCCAGAGGTGCAAAATATCCCGATTCATCCCTTCCGCTCTTGGTGAAGTGGGTTACCTCGACCTCTATAGGAAGATACTTTCTTCCAAAGTCAGCGTCAAACAATGAATTGGATTGGAACAGATATATTCCGGTTCTGCGCGCTTCAAAATCCCCGGCCATATCATTCAGTCCCCGGGGCTGAAACAGCCGATAACGTCGGCCGCCGCTCTGTTCAAGGAGATATTCCAGAGCGGGATCCACCGGTGTATCGCTTATCTGTATAAAACTCAGCCTGATGCTGTTGTTCCGGAGATAGGCCAGAGTCTGATTCAGACCGATGTTTTCAAACGCCCAATCCGGCAGATTGCCCCGTCCGATGAACACCAGCTCCCGCTTGCTCTGGTCAAGCAGCAGCCTGTCTCCTGCGAGACGGATTGCCTGGTCCAGCCTCCATTCCCGGTCGGCACCCAGATTTTCCAGGATGGCGGGAATATTTCCCGGATCATCCCCCCGGTCGTATTCAAGGACCGGTGACAGTCCCGCAGAAACGATTCTCAGAGAAGGGGAAGTATCCATGGAAGAAATTGCCTGAAGCGTCTGATCCAGGCCTTCGGCCTGGCGTTCCCGGAATTCCGCATCCTCCCTGGCCTGGGACGATTCCATAATCAGAGCTATGCTGCTGTGGGTGTCGAATGAACCGCTGTATTCAAGATCCCAGCCGTCAAGGGGCAAACCGTCTTCTGTAAGGATAAAATTGTTTGTGTCCAGGCCAAGAACGGGGTTCCCCGTGAAGTCCCGTACGGACACTTCCGCATAGATCCGGGGAAAATCAGATGATTCCACCCGGAGAATTTCCACATGGTATCCCGAATAGAGGCCAGACAATCTGGAAAGGAATGCCACCCGGCTGTTTCGAAAATCGCTCACCAGCAGATTATCGTTATCGTCCAGTCGGGCAGAGATAAACTGTGCATTTCTGTTTTCTGCCGCCTGATGCAGCTCACGGAGACTCAAATCCGAAGAATTGAAACGGTATACTGCGCTGCGGCTTGTGATGATAATTTCCTGAGGGGACTGGGCATGGATATCTTCAATTTCATCCAGCCGGGGCAGCGGAAAGCTTTCCAGTATATTTCCGCTGTGATCAAAGAAATGGAGCACCGGTGAACCGCTGCGGTTATCGGCAGCAAAGATTCCGTCTTCCACAGCAGTAATTCCTCCAATCCGGGCGAAGCCCTGAAACACAGAGGGACTGCTGCGAAATGCGGGAGGAGCCCCGAAGTGAAAAAGAAGATTTCCCTCCAGGTCATATTTCACGATTCTCTGATTGCCGAAATCGCTCACATAAAGGGCGGGCTCGGGGGCAATGCTCACATACTGGGGGCCGATCAGCTGTTCATCGCCGATGCCTGTGCTGCCGAAGCGTCTGACGGTATTGCCCTGCAAATCAAGCACGGAAATTGTGTCGGAGAGGAAGTTGCTTACATAAATTTCATCTTCATACAGATCCAGGTCATAGGGTCCGGAGAGGGGAAAAAGTCCACCGATGAGAGTGTCCAGAATGCGCCCGCTTTGATCCAGGAGCTGTATGCTGTTTCCGCTGAAGGAGGTGACATAGCTGCGGCCTGTTCCGTCGGGCACTATTCCGCCAGGATGAAGCATGGAATTCTGATACTCATCTGCCTCGAATTCCTCAAGGATCAGGTAATCCCTGTCCTCTCCCAGTTCTCCCGCAAGGCTCTGACGGGATCTGACATGGTCAATAAAGGCGCGCAGCGAGGGAGAAGCCTCACCGGCACTCTCGATCCGCTCCCACTCATTCAATGCGGCATCTTCAAAACCGCTGAAATAGAGTGCCCTTCCCAGCCATTCCCTGGTAAGGTTGTCGTCCGATACAAAACTGAGACTTCTCTGGAACGCAAGGATTGCCTCGTTATACCGCCCCCGGTGGAAGCTCACCACTCCCTCCCGGAAACTCTCGGAGGCATTCAGGGCGTCAAAATCAACCTGTGCCCAAAGTGTTGAGGCACCCAGGAGGAGCAGCATGAGAATGGAAAACAACATACGCCGTCTGTTCGCTCCCGCAGCTGCGGGATGGAAGTTCTGCAATACCTTCATGAATTTATCATACCCGCTTTTTTCACATGTGCAAAATGTTCCTGAATTTCCTTCTCATCCGGTGCAAGATCCCGTGCCTTCTTCAGGGCTTTCATGGCGCCCTCCAGCTCACCGCTCTTAAAGAGTACCCATCCCAGAGTATCCATGTATGCTGCACTGTCCGGCCTGATATTCAGCGCTCTCCGGATGTAATCCCTTGCCACGGAAAGTCTCAACCCCTGGTCTGCCATAATAAATGCCAGAGAGTTCAGTGCGGTGGGATTCTCGGGATCGATATTCAGCGCTTCCTCCAGATTTTTAATGCTTCCCGGAATATTGCCCTGTTCATAGAGAATATATCCCAGAGCAGCGTGAACCCGTGCGCTTTCGTATCCCTCATCCAAAAGATGCTGAAATTCGAACTCCGCCAGCCGGTACCGGCCGGTCTCAGCATATATGTATCCGATCACCATTCTGCTCTGATACGCCTGAGCGAAATCATCTGAGGAGGCGATTACCTGGTCAAGGTAAATCAGGGCCTCATCGTACTGCTCCAGCCGGGTGTAGCACAGACCGAGGTAGTATGAGACCTGGGAATACTGATCTTCCTCAACATCTATGCTCCGGAAAAACCTCAGGGCCTCCTGAAACTTGCCTTCCTTGTATAGGTGTATGCCTTTTTGCACAGTCCGTACTCCCTGTTATTGCTCCAGCATGGCTGAAGCACCCTATATGACAAAATCCGTCTGTTCGTATTCGGAATCAATTTCGTTATTCAGCGGGTGCAAATGCACGGGACTGATGGAAACCAGATTCTGACTTACCGCTTCCCAGTCCGAACCGGGTTCGTCGCTGTTATCAACCGGTTCTCCGGCAAGAAACCAGTAGCGGTCACCGGACGGAGCATCAAACCACTCCAGAACATCCTTGTACAATCGCCTGCCGGGATAGGTTATCCGGACATCCTTCCCTCCGCCGGGAATGTTCGGTCCATTAATATTGATAAAATGATGCTCATCCCAGAGACGGATGAATGCCTCAAGGTTTTTTGCAACCGTTTCCGCCAGGGGAGCATAGTGAAGCGGAGGATGAAATCCATTCAGGCTTACGGCAATGGATGGAATATTCATATACGCACCCTGCCGGGCTGCGGCTGCGGTGCCGGAATAGGTAATATCCGTTCCCAGATTGGGCCCTCTGTTGATCCCCGAGATAATCACATCGGGACGTGAATCCATTATTCCCATTACCGCAGTCATCACACAGTCCGCAGGAGACCCGCTGGTCTGATACTCATGTTCTGCGATTTTTCTTGCACGGATGGAATCCCTGAGGGTAATTGAGTGGGACATGCCGCTGCGCTCTCCGTCGGGAGCAACAATCCAGATTTCCGCATCGGGATGATATTGCTGAACCACTGTTTTGAGAATTCGGATTCCCTCGCTGTCTATTCCGTCGTCATTGCTCAGAAGTATTTTCATTTCCAGAGTAATTCCTTCATGCCGTATCTATCATCGGTTGTCCATTGGCACCGCTTGTCCAATGGCACCGGTTTTTCATTGGCACCGCTTGTCCATTGTATCAGCTTTTGCAGTGCAGATATCAGCCGTTACAGATTCCGCCGTATGGGCGAAATCTATAATTCCTTTCGGGTTCCCTCACCGGGGCTTACCTCGATCATCTCCGGGTGAAACCCGAAAATCCGTTCGTATTCATCCATGCGTTCACGGTATGTATCCATATGTTCTTTATCGATAAGCAGAAGCACGCATCCGCCGAACCCCCGGCCGGTGAGACGGGCACCGTATACGCCGTCCATCTCCATGCTCCGTTTTACCACCCAGTCGATTTCCGGTACCGATAATTCCATGAGATCTCTCAGACCCTCATGGCTGCGGAACATCTCTTTCCCCGCTTCAGCGTAGTTGCCTTCCTGCAGATAGCCGTAGACTTCTGATACTCTCTGATATTCCTGGGCAACATGAATGCATACACGCCGTCTGGATTCGGAAAGGATGCCGAGACTTTGGCGGATTTCCCTGATGGTCAGGTTCCGATAATCCCTGCCGCCCAGTTTTTCTTTCAGCTGATTCATGCAGTCATCGGTGAGCTGATGACGCTCAACCCTGTCTTCCTCAAACTCCTGGGGCGGAACCTTGGAGTCCAGGAGTACCATTCGTACATTTCCCGGTGAATAATCCATATGTTCGACGCTGAGGCTGTGGGTATCGATAAGGCTGATTTTGCCGGGCAGAGCATGATGGCAGGCCAGATGGGGCAGAAAACCGGTATCTTCATGGAGAAATGCCGTCTCCGCCTGGTGGGCGCATTGCAGCAGCTGCAGTTCGCTGAGGGGAAAATTCTGAAGTCCGGCAATGGCTCGGGTGGCGGCCACCACGATGGCTGCTGAACTGCCCAGACCGATACCGCTTGGTACATCGCCGCCTACGGTCACATTCAGCCCTTCAATGGTGCAGCCCATGTTCTGCAGGCCGTAAATGGAACCTTTTATGAAGTTCGCCCAGCGGTCTTCCCGCTTATACTTGAGATTTGAGAGGCTGCATTTCTTTCGCTCATCCAGATCTGCGGCATAAAACTTGAAACTGTGATCGTCCCGGGGGGAAACCGCCACATACATTCTGAAAGGAAGGGCAAAGCTCAGGGCATGGCCCTCGGCAAATTCTGTATGTTCACCCATGAGATTGGCAACTCCCGGGGCGGAAACCATGACATCAGGCTTGTGGTGATATTCTGTTGTATGAAGTTCAACGTAATCCCGGTCCAAACAGCCCTCCCTGGACTTTGAAATAATAGTACCTGATTATCAGAAACGTATCAACAAAAAGGATTTTTCTGATATGCTCTCCTGTATTATGAACGTACCCCGATCCCATTACCACAAAATTCTTCTTTTTCCCCTGCTGGCGGCTCTTTTGAACTGGCTTGCCCAGCCCAATGAACTGTTCCTTCAGGGGAACTGGCTGTTCGGATTGATTTCTTATATCCCCCTCTATTTTCTGGTCACAACAGCCGGGCTGACCCGCAATCAGCTTCGTCTCTCGGCACTCATATATGCCCTGAGTTTCACCCTTTCCAGTTATTTCTGGCTGACAAACTTCGGTGAGTATTCCCTGTGGACCATCGGCGGAGTAACGGTGGTGTACATAGTCTATCATCTGGGGTTTTTCCGGCTGCTGTATTTCCTCCTGGCACCTGGGAATCACACACCTAAAAGCCATCCCTTCCGGCCGCTGCTGTTTGCACTGGCCTGGACTGCATTCGAGTTTTTTAAAAGCCGGGGATATCTTGCGTTTCCCTGGAATCTCGCAGCCTTTCCCTTTCACAACTTCATCTTCATCAACCAGATCAGCGAACTCACCGGCATTTGGGCTCTCAGTTTCACCGTTTTGTTTTTCCAGGCCGGCCTTGCACAGATCCTGCTCCGGGGCAGGGGTGGATTCGAGGTTCAGCCAGCCAACGCCCGCTTCACAGGTTTGGGGCGGTTCCCGTCCGGACTGCGATCAGTTGCCGCTGCGCTTCTAATCACCCTTTGTTTTTCGGCATACGGAGTGATCCGCCACGGACAGATTTCCCGGATGGAGCAGAACGCTGAGAGAACTGAACTGGTACTTCTCATTCAACAGAATGTGGACAGCTGGGCTGAATCCGATCCTTCAACAGGTATGTCGATCGCCATGGAGCTGACCCGTGAGGGGATAGCTGAGGCCCTGGATCAGTACGGACGGCAGCCGGATATTATCAGCTGGAGCGAAACCAGCCTGAGTTATCCCTACACTCCGGAGAGCAGCTTTTACCGAAATTTCCCCCGGGATCTGTCCTTCAGAGACTTTCTGCCGGAACTGGAAGGTTCTTTAATCACCGGAGCACCTCTGCTGAGAAGCAGGGATCCGTTTATTGCAATGAACGGGGTAATACAGATCAGTCCGGAAGGAGAGATCCTTCAGGACTACGGCAAGATTCATCTCATTCCATTCGCCGAGCATGTTCCCCTCACCGATTTTCCCTTTATCAGTACCTTTCTGGAAGATGTAATCGGTATCCCGGCAAGCGGATGGACGCCGGGAGAGTCGGTGACTCTCTTCGATTTTCCCCGGCAGGACCTTCACATCGGTACTCCGGTGTGTTTTGAGGATTCCTTTGCATATAACAGCAGATTTTTCGTGAAAGCCGGGGCCGATGCACTGTTGAACCTTACAAATAACGCATGGAGTCAGACCTATTCAGCCCAAATGCAGCATCTGGTATCCGCCCGTTATCGTGCAATAGAAAACCGGCGCCCTCTGCTGAGGGCCACCAACGGCGGGGTTACCAGCATCATTCTTCCCAGCGGAGAAATTGCAGCTGAAATTCCCATGTTCAGGGCAGATTATCTTCTGGCAGAAATTCCCGTTGCACGAAGCATGCCCGAAACAGTGTACACCCGCTTCGGAGACTGGCTTGCCTGGGTGGTGACTGCCGGGCTTCTTGGCGCTCTGGTACTGGGGTATCGCCGGTTGTTCTCCGGCGGAGCGGCACCGGAGGTTATTTCACCACTGATACTTGACCGGGAATAACTCTGGAATATCTACCCGACTGACAGCCCCGTTCCCTCCCCGGCTGCCCGGCTGCCCGGTCAAGATTACAAAAAAAAGGCATACCGTCGCCGGTATGCCTATAATCCGCAGACAGCACAGCTGTCTTTCAGAATGTGTACAATTATTTGATGTTGTACTTTTTCTTGAACCGTTCAACCCGACCGGCTGTATCAACAAGCTGCTGCTTGCCGGTAAAGAAGGGATGGGATGCTGAGGAAATTTCCAGCTCATAGAGCGGGTACTCGTTTCCATCATCATGTTTCAAGGTCTTTTTGGTTTCAACAGTGGACCGGGTAAGAAACACGGTTCCGCTGGCTATATCCTTGAATGCAACGGTTCGATATTCTGGATGAATATCTTTTTTCATAATGTCACCTCTCGTATATGTCCTCCCCTCCGTGCGAGCAGGCAGTGTTTCAGCCGAACTCCCCGGGAAAGAGGATTATTATTCACCGGCCGGCGAGGTATTCATCGACCGCAGGAAGGCCTCATTATTCTTAGTTTTGCGCATCCTGTCAATAAGCAGTTCCAGTACCTCGTTATCTTCCATAGGGTTAATCACCTTCCGGAGCACCCACATTTTCTGCAGTTCTTTCTCGTCCAGAAGCAGATCTTCCTTCCTGGTTCCCGATCGTTTGATATTTATTGCAGGATACAGACGGCGGTCGGCCATTTTCCGGTCCAGGTTCACTTCCATGTTACCGGTTCCCTTGAACTCTTCGAAGATCACCTCATCCATGCGGCTTCCGGTTTCGATAAGGGCGGTTGCTACAATGGTGAGGCTTCCCCCGCCTTCAATGTTCCGGGCTGCGCCGAAAAATCGCTTGGGCTTGTGAAGGGCGTTGGAATCCACACCCCCTGAGAGTATTTTACCGGATGTGGGGACCGTCTGGTTGTAGGCACGGGCAAGCCGGGTGATGGAGTCCAGGAGAATAACCACATCCTTGCCATGCTCCACCATGCGCCGGGCTTTTTCCAGCACCATCTCCGCAACCTGTACATGCCGGGTTGCCTGTTCGTCAAAGGTGGAGCTGATAACCTCGGCTTTCACATTCCGCTGCATGTCGGTAACTTCTTCCGGACGTTCATCAATGAGCAGAACTATAAGATACACGTCGGGATTATTCTCCGTGATTGCGTTTGCAATACGCTGGAGAAGAATGGTTTTTCCGGTTCTGGGAGGAGCAACCAGCAGTCCCCGCTGCCCTTTTCCGATGGGGCAGAAGAGGTTGATCATCCGAGTGCTCACCTCTCCGTTTTTGGTTTCCATATTCAGCCGTTCATTGGGATAGAGCGGAGTAAGGTTGTCAAAAGGAATTCGGGTCTGGGCTACCGACGGGTTGTCGAAGTTCACCGACTCAACCCTGAGCATTGCGAAAAAGCGTTCTCCATCCTTGGGAGGACGGATCTGTCCGTATACGGTGTCTCCGGTCTTCAGATTGAACAGTCTGATCTGGCTGGGTGATATATAAATATCGTCGGGGCCGGGAAGATATGAGTTCTGGGGAGAACGGAGGAATCCGTAGCCGTCGGGAAGGATTTCAAGACTTCCGTATGCATAAATGGTTCCGTTCCGATCGGTGTGGGCTTTCAGGATGGCAAATATGATCTCCTGTTTTTTCAAAGAGAGCATGTTTTCCTTGCTGATTCCCATCTGTGCGGCGAAATCCCGAAGTCCCTGCATATGGGTTGTAATGAGATCATTGATGCTCAGGCTTTTGCTCATGGGCTTGGGGGGGCCGGAAGCACCGCCCTCATGGTCCTGGCCGCCGGGAGCTGACTGATAACCGGCTGAATCGCCGTTGTCTTTTTTCACTTCCACTCTGACCTTTCGCTTTTTTCCTTTATTCGATCCCTTACCTTTTCCGTTTCCGCCGGAATTTCGTGAGGATGATCCGGAACCGCTGCCGGAGGAGCTCCCGTTTCGGGATGAGTTTTGACCACGGGAATTTTTGCGCTGAGAACCGCTTCCGGCATCTCCGCCACTTTCCTGGGAGGATGATCCGTTTTGAGTTCCCTGTTCCCCGCCGTCTTTGTTCTGGAAACCTACTTCGCCGCCCTTCCGGGATTCACTCCGGGAAGAATCGGAACTTCCGGAATTATTGGAGTGTTCAGCTTCCGAATCGGCGGAATTATCCGAATTGCGGCCTGAATTACTCTCATCGCCGGCGGGTCCGGATGTTCCGCTTGAGGAATCACCACTGTCTCCCGGGGATCCGGAATTATCCCGGGATGTATGATTTCCTGAGTCTGTTTGTGTATCATGATCCGCCGTATTGGACGGAGAGCTGTCTTCTTTCAAGGAGTCTTCCTTTGAGGATTCTTCTTCGGAGTGATCTTCGTTTCTTTTTCTTCTGATAATTGGCATAAATTCTCCAGATAGGTAGTGGGGGTTGGCTATATACTTACGTATGCTGATTTTTGAAAGGAACGTCTATTAATCGGATTGTGGTTCACTATAGTATGCCCTCTTCGAAACTGTCAACAGTTCAACAGCCCATGGATCAGTTGCACATTGGCGGATACCACCGCCTTATGCTGAATTGCACCTCTGTCTCCGCTGAACAGCCGTTTCCGTATGTCCGGAGACCGGTCATTCCAGCCGGTGGCAATGTACACAAGTCCCACCGGCTTTTCCGTGCTGCCTCCGCCGGGTCCGGCAATTCCGCTTACGGCGCAGGCGCCGGTTCCAGGATTGATATTCAGTACACCCCGGTACATCATTTCAACAGTCCGGGGTGAAACGGCTCCATATTCGTCCAGTATTTCCCAGGGTACGGACAGCACCCTGTGTTTCATTGAATTACTGTAGGTCACCGCTGAAAAATCAAATACACGGCTGCTTCCCGGAAAAGCGGTCAGCCGGGAAGCCATGGCCCCTCCCGTACAGCTTTCCGCCAGTGACAGCCTCTGCTCCCTGGATTCACACAGCTTCAGCAATATACATGCGCTGATCACCGACAGATCTGCCTCGTTTTCTGTACGCAGATGTTCGGGCAGCAGCTCGGCGGAAAGAAGATGATCGGGTACGGACAGCTGAATTCCTTCAGCGGTTTCAATTGAAGCCGGCTCGGAACAGTGCCTTTCGTACTCCACCTCAACAATAGTGCTGCTGAAGCTCTCGTTGGTCAGAAACAGTCGCATGAAGGGTTTGTTTCCTCCGATGGGGTCAATCGCCGTTCTGGATATTTTCCCGGAGTTCTTTTACCGGAGAAGAAAAAATATCAACACTTTCGGCTTTCCGGATCATTTCGCAGCGTCCCTCGAAAATTACTCCGTCGGCGATTCTCAGCTTGGCAGACCGGACATTTCCATATATTTTGGCACTGTCCAGCATTTCAACCATTCCCTGGGCTTCGATATTACCCCGCACAGTTCCGCCCACAACCACATCCTGCACGAAAAGGTCTGCTTCAATTTCTGCGCCCTCTTCTATGTAAAGGAATCCGCCGGATGAAATCTTTCCCTGAAAACGTCCGCTTATCCGCATGGAGCTGTCGAATTTCAGCTCACCTTTCAAAAAAGTCTGGGACCCCAGTCGGGTCCGTGTATGTTCCAGTACGCTCTTATCGAATGAGGATGACATGTATTCTCCGTATGATTACTGCCCTGCAGGAATATCTCAAAGGATGCATTGCCGGGTTATTTTGTTTTCATGGTGAAGACTCCGTCCCAGTCGTCTTCCGGGGGATTCTTCAAATAATGCTTGCAGCGCAGTTCATACACTCTGCTTGGACCGTCGCTGGGATCTATTTCCCGAGCCTTCTGGAAGGTTTTCAGTGCTTCCTCAAAGTTCATGAGTTTGTAATATTTTCGCCCCTGGGCGAAAAGCTCAAGAAGCTGCTGTTTTTCTTCGCTTATCATGGTCTACTCCGGGTATTCGCACCACCGCACCGCCCTGGGCTGGGCAGGTTCACATGTTTACGTTCTTTGCCCTGTAGTTATTAAAATGCTTTTGATACTTAAGTTCAAGACTTTCCAGACTTACTTCGTCTTCTTTCAGCTTGTCACCCTGTACTTTCAGATCCTGAACTTTGTCTTCAAGACCGCTGAGTGTGGCAAGAGTTTCCTCGGTTTCCGCAATTACGCTCTGAACGAACTTTTTTACCGCCCCCGCATCATCTGCATCCAGGTTCTGGGCCATCTGCAGTAGATCTGATGTGGGCTTCTTCACATGGTTGGTAAAATAGAGCAGGCTGTTGTTGAGGCTTTCCGTGAGAGCCAGCCGTTTTTCCCTTTGAAGTATCTGCTGGGTCAGGTCCCTGCCCCTGAGTACGGCCTTAATCCTGGCCAGAACCTCTGAGAAATTGAAGGGCTTGGTGATGTAATCCTCCACTCCCAACTCAAAACCCTCAATCTTGTCCTTTACATCATCCATGGCCGAAAACATGACTACCGGTATATTGGAATACTCAGCATATTCTTCGTCATTTTTCAGGATCTTTGTAACTTCCCAGCCGGAAAGCCTTGGCATAATATTGTCGAGAATTATCAGATCAGGGTTGCACTCTTTGACTTTCTGAAGTGCACGCTCACCGTCTTCAGCTTTTTCAACGGTAAAACCTAATTTGGAGAGCATTACCTCAAAGAAATCGAGGTTAATTTGTTCGTCGTCAACTATGAGAATTTTCTCTTTCTGCATTATCAAATACCCCCAAAGGTTATTAATATTTTCACAGGAAACGGGGTTTCTGTCAATTGAGAAAGCCCCCGAACCCCGATCACGTGGTAGTTTGCGTATTCTGCTCTGTGCCGGATCGTTTCCCCGGCCGGAAAATCAAAAGCACACATGAAGCGATCACTGAAATAATTCCTGCAGATAGAGACAGATAGGCAAATAGATCACCGATGCGGGTATACAGCCCATTGGAAGCGGTGTATACGGGAACATCACTGATAATGTAGCTCTCAGTGAACGGCTCATTGCTGTCTATAATCCGTCCATTTGGATCAATCACTGCGGTCATTCCGCCGTTTGTGGAGCGCACCATGCTCCTGCGGTTTTCCGTTGTCCGGAAAACAGCCATGGCCAGATGCTGGGTGGCCGAAGGAACCGACTCCGCCCATGAATCGTTGGTCAGATTTATGATCAGCTGTGCTCCCCGTTGAACAAAACCTCTGCTGAGGTACCCGAAGGTATCCTCGAAACAGATCGGGGTGGCGAATTCCAGGGATTCCATCTCTTCCAGTCCGTTTTCCAGGCGGAAGATAGTCCATTCTTCCCCCTTCTCCCAGAAACTGGTGTCATTTTCCACAAGGAGGCGATGGAGCCAGGGAAATTGCTTCTCGTAAGGAAAATGTTCGGTGAAGGGAACCAGGTGAAGTTTCCGGTAAATCTCGCTGTCATCCCTGTCCCTGTACAAATAGACGGCATTGTAATCGTTCCGGATATACTCCCCGTCATCGTTCAGCTGAAGCTGCCCGTCGCCGTTTCCCAGAAGCACCGGGATATTGGTAGAATCGATATACTCAAGAAGTTCATCCACCAATTCATAGCGTTCGGGCTGGGTTCTGTATCTGCTGTGAAAATCAATGGCAGGAATAAAACTGGTTTCAGACCACACCACCAGTTCGGTATCCGGGGCTTCTTCAAGGGCCAGCCGGGTCTGGCGGATGCTGGCATCCATGGAGTTTCGGTATGCCCGGGTGCCTCCGATTTTCGGATCCACATTCTGCTGAACAAGAGCCATTTTTACTTCAGGGGCCCCGCTGTAATCCACCTGACTTGCAACGCCGTAGGTCACTGCCAGCGCATGAAGAATAAGAATGGATGATGCGGGGATAATGAAGCGCCGGCTTTTCACATTCCACTCTGATGGCGACGCGAGAACCTGTGCGGCGAAAAACTGCGGCAGTATTACCAGCAGACTCACCCCCCACACACCGGTGAGGGACGCGACATTCACCAGGGGAATATTGAGATACTGGGTGTACCCCACAATTCCGTATGCATACCCCAGGAACCCCCGGGTGCGCAAATACTCATACCCCAGCCAGATAAACAGCTGGGCAATCCAGGCATAAGAGCCCATGGTGAGAACCGGCAGCTTTAACAGAGGTATGAGCAGCATATAATATGCCGCGTAAATTACCGGCACGATAAATATGGCCATGGGATGAAAGTTGACAAGCCAGATATTAAACAGGGCATAGGTGATAAAACCGACGAACGGACCGTACAGGGCAAGTCTCCAGAAAGGAGCCCGGTGGATGGTCCACATCAATGGAAGGAGGGCGAAAAAGCCCAGCAGGCCGAACCCGTCGTGGGAAATATCGTTGGGATTGGCCAGATAAAATAAAAGAACCGACAGAATAATACCTGCCAGTTCCTGAAAAACTGCCCGGAACCCCGGGGCCAACCCCCATGGCTTCCGGAACCTTGTCCGTGTACTTCGGGCAACCCGTGGCTGCCCTGTCCATTATTTCGGGAAACTTTCATGCTGCCTGATGACATTGCATCTCCTGAAAGAAAAGCGTCCGGTTGAGAACCCTTCGAGACACTGCCGTGGAAGAATCCGACTGAGAGTTCAAAATACTATTTCCTCAATGGCCAGGCACTGTCTTTCAGTTCCTTGCCGGGACGGAAATTCACAACACCATGATCTTCAACTTTGACAGTCTGGCCTGTTTTCGGATTTCGCGCCTTTTCCCTGCCCTTCCGGGTTCGGATCTCAAAGGTGCCGAAGCCTCTCAACTCGATGATACGGTCTTCAGATAATGCGTCTTTTACCTGGGAAAGCATCAGATCTATAATGTTGTGCACGTTTTTTTTCGGCATACCTGTTGAATCGGAAATATTATCAACTATTTCTGCTTTGGTCATTTTTACTTTAGACACAGATACTCCTTCTCATCCCCTATTCATGCGGTATGATGAATTGAAGTGTATTGCGGGATGGACGGCGTCAGAAGCCTTCAGCCCCCCAAAATGAGGGGCGAAGATTCCGCCGTTACTTTAAGTTATTGAGATGTTTGGCCAGGCGGGACTTCTTACGTGCAACGGTATTTTTGTGCATGATGCCCCTGCTGACAGCAGTATCAAGAAGTTTCCTGATAGTATTAAACTGCTCTTCTGCAGCTTCTTTGTTTTCGTCTTTGACGGCCACAAGGAATCTTCTCATTGCTGTGCGGATTTCACTCTTTGCAGTCCGGTTCCGCATCCGGCGACCCACGCTTTGTCGGTGACGCTTTTCAGCTGTTTTTGAATTCGCCAAGGATTAACCTCCGTTGAATTTTCGGTTACAATTGCTGTAAGCAATCGAATTGACACCGGGCTCACAAGAGTCCGGAGTGTCGTAATACGGCTCACAGCCATATAACAGGCGGAAAAGCTATCAGATAAATCTTTAGCTGTCAATACAATATGCGAGGTGTTATGATTTTAATCTTCTATCTCTCAATGGTACTTGTTCATCTCATTTCGGTGGATATCAGGATAGCATGGGCCAAATTGTTACTCCCCCGGGACAGGGCCATGAGAATGGTTGAGCGGATTGCGGAGAGTGCAACGGAATTTATTCTCCGCTGGGGCAGAAAACTGATCGGACTGGATATCCGCCAGGAACCTGATCACATTAATCTTCCTGATCAATTCATTGTGGTTGCAAACCATCAGAGCCTTCTTGATATTTTAGCAGCACTTCACAGTTTTCCCGGCAAGGGCCTGAGATTCGTTGCAAAACGGGAGCTTGGCCGGCATGTTCCGGGAGCATCCAGAGTGCTTCGCTACGGCAGACACCCCCTCATAAACCGCTACACAAATTTCCGGGAAACAGCCGATATTCTCAGCTCGTTTTCCCGGCTGGCCAAACGAAGGGGTTTCAATCCTGCAGTATTTCCTGAAGGAACCAGAAGCCGGGACGGCAGTCTGAAGAAATTCAATCCCGGGGCGTACCGAATCATTCAAACCAGAACCATGCTTCCAACGGTGGTGCTGGCAATAGACGGTGGATCAAAATACAGTCATTTTACAGACTTTTTGCGGAAAAATGATTATCTTTACCGCACCAGGATTCTGGGTGTAATTCCCGCTCCGGAATCCAAGGATGAAATAAAAAAAGATCTGGAACGGGCCAGGGAAATGATCGCCGGGCAATTAGAGATCTGGCGTTCCCCATCATCCGCCCGGTAAATTCAGGGCAGGCTACATCTGCAAATTCGACATCATCCCGGTGAAGACCGCCTGTTTCACCGCTGATGTACAATATCCAACTTAATATAAGGACATACATTGCTGAAGGAATACCGTACACTGTTTAAATATATGAAACCCTTCCGCCATTGGTATCTCCTGGGCATCATCAGCCTGGTGATCACCAGCGGATTTCAGCTGCTGATCCCCCAGTTCATCCGACAGGCTGTGGACAGTTTTGCTGACATGAATTTCGTGATGGAGGATATCGGCCGGATTATTTTCCATATGTTCCTTACATCCCTGGTGATCGCAGCCGGAAGACTGGGATGGAGATACTTTCTGGGTACCCCGGCCAGAAAAATCGAGACCGACCTGCGGAGGGATTTGTTCACCCACCTCATGAATCTGGATACAGCGTTCTATGAGGAGTATGGCATCGGGGATCTGATGGCCCGGGCCACTAACGATATGCAAACTATCAGGCGGGCTGCAAGCATGGCTCTGGTTGCAGCCTTCGACGGAATTTTCCTGACCGTATCCATTCTCATAATAATGTTCAGCCAGACGCCTGAACTTGCCGCATATACCATCATTCCCCTTCCGGCCATCACTATTCTTCTTATATTTTTCGGACGGCTGATCGGTCCGTTGTTCAAAAAGGTGCAGGAAGGATTCTCAAATATGAGCGGACACAGCCAGGCGACCTTTACCGGAATACGGGTTATCAAGTCCTTTGTGAAGGAGCGGTTTTTCCTGCGGAAGTTCGCCGTGCTGAACGATGATTACCGCAGCAGAAACATGCGTCTTGTGTCGGTGAATGGTATATTTTTCCCGATTGTGATGTTTCTTTCCGGGCTGACCATTATGATTCTCCTGCTGGTGGGCGGGCAGCAGGTGATTCAGACTGATATCACCCACGGTCAACTGGTTGCCACCCTCAGCTATCTGCAGATGCTGATATGGCCCATGCTTGGGGCGGGCTTTACGGTGAACCTCATACAGCGGGGGGCGGCAAGTCTCGGACGCATCAATACCGTCATGGCAAAAAAGCCCCGGATAGATCCTGCAATCAGCCGCCCTTCGCCAGATCTTAACGGAGAAATCAGGTTCGAACATGTGAGCGTCCGCAGGGAACAGGGAGACATTCTCTCTGACATTAATATCAGCCTGAAACCCGGGAGTCTGGTGGGAATAACCGGACCGGTTGGCAGCGGGAAAACCACCCTCATTCATTTATTGCCCCGGCTCACCGAGTTTGACCACGGACGTATTCTGATCAACGGAAACGATATCCGAAATATTGATCTGGGACATCTGCGAAAGTATTTTGGATTTGTACCCCAACGAAGCTTCCTGTTTTCCGCCAGCATACGGGACAATCTTGCCTTCGGCGTGGAGTCCCTGGAAGACCGGCGGCTTGAGGAACTGGTCCGGGCATCCAGCCTGGACCGGGATCTGCCCCAGTTCCCCCAGGGCTGGGATACCGTGGTGGGGGAAAAGGGCATTACCATATCAGGCGGACAGAAACAGCGCACCAGCCTGGCCCGGGCCCTGGCCCTCTCCCCTCCCATGCTTCTGCTTGATGACCCCCTGAGTGCAGTGGACGCAGAAACGGAAGAGCGAATTCTCACCTCCCTTCTGGAGCAGATAAAATCCCGGAGTGCAGTGATTGCAAGCAACCGAATTTCCACCTTGAAGCACTGCGATCATATCATTGTTCTGGAGAACGGAACGGTGAGCCAGGAGGGGACTCACGAGACACTTGCCGCACAACCGGGATACTACCGGAACATTGCCAGAATCCAGCAGCTCAGCCCGGAGGTATCAGCATGATCAGCCACGAAGAAATGGAGTTTACCGGTTTTCAGAAGGGTTTGGTACTGCGTCTTTTTCAATACATGCGACGGTACAGCTGGCAGACCTATCTGAGCATGTTTTTTATTGTGCTGACCACCCTGGGCCAGCTCAGCATGCCGGTGATTATTCAACGGGCGGTGGACAATAACCTTCAGCCCGGATGGCTGCCCGGGGAAGCCTCCGATCTGGAGGGAATCCGGGAAGTGGATCCCAGAATTGATGATAACTGGGTTGAACTGAATGGACTCCGATTTTACTCACAGCGCTACGCCGGCAGATACTTCCGGGGAAAAGATACGAATCCTCCGGCCTATTATCTTATATCCAGGACACAGGAAGCAGCTGCCCCTCGGTCATTGTCCGTTCCGTCTCCGGACCCTTCCTCTCCGGGTGCTCCAGTACCGGCTGACTCGCTGCTGCAAAAGATAGAGAGAAGTCTTCCTGACGCGCCAAATACCGAATACCCGCGTCTATTGTATAATGATCAATATGCGGCAATTCAGGATTCGGCATACCGTGAGCTGGACCGGGAACTCAAACGGGAACTGCGGGCGGCTGACTGGAGAGGGATTCGGAACAAGGCGCTGCTGTACCTGGGAATTCTGATCCTTGTTCTGATTTCCAGTTTTCTGCAGATCTTTTTCATGGCTCTGGCAGGTCAGAATGTGATGAAGGACTTGCGCGTACAGCTGTATCATCAGACCATTCATCAGGATCTCCGCTTCCTGCAGAATCAGCAGGTGGGAAAACTGGTAACCAGGGTTTCCAGCGATGTTGAAACCATTAATGAGCTGTTCACCAATGTTCTCACCTCCATTATTTCCGATGTGATTATGATGGCTGGGGTGATGATCACTCTCTTTCTCCTGGATGTTCAACTGGGACTGATATCCCTGGCCATACTGCCGCCGGTGGCCCTCCTGCTTCTATTCTTCAGACACAAAGCACGAAGTGCCTACCGGAAGGTCAGAAAGTGGGTCAGCTCGGTAAACGCCTATATCTCCGAACATCTGGGAGGGGTGAGTCTGGTGCAGGTATTTGCCCGGGAAACAGAGACTATCAGGGAATTTACCAGGCGAAATTACCAGCTTTTCAAGGCGAATCTCAGCGAACTGTACGTTTTCACAGTGTTTCGGCCGGTAGTGGACTTTCTCTCCACCATGTCCATTGCTCTGGTGCTGTTCGCCGGCGCTCATCAGCTGCTTTCAGGGCTGGTGAGCCTGGGAGTTCTCATTGCATTTATCAATTTGATACAGCGCTTTTATCAGCCGGTACGGGATATGGCTGAGAAATTCACCCTCATCCAATCTGCCATGGCAGGGAGCGAACGGGTATTTTCTTTGCTGGATGAGAAACACCTTGAGCAGCAGACCATTGAAGAAAACGATGGAAGCTTCCAGGTTCCAGAAAAGGAACAGGTAAAGGGTTCAATAGAGTTCAGGGATGTGCATTTCTCATACAATCCCGGAGAACCGGTTTTACAAGGAATCAGCTTCAGCGGGTCGCCGGGGCAGCGAATTGCACTGGTGGGGTATACCGGTTCAGGGAAAACCACCATCGCCAATGTGCTCTCCCGACTCTGGGAGATCCAGAAGGGAACAATATACATCGACGGCATGGATGTAAAACAAATTCCCCTCCATCGTCTGCGGACCATTGTTCAGCCGGTTCAGCAGGATGTCACCCTGTTTCACATGAGTCTCCGGGAGAATCTGCTGCTGGGAAAAAAACTCCCGGATGAACGGGTTTTTGAAGTACTGGATACGGTACAGGCCGGCGATTTTATTCGGCGACTGCCCAAGGGGCTGGATACCATGGTGTCAGAGAGCGGGGAGAATTTTTCCAGCGGTCAGCTGCAGCTCTTGTCTTTTGCCAGACTGCTGCTTCAGGATCCGAAAATTATTATTATGGATGAGGCTACGGCGAATATTGATACAGAAACAGAGCGGAAAATCCAGCATGCAATGGAAACGCTGATGACAGGCAGAACCTCCATTGTCATTGCCCACCGCCTTTCAACAATCATGGATGCGGATAACATCGTGGTTCTGCACCAGGGAAAAGTGGCTGAATCCGGCACCCATGAACAGTTGATGAAGAAAAACGGGTTGTATTTCAACCTGCAGCAGCTTCAATTCAAACGTGACGGTACACCGGCTTCGTGACGTTAATACAGTGCACCAAAGCTTGTGAAGCACCATTTTTTCCAATAAAAACCAACACATTTGGTGCCTGAAAAATACTCGACACCATCAGTACGGTCGAATTTTTCGAAAGATATATTTTTCACAAGCTTCCGTGCACTGTCTGAGGTTTACAAAAGATCTTCAGGTTCTATTTCCGGGGCATGATAGCGCCAGAGGTTTTCCCCTCTGGTATACTGTATATCTTCCCCGGGAAATTCCATTCGAACCCCGTCTTTTGAGTATGCGCAGACCTTTTTGCTGAGGATGTTTACCTCTGAGATTCTTACCTTCTCTCCAGGCTTCAGCTCAAGCCACTGCCCTTCCCTGGGAAATCCTTCCTGCTCTTTCTGATAGGTTTTGTACTCGAATGCAAGACAGCAAAGCAGTCGTCCGCAGGGTCCGGATATTTTCTGGGAATTGAGGCTGAGCTTCTGGGTCTTCGCCATTTTTATTGAGACAGGTTCAAGATTTTCCCCGATGGCGTTACAGCACAGAGCCCGGCCGCATACTCCCCGGCCGCCAACCATTCGGGCTTCGTCCCTGACTCCGATCTGCCTCAACTCTATGCGGGCACGAAAATGACTTACCAAGTCCCTCACCAGAGCACGAAAATCAACCCTCTTCTCGGAAGTGAAGAAAAATACAATTCTGCTCTCACGGAGCACAAAGTGTATCCGTACAAGCTTCATGTTGAGATTATGATGCCCGATAAGTTCCTGGGTAATCTGAAACGCTTCTTTGGACCGTTCCAGGTTTTGGGAATATGCTTCCATATCCTCAGGTCCTGCTTCTTCTATAATTTCTATAAGCCGGGGTCCGTCGCCGTTCTCGCCGTTTTCCTTGGAACCGTTCAGACTGCAGTTAACACAGCTGTCGGTGGAGCCGATGGCAAGGGCCAGGTCCGGGCCATATTTGGTGGGTATTATGTAATGGGATCCGGTTTTGACCTCAGCGCTATTCCTGCAATACTGTACATCATTGGTATGAAGGACCTTCAATGCAACATATTCGTATCTATTCTCCGACAACAGCTTTTCGTTGTCCGTAAATTCCTGAGAGGGTGTACAACTCATATATTTTCTCCCGTACGGGGTTAGTCTGGTTTCATGAGACAATGAATGCTCCGAATTATTTCAGGTACCGGAGCAGAATATCTCGTTCCAACTACCATACTACCCCAATTTGGAAAAAATATGAAGGTTTTTGTAACAGCTTTTCTTTTGGAGTTTTTTATGAGTTATTTAGTCAGCTTACGTGGAGCAGATCCACCAGGAGTCCCTGAATTTCCTCCATCCCGCCAAGCATATCCATCTGCCTGTTTTGAGATGAGAGAACAGAGCGGGAAAGCTTCTCCAGCTTCTCGTTCACTATTCGAATGATGCTGTATTTTTTCTGGTTCAGAACATCCCGGCGGGAAATCTGCTCATCCACCTGATAGGCATTGCTACTCACATGTCGGATAAAATCTCCCACCGCCTGGCGGTAGCGCGCCAGGGTATCCGGACCGGGATATTTCAGAATCTGTTCACCTGTGCTGTGAATGGTGTCAATTATTTCCCGCAACTGATCGTCACTCTCAATTGGAGTACCGGGAAGTGTTGAAAACTCGGATTCGCTCACTTCGGTTTTGGAAAGCAACTTACCGAACATGCCTCTGGATGGTTTTTTGGCGGAATTGGTTTTTTTCTTCTTTTCCGGAAGAGGATGATCCGGACGAAACAGGAACCCTCCGGTTCCATCTATGCGATCCATTGATACCCCCTGATCAGGAAGTTCTGGAGCCTGTGTTTTCTTCGGAGGCGGATGGCTGCCTGCGCTTTCTGCCGATGCGGAAAAGTCCCCCGGGCCGTGCCGCTTCAATACCCCTGGTCTGCTCTTTTCCTGGAGAATCTGATCCTTCAGAGGAATCAAGACCGTTACTTCGGGGCTGAACCACGTTTTTCCGGCCGGCTTTCTTCCCGGTTACCACCAGTGACCCGTTAATCAGCACCCCTTCCTCGGCGATCAGCCGTGGCGTATAGAGATTTCCGATAACAACAGCCGAAGCGAGAACGATAATTTTTTCCTGGGCATACACCGTGCCCCGGAAAATTCCGCCGATGACAACAACTCTGGCATTAATGCTGCAGTCCGCCCTGCCCCGACTGCCGATAAGCACCTTTCCCTCGGTTTTAACAGAACCGGAAAAATCACCGTCGATCCTGAACAGCCCGTCTATTTCAATGTCGCCTTTAAACCTGCTGCCGAAACCGATGAGAGAGTTTACGTATTGTTCTTCGGGAAACCGCTCCATCAGCGGTTACCTTCCCAGCGTTCAAATGTATTCTGAATTTTCAGGAAGCTTGCGGGGTCAAGAACTTCGGTTCCAAGCATAATCTGAAAGTCAAGGTGAGGCCCCGATGATTTACCGGTGCTGCCCAGGGTTCCGATCCTGTCTCCCTGGGATACAATATCCCCTTCTTCAACCAGACGGCTTCCCATATGGCTGTAGCGGGTTTTAAATCCGTATTTATGCTCAATTACCACATAGTTTCCGTAGCCTGAGATATTGTTCACCCCGGATTCTACAACTCTGCCGTTGGCCGCAGCCTGTATAGGCAGTCCCATGGGGCCTGCTATGTCGATTCCCTTGTGGAGATACCAGTTTCCATTAATCGGATGGATATTCGGTCCGAACTCCATGGTTACCGCAGATCGACCTCCGGCAACCGGCCACAGGGTGGGCAGATTTGCTAAAACTTCTTTTCGCACTTCCAGACCGAAGGAAATATTTTCAAGAGGACCTACGGCATCAGAGATGGATTCTCTGAGCCTTCGCAGATCGTAAATTTCCCGGACCTCGCCGTTATTGATCTCCTGAAGATCGCTGATTGATGAGAGGTCTCCTGAACCGCTGATGCCGCCTTCCATTACATTGGAGACTCCCAGTTCATTCAGGGTTCCCGACATGGCATTCTCAAAAATTTCGTAAACCTTTACCAGATCATTCACTTCATCCAGCACGGTATCCAGGTTACCCTGGGTAACTACAAGATCATCTTCCTGCTCACTGATTACCTGTTCCGAGCCTGCATACACGGTTGTCATATAAAAGAACCCGCCAACCATACCCAGAAGAATCGCAGCTACAAATGCGAGCAGAATGGTACTCACCTGAAAATTCACTACCTTTTTCTCTGAATGAGGGATGAACATGACGGTGAATTTCTGTTTCACCAGAGATTTGACGAATGCAGAGGATTTACGGAAAAATGCTTTGATGTTTGAAAATACAGGCTTTCGATTCTTGCTGTCCGAGCGCATAATTTGCTTTGCTGCCTCCACATTACTCAAAGGGGGTAACCATGCCGGTTATTTTTCAGGCATACCCCTGTCACGGTTACTGTAATAATATCGGCGTATTGTGCCGAAAGTTAACCCCTGCCGGATTGCATATTGCCCAGAACGCAAGAAACTGCAATAATCTGGGGATCAGGGCATTCATAAACAGCTTTTCCCCAATTTGTTAACAGTTAAAAAAATAGCATGTTTCTTCATATTTTGTCAAACAGTAAAGTACGCAGGAACATTGAGAATTAGTTGACCTTTGTCCCTTAGCGTGATATTTTTTTAATCTGACTGCAATGTAACGCAGATATATCTTTTCTCAATGGAAAAAACCAATTATGAAGCTATTTGATACTCACGCCCACATCGGGTTGATTCATGAAGACCCGATCGAACAACTTATTATTACTCAGGAAGCCCGACAGTCAAATGTGGACGGTATTATCAGCATTTGCAACAACCTGCATGATTTCTTTGCCGTATATGAAAATCTGAAAACTGCCAACAATGTATATTATGCGGTGGGAGTCTCTCCATCCGAAGTACAAAACCCCGGTCTGGACTGGGAGTCAAAGATTGATCAGGGTGCAGCCATGGATAAGGTGGTTGCCATCGGTGAAACCGGCCTGGATTATTACCGAAAATTCGGCGACAAGGACAGCCAGGTGGAGCTTTTTATCCGTCAGCTGGAAATCGCCGAAAAACTCGACCTTCCGGTGATCATTCATAACCGGGATGCGGGTAGCGATATTCTGGATATCCTCCGTGAGCGGATTCCCAGCCGGGGAGGAATTCTCCATTGCTATGGTGAGGATTGGGAATTTGCAAAAAAAGCGCTTGAACTGAACCTCTATATCTCATTTGCAGGGAATGTGACCTACAAGAATGCCCGAAACCTCCATGAAACGGCGAAAAACATTCCTCTGGACCGAATGGTAATCGAATCCGAGAGTCCGTTTATGGTGCCTGCAGCCTACCGGGGAAAGCGAAATAAGCCAAGCTATCTGCACAGCACCGCCGAATTCCTGGCGGATCTCCGGGATATGTCTGTAGAGGATTTCTCGCAAACCAGCTACGACAATGCCTGCAGACTCTTCAATATTCAGCAATAGCCCGGATATTTATTCAGTAGGATATTTATTCAGTAGGATATTTATTCAGCAGGATATTTATTAAGTAATAGACCGGATGTTCAGCAATACACCCACCGGTACCGAGCAGAATCTCAGCAGGCTCCCGGCGGCAGCGGCCCTCATCCGGCAGCTACTCCCAACTTCACCCGGCACATGAAACTCCCCTCTCCCGGACCTCATTCCCGGAGAGCCGGGTTTCCCGCCGGGAGTGCTTGACCCTCCACCCCCCCGATGATATATATCAACCCGTGAAGAATCATAAACTCGGACATTACTGCGGGGTTGTAGGCTTATTCAGTCGCGAACCCTCCAACATTCCTCAGGATCTGTATTTTCCGCTATTCGCGCTCCAGCACAGGGGCCAGGAAAGTGCCGGTATCGCCTACCGCGAAGATGATCAGACTGTGGTTCACAAGGATCTCGGGATGGTGAGCAGTGTTCTGGGGAAATATCTGGAGAAACCCCACAGTTCACATGCGGGCATCGGACATGTCCGCTACTCCACCCACGGAGGCAATAAAAAAGAAAATGCACAGCCTCTGGTGGTGAACAGCAACAAGGGCGAAATCGCAATAGCTCATAACGGGAATCTGACGAATACCAAGGAATTGAAAGAGGAGCTGTTTCAGGAAGGGGCCATCTTTCAAACCAGTTCGGACACCGAAGTAATACTTCACCTCATTAGCAGATGCAGAAAAGACGGGTTTCATGAGGCCCTCATGCACAGCCTGGGAAGACTGAAGGGTGCATTTTCCATGGTCGCTCTCCACGATGACAGCCTCATAGCTATCAGGGACCCATGGGGATTCCGCCCCCTGTATATCGGTTGGAAGAACCAAAAAACCTACCTTGCATCGGAAAGCGTTGCCCTGGATATGATGCAGGTCACCGAGTACCGCTCCGTCCAGCCTGGAGAGGTGATTATCATCAACCAGGAAGGTGAATCATCCTATTTTATTCCCAGGAATCCCCGGGAGGGGACTCATCAGTGCATCTTCGAGATGATCTACTTCGCCCGGCCTGATTCGGAAATATACGATTCTTCTGTTCACAACTTCAGAAAGCGAATCGGCGCAGCCCTGGCGAAGAAGGATCGGGAACTGCTGAACAGCCCCCACCCCGGCGGAGATATTGTCGTACCGGTTCCGGACAGCGGAACCATTGCCGCTCTGGGCTACGCCCAACATGCGGAAATTCCCTTTGAGATGGGCCTCACCAGAAATCACTATACCGGAAGATCTTTTATTCTCCCCAGCACCGCAGAACGGGAGCTTGCAGTACGGCTCAAACTTCATCCGGTACGTTCTGTGATCCAGGGTCGCAGGGTTTTTCTCATCGATGACAGCCTTGTACGGGGAACAACCGCAAAAATTCTGGTCAAACTCATCAAGGAAGCCGGTGCAGCAGAAGTTCACCTTCGCCTTTCCGCTCCGGAGATTCGATGGCCCTGTTTTTTCGGGATTGATATCCCCACCAGGAAGGAACTGATCAGCAACAGTCTTTCACCCGAAGAGCTTTCTAAGCACGTTGGCGCCGACAGCCTGCAATTTCTTCAGGAAGAGGATCTGAAAACGGCAAGCGGTTCACCCGGCAAATTCTGCTTTTCCTGCTTTAACGGTGATTACCCTTTTGAAGTTCCACTCCGCCCTGAAGCACGACAGGCAACCCCCAGAGACAAAAACCGCGGATAATTCTCAGGGAGACATATAACAAAACAGACAGATCATACAGAAGCAGGCTGAATCCGAAAAAATTGAAATAGAATTTTCACGAAGGGAGAAAACATGAAGCCCAAAAATTATGCGGAAGCGGGAGTTGATATCGAAAAAGGAGACGCCTTTGCACGCCATATTGCAGGAATTCAGTCTCCGGCAGTTTCCCGGGGAATCGGAGGATTCGCCGGAGGAATTGAACTGGATATGACGGGAATCAGCAATCCGGTAATGCTCAGTTCCACCGACGGGGTGGGTACCAAACTCCTGGTGGCACGACGCCTGGAAACCTATGATACCCTGGGAATCGACCTGGTCGCCATGTGTGTGAATGATCTTGCGGTGGCCGGTGTACGCCCCCAGGTTTTTCTGGACTACATTGCATGCGGTAAAATCCAAAATACTGTTCTTGAAGAACTGATGAAGGGCATTGTCACCGGCTGTGAACAGGCCGGCTGTACGCTGGCAGGAGGTGAAACAGCGGAAATGCCGGATGTCTACCGTCCCGACGACTTTGATCTTGCGGGATTCTGCAGCGGTGTGGGTGACAAGTCCCGGCTGTTACCCCGCTCCGGCGAAATTCAGGAGGGAGATCTTCTCCTTGCCTTCCCTTCCAGCGGCGTTCATTCCAATGGATTCTCCCTGGCCCGGAAACTTCTTGAAGATGCCGGGGATGAAATTTGGCGGCAGTTGCTGACTCCCACCAGAATATACGTGGAAGATTTCATGCCGTTTCATGAAAAAGGACTGGTCAAAGCAGCCGCCCACATTACCGGAGGCGGCGTGGAAGGAAATCTTCAGCGAATTCTGCCCCAGGGTGCAATTCCCGATCTGACCTGGGACTGGGAGGCACCGGAAATTTTCACCCGGATCAGGAATCTGAAACAAACCCCAGAACCAGAATTGCGCAAAGTTTTCAACATGGGACTCGGTCTTATAATGGTGGTATCCCCATCAGACCTGGATGAGGCCCGTTCCCTGGCCCGACAACGGGGTGTAGAGCTGATCGAAGCGGGGAAGATTGTCCGTGGCTGACATTGCAGTTTTTGCATCCGGAACAGGCACAAATTTTAAGGCAATCCACCGGGATCTGACATCTGATTCCCGTCACCGTGTCAGTCTGCTGATCAGCGATCGGAAGAATTCAGGAGCCCTGAAATTCGCCTCAGAGAACGGAATCCCCGCCGAGTTTATCAGCTACTCAAACCGATCCCGGCAGGATGCTGAACAGGAGATTCTGAAATATCTTGCGGGAAGTGATGTCCGGCTCATTGTGCTTGCCGGGTTCATGAAACTCCTCAGCCCCTTGATTATCAATGCATATCCTGACAGAATCATAAACATTCATCCGTCACTGCTTCCCCGGCACCCCGGCACACGGGGTATTGAGCAAAGCTGGGAGAGCGGAGATGATTACCTGGGAATATCCATCCATTATGTGGATGAGGGCATGGATACCGGCCGAATCATCCTGCAGCAGGCATTTCACCGCTCTGAGGTGACCAGCCTGGAAGAAGCCGAAAAACATATTCACCAGCTCGAGCATTATTGGTACCCCAGAACCATACGCAGTCTGCTCGATTCCCATGAAAACGAAAATGGAGACTGATGCCCATGGTCAGATCCGGTGATATCAGCGTTTGGAGGACGTATTGAAAGTTTTAGTTGTGGGCAGTGGTGCCCGTGAACACGCCATTGCCTGGAAATTTCACACAAGCACCAGGAATAACGGAGTTTTTTGCGCACCGGGAAACGCCGGCACCGGGGAATTTGCGGTGAATCTGGACATTGACGTCAGCGACACCAGGGCAATTCTGTCTGCAGTGAATGAATATGGCATAAAACTTGTCTTTATCGGACCTGAGGTCCCCCTTTCCAGAGGTCTGGCGGATGAACTGCGAAAGAACTCAATACCCACTGTAGGCCCGGGAGCTGACGGCGCAAAGCTCGAGTCCAGCAAGGCGTACAGTAAAGAGTTCATGCTTCGCCACCAAATTCCCACAGCCAAAGCCCGGATCGTAAAAAACTCCGGGGAACTTGAGGCTGCCTTGAAGGATTTCCAGCTTCCGCTTGTTGTCAAAAAGAGCGGCCTGGCAGCCGGAAAGGGCGTACTGGAAACATCTGACCTGGTCCGGGCAAGGGAGTTTGCAGAAAGTCAGCTGAAAGACGGAGAAGTGGTAATAGAAGAATTTCTCAAAGGCTATGAGATATCCATTTTTGCACTCAGCGACGGAAAAAATTACCTTCTCTGCCCCCCTGCAGCAGACTATAAAAAAGCCGGTGACGGCAACCAGGGCCCTAACACCGGCGGAATGGGAGCGGTTTGTCCCGTCCCCTGGTTCGATGCATCTCTTATGCCGGAGATTGAGGAAACGATTATCCGCCCCAGTTTTCAGGGCCTGCGGAATGACGGCATCGATTTTCGGGGAATCCTCTACTTCGGATTGATGATAACCGCGGAAGGACCAAAGGTGCTGGAATACAACGTGCGCTTCGGAGATCCTGAAGCTCAGGCCGTAATCCCGTTGATGGAAACTGATTTCGCCAATCTTTTTGAAGCGGTGGCAAACCAGACCCTGGAGACCCAGCAGCTCAGTATTTCTCCCCTCCAGTCTATTTGCGTAGTGGTGGCTGCAGACGGCTATCCCGACGAATACCGGAAGAATCTGAAAGTTGAACTTCCTGATATCAGACTTGAAAAGCGACAGCACCTCTTTCACGCATCCACAATGGAGCGGGACGGTGAGCTTGTAACAGGCGGGGGAAGATGCTTCTCTGTGGTAGGAAAAGGTACCGAATTACTGAAGGCAAGAAACCGATGTTACGAACTGGCCTCCCAGGTGAAGTTTCCCGGAGCATGGTACCGGAAAGATATCGGAAATCGAATATTCGGAGAGGATGCCGACTGATCCTGCTGCCGGGTTCAATCCTCCACCGGCATCTGTTCCCGCACTGCATACATGAGTATTCCTGCGGCAACTGAAACATTCAGGGAGTCCACGTTCCCCGATGTGGGAATGGTTACAACATCATCCGCATGCTTTTTCACTTCGTTTCCCAGGCCCTTGCCCTCACTGCCCATAACCAGCACGGTTTTTCCGGATAGGCGGAGTCGGGATGGAGATTTTCCATCCAGGTCGGCGGCGTAGATCCAGTAGCCTTCTTCTTTCAGCATATCAAGAGTCCTGGAAAGATTACTCACATAGAAAACCGGCATATGATGGCTTGCACCGGCGGATATGCGCCGTACGGTATCGTTCACATGAACACTGCGCTTCTTTGGGAGCACTACGGCATGAACAGAAAACATATCAGCACTGCGCAGAATCGCACCCAGATTGTGGGGATCAGTAATTCCGTCCAGCACCAGAATGAGGGAATTCGGGGATTCAGAATTGTGGATGAGATCCTCAAGTTCACCGGCATGCTGCATGGGAGTAAGCATTGATTCCGGAACATGAAGGACAATATGCCTCAGTCCCTTTGGGCGGGACTGTCCGAACATGCCGGAAATCGCTGCGCTGAAGCCATCCTGGGAGAGTTGGCGAAGTTTTACCGACTTCTTTTTGCACAACTCCAGGATCTCTTTTTCCCGCCTGTTCAAATCAGGAGAGTAATCCAGAGTGATCTGTCGTAAAGGAGCTTTGTTGCCTCTGAGAAATTCTTCAATATCGTGGAGGGCAAACAGCACTCCGGATTTATTCGTCTTCGCCATATAATTTTACCACATCAATTTTTCCGTCGTAGTTGCTGTCCCGCTCGTAGCCCTGGACATACACCCCTTCGGTTATGTATACCCATAAATCTATGAGCTGATCGTCATTCTGATCCAGCTCCTGTCGAACCAGCACCCCTCTTGAATAAAAATAAAAGTCATCCATGCTCCCGTTTCTGTCGAAGTCGATTACCTCAAAGACTTTATATCCGTCTTCATCAAAATATATTGCGTAGTCGACCACTCCATCGGAATTTTCATCATTCACAATCCATCCATCACCGTATTCCGAAGGATGGAATGAGAGATCTTCATGCAGGGAATGATACTCTCCGATGTTATCTTCACTTGGCTGAGATGAGGATGCAGATACCGGAAGAACGAGAAAGAAAAGAATTAAGAGGCCGGATATGCCTCGCCGTTGTATTATTAATTTCATTGAACACTCCTGATAAAGAGGGAAACTACTTCCCGCTTTATCATCGGGAGTTGTCCAATGAAACTTAACCGCTTAGCACCTGCTGGAGCTGTTGGACCGTTCCGTATTTAAAAACCGGCCTACAGTTCCCTGAGAGGAACAGGCTGGGGAGAAGAATTGCTTCCTTCCAGTTCTCCCAGCTCCTTCAGAAGATCCTTGGATTTTGAGCTCAGCTTGGTGGGCACATCCACTTTGATCTTGATATAGAGATCCCCACGCTTGTTTGCATTATTCAGATGGGGTATTCCTTCGTTTCTGAGTCTGAGAATCTTTCCATTCTGGGTTCCCGCAGGAATTTTAAGCTTTACCCGTTTGTTTTCCAGAGTCGGTACGGTAATCTCAGTTCCCAGACTGGCCTGCACAATGTCCACAGGTATGACGCAGTAGAGATCAGCCCCGTCCCTTTCATAATATTCATGGGGCTCTACATTGATAAACACATACAGATCACCTGGAGGACCGCCGTTTTTGCCGGCATCGCCCTGTCCGGGAATATTAATCCGCTTCCCGTTTTCAATTCCCGGGGGAATTGTAACCTTGATTCTGGTGTGCTTTTCAACACGCCCGGCACCCCGGCAGGTCTTGCACGGGCTCTCTATGATAGTTCCGTCACCATTGCAGTTGGGACAGGTGGAAGCAATCGAAAAGAAGCCCGAGGATCTGCGCACCTGACCTGTTCCGCCGCAGCCTGGACAGGTCTTCTTTCCGGTTCCCGGTTCTGCGCCATGGCCGCTGCAGCTTTCGCATTGAACACTGCGGTTATAGCTGACCTCAACCTTTGTACCGAATGCGGCATCTTTAAAGGGAACTTTCAGATCATAGCGCAGATCCGAACCTCTCACGGCGGAGCTGCGACGTCTCTGACCGCCCCCTCCCCGGCCGCCACCGCCGAAGAACGAGTCGAAAATTCCGAAATCACCGAAAATATCGCCGAAATCCCGGAAGACGCTGGAGAAATCCTGGGCTCCGCCGCCTCCGCCGCCCATGCCTTCAAGTCCGGCGAAACCGAACTGATCATAGGTCTGGCGCTTTTTATCGTCAGCGAGAACCTCATAGGCCTCAGAAGCTTCTTTGAAAAGCTCCTCAGCCTTCTTGTCTCCGGGGTTTTTGTCGGGGTGATGTTTAACCGCCAGCTTCCGGTAGGCTTTTTTAATTTCGTCCTTGGAGGCTCCTTTGGAGACTCCAAGGACTTCGTAATAATCTCGTTTAGCCATTATTACTTATCATCCTCGTCCACTACTTCATAGTCAACGTCTTCGACATTGTCCTTGGAAGTGGAACCGGATGATTGCTCGGCACCGCCGGCCTGTTCACCGCCTGCTGCTCCGGCATCGGCACCCTCGGAACCGGGCTGAGCCTGTTCGCCGCCCTGATCCTTGTACACCTCTTCTGCCAGTTTGTAGCTTGCCTGCTTGAGTGCCTCTGTTTTGGCTTTGATATCATCCAGATCGTCCCCTTCCAGGGACTTTTTCAGATCGGCGATGGCGTCATTAATCTTGCTCTTTTCGTCGTCACCGATTTTATCGCCGTAATCTTTCACAGATTTTTCAGTGGCATATATCAGACTGTCCGCTTCATTCCGGGTTTCAACCCCTTCCTTCAGCTTCTTGTCTTCTTCCGCATGAACCTCTGCATCTTTCACCATCTTGTTGATTTCATCTTCACTCAGACCGGAGCTGCTTTCTATGCGGATTTTCTGTTCCTTGCCGGTTCCCAGGTCTTTTGCACTGACGTGCACGATACCGTTAGCATCAATATCGAAGGTAACCTCAATCTGGGGAACGCCCCTGGGTGCAGGTGGTATTTCAGCCAGATCAAAACGGCCCAAGGTCCGGTTCTGGGAAGCCATCTCACGCTCACCCTGTAGCACATGAATGGATACCGCAGTCTGATTATCCGCTGCAGTGGAGAATATCTGGGTTTTCCGGGTGGGAATGGTCGTGTTCCGCTCTATCAGTTTGGTAAACACTCCGCCCAGGGTTTCAATTCCCATAGAAAGGGGCGTAACATCAAGGAGAAGCACATCCTTCACATCTCCACCGAGAATACCACCCTGAATTGCGGCACCAAGGGCAACCACTTCATCAGGGTTTACACCCTTGTGGGGATCCCGGCCGAATATTTCCTTCACCAGTGTCTGTACGGCGGGAATTCTGGTGCTTCCTCCCACCAGAATCACCTCATCGATATCAGATGCGCTCAGTCCGGCATCTTTCAGTGCAGCTTTACAGGGAGCTTCTGTGCGTTTGATCAGATCATCCGCAAGCTGTTCAAATTTGCTCCGGGTGAGATTGTACTGCATATGTTTAGGGCCCGAGTCATCGGCGGTAATAAACGGCAGATTGATGTCTGTGCTCGCAGTTGAGGAGAGCTCTTTCTTGGCCTTCTCTGCAGCTTCTTTCAGTCTCTGAAGAGCCATCCGATCCTTGCTCAGGTCAATGCCGTAGTCATTTCTGAAATTTTCAATCAGCCAGTCGATAATTTTCTGGTCGAAATTGTCACCGCCCAGGTGAGTGTCTCCATTGGTGGATTTTACTTCGAAAACACCGTCACCCAGTTCCAGGATGGAAATATCAAATGTACCGCCGCCCAGGTCGTATACGGCGATTTTTTCGTCTTTTCCTTCCTTGCCGAAACCGTATGCCAAAGCCGCTGCAGTGGGCTCATTCACAATACGTTTTACTTCCAGACCTGCAATCCGGCCCGCATCCTTGGTGGCCTGACGCTGGGCATCGTTAAAATAGGCAGGAACGGTAATAACAGCCTCGGTAACCGTTTCACCCAGATAACTCTCGGCGGTTTCCTTCATCTTCTGCAGAATTGCTGCGGAGATTTCCGGGGGGGTGAACTTTTTGTCGCCAACCACCACTTTTACTGCAGAGGTTTTATCTGAGATATCAACATTGTAGGGAACCATGGTTACTTCCTGGTCAACTTCGTTGCCCCGTCGGCCCATGAAACGCTTAATGGAATAGATGGTATGGTCGGGATTGGTTACCATCTGATTTTTCGCAGGCTGTCCCACCAGCCGTTCATTCTTCGCAGTGTAGGCTACCATTGAAGGCGTGGTTCGCTGCCCTTCCGCATTCTGAATTACTACAGATTCACCGCTTTCCATTACGGCTACACAGGAATTGGTTGTGCCGAGGTCAATTCCGATTATTCTACCCATACATATCTCCTTGCATTTCCACCCGCATGCTCTCTGCGGGATTTCGTCAAATTATTAATTTAGTCGGGAGTACCCGGTGATCCGGCGTTCCCCCATTTCTGATCCAATTATTCAACAGACTCAGCGGGGAGGAATTTTTATTCCCCGCCATCATCATGAGTTTCATCCGCAGCTTTTGCCTGATCTCCCGCTTCTTGCCGGGCTTCAGACACGGGCTGGGAAACCTTTACCTTTGCTGCACGAAGCACCTGATCCTTCAGCATATACCCTTTCTGAAAGTCCTGAAGCACCACCTGATGATCGTGATCACTGGATTCTTCAACCATCATAGCTTCATGCTTCATGGGGTCGAACTCTTCGCCTTCTGATTCGAACCGTGTTAAATGCCACTTTCGCTCGAGCATTCCCACGAATTCCTTCTCAATCATTACAATTCCGTCATGAAAGGAATCAAAATCCCTTGCACCCTCAGAACTTTTAATAGCGCGTTCGAAATTATCAATGATGGTAATTAAATCCAGCAACAGCTGTTTATTTGCGAAGGTTATTGCATCTTCTTTTTCTTTCAGCAGACGTTTTCTGAAGTTGTCCATGTCGGCTTGTTTCCGTAAAAACTGATCCTTCAGATCACTGTTTTCCTGCTGTAAACGTTCGATTTCCTTATCCTTTACGGATAAATCGTCATCGGTACTCAGTTCAGACCCTTCCCCGGCCTCAGCCTGGGCGTCATCTTCAGAGCCGGATTCCGGGGATGCTTCATCCACCTGCTGCTCCTTATCCTCGACGGCCACAAACTCCTCCTATGCCTTATAAATGAATGAGATTTTCTTTAGATGTGTTCTGGTGAATAGAAAATACACAGAGCTATTGCAAAGGTCAAGTAATGTTAAAAATTTCATTACCGCCGGATTCTGGCGGCAATGAAATTGGATCGGGACAGGGTCTCGCAGGAGGAGCAGAGATCAGCGGTGGGCCATCTCAAGAATCAGCTCAACTTCTCCCCGGGAAACCTTGCAGGATTTGGCGATATCCTCGATTTTCCATCCCTGGTGTTTCAGTTTGATTACCATATCCCGCACCGAAACCGAAGGAGCCGGGCGGTCATCTTCAGCTGCGCCGTTTTTCTGCTGCCCGGTAATGCTGCCCAGGAGTTGAACCCGCTGATCCGCCTGCTGGGAAACGTCTTCCAGGCGGGTCTCGGTGCGGGCCAGCCATTCTCTGGCCTTCTGCATATCCGACATACGCTGATCGATCTCTTCCATGGCCTGGTTCAGGTTATTGAGATTCCTCAAGGCCATATCCGATTCCTTTTTATTCATGGCAAGGCTCTCAAGGCGTTCCTTCAGATCATCGGCGTTCTTGTTCAGTCCGCTGATATGGCCATGAAGGTCGGTAATTCGCGTTTCAAGATCGGTAAGCTGATGAAAGTTTCTATCCACCCCTTCCAGGGTAGTATCGATCACTTCCTTCCGCTTGCTCAGGCGGTCGTAGCGTTGATCCAGCTCTTTCTGCAGATCATCCAGATTGCGGATGGCAAGCTGCATCTGCTGGAGACTGTCGTGCTTACTGGTAACCTTATCCAACTGACTGTCCACGTTGGAAGAGAGGGTCATCAGTTTTTTATAATCATCCTCAATACCTTCCAGCCTGCGCTGTTCACCGATGAACCGGTTCATTTTTTCGGTGGCTTCATCGCCGAGTTTTCGAATCCGCTTAAATTCTCCGTCCAGCTCCTCAACCTGCTTGCGCTCATTCTGCACCCGATCAATTTCGGATTTCAGCTGTGCCACATCTTCCATCAGGCTCTTTTTCAGATTATCGGCCCGCTCAAAAAGCTTGGTCTGCTGGAGGAAATTTTTCTGTTTTTTCTCAATCTGTTTGATATTCACATCAAGCATACGGAGATCTTCGTTGAGACGGTCCATAAGCCGCTTTTGCGCAGCCTCAAACTCGTCTCTTGTGGATGAAACGAATCCCCTGAACTCCCGAACCGAATCATCCACTTCATGACCGAATTCCCGGCCCTTCTGTTCGATCTCTTTGATAAAACTCTGGTAGTCCATATTGAAACGATTCAGAGCCTCTTCGGTCTTATCGTTAAGATTTGACTGAAGTTCATTCAGCTGTACAGATGCTTCCTGGATACCGTTACGGAGCTGGGCCCGGGCGTTCTCCCCGGAGGCGACAATATCATCCTTCTCGCTGCTGTATTCTTCTTTCAGTGCAGTCAGGGTTTCGGTAATTCTCACCCTGAAATTGGACATCTCCTCTTCGATTCCGCTCTCCGAGCCTTTCAGACGCTGGAGAATCTGATTCTGCCAGATGGTGACATCTGAGCGAATGGTTTCATGAAGTTCCCGGATTTCTCCGTCCCGTTCGCTCATGCTCTGATGAAGCCGGGACAGTTTACCATCCATGTCAGATTCCGCTTCAGTAAGCTTGCTGCTGAGCAAAGTCTGGATATCCTGAAAACGGTCATCAATAATTGAGCGTGACTGCTGTTCAAAAACTCCCAGCTGGTCATCAAGCCCCGCCTTTGCCGAGCCTACCTTTTCGGCGAGAGCATTTAAGTCCTCCCGGATCAAGCCTTCCCTGTCTCTGAACTCGCTCTGAAGCTCATCAATCCGGTCCCCGAGTCCGCCGCGAAGACTCTCGATACGGCCGGCAAAGTCATCCACGTACTTTCGTTCCAGGTTCAGGCGCTCTTCTTCTGCTTCACTGCTCAGTCTGTCCAGGTTGCTGTCAAATTCTTCAGTCCAGGACTCAAGACGCTTATCCAGATTCTGCTGGCGCTGTCGAAGATCATTGAAAAATTCCTGCTCCAGGACTTCCAGCTGCTTTGACATGCTGGCATGACTCTGTTCCTTCAGATCTTCCAATTCCTGCTGATGAGATGAGATCTGATGCGCCAGGGTTTCCATCTCCTCCCGGGCTCGAACCAGATCCTCTTCCCGCTGACTCTTCAGCTCCTGACTCATTTTTTCCATATCGTCATTTACAGATGCAGAGACCAACTCCATGGATTCGTGAATTCTGGAATCCATTTCCTCCAGCTCAGCACCCACATTTTCAAGACGGGAAAGGCGGTAGTTGATGCTGCCCTCGTAATCCATGAGACGCTTTTCAAGCTGCCCCAGAATTTTCTGCTCCATCTGCAGGGTTTCTTCAGAAATGCTTTGCTCCAGGTTTCCATGAGTGTCGCTTAACTTCCGGCGCAGCTCATCCACGGCATTCTGAAGGCTTACGTCTATCTCCTGAATTTTCCGCTGGTTATCTTCCTGCAGGCCTTGAATCCTCTGTATCTCATGTCCGCTGGAATCCAGCTGTTCGTGAAGTTTCTGATCCTGCTCCCGGATGATGGCCTGGAAGTTCTCCTGGAGTTCTTTGGAACGCTCATCCTGGTCGTCATACACCCGACGGGCCTTTTCCATAAACTCTTCTCTGGCCTGGTGGAGGAGCTTTGCTCCTTCACCGCTGTGGGCATCCATCTCAGCCTGGAACCCTTCCTGCCATTCCTCTATGCGCTGACGAATTTGCTCCACCTGCTGATAGGCCGAGTCCTGAGCCTCCTGTATCTTACTGTCCACCTGGGAGAAGCGGTTCTCCAGATTCCGGGTATTGCGTTCGCTGCTTTCCTGGATTTCCCGGTTCACGTACTCCTCGGCATCGTGGACAAGCTGCTGACTTGCATTTTTCAGGCTCTGGAAGCGGGTGTTTACATCGTCCTCGGTGCGTACAATTTCGGCTTCTATCTGTTCAAGCCGGGCGGTATGATCCTGTTCCAGCCTGATGCTCTTTTCATTCAGTTCGGAGAACCGGGTATCCAGATTTCCGATATAGCTGTTGGATCGCTCCATCCAGTCATCAAGGCGCTCCCGAAGCTCGGAGAAACGGGTGTCGATCTGATTATGGGAAAGCTGAACCCGGGCATCCAGGTCCTGGAGCTGATTTTCGATTGTCTGCTCCAGACTCTGCCCTCTGGCCTCCACGTCCATGCTGATGCGATTCAGCAGCTCGTCGGCTTTCAGGCTGCCCTCTTCACGGCTCTGCTGCAGTTTGTCTTCAATTTCCTGCTGGATCCGAATGAACCCGTTTTCGAATTCTTCCTGATGTTCGCTCAGCCGCCCCCGGTAGGAAGAGCTCTGTTCTTCAAGCTCTGACTCAAGCTCGCTGAATTTCCGGGTCAGCTCCTGCTGCTGTTCCTGAGCCTGGGTTTTAATCAGAGAGCTGTCTTCCCGAAGCTGCTCCTGAAGTTCGCCGAGAGTAGTATCCAGCCTGGAACTGTTCTCCTGCCGGGCATCTTCGAACTTCTGCTCAAGTTCGCTCTGCTGCTGCTCCATGCTCTCGATTAATGAGCTTCGAAGGTCGCTTCTTCTTCCGTCCAGTTCCTCCTGGAGTTCGGAAAATGCCTGAAGTTCAAAGTTTCTGGCCTTGGTGGCTATCTCATTCATTTTGCTGCGGAAAGTCTCTTCGGCCTGGTTCAGTTCATCCCGGAATGCACCGAAACGCTCCTCCATAGATTCAACCAGCGATGCCGAATGACCATCCATCCCCGCCTGGACTTCCAGTGACCGCTGTTCCAGTCCGCTGAGGGTATCCGCCGCCTGAGCTCTGGCATCCTCCACCCTCTGCTGAAGATCGGCGGCCATTTTTTCGCCGTCTTTAAGAACCTGTGCACCGGTATGTTCCAGCTGGCGGGAGTTCCGCTTCTCGAAATCTTCCAACAAAGAGGGGATCTGCTTTTCGATTCCCTCCATCTGTTTCCGGGCATCCTTGATCCGCCTGCCCACGGTATCAACATAGGCGGATTCCTTCTGGATTCCCTTCATGTTCTCTTCAGCCTTATTGGTCATTTCCACCAACTGTTTCAAAGCTAAATCATACTCGTCTATGCGTTGCTGAATTTCATCGATGTGAGCTGCTTTGGCATTCAGCTCTTCGGCGGATGCCTCAAGACGCTCTATAGCCCTCCGGGCGGATTGCTGATGCACATCCACCCCTATAGAGATATCCTGTAGCTGTTGTGATTTTTCTTCGGCAATTTCTGCAAGTTCCTGCTGGATCCGGTCACTGAACTTCTTAACCTTCTCCAGGGATCTGTTATTCCTGTCCAGGTGGCGGAATATTAATACAACTATCACCGCCACGCTGAGGATGAGCAGGTCTCCCAGCGTAAACATCATTTGTTCCCTCTCCCATGACCCTATTAAGGGTCATATATATTATACAATAAAAATCAAATTTGACGAGGGTTGAGGGGTATTTTTGGAGAATTTATTGGGAAGTCCTGAGAAAATTCCCGGTCTGAAGATCACTGAGAGCCTGACGGATCTCTCCCTGACTGTTCATTACAATGGGCCCGTGCCAGGCAACAGGCTCTTTCAGGGGCTGGCCGGAGACCAGAAGGAACCGGATCCCATCCTCCCCCGCTCTCACCAGAACTTCATCACCCCGGTCGAACAAGACCAGATTGCGGTTCTCCACAGGGTGTGAGGGCAGCGCTTCTGTGGTGCCCTCTGCATTTACATACTCGGTGGGAGCAAGAAACGGATCCGAGGCACCCCGAAAGCTGCCGGAACCGGCGAACACATATGCAAAGGCGTTGTGAGTCAGATCGATTTTGAAAAAACGCTCTTTTCCCGGCGGGACGGAGATATCCAGATAACGGGGGTCTGCCGCAATGCCCTCAACCGGGCCCCGCTTTCCCCAGAACTCTCCGGTGATGATGCGCACCTTGGTTCCGTCGTCCTCGGTTACCTCGGGTATTTCTCCGGAGGGGATATCCTGATACCTGGGGTCGGTCATTTTTTTGGATGAAGGCAGGTTCGCCCACAGCTGAAACCCGTGCATGGCACCTGCAGCATCTCCCCGGGGCATCTCCTGATGAATGATTCCGCTTCCGGCGGTCATCCACTGAACATCTCCTGCACCCAGTGTTCCCGTATTCCCCAGACTGTCGCCGTGATCCACTTCTCCGGCCAGAACATAGGTGATGGTTTCAATTCCCCGGTGGGGATGCCAGGGAAAACCTTTGCTGTACAGCCGGGGATCGTTGTTCCGGAAATCATCGAAAAGAAGGAACGGATCACTGGCTGCGGTATCTCCGAAACCGAATGCCCGGTGCAGATGCACACCGGCACCCTCTATTGCGGGACTTGCGTGGGATATTTTTGTAACAGGACGGATGGACATATCTACCTCATCTTCAAATGATCAGGTTTACCTGATATTTTTTGTAATCTTTATGACGATAAAGATAGTAAGATGGGCAGGGGAAGACAAGTTCAATCAAGCCGGGGAAGAATCCAGTCCCGGAGTGAAGAATATCTTTTAAATGTAAAATCCGCAGGAGATTTTTCCGGTTTTCGGGAGCTGATATGTGCAGTCATCATTCCCAGGGAGTGTGCGCCCAACACATCGTAGTGAAAACTGTTCCCCACATAGAGAAGATTTTCCGGCTTCACATTCAGCTGCCGGGCCATTTCCAGGAAAGGCTCGGGATTAGGCTTCAGATAGCCCACCTCTTCAGAGCTCATTTCAACATCGAAATAGTTTTCGATGTTGAGAATTTTCATCTTGGTTACAACGGGAAAATCGGACATCACCGCCAGGGGAATATTTTTTTCCTTGAGCAACCGGATCAGGTCCAATACTCCGGGATAAAGGTTCACCTTGCGGAGTACCGATTCCCAACGGGTATAGAAGGTGCGGTTTATGATTTCCCGGGCTTCGTCGGTGTCCACACCGATCCGCCGGCCGAAAAGCCGGGCCTGAAGCTCATAAAAATCCTCCACCGGACGGGTATCTCTCAGTTCCTTGCGAACTTTTCTGAAGGCATTCAGCAGCCGGAAATGGCCCAGGGCAAACCCCAGACTGGCCAGATACATTCTCCTGTTGGGATATAAGGTTCCGTCTATATCGAAGGCAACTGCGTGTATCTGTTTCATGTATAACTCTCATCACCGGTCCGAATATGGACCAGTGCTTTTCCTTTGATTGTTGTTAATATCGCCTGCTTGTTGCTGAGATCGCCGGATTTCAGCGGATTTCAGCGGATTTGAAATACGATTGACCCTCGAACAGGAGGCGCATCGGGATCGGGCTCGAACACCGGACCGGTAAAAAGGCGCTCAATGGCTCTGCTCAGCTGATTATAGGCCGAGTAACTCTCCGGATTCAAGATGGTGACAAAGCCATCACTGTCAACGGTGAACTTAATTCGAATCCGTGAATCCCAGCTCACATCACTCTGATCCAGATATCGGCCGAGATCAAGCCGATCTTCGCTGATCAGGTCCCTGCCCTGCTGGAGGATTTCCCCGGAAATTCCCTGCCGGCGGAGAGATTCTGCGCTGCTGTCCCCGGGATCCCTGTCCGGATCGCTTGTCTGGTCATCCGCCGGGCTTTCTGATGGGCCGTCCGCCCGGTCGGAGTCAGCACTGTTGTCGCTGCTTCGGGTCTCTTCCCGGATGCACGCCAGACGCTCAGCAAGCTCAGGGTCCGGGCCCCTTTCACCCGGATCATCTTCACCGGTGTCAGAGCGGGGAGGGGCTGTATCCCGGCCAGGCGTGCTGTCGGATCCGCCAGTATCGCCGGCGGAATTGCTGTTACGCCACTCTTCAAGCTGCCGATCCCGCTCCGACTGTTCATCATCGCTGAGAAACCCGCTGAGGTCGGTGGAGCTGCGTTCATCCCTTTCCCTGGGAACCTGCCAGTCCAGGGGATCGGGATCGTCGGGTATGGTCGGAGGAGTTGTCCTTCCTGCGGCATCATCGGCTCTGGCGGTCTCAGGGGGTCGGGAACCGCCGGAGGGCTGGGACCGGGAATCTGTTGAGGTTCCCCGGCTGTTCTCAGCCGGGTTTGGATCGGCGGCCGGATCGGGGGCCGATTCCGGCGCTGATTCTGTTGCTGCTTCGGGCGGTGCTTCCGGCGTTTCTACTGCGGACTCCGGAGCTTCAGGGAGCCTGGTTGTGTCGTTCTCAGGGTCTGAGGCATCAACTGCAGGGGGAGGAGCTGCCGGCGCAAGCACTACCTGCAGGGTTTCCGGTTCCTCCGGGGGAGAGATGGCGGAAATGATCAGCCACAGAGATATAAGTACCAGGTGGATCAGAAGAGAGATGACCATGGATGTACTGAGACGGGCTCCTTCTTTCAAGGCTGCTCCTCTGTATTTCCGGATGTGTTTCCGGATGTGTTCCCGGATGTATTCCCGAAGGAATTACCGGAGGAATTTCCGGCTGCATCGCCGGCCGCACCACCCTCGGGAGAATCCCCACGTTCAGGGCTGGAGGCGGGTGCGGGATTTTTGGCCAGGATGCTGGCATTTCGTACGCCGTTGGAGCGAAGGGTATCCAGCAGACTCACCAGCTGCTGCAGGGGAACCCCCGCATCTCCCTGAATTACCACCCGCTGCTTTTCATCGGTATCAAGGTCGTTCAACAGGGCCGGAAGCTGATTCATGGTTATTTCCCGGTCCTGAAAGAACATCCGGCCATCAGAGTTGAGACTGATCTGATACAGATCCATGCTCACCTGTTCCTCGGTGGAGGATTCCGGGAGATCCAGACCGATGCCCGGAGCCACCACAAAGGTGCTGGACACCATAAAAAACACCACAAGCTGGAATACAATATCGATCATGGGAATGAGATCCGGCTGCACCTGTGCTTTCAGCTGACGGCGGAATTTCATGATCGGGAACCTCCGCTTTTCAGACCTGAACCGGTTCCCCGGGACGAGGCAGTGGCGGCACTGGATGTGCCCAGATCAGCCATGGTTTTGCTTCCCACGTCCCCTTTGAGGAGTACCACCAGTTCACTCACCCGGTTTTCCAGCCGAATGAGGTTGTGGTTCACCTTGCTCACAAGCTGGTTGTAAAAGGCAATTGCAGGAATTGCCGCAACGATACCTGCTGCGGTTGTTACCAGCGCTTCGGCGATTCCCCCGGCAAGCAAACCGGGATCCGCTGCGGCACCAAAGTCGCTGAGCACTCCGAAAGCCTGAATGTTCCCGGTTACCGTACCCAGCAGTCCCAGAAGGGGGGTGATATGGGCGATGGTTCCCAGCAGGGCAATGTTTCGCTCCATTTTGGGTACTTCCAGATTGGCTGCATCGGAGATGAGATCATGGATCACCTCGGGTGAATATTTGCGGTATTCTATCCCCACTTTCATCAGATCGCTGAGGGGTCCGGGATTCTGTTCACAGATGCTCAGGGCTTCATCATAGAAGCCTTTCTCAAGGCTGTGACGGATCCGTTCAAGAAGTCTGTCCTCATCCGCACGGCTTTTCCGGAAATATCTCATCCTTTCGATGATAATCCCCACAGCCGTTACCGACAGCAAAGCGATGAGTGCCAGAATTATGGTTCCGCTGCTGATTATTTCATTCATGTGTTTTTCTCCCCGGCCGTAATTCTTTTACCTGATATTGGTATTTCACAGTACATACGGCACTAGTTTATCCACGTCAGTTTATCCACGTCAGTTTATCCACGTCACTTACTATTTCTATATTCAACGAACAGGTCCACGGTGAACCCCCGGGTCTGTATCGGACTGACCCCGGAATCGTGCAGGAACCTTCCCCGGGACAGAAACGCCGCCACAGGATCTGAAATCTCCAGACTGAGAGCCCAGAGCGGGCTGATGTTCCAGCCCCCGATAATACTGAACAGAGGCGGCTGCAGACTGCGAAACAGATTCAGCTCCATGCGAACCCCTGCGCTGAGAAGGTCATTTTGATTCTGAATCTCCGCCTCTGCCTCAAGCTGCTGAGAGGGCTGAAGTCCGTCATTCAGGAGAAAATTCCCTACCCAGGTTACTCCGCCGAAGATGTTCTCTGAGAATAACCCACGAAATCCAAGGGTGGTGACAAAATTCAGCCCCCGGGATGCGTACCAGTTACGGAATTCCCGGCCGTCATCCCCGAATGTGACGGCCTGGGACCAGTCCCCGGCCACAGGCCGTTCGTAGTAATAATACGTATCAACTCCCCCGCTGAGCAGCAGATCATCGGTCAGTGCAAATTCGCTCAGGGTGGAGAAGAACCATCTTCTGATTAGCGGGCGGTTTTGGGCTGCTCCCGGAACGATCTGTGCTGCAGCATCGGCGGCTGCCTGGATGTCGCCGATCTCCCCGCTGCTTTCCGGGATCACATAAAAGGGAGACAACAGAGGATGAGTTCTCCACAATTCCGTTTCATCAGGCCGCAGCTGCTCGAATCCGCCACGAAAATCGTGACCCCATTTCTCCCCGTTGAACCCCAGTCCCAGATGGAAATTGTGGTTTATTCCCCGGTATCCGGGACGGGAATAGCTGAAACCCGGGGCATCCCCTGTTTCGTCGTTCAGCTCCGGTTCACCTGCCCCCGGTCCACGGCTGATGCCGGGGATGTAGCCCAGATCGAAGCTCCAGAGTTCACCTGCAGCATGTCTGAACTCTGCGCCCAGACTCAGATCATGCCAGAGGCCGTACTGGGGACTCAATTCCAGACGGTAGTTCAACGGAAATTCCAGAACGGAACGTTCCCACTCCTTCCGGTAACGGTTTGAACTGTCTGCAGAAAAGCGCAAAAAGATGTTTGGTATATCCCCTTCGGCTTCAACGGCAGGAACAATCCGTCTCAGGTCCTGACCTGAATTAAATTCACCGCTGAATCCTGCAATACCCCATTCCACACCTGCCTCTGCATCCAGAAGATGCTGGGCCCGGTAAGATTCCAGTGCCCCCAGGCCCCGGAACTGGTAATCGGCAAGAAGATGGAACGGTTCAATCCTTCCGGTGATGCGGGACCTGCTGAGAGCGAACCCCTGATCAGGAGGCGTGTACCCCCGGGAAAAATCCCCCCAGGACTGAGTATGATCCGCAGCCAGAAGATAGCTGCCTCGGGGGTCAAACAGCTGCACATACCCGTTCATTCCGGGGGCATAGCCGCCCCCCAGACCGAACTGAATCCGGGGAGCAGGATTTTCCCCTCCCCTGCCGCTGTCTTCGCCGTCGCCGGCTGCGGGTTCACCCCCGTTGGAGGGAAGACCGGGATCCGCAAGCTGCCGGGGCCTGGGCAGCGCCCGATAGCTGTACTCCTCTCCCTGGTCACCGGGCAGGAGAGTTTGAACATCCCCGTAATCCGGCTCGGGAAGATCCACAATCACGTCGGGCAGAACCAGACTGGTGGACTCCGGGGCGTTCAGCGCCTCCTCCTGGGAAGAAACGGCTGCGGGCATCCCGAAGAAGACCAGGCACAGGAAGAGGCCGATTCTGAGAACCGGCGCCGGGCCGGTGATCACATTGGCATAGTGCCGGGAGACGGCCGCCCCCCCGGTACGGGCAGGCTGGGCCGGGACGGGGAGACGCTCTGAAGGTTCAGCCGCAATAATTGGTTGGTGTAGCGGGTTCATAGATCATCTCCTGATGGCAGAGCTCCGGGGATATAACGGCGGATCGCCCTGCGCCCGTCCAGTGTCCAGCTTGAATCGGGATATATTTCCTTCATCTGCTGATAAATTGCCAGGGCCTCCTGATCCGCACCCTGACGGCTGTATGACTCCAGAGCAAAGTAGAGATATTCCGGGGCACGCTGCCAGTCGCTGCTGTTGCTCAGCGCAGCATCAATGAAATATTCCGCCGCCCGGGAATACTCCGCCCTCTGCAGAGCTCCCCGTCCCAGCAGATAAAGTGCGCGGGAACGCTCCCGGGGGCTTGCATCCCCGCTGGAACTGAGGGTTTCAAGATAGGGCCCCAGATCCTGACTGCGCTGTCTGATCCCCGCCTGATCGATAATCAGTGTTTTACCAAGCTCCAGTACACGGTCTCTGGCCGCCTGTTCTGTGAGACGGGGATCTGATTCCAGAACGGACCAGGAATCATCGGCGGGAGCCGACCGGGACAGTGCGCTCTTCCGCTCTTCTATACCCAGGTTCTCCGCCTGTCCGGGATACTCCGAAGTTATCATGTCGTAGAGGCCGGCGGCGGCGGACTCCCTGCCCTGTTCCGCATAGAGTTCAGCCAGCAGAAGCATGGTATTCAACCGGAAATAACTGTCCGGGAAGTTTTCCACCAGATTATTCCAGTAGAGACGTGCGGCGGCGGTTTCCCCGGACTGCCAGGATGCTCTTCCGCTGAAATAGAGAGCCGCATCTATGTTGCCGTCCCGGGGGTATTCGTCCCGGTAGCTGTTGAATGCCTCTCTGGCCTCCTGGAAGCGGTCGTTCTGATAGTACAGTTCGCCGATGCGGTATGCGGCCAGGGCTGCGTTGGAATTGTCCGGATATGCACTGATCAGCTCATAGAGGCTGCGCACCGCTCTGTTCACCTGTCCCTGTGACGCCCGAACCCTGGCATAATCCAGGAGGGCCTCATCCGCCAGCTCGTGCCGGGGATAGCGGTCCCTGAAATCAATCAACGCTGCTGCGGCGTCTTCTGCTCTTTGGTCCAGCATCAGCAGTTTGGCCCGCAAATACACGGCTCTGGCAAAAATATCAGCGGCTTCCCCTCCCTCCGGAGTTTCCTGCAGGGAGGGGGAAGTTGATGAATCCAGGAGTGTATTCAGCAGGTCCAGACCTCTTTCGTAGTCCTCCATCCGCAAGGCGGCCCAGGCTCCCTCATAGGCTCCCCGGACAAACAGTTCCAGGGCGCCGGGAGCAGCGGAGGGAATTGCAGGATCTTCACCCTGCTGAACATCATCCTTCAGACGGTTTACCAGCCGCTCATATGCTTCCAGGGCGGTTTCATCCCGGGAACTCCGGAAGGAAGCCCATCCCAGATAGTAATCTGCATAGATCTCCAGCTCCGCTCCCGGTTCCTCCTGTATCAGAGTCCCGAACAACTTAACCGCCTCAGGGAAATTTCCGGTCTGGATCAGTGCCAGGCCGTACAGATATCTGCTGGCAGGATAATCACGGGGTTGATCGGGGGAAAACCCTTGCTGCGCCGAGATAATATCCGGCCATCGGCCGAGTTTCACAAGGTACTGATAATATTCGGAACGCAATCCGTCTTCGGGGCTAACGCCGCTGCCTGGGGAGAAGAGCGGCTCGAGCACCTGCACAGCCCGGGCGAAATTCCCCATTCCCCCGTAAGATCGGGCTGTTACCGGTCTGATACGGGGATATTCGTCAACATGCTCAGCTCCCAGCCGGGCACTTCGTTGGTATTCTCCTGCGGCATAGAGAGAATAGAGCATAATTTCAAGACGCTGACGGCGAAAATCCTCCCCGTAGACCGTTGCCGATGCATCACTCTCTTGCGGAAGAGGATTCTCTATCCGTTGCCAGGCGGCGGAATAATTCCCCTGCCGGTAATCCAGTTCGGAAAGCAGCAGATCCAGCCAGGGATCGTTCTCACCCCCTGCACGCAGGTAGGAGCGGATTGCCTGCCGGGCGGCATCCACGCTCCCGGGGTCTTCGTCCCGGAGCAGCCGGAGTGCTTTGTAATACGGGGTAATATAGCTTTGGAATTCAGTTCCCAGACGGTCAAGACGGGTGATTGCCCTCCCGACGGCTTCCTCATCTCCGCTGGGGAAGCGTTCGCTGAGCATCCGCTCATAAAATGCCCCGAGAATATCAGGATGCGCTTCAAGATCCCGCTGTGCAGCCTCCAGAAGCTCACTCACCTGCGGTGCTCCCCCCGCTGCTCGGTTTCTGTACAGGTCGAAGAGCCGGACATACACCTGGGGGGTAAACTCATCCACCCTGCTTCTCAAGTTTTCATATGCGGCAATCACGTCCTCTCTATCCTGTGATACAGAATCCGGTGATACAGGATCCGTTGATCCAGGATCCGGTTCCCCGCTCCCGGCCCCGGCGGAGGAAAGGAAATACAATGCCTCCGCTCTGAGAAGCTGCAATTCCCGCTCTTCGGTCAGGCCGGGGAACCGGCTGAACCTGGCATCCAGCCAGGAGGCAAGTTCTTCATAGCGCTGCTCCCCATAGAGTGCCCGGGCAGCTGTACGTTCAAGTTCGGTTGCCGCACGGGTATACCACGGGGCGGAGAGATCCGTGAACAACTGTTCCCGGGCACGGGTGTTATCCACTGCAGCCAGTCTCAATTTATGACTGCCGCGCCATATTTCCGGATATTCGGCATACAGTTGCGGGGAATCTGCCAGAAGCATATCAACATACTCAACTGCCCGTTCCGGCTGTTCAAGAAGAACATGGGCACGGGCCCGGAGAAACAGAAGTTCCGGTTCAGAGACCCCAGGCTGACGCCGGGCCTGATTCAGTACCCCGAGAGCCGCCAAGGGCTGTGATGCCAGGAGGTGACTTTCAGCCAGCCGTACATAAATCTCCGCCTTGGCGCTCTGCAGGAGCCGCCGGTACAGTCTGACTGCGCGGGGATAATCCCCGGCTTCAAAAGCCGCATCCGCCATGGAATGGATATCCAGCTGATCCGATGCCGGCGGCCACCCTACCCGGTCAGAATCCGCTATTACCTGGGCGGACAGGCCGAATGACCGGGAGAGGGAAAGGGGCAGTACTGCAGAAAAACCTGCAACAAGCATGCATGTAATCCGGAGGAACTTGTTCATATCTGCCTAAAGATACAGTCAGTGAAGCCGTTTTTCAATTAACTCCGGGAATTTCCGGCAAAATATACTTTTCTGATGGTGTAATTCTCACCAGATGAACATAATTTCCCGGATACCGGCGCTGAAGAGAGGCGGGAGAGCTTTCTACATTCCGTTCCAGCACCGCGACCCTGAACCTGCCCGTATCATCAAAATAGGGAAAGAGCACAACCACATGAAAATGCTGCCAGAGCACCGGGTCGTTTCCGAATTCGCCGTTGATGCTGCCCAGATACAAATCTCCGGGGTTTTCCAGAGCCTGGAGATACAGCACCTGAACAAGACTCTCCACCGGATACCCAAGGTCATCCCGGTATTCGATATACGGGGTGCTGCGCACATCCAGGGCTTCGGGCCGCCGGCGAACAATCGCCTCCAGCCGGGAAGCATCTTCTCCCCGGGCGACGGCATCCATTGCCACCGCCAGGTTCCGTGTCCAGTCCAGACCGAAATAGGGGTCCCGGGATTCTTCAAACTTCCTGCTGAGTTCTGTTCCCCGGTACTCAGGATGGCGGATTTTCAAAAGCTCCACGTCACTGAGGGAATCGGTGATGGGAAAATACATACCGTCAACCACAAATTTCGCAAACCCCGAACAGTTAAACCCCGGGAGGGCATGAAGCCCCAGGGTTTCAATTCGAATCATGTTTCCCCGGGCATCCATGGCTCCGTCTTCGCTGTCAGGCAGGGATGGAAGTACGGTCCGCAGGTCATCCAGCATCTGCCGAAGGTTTTGGTACTCCTCCGGCCGGGACGGCGGAGTAAGCTGCTCCCAGGGAATGCGTCCGCCAGCCAGTTCAAGGATGCGGTTAATATCAGTTTGAATAATTTCCTGGACGTCCAGAAAAATGGGAATTCTGTTATAGAGCGTGGTTCCGAACAGGGACAGGCTCAGCTCGGACCTTCCCCCCCGGGGGTGAATTCGAACCACCAGAGCTCCGATCTCATCCAGAAAGATTTTAATCTGATCAATGCTCCCGTCACTTCTGCTTCGGCGGATGATCATGTTGCCGGCGGATATATCCGGAAAGCGGTTTTCCCTGCTGTGTTTGAAAATCAGATACAGCCGGTCTTCCAGTTCCCGTACCTCGAACTTCACCAGAATAGAGCTGAACGGATCGCTGAGAATCCGGCCGTCTGAAGGTGAGATCATGGTATAAGGAGCGGTAATGGTATCGATAAGGGATCGCCGGGCCATGGAACTGTCCGGTACACTGAGAGCCTGGGCCGGGAGCTGATGCGCCCCGATAAACAGTAGCAGCATGAGCACAGTTCTCCCGGGAATGAAGCCCCGAAGCGCTCTTGTGATGTATTGGAATGGATACGCCTTCTTCATGGAAATTCTCCTGAATGATAGGGAATGGGCGTCTCCCGGTACATCAGGTATACAGACCCCTGATCCCCCCGGGACGGGGCGGTTCATCGGTTCCGCCCCTTTCCCGCCGTTTCATTTCTTCCCGGTTTCTGGCATAGAGGGGGCTTATTTCCACATCCCCGTGTCCCGGGGGGTTGCTCAGCCAGGAACGGTACATCCTGCTCATCTGGGATGACAGTTCATCCGGGCTGTACCATTCCTTGCCGTAAAACGGCGGAAAATACTCCCATTGCTTGGGACGCAGAAGCCCCCTGGTTTCCGGGGATTGGATAATCAAATATCCCTTCTGAGCAAGAGTATCGGCGTATTGAAGGCGAACATTGATATCTGCGGACCCTCGGGAAGCAGATAGATGCACCGGGCGCAGGCGGTCCATGGGGCGGATTTTGAAGTACATTTCACTGTGAATTCTCCCTCCCCCCCCTGAGGGCAGGTAACCCCGGAGTACGGGGTGACTGTCTGCAAACAGCCTGGCAACCGCAGATTCCTCGGGCAGGGGGAGAAACGGATGCTCCAGACTGAGCAGCTGACCAAAGCGGTAATCATTCTCCAGGAGAAACGGCATCATCAGTCTGCGCAGGGCAAAGAGGGCTCCGGCGTCTCCGGTACTCAGTTCTTCATGGTCGGGCTGGGGCAGAATAATCAATGAACTTCCGGGAATTCCGAAGTAGTCGTGTTTGTTCATCAGCCCCAAAAGATGATAAAAATGGCGCTTTCGCACGGTTATTACCCACAGAGGATAATTGCCGTAGGCGCCTGCTGCGGCGGATATTTTTTCCGCCATATACTCAAGGGCGGAGAGTCGGCGCAGGGGGGTTATCAGCTTTCCCCCGGAATAGGAAGCGTCCAGGGTGGACCGGTAGGGGTCGGGGGTGAGCACCAGCCAGCGGCCGTCGGCTAAAATGGATTCAGGGAGTGTATTTCCTCCGCGGCCGGAGGCGCTGGACTCCCCGGAGTCGGGGAGAGAACCGGTCTCAACCCCGCCGGCGGCTCCGTCTTCCAGAAATGAAGCCAGCTCCGATTCCAGAGCCGCATAATTGTCACCGGGAAAAAGCTCGTCGGGGGAGAAAAACTGGAGAGGATGCACCGGTTCGCCCCGGCTTTCAGTCCAGGAAGGCGCAGCATGGCTGGCCGGCGGCAGACGGTATTTTAACGCAAGACGATTGGCGGACTGCACCGACTGGAGGCGGGTTTTCAGCAGGTCGTGCCGGATCTGGAGAAACCTGGCAGTCATGTCCAGCGAGGGTCCCTCCAGCTCCCGGAACAGCATCTGCACCGCCTGCTGGAGAGACCGGCCGTCCCGCCGGGTAAGCCGGAGGATTCGGGAGAAGAGATAGATGTCCTTCAGATTGTACATCTTCCTGCCCCGCTGGTCGTAGGATGTACTGATAATGGGGAGGTGCTCTTCAATGTATCGGATGTGGTGAACCTTGCAATCCAGCACCCGGCAGATTTCCGGAAGCAGAAATCCCTGATGTTTCATGTTCTCCGCGAGTCCCTGAGCTCAAACTGTATAGGTATATTTCCCAGCGCAAAATCCTTTCGGATACGGTTTTTAATAAAACCCACATAGCTTTCGGGAAAGTCCTTCCTTCTGTTCACAAAAAGAATGAATTTCATGGGCAGCACGCTTACCTGGGTAATATACTTGGCCTTCCAGAAGAACCCCTTCCGTGACGGCGGCGGAGTATGCTCCTGCCAGGCCCTCAGTTTCTGGTTCAGTACTCCTGTGCCAAGCCGGGTATAGAGCTGCCGCTGTATTTTCAGACTGGTCTCCAGCAGTTCCTGTACTCCGCTGCCCTCCTTGGCGGAGATGGGGAGAATGGGAGCAAATTCAAGGACGGGGAACAGAAAATTGATCCGGTCCCGTACCGCCTGTATGCGGTTGGGAATATCTTCCAGAAGATCCCATTTATTCACCGCCAGAATAATTCCCCGGCCGTGCTTTACCACCTGGGCGGAAATCTTCTTATCCTGCTCGGAAAGTCCTTTTTCCGCATCGATCATCAGCACCACCACCTCCGCCTGTTCAATGGCGGAAATGGCGCGGGTCACCGAGTAATACTCCAGGTTTTCATGGACCCGGTTTTTTCTCCGGATACCTGCGGTATCCAGCAGGCGGAATTTTTTATCCCTGAATGCGAAACTCCCCTCGAGAACATCCCGGGTGGTTCCTGCAATTTCGGATACCAGGGAATTCTCAGTTCCCGTCAGGGCGTTGGAGAGGGTACTTTTCCCGGTGTTGGGCTGCCCCAGAACGGCCAGGGAAATATCCCAGGGCTGGGAGGCCCGTTTATCCAGCCGGAGAAGCTTCTCCGCATCGATGGTGATCCCCTCCTGCCGGGCTTCGGCCTGAATTTCCTCAATGTCCTGCTGGAGCAGTTTCCGTACTTCGGCCCTGAGTTCCTCTATTTCCGTTGATGTGAGACTGTGCTCATTGATCCGCCTGTGCTCGGCGGCTTCGATCCTGAGTTTCAATTCTTCCACCAGTTCGTCGATCCCTTCACCGTGGGTTGCGGAAATGGGGAAAATGGTGTCGAAGCCCAGCCGGTAATATTCCCACACCATCTGTTCACGCTGCTCATTATCAACCTTGTTCACCGCAAGAATGATCCGGCTGGAAAGTTGGCGCAGACGGTTGATAAACTCCTCGTCCTCGGGTGTCACTTCGGTGACATCCAGTACAAACACCAGAATATCCGCCTGTTCGATGGTTGAGAGACTCTTGCTGGTGATCAGGGTATCCAGATAATCCCTGGACTCTGTGAGACCTCCGGTGTCGATGAGCATACATGCAGTTTCATCAAATTCAGCCCGCTGGAAAATCGGATCCCGGGTGACTCCGGGGGTGGGATCGGTTATTGCTTTCCGGCTGCCGATGAAGCGGTTAAACAGGGTGGATTTCCCCACATTGGGCCTGCCCACTATTGCCACACGGGGCAGCACCGCCTTCTCCACCTCATCCAGTCGCCGGATCAGACCTTCTTTATCCTGTAATGTCAAATTTATCCTCCATGGTGGTGGACACAAAGTCCACGATGGCATCGGGGGAATCCATCTCCAGTACCCTCCCTACAAATTCCTCGGCTTCAAGAATGGATGTGGACCGGATAATCTGTTTGATCTGGGGGATGCCGAATGAGCTCATGCTGAACTCATCCAGTCCGAGACCGAGAAGAATGAGGGTATAGAGGGGATCCCCTGCCATTTCACCGCACATGCCGGCGGAAATTCCCGCCTTGTGGGCATTGTCGATGATCATCTTCAAACTCCGGATAATACCGGGATGAAGAGGGTCATAGAGATATGCCACATGTTCGTTACCCCGGTCAACTGCCAGAGTGTACTGAATCAGGTCATTTGTTCCTATGGAGAAAAAATTACTGCGTTTGGCAAGCAAATCCGAGGTCATGGCTGCACTGGGGACCTCTATCATGATTCCTGCGGGGATATTTTCCGCAATGGGAATATTCTCCTGCTGAAGTTCAAGCTTGACCGCCTGAAAAATGGCCAGGGCTTCTTTCAGCTCCTGGACTCCGGAGATCAGGGGAAACATGATCCGCAGATTTCCGTGTACGCTGGCTCTCAACAAAGCCCGCAGCTGGGTGCGGAAAATATCCACGTGGGAGAGACAAAAGCGGATAGCCCGCCAGCCCAGAATGGGGTTTTTCTCCACCCCTCCGTGGAGGTTCATGCTGTGCATCAGCTTGTCGCCCCCAAGATCCAGGGTTCTGATGGTTACCGGGCGGCGTTTCATGGCGGAAATCACCCTGCTGTAGGCGTCGTACTGCTCCTCTTCATCCGGCAGAGTGGAGGACTTCATGAACAGAAACTCGGAACGGTAGAGACCGATCCCGTCCGCACCATGGCTCTCCACGGCATCCACCTCTTCGGGAATTTCAATATTGGCTTTCAGGCTGAGCATCTTTCCGTCTCTGGTTTCCGCCGGAAGTTCGTTAAGACGCATGAGCTGAATTTCCCGCTTTTGAACGGCCTGCTGCTTTCGCGAATAGCTGTCCAGGGTCTGTTCATCAGGTTCCAGATACACAATCCCCTTGTATCCGTCCATTACAATGAAATCCCCTGTTTTCACCCGCTGTGTAATATCCCCCAGACCCAGCACGGCAGGTATCTCAAAAGCCCGGGCGATGATGGCGGTGTGGGAGGTTTTTCCGCCTCCGTCCATGGCAATGCCTTTCACCCGCAGCTTGTCCATGGCAATGGCATCGCTGGGCATAAGATCATGGCACACCAGAATCACATCATCATTCAGGGTGGATAAATCTATACGCTCATCTGAAAGGAGATTATTGATGATTCTCTTGCTCACATCATGGAGGTCTGCGGTGCGTTCCCGGATGTAGTCATCCTTTACCGCTTCCAGCTTCTTCACCAGATCCTGCATGAGGTCAAACAGCACATACTCCACGTTGGTGAGCTGTTCATACAGCCCCGCCTGAACCTTGTTTCCCAGATCGGGGTCGTTCAGCATGAGCATGTGGGTATCCAGCATCTGACGCTCGTTGGGCTGAAGGGGTGAATCGCCCTGGTTTTTAATCTGCTCTATTTCTTCAATGGCCGCCTGGACTGCCTGACTGAACCGTTCATACTCCCGGCTGACCATATCTTCATCGATATCGTAGCGGGGAATTTCACTTTGATCATCCTGAAGAACCAGAACCGAACATTGAGATATACCTGGACTGGCTGAAATTCCCCGGAGTTCCTTCATAATACATCAAACTATAGAGCAGAAATATCACAGCTGTCAAATTGATGATCACAAGACGAATATCATATATAATGCCGGGATCGCTTTTATCCGATAGATAGATACGTCATGACAAAACAAGATAAAAAACGCAAAACATCCCTGGGCGTACTCTTCTGGATCGCCGCCATCCTTCTCATCCTTGTGGTCTTTCTCTTCAACCGAAGCAACATTGAACAGGTGATGGAGAGCACCGGCCTTGTGGAAGTGATCAACCAGCGGATTGGTATGGACGGGGATGCTCCTGCTGATGAGAGTTTCGGGGAAGAAGAAACCGATTCCACCGATGAACAGGCTTCACAGGAAGGCGTTCAGGAAGACAACAGCTCACAGGATGCAGCCGAAGACGGCCCGTCCCAATCTGATGCACCTTCCGAAAATTCTTCCGACGCAGGTTCTGATTCCTCATCGGGTTCAGAATCTGATGGACAGGGAAATGAAGAATCCGGGGATAAAGAATCCGGAGCGGAATCGGAACAGGACAGGGAAACTGCCCCGGACCGCAGCGAAGAGAGTGCCCGTGAGAATGCTGAGAACGGGGAAAACAGAGAAACCGAAGATGGAGCCGAGCCGGATGTGCAGACCAAGGTGAGAGAATACTCCATATTCATGGTGCATATAAATGATGCCGGAGACATCAGTGTTCAGCCTGAGAACATGGAGGTGGAGTTTGCCACCAGCCCGCTTACCCGCACCCTGGAGACCCTGTTTGAGCAGCCCCAGGAGAAGGCCGGCGGGTCGATACGAAACCTTATTCCTTCCCGCAGCAGAATTCACCGGGTATGGGTTGAAGACGGCATCGCATATATCGATGTGAATGAATCGTTCCGCTTTAATCCCATTGGTATGGAAGGGCACAGACTCCAGCTTGCCCAGCTGATAAACACTGCCACCCAGTTTCCCACAGTAGACGGCATCCGCATACTTATTGACGGAGAGAGCTACGACTTTCTGGGGGGAGAGGGAACGTATATCGGGAAAGCACTGTATCCCGGGGATTACCCCTGATTTCCCCACCACCATGCAATATATATGTAGAATGATGAACACAGAGCTCCCGAGACCAGGCATGCCAAAAGCTCCGGGCATACAAGCGGCGCCCCGCACACGAAAGGCCCGGTGCGCCTGGATTTTCCTGCCCGGCAGAAGGGCAGTCGCCATTTTCGCCGCTGCGGTCCTGATCATATGCAGCGCTGCCGGGAGCCGTGCATACGCAGCGCCGCCGGTACTCTCCGCGGGTGTTGAACGCAGCCTGACTGTGGGCAGCAGCAATGAACTGAGCAGGGGCAGCTACGGCATGGGGGCACGGGTCAGTTTTGTTCCGGAATTCCTGGAATTTTCTCCGGTTATTGCCCTGGGTCTCCCGTTGGATCTGGGTGCCGGCATTCATTTACCAGAACCTGACCCAGTACAGTCAATTACGTACCAGAAAGCCGGGGCCGGTGTTCAGCTCCGCTTCAACGCTTTTGAGGGCTTTCGGATAACCGTTGATCTACAGGGAGGCGCATATCTGAGACAGATCCGCTACCTGCTCTATGGAGAACCGGCTACCACCTTGATGGTAAACTCCTACCTTGATGCCGGACCGGGCCTGGAATTTTCATCCCGAAGGCGGCAGGAAAATGATCCCGGATGGTTTTTCCAGCTGATGCCCGGATACACTCTGCTATTCGCCCGTGATGTGAATGCACAGCATATTTCATTCCGTATTTTCTCGGGAATATCCTGGTAGCCGTATCGGCAGATGCAGGTTTCAGCCTTTTTCCTGCTTCAGAAACAACAGGGCAAAATATTCCTGATTCCCCTGCCCTCCCTTCAGAGCCGACGGCCAGTAATTCCTCACAGACACCCCCTGTGCAGCCAGTCGTTGAAAGGTGTTTTCCAGAATCTGCAATGAGGTCTCTTCATCGGAGATCACCCCGTCAAACCCAGGGAGTTGAATATCGGAGTGCTCAAGCTCAAACTGGGGTTTCAGCAAGGCAAGGAGAAGGCCCCTGGAAGTAAGGCGGAGAATATGGGTGGCCACCCCCTCCATGCTTCTAAAGGAGAGATCCGCCACTGCAAGATCCGGAGTGGGCCGCAGTTCACCCCGGGGAATTGACAGAATATTGCAGCGTTCACGGACATAAACCCGGGGGTCGATTCGCAGGCGGTAATCGAGCTGATTATACCCCACATCAACGGCATGGATCGTCCGGGCTCCCCGTTTTAGCAGACAGTCGCTGAAGCCTCCGGTGGAGGCACCGGCGTCCAGAATCACCGCATCGGAATACAGAAATCCTTCGGAAGCGGCGAGCTCAAGAACGGAATCCAGCTTTGCACCGCCCCTGCTCACGAAGCCTGTTATCGGAGGCTGAACACTTCGTTCAGCATTTCCTCTCCCTTCCGGCTGCCCGGTGCCGGAAGAAGTGCCGGAAGAGGTGCCGGAAGAGGTGACAGAAGAGGTGACAGAAGACAGTGCGGCGCCGGATTCCTCCCCGCCGGAAAGGCCTTCCACATACAGCTCTGCGGTCGCCGGAACAACGGCACCCGGCTGTTTTTCCCGATGACCGTTCACCCACACATCTCCATGGAGCACCCGTGCAAACAGCCACTCCCTGCTTTTGGCGGGGAACCGGAGAACGAGAAGATCCAGTAACTTTTTCCGTTTCTTTCCTGGCTTCCTGTTGGATGGCGGCATCAGAACCCCGCAGCCTCTCTCACCGGGAATATTTCCGTGGTGGTAAGGGGTGACTGTTCATCAAAGCGCACCACCAGGGCACTCACCACCGCAGAATTTTCGCTTACTTCATTTCTCAATGGCAGGTCGGTAAGGTGTCTCTGAATACCGATGTTGGCGTCGAAGCCGATGATGCTCTGATCAGGACCGGTTGACCCTATGTCGGTAATAAATCCTGTCCCCGAGGGAAGGACTCTCTGATCCGCGGTCTGAATATGGGTGTGGGTGCCGAACAAGGCGGTAATTTTTCCATCCAGATGATAGGCAAGCGCCTCTTTTTCCTGTGGATTTTCGGCATGGAAATCCACTATTACCGCATCTGCCTCGGATTTCACTTTTCTCAGCAGCTCGTTGGCTTTTTTAAACGGACAATCTATGGGCCACATTCCGTATCGCCCCTGGAGATTTAATACCGCCAGCCGGATTCCCCCGGCATTGAAAATACAGCTTCCATGACCGGGATTCCCGGAGGGATAATTGGCAGGACGGAGCATCATTGGTTGTTCATCCAGATAGCGGTAGATTTCTCTTTGCTGCCAGATATGGTTTCCGGAGGTAATTACATCCGCCCCGGATTGAAAGATAGTATCCGCCAATTCAGGTGTCAGTCCGAATCCGTCGCTGGCATTTTCCCCATTTACAATTGTGAGGTCGGCCTTGTAGGTTTTTTTCATTTTGGGCAGCATGGCAAACAATGCCCGCATGCCGGGTTTCCCGATGATATCGCCTATTGCAAGAATGGTGCGTTCCATATATTCAGCTCCTGAAGGCATGGTAATGTGCAAATCTACCACAAAGCTCTCCGGGCTCCAACTGCCGGCGGCCCTTGAATCTGATGTTACCCCAACCGCATTGGTTTTATCATCCGGAATACATTACTTTTATATATATTTCCATATATTTTATTTATTTCATATTGGATAAAATGTTATAGAATACTTTTCAGCTCATTGCCTGTTTAATATTTTGAATATATACTAGCATCTGAACACGGAAACCCGTGCACATTTTTTCTTATGGAGGCTCATAATGAGATCTTTTTACAAAATCCTCAGCGTAACCGTACTGGCGCTTTTCAGCATCGCCCTGATCGGATGCGGAAACAGTACATCATATACTGACGGAGTATATTTTGCCATGGAAGATGGCTATTCTGACAGCGGCTGGCGCTACAACGTGACCCTGGTGGTTGAAGACGGGGAGTTCACCGATGTGACCTGGAACGGTTCAAATATCAACGGCGGCACCGATAAAATTTCTCTTTCAGAAGACGGCGGCTACCCCATGGTTGAGCGGGGCGGCGCAATGGCAGACTGGCACGTACAGTCAGCAGCCGTGGAAGAATATTTTCTGGAAAACCAGTCCACAGAGCAACCCGATGCCATCAGCGCCGCGACCATTCATTACGATGAATTCTATGCCCTGGTGAACAAGGCGCTTGAAAACGGTCCCACAGGATACGGCCCCTACGAAGACGGCAATTACACCGCCAGCGCAGATGAATTCGGCAATGGCTGGAAGTATTTCGTGGATATCACCGTTATTTCAGGTTATGTAACCTCAGCACACTGGGACGCCATCCCCGAAGAAGAGGGAACCAACAAGGCTCAGCGTTCACGGGACGGTGAATACGGAATGGTTGAAAACGGCGGTGCAATGGCTCCCTGGTGGGAACAGGCCCGTGCAGTGGAAGAAGCATTCATCGAAAGCCAGAGCGTAGATGCCCCCGATTCCATCTCCGGCGCAACCATCGGCCTGGATACATTCTATGACCTTGCCGCAGCAGCCCTGGAAGGCGCAGAGCGCTAAGCAGTCGGACAAATCTGTGACAAAAACGGCCGGCCGGGTTAATCCCGGGCGGCCGTTTTTTTATACTCTCAGATGTCCTGCTCCATGCTGAAATCGCCGGGAATACACAAAATGAATTTGACGTTTTCCGCCCCCCCGGGTACTGCGCCGTTCTGTACAGTAAGGGTACCCTCAAGCTGTTCAACCATGGATTTTACAAGCTGAAGTCCGGTGCCCCCATGCTCTTCAATGGAAAAACCATCGTCCACACCAATGCCGTTGTCGGCAACTTGCAGGGAAAGCCCTCCGTCAGAAGGTTCAAGAACAACTGTGATGTGGTGGGGCGCCCCCCCGGTCTCCGGCGCCGGAGAACCCCCGTCGGAATGCATGGTATCAGGAAAGGCATACTTGAAAGAATTGGTAATCAGCTCCACGGTTACCAATCCGATAATGCTGGCGTACTCAAAGGGGACCTGCATGGGCGAAAGACGGACATCCATGGAAATTCCTTTTTCACTGCCGTTGTACATCCGGGCAAGATCCGCTATCAGGGGCTGGAGATAGGGTTTCAGTTCTATGCCCTCCGGGGTTTCATACTCTGAAGCCATTTCATGAACGGAGCTGATGGACTGAACTTTTGCGATAATATCGTTAATGCTCTCATACACATCAGGATCCTGATGATACTGGAATTTAAGACTGATGAGTGATGAAAGGACCTGAAAATTGTTTTTAATTCGGTGATGGGTTTCCCGGATCAGCAATTCCTTGTTGGCAAGGGACTCCTGGAGGGCGGCCTCCTTCAATCTCCGCTCCAGATTCCGCTGACGAATGAAAAAGAACAAACCGATGATCAGCAAGGTTTCCAGAACCAGAGCAGTGAACACGAGAATAACATACAGGCCGTATCTGGCAAAAAGAGTGTTGGGGCGGTTTATGAGACGGCTGTCTCCGGGTATTCGGATTTTCGGAATTCCGTGGGTGGATGCCGCCTGAAGGTCAATAATATTCGTCACCGCAATTTCGGTTTCCGACACACCGGGAGCTTCACCGAAAACCACATCCCTTGCCAATTCCGCCACTCCCTTTCCGTAGCCCCGGGAACTGGTCATGGCTCCGCCTACTAAACCGGTATCTGCAAGACTGTCGTACATTCCGAATATGGGAATGGAACTCTCCTCAACAATGCCCGGCAGCTCGCGTACAAGGGTATAACTGCTGCCTCCGTTATCCTGGGAATAGGAAATCATGATGGCCAGTTCACGGTCATCGGCGTCCCGGAGGCGCTGCTTCAGTTGCGGAAGGGGAAGTCCTGTAAGCCACTGGACTTCCCGCTCGTCAGGCAGCACATCCAGCACGGATTCCACCAGTTCGGCAAACCGTACATCTGTGCTGTGGCTGCCGGAAATGAACAGGATTTTATCTCTCTCCGGGAGAAGGCGCCGGGTCAGCTCCAGGGTGGCACGGGTGGCGGAACGAAATGCCGAAGGGAAAGTGAACGTTTTTCCCCTGCCGTCATCCAGGCGCTGGAGAGTGGTCAGCTGCACGGGAGTGGCAAGAGTGTAGATAACGGGAATGTCGATGGTATTATACAGACCGCTTTCAATAAAAAAATCTATTACACCGGGAAGAGCCGCAATAATCACATCGGGCTTTTCAATGCCCAGATCCCATTTCAGATATTCAGAAATCACCTGCATATCGGCACGGTTTCTGATGTTTTCCGTATCCAGGTAATGGAGCTGCATATTCACGTCGCCGGGCCATATATCCCGGAGAGTATCCAGAAAAACCGAATTGAACGTCTGCTGCCACACCCCTGCCTCTTCCGATGCATGAATGACATAGCTGATTAATGGCTGGGAAAAAATGCGGATATTCAGCAGCTGCAGAAGAAACAGTACGATACAAAACCGTGTAGCAAGTCGGGAGTTCATACTTTTATGGTAATGGAAAAAAGGCGGGCTGTGCGGAAATTTACACAATCGAGTAGGGCAATAAAGGAGGAATGACCTCCTTTATTGTCCCTCTCACAGAACCGTACGTACGGACCTCGTATACGGCTCCTGTCTTCAGTTATCCAGCAAGCTGCCGGACAGAAATTGCGACCTGTACCTTGTCGAGAGAAAACAGATTCATCTCTTCAAAGTGCTTGTTTTGCAGCGCCATGGCTGCAAGCGGACTTTTAGCCGATCTCCACGAACTCATCTTGATGTGTTTGAATTCGCCTTGAAATCCCAGCTGCCGCAATCGGCGGTGCAGCCGGGAAGAGCGTTTCCAAAGTCGCAACTGAATAGCCCGCAATCGCCTGCGTACCCAGCTCATCAGCTCCCTGAATACCTTCGTACAATTTGCTATCCTGAAATAGTTAGCAAACCCGCGTAGTACTGGATTGAGTTCGTAAATTGTCGATCCCAGCGGTCTCCCGCTGTTGCGTCGGGTCAGTTTCCTGACCTTGTCCTTGAAGGCTTTCACCTTCTTTTCCTGAATCCGGGTGTGGTGACGAGAGATTACTACTCCAAGGTAGCGCACCCCCTCATACAGGTTTGTAATGTGAGTTTTCTCACGATTCACAGCCAGTCCCATTTCTTCTTCCAGAAAATGCGTTGCAGCTGCAAGCCGACGTTCCGCACCTTTTTGTGATGAAGCAAAGATGAGGATATCGTCGGCATAGCGAACTATGCGATACCCTCGTGCCATGCTCCACTGGTCAAAGAAGTCGAGGTAGATGTTCGCGAGAAGCGGACTAATCACCCCGCCCTGGGGACTCCCTTCTTCAGTGTTCTCTTCACCAGCATCCGTCATCACACCACTTTCAAGAAAGAGGCGTATGAGATTCAAGATGCTTCCATCGGCAACTCGTTTTCGTACTTGAGTCAGTAAAAAGTCATGCTTCAGTGTGTCAAAACACTTCGACAAGTCCATATCCACTACCCATTCCAATTCATACCTGCGCATGAACGTAGATGCCTTATCAATTGCCTGATGTGCGCTTCTGCCCGGTCGGTATCCGTAACTGGACGGATGAAAGTCCGGGTCAAATATTGGGTTTAGAATGTCCAGTAAGGCTTGCTGGACTACCCGGTCGCGAACCGAAGGTATCCCGAGTTTCCTTACTCCTCCCCCGTCTTTGGGTATTTCCACCCTCAAGACTGGAAGCGGTCGGTAGCTCTTGTCCTTCAATTCCTTCACAAGTACATCGAGTTGCTCCGCCAGACGGTCGGCAAAGGCTTTGACGCTCACTCCGTCTACTCCGGGGGCTCCGTTCGCTGCCTTCACCTTCCTGAAAGCGGCCTCCAGCCGTGGTCTCTCGAGCATCCTGCCGTAGAGGCTGTACCAGATTTTACGATTTCCTTGTGTCTGCATCTTCTTTCGTTTGAAACCTCGGCGGTGAAACTCCTGCTCATTCTCTCCTCTGCAGCTGTCTCTTAGCCATTTTCCGGCAATATTCAGCTGGTCAAAAAGATACTCAGGTCAACGGTATTCTGGCTCAGCTTCCTGGTTCCCCAGTCGGCCGTGGCCACATACTCTGCTCACTTTCCAGCAACTTTCTGTTTAGGCTTCACGCTCCTTCGGTTGCATAGGCGAGCAGGCAGCGTAGCTGCCGACCAGCCTTTTCATCGAAACAAGATTTACTAAAAACTTCGTCCCTTCGCATCCGCATCCGGCTTTTGGCCTGAATGCAGTCCTCGTCACCGGGGACGAGGTCATTCCGGTTTTCTCCTCCACACCATTACTGGCTTTCACTGGCCGGAACTTACTCACTACTACGGACTCATCTGCCACCTGCTGAAACTTCGATCTGACTTGCATTTCTGCTTGTCGTTCCCTACCCTTTGCTGGGATTTCAACAGGTTTACCCAGATACTGTGCGCAGTCCCTGTAAACAACGCCATCCTCAAACACACTACAGGTCTGTTCAGGTTTCGGGCTTCGCGCTATTTTGCACGCTTACCACCCCTGTTGTGCCGTATCAGGTTCGCTTTCGCTATGTGCTGTTCACTTCCTATTGCTTCCTTCAGACCCAACCGTTGCCAGCTGCGCCCTTGCAATTCGGATTGTCTTCCTCCTGAACGAGGCGACACCGGTATCTTCCAACCGGTCGGGTATGCCTGCGCTTCGCTGGGCATACAAAAAGGCTGCACGGAGGTTTCCGTGCAGCCGTACTTCAGTATTTACAAATTTTCTGTGAGCGGCATCAGCGTGCGTACTCCACAATTCGGGTTTCACGAATCATTGTTACCTTGATCCGCCCCGGATAGCGAAGTTCAGCTTCAATCCGTTTGGCAATTTCACGGGCAATTTCCCGGGCCTCATTATCGCTGACCTTTTCATGGTCAACCATGATCCGCAATTCCCGGCCGGCCTGGATGGCATATGCCTTATCCACGCCGTCAAAATCCTCGGCAATCTTTTCAAGATTCTCAAGACGCTTAATATAGTTATCCAGCGTCTCCCGGCGTGCACCGGGGCGGGAAGCGCTCAGCGCATCCGCAATCTGTACAATCACCGACTCTACGCAGCTGTGAGGTACATCTCCGTGGTGGGATGCGATGGCGTTAATGACCCGCTCATCCTCACCGGTGCGCTTGGCAAGCTCAACACCCAGTTCAACATGGTTGGAATCACCGTCAGACTCGATTCCTTTGCCCACGTCGTGGAGCAAACCTGCTCTCCGTGCAATTTCAGTATCCGCACCCACTTCAGCGGCGATCATGCCTGCAAACACGGCCACTTCCTTGGAATGGGCCAGCACATTCTGTCCGTAACTGGTTCTGAACACCAGCCGCCCGATTCCCCGGATACCTTCGGGTTTCATATGATGGATGCCCAGATCAAACAGAACCTTTTCACCTTCTTCAAAGATGTACTGACTGATCTCCTGGGTTACCTTCTGAACCACTTCTTCAATCCTGGTGGGATGGATTCGTCCGTCGCTGATGAGCCGTTCAAGGCTCCGCCGGGCGATCTCTTTCCGCACAGGATCGAAACATGAAACAACCACCGCTTCGGGAGTATCATCGATAATGATATCCACTCCGGTCAGGGTTTCCAGGGTTCTGATGTTTCGCCCTTCCCTGCCGATAATGCGGCCCTTCATTTCATCGTTGGGAAGATTCACTGATGCGACGGTTACTTCCGCATTCACCTCACTGGCCATGCGCTGGATTGTGGAGATGAGTATCTCCCGTCCCTTACGCTCAGCTGTGATCTGACCTTCCTGTTCGATCTTATGGATGAGAGCCTGGGCGTCGTGCCGGGCTTCATCCTCCAGTGATGAGATAATCATTTTCTTCGCCTCATCACGTGTGAGACTGGAAACGCGCTCTAGTTCATTGCGCCAATTATCTTCCTGCCTGCCGAGCTCTTGCTCGCGGTCCTGTATTTTCCTCTCGCGGTCAGCGAATGTCGAATGCTGTTGTTCGACATAGGCCAGTTTTTCGTCTAGGTTTTCTTCCTTCTGGAGAAGTCGTTTCTCGAATTTATTGAGTTCTTGTCTTCGTTCTCGAAACTCACGTTCCTGTGTATTTCTTTCCCGTAGAAGTTCATCTTTTGTTTCTAATACCAATTCCCTTTTCAGGGCATCGGCTTCCTTTACAGCATCTCGTTTTAACCGCTCACTCTTCTGTTCTGAAGAAGTAAGCTGAAATCTGGCATAAAGCCATCGTATTGTCCAACCTAGAATCAATCCCGCAAGAGGAAGGGTTATATAAAGTACGATGTTCATACTTCCCTCCACTCTAGGGTTGTCTAATTCAAATTAGGAGATTCAACCCGCTTTGTCAAGCTTTCTGTATTAACAAGAATTATACAGTGCTATTTTCGTTTATTTATTTATAAACTCCATATACACCAACAAGCACATCATCCTGATTCCCGGCGGGAAGAAGCGAAAGCAGCAAGAGCCCGGTCAAGATCCTCACGGCTGTGGGCGGCGGAAATCTGCACCCTCACCCGTGCCTTTCCCCTGGGAACCACAGGATACGAGAAGGCCACGGCATAGATTTTCTGCTCAAACAGCTTCCCGGCGGTCTCAACAGCCAGTTTTTCATCATATAGCATGATGGGAATAATGGGATGCTCAGCCTCCGGCACATCAAATCCCATTTTTTTCAGCCCGTCGCGGAAATATGCCGTGTTCTCCCACACTGCTTTGCGCAGTTCCGGATGGCGTTTTCTCAGCTCAAGGGCTTTCAGGGATGCGGCCACTATGGGAGGGGCAAGGGAGTTGGAGAACAGATAGGGACGGCTTCTCTGACGCAGCAGGTCGATAATTTCCTTCCTGCCGGAGGTGTACCCCCCGCTGGCTCCGCCAAGAGCCTTCCCCAGAGTACCGGTGACAATATCCACCCTGTCCTGAACACCGAACATTTCCGGCGTACCTGCACCGCTGTCTCCCACAAATCCTACGGCATGGCTGTCATCAACCATCACCATGGCGTCAAAGCGATCGGCTACCCGGCAAATTTCCTCCAGAGGGGCGTAGGTTCCGTCCATGCTGAAGACGCCGTCGGTTGCAATGAGGATATGCCGGGCTCCCCCATCCCTGGCCTCCTGAAGCTTTGATTCCAGGTCTTTGGTGTCACGGTTTTTATAGCGGTAGCGGGCTGCTTTGGAAAGGCGTATGCCGTCGATGATGCTTGCATGGTTCAGCTCGTCGGAAATGATGGCATCTTCTTTTCCCATTACCGTTTCGAACAATCCTCCGTTGGCATCAAAGCAGGATGAATACAGAATTGTATCGTCGCAGCCCAGCATACGGGATATCTCCTTTTCCAGCTCACGGTGCTGATCCTGAGTTCCGCAGATAAAACGAACAGAACTCATGCCGAAACCCCTCCGGGCAAGACTCTCGCCGGCGGCCTGAATAATGTCGGAATGATCGCTTAAACCAAGATAATTATTTGCACAGAAATTCAGATATTCGCCCTCTTCCTCCTGCAGGGTAAAGCGGGGATTCTGGGGGCTGGTAATGGTAAATTCATGTTTCCATAGGCCGGAGGATTCAATTTCATCCAGCTGATTGCGTAAGTCTTCACGAAATGTGCTCATGTTCACTCCTTGTATGTATCAGTATAACACCGGGAGAGGATCAGAAAAGAAGGAAATCTGAAAATACCAGAGGCAGGGCGATGAGCAGATCGATCATCACAATGATAGCTGCCTGGATCCAGGGAGATGGACCGGAGGAAGCGGATGGACCGGAAGCAGCGGGGGATTCTGATGCAGGACTGTCTTCGGCCTGCCTTCCCGGCCTGGCCTCTGCGGCTTCTCCATCTTCCTGAAACGGGAGAGCGGAGAGTTCGAACAGAACTCTGTCCAGCCGGGCCACCAGGCCGCCGATCCGGGCCTTTTTCCGAAACTCATAAATATGCTCGAAAAACCTCAGCGTGGCGGAAATCAGTTTGCCCAGGGTGCCGGGTATTTTCAGATCCCGCCGGATGGAAAACAGTGAGATAAACACAAAGCCGATAATGGTCAGTCCCCTCCCCAACCCCGAAAGCAGAGCCCCCCGGGTAACGGCAAATCCGCCGATGTATGTGAGCACCCGTCCCTGAGGAACCAGAGCGTGGAAAAAAGTCACCGAGGCCAGAAGAAAAATGAAGTAGGTGTACAACAGCCTCTTCCCCGCCATACGGGTGAGAATCCCGAGGATCAGCACCTGAATGAAGCGGGCTGCGGGATCGGTGGTGAGAAGATAGATGGGGAGTACGCTTAATCCTGCAATGAATGCGGCATTGGTGCTTAACAGCCGCTGCAGAGGGGCGCGTCGTCTCCGCCGGCGGGGAGTTTCAGAGGATTGACGTTCGTCATACTCTGAAAGGTCCGGAATCTTCCCCTCTTCCTCCTCCGGCGAGTCCGCCGGGATTGAGGGAGAAGAATGGACAGACCGTCCGGCCAACTCATTCTGATCCGCCCCCAGGCGAACGTATTGAAGGTAGAACCAGCGGGACCGCCGGGAAACCACTTCCGCAAGGGCCCCGATCACCACACCCGCAGCGAAGCCCAGACCGTAAAACAGGGGCAGAATCACCCAGGCCTGCTGACCGAATATCACCAGAACCGAGAACAGGCTTTGAACCGTATTGCTGGCCAGTGCACCTGCAAGACTCAGCCCCAGGTAGCTCAATCTGCCGGGGAGGAGGCGATACAGACCGTACATCAGAAAGAACGAAGCAAAACTTCCGGTGAGACTGAGCAGAAATACATAACTTGCCAGGGTGCCGTTCACCAGCCCCTGCCCCAAAACCTTTAAAAGAGTGAGCATGAGAAGTCCCGGCAGATCCAGCAGGGGAAAAGCCAGAAGAATGGGCAGATTTGCAAGCCCAAGGCGGAAAAACGGGACCGGCCGGGGAAAGAGGTATTCCAGAGTGGCGGCAAACATGCTGAATGCCGCAAACATGGCAATGTATTTCAGGCGGCGGGTACGCTCCGCTTCACCTTTAATGAGGCCCTGAGGGAGTCCATGAGGCAGAGATCCGCCGCTCCCGGACCCCTGGGGCGAACCTCCGGCTGGAGACTGGTCACCCTTCATATGCTTTCCCCTGCCAGCTGTTGCGCCGTTCCAACTCGGATTCAAAAAGGGCGGTGAAGCGGTAGTTCTTCATCCCCTCCCAGGATTCGTGCTCCTGAACCACCAGCTGCCGGGGTGCATCCGCACAGAGCCGTTCTATTTGTATATCCGGACGTATTCTCTCAATCACATCCAGGAGTGTATCAGTATATTCATCCACTGTCATAGGATTCCGGGGAAGGGACGATATCTTCTTCCCTGCTGCCGCCAGTTCTCCCCAGGGGCTTCGCCGGATGAGCTGGAGCTGATGAAATTTCAGCATGGAGATTGGAAGGGAATTGATATGTTCGGGAAGCTGCTGCAGCTGATCTTCCCCGGGAAGGCCGATCATAAGGTGGGCGCCGGCGGGAATATTTCTCTGCTCAAGCTTACCAAGGGCCGTTCGAATCTGTTCCGAAGATATGCCCCGGCGGGCTTCCTGCAGTGCCGCCGGACTGAAGCTCTCAATTCCCAGTTCCACCATGAGCTCCTTTTTCACCCTTTCAGCTTCGCCTCCGCTCTCTGACGGCCAGGCGGCATCGCCGAGCCGGGCCAGAACGTCCAATATTTCCGGCGGCAGGCAGTCCGGTCGGGTTCCGATAACCAGGGAATGGACCCGGGGCAAACTCAATATGCGGGCATAGATCTGCCGCAGATGCTCAGGATCGCCCAATGTGCCGGTGTAGCCCTGGATGTATGCAATGTATTTTTGTCGGGGATATTTTTCGCTGAATTTTTTCATTCCGGCATGGAATTGCTCAACGGGATCCATATGTCCCCTTCCCCCCGGAGGGAGGAAACTGTCGGGATTGCAGAAGGCGCAGCCTCCGCCCAGCCGCCTGGGACAGGACCGATCCAGGGTGATGCTGATCTTCTGGACCCGCTGCCCCACCGAACGCTTCAGCTCCCTCCCCCTGAGAAAGAGGCGGTGGGGACCCTGCCAGATCCTGCGGCATTCTTCAAGCGTCATTACAGATCACCTGGCATATCACCCGGAAACTGAGAAACCTGAACCTGTGAAAAAACAGAGGACGGAAAAGTGTCATACACCGCACACGGCCAGGGCCTGCATATACTTTTGGGAATGGTGATATGTATGCGACGACGGGCTGGTCCCCTGAAGTTTGATATTGTTGACTGTGACGGGAAGCCTGCGTGTTGAATACCTGATATTGCATGGGGTCTGGAACCGGGGGAAACCTTTGAAAAAAAATATGAGCTCGGCGGGATTCGAACCCACGACCTTCGCCTCCGGAGGGCGACGCTCTATCCAGCTGAGCTACGAACCCATATAATTGGTGAGCAATACAGTACTCAATGTTCACTCCAGTGTCAATAGCGTTTTGCAGGCGGTTGCCCCGGATTGCAGCCTCCACGGCTTCTGTGTACAATTCCACTCACTATGAAATTAAGCGCAAAGACCCGCCCTCACCTGCTTCGGCTTCTCCTGCTGGGAGTTGTTCTTGGAACTCTGAGCTGGGGGATTCTGGAAAAGCTGGCAGCACTGTCAGGATTCCCCTTCGATCTGAGTCTGGGCCCCATCGGCTTCGACATGTATATTATATCGGCATACATCAGGATAAATCCGGGGTCGGTGTTGGGGGCATTTCTGGGCTACCGGATGTTTGCCGCTGCATGAAGTTGGCATCTGCATGATGTTCGACGGGTCTGCCTATGAGCCGGACGGGAGAACAACCTTCCAGGCAGCAGCGCAACCGACACCCCCACCGGGAGGAGAATTCCATGATTCAATCACATCCCTTTGTTTTGGCCAGCGCATCACCCCAGCGCAGCACCCTGCTGAGCCAAATGGGCCTTGAGTTCAGCGTACACCCCGTGGATATGGACGAAGATCACCGGAAGGGTGAAGATGCCCGGGAACTGGTCCGTCTCCTGGCCCGGGAAAAACTTGAGCTCAGGCTGAACACCCCGGGAGAGTACGCCCCCGATTCCTGCATTCTCGCTGCCGACACCATCGTCGCCCTGGACAGTCACAGACTGGGGAAACCGGCGGACGCAGGTCAGGCGGAAGAATTTCTGGGAAAACTCTCAGGGCGGGAACACCAGGTACTCACCGGCCTGGCTATCTACCTGCCTGCTTCCATTTCAGCTGATATTCCGGCGCTGGAGGAGCACACCCCCGGGGAGATTCAGTGCGCCCCGCCGGATTCGGCCTTGAATCCGGATTTTGCGTCGGGAATCATTGCAGTGGCCCATGCCGTCACCAATATCGCCCTGAAAAACCTGGATACAGATGAAATCCGGGCATATCTTGATTGGGGAGAATATGAAGGCGCCGCCGGAGGCTACCGGGTGCAGGGCCGTGCAGGTTGTTTTCTCACAGGAATTTCCGGTTCCTACACCAACGTGGTGGGCTTGCCAATCGAGCTGTTATATGCCATACTCCGCCGAACTTCATTCTGGCAGTAACCTGCATCCGGCCCAGCCGGGAGCACCACAGATCAGGTAATGAAGAAATCTTCCGTATTCCCCGGGGCAGGCACAACGTAGCCGCCGATTCAGCGGAATATGAGACAAAGAGATGAGGGCAGGACCCGGAACTCACGGGAAACCTGCGAGGAGGAAACGTGGCAGTAGTCACTATGAAGAATCTCCTGGAGTCAGGAGTACATTTCGGTCACCAGACCAAGCGCTGGGATCCGCGGATGAAGAAATTCATCTTTGCAGAACGCAACGGAATCCATATTATCGATCTGCAGAAAACCATTGTCTGCATCAAGGACGCATACGAAGCAGTCCGCAAGACCGTTCTTCAGAACAAGTCAGTTCTGTTTATCGGAACCAAAAAGCAGGCCCAGGGCGCCATCAAAGAACAGGCGGAACGCTGCGGCATGTATTATGTGAACAACCGCTGGCTCGGCGGAATGCTCACAAACTTTTCCACCATTAAAAAATCACTTCTCCGTCTGAAGAAGCTGGAAAAGATGGAAGTTGACGGAACCTACGAGAGCCTTACCAAGAAAGAAATTGCCAAACTCAACAAAGAAAAGACAAAGCTTGAGAAGAACCTTGGCGGTATCAAGGATATGAAAGATCTTCCCGGTATTGCTTTTGTGATCGACACCCGGAAGGAAGCCATCGCCGTTGCCGAAGCTCGGAGAATGGGCATACCCATTGTGGCTGTTGTGGATACCAACTCCAATCCTGAAGGTATTGATTACCCCATCCCGGGAAATGACGATGCGATCCGGGCCATCACCCTGTTCACTGAAATTATCGCAAATGCGGTGGTTGAAGCCGATAACGAAGCCGGCCTTCAGGTAATTGAAAGCCTGAGTGACGACGATGAGGTGGTAGAAGCAGACGCAAGCGCTGACCGGGATGAAGATTCCACAGAAATCACCGCCCCTGTGGCAGTTCAGGTTGACGAAGAAGCAGCCGAAGAAGTGGTGGAAGAGAAGGAAGAAGACGGCTTTGCAGCCGAGGATTATTCTGATTACACCCCCGGAAATGATGAGAAACCTGCACCCGAAAAACCCAGAGAAATGGAAGTGGCGGACGAAGCAGGGATTGACGAAGATAAGCTCTACGAAGAAGACTGATTTCGTTAGAGACTATGAGTGCGGGCCGGAGCCAAACAACAGCTCCGGCTCTTATGAACTGAAAATCATACATACTACGGCGTGTAACGTGTAAGGAGAAATCAATGGCAATTAGTGCTGCTGACGTGAAAAAACTGCGGGAGAAAACCGGCGCAGGGATGATGGACTGTAAGAAAGCCCTGAAGGAAGCCGATGGAGATTTTAACCGTGCGGAAGAAATTCTGAAGGAACTGGGCCTTGCCGCTGTGGCGAAGCGTTCAGGACGTTCAACCGATGAAGGTCGCATCTTCACCTACGTGGGTGATGATGTTGCCGGAATTATGGAAATCAGCTGCGAAACAGACTTTGTTGCGCGGAATGAAGAATTCGCAAGCACCGGCGCACAGCTTGTGGAGGATGCGGTTGTACAGAATCTTCCCTCCGACGATGAGGGTCTGGTCAACAGAGTGAATGAGTTGGCTGCTACCATCAAAGAAAATATGACCATCCGCCGATTCCAGCGCAAGGAACTCAGCGCGAATCAGAGCGCTGTGGCATACATCCACGGTGAAGCAGGAAGCCTCGGCGTACTTCTCACCCTTGAGCTTTCATCTCCCGAGCTGAAAGGCAATGAAGCTGTGGCAACACTGGGTAAAGACCTGGCCATGCATGCGGCGGCGTTCAGCCCCCTGTACCTGAACGAGGATGCGGTTGAATCTTCCTACCTTGCAGAGCAGGAAAAAATCTTCAAGGCACAGGCGGAAAACATGGACAAACCTTCCCATGTCATTGAAGGCATCATCAAAGGGAAACTGAAAAAGCACCTCAAGGAAATCTGTTTTACCGAGCAGGGTTTTGTGAAAGACGATAAACGCTCTGTTGCCCAGGTTCTGAAAGACACCGGCAAGGAAGTGGGCGGTGATATCAAACTTGTGGATTACATCGTTTTCCGGGCAGGCGAAGAACTGTAAATCGGGTTATACTGATAATACTTCCGGCTCCATTCGCATGCATGGGATGGAGCCGTTCTGCACCCGGGGGTTCCCGGAAATATCAATGCGGAGGATACAGCCAATGGACAGTGTGTTAAAGAGCCACGAAGACAGGATGAAGAAGTCCGTGAAGAATCTCGAAGAGGAATTCAATAATCTTCGCACAGGACGGGCAAGTGCTTCACTTTTCGACAAGATCCGGGTGGACTATTATGGAAGCCCCACCCCCCTTAATCAGGTTGCAAACATCAGCGTGCCCGAAGCCAGACTGGTGGTAATCCAGCCCTGGGACAAGAGCCTCATCGGCGAAATTGAAAAAGCCATCCAGAAATCAGAGCTTTCCCTGAATCCGGCAAGCGACGGCAAGGTGATCCGCATCAGCATTCCCCCCCTTACCGAAGACCGGAGGAAGGAACTGGTAAAACACGCCAAACAGATCGCCGAGCAGAGCAGAGTCGCAGTACGGAACATCCGCCGGGATGCAAATGATGATCTGAAAAAACAGGAAAAGGATAGTGAAATCAGTGAAGATGATCTGAAACGGGGTGAAGACGAGGTTCAGAAACTCACAGATTCCTACGTGAAGCAGATCGATGAACTTCTCGACGCCAAGGAAAAGGAGATCATGGAGGTTTGAGTCAATCAATCCCCACACATGTCGGCATCATTATGGACGGCAACGGCCGCTGGGCACGGGAAAAAGGGCTGCCCCGAACCTCCGGTCATAACGAGGGCCTGAAAGCCGCCAAGCAAATTGTCAAAGCCGTTCATGATGCCGGTATTTCCTATTTAACCCTCTATACTTTCTCCACGGAAAACTGGAAACGAACAGAAGAGGAAGTCTCTTTCCTTATGAAACTCATCAAGACAAGTCTTCGCAAGGAATATGAGTTTTACAAGGAAAATGATATCCGGGTGGTCCATTCAGGGGATCTGTCGGTACTTCCCCGTGACATTCAGGAAGAAATAGAACTGGTTGAAGAAGATACATCCCATTTCACATCACTGGTGGTCAATCTTGCCATCAATTATGGCGGCCGGGATGAAATTGTGCGGGCGGCCTCCAGAGCTCTGGCGGACAATCCGGCGCTTGCACAAAGGCTTGGTGAAGATCATATCCGGAACAATCTGGATCGCCCGGAAATACCCGACCTGGATCTGATTATCCGCAGCGGCGGGGAACAGAGACTGAGCAATTTCATGCTGTGGAGAAGCAGCTATGCAGAAATCTTTTTCAGTCAGACCCTCTGGCCGGACTTCAACAAAGAGGAATTTCATGAAATTCTTCAATGGTTCATGTCCCGAACGAGGCGCTATGGAGGGACCACATGAATACTGAAAACAATACCACGGAGCATCGCAAGCCTTCACGAAACCTCATACAACGGGTAATTCTGTTCGCAGTTGCGGTTCCTGTCATCATTCTAATCATTTTTCTGGAAGCTGATCGCTTTCATTGGCCTCTTAATCTGGTACTGCTGTTGATTTCAGTCCCCAGCGCCTTTGAGGCCGCCAGACTGTTCGGTTTCAATCCCCGAAAATCAAAACCCAGAACCATCGGAGTATTTCTCAGCGGACTTTCCCTCCCGCTGACTTCCCTGCTGTGGGTGTGGGGCGTGATCAGAACCGAGCTTCTTTTCCCCGTGTATACCGGCATGGTGATGAGCATTCTGTTTGTTCAGGTATTCCGTCAGCAGCATAAGGTGAAAAAAATATCCCCGGGCATAGGAAAGCATTTGGCCACCCTTGCATATCCCGGCCTGCTTATATCCCACCTGATCATGATCAGCGCCCTCCCCCATGCAACAATTCTGTATCTTACTTTTATCGCCGGTGTTTTTTCAAATGATACCATGGCATACGTGGGGGGCAGGCTGTTCGGCGCAAAGAGTTCTCATCCGGTGGCCATCAGTCCCAACAAGACCATGGCGGGATTCCTGATCGGTTTTCTGTTCAGTCCGGTGGCGGTGACACTGGTATATTTCCTGGCACCCCATGCATTCCCCGGAGGACTTCATGTGGCTGTCATCATGGGATTTCTTATCGGGTTCACCACCATCATCGGTGATCTGATCGAATCCGGCCTGAAACGCTCGGCAAAGATCAAGGATTCAGGAGAAGCAATTCCCGGAAGGGGTGGCCTTCTTGACAGCTTGGACAGTATTTTATTCACTGCACCTGTGTTTTTCTATGCATACCAGATCCTTACAGGAATCTGGGTGCTGTAGCCGCCGGAAGCAGGGTAAGCATGCAGAAATGCGGCAGTACCCTGCAGGGCTGCAGCAGTGACACAAACAGTAACAGCAAACCCAATACAGAGATAGAGGTCGTACATGCAAATACTTTTCGGAATTCTCGGGCTCGGATTAGTGGTGATTATCCATGAAGCGGGACATTTTCTGGCCGCCCGGGCCGTAGGCATACATGTGGAAGTATTCTCCGTGGGATGGGGAAAGAAACTCTGGGGATTCACCCGGGGAGGTACGGAGTACCGAATTTCTCTCATCCCTCTGGGGGGGTTCGTGAAAATGAAGGGTGAAACCGCCTATCAGAAGGCCGTGGAAGAGGGCCTTGACGAAATAGAACCCCAGGAGAATTCGTTCTTCAGTGCAGCTCCCTGGAAGCGGATTGTGGTGGCAATAGCCGGACCTGCAATGAACCTTCTGTTCGCACTGCTGGTTCTGGCCATTATTAATCTTGCAGGATTCAGCTACAGCAGCTTTGAGAACCGCATCGTACTGGCTGACGACTACCCTGAGTATCACACGGTTTCCGATCTTCCCACCCCCGCTGCCCGGGCCGGTCTGGAAACCGGAGACCGAATTCTCCGGGTGAACGGTGAAGCCGCAGAAAATTACAGCGAACTTCGTCAGCTCCTGGCCACCAATGCCCTGGAAGAAGTGAACCTCCAGGTGGACCGGAACGGGCAAACCTTCCAGCGATCCGCCGAGCTTGTTCTGGATAATCAAACCGGTGCGGGAATTCTGGGCATATCTCCGTTTATCGAGCCGATCATCAGCTCACCGGTTGAAGGTGAAAGCCGGGGGCTGGAGCCGGGAGACCGCATTACTGCAATCAACGCCACCGAGGTGGACAACAGTTTCGACGTACGCCGGGTTCTGGACTCCCTTCCCATAGGCACAGACCAGGTGTATGCCGATATTACCGTGCAAAGAGACGGCGAAGCAGTGACTCTGGAGCATCCTCTCCAGTATAACCAGGAGCAGGATGCCCTCTATCTGGGGTATTACTACTCCCAGGAAAGCTATCGCCACGCCGCCGACGGCCCCCTGGACGCTCTGGCCTCGGGCTGGAACGAGATCGGTAACACCCTGGCCATGACGTTCAAAGGTCTTGGTCTGATGTTCCGGGGCCTCGACCCCATGTCTGCTCTGTCCGGTCCCATCCGGATTGTGGATATGGTGGGTCAGGTCACCGCCCAGGGACTGAGTCAGGGAATCGCTGAGGGGCTGCGGTCCTTTTTTCATCTCCTGAGTCTGTTAAGCGTAGCCCTCTTTTTCGGTAATCTTCTGCCCATTCCGGTATTGGACGGCGGACAGATTGTGGTATTTACGGCGGAGATGATTAAACGGAAACCCATAAAGCCGAGGACCTTTTTCCGCTATCAAACTATCGGGGCGATAATCGTGTTCGGCCTCATTGCTTTTGTTTTATTCAGCGATTTATTATATATATTCGCAGGATGATTCGTTCATCCCGGGGGAAGCAAGCCGGAGCAACAGATGAAACACCGGCTTAAGGACCAATTGAAAGGGTACATACAATGAAAAAACTACTACTTACTGCACTTACTCTGCTTCTTGCAGCATCGGCCTTCGGGATTGAATCAGTTCCCGGCAGCTTCCCCCACATTAACCAGGGACATTCGGCTCCGGTGAGCGCCACTGCAGTACGGGACGACGCCCTGCTATCATTCAGCGGCAGCGCAAGCGGTGTACTCAAAGTATGGAATAACGAAACCCGCCGTCTGATTCAGCACATCCAGGTGGGTCAGGACCCGATTATCATGATTGCTCCCCACCCCGAAAACAACGAATTGGCGATTGTTGAGGAAGGAAGCCGGGGAGAGTACCGGCTGTCAGTCTGGAACTGGGAAGATAAACGGCTGAGCTTCGCCAGAACCCTGGAAGATCTCCCGGTTTTTCTCCGCTACAGCCCCAGGGGATCGTTCCTTACCCTTGCCCTCCCCCAATGGCGATCTCTTCGGTTTTATGACACCCAGCGGGCCCGGGAACTGAACTATCTCCCTGACGGTTTCGGCATTGTTCAGCATGCTGAAGTATCAGGCAGTGAAACCAGAATCATGACCTACTCGGGAAACAGCGGAAGCATCCGCTATCTGGATCTTCGCAGCGGTGAAAAAAATCATGAAACTCAAACCCAGAGAGATTTACGCCACTTCACCCTGCTGCCGAATCAGCGGCATGCCCTGGGATATAAAAACGGCAGCCTGTATCTTATTGATGTGGTAAACGGAAGGACGGTGGACAGTCTGGACAGCGGAGATGTTCTGGGAATCATCCCCGACAGCAGAAACGAGAACGCCTACTTTCTGCTCCAGGAGCTGGGAAGAAGAAAACGGTTGAATTCTCTCAATGTAGCATTTGGAAACTCCATCCGGCTGGAGCGCAGCCAGGAATCCGTCACCATCAGCGGGAGCGCCGATTACTTCAGCACCAGCAGAAGCATCTCGGTTTTTGCAGCGGAGAACGGTCAGCTGGGTGTAGTGACGAATGGCGGAATCAGCTACCTGGGAGTGACCGGACTCAGCGGAATTCAGCGGATCGTGTACCAGGGCAACTGGACCTATATTCAAAGCGCCGACGGAATCTCCAGAATTCCCAGCGGTCTTCTTCTGGAAGCCAGAGAAAGCGGGAATCACGGCAGGTTTGAGGATGTTGATGAGCTGATCACCCGATTGAATCTTCCCATTGTGAATCCTGCGGGTATGACTCCGTTGGATAACGTGAAGATTTTGATCTGGGGACGGGAAGACACCAGCAGCATCCTTGAATACAACAGCTTCACCCGTGAAGTACGGCGGATCGATGTGGATATGCGTTCACCCATACGGGAGATCCGGGTTGGCGAACGGTACATTATTCTTATGGACAACGAAGACGGCATTCAGCTGCTTGAGAAAAACAGCTATCAAAAACAGTTTCAATACCAGACATTGGGCCTGATGGATGTACTTGAGCTCTCAAACGGCCGCCTTCTGATCGCAAAAAATCAAGCGGGATTTTTCAACTCCAGTCTGATTGAGGTTAACCCCCAGACCGGTGAAACTTCTCTGGTCAACAGTGACGATACCGTGGTTTTTCAGTTTGTACGCCCATCCAACAGCAGAACCTTCTACAGTCTGGGAATTGCCAGCAGCCAGGGAAATTCCTATACACATATACGGGAGTTTTCCCAGGGGCGCCTTTCTTCAGGCAGAAGCATTATGCGGTTTACCGGTGAGGACAGCGATGCGTCCCTGTTCTACAACGATGATAACAACAGCCTGGTAACATCCGCCGGACCCGACGGGGTGAATATTTATCGTAACCGCCGCCTGAACAGCCTGGAAAGCAACAATAATCTTCCCCTGAAAGTCTTTGCCAAGGGAGACCTGGTATTCGCAGTGAATGCCGACGGAACTGCCAGCATATGGGACAGCCGAAGCCGGGATCTGGTATCCCAGGTGACGTCCCTGCCCAACGGAGACCTTGTTATTCTCCTGCCCGACAGCTCATTCATCCCCCTGGAAACCAATCCTGGCAATCCGATTTTTCCCTACAACCAGCTGCTGACTCCCGTGCGTCTATCCCCCCGGGGAGAGGCCCGATTGACCAGAATTGATGTGCTCAAAACTGAAACTGAAACATCAACAGAATCCTCTGACGGATCCAGGGCAGGCAAAGAATCCTCTCAGGAGGATGGAGAAAACCGGTCCAATTCTGTAAATGAGACAGCTGATAAAGAAGGGTCCGCTAGTGAAGACCCGGAATCTGAAGATAATGCTGAGAATAATTCTGAAAATACGAATGACGGTTCTTCAGGCGGCTCATCCGGTAGTTCTTCCGCTAGTTCTTCAGGTGATTCCTCCGATGATGAGGAAGAATCCGGTGATGATTCTGTTGATGGGTCAGTAGATGAGACTGTCGATGACAGCGGAGAAAACGAAGATACCTAGAATGGCAACAGGGAGCAGGATAAATGAGTTCCGGTAGATGTCAGGGCCTCAGAGCGCCGGCTATCAGTATCAGTCCGGCGGGTTCTCACTGATTTTTGCCACGGCCTGATTCACCGCACTGGCGATTTCATCTTTGTGTTCCTGGGATAACGCAGGAGCGTACACCCTGCCTAGGAGATTGGCCCGGTACATGGGTTTAACCAGGTTCAGAGCATACGCGGCCATATCCACAACCGAATCCTGATCTTTGGGAACGTCCTCACCGGCAAGTTCCAGCTGCCGTTCCAGTTCCTGAAAGACAAGTTCTTCAGCTTCATTATATAGATCTTCAAAATTATACTTGGCTTCTAAGCCCATCGCTCCCTCCCTCCTACCGCTTCACGACTGGCGGTCAAGTGATACATATTCAGCATAACTCGGCAGGAAGTTAATATCAACTGTACCCACCGGACCGTTACGGTTCTTGGCCAGTATGAGTTGAGTCTCGATTCCCTGCATATTTTCCGCTAGCTCCTTGTCGTGGGAGCGGTCCCGGTGAAGAAATATCACCACATCCGCATCCTGCTCGATGGCACCGGATTCCCGGATGCTGGCAAGATGCGGCGCCTTCCCTTCACTGTCACGGCTTACCTGACTCAGGGCAACAATGGGTATTTCCAGTTCACGAGCCAGCGCCTTGAGGCTGCGGCTGATTTCAGCAACCTGCAGATGCCTGTCCATGACATTGTTTTCCGGAGTGATGATGGAAAGATAGTCAATAAAAATGATCTTCACATCATGCTGGGATTTCATCCTCCTGGCCTGTGCCTTGAGATCCAGAAGACGCATGTTGGGCGTGTCTCCGATGTAGAGAGGTGCGTCGTAAATAACGCTGGCGACATCCATAATTGAATGAAAATCGCTGGCCTTGAGCAGGCCCTTCCGTAAATTTCCCCCGGGAATGCGGGACTCCATGGAAATGATACGCTGCATCAGCTGCATGTTCGCCATCTCAAGACTGAAAAACCCGGTGGGGATGCGGTGTCTCAGGCAGATATTTCGGGTCATGGAGAGTGCAAGAGCGGTTTTCCCGATGGATGGCCGGGCTCCCACAATAATAAACTCGGAATTCTGGAATCCGTCGGTCATATCGTCCAGAACGGTGAACCCGGTTGCGATCCCGGTGTAATTCCCCGCATTATTATAGTAACTTTCAATGGTCTCCACCGCCAGATTCACAATATCCCGGGCTTTTTTATAGCCTTCGGATACCTGTCCGTCGGTGATATCAAATATTTTCCGCTCGGCATCATCGATGACCTGACTGATCTCCTGACTTTCATCGTAGGCTTCCCCGCTTATTTCCGCTGAGATACGAAGAAGCGTCCGCCGGAGGCTGTTTTCCTTTACTATTCCGGCATAGTACCCCACATTTGCGCTTGTAGGGACCACATCGGTCAGCCCGGATATATATGATACCCCGCCGACCTGATCCAGCATTTTCTGGGCCTGCAGCTCATCGTTCAGGGTGATAAGATCGATGGGTTCGTTTCGGGCCGCAAGATCCTTGATTGCAGTGTAGATTTTCTGATGCGCATTCCGGTAAAAATCACTGGGGCGCAGCTGGAGAACTACCTGATCAAGGGTCTGTTCAGGATCCAGTAATATTGCACCCAGACAGGCTTGCTCAGCTTCGATACTGTGGGGAGGAACTCTTCCTCCATGCTTCTGAATGTCGCTCACGTACTGCTCCCGGTGTGTTATGTGATGCAGGAGGGAATCTCCGGCGGAGGTTATGTGTCATGTGACGGTATACATATAATAATGCCGTCGACAGATCCTGTCGACGGCATTCTATTCTTCACAAGAAAATGATTGTCAGAAATTACTCTTCGCTGTCTCCGGCAGAGTCTTCCGGTTCGGCTGCAGGTTCCCGGCTCTCGGCAGGGGCGCTTTGCTCTGCTTCCGCGGCAGGTGCAGCTGCGGGCTTTTCTGCTTTTGCCGCAGGTGCGGTTGTCGCATCGGCTTTTCCGCCTTCTTTCTGGATATCCACACCCAGCTCCGCTTCCTGATCACCGTACAGCTTGATTTTCAGCTTGTAATTACCCAGGGATTTCAATGTGTGTCCGGGAATTTCAACTTTCTTCCGCTCCACTTCCATTTCCTGCCTGGCAAGTTCGTCCACAATCATCTGGGAGGTAACGGCACCGAAGAGTTTTCCGTTGTCCCCTGCGGGCATGTTGAATGTAAGAGTTGTGCCATTAATCCGTTCTTTGAGAGAAAGTGCGTTCTTCCGCTTCTCTTCCTTTCGCTTCTCGATGGCTTTCATTCGACTTTCCAGTACGGCCAGATTGGCCTTGTTGTACATGGAAACCATTCCCTTGGGGAGAAGGAAGTTCCGGGCGTATCCCGGAGAGACGTTGATGATATCGCCTTCTTCACCAAGGTTTGCAATGTCAGTATTCAATATTACCTTCATTGTCCTGTCCTTATCAGTTTATTCTTTTGACTGCATCACCCGCGGAAGGGGTACGCTACCGCCTGATCCACTCTATGGTGCACAGCCACTTCGAATACCGACGATCCGATCAACGAAAGGATCGTCAGGATTCCGCCGAACCGCCGGAGGCGGTCCCACTCGAATAATGTATCCATATTGAGGAAATACCGAATAATGCCAGCATTCCCAGAAAAACCACGTTTAATCCCGGCAGAAGCACCCCCAGAATGAATAAACCGGGGAGCATTGCCCTCAACAGGGGGCGTGTCTGTGATAGACGCAGTATCACCCCCAAACCCTGGAGCACATACAATAGGCCGGAAATCAGAAAAAGATTCCAGCTGATATACGCCAGGGGCAGAACTACAAGGCGCTCGGCGATCATCAGTCCGCCGAGACTCATGATAAACAGCCACACAAACTGCTGAGGCATGGAAAACCGCCTGAGCATAAACAGCAGTTTCCAGGAACCCCCGGCCAGGAGCAATCCCAGCGAGGCCCCGATAAGCAGAACCAGCAGTGAGCTCAGGCCCAGCGACCGGTAGATCACCTGTTTTGAAAGCTCCAGCAGCTGTTCCCCGTTCATTCCGGGCATCAGCTGATTCAGAAGATCCCCCTGAGAGGACCCCCCGGATAACAGCTGCAGCAGCTGCTCCCACCCTCCCCCGTTGGAGAACTGAAAGAGCACAGCGGCCATTCCACCGGATGTGGCAACAGAAGCCGCCATTATCCTCAGCCAGAGGGGAAGAATTACATACCTTCGACCTGTATCTTCACTGCCTGTGGAGATCCTCCGGAAATTCAACAGGAGAAGCCCCGTCAGCATGCCCGCCGCACTTAAATAGACGCTCAGTTGGGGCTGCTCAAGCCCCCGGATCAGCAGAATAATACCTGCCAGAACAGCCGATGTAAGCAAGGCATAGCCGAAGCTTTTCATCCCCTGTCTGGCTGCAGCAAACTGGAGGGGAACAATAAACAGCATGTTGATCATTCCCAGTCCCAGCAGCAGACCGGAAATCACCCCGCTGATCAGGGCGGTTTTTAGATCGTTTTCCCCGGACGACCCACCGGGGCCGCCGGGTAGTTTCAGCAGCCCCCGGTCATTCCGGGGGTTTCCATCGGGAGTCACTTTTACAGATTATCCCATGGGAATAAGAGCCAGGTATCTGGCTTTCTTGATTTCGCGGACCAGACGGCGCTGATTTTTTGCGCTGGTTCCGGTGATGCGTCGGGGAAGAATTTTTCCCTTCTCGGTTACAAAACGTCTGAGAACCTCAGGATGCTTATAATCCACGGTGAGGTTCTGAGTTTTGATTTTATCAACCTTCTTTTTGAAGAAGGGCTTTCCGCCGCCGCGGCGGGGAGGACGACGGTTATCCCGGTCGTCCGAACTGTTTCTATCGTTATTTCTTGAATCGCTCATGTTTTTCCTCCAAATGAAAACTCAGGCTGATCATGCCTGTTTAGAACGGAATATCGTCATCGAATCCGTCATCCACCGGCGCCGGACCCTGATTATTAAATCCGCCCCCCTGGGTGGAGTTCTGGTTATATCCTCCGCCCTGATTGGAATATCCGCCCTGGTTCTGTCCTCCGCCCGGTCTGCTGCCCACAAGCTGGATATCGTTCACCAATATTTCCACCTTGCTGCGGTTTTGACCGGTCTGTTTATCCTGCCACCTGTTCTGCTGCAGAGTACCCAGCACCACCACCTGCTGTCCTTTGGAGAGATAGCGCTGCAATGCATCCGCCCGTCTCCCCAGGAGCACGGCATCGAAAAAGTGGCTTTCTTCGGTCCATTGATCACCGCTTTTCCTGCTCTGGGTATTTGCAATAGAAAATCGGGCTATTGCCGTTCCGTTGGTGCTGTATTTAAGTTCAGCATCCCGGGTCAGGCGCCCGACCAGTGTTACTGAATTGAGGTCTGAAGCCATAGGGCCCTCCGGTTTTTTCCTAGTCGTCCTGGCGGGTTACCAGTATTCTCAGAAGATCGTCGAAGTATTTCACCCGGTCTTCAATCTGATGTGCTGATGCGGGATCCATTTTGAATTCAAACACCAGGTAATGTGCCTGGAGTTCACCTTCAATCTGGTAGGCCAGGGTGCGTACCGCCATGTCGTGTTCTTTTATTGACTCGGCACCCAGTTCTTTCAGTACTTTCAGAACTTCCTCACGGGAAGCCTGATACTTTTCTTCTTCCGCCTTGAATACACAGGCGGCTTCATATGTGCGCATTGTTCCTCCTCACGGACCAATCATCGGCCGGACTGAATCCGGACGGTGACATCGACCATTCCATGGACCGGGGACCGGCTCTGAAGCCGGTCGGAATGGCAAAGAGGCAAAAAGTATTACCTTTCTGTCTTTGTTTTGGATGTCAGATTTTCGCATTGATATATTCCCCATACCGGGGAATAATAAGGTGATTCTTCAAAACTCCGGCTTTCCGTGCCGCCGGAATCTTTGACTATCATAATTGTCTGTTGAACAGGCACTTATGATCTACACCCATCCCGGAAATCTTTCAGAATCTGTATGTTGAATGATTCCGGGGAGGCTAAAATTACCACGCCGCAGCTTTCGCTGTCAAGCTGAGGCCCTTCTCCGCCGAAGTATACAATAGGAAGAATCCGGATCACTGCAGAACCGCTGCATAGAGAGGTATGGAGCCGTGAGCGCCCAAGTTCATTACGATGCCAATATATATTTTATTTCACTGATAATCAGAGATCTGCGCAGAGGGTGTACACTGAGCATCGATCCATCATACTTCCTGGATAAGATTATCGAAGATATTATGTTTTGCGACGAATCCCTGAAGACCCTGATGAACTCCCTGGGAAAGAACGATCACCTGGTGAATCAGGAAAAGCATCTGAGAGATCTGTATCTGGCCAAGCGTGATCTGGTTCTGCTTCTTCAGGATCTGAACGGCGAAGAGCTTCCCTTCTCCTCCGAAATTCGGCAATACGTGTCCCGTTTCACCCAGATTATCCGGGGTCAAAAAGAGGATATGATGGAGATTGATGATTCCCTGAACGCCACAATTCCCCAGGGAGATGAAAAAAACATCGTCAGCCAGCAGGAGTATCAGATACTCTTCGATGACTCCCAGGATGAGCAATAGCCCTTCTGTTTCCGATGTGTAACTCCCTTCAAAATAGTATGCCCTTGCCCAATTTCTTACAATTATGTAGTATGGAAGATGAGGTACAAAGGTGAACGCACATATGTCAGAGTCTCCGGAACAGCAACTAGAAGAACTTTCCCTCCTGTTTTCCATCAGTCAGATTCTTGACCAGAGTCTTGATATTAAGCAGGTGGTGGACCCTGTGCTTGAAGCCGTGGGTGAGGAATTCGGTATGCTCAGAGGCACAATTTCTCTGCTGGATACCAACACGGAAGAGATTTTCATAGAATCTGCCTACGGACTCAGTGATCAGGAGATAGAAAAAGGCCAGTATCAGCTGGGTGAAGGAATTACCGGTAAGGTTGTTGAGTCGGGCATTCCTCAAATCATCCCGAAAATTTCAGACAGTCTTGAATTCCTCAACCGGACAGGTGCACGGGCCCAGACCCCCGAGCAGGAGCACGCGTTTCTCTGCGTTCCCATCAAACTGGGCAATACCACAATCGGAGCCTTCTCCGTGGATATCCCCAGTCCGGAAAACGACACCATTCTGGAACAGCGTACCCGTCTTCTCTCAATTATTGCGTCCATGCTCGCCCAGGCGGTAAAAATCCGCAGAGACGTCATGGAGGAAAAACGGGTTCTCATGGAGGAGAATCAGAGGCTGCAGGATGAACTTCGGGACCGTTTCAAGCCGGCGAACATCATCGGCAATTCAAAATCCATGCAGAATGTATTCGATATGATCGCTCAGGTATCCCGTTCCGATGCCACGGTACTTATCAGAGGAGAAAGCGGCACGGGAAAGGAGCTTGTGGCACACGCCATCCATTACAACAGCCACCGCTCAGGAAAACCTTTCGTGAAGGTAAACTGCGCCGCCCTGCCGGAAACAGTAATAGAAAGCGAACTGTTCGGCCATGAAAAAGGAGCATTCACCTCGGCCATTGCCACCCGTAAAGGGCGTTTCGAAATGGCCAACGGAGGTACCATCTTCCTGGATGAAATCGGCGACCTCTCCCCCACCACACAGGTAAAGCTCCTGAGGGTATTGCAGGAAAAAGAGTTTGAACGGGTTGGAGGGAACGATACCATACGCACCAACGTGAGGGTAATCGCCGCCACCAACCGGAACCTGGAAGATTTAATGAATCAGAACATATTCAGGGAAGACCTCTATTACCGCCTGAATGTGTTCCCCGTACATATCCCGCCCCTCAGGGATCGAAAGAGTGATATTCTGCTCCTGGCAGACCATTTTATCGCAAAATACAACAAACAGAACATGAAAACCGTTCGGCGGATCTCCACCCCGGCCATAGAATTGCTCACCAACTACCACTGGCCCGGAAATGTACGGGAACTGGAGAACTGTGTTGAACGGGCGGTTCTTTTGAGCATAGATAACGTGATTCACTCCCACCATCTTCCTCCCAGTCTCCAATCCGCCGAGTCCACCGGCACCCGGTTGAACGAGGGGCTTCAGGAAGCGCTTGATTCACTTGAAAGAGAACTGCTGCAGGACGCACTGAAATCCACCAAGGGAAACATGGCCAAAGCCGCACGGCTTCTGGATCTCACAGAGCGGAAAATGGGCCTGCGTGTCAAAAAACACAACGTGGACCCAAGAATCTACCGATAATACGTTTTTACCCTCTCTGCCACACTCTACTCCCGGACGGGTCATTCATCTTTAACCCGGTCCGGGCCATGTATTGTCTGAAACCACAATCTGAGTCATTACTTCTGCCCCACTCCAGCATTTTGCATCACCTTTTCAGATCCATACCTCTCTATACCCGTGAAGACAGCCGAATATGTCGCAACACATGCTTATAACTACTTTTATGTATTTTTAGTTGCTTATTCCTACATTATTGTAGATTACAGCAAGAAAGACTACATATTCGATTTTTATGCTCCATTTTTTTGCTTTTCTAATTTCCAACATTGCAAAAAGATAGCTGATTCCGCATTTTTATTTCACATAAGGCCAATTACTTGGCACACCTCCTGCAATACAGATGACAAATACAATCCTGTAAACGTGAGGCATTCGGAATAGCCGGATGTGTACAGCTCACATTCGCCATACGCCGGTATCCCGGGCGATGGTGAAACAGAAACGTAAAGGAGGAAGTATGAAGGGGAAATTCCGCATTTCTGCAATTCTTGTAGTAATAGCCCTTCTTCTCAGCACAGGCGTTCTCAGCGCACAGGATCTCACTGCAGAGACCGTTGCGGCAGCTGTGGATATGATCTGGCTGACACTGGCGGCAGCACTGGTCTTTTTTATGCAGGCCGGTTTTGCCATGGTGGAGATTGGACTTACCCAGGCGAAAAACTCGGGTAATATCATCATGAAAAACCTGATGGACTTCTCAGTGGGCGCAATAGCGTACTGGGCCATCGGCTGGGCGTTCATGTATGGTAACAGCATCGGCGGATGGATCGGCGGAGCCGGCGGCGAAGCATTCTTCCTGAACTACAGCCCCGCAGGTCTTGAAGCGTACGGCGTTTCCGCAATGACCGACATATACCGGGACTGGATATTCCAGGTGGTTTTCGCAGCGACTGCAGCTACCATCGTTTCCGGAGCAATGGCCGAGCGGACCAAGTTCACCGCATATCTGGTATATTCGGTATTTATTTCGGCTCTGATTTATCCCATTGCCGGACACTGGCACTGGGGCGGCGGCTGGCTGGCACAGCTCGGTTTTCATGACTTTGCAGGATCAACTCTTGTTCACAGTCTCGGCGGATGGGCGGCCCTGGCAGGTGCAGTGGTTCTCGGACCCAGAAGCGGAAAGTACACCAAAGTGGGCAACAAGGTGGTCACCAAGGCGATTCCCGGACACAGCCTTCCTCTGGCAGCACTGGGTGTATTTATCCTCTGGTTCGGATGGTTCGGCTTTAATGCAGGATCCACCCTCAGCGGAAATGACGCAACCATCGGGCATGTGGCGGTAACCACCACCCTTGCGGCCAGCGCAGGTGCAATTGCAGCAATGATCACCTCATGGGTATGGTTCGGGAAACCCGACCCCTCCATGTCGCTCAACGGTGCTTTGGCAGGACTTGTGGGTATTACCGCGGGTACCTGGGTTGTAGGCCCCGGTGCTTCAATCATTATCGGACTGGTAGCAGGTATTCTTGTTGTACTCTCTGTAGAGTTCTTCGATAAGGTGCTCCACATCGATGACCCTGTGGGAGCAATCTCCGTGCACGGTATTAACGGTGCTTGGGGTACGCTGGCAATCGGGTTGTTCGCCAACGGTGTGAATGATCCCGGGGTTGTGGGAATCTTCTTCGATTTCTCCGCCGGGCTGCAGCAGCTTGGAGTGCAGGCGTTGGGTGTGCTGGCATATCTGATCTGGACTCTTGTTACCGGATTCATCCTGTTCTTCACTGTGAAGAAGACCATGGGTCTGAGAGTGGACGAGAAAGACGAGCGCACAGGTCTGGACATTACCGAGCATGCCACTGATTCGTATGCCGGTTTCCAGATTTTCTCCAACCTTTAATCATACGTCGAGGAGCTATGCATATGAAATTGGTTACAGCATTTATTCAGCCCCATAAGCTGCACGATGTTAAAGATGAACTGTACAAGGCAGAGATCTTTAAAATGAGCGTATCCAACGTGTTGGGTGCGGGGCAGCAGAAAGGGTATACCGAGTCCTACCGGGGGATTGCCTACGAAGTAAATCTCCTGAAGAAAGTCCGCATCGAAATTGCAGTGAATGACGAATATGTCAAAACCACTGTGGATGCAATCATCAAAGGAGCCCGAACCGGCGAGATCGGCGACGGCAAGATTCTGGTATCACCTCTTGAAGATGTGATCAGAATCCGGAGCGGTGAAAAAGGGGAAGTCGCCATAGGCTGATTTCCACTGGAATCAGCACTGGCAAAAGGAGGCCACTCCTTTTTTCCAATCCAGTCCGGTGCCCCCGGGCGCAGCTCAGGCCATCCTGCCTGTCTGCTCCGGCGGGTACCGGACTTTTTTTATCACCGCGCCGCTTCTCTCCAACTTCTCATCCTTCTCCCCAACTTCTCATCCTTCTCCCCAACTTCTCATCCTTCTCCCCGAGTTCTCATCCTTCCCCCCACGGATCCGCCCGGAAGAACGGGTGATCTGCGCTGCATGGTTGGTTTTTTCCTGAAGAAAGCGCTGGTGATTGAGCAGCCGAATGCCGATTCATAAACTATGGGGGCCGGAATGCAGACATTGGACAGCGTCAAAGAATTTCAGAGTATACGGATTCGGAATCTTCGGGAATTTCTGCAAAATCATATAGATCATTCCTGGCTTATTGCATCCCTGCCGTCACACCTTTTCTCCGAAAGCCATATGCAGGATTTGCGTAATGCTCTCTACGATATGGAGTATTTCGGTATAAGCAGCTTTCGGCTGGAGCATTGCCTGTATCTTACAGGACGGCTGCATGAAGGGCTTTCCAAAATTGATATTTCCCGGCTGCGAATCACTCTGCGAAGACGAAACGGACTGGGTCTGCGTCAGGAATTTGTTTTATCCACCCTTGAAGCGAACATCCGGAGCCTGGAACGTCAAATTCGTGAATTACGCCATCCATAAGCTCAGGAGTTCAAGCACAGCGGGAGAATATCTGGTACAATGATTCCATGTGGTCTAAGATATCCTTTCACACGCTGTTTCCAGCAAGCTTCCTGATCCTCATCCTTATAACCGTCTCCCTGACACTGGGAGTCTACAGCTTTTCATCCCAAAGAACCTTTGTGAATCATGCCGATGAGATCATGCAGCAGTCATCGGATTTTATTTACCAGCAAACGAAGGATCATCTGGTCACCGCAAGTGATGCCGTGCAGCTTCTGCGTCAGCTGGCAGAAAACCGTGTACTGAACAGCCTGAATTTTCAGGAGCTGAACGAGAGCTTTTACAGCCTCATGAACATCAACTCCCAGATTTCCGCAATTTTCTATGCCACACCCGATGGACAGTTTATTATGTCCAGCAGGTACAATGACCAGAACCCCCGGGGGCTTTTCACCAAAATTATCCGCAATACCGGAAGCGCCAGATACATCCACTATGACTCAGATCTTCAGGTTGAGCAGGACAGATCAGGAGTTGCCGACACCTACGATCCCAGAACTCGCCCGTGGTACCGGATGAGCGTAGAATCGTCCCGTGAGATTTGGACCGATCCCTATCTGTTTTTCACCAGTCAGTCTCCGGGAATCACAACAGCCCGGGCGGTGTATAGCGATGAAGGAACACTTCAGGGGGTTATCGGCGTTGATCTTACCCTTCAGAATCTCAGTGACTTTGTAGGGGAAACCGCACGAAGGTCCGACAGCTCACTGTTTATTATCGATGAGAACCGCCGTTTCCTGGCCATATCCGGAGATATCACCGAAAATGTGGAGCCCCCGGGTAGCAGACTCAGCACCATTCAGGACTACAAGGACACCCCGGTGGCAACCGCACTGGAACGGTACAGCGTTTCCCAAAACGCCAACGGATCCTCTGAAGACGGACCGCCGGATGCGGCCAGCGGGATACAGCGCCTGCGCTTCAACCATGGTAATGCCAATTATTACGGCGTGTTCAGAAATATGTCCGCCGACGGCTGGTCATGGACCATCGGCATGTTCATGAGCGAGGATAAAATTCTGGGCACGCTCATTCAGAACCGTCGCAGTATTATTATTCTCGGAGGGGTGATCGGCGTGGTTTTCAGCATTTTGGGATATCTGCTTTCCAGGGGAATTACCGCCCCGTTGAGAGAGATTCAGGAGGCGCTGAGGATTATCGCCTCAGGTTCCTATCCCACGAAGATCCGCAGCAATTTTATCAGCAGGGAATTCAGTGATATTACCGTACAAATCAAGGATATGAGCGACAGTCTCCGGGTATATCATAATTCAATGGAGGAAATGGTTGATCAGAAAACCAGGGAGCTCCAGCAGGCTCTGGAAGCAAGAACTGCGGTTCTTGCTGCGGTGAGTCACGAAATGCGCACTCCTTTGAATGCTCTTATGGGCTACAGCGATATTCTGAAGCAGAGCATAACCTCCCCTTCGGCCCGGTCCAAACTGAATATTATGTCCGGAGAGGCGGGCAAACTGCTGCATCTCATCAACCAGATTCTGGATCAGGAGAAGATGGAGACCCGGGGGCTGGAACTGAATGAGGAACCGGTATCCCTCAAGGAGATGAGCAGGGAACTGGTTGAAAGTTTTCAGGTGAACGACCACTCGTTGAAACCGAGAATATTTTTGAAGATGGATTCGTCGGTTCCCGCCTACGTGTACAGTGACAGATTCAGACTGTATCAGGTGCTGTCAAACCTTCTCAGCAATGCGGTAAAGTACTGTCAGAAGGGAGAGATCCACGTCTCCATACTCCACAGCGGCAATGACCTATACCGCTTTTCGGTTCGGGACCGGGGAATTGGAATCCCTGCGCAAAAGCAGGAAGAAATTTTCCAAGCCTATAACCGGGGTGACCAGGCGGTTGCCCGCCGTTTTACAGGAACAGGACTCGGCTTGAGCATAGCCCGGCAAATCGTTGAACGGATGGGGGGAACCCTGGAGGTGACAAGTAAAGAGGGGGAAGGAAGCGAGTTTTTCTTCTCCATTCCACTGAAGGAGGTTCAGACAGCGGCGAAACCCGACGAGGAAAAGGCTGTTTCTCGGGAAAATCAATATGCTGTGAATTTTCTGGAAGGGAAACGGGTTCTTCTGGGCGAGGATTATCCGGTAAGCCGGGAACTTATCAGTTATTACTTGAACGACAGCGGCTGCGCTCTGGACAGCCTGAGCAGCGGAAGTGAGATTCTCACCACCGCCGCCAATACACCCTATGATATTATTCTCCTGGATCTTCACCTTCCGGAGGTTGACGGTCTGGAACTGGCAGAACGACTGGGTCAGCGACAGTCCCTGAAACAATCCTGTTTTATTGCAATTTCCGCAGATGTGGAACTGGTGGAACATCTGAATGAAGGCAACGGCCCCTTCCACGCCGCCCTTCTCAAACCATTCACCCGGGAAGAACTGATTTCAATTATCAAACAAAGCTGCCTTGAAACGGGAAGAACCTCTACCCCCCCGACGACTTCCAACGGAAACAGACAGAGCAGTCCTCTTGAGATGAGGAAGGTGGTGGATACCCTGGACGGAGACAGTCATCAGGCATTTGTACTCCTGGAAGGATTTCTTGCGGAAAGCGAACAAAGCCTTCAAAAGCTTCAGGATCTTCTGGAGGAGAAAAACTGGAAGGAAAGTCACCGTCTCATCCATTCCCTCCGCAGCGGCGCTCAGCTCCTTTTCGCAGGCAGCCTGGCCCAGCAGGCGGGTGAATTGGAAGATGTTCTTAAAACCCGGATGAATCTCCCGGAAAACGGGTCGGCCGATTCATCCGACGGATATGAACTGATCTCCATGCTTCACACGCTTTTCCAGAGTTTCGAGGAAGTACAGACCTACTGCGAACAGCATATACTTCATGAGGATCTGTAACTGATTTACAGTGCACGGAAGCTTGTGGAGCGGAAAATTCTGCCGGGGGGGGCACCCATAGATGTGGTGTCGTCCTTTTTCACACCCTGACCGGTAGTGGTTCGGTAACTGCGAAATTGAAAAAATAACGTTTTTCACAAGCTTCTGTGCACTGCGAACAGATCAATTCAGTTTCTGTTCAAGTTCAGGAAACTGCTCAATTTCCACCCGGTGGACAAGATGGAAGAGACTTGAAATGCCCATCTTTTTTTGAAGAGGAGCCATTTCCCGCCTCACCTTCAAATAACCATAGAACTGGAGACTGTCACCCCATCCCCGGGAAAAAATATACCTGAGAATCTCTTCCTGGGTGTCGCTGAGTTCCACACTGCTGCGGATGGCTTCGACGGCCTTGTCCACATCAATGAAGGTAAGAGCGCTTCTGAATCTGGTTATTACCGACATCATAAGAAAGAAAATCGGAAGCATGGTGACAATCAGCGTGATACTGCTGAAAAAACCGCCGTTGTAGACGGCTCTGCTGGTCTCGATCCAGTAGCTGGTATGAATAAAATGGTCGGCCAGATACGCGGGAACCAGAAAAACACTCATGAGAAGAAAGCCTGACCACACGGTGCGGCGGATAACATCCCCCTCCTTCCGGAAGCGCAGATTACCAAGGAGAAGAATCACACACACCGTAAGAAAGACCGCAAACTGCAGGGCATACCAACGGCTGATCTCCTGCAGAGTTGTGCTGGCGGTTTGACCGAAAAAATACAACATGCGGTTCACCGCGGTTCCCAAAAATACCATGACGGCATAGGCCTTCGGTATGATTCGAAATACCTTGCCTGCGTCCAGATGGATGAGACGGAGAAACATTTTCAAATAATAATAGATCAGCACGGCCACAAGCAGCACATCCAGCCCCATGGTTGAATACAGAATACTGAGAAAGTGGGCGTTCCCCATATTGTAATAGATGTAGACCGTATTCTGAATGATCAGCCTGAGCATAATAATAAGGAACATCCGCATCAGATCCCTGTAGAGTGGGTTGGCGGTTCTCAGGTACCAAATGGAACTAAGCCATGCAATACCGATGCTCACCATCATTGCTGCGGATGTAACAAAATAAAACAGTTGAATCATGCGTTCTCATTATAGGATATTTTCAGACGCTTCATCCAGTTGCTCAGTGTCTGATGATTGCTGAATCCCAGATCCCTGGCGGTGTTTCCAATCTGCCAGCGATTGCGTTCCAGACTCTCCATGATCCGCGTCTTTGCAATTTCATCGAGTTCATCCCGAAGGTCTGCCTTCCGGGAATACTCCCGGGATTCCCTCTGTTCCCCTGAACCGGCAGTGAAGCTGAGAAGATCCATAATTTCTTCTCTGGATATAATGTGTGTCTCACTCCACAATGCGGCCTGCTTCAGTGTATTGGACAGCTGTCGGATATTGCCGGGCCAGGAATATGTATCAATAAACTCAAGAGCATCTGCATGAAGAGTGCGCAATTCCCATTGGGGATCAACTCTCCGGAATTCGTCATTGATTTCGTTCAGAAGATGTTCAGTGATAATCCGGATATCCTCCCGTCGCTCCCGTAACGGCGGTATCTGGAGAATTGCCACAGCCAGACGGTAAAATAGATCAGCCCTGAACCGTCCTCCATGAATTTCCCCGGGAAGATACCGGTTCGTTGCGGCGATAACCCGCACATCGGTAGCCACCGGCTTGGCTGCTCCCAGGGGCTTCACCTCCCCGTCCTGCAAAACACGCAGCAGCTTCACCTGGAGATCGGGAGGAAGCTCGCCTATCTCATCGAGAAACAGACTTCCGCCCTGAGCCTGACGGAATGCCCCCAGATGTTCCCCCTCGGCACCGGTGAATGCTCCCCGGACATGACCGAAGAGCTCCGATTCCATGAGCTCCCGGGGAATTGCACCACAGTTGATACTCACGAAGGGAGCGTCCTTTCTTGGCCCGCTGTTATGCAGGGCCCTGGAAATCAGTTCTTTGCCGGTACCCGACTCCCCCATCACCAATACAGGAATATCGAATGCGGAGGCTTTTCTGGCACGGGAAATGAGCCGTTTCATGGAATCATGGCTGTGAATAATATGACTGAATGCCGAATCTCCCCGCTCCTCCTCCGCCATCAGACGGGAAAGCAGGGAAGAAATCCCCGGGAGATTCCTGGCTTCCAGCTCGAACGGGAGGTTTACATCCCGAATGCCCTGTTCACGGGAACTTTGAATAAGCCGGGCCGGAAAGCTGCTTTGGGAAAATACAATCCACAGGGCAGCCATGGCGGGAGTTCCCGGCGAGAGGTGATACACCCGTCCGTACTTTCCCGGAGGATTCTCCTGGAGAATTCTGTGCACGATGAGATAGATTTCCCGATAATCGGTGGGATCCTCAAGATCCACCTCCAGCTCTGAGACAGAACTCTGGACTCCGTGGGCGTTGAGCCTCCGGGTAAGGTGTTTCACATACCCTCCCGTGACCTGCCTTCCGGCATTGCTGAGAATGTATGCTCTGCGGGGTTTGGCTGCCAGCAGCGCCTGGCACAGAGGACCGGGATGCTCAGGATCTTCAATCAGACGGATGTCGCTGTTCCCCAGCCATGAATAGAGATACGCCATGTAGCCAATAATACTTGACAATGAACCGTCCCCGCAAGCTAAGCTGTAGAGATGAAACAATTGAATCAGGCGGATATATCCGCCCTGCGCCGGGATAACCGGCTTTCTGAGGCCATTGGCGGCCAAAACTTGATCTATGGCTGTATGAACCTGGCATCATCCTGGGATGATACACCCCTCACCGATGAGCAGGCTGCACGGGGCTTTTCCACAATTGAAAAGGCATTGGAACTGGGGTTTACCACATTCGATCATGCCGATATTTACTGCCGGGGAAAATCGGAAGAGCTTTTCGGCAGGTTCCTTGCACAACAGGCAGACAGATTCCGTGAGTCAATCATCATTCAGAGCAAGGCTGGGATCCGTTTTCCCGATGACGGCGGAGAAGGAACCCCCGGCCGCTATGATTTCTCTCCTGAACACATCAGATCCTCGGTTGAGGGTATCCTTGAAAGGTTGAACTGCGGTTACCTGGATCTGTTTCTGCTTCACCGCCCTGATCCTCTGGCCGACATACCGGCTCTGGGGAGAGAACTTCGCAAACTTCAGAACGAAGGTCTCATACACTATGTGGGAGTGAGCAACCACTCCGCATCCCAAATCCAGGCTCTGAAAAAACTGGGAGAAATTGAAATTACGGTGAATCAGATGGAGATCAGCCTCGGGCACCGGAACCTGATCGAGGCAGGAGTGCTGATTAACCAGAATCATGGAGACCGGGCTCTGCGAAGTCAGGGAACCCTGGAATACTGCATGAGCGAAGACATCCAGCTCCAGGCATGGTCGCCCCTGTTCCGGGGAAGATACAGCGGCGGTGCCGCAGATCTTTCAGAATCCGAACAACGGCTGCGGGATTACGTGTCTGCTCTGGCTGCAGAAAAAGACAGCTCTCCGGAGGCAATAGTGCTGTCCTGGCTCATGCGTCATCCGGCGGGAATTGTTCCGGTGATCGGTTCAACCCACTCAGGCCGCATGGCAGCCTGTGCAGGAGCTGACGGAAGTCTGCTGAGCCGGGAAGAGTGGTATCAGCTGTTTGTACTCTCCAGAGAGGAACCGCTGCCCTGAACCGCAAAATCAATAACCTTGTATGCGCCGTGGTATATGCCGGATTCAAGGTTATTGAGAATATTTTCACACATCATGGGGATCAGATCCCGGCTCTCGCTCAGGAGGTTCAGGGTTTGTATGAGATTATTCTCACCCACCGTCTCCATGGTACTGTCCCCGATTTCCGCACCCCTGATGGCTCCCCAGGCTTCATGCCGGCCCACCCGCTGGATAAAGAGCTTGGGCACCGGATAAAACGAAAGCTCCGAAGGTTTGGTGATCAGAAGGTCCGATGACCTCATGAGCAGATTGGTGATATACACCGCCGGAAGCACCTCATCATGGAGAAACACGTGCACCCCATGCACAGGGGAATCATATGCTTCCCGGGCAAATGCAAAACTGTCCTCCCAGCTGCGGTACACCCGGGTATCCAGCCCCAGATCCTCCAGGAAGCTCAGCAGAGGATCCAGCAGTTTGCCATGATCCCCAAGGTTCACAAAGAGGGCCATCCTCTGCTTGCGAAGCTTTAAACTCAGCTGCCGGATAATAAACTGGAATTTTTTCATCTGAGCCCCCGCCCCTCCTATTGTGAGCAGGAAACGTCTGGTCTCATCCTTTTGATGCCGCCTGATACGGCGGTCACAGTCTTCCTGTGCATGCACCACCAGTTCATGATCCACAAAATGGCCGCTGTACTTCACATGTTCCGGAGACATGGGCTTGAGCACCTGCCCCTTCCGCCCCATATTTCTGAGTGTACGATACCCCTGATAGGCCGACGGACCCTGGACACAGTGAATACTGCCCGGTGCCAGATGAAATGCCAGAGCAAGGTTATCTGGAATTGCGGTAATAACCCTCTTTAACCCCCGTGAATGGCAGCCTGGGCGGCCCAGGGATGAACCGACAGAAACGGGATATCTTCAGGTATGGCTCTGATGCTGGGCGCGAAGAATCTGCTCATATGCCAGTCCCGCAGCTGATATTCAAGCTTCCGGGCGATTCTGTCGGTGACCTTCTCCCAAATAAGCGCATTGAACAAAGGGAGCCGTTCACTCAGCCTGCTGCCCCAGCTGTACAGCCCCTCAAGACCGGTAATTATTTTGCTGGCAATTGTTTTCGGATTATCCAGAAGATCGAGCCACACAGGTGTGTACCCCAGAAAACTGGCCACTGAAGCAAGGGCAAGGGCGATTCGGTAATGACCGAAGCCCATTCGGATGGTTCCTATGATAATGGGATTGTCCACGGAGCTCAGATCGCAGTATTCAGCTCCGTCCGTTCCTGACCATTTTTGGGGATGGTCTGCAGAGTTCAGATAGCGCATCCCGAAGATGCTGGCCCCCTGTGCGGCGGTGTGAAGCGTCAAGGGGTAGTACAGGGAATCCGGATTCCCGTATCGGCGTGCCAGACGCAGGTAGCGCCGGCGTGCTTTGGACAGCGCTTTTTTACTCATGACATTTCCGAAAAGATAAAAATCCTGCTGTCGGGAGCCGGGAAGATTGGGGTATTGTTTAGACACAGAGCCTTCCTCAAACATTAATTATATAATCCAGTGTAGGCTCTATGTAAGGGATTTTCCAGTGCCGGATGCTCCGCTATTTTTCCGGAGCAGGTTCCAGCTCAAGCTCCCTTATCCCGAGTTCTTCACGGAGCTCCATGTAGCGGGATGGAGAGCTGATTCTTTTCAGTTCTTTGATCAGATTTTTTAATGTCTCCATGGTATGTATGTCTTTGTTGATAATCGTAACAAGCTCCGACTCCCTGAGCTCCAGACAGAGCTGGAGCAAAACTTTCGCCACGGTACGCAGTGCATCCCGAACCGTCTGCCCCGCCAGAAATGCCGAGCTGTATTGAAGGCTGCTCTCGAAGGGGATGAAGAACTGCATCTCCTCATATACAATCGGTCGAATCACCGGTACCGCAGCTTCGTTTTTCGCCTTCGCCCCATGGGCAAGCACCCTGGCTAGGGTCCGGGCCATCTGAAAATAGAGGGAAAGAAGTTCGGACACGCTGCTGAAAATGGGTTCCTCGCTGGTGCTGACCGCCATGCTCCCCTCCGAGAGTACCCGTAAATATCGCACCCTTGAGAACTGGGGAACCTTAAGCATGGCTTTATCCAGCTTATCTTTAATATAGGCTATTCGCTTGAAGTAATTGGAGAACACCGCAGTATCGAAAATACGAACCTTCTTTTTGCCGGTGACAGTTACTTCCGACATAAGTATACCCCGAAATTCAATCAGCACTTTCTGGGAAAACACCACCAGAAAACTGTGCAGATTCTCAAACTCAGGGGTAAAACGGTCTTCATTTCCCGAATTTCCGTTATAAAACTGTTTGAGCAGCTTGGGTTGGTGTTTACCGGATGTGCTGCCCGGAGGGAGAAGCCCCTTGTATAAGGCGGTTTCGTTATGGTTCTTCATCTGGTTCCGGATGGAGATTATCACTTCACTGGTGTAATTCTCCAGAAGGGGACGAAGATGTTCATCTATATCGAAATGATCCGCATCAAAATAACTTCGCCGTTCCTCGGTAATAACATCTTCCAGATCACAGAACTGCTTATGATGCATGGAGTTGAGGGACACAAACAGCGAGTATAGGGTGAGACGCTGGGAGTTTCTGGACAGCAGCATCTGTATTGCACGGATTATTCCATCCACAGGAAATTTCTGTACATTTCCCAGCTTGGCATACAGCTCCAGTTGACGCTCCAGAGATGCCAGCAGACTTGAATCGCTGTAAAAGATATAATATGCGGTTTCAATATGGCGCATGTGATCCAGGATCTTTGCCGGAGACTGATTGAATGTGGCCGGTTCAAGCCCGGCTATCTCCCGGGAAAAATGATAGAGATATATAAGCTTGTTGTACTCCAGCTTCTGGAAAAATCTCCAGCCGCTTTCCACCACCGGATATAGAGCCTTGTGAAGAGGTTCGGCCAGAGAGCGCTGTATCTGCTGGATGAAGCGCTGGGGGAGCTGACTGTCCAGCCGCATGAATATGAAAAATGAAAACTTTATGATACCGTTGTTCCGGGCAAACTGGCGGATTCCCAACAAATCTGAAGAGAGATATTGGAAGAAGCCCTGAACCGGAATGTGGCGTTTGATGCTTCGCCGATTCTTGGCGATCTCTTCTGGTGTGGGGCTGAGTGCTGTATCCTCCAAAATGCTCTCCAAATCTGTGTAAAGGATATTCTATGCCGCAATCTTCCAGGATAAAGCATTCCGGAGAAAACTCCGGAGGTCCGGGTATCGCAGGGCGTTTACGCAGCAGCTGGTTCATAATAGCTCTGCTGACTGTACTTATTATACATCAAATGTCTCCCAATTGGCACCCCAAAGATCTCCTGGACAGCGTGGTTGAAATCTCAGCCCTGGGAAATCTTCTGGTGGCCGTCCTGTTTTTTATCCAGGGATTGGGCATGGATGTTTCGGTGCTAATCCGTAGTCTGAAACGGTCGGATTTTCACCTCAGGAGCCAACTTACAATTTTTTTCATCTTTCCCCTGCTGTGCGGCATACCTGCGGCGCTGATTCTCACATCCCTGGAATCGCTGGCCCCCGGACTTGCCGCCCTGGGACTCCCCTCCGCGGTTCTCCTGCTCAGCGTCCTGCCCACCACCGTATCAAGTTCAACGGTATACACCCGGCTGGAGGGAGGGGCCTCAGAACTGGCATTGATCAATGCTGTACTGGCAAACATTCTGGGAATCCTTCTTTCTCCCCTGCTGGTTTCTCTTCTGCTGCAATTAGGGAGCGCCGGGTTTTCCCCAACGGAAGCTGCAGGCATGGTTCTCTCCCTGCTGATCAATGCGGGAGTTCCCCTGATCGGCGGAACACTGCTCCGTCTGATTATGTCCTACGGAAAATCGCCGAGACGGAAGCTGCCCGGAGGGGCTATCTCACAGCTGATCATACTGCTGATTGTTCTTCTCTCTCCCATGAAGAGTACAGGAGGAATGAGCCTGGGAGTATCATTCATTCTGGCAGCCCTGCTCTATGCTTCTATTGCACGGATCACTCTCACAGCGGGACGCAGGCTCCCGGAAGATGAGCAAACCGCCCTGTTTTTTCTGGGAACCCAAAAGACCATGGCCATGGGCCTTCCCCTGCTTCACCAGCTGAAAGCCATGGGAGCAGCTGTGGACGGAGGAATTACCCTCCTGATCGTCTACCACGCACTCCAGCTGATCGTGGGACGGCTGGGAATTCCGGGATTGAGCCCGGTGAAATCTTCGGGTGATCAAAAATAAAACGGGCCGGAGAGGTAAACTCACCCGGCCCGCTTGGAATATGGCTTTTTTCACCCTGTGCCGACTTTTCTATGCAATCTGCCGGTTTTCCGTGGTGACAGATCATTTGCCCCAGAACGGAATCCCATTCCGGAATTACAGTCCGAAATGCCGGACCGGCTAGGTCTCACAGATTATATATCGCAGTTTCCTGCCATGCAGGCCAGTTCCTGTGCAGCGGTGGTCAGATCCTTTTCCTCATATCGGTAGATCTTGGCAAAGTCAATGATGGGAAATTTCTTGGACAGCTTCTCGAATGTATCCGCATCAATTTCCTCATACGGCATCTGTTCGTACTGGGCGTCTGCTGCGGGGAGGAAGGCCATTCCGCCGATCTTATCCTGATGTTTCCAGATCCAGTGGATGATGTCGATCACTTCATCCGGCTTGTAGGTGATGGTCACGCTGGGGTTGTGCTCGGTATAGTGGATCTTGTTTTGAAGCCAGTACTCACACTGGGCAATAGCGCTCCGGTCACCCCGAGTCTGGGCGTCATCGGGACTCTTCACCGGAAAGTGGGCAACCCAGGTGGTGGCGTTCTCGACATTCTGCCCGTTCTCAGGATCCATGGGCACACCCTCATCCTTCAATACCCGGTACACGGGAGTGTGGGCGCCTACCCGGACATTGCGCACATAGTAGGGCGCCCAGCGGCTATGAAGGCCGGAAGAGCTGTTCAGCAGCTGACTGGAGTTTCCCGAAGGCTTAACTGCAGTAACAGATGCGCTCTGATTAATTCCCAGTTTCTTTGCGTAAATTCGGTTGGTCTCAACCGCTACATACCGCAGCCGGCTCTGAACATCCGGATCCTGAGCCAGCGGAGCATCCATCTGGCCATTCAGATCCACGCCCAAAAGCCGCTCTTCCTCGGAATTCTTCTTCCAGACATCTCTGAGCCCAGGGAAGTTGGTTGCCATACTCTGAATGGTTCCAATCATCGCCGCAAGCTCAACCTTTTCCTTCAGATCTTCGAAACTGTCTGTGGGACGGGCCACCGCAGAGCTGAGATTACAGAACTGATAGGGTCTGAGAATGATTTCACCGCAGGGATTGGTGCCGAACTCCTGTACCGCCCGGCGTTCGGGACGGTTATCCACCGCTGCACGGCGGTTGAAAATTCCCGGTTCGCCCCTTCCGGAACTCACCATATCCAGAACGAACCGTGCAATCTCTTCCTGTGTGAGTTCCCGATTGGGCCACACAGCGGAATTGTTGGCATTCCAGCGCTGGCTATTTTTGATCCAGAAATCACCGTCTTTGCAGTGGCGCATGTCGGTATCATCGTAATCAAAGAGACTGATCATGGCAGTTCGGCGAACCCCGCCGGATACCGCTGCACCGCCAACCGAGCACATAATGTCATGGGCATCCAGACTGGTCATGAATCTGCCCTGTCGGGCGAGGATTTTATCCCGGGCGAAGAGAAGCATCTGACGCAGGGGCTCGGGACCGCTTGCCCTGCCGCCCTTGATTTTCAGGGGCGCACCCGCAGGACGAACCTCACTGAAATCGAAATCCACATCTTCTCCTGCGAACCAGGTTTCCAGACCGTAGCGCAAAGACTTGGCCCAGCCTTCGGAGGTGTCTTCCACCACATAATTGGGGCGCTTGGTGCCTGTCTGGCGTTTGATTCTGGGCATCTGTTCGATGTACTGGCGCTCAACGGAGAAGCCGACACCACAGCCGTTCATGGAGATGATCAGCGCTTCCACAAATGAATCGATGCTGTCCACCGGCAGGTAGGAGCAGTTGTAAATTGCAATATTGCTGCGCTCAGCCGGTGCTCCGGCCATGGCCAGAAGACGCATTGAAGGCATTACCTTCATTTCGAGAATACCCTTGCGAATCCGGTTATAATCGCTTTCACTGAGTTTGTTCTTGCTGAGCTCCTTCATGAAATCCACAGCTCTGTTCACCGTTTCAATCCATGTTTCCCGGCGGCCAACATCATAATTAAAGCGGCTGTATTTATCGTAAAACTGAAACTTCTGCAGCTGGGTGGGAAAATAGCTGTCGGATTCATCGAAGGCCTTCTGCACTTCCGGGGGAACCGGCCGGGTCTTCCGTATTTCCGCATGGGATGCACGGTAGAGAATATAGGCTTTTGCTGCTGCGTACTCCCCTGCAGCCTGGAGTACCATCTCCACGATATCCTGAACCTGCTCCACTGTCGGAGTCTGATACTTCACGGCAACCACATTTACAATCTGGTTAGTGAGTTCGACCAGATTTGCCTTGGGTTCTTCGCCGATACTCTGGAAACAACGCTCCATGGCCTTCTTAATTCGAATGGGCTGGAATTCCTGCTTGTTTCCATCTCTTTTGAGAATGGTTTCCGGCATGGTAAAACCTTCCTCCAGTGTGATATCAAGCTTTTCATCTGCTTGAAGCTCCACCTTTTGAACATCGATGAGTTTACCCTCTGGCATGATTGCCCTCCCTGTGTAATTTTCTCATACTATATTAAGTGGTTATATCCGCTTATTCAAGGGATTTAACCACCATATATAGCGTTGTTCGAAAAAATATAGCATAGAGGGGACGGGGCTTCAATGCACCGCCGCATAAAAGGCAAAAATTACGTGAATTTTCCGGCGTGGCACAACCCGTGCCGGCGGGACCGACGGCCTGCTCAGGATGCATTCACCTGATACACCCAAATTCTCAGACCTTCGGGGTCATCAATTCCAAAACTGCTGTGGCCCCAGGGATCCTCCATGAGTTTCCGGGCAATGGGCATTTTATGTTCCAGAAGCTGTGTATAAATAGAATTTACGTCCTCCACTTCCAGGCTCAGTTCAAGATTTACCGGTGACGGGGCATTGGGCACTGCCACATCATTCAGCTGAATTATTTCGATCAGCGCGTTTCCGCTCATTTCACCCGGGGAGAGCAGAACTCCTCTGTCATTGGTGCCCCGGTCCCATTCCCGTACTGCAGTGAGACCCAGAATTTCCTCATAGAATTTCCTCATGATGTGGTAATTCCGTGTATGCCTGACTACGGTGAATTCCCTGGTACGCAGCATTGATGCCTCCTGTCTGGCTGTGTTGTTTCAGGTTTGTCACACCGACTGAATGCCGGCGACTGTCACTTCAAACTATAACTTGAATGATATTCAGTATCTACACATCACAAAGAAAAATGGGCAATTGCCGGGTAAAACCTGTGAGATCAGTATGTAATTTTTTTGCTTTCCGCTCATTTTTTTACCTTCTCTTTTCCACAGATTTTTTCTTCAGGTAGATATGAGAAGGATCTGTATTTCTGACTGTCTGTATTTCTTTTATGTGCAACACGTTATTAAGACTATGCTTTTTCTGATGTTCTGAATGCATCATGGCACAGCATTTGCTTATCTGCAGATACGGAGGAGTATTATGGACATTACTATGAGCGCAATCGAAGGAACACTTATCGTGGCTGCAGGGATCATTCCCCTTATACTATTGCTGGGTAGCATTGAAAAGCTGCTCGCTCTGGTGGATGAATACCGTTACAGGCGGAGAGTACGCAAGCAGTTACGCTTGATTCGTCAGAATTTTCAAAGCAGAATACATGATGCAGCATAGATTGCAGGCTGCAGATGCCGGTGCCGGTGGCGCATATCAACCCGGTGGCGCATATCAACATGACATCCGTTGAGTGTTTCATGTTGCACAAACCTTCTTATCTGCTACAATTGAATTCAGGAGGACAGTATGAAAAACATATTAGTCGCCCTGGATTTCACGCCGGTATCAAATATAATTGTAAACTATGCCAGAGAACAGGCCATGAAATTTGATGCGGATCTTACCCTTCTCCATGTTGCCACCGCCGTACGGGACCTGTATATAGGCTATAACCTGGGTTCTCAGGATATTCTGGGTGCAGGCATGCCGATGTACTATAGCGATGAGGGCGTAATGGAAGTCATAAAACAGGAACTGGAAAACGAGCACGAACAATTAACTTCCTATGTAAAGAACCTGAAGGGTGAAGATATCCGGGTTTCCGCTGTCCTCAAACAGGGACCGGTGGTGGAAACCATTCTCGAACAGGCTGATAAGCTGGACGCTGATTTGATTATGATCGGAAGTCACGGGCACAATCCATTAAGAAGGGTAATTTTAGGCTCGGTTTCCGAAGGGGTTGTTGCAGACGCATGCTGTCCGGTGATGGTTATTCCTTCGGCATGTGGAGAGGAGAATTCCCGGAAGGAAGATACTCAAGAAGATGACGGGTAAACGCCTTGACGGATTCCACGTTAAACCCGAAGCGCTCAGCTTCCACCATCAGAGTTTCGCCTTTTCCAGAACGAAATCGGACGGTCTTTGCCTGGTCAGAGGCAAGTTCAACCATTCCCACATCCGAGCCCAGAAGGCGCTTCAGGAATCCCGGTTTTTCCGCATACAGCAACCGGGCACTTGAAAGAGGAATTTCCAACGAAGTATCCACGGGCTCCCTTCTGTTTCCGGTGAGGGATTCCACCCAGTCCTGCTTATCGAAGGCAAAATGAACCAGGACCGGTGAATCCGGCGACCCGGAAATGAAGCATACACCCCAGCGGGTCTGAGCCGGTCTTCCGTTCTTCACCACGGCAAGTTCGGCACTGCCGATAATATGCAGATCGTTTCCGTAGTATTTTTCAAGGATTTGTCGTGAGCTGTGCCCCGTATCGCTGCTGGTCATATCTGCTTATACCAAAAAAAAGCCCCGGGAACAATCCCGGGGCAGGCTCTCCCGGCTTCATATTACAGATCAAGCTCAAGTACGTTGATCTTGTCTTCACCTTCAAGGCCCAGCTTTTCCATTTTGGGACGGATCACGGCGGCACAGTATCCGTAGTTGGGATTTTTTTCATAGAAATCCTGATGATATTCCTCCGCAGGATAGAATGCGGTAAGCGGTTCAATCTCCGTTACAATGGGATCGGGCCAGTCCTCCTGGGCTTCCTTCATCACCTTCCGTGCGGTTTCAGCCTGGGAGTCATCATGGGTGAGAATTATTGACCTGTATTGGGGGCCCACATCAAGTCCCTGTCTGTCGGGAGTTGTAGGGTTATGTGCCTTGAAAAACAGTTTCAATACCTGCTCATAGCTGATCTTTTCAGGATCATAGTAAAGCTGTACTACTTCAGCGTGGCCGGTTCTTCCGGTGCTTATTTGCTGATAGCTGGGATTTTCCAGTTCTCCCCCTGCATAGCCGGAAACGGCACCGTAGACGCCCTCGATGGGCTCGTATACCGCTTCTACACACCAGAAACAGCCTCCACCCAGGGTCGCTATTTCATGGTTTTCAGGAATATCTTTCATATAATCCACCTCCGGGGCTCTATGTTGCCCGCTGTCTGACTCCCGGCTCTCCTCCCCTCCTGATGCAAACAGGGCCGGGGCAAGTAACAGGCAGACGGCAATTACCATCAGCCTTGGAAGACGGAACAGCGCATGGTTCTTTTTAGAAAGGTTTTTCATAGTATTTACCTCAGGATTAATATACAAATCCGCGCCATGAAAAAGCAAACTGTATCCGATAAATTATGGCATCCCTACCTGAATCTGATATACTGTGATTATGGATCAGGCATTTATACGGAAATACGAGGCTGCTTACGGTACTAGCGAATTGAAACTCGACAGTTACCTGATTCACAGGATGGGTCTGAAAAAACGGCATACCTTCATCAAGCTCAAGGATTTTTTTCTGTATGCCGTACCGGTAAAAATCGGATTTACATCGGGAAAAATTCTTTTAAGCATGAGCGAACGGGAAATTGCGTTATTGGAATCAATGAAGGAGAGTCCTCAGCAGCTCCGAATGCGTTTTGTATCACCCAGATTTTCCCATGAAATCGGATTATTTCTGAAAATACTCATCAAACAGATACACAGCGGAAACGGAGCAGGAAACGCAGTTTTGGTAGACCTGAAGATCCTGTCTCCCTCAGATGATTTCAAAACTATTCTCATTGACCTGTTCCAGCTCTATGAAGAACTTGAACAGGCATGGGAGGCTAGGAAAGAGAGTAGAACAGGGATCCCAACAAGGCTGCTCCAGCAGGCAGAAATCAGTTCCGCCCTTCACCTGATAATTCCCGGAAGCGGTCGATACAGATGTCTGGTAAAGGAGATCGGGCTTACCACGTGCAGTCTCTATATATCCAAAAGTCTCGCCCCTGCCCTGAATAACGGTATTGAACAGCTCTCACTGGAAGTTGTATGGTCCCAGGGTTCTTTTCTTGTACAGGCCGCCATAACCGGAACAATCCAGGACACCCACCAAGAAGGCGTCAAACTGCTGACTGCGGAACTACAGTTCTCCCCGGCACTGACAGATTTGCTTCTTCCCATGATCAGAATGATCGAGGAAAGAACCGGTGATCCGCCCCGTGAGGATGGAGGGGAGAACGGCGATTCCCAGAGCTACAATGCCCAGGGTGGCGATTCCCAGGGCGGCGATACAGAAGAGGCGGAGATTACATAATTCTACACTACAGGCGGAGAATGGCTTTCAGCCGGATGAAGAAAATCGCCGGCACTGAGACCGCCCGCCGAAAAACGGAGGAATAACATGAGTATTCATATCAATGCGGAAGCAGGAAAAATTGCACCTACGGTATTATTTCCCGGAGATCCGCTCAGAGCCAAGTATTTTGCCGAAAAATATCTGGAGAACCCGGAAACAGTAAGCGATTTGCGGGGAATGTACTGTCTCAGCGGAGAATATAAGGGAAAACGGGTGAGTTTCATGGGTTCCGGTATGGGACAGGCTTCTCTTTCCATCTATGCCAATGAACTCTACCGGGATTACGGAGTGGAACAGATCATCAGAATCGGCAGCTGCGGATCCATCCAGGAGCATGTAAAGGTGAATCAGATCATTCTCGCCCAGGGAGCCTGCACCAACGGAAACATGAACCGCCGGCGCTTCAACAATCTTGATTTCGCCGCAATTTCAGATTTCACCCTTCTCAGCAAGGCATACACTACGGCCAGAGATCGGGGACTGGACGTCCACGTGGGCAATATTCTCTCCACCGACAGCTTTTATGATTCCCATCCTGAGGAGTGGAAGCTGTGGGCTTCATACGCTGTGCTGGGAATTGAAATGGAAAGTGCAGAACTGTACACCCTGGCTGCCTCCTACGGAAAAAAAGCGCTGAGTATTCTCACGGTAAGCGACAGTCTGCTGGACAGCAGCCACGATATTCTTCAGGACAGGGAAAAAGGTATGGGGGCGATGGCAGAACTGGCCCTGGCACTGGCATAATCTTCTTTCCATGAAGGACTCCCAGTCCGGCGGCCCGGAAGCCTATACCGATGAATCCCAACGGCTTTCACGATCCCGGATAATTCAGCTTCTTGAAACCATCCGGGAGAACCGCAGCTACAGCTTTCAGGAACTGAAACTCATATACCGGATTCTCAGTAAATCAACCCATCCTGATCTTCACAATCAGGATGGGGAACTGTTTATAAGAGTGCAGGAAGTGTATGAGCAGGCCCTGCAGCGCTTCCGGCAGCAGCAGAGTTCAACTGCTGTGTACGGCACAGCCGCCTCACCCCATACGGTACCGGGTCACCGTCTCCTGAAGGAACTGGGCTACCAGTTCAGCATCTCTCCGGGGATGAAATTCCATATATTATCCCAGCAGTATTTCCAGAAGGCGGTGTACCGGAAAAAGGTCTATGCAAATCAGGCCATGCACCAGCGAAACTATCGGATCATTCAGGGGATGGAGTTCTGGGCCGGCGAATATGAACCGGAATTTGTGGAGATTTTCCAAAACTTCCGATCCAGTCTGAACCGAATTCTTCCCCTCACCCAGGATACCCAGAAATATATCCACAGCATGCGAATTCTCATGAAAGGGATTATTGCCTGCAGCTGGTATCATGAGCAGGGTGCAGTGCGTTACCTAAGCATGGCTGAGGATCGGCTTCGCGGGGGAATCAGCCTATGTGAACCTCTGGGACGGTCCATTTCCGCAGCCCCTGTTCTCTGCCGGCTGGGGTATTTTTATCTCAGAGAGTTGGAAAAACCTCCCCTGGAATTTCAATCCAGACAGGGATACTGGGAGAATTTCAGAATTCTCTGACCCCTGCATACATCTGTATGAAGATTGAATATCTGTATATAGATTCTGCATAAAGTTATAGACACTCACATCAGCCGCTGATACAGTTCTTTCCGAATGTTGTACGGATTCGGCCGGACCCAGGGCCTTCGAAGAAGTTTTATAATTCTACCTCTTATTACCCTGCTGAGCATGGTACTAATCAGTATTTTTCTCACAGGGGTCATACGCTCAAATACCCTCAGAGAAACCCGGAGAATTCTTGAAGCCTCTGCTCAATTTTTCTCTGCCGCATTTCTCACTGAATTCCAGGACAGAGAGGGGAACTCTCCGGACTGGGCCCAGGATTATACCAGCAAACTTGCAGATCAGGCGGATATACGGATCACCGTAATTCAGGAGGACGGTACGGTTATCGCCGATAACTGGGCTCAACCCTCAGAGATGGATAATCACGCCCTCAGGCCGGAGATCAGCTCCGCGTTGCTTGGACGGGAAGATCATACCACAAGATACAGCTCCACCCTCAATGCGGACCTGATGTATTTCGCCCGGCCGCTGGCTCCCCCGTCGGAGTTTTCCGGTGAGCAGCTGGTTATAAGGACCGCCTCCAGACTCACCCAGACGGAAGAGCTATTGGCCAACAGCTACCGGGTAATCGCTATTATCAGCGGTATAATTATCAGCTTATCCATCATCGTGATAATCACCCAATTACGGGCGATTCAGAAACCCTTGTCCAAGATCCTATCAGCCGCGGAAGATATTGAACGTGGAGAATGGGAGCTGGATCTCTATATTCTCCGGCCCTATGAGTTTGCAAGCATTGCAAGGGCGATGAAAAAGATGGCCAAGGCACTGAAACATCAAATAACAGACCTGAACCGTCAGAGAGAAGAGCTCCAGAGAGTGTTTAATCTTCAGAAGGATGTGGTGATGGTATTGGACCGTCATCAAATTATTATTCAGCACAATATTCCGGCTGCACGTTTTCTCATGAAACGTGAATCGGAGCTTCATGATTCTGATTTCCGCGAAGATACACTTCTGGATGCAAGCACACGCCGCCTCACGGGCTCAAGCATGCTCAGCTATGTGAGAAGTTCTGAACTGAACAGAATCTTTGAGGAGGCCCGGGACAGCGGGCGGCTGAGCAGAGGCCGTTTTACCCTCTACACGGATACCGCAGAGCACTTTGAATGCTATATTACTCCCATCACCAGGTTCAGCAGGGATCACAGTATCAGCCGAAATAGACAGGACGGGAATCAGGATCAAGAGGATTACCTGCTGGTTATTTACCGTTGAATCACTCAGAATCTTCCGCAGCCCGGTTTTCCAATTCAATTACCTGATTGAGTCTGTCCAGCTGCTCCTGGAGCTGACGGTCCTTACTGATGAGATCGGATAAAAAGGTGTCAATATCTCCGGCGCCCAGCCGTGGATTTTCAGCCTGTATCGACAGATCCGAGAGATACTCTTTCCACCACTGAGTCGCTTCCCTGAGCCTTTCCAGGGGAACGGTGTTGGCATCCACTCCATTGAAAACCACCGATTCGATGATCGGGTCAGTCTGACGTATTAATTCATCAAAGGCATTCAGAACCAGTCGAAAATCATCCTGATTATGAAGCCTGGCTGGAAGCCTGGGTATCTCCGGCCCCTGGGGTACGGAGATTCTAAGGTTTTCATCCGACTCTTCGCTTGTCCCTGATGCATGCAGGGAGGGGGAAACAGACAGAACTCCCAGCATCAACAGCAGGAGCGGAAGAAATCTCAGCCTGTTATTATGTGCCCAATTCATGAAAACCTCCGGGAAGATGTATCGGGAGCGCGTAAGGCGATCCGTTTCTTGTATTATAGCCCAGCATTCCTTCTGCGCCAACACAGCGGGAATCTGGAAGGAAGCTGCTACTGTCACACAGGGTATGGAAACACTGGAATTTGGCAGATTCAGGTGAAAACGCTGTGCATAAAAGCAATTTCCGTATATATTTTGAAAATGGATATGGAATTTGAAGATATTTTACAGACGTTTCCCGCAGCAAGCGATTACCTTTCTGCCATTTACCTGATCAACCGAGATCACGGTCATGTATCGAACTCGAAACTGGCTGACTGGCTGGATGTAAGCAGACCTGCTGTGAGCCAGGCGGTCAACAGATTGAAAAAACTGGATCTGATCACCCAGGAAAGATATTCCCACATACAAATGACCGAAAGGGGTTCACGGTTTGCCGTAAAAATGCTCCGCCGTCATTATCTGCTTGAACATTTTCTCATGGATCATCTTGGATTCACCTGGGATGAAATTGATATAGAAGCGAAGCGACTGCAAAACAATATCTCTGACATTTTTGAGGAAAGGATGTTCAAAGCCCTGGGCAAACCCCAGACCTGTCCCCACGGCAACCCCATCCCCGGAACAGATGACGAAGAAAAAATCCTTGCTTATCCCCAAATTTCCGGGGCAGAGGAAGGGGAATCCGGGATATTTTCACGCATCACCGAAGAGGGCGAAGAGAAGGAAGGGCTGCTGAAATACATTCACGAGCATGAAATCCATTTAGGCGACAGATTCACCGTGAAAAGCAGGAAGGAAGATGGTTTACTGGTAGATTTTCAGAGGCAGGACAACGTCCAGTCTATGGAAGAAATAGTTCTCCCCAGGGAGTTTTGTGACTATCTCTGCTATTCCCCGGCGTAACATAGGAGTATAGGGAGCTTAGCTGAGGGAGTGTACTACACCCTGCCCCGCTGCACGTCGTTCACCACATTCACCGGCTTTCCGTCCATCCAGGCCTGAATATTGTCTGCGGCTATCCGGATCGCCCGTTCCCTGGCATCACGGCTGGCCCAGGCAATATGGGGCGTGAACAGCGTCTTGGGATGATGGATCAGTGCTGAGGCAGGTTTAGGCGGCTCCTGGTCATACACGTCAGCGGCGTAGCAGATCAGCTTTCCGTCATCCAGGGCATCAAGGACTGACTCCTCGTGAATTACCCCGCCCCTTGAAGTATTCAGCAGTACGGTTCCCGGTTTGATCCTGCTCAGAAGGGACGAATCCACCATCTCTCTGGTATGGGAGTTCAGGGGAGTATGAAGGGAAATGAAACTGCTGCGCTCGAAAAGCTCTTCCATGGGCACCGCATGAACCCGGCCCAGATTAATATCATCCTGGGATCCCCCGGGGAGCGTCCCGTCCTGCTTCCGGGAAATGAGCACCTCCATGCCGAAAGCCCGGGCCATTTCCCCCAGCTTCCTGCCGATGTCACCGTAGCCTATAATTCCCAGGGTTTTCCCGCTGAGTTCAACCGGAGCAGTACGGATGTAGGAGAAATCAGCCGATGTTTCCCAGTCTCCGTTTTTCACCGAATTGTTGTAGTCCCAGACCATATTGGTTACGTGAAGAATATATGCAAACACCATCTGTGCAACCGAATCACGGGAATATCCGGGGATATTGGTCACCGGTAATCCAAGCTGATGGGCATACGCGCTGTCAACAGTGTTATACCCGGTGGCCAGTACTCCGATATATTTCAGCCGGGTAAGCAAATCCATCATATCCCGTCCGATGGGCACCTTATTGGTGAGAATCACTTCAGCGTCTGCGGCACGGGTCACCACATCCGCAGCCTTCATCCGGGGATATATATGGAGGTCGCCCAGTTTGGCAACCGGATCCCAGCTCAGATCGCCGGGATTCATGGTATGTCCGTCCAATATGCATATCTTCATGTGATGAGTATAAGAACGGATGGAAAAAGAGTCCAGAAAATCCTTTTCCCGTTCCGCAGTTGTGCTATACTGGGCGTATGCCGAAACTACACGATTTATGCCAACAGTTCTGGGAAGAGATTTCTTCCGCCGCTCCCAAAGGAGACCAGACCCGAAGCCCTGAAGAGATTGTTGAGATTGCCTACGGATATATGCAGAACAATCTTCCCAGGGATGCCGACGTACTGAAGCGCCATTTACTGGTGTTATCCAGGGAAATGAATATTCAGCCCCTGAAATATGACGAGGTTGAACAGCTGACAGAAAGTCTGTTCGGCTGATGAGTATTCGGTTCTCTTATTAGTATTCCGCTCCGTCCCGGGGGTTTCCGGTGATCCCGGCGGCATCCTGCATGCTGATACGCCACTTGCGCAAGCCCCGTAGAAATTATACAGTTCATCTGTATATTTATACGGGAGCGCAGAATGCCACGATTACGAAGTACCACAAATACCTCAGGTAGAAATATGGCCGGTGCCAGGTCGCTCTGGCGTGCCAACGGGATGCAGTCCGATCAATTCGGAAAGCCCATCATCGCAATTGCAAATTCGTTCACTCAATTTGTTCCGGGCCATGCTCATCTTCATGATATCGGACAGGAAGTGAAATCGATTATTGAAGAAAGCGGCTGTTTTGCCGCCGAGTTCAACACCATCGCCGTTGATGACGGGATCGCCATGGGTCATGAGGGAATGCTTTATTCTCTGCCCAGCCGTGAGGTGATAGCAGACAGCGTGGAATACATGGTGAACGCCCACTGCGCCGATGCTCTTATCTGCATATCCAATTGCGACAAAATAACTCCGGGCATGCTCATGGCGGCCATGCGGCTGAATATTCCCACCATTTTTGTAAGCGGCGGTCCAATGGAAGCAGGCAGAGTGGGAGATGATCGTTATGATCTGGTTGATGTGATGGTTATGGGACCGGACAGCTCGGTGAGCGATCAGCAGCTCTCAGTGGTTGAAGAGAATGCCTGCCCCACCTGCGGAAGCTGCTCGGGAATGTTTACCGCCAACAGCATGAACTGTCTGAATGAAGCTCTGGGACTTGCGCTTCCGGGAAACGGCACACTTGTGGCGACCCATGCGGGACGGCGGGAACTGTTCCGCAAAGCCGCCGGGCGGATTGTGGAGCTGGCACGGGAATACTATGAGAATGATAATTCTGATGTTCTTCCCCGTTCCATCGCCAGCCGCCAGGCCTTTCTCAACGCCATGAGTCTGGATATCGCAATGGGGGGAAGCACCAATACCGTTCTCCATCTGCTGGCAATCGCCAGAGAAGCCGAGGCGGAATTCACCATGGAGGACATTGACCGCCTAAGCAGAAACATTCCCTGCATCTGTAAAGTGAGCCCCAACAGCAAGTATCATATTGAAGACGTCCACCGGGCCGGGGGAATTATGGGCATCCTCAGCGAACTGGCCGATGCAGGGCTGATCGACAGCTCGGTGAAACGTGTGGACTCCCCTTCCCTGAAGCAGACTCTGAACGAATACAATATTTACGAATCCCGGGGACGGGTGACAGAGGATGCACGATATTTCTATTCCGCTGCGCCGGGGGGTGTGAAGAACCTGGTACTCGGAAGCCAGAAATCCCTCTATAAAACCCTGGATACTGACAGGCTCAACGGCTGCATCCGGGATGTCGGACATGCCTATTATCCCGACGGAGGACTGGCAGTACTCACCGGCAATATCGCCCGGCGGGGCTGCATCGTGAAGACCGCAGGGGTGGATGAGAGCATTTTCCGTTTTCAGGGCCCGGCAGTGGTCTTCGCGAGTCAGGATGACGCCATCCATGGCATACTCAACGGCAGGGTGAAATCCGGGGATGTGGTAATTATCCGCTATGAAGGCCCCAAAGGCGGTCCGGGAATGCAGGAGATGCTCTACCCGACCAGTTACCTGAAGAGCATGAAGCTGGGAAAATCCTGCGCTCTGATCACCGACGGACGCTTTTCCGGAGGCACCAGCGGCCTCTCCATCGGTCATGTAAGCCCCGAGGCGGCCGCCGGAGGGGAAATCGCCCTCATAGAAGATGGAGACAGCATCCAGATAGATATTCCCCAGCGGAGCATTTCCGTTCAGGTTTCCCCGGAGGAGTTGGAACGACGGCGTGAACGTCAAAACAGGCGGGGCGCTGCCGCATACACACCTGAAAACCGGGACAGAAAGGTGAGCAGGGCGCTGCGAATGTACGCGCTGCATGCCACAAGCGCCGACCAGGGGGCCGTCAGGAGACTTCCCGGAGAAGATGTTCAAAGCTGATGAAAATATGGTATGAAGGATGTTGCCGGAGGTAAATTTATGAGCCAGAATGGCAGCAGCCTGTATCATCAGCAGCCATACACACGAAACATTCAGACCCGCATAGAAGCAATGCATCAGCTGGAGCTTGACGGCCTGTCCAGAACCGCAGTTGTATTCCGGGAGAGCCAATTTTATCCCCGGGGGGGAGGTCAGCCCGGAGACCGGGGCAGTTTTGAAGGATACCCGGTACTGGATACCCTGAAAGGATCGGATATCCCGGGGTTTCCTGGGGATCCTTCCTCCACAGTTCATGTCATGGAACTCAACGGAAAGCTGCGTCCCGGCGATCAGGGGGAGCTGAGCCTGGACTGGAAGCACCGTTGGGACTATATGCAGCAGCACAGCGGTCAGCACCTCATCTCCGCCGCCTTTTGGCTCATCGGCAGCTACCCCACCATCTCGGTGCACCAGGGGAGTGATTATACCACTGTTGAATTTCAGGCGGGAGACATCCCGGATAACGATATTCTCAGGGCAACGGAACTGGCCAACCGCTGCATCTTGGCACGGCTGGATATCCGTTCCCGGCAAATCAGTGAAGAAGAACTTGCGAACCTGCCCCTACGCAGAAGCCTGAAGGTGGAATCCCGGATCAGGGTGCTGGAGATTGGCAGATTCAGCCCGTCGGAGAATGCCGAACTTCCTGCCATTCTGAAAGGTTCGGAAGATGCCCGTCTTGAACCGGGCAACAGTGATGATCTGCTGCTGGATGTGGTGGGATGCGGGGGCGTACATCTGCGCAACAGCGCAGAGATCCGGCTGATCCATCATCTGAAAACCGAGAGAATCCGGGGCCGGGTTCGGCTGTACTGGAAAATCGGAGACAGAGCCCTTGAAGATTACCGCATGAAGGAAGATGTGTGCGGCAAAACCGGCACCATGCTCAGCCGTCCTCCGGAGGAAATCCCCGGGAGAGTATCCGAGCTTCAGCATGAAATCAGCAGTCTTAAAAAAGAGCTGGGTGTGCTGAAACGCCGTCAGCTGATGAGCAGAATCGATGAAGCTCTTTTCCGCACCCCGGACCAGGAGGATGGTTCGGACAATTTGCACAGCGCCCCCGGAATCTCCCTCTTTCTTGAGGAAGGAGATATGAATGATTTGAGAGACGCTGTGAAATATCTGCAGAAACTCGAGGTTCAGACCGCCGTTCTGGGGGCATATGATCATGACGAATCGGCGGACGGGGAATCGAAGATTTTCTGGTGCCTTATGGACCGCCGGGATCCGTCACTTGAATTCGACAGTATCAAAAAGGATATTCTTGAACCTATGAATGCACGGGGGGGCGGAAAAGCTCCGGTATGGCAGGGAAGCATGCCGGCAGCTACTCCCGGGGATGGGAGGCTGCTCATTCAGCGTTTGACTGCCGGATTTTCCCGGCATAACGATGCTTAGTGAGGGCTTCGCCACCACATGAAATTGTCCCTGCAGTTATTCTGCGGGGATGAGACGGTAAAGCCCTCCGTTATCTGCGTCTGTCAACAGGTAGATATAGCCGTTCTCATCAACCCGCACATCCCGAATGCGGCCCAGTTCCCCGGATAACAGCTGCTCCTCTTCATAGCCGGGGAATGCGCCGGGATTTTCATTGATGGGCCAGAGCGACCGTCGATCTTCCCAGCTCCGGGGCAGCTTCACAAAGCGCAGATGCGCTCCTGCAAGCGCACCGGCAAATAATCCTCCGTCGAAGCCCCGTTCGCCGGGCATGGCAAATACGCCGTCTGAGGGGTATACCGCCAGTCCACTGGGAGCAATTGAAGGCGTCCAGTGAAGCAGCGGCTCCTCCACTCCGGGCATGCTGCTGCGGCTGCTCACAGGGCTGCCGTCGTAGTTCACCCCGTAGCTCACCTCAGGCCAGCCGTAATTCCTGCCTTCCCGGATAATATTGATCTCATCGCCCCCTTTGGGACCGTGTTCGTGAGCGATGAGCAGTTCTCTCCGGGGATCCCAGGCCATCCCCTGCACATTTCTGTTGCCGGTAGTGTAAAGAGTCCAGTCTCTTCCGCTTCCGTCGTTCTCCACGGGATCAAGACGCACAATTCCCCCGGCACTGTCACCGTCATCCTGTGCCCGGCCGGAGCTGCCCCGGTCACCGGTACTCACATACAGCATTCCCCGATTATCCATAGCAATTCGGCTGCCGTAGTGGATATTGCTGGGGGTCGCATTCTGCATCTCATACAGTAACGTCAGATTCTCCAGCCTATACCCATCGGTATTGAATCGGCCCCGGTACAGGGCGGTGGCCGATCCGCTGATTCCCCTGGGTTTGGAAAGGCTGAAATAGACAAACCGGTTCCGGTGAAAATCAGGATCGGGGAAGATATCCAGCAGGCCGCCCTGACGGCGTACATGAATGTCAGGAAGACCGCGTACCCGGTGAAATTCTGTTTCACCGCCGGATACGGAAGCATCGGCTGGGGGAAGATTGGTGAAGTAATAGAGTTCTCCGGGGCGGAGTGCAATAAACCCATCAATCCCGGCACCCCGGGAGGAATTCTCTCCGGGAAGAAGTCCCAGGGACCACGGGCGGTTCAATCCCCGAACCAGCTCCTGAACCCGGAACTCCACCCCTGAGGCTGAGCTGTAGCTGCGGGGCAGAGTTCTTCCAACGGCGTCCGGCTGGGCGTAGAGCCCGAATGATGTAAACAGAAAAAGCATGAGCATCGCCGCAGCATATATCCGGCGCAGAAGCCGGGTTTTCAGCACTGCATTGTCAGGCATAGTTTTCCCTCCTCAGTCCAGGGGATCAAAAAACGACGAATCCTGATAACAGATCGGACAGGTCCAGTCCTCAGGAAGATCTTCGAAATCCGTACCCTCTTCTATGCCCCCTTCGGGGTCGCCCTGTTGAGGGTCATAAATGTATCCGCAGTTGGAACATATATATCGCATAATTCCTCCCTTGCCGTATAAGCCGGTTTCAGCTCTTCTGTTTCCTGCATCTTTGCCGGGTTTCTGCAGCTTTGCCGGGGAAAGTACTCGGCCGGATTCACCAGCATGCTCATCCGGACAAAATGTACTGTTTTTTCCATTCCGGGGAAATTTATTTCCCTGCCTAATCAACGTTGAAATACTTCGCCTGTGGATGATGAACGATGAATGCACTGGTGGTCTGCTCCGGGACCATCTGATCCTCTTCGCTCACCACCACACCGATCCGTTCACTTTCCAGAATATTGCAGAGAATGCGGTTCTGGTTCAGATCGGGACAGGCAGGATAGCCGAAGCTGTAACGGCTTCCCCGGTATTTCTGGATCACAAAATCGGAAATTCCCTGGCCGTCTTCCTCGGTAATGCCCAGTTCCTGACGAATTTTCAAATGCCAGTACTCCGCAAGGGCCTCGGCGGTTTCCACGCTCAATCCGTGGAAGAGCAGATAGTCTTTATAGGCTCCCTGATCATAGAGCTTCTGATTATGCTCATGGGCGGCCATCCCCACTGTTGCGATCTGAAGGGCGATAACATCCTTCCGGCCCCCTTCCCGGGGCAGAAAATAGTCTGCGATGCATTGCCGGGGAGCTTCGGACTGACGGGGAAAGGTGAACCGGGCCATCTCTTCGTCTGTACCGGGAGCATACATAATTACATCTTCCCCCTGACTGTTGCACTCAAAGTAGCCGTATATCACCTTGGGATGCAGCAGTTGCTCTTCCCTGGCCATGGATTTCAGCTGCTCAAATTCCGGCCGGACATGGGATTCGATAAGATCTTCATACTCTGCCTTGCTGAGTTTGCCCCGCCGGTATCCCCATCGACCCCGAAACAGCACTTCTTCGGTAAGATATGTATAAACCTCATCCAAATCTATGCCTTCAACTATCTTCGTGCCGAGAAAAGGTGCCTGTGGAATGTTCACCGACCGGTCCACCTCGATTTTTTCCGGCACATCCTTTTTAATTCTCGGCCTGGGTGCGGGGCGCTTGCTTCTCTTTTCTTTTTCGGCCGCCACGAATTGGTCAAGACCGTCATTTTTTATAAGGTTCATCATATTGAGGCCTGCAAACGCATCTGCACAGTAGAGAACCGGACTATCCAGCTCCCTTGCGCAGGTATCCCACACGTAGGAGGGTGTGAGTGCGGCTCCACCCAGAAGAACCGGAATGTGCACCTTTCTCCGCTGCAGTTCCTCAAGATTATCCTTCATCACAATGGTGGATTTCACCAGAAGACCGCTCATACCGATTGCATCGGCCTGAACTTCCTCGGCTTTTCTGATAATGGTATCAATCTCGCATTTGATTCCAAGGTTATACACCTTATAACCGTTGTTGCTGAGAATAATATCCACCAGATTTTTTCCGATATCATGTACATCTCCCCGGACCGTGGCGAGAACAATGGATTTCTGCTCACTGGACTCCCGGCGCTCCATGTAGGGTTCGAGAATATCCACGGAAAATTTCATCACTTCGGCTGACTGGAGAACGAACGGAAGCTGCATCTTGCCGGCTCCAAACAGGTCGCCCACCACCTTCATGCCGGGGATGAGAATGTCATTGATAATTTCCAGGGGGCCGATCTTCTCCATTGCCTGCATCAGCAGCTGATCCATGTTTCCCTTGGAACCCTGAATAATTTTCTGTTGAAGCTGCTCCTCCAGGGGCAGGTTCTCCAGCTGGATCTCACCGCCGGCCTTCTCCTCCGGACTCTTGGAATCAAAATGGGAAATGAACTGAAAAAGCGGAGTACTGCCCTCCGGCGCATCCGGCGACTCGTCCAGTCTGTTGTGAATCAGGTTCCGCGAGACGGCAATATCTCCTTCGCTGAGATTCGCCAGGGGAACGATGTGCTTCAGATTCACAATGGCCGAATCCAGCCCTGCTTCCATGGCATCATGTAAAAACACGGAATTCAGCACTTTCCGGCTGGAAGGATTCAGCCCGAAGCTCACGTTGCTCAGTCCCAGAACCGTACGCACCCCGGGAATTTCCGCCTTGATCCGCCGGATCCCTTCCAGGGTTTCCATGGCTGAGTTCACCATGCTTTCATCACCTGCACCCAGAGTGAATGTCAGAGGATCGAATATCAGATCTCCTGCTCTCAGCCCGTGACGGTTCACGGCAATATCGAAAATCCGTTTGGCAATGGAGACCTTCCGATCAACATCCTTGGCCATGCCCTCTTCGTCGATGGTCAGGGCAATGAGTGCCGCGCCATAGCGTTTCGCCAGGCGGCAGATGGCATCCGCCCGCTTTTCCCCGTCCTCCAGGTTGATTGAGTTGATAATCGCCCTTCCGCCGTACATCTGCAGGGCGGCTTCCATAACAGGAAGCTCGGTGCTGTCAATCACCAGGGGCAGTGGAACCTGGGTGACCATCCGGGAGAGTACCTGACTCATATCCCGCACTTCATCTCTTCCGGTGTAGGCCACACACACATCCAGGGCGTGCACGCCGGTCTGGACCTGCTGTCTGGCTACATCCACCAGGCCGTCCCAGTTCTCATCCAGGAGAAGCTCACGGAATTTTTTACTTCCGTTGGTGTTGGTGCGCTCGCCGATAAAAAATGCCGAATTGTCCTGAGTCAGGCTCTGGGCGGCAAAAATTCCGCTCACTGAGTCGGGGATGGATGGGGTGCGCTCAGCCGGTTCGCGAATTCCCGCTTTCTGTATTGCGGCGTCCAGTGCGGATATAAACGCCGGGGTGGTACCGCAGCAGCCCCCTGCTATGCGAACCCCGTCCCGCTGGATAAAGGAAAGCATGCTGTTTACATAATCCTCAATCTGGAGTGTGTACACCAGTTCGCCGTCCACGTTCTGGGGCAGTCCGGCATTGGGCTGCACGGATATGGGAAGGCTGCTGAGACTGCTCAGCTGCTTCACATAGCTGACCATATCTTCCGGCCCGGTTGCACAGTTCATTCCAAGGGTATCGATTCCCAGGGGGGTGATGGCGGCCACCACCGCAGGCACTTCCGTTCCCACCAGGAGAGTACCGGTGGTCTCCACGGTGAAGGAAACCATAATGGGTACAATTCGCCCCAGTTTTTCCATCTCGTCCTGGGCGGCTACAACGGCGCATTTGATCTGGAGGGGATCCTGACAGGTTTCAATGAGAATGGCATCGGAACCTCCCTCAAGCAGTCCTCCTGCATGATCCCGGTAGGATTGATACATGCTTTGCCAGTCTGTTTGGCGAAGACTGATCAGCTTGGTGCCCGGTCCCATGGAACCGGCTACAAAACGGGGCTTTCCGGGAATGGCATTCTGCCATGCATCGGCGGCTTCTCTGGCAAGAGTGGCTGAAACCCGGCTTATTTCCCGGGCCCTGTCCTGAATCCCGTATTCCGCAAGAACGATGGAATTGGAGCCGAAGCTGTTGGTTTCTATAATGTCACTGCCTGCTTCCAGATAAGCTTCATGAATGGCCCGGATTTTTTCGGGAATCGTGACATTGAGGATCTCACTGCACCCCAGCAGCCCCTGATAATCTTCGTCGGTGGGTTCCAGGGCGTGTATCTGGGTTCCCATTGCCCCGTCAAAAAGAGCAATCCCCTGCTCTATCCGGTCTGTGAATGTTTTAATTGCTGATGTATGCCTGCTCAATGTTTCCCCCATGTATAATTAAATCAATGTATCGCGATTTATCGTTATGTTCAATAGTTGATCAACTCTCTCATATTACCTGCCCCGGCTGAATTGTTTCCGCCGTTACCACTCCCGGCGGGGTTTCGTACGCGCATTCGCCTTCCTCACTCCCGCTGGCGTCGCCCGGGATACAGGCCCAGACTATACCAAACACCCGCCTTCCTGATATTTTATTGTCAACCTACCGGCTGATTCATATACTTTCAATACAGACCGAGCGCCGGCTGAATCCTGAGGAGTTTGCACTGTGAAAGATTCACGGAGAATTATTTGCATACACGGATATGGAGTAAGAGGCTTTTTCTGGACTCCCATAAAACTCCACCTTGAAGAATACTTTACAGAAGTTATCACCCCTGACCTGAAAATGGAAGATATTCCCAGCGCCATCACTGAAGTGCGGGAACTGGCGAAGATTCATTCCCGGGAATCCGGTCAGCCGGTTATTCTCTTCGGCCACAGCCTGGGAGGCATCCTCTGCGCCATGGCAGCCAAAGATTTGGAAAAACACGAACTCCACAGCCTGATAGTTATGGCCTCCCCGTACGGAAGGCGAAAAAAGGGGATACATCCGCTGGTCAAATTTATGCTGAAGCACAGACTCATTCCCGGATGGGCGGTAAGATCCCAGTTTTTCGGAAAACACACCCCGGTACATCTTCAGAAAGAACTGTTCAACAATGCAGTACCGGAAAATCTATCAATCCAGGAAGCGGTTGCCGAACCCACATGGTTTCACAGCGAGGAGGTGAAGCGACCCTTCGGCTTTCCTGTATTGGGCCTGGCCAGTGAAGCAGACAAGATCGTATCCGGCAGGGAAACACAGCTGTTTACCGAAGCACTGGGAGGACTGTTCTACAGCTTTCCTGAAAATCTGCAGATCGGGCATGATGACTTCACCGTACATGAGCCCGCCATTCAGCAGCTGCTTCGGGTGCTGCTGCCGTTTCTGGGGAAAAACTATGAGCTGCCCCTCCCCAAAGACGCGCTACTGCTCACAGAAGACGGGGATGATTTTGAGAGGCAGCTCATGATGGATCTTTAGTTTCAGGCGGCTCCCACCAGCCATAAGCTGAACTGGGGAACAAAGGTAATGATCAGAACCAGCAGAACCTGAAGAATCAGAAAAGGGACAATACTGGCATATACTTGGGTAAGAGGTTTCCTGAAACGGTATGAGCTGAGAAAGAGGTTCAGGCCCACAGGCGGAGTACGGAACCCCAGTTCGAGATTCGCCAGGAAAATGATACCCAGGTGCAGAGGATTAATGCCGAATGCTTCGCCCAGGGGCAGCACCAGGGGCACCACCACAAAGATGGCCGAATAGATATCCATGAGAGTCCCGGTAACAAGCAATGCCAGGTTCAGCAGAAGAAGAAATACAATTTTGGAAGATATTCCGGTCTGAACAAATTCTGCAAGCCGCTGGGGAATGCCCGCATCTACAATGAAGGCGGACAATCCCTTTGCCAGCATGAGTATCATCAAAACTCCGCCCACAATCCGCATGCTCTTGAGCGAGACTCTTCCCAGGCTGCGGATGGTGAAGTCTTTCTTGATGAAAAGCTCAACCACCAGAGTATAAATCAGGGCAATGGCGCTTGTTTCCAAAAGGGAGGATATCCCGGAAAAATAGAGCACCAGGGTAACCACGGGAATAAGCAGCTCCCAGAAGGCATCCTTCACTGCTGCGAACACCCTGGATGCTTTCAGAGGTATCACTTCGTTGTGCGAACGAATTGACCGGTAAATACCGAACAGGCTGATTCCCAAAACAAGAATGAGACCCGGCACCACCCCTGCCAGAAAAAGATCCCTGATATTTACTCCTGCCACAGAGCCGTAGAGAATAATCGCCAAACTGGGAGGGAACAGCAGACCTATGCTCCCGGAACTGGTAAGAAGTCCGATGGTGAACTTTTCCCCGTACCTCCCACTGCCGTGGAGCACCGAATACAGCAGACCTCCAAGGGCAAGAATGGTCACCCCGCTGGCACCGGTGAATGTGGTGAACACCGCACTGACAAGCACTGCAGCAATAACCATCCCCCCGGGTATCCAGCCGAACATGGAGGTGAACACCTCAATAAATCGTTCGCTGGCCTTACTCTCTGACAGAAGGTATCCGGTAAGGGTGAACAGTGCGATGGACGATATGGCGGAATTATCCAGAACCGCATATCCCTCATACAGTATGATGCCCGGTCCGGATCCCGTTCTGAGAAACAGCAGCATTCCAATGCCGCCGAGAACGGCGAAAAGGGGCAGACCCAGGGGAACATGGGCAATGATTACAATAATCAATACCGGAATCAGCGGAGGAAGTATTCCGTACCACAGCTGATCGATGGAAAAGAACAGGTCCGGGACTGAGGGGGACACCTCGAAGAGAATGCTTAACAGCGATGGAAAACTGGTGAAAAGCCCCAATATCAAAACAGCCGCATGGGCCAGCACGAGCATGCCCCGGGCACGCAGTCTCAGCCAGTGAAACAGTATGCCGAAAAACCCCAGGGGTATGAAAGCGACAAACACTTGAATGGGTATTCCGATAATCCGCTCATCCAGAAAGGCCACAAACAGCATTTCCAGACTTCCCAGAAAAAACTGAACAATAATAAAGCTTCCCACCAGGTCCCGGCTGAGCCTGAGAGCAGCCGCCCATTTTTCCTTTCGGGAATCCAAGCCCAGATCCAGCTTGAGATGGTCGCCGGTGCTGGCGGTGTAACTTCCCGCCATGGCGGTGAGCATAACCACAAAATGAAATACCAGCGGGCCCAGATAGGGAACATCCCCGGCGCCGATAAGGCGGAGAAATGCCGAGATCACCGGTAATGATGCAAGGAGCAGATACCAGGTATAACCGCCGAACACCTCAATCCACTGGAAGCCCTTCAGGGCGGATACCGGATCGTCCTGGGTTTCCGCCTGCTCCGCCTTCAACGCTGCATTATCGGAAGCATTCACTATTAATTATTCTCCCTGAACTCATCCAAAAGGTCGGTCATTTTTGAAATGAGATCATTATCGAAGTAGCTGGAATTCAGCTCATCCCGTTTCTGTTCAAATACCTCATACCACTGATCTTCCTGCTGGGCGGAGATACTGATTATTTCCAGACCGTATTCCTGCATCAGTTCAAGGGCGTCTTCCTCCAGACCTGCAAGTTTGGATTCAATCTCAACGCCGATCCGTTCAGCGCTCTCCATCAGCTCTTCATGATACTGCTCAGGAATTCTTCGCCAGGTTCTTTCATCAATATAAATCGCGCCGAAAAAGGGTGCCACCGGCAGATCCAGCATTTGATTGGTTACCCCGAACCACTGGAACCCCGCAACACCCAGGGGCGCATACAATACCGAATCAATAAGCCCGGAATTCAAGCCGCTGAGGATTTCCGGAGATGAGAGGGGTACCGGCTGCATTCCCATTCCACGCATAACCTCGTTGATATCTTCCACAAAATCTCCTGTGGCTACCTTTAATCCGCCAAGGTCTTCGGGAGAACGGATCTCCTGTGTGGAGAAGAATTTCAGCCATCCGGCATTTGACCAGGTGAGTATTTCATAGCCTTCATCCCGGAATGATCTATCCAGATCCTCCTCAAGGCTGGCCAGAACGTAGTTCAGCTCTTCATCGCTCTCGATAACTCCGGGCATCACCATGCCCCAAAGCTCAGGCACTACAGTGGTCAGACCGACTGTGGTAACCGCCGCGCCCTGAAGCTGTCCCAGCCGTATTTTCCGAACAAAATCCTGCTCATCTCCGGCAACACCTCCATGAAACACCCGGACACGCACCCTGCCGTTGGTAATTTGCGACCATTCGGCGGCCATCCGGTTCAGACCTTCGCCCCAGGGTGTGGCCTCAGGGGCAATTGAAGCAATTTTTACGGTTTGAGCCCCCGCTGATACCATCCCCAGAGCCAGCAATACCAGTGTGATCCCTGCGATCCTGCTCAGAGAAAAACGCTTACGTGATTCCAATCGGTTCCTGTTTTCTGAAGCTGTCGTCGGTCTGGCCGACGTATGTATTTGCAAAATATTCATTTTTCTTTCCTCTTGTATCCTTATCATCAAGGTATTTGGATATTTCCCGCTGATTTTCTGATCCTGAAAGTTTCTTCCCTGCCGGAGCGCCGGTGTCACAGGAGGAAAAAGTCATCCAGATGATCAAGATACCATCGGGCCTTCCGCTGCTGGATGGTATTCAGCAGGATATTTTCCGGATACTCCTCAACTGGTATTTCCAGCGCTTTTTCCATAAGTTCAATAAAGCGTTCCACATCCTGGGCGGGTAAGGCCACAGAGAGAGCAAGACTCACATAAGGTCCTGCGGAACTTCCCTGCTGAATCTCAACGGCCCGGGCAAACGCCTTCTCGGCCTTTTCAACATCGCCGCCCATCCCCTGGGGAAGTGATGCATATACTGATATAAACAATTCCTCGATGCTTCCGTTGCTGTAATCAGGATCCAGACGGTACACTGCATTGAGCAGGGTAAGCACCGCCGGGAGCCTGAACCCGATTTTCATGTCGAAGGAGTCAATTGATGCGGCTGCGAACCAGCCTGCGGCATACCAGTACACCAGCCCCACATCCTGCATCTCAAGCTCGGCTGCATAGCGCTCAACTTCTTCACCGCTTTCCACGGCCTTGAGAATCCCCGGATGACGCAGCTCGAGAGCTCTTCCCAGCATATCCCTGCCCCGGAGATACAGATTTTTCGCACGGCTGTATGCATCGAACTTTGATTCAAACTCCTCGGGTTCGGACAATTCGGCAGGAGTCTGAATAAATCCGTTGGCGTACATAATATACAGACTTCCTGTTGTTTCTATGAGTTCAAGATGCTCAGGATTTTGCTGAAGAAGTGTTTCATACATCTTAATGGCAAAGGGAAGAGCATCCCCCACCAGTGCGGGATCATTGTCACCCATGAAAACCTGACTGCTTCCTTCGCCTGTGAGGGCATCGGAAATGCGGTTCACTGCATATTGCTGAATGGAGCAGGAACTGAATAGAAGAAGAACTGTTACCGCTGTCAGCAGAGTCAGCAGCATGTTTCGCCGTCCTGACACCATATTCATTGTACACCTCTCTCGTGTTTCCCATGTGTGTGTCCACACAGATTTTCGCACCTTTCCGGAAAATCAGTGATTCCCCGAACCCGGTCCCGAATAAAACTTGCGGTATCCCCGGGGGATTTCCTTCCATCTCCATTGATCCGGCACCGGGTCATGCCCTCCGGAGAACCAACCCCAGCATCTGAACATTCGTGAAACTGCAAGGATGCCGCCGGCAAAAACTCCGAACCGCATAATTGACTTCTTGCCGTATTCTGAACAGCTTGGGTGGTAGCGGCATGCACCGGGGGTCATGGGCGAAATCAGCCGCTGATACAACAGAATCGGCAGAATCATGATCCAGCGAAACACGGTGATGATTTTTCGCAGGAGACCGGCCCTGGGCTGCTGTTCAGCAGAATTGCTCAATCTGATACATCCTCCGGGCTGATCCCTTCAAGGGGTTACAGCCCCTGTCACCCCTTTATATTTGAAAAAACCCTTTACGCCTCTGCCTTTTTACTGGCAGCTTGATGCCCGTTTAATGGCAGGTTAATGGATTTTTGAAAAACGGTATTTTGGAAATCCCGTACTATGATAAGATAATACATCCACCGGGATAGAACAATCCACAGGACGGATTTCCTTGAGAGGACCGGAAGTAATCAGTTTTTTTAGGATATATATATGAATTTCACATGGAAACAACTGGAGAGCTCATCATCTCACCAAGGCGATGAAGCTGAAAACGGCAATCCGGGCGGACATATTATTCTGGCCCACGGGTTCGGCGCTCATGCAGGAGACCTGGCTCCTCTGGCTCAGAATGCCCGGGGTAACGCCCGGTGGCTCTTCCCACAGGCACCGGTTACGCTCCAGCCGGGAAGCTATGCATGGTTTCCCTCCACTGCCAGGGATATGCAGAGAGTCTTCGACGGTGAATATTTTCATCAGCTTGAGGATATGAGTATTCCCGAACTGGGAGACAGGGCTGACCAGCTGGTAGAGGATGTGGAGGAACTGGGTATCCCCTGGGAGAATACCATTCTGGGGGGATTCAGCCAGGGCTCCATGCTTGCACTCAGGGCCGCCCTTGAGCATCGCCTTCCCCTGAAGGGGCTCATTCTCCTTTCGTCCGCCGCGGTTGACCGCAGCCGACTCAGTCATCTGCTGGATCAGGAATACCGGGTGCCGGTATTTATAAGTCACGGAAATGCGGATCCCGTGCTGCCGTTCCCAGGGGGAACCCGGCTGAAAGAACTTCTGGAATCCGGGGAGTGGGATGTACAATTTCGAGAGTTTGCCGGAGGACACGGAATACCGCCGGAAGTGGAAACTGATATGGTGGGTTTTATCGGCGATCTTCTTCGCTGATTTCAACATTCCAGGTATCGGAGTCTTCGTTCAGCCGAAGCCGGGCGTACAAGGCTGAGTTTTCCTGATCTATTGCAAGAAGATCGTAGGGGGTGAACTCTCCAACAGCGGGAAATATAAGCCTCCTGCTGTCTCCGGCAATAAACACGCTTTCATCGTCCAGAATATCAACCCCCCAGGTGATTGAATCCGAAGGGCTGAGAAACAGATACCAGATGTCTGTCCGGGAATTGTTGGTTAGAACAAGCTCACGAAACTCCATTTCCTTTCCCGGCCCCAGATAATTCTCCAGACGGATATCAAGGTAGGCCTCCCGGCCGTTGGATACGGGAAACCGGTCTATCCTGTACATGTCAAAATCTTCATCCACCGCCAGAAAGCTGAAGCTGCTTTCCAGACCCGGATAATGGATATAAAAACGCAGCCGCCCCCCGTCAACAAGCCCGCCATCCTGGCTGAGCAGATCAGGTCCCCAGTTTTTGCTGTCCGTGGGTGAATAAAAGAGATAACGAAGTTGAAACCCTGTGCTGTTGGAAACAGTGATGCGATTCAACTCGCCGGGGTCAATTGCCTGGCCCGACACCGGAGATACGATGATGAGCAGCCGAATGAGAATAAGTATCCCGGAAATTCGTATCATATCTCACATTATGTTACGTTCCCGCAATTTTTGTACAGTGCACCGAAGCTTGTGAAAAATATATATTTCTGAAAATTCGACGGTACTGATGGCGTCGGGTATTTTTCATGCGTTACATATGTTGGTTTTGAATAAAAAAAGCAGTGCTTCACAAGCTTCCGTGCACTGTTGATTTTTTTAGGCGGATTCCCGGGGTTTTCCAGGAGAGATTCAGCTGAATATCATGACATATCATTTTCGGGAATTACAAGAGGAGGTATGGCCTCGGGATCACCAAGAAATTTCGGTGTTCTATTCAGGATATGAACATCCAGCAGGGCCTTCACTCTGGCAAGCACCTCCCGTACGAGCACGCTCAGGCCGGCAACCCCGCCAACATCCTTTGCATTGTACGCCACAGCATTCATATTCTGTGATGCTGCAATATACAAGGCCCTCTCATTGTGAAAACGCTGGCTGATAATAATGGGATCTTCCTGACCAAATACTTTCCGGGCTCTGATCACTGAATCCAGGGTGGAGAACCCCGCATAATCCAGGACGATCCGGTCCGCAGGAATGCCTCTGGCCATCAGTTCCTTCTGCATGTAAATCGGTTCGTTGTACTGCATGGAACTGTTATCGCCGCTGGCAAGTATGTACCTGATTCTTCCGCTTCGGTACAGAAGAACTGCTGCTTCAATCCGGTTTTGAAAAAACTCGCTGGCTGTACCCTTGCGGGTTCTTGGGCTTGTACCCAGCAGCAGCCCCACCTCCCGGGATGGCAGATCCTTCAATGTATCGTAGAGATTATCCCCAGCCTGCTGGGTGATCACACTGTAGGATAGAATGAGAGACAGGAGGAAGAGGGGAATTGAGAAGGCTATGATCCGTGTAATTATTCGCACTTTATTCATGATATATCAGCCGGGATTATACACAACTGCAGGTAATTTCAAAACCTTTGTTCATACATTGCCCCCAGCTGAAAAGAAAAAACACCCGGAAAGATACACCGGGTGCTTCGGGTTTTGTGTGGTATTTCTGAAATTGTACGGATTCGGGCTGACTGCCCGGAATCGCTCAGCGGCCCATCTCCCGCAGCTGTTCAATAACATCCAGGGCTTTCAGACGAACAGTCTGAATGTAGTTCCCTCCAACCACGTCCAGAAGAGATGCCAGAACATCCGGATCGGCGATGCCTTCCTCTGACCGCATAAGCTTTTCCAGAGACAGAAGGCTGGCGAACGCCAGATTATTGTCGGGATTCACCCGTGCGGTGTTCCTGTCCAGTACATCTGCAAGATACAGGGTAGTACGCATATTTTCATTGCTTCCGATAACACCCAGAGCATATACCGCTTCGGAAAGAACCATGGGCTCGGGATCATCATCAACAACATCGAACAGAATCTCCTGCGCCCGTTCACCGCCGATCTGCCCAAGCAGCTGTACGGCCTGACGACGCACTTCAGGATAGTTATTCACTACCCGCCCTCCGGAGCGAACGGTTTTTGTAACTCCTTCGCCGGCCAGGGACTCAAGAACCACAACAACTGCCTGGTCGTTTTGGGTGACTCTGCCGTCATCCAGCATTTGGCGGATGGTCTGGAGAGCCAGAATCTTGTTATCCCGGTTTTCGGAGACGGCCTGACTGCGAATCAGCTGAATCTCAATATCTGAACTTAAATACAATTCCTCAATGGTAAGAGAACCGCTGTCCTCTTCCTGGGCACTCAGCCCGGAAACAACAAAAAGGAAGATCAGGACGAGAGGAAGCAATCCCTTCAATACCTTCATAGCACGCTCCTTGTGTGGTAAATCCTTACATACAGAATTATTCAAATCACTTCTATTGTATATTACTATCGTTCAATTTTCCACTCATTGTCCACTAATCGGAGACGATAGACGCTGATGCGCTGATCCCGCACAATCATAATGGCTTCAACGCTCTTTTCGTCCAGAAAAACCAGATCATCAAGACGGAGATTGGCCCGGCTTGGCACCACCACATGAAGGAAGAAGTCTTCCAGCGTTTCCAACTCAATCCCGGCGGACTGCAGGCGTTCGCTCTGGGAATAGCGTTCAAGCTGTTCCGGAGAGGAGTAGTATTTCCGGTAATCCTCCGTCAGATAGCTGAGCCATTCCTGGTACTTTTCCTGACGGATCAGACTGTTCAGCTCCGCAATCACCGCTTCAACCTCAATGAAGGTCTGATCAAAGACCTCTTCGCTCACTTCAAAATCTTTTTGAGAATCTTCCTGAGCTGTTTCGGGTTCTTCCACGGCCGGTTCGCTTTGTTCTTCCTGTTGCTGTTCCTCAGCCTGGATCTTCGCTTCTTCACTTTGTGTATCAACAGGATCGATGCTGGTACATGCGGAAAAGAGAGGAAGGACCAAAAGCAGAAGAATAGGTGTTCCTGGTACGTTATATGTTTTCTTCATATCTTTAGGATGATAGCGACTTTTTTTCAGTTTTGTCAAATCGAAAGGAGATATTTGTGGAGATAAATGGACTGTTACCAGAACACATAGTGTGTTATAACTGATATATGAGGAGTGTACAGAGCCATGTCATCCCCAATTGATGTTCAACGTCTTATCACGCAATATCTTAAACAGTACAAGAACCCCTCAATCAGCTATAGTCAGCTGCTGACATTCACCGAACGGTATCTTCAGCAGAATGAGCTTGAGAATCCCCACATGCAGGATCTCAGGCAGGATGCTCATAGAACCCTTTCCCATCATCTGCGAAGCCTTGAACAGAACGGAAAAATCGAGATTCAGAAAAGCCAGGATCAACCTGTTTCCATCTTTTATGAACTGTACTTCCACGAAAAAATCCGGAATTATTATAAGAAAATTATGGAGGACTTCGGCCTGCCCCTTGCCACCGAAGAAAACCTTTCCCTTGAAATTCCTGAAGAACGAATTCAGGCCATTGACATAAAAAAAGAATTTGTGGAATGGCTCAGCAAGGACCTGGAGAAACCCAGAATCATCCGGATTCTGTTTCCCGCGGGACTGAAGAGTCTGGTAACGACCTCCGCCCTGCTGAAGAAGGAGATGATCAGCGCATCCATTCAGAAGATCCGTCAATATCTGCAGCAGCAGCGCAACCACTCCTACATCTCACAGAAATTGGTCCCCATCTTCAAAGGCAGAGAGGTGGCGGTGAAGGATTTGATGAGAATCATCACCCAGTCACCGGAGGCGGCGGCCCGTACCGTGGTTGAGGCATCGGAGTTTTCCTTTCAGGTCTGGACTCAATTATCAACCTTTATTATCAAGGAATACGAGAGCAAATCGGATAAGATGGAAGAGGAACACAATTTCTGTCAGGCCGCATATATGATCGGATATTACTGTGTTTTCCACAAAGGGAAGGAACAGAAAAAGAAGGATGAGGCGGGAGCTCTCAAATATCTTGAACAGAACATGAAAAAGCCGCCATATGCCTTCACCCTCACAGAAATCAAAGGCATGAAAGATGATAAGGGCATTCCTCTTTTGAAAAAGTACAGCCGGGAGAGTCTGAATGAATTTCTGGAAGCCAAGACCACGACTCCGGAAAAGGCCGCTCTGCCCGAATTACTGCGGCTTCAGCTTCCAGATGACAGCCAGGTGTATATGTTCGCCAGTTCGGTGGGTAAAGTGCTGGAAAATCAGCGGGTCCGGGCCAGCAAGCAATTCAGAGACTTTTATAAAAACAGCTGGTATTCGGCAATGATGGAAAATGACCGGCTGGATACCATGGATGATGATGAGAAATTCCGGATTCATGTGACCAACAGACTGAGGGAACGGTACCCTCTGCTTTTCACACTTCTTCGATTCGAACTGCTGTATTTGCTCAGCCAGGAACGGAGCACCCCGGATGCATTGAAAAATCAATGTATTGGATTCCTGGATATGCACAATGAAACCATCAAGGATATAGACGAGATCCTGGAGCTGGACCGTAGAAAAATCCTTTCCGACGCCCGCATTCTCCTCCCATTCTGGATGTCAATCCCTATTCTACGGGGAATTGTGCATCTGTTCCGGAGAATATTTCTCGGCAGGGACTTTGTGGACCGGTATCATTCAGAACGCTTCGACCACGAACAGCAGAAGAGTCTGAAAAAGAAAAAAAGCAGCCAGAAGGTTGAAACCATCACCAAACAATTCGGAACCGCACGCCCGTCCGGAGGCCAGAATGATACGGGGTCTGTCCGCAGAGATGATGCCCCCGGCAGCACACCGGCCGACTCGGGCAGCAGTTCCACACCCCAGACCGCAAAAGCCCAGAAAGCGGCCTTCAAGCAGCAAATTCAACGGCTGGAGCCTGAATTTCTTGACCGGGGAAAAAGCCTGGAAATGAGTCTGAGAGAACTTGTGGATAAGTGGAACCCCATACTGGATCAGGCGAAGCGAAAGGATCTGGTGGAAGATGTAAACTCCATGTGCCGGGATTTTATCCGGGGACTGCGAATTACCTACCGCTCCACTCCTCCGGACGCGGACACCATCAAAGAGATGGCTCACCGGCTGGCGGGTAACTCAACCTTCGACCGCATCAGGGACCGAAATTACCTTGAACAGTATATTCAGCTTTATTTTCTGAAAATCCTCGGGCGCTGAGAATGTCAGGGCAGGCACAGTTTTGCCTCAGGCCAGCACCTCTTTGAGGGTGATCTCCCCCATAAAGCTCAGCTCCTGGGCGCATGCATTAAACAGCTTCATGCACTGGATGGAATCATCAACTGCGCGATGGGCGGTATTCAGGGGAAAGTTCAAAAACCCGGCAAGATTCTGCAGGGAGTAACTCTTTTGGCCGGGATATGCACGTTTTGCCAGCTGTTGGGTATCTATGAGTAAGTTCTTGATATCGCTCCTGCCGCTTCCTGCCAAGGCGGCCCTGAGAAAACCCATATCGAAGCTGGCATTGTGAGCCACAAGTATACTGTCCCCGATGAATTCAATAAATGGATCAAGCATCTTCTCAACGGCGGGTTTCGCAGCAACCATCTCATCGGTGATGCCGGATATTTTTGCGGCATCTTCAGGAATTGGAATACCCGGATTCACCAGTTCACCGAACTCGCCGAGAATGCTGTTGCCTTTGAATTTCACCGCTCCGAATTCCACTATTCTGTCGCTTCCGGAATAAAGACCGGTTGTTTCAAAATCGAATGCTACAAATGTCAGATCGTATACAGATGCGTTCATATCCATGCATAAGTACCTATCATATCCGGATTGGAAGGTAAAGTGCCGGCTTGTAAATTCATCTTCCCTGGACCATACTTGGCCACTGGAGGTTTGCATGCTGAACAGTGAAAAACTGATGAAAGAATATGATCTGGAAATCGACGACGTGCGCTGGTATCTTTCGGTCCAGCTAGCCGAGGATCTGCTGTCCCTGTATGAAGAACCCAGGAAGCTGATTCACAGGATCTGGGACAAGAGCCTTGAAGATGAACTGTACAATATGGAAGAGCGGTACTTGGAAGGACTTGACGAAGCCATGGAACAGGGCAGCACGGATGAGGTAAAAATCCGCCAGATCTTCACGGAGATGAAGGCCGCAAAACGGAGAAGGAAGGGACGTTGAGGGAGGATCAGCCCAAAACCGTCTCCTCCCCCATCCGTTCCCTGCTTTAATTTTTTGCCGCTGCTATTACCGACTCAATAAAAGATTCAATTCCGTCGATTTTTTCCTGAACCCGTTTTCTGGATTCATCCAGATCTTTACCCGGTTCATCCTTCACCGACGCATAGAACTTGATTTTCGGTTCGGTGCCCGAGGGTCTGGCGGAAATGATGCTTCCGTCTGAGAGGATAAACTGAAGTACGTTTGACGAGGGTAAATCGATATCCTTCTTTTTGGAGCCGGTTTGAATATCCAGGGTTGTACCGTCCTGAATATCCCGTACAGACGACACGGCTATACCGGCAATTTCAGCAGGAGGATTCTCCCGGAGGCCGGCCATCATGCCGTTCATGATTCCCACGCCGTTTGCACCTTCGAAATATTTACTGATCAGTGTTTCCTGATACAGCCCGAATTCTCCATGAATCTCATCAAGGCGATCCAGAAGACTCTTGCCCTTCTGCTGGTAATAGAGGGCCATCTCGATGGTTACCACGGTGGCGGAGATCGAATCTTTATCCCGCACCTCGTTACCGATCATGAAACCGTAGCTTTCCTCGCCGCCCATGACATAGCGGGGACCGTTATTCTCCTCCAGCTCCCGGATTTTGGAGGCAATCCATTTAAACCCGGTAAGGGTTTCGAACACCTCGGCGCCGTATTTTGCGGCGATTTTCCTCTGAAGATCGGTGCTCACAATGGTATTTATGAAGGCAGGACGCTGAGGAAGAGTTCCCAGTTCCTTCATGGACCCGTACATATAATCTGTGAGAAGAACCCCATGCTGGTTACCGTTGAGAAGCACATAATCGTTTCCGGACTTAACTGCGATTCCAACCCTGTCTGCATCCGGATCCGTTCCGATCACCAGATCGGCATCTTCTTTCCGCGCCAGATCCAGGGCAAGCTTCATCGCACTTGCCTCTTCGGGATTGGGAAATTCAACGGTGGGAAAATCGCCGTCGGGATCCCGCTGTTCGGGGACAATGCTTACCGATATACCCAGCTCATTCATTACCCGTTCAATCATCATGGTTCCTGTGCCGTGGAGGGGCGTGTACACCACCTTCAGATCGTGAGGGCCTTTCATGAGCATATCTGGCCGCACCACCTGGCGCTTTACCATCTCCACAAACTTGTTGTCCATATCCGCATCGATATACTCCACCAGTCCCTTATCCAACGCTTCCTGGAAATCCATGGATTTGACAGGGCCGTTAACCGCCTTCACCTGTGAGATAATACCGGCGTCGTGGGGGGGCGTAATCTGGGCTCCGTCCTGCCAATACACCTTGTACCCGTTGTATTTCTTGGGATTGTGGCTGGCGGTACACACGATACCGCTGGTGCAGCCCAGTTCACGGATGGTGAAACTCAGCTCCGGCGTGGGGCGGAGGGAGCTGAACAGATAGACATGAATACCGTTGGCAGCCAGAACCTGAGCCGCAGTGGATGAAAACAGGGGCGAATTGTTCCTGCTGTCGTAGGCAATAGCCACTGAAAGGCGTCCCTGCTGATCCTTAATGCCATGCTCAAGGAGATAATTGGCCAATCCCTGGGTTGTGCGCTGAATGACCAGCGGATTCATTCGGTTGAATCCTCCGCCCATTACTCCCCGGATTCCTCCGGTTCCGAAGCTCAGATCGGTATAAAATCGTTCAAAAAGTTCATCATCATTGTTTTGTTTCAGAAGAGCTTCAACTTCACTGCGAAATGACTCATTCTGTTCCTGTTCAACATATTCCTGAGCCCGCGCGCGTATGGCTTTACTATCCATTATTCCTCCTGTACTGCTGCAAATACTACGAAGTCGTCAAGTGCTCTGTCAACTATTCTTCACATTCAATTATATGATACCCTCCTTCAGAGATGGCAAAAAAGCGGAAAAAGATCGACAGGGCGGCAAGGCAGCAGATGTTCTCCCGATTTTATGAGGATATGTTTCAGGGCAGATGGCCGGAACTGAGACAGGCCCTCCTGGAAGACCCAACACATCATGAACTGAAAGACGGACTGCTTGACTCCTATTTTCTGGATGAGGCATCCCTGTTTCCTGCCAGGTATCTTGAAGCGGAACATCAGGATGAAATTCTCGATCTCTGTGCCGCCCCGGGAGGGAAAAGTCTGGTGATTCTCTCGAATCTTCTATCCAACGGGTTACTGCCCGGGGAGGCATTCCGCCTTGTACTGAATGAACGTTCGGCGACCAGAAGAGGCAGACTGAAGCAGGTGATAAGCCGGTTTATTCCGGAACATGTTCAAAGCCGTCTCAGCATCACCGGGCATGATGCTGGAAAATGGGGGCTCTACCAGCAGAATGCATACGACAAAGTTCTTCTGGATGTTCCCTGTTCAAGCGAACGGCATCTGGTGAATGACCCCAAATATCTTGACGAGTGGAGTCCATCCAGGAGTGAGCGGCTGGCTCAACAGGCATACAGTTTTCTGCTCTCAGCCCTGAAGACCCTGAAGCCCGGCGGAACAGTGGTGTACTCCACCTGTGCCCTTTCCCGGCTGGAAAATGACGAAGTAATTGACCGTGTCTTTATGAGAATGCTCAAGAAACAGGAGATGACCCTGATAACCCGGAACGACAGAACATACCGCAGCCAATCATCTGCTGAACCCCGGCATCTCCCGGAATGGGTGGAGGACAGCGCACTCGGCCACATCATTCTGCCGGACAGGGCCGAAGGACGGGGTCCAATCTATTTCAGCAGAATTAAACGACTGACCTGAATAACGCTTCCCGATCAGGCCTCAGTGTGATAGAAAGAGCCATATGTCAACACAGTTAAAATCTCTGCTCAACCCCGAGCAGTATGAGGCGGCCACCAATCTGGAAGGCCCTCTGCTCATCATCGCCGGCGCCGGATCAGGCAAGACCCGGGTTATCACATACCGAATTACGGAAATGCTGAATCAGGGCATAAATCAAAGTTCAATCCTTGCCCTCACCTTCACCAACAAAGCGGCCAGGGAGATGGCCGGCAGGGTCAAGGAACTGGTTGGCCGTAAACTTCCCCAGCTCACCGTATCCACCTTTCACAGCTTCGGTGTGCAGATTCTGAAAAAGCATATCACTTTGCTGGGGTGGAGAGAAAATTTCAGTATTTACGATACAAACGATCAGCGAAGTCTCATCAAGGAATGTGCCCGGGAACTGAAATGGAGTCTGGAGTACCTTGACTTCGGCCATTGCATGAGCACCTTCTCCCGGATCAAAACGCGCCGTTCCAAATGGAGTGATCCTGAAATTGATGACAGCCTTCAGCCCCTGTATGAGGAATATCAGAGTCACAGAAAACTCTATAATGCCCTGGATTTCGACGACCTCATCCGGCTTCCCATCGACCTGTTCCAGCAGCATCCTCAGGTGCTTGAAGAATACCGGAAACGGTATAAATACATTATGGTTGATGAGTTTCAGGACACATCCATCCAGCAGTATGAAATGATGAAGCTCCTCGCCGACGGCAGCAGAAACATCTGTGTTGTGGGCGACGATGATCAGTCAATCTATTCCTGGAGAGGGGCGAACTTCGACAATATCAGAAATTTTGAACGGGATTTCCCCGAACTCAGGGAGATAAAGCTGGAGCAGAACTACCGCTCCACGGGCACCATTCTTGATGCCGCCAATCATCTGATTAAAAACAATAAAAACCGGAAAATCAAAGCCCTCTGGACCGGAGGCGACGGGGGAAAACCCATTGAACTCTACCAGCCCCAGGACGAACGCGCTGAAGCCCGGTTTATCTGTGACATGATTCAGACCCTTAATCTCAAAGAACAGATCCATTACCATGATATTTCCATTCTTATACGAACCAATGCCCTTGCCAGGGGAATAGAAGAAGAGCTCATGGCCCGGAACCTTCCGTACCGGATCACCGGAGGAACCAGCTTTTTCGAGCGGCCGGAAGTGAAAGATATGATCAGCTATCTCCGTTGTCTGGCCAATCCCGATGACGACATCAGCCTTCTCCGCATTATGAACACTCCCAGAAGGGGAATCGGGAAGAAAACCCTGGAGCACATGACCGAACTTGCCCAGAGTCAGGGCATGAGCCTCTACGGAGCGATGCAGGCCCTGGTGCTGGCCAACGACAGTCCAATCGGCAAAAGGGCCAGAGCCGACATCGAGGACTTTCTTGAACTGATCAGCGAATTCCGCCCCAAACTTCTCAGCGGCAAAGATCTTGCTCAATCACTGAGAGCACTGATTGCCAAAATTGACTACTGGGGACATCTGGTGGGTGAACACCCTAATAATGAACGGGTTGCCAAGTTCAAGCTCAGGAACGTGGAGTTGTTCACCTCCAGCCTGGAGCAATGGGAGAAAGATCCGGATAATCTCAGTCCCAGCGTTTTTAATTACCTGAACAGGATTACCCTGGCGGGAAAGGATGATGACGACAGCGAGGAAGGCAAGGTGAACCTCATGACTATTCACTCCGCCAAAGGTCTGGAATTTGATGTAGTGTTCATTGCCGGGGTGGAGGAAAATATCATCCCCCACCAAAGAAGCCTTGAGGAAAATGATGCCGGAAGTTATGAGGAAAACATGGAGGAAGAGCGGCGGCTCTTTTATGTTGCCCTGACCCGTGCGAAAATGAAGCTGTATCTTACATCCTGCCAGCAACGAAAAGTGATGCGGGATCTGATGAGCATGACCATGAGTCCTTTTATCGAGGAAATACCCGAAAAGCTCATAGATATTAAGGAACCTGACACAGAAATCAGTGAAGAGGAAGCCCACAACTACTTCGAACTGATGAAGAAGAAATTCGCCGCAGTGGAGGAGTAAAAGTCCGAAGGAGGGAATATGTCCCGAACGAACCGGCAACTGATCAGGCAGATTTACGCCAGACTTGAATCGGAAAACCGGCCTCTCTCAGCCAGGCTGATCCGGGCCTTTGAGCTGGCGGACAGAAGGTACTTTGTACCCCGCAGCCTGAGCCCCGGAGAAATTTACTCCGATCATCCCATCCCAATCGGCCAGGGTCAAACCAACAGCCAGCCTTTTACCGTAGCTTTCATGCTGCAGCTCCTGGCTGTGGAGGAAGGGAACCGGATTCTTGACCTGGGATCGGGATCGGGCTGGACCACGGCTTTGCTCAGCCTTCTGTGCGGGCCCTCCGGGCATGTGCTCGGGATGGACCGGGTGGCACTGCTGCTGGAATTTGCCCGAGCCAATCTCCGGGAATGGAGTGAGCAGCTGGGCGGACAGACAAGTGTATCAGCTTCTATCCTTTCAGAAATAAAAATGAAGATAGCCGGTTTCAACCCGGGGCTTCCAGGCAATAAATTCGATAGAATTCTTGTATCAGCCTCCGCCGGACAAATTCCCGATGAGTTGCTTAATCAGCTGGCATCTCCTGGTATCATGGTAATACCGGTTGGTAATGCCATAGTGAAAATCATCCATTCGCCATCAGGTAAGGCGCACACCGAGCGGTATGAAGGGTTCCGTTTTGTACCCTTTATACAGGAGCAGGAATAGCTGCTTTGGCAGCATAGAGAAGGATACGAATGAACCCCAGCATTTTAAAAGGCAGTCCAGATCCGAACCGCTGTCCCTGGTGTGCCGGATCAGAAATATATGAGAACTATCATGATACTGTCTGGGGTGTACCCAACTTCGATGACAGGGAATTATTCGCCAAGCTCTGTCTTGACGGCCAGCAGGCAGGCCTTAGCTGGCTCACAATTCTGAAAAAAATGCAGAATTATTACCGGGCGTATGATAACTTCAATCCGGAAAAAATCATCAACTACGGGGAAAAGGATTTCACCCGATTGCTCAGCAATCCGGGCATCATCAGAAATAAGCTGAAAATACGATCGATCATAGCCAACTCCAAAGCATTTGTGAAGATGGAGGATGATGGAGAATCGCTCTCCGATTTTCTTTGGGGTCGGATCAACTACTCGCCCATCCAGAATCATTTCAGTGTGATACGTGAAATTCCCACCGAGACCCCATTGAGCAGAGAAATCTCAAAAGATTTGAAAAAACGGGGCTTCAGTTTTGTGGGCCCCACCATAGTGTACGCATTCATGCAGGCGGTGGGCATGGTAAACGATCACCTCACCACCTGTTTCCGTCACAGCGAATGCCGCAATCTTGCAGAGAAAGCCGCCGGAAGAAGTCGGTAAATTCTCCTGCTTCGCAGGACTCCGCAAAATTTCTCTTCGTTCAATTTCCCTCGGCCTTCGGTTCAAGTCCCGTCGCTTCTCCACAATTGCATAAAAAAAGACCCCTGCGGGATCTTTTTTCATGCATACCGGAGACGGGACTTCTCCTCAGTCGGCCACTTCCTGTGGCCTCCTTCTCAGCCGCCTCCATCGCTAAATCGTCTTCCTGACGATTTTCCCTCCCTTTCCGGTCGGGCCGCTCTTCCGGTTCAAGTCCCCTTTAAATTATAAGAAGGCTGAACAACTTCGTTGCTCAGCCTTCTTTTATACCGGAGACGGGACTTCTCCTCAGTCGGCCACTTCCTGTGGCCTCCTTCTCAGCCGCCTCCATCGCTAAATCGTCTTCCTGACGATTTTCCCTCCCTTTCCGGTCGGGCCGCTCTTCCGGTTCAAGTCCCCTTTAAATTATAAGAAGGCTGAACAACTTCGTTGCTCAGCCTTCTTATATACCGGAGACGGGACTTGAACCCGTACAGCTATGTTATAGCCGGGGGATTTTAAGTCCCCTGTGTCTACCAATTCCACCACTCCGGCGAGATCTGGCAGATAGTACTATAGCATTTCATAAGTGGTCAAGCATTTGATATACTGGCGCCTGTGCAGGAAACAGGCACAAAGGGGCGTACATTATTGCATTTTATAGACAGCCATTTTCATATTCTACAGTCTGAGAACCGGGGTTTTGATCCTTCCACCGTGGTGCCAGATGCTTTTGATTCGGGTCTACGGGGCGGAATGGATATTGCAGTGGATCTTGAGCAGATCGACCGGAGGCGGAATTACTGCGCGGAGCAGCCGGGGTTCGGATACAGCATCGGATTGTACCCCAGCTTTTCAACGGATCCAGATCGATCTGTTCTTCTCAAGCGCCTGGAGGAGGAGCTTCACAGCAGGAAAAATGATCCCCTGCTTTGGGCCCTTGGGGAAATCGGCATGGATTTTCACTGGGATTATGGATCGGAAGAAATGCAAGCGGAGCTTTTCCATGCCCAACTGGAGCTGGCAGGGAAGGCAGAACTGCCGGTGGTAATTCACAACAGGGAAGCAGACGATGCCATTCTCAGAGTTTTGAAGTCCCGTCCAACAGAAGGAATTATGCATTGCTTTTCTTCAGATCAGCACACAATGAAGAAATTTCTCGATTTGGGCATGTATATCAGCTTTGCGGGGAATCTTACCTTTAAAAAGGCCAAGGAAATCCAGGAGGCAGCCTCCATGGTACCGTTGGATCGGGTTTTATTTGAAACTGATTCGCCCTTTCTGACTCCGGTGCCCCATCGCGGGAAACCCAACCGGCCGGCGAATGTTCAGCATGTGTATGAGTTCTTTTCACGGTTGAGAGGAGTGCCTGTAGCACAGCTGTGTGATCAGGTGAGGGAAAATTTCACTCGGGCAGTACCTGGGTACGGGGGATAACCAGGCTCACAGTAGTCCCTTTATTCACCCGGCTGTTGATCTGTACGACGCCTCTGTGGGCCTCAATAATTGTTTTGACGCTCACCATCCCCAGACCTGTTCCTCCGCCCTGTGAGGAGGAATAAAAGGGTTCGAAGATGTGAGCCAATACATCCTTATCCATTCCCAGTCCATTATCCTCAATGCTGATACTGATATTCTCTTCATCCACCTGACCGTGGATGGACAGTGTACCGCCCCGGGGCATGGCTTTCCGGGCATTGTCGCACAGGTTTACAATGGCTCTGATCAGCCGTCCTTCATCCACATAGAAGGGTTCATTGCCTTCATGGCTGATGGAGAATTCTATATTCTTGTTCTGGAGACTTTTTTCCAGATACTGCTGTACCTTCTGAAAAATCATCGGCAGGGAGGTGAACACCCAGCGAAGCCTGAGTTCCCCTCTGCTGTAATCCAGCAGTTCTTCGGCAAACTGATTTAATCGTTCCGCTTCCTGTACAATTTTTCGGGAATAATCCTGAACCTGTTCCGGCTGATCGTTCAGCACCTGAAGCATTTCACCGTAGCCTTTAATTACAGAAAGGGGATTTCTCAGGTCGTGAATGATCAAACTGGATAACTTACCAAGGTTTGAGAAGCGCTCTGAGCGGATAAGCTCTTTCTGGGTGGTACGAAGATCATCCAGGGCATGCTGAAGCTCGGTATTCTGCCTGCTCAGGCTCTTTATAAAACTGTCATTGCTGGTTCTGATCATTCGACTGAGAGCCCGGAGCACCGCCAGCATGATTGACGGGTACTCTTCGCTGAGGTCGATAAATGTCTGTTTATGCATGTAGAGAAAACTGCTGTCTTCTGCAGCAAGGACGGTGGCGCTTCTGGGTTCATCATCAATCAGCGCCATCTCACCGAATATGTGACCCGTAGTCTGTATCGCCAGACGGGCGGCCTTATCGGTGCCGTAATTTTTCCAGATCTCAACAGAACCGGCCTGAATTACGAACAGCCGATCCGCCACGGTGTTCTCTTTCAAAATCACCGTATCTTTGGAGTATTCTACGCTTTCGAAATGCGGAGCGATTTTCTGCAGATCCTCGTCACTGAGGATTGAGAAAAAATCAGATCGTCTGAGCAAATTCTCTGTGGCTTTCATGATGAATATGATTGTACTATCGACTTTCGAAGTACGCAACGCAGTGATGCATTTTCTTTCCGGCGGCGGTTGCCGGGAGGTGGAGATACTGCCCGTCAAATCAACTTTGTTCCGGGATCAAAAAAAAGCCGCCTGAGTTTCAGCCCAGGCGGTTTTTGGTTTTTACACAAGATAATTGCTTTCAGTCTGACTGCTCAGTACTGAATAGCGGTAGAATGGTTTACCAGCCATCCACCATATCATCGGGATCCCGATTATCTTCACTGAAGAGGTCTGTCCACACCCGAAGATCATCGAAGTACACATAATATGTACCGTAAGCTTCAAGCATTGCAGGCTCGATAGTAAATCCTACGATCTTCAATCCCTGCTGGTTATTATAGTGGGCGTTTTTCTGTGCCACTGTAGGTGGAACCGCAACAGTAAGACGCTTCCATCCGGAAAAGTTCAAGGTACCCATGGGCAGGGTAGACCTGCGGCCGAAGAAGTCTTCCACAACCACATTGAGAACGTGATTGAAATTCCGGCCTACAACCCACATTGATATGGTCTTTGTAATTCCGGGAACCTGAATCGGACGAACGGGCGCTATTGAAATGGTGGTGTTTCCTCTTCGGAAATAATCCACCCGTACACCCAGAACATACTCGTCCGGTTCTTCAATATTTGCGCTTTCTTCAGCCTCGATGGGTTCCTTTTCCAGCGGTCCGCCTTCAAAACGGCGATGAGCCACCACCCCGTCATCCAGAGGGATATGTACGGACCAGAAGCCGGGATCTTCAAACTTGGATATGGAAACTTCCTGAAGTGCCTGTTGGGCGGTGTCCACACCAATTTGTGTGGGGTCTGCCTCGGTGGCCTGGGCAGATACCGCAACAGCGGCCAGTAAAAACATTATGGAAATCAGTATGAGTTTCTTCATTAGTTGGCTCCTCCCTGAGTTCCCTGATTCCACAACTGGTCAACTTCTTCGGGATCCGAGAGGATTTCCCCGTCGAAGGGCTGCTGGAATACATCGGTGAACACTTTAATCTGGTCAAGATACACATAGAAGCCGCTGACATTCTCATCTGGTGTTGTCCAGAGCACGATCTTCACGAGTTCAAGACCCTTGCGCTGGGGTACATAGGTAACATTCTGAGGTATTGATGTGGGAATGTTAACCCTGAGATTCTGCCATCCCCGGTAATTGATATCATCAACTCTGAGCACATGACTGATACCCCGGTAGTCCTGAAGATGAATTTCCATGTAGAAATTGTAATTGGATCCCCAGACCCAGAAGTCCAGGTTTTTCACAATTCCGGGTATCTCAATACCGGTGGGAACAGGTCCATCTTCGCCGTCTTCATCTTCAACCGGAATAAACTCAAGGTAGTTATACCCCTGTCTGTCAAATGCAGCCTGAGCACCCAGGGCTCTGGGAGTCACTCCCGGAGGGATGGGATTGTTTCGGTTGTATAGAGCCTCAGGATAGGTTTCCACCCATGCAAACTGGGGAAATCCTTCACTGATAAACTTGCTCCCCCTGACAATCCAACGGAAGTTCTGGCGGGTACCGTAAAGATCCGTACCTGCGGGATCATCAAATCGCTCAATTATACGAGACTGGAGATTCTCTGTATCATTTTGTGCGAAAAGGTTTGAAGCAAGTAGAAATATCAGAGCCATCAGGCATAATGTAAGCACGCTGCCTCGTCTCATTCTCCACTCCTTTGAATGCTAATCGTAAACCCTCTTAGTCTACGTCGAAATTATAGGTGGTCAGAAGTCCCCTGTCAAACAGGATTACAGTCACCCTTTTCTATATTAATCTTTTTAACGACAAATGCAATAGCAAGTATCGGCTGAATTTCTTTATTACTTATTATAGGTGAAAAAGGGCACAGAAATAAAGATATTTACCCCATCTCCGGCCTCAAGATGGGAAGGTATCCGGCTTGCCATCTGCAGAAAACTGAACGGGAAGCCTCCCCGGATTGTGATATCAGGCTGATACAGAGGAGCGATCACTTCTCCGAAGCTTTTCATGGGAATCTTCACCGAGTCCAGTTCTCCGGGAGATAAAAGCAGATACAGGGTTTCTGGCTGATCCTCCTCCCCGGCTGCATCTTTCAGCCGGTTCTCCAGATCCGTCGCTGTAAGCTCCGCTGTGCTGAATATGTCCGAGGGAGAAACCTCAGCCCTGAGCGCCTGCAGCAGGGCCGGTGCATCAGGAGAACTCCCTTCGGCTTCCGCTGTGCCGGAGGAGAAACGTTCCACTGCTTCCATGGAAGATTCTATATAGCCGGGATTGTAAAACAGGACACTCTCCCCTCTCCTCTGCCGAATATGATTAAGCAGACCAGGATCTCCGAAATCCGGCACTACATAAAAGCCGGTCATCCGGGAATACTCAGGCGATATTTGTCCAAGAAGATAGATACGCCGGGGGTGAACATCCATCCTGGATATTTCTTCCCCGAGCCTCCGCTGCCACGGCGCCACAATCAACGCCTCGTATTCATCCAGCGGACGGGATGCAAGAGATTCCAGCTGAGAAAAGCCGAGTTCAAGCGATCCTTCTTCAGCATCCTCAGGAGATATGGTGATGACTTCCAGAACATATCCGTTTTGACGGTAGAATGCCGCTAGCGCCTTTTGCAGAGATGCCGGGTCGGCCCGGGTACCCTCGAAGGGAGATATTCCCTGATCCTGCTGCTGTTGAAGCTCATACGTCATTTGACGTTCAAGGGGAGGATCCAGTATCAGCAGGATTTCAGACTCCGGACTGCAGGATGCAAAAAGAAGATGGATCAGCGCTAATATGATCAAAACCGCATGGGATGTTCCCGGTGAACTATTCCGCCCCTGCCTCAGCATGCCGTCATCGTCCGGAAAAAAGCCGCACCAGAGGTTTCATTTTCCCCTCCAGCTCCAGGCGGTATTGAATGTCGTGTTCCAGCCGGCTGAAAAATCTGTCGGACAGAATCAGGAAAAACAGGATTATCAGCAACGCCGTCCATCCCCAGAAATACATCAGGAAAGAAAACAGCACTGCAGTTATGGGAGCAGCGATAAGTATAAGAAAGAAGCTTACATACATAATGAAATTCCAGTGTTTTTCAAAACGACGGGATCTGATCATGATTCGTGCCAGAACAGGAATGAGAAAAAGATACAGCAGAGGCAGAACAAGAATCACAAACTGGCCGTAATTTCCCGAGTGAATGAAATACAGCCCTGCATTGAAAAACAGGAAAAACCCGGTAAACTGAACACGAATCAGCAGAGAGGCAGCATTCCCGTCAACTCCGTTTTTCTTCAGCTGGCCCCGCCCCATGATAATGAGGAAAAGGACAGGAACCAGAAAATAGAGGGTTGAGTTATACACGTAGAGGGGTAAGGGTCTGATCGAAAGAGTCACCAGCATATACAGCGTGAAGAATACAGCTGCACTGAGGGCACCATACACCACCCCGCGTATTGCCGACGACCGGATTTGTGAGAGATCCTGAATATCATCCCTGTGCCAATGGATGAGCTGACCCAGATACAGGGGCATGGAAAACAATATAAACAGCTGCATAGTGAAAAGAACCTACCACAACAGCATGTTTCAGAGCAAGTATTGACAGCGGCACTTTGAGGGTGCAAGTATGTGACACCCCAAGGAGAAGTGATGACAGAAGGAGCAGAGCTGCCAGGCATCGGACTGGTGAGGCAGCATGATCTCTATATTGATGACAAAAATGCACTGACTCTTGAAAGCGGCGTGGCATTCGGCCCCTTGAACATCAGGTATGAATGTTATGGAACACTGAATGCCGATAAGTCCAATGCAGTGCTCATTGTGCATGCATTTTCCGGCGACGCCCATGCTGCGGGCTACCATAGCAGTGATGACCGCAAACCGGGATGGTGGGATTCCATGATCGGCCCCGGAAAAGCTTTTGACACGGACCGTTACTTTATTATCTGCTCCAACACGCTGGGGGGCTGCACCGGCACCAGCGGTCCGGGATCTATTAATCCTGCCAGCGGGGAGCCCTACGCCCTGGATTTTCCGGTAATTACCATCCAGGACATGGTGGAAACCCAGAGAATACTGATTGATCATCTGGGCATTGATCAGCTGCTTGCCATCGCAGGGGGTTCCATGGGAGGGATGCAGGTTCTGGAATGGAGCATCCGCTATCCGGAGCGTCTGAGAACCGCCATCGTCATCGCATCCACGGGCCGGCTCAGCGCCCAGGGTATTGCATTCAACGCCGTCGGACGCAACGCAATCATGTCCGATCCACATTGGAACGGAGGGCAATACTACGGAAAGGATCAGATCCCCCGCCAGGGATTGTCCATTGCCAGAATGGTGGGGCATATCACTTATTTATCTGAAGAATCCATGCGGGTGAAATTCGGAAGACGCCTTCAGACACGGGATGATTTCAACTTTGATTTTTCCGACCAGTTCCAGGTGGAAAGCTACCTTGAGTACCAGGGGGATCAGTTTGTTGAGCGCTTTGACGCCAACTCATATATCTACCTGAGCAAAGCCATGGATTATTACGACTTCTCCAGCCGATACGGCACTATGGACAGTACCATCGACCGCTCCACTGCATCTTTCCTGGTAATTTCCTACTCAAGCGACTGGCTGTTCCCCAGCTACCAGTCCAAGGAACTGGTCTACGCCATGATGCGGAGAGGAAAGGATGTGTCGTACACCGAGCTTGACAGTCCCTATGGTCATGATGCCTTTCTTCTGGAAACCGGACGGCAGGAAATCATTGTTTCATCCTTTCTGAAATCTGCCATGGAGGGGCGGCGCTGATGCAAAATAATGATCCCACACGGTTCAGCTATGAAGAAATTGCCAAACTGGTTCGCCCTGGCAGCAGGGTTCTTGATCTGGGCTGCGGCAGCGGCGAACTGCTGCTCATGCTTCAGCAGGAGCGTCAATGTAAAGGAAGAGGAGTGGATATTGAGGAAGATATGGTTCTCGGCTGCATCCGGAAGGGATTATCCGTTTTTCAGGGCAACCTGGATGAGGGATTAAAGGACTTCCCCAGCAAGAGCTATGACTATGTGATCCTCAACCAGACCCTGCAGATGCTTCAGGATCCTGTGTTCCTCCTTAAAGAAATGCTCAGAGTCGGAAGACATCTCATTGTGAATTTCCCGAATTTCGGCCATTTACGAAACCGGAGTCAGCTGATGTTCCGGGGAATTATGCCCAGGAACAAAAACCTTCCCTACAGCTGGCATAACACCCCGAACATCCATTTCTGCACACGCAAAGATTTTCGCCAGCTCTGCGGTGAACTGGGACTGAGAATTGCAGACGAAATTTGCCTGAATGAACAGGGAAAACCTCTGCATATTGGCCGGGATCTCCTGGCCACGCAGGTCTGCATGCTTCTGGAAGAGAAATAAGTACTTACACTCCCTGAGAATATGATGAATTCATGCCCGGTGGTTTGACCTTTTTATGAGACAATGCTACATTGACAATCCGTGAAATTCCAACATCATGGTTAAACAAGGGAGGCATATTGTCCGCAAAGAACCATCGAATTAACGAGCAAATCCGGATCAAAGAGGTTCGTCTCATCGCAGATGACGGGGAACAGCTGGGTGTAGTAGCCACAGACAAGGCCCTGGAAATGGCCCGGGAACGTGATCTCGACCTGGTCGAAGTCGCGCCCAACGCCAAACCCCCGGTATGTAAGCTCATTGACTACGGTAAGTACAAATACGAGATGGATAAGAAAAACCGCGAGTCCAAGAAAAACCAGACTCAGGTAAAACTGAAAGAAATCCGTATGCAGCCGAAAATTGAAGGCCACGATCTGCAGTTCAAATCCAAGCACGTGCTTGAATTTCTGCAGGAAGGCAACAAATGTAAGGTTACCGTGCGATTCCGCGGACGAGAGCTTGCCCACACACACTTAGGAAAGGATGTACTTCATAAAGTACTGGAGCTTTTGGGTGAAGAAAACTACAACCTGGATCGCGCCCCCCAGATGGAAGGCCGTTTCATGAGTATGATTCTCAGTCCGAAAGCCAAGAAAAAATAGAGAGGGTATCATGCCGAAAATGAAAACCCGCAGATCTGCGGCAAAACGCTATAAGGTGACCGGCAGCGGTAAGGTGCGGTACAAGAAGCAAGGGCTTCGCCACATTCTCACCAAGAAAAGCACCAAGCGGAAAAGAAAACTCCGGAAAGCCGGAATTCTCAGCCCTGCTGAGAACGACCGTATCCGGAAGATCCTCCCCTACGGCTAATACGCCCGGGGAGAACAGGCCAGGTTCGAGGTGGTTGGCTACCGAAGAACCGGCACACAAGGAATAACGGAACCCGTATTGAAGTACGGAGTTCATCAAGGAGATCAAAATGCCAAGAGCAGTTGACGGTACCCGGCGCAAAAGCCGCCGGAAAAAGATTCTTAAAGAAACGAAAGGTTTCTACGGACGGCGAAGCACTCTTCACACTACGGCAAAAGATGCCCTGAAGAAGAGTCTTCAGTACGCTTATCGGGACAGAAAGAACAAGAAGCGGGAATTCCGCCGATTGTGGATTGCCCGTATTTCTGCAGCAGTCCGGGAAGAAGGTCTGTCCTATTCCCGTTTTATCAACGGTCTGAATAAGGCAAATGTAGAAATTAATAGAAAAGTATTATCCAATCTTGCAATTGAAGACCCCAAGGCGTTCAAGGCGGTTGTAGAAACTGCCAAAAAACACCTCTAGGGTTATGTGAAGTGCATCCCCGGCGGGGGCGGCAAAGAAACACGGTACTGCAGCATGCTGAAAGCGGGCATGAAGGTGCGTGTGTTTTTTCGCCGCCCCCGTTTTTTTCGGATTCAACATGGACAGATAAGGATGTGCTTCGTATACTGTATAATTGATCACAGCGGAGGGGTTAACCATGATCAGCATTGACCAGATTAAAAAGCTGGAAAGCAAAATTCAGGAAGCAGTTGAGCTTATCGGCCAGTATAAGGAAGAAAACCGCCTGCTGAAAAACCGTCTCAGCAACTACGAAGGCAGAATTGCCGAGTTGGAGAATCTGATTGATCAGTACCGTGATGAACAGGGTGAAATCGAACAGGGGATCATCAACGCCCTGGAGCATCTTGACAGCCTGGAACAGGTTGTGGGTACCATGAAAGAGGATCCGGAAGCCAGCGTACTGGCTGAGCAGGAAGCGGACGCAGTACAGAGGGAAATTGAAGCCCGTGAGGCGGGTGTAAAGGTTCCGGATATCGCAGACGGAAGCAGCGATGCGGAAGACCGGGATAGCGAAATATCCTCCTCTTCCGATGACGAAACCGAAGAGGCGGATACCGAAGAGGAAGTTGATCTTGGAGATCCGGACAGCAGCCTCTCCGAAGATACTGAGGAAGAAGAATCCGGAATTGACGGGGACGATATGCTGGATGAATCGAACATCGATGACGCCCTGAACGAAGATGACGGCTATGATGATGATTCTGAAGAGGATTCCTCGGATGATACCCGGGAAGGACAGCTGGATATTTTCTGAATTCCCTCAGGTAATCGCCCGAACACAAAACTCAGGTCAGCGAGGATACGCATGAAGGTGGAAATGCTGGGAACAAGCTTTACTCTCCAATCGGATGAGGATCCTGTATACCTGGAACAGGTGACCAGGTTCTATGAATCCAAAATTGAGGAGATACGGGACAGCGTGGAAACCAGAGATCCGGTTAAGCTGGCCATTTTGGCAGGAATTCTGGTGGTGGATGATCTTTTCAAATCAGGGGCTGCCGGGCAGCCCCGACTGCAGCCCTCATCCGCCGGGGAAATTGCCCGGGAATCTGCAGGGAATGAGCCAACAGTTCCAGCAGATGAGCCGGTGGACAACAGTGAACTCGAAGAGGCTGAACGAATCACCATGAATCTGATCCATCGCATCAGCAGCACTCTGGAGGAGGCCGCCATTGACGAGCCTCTCTCAATCCCCGGTACGATGGAAGATTAACGATACGCGTTATTCCGCTGCTGCCCTCCTGAGCTGTTCCCGGTACTCATTTTTTCTTCCGATTGAATTGACTGTCACTCACGCTTTCGCTATTATCAGCCCAAATGTCTGTTGTTACGAGCCAGCAAATCTCAAAATTATATGACCGCTACAGTGAGCAGGATGTTCTGTTCAACAAGGATATCAACAGAGCGCTGCTTCTGAATACCAAGGGTATTCATCTGCGCTGCCTGGGATACCAGTGGCCGTGCATCCTCTACTCAAGTTCCATGACTTCCGCAAAGCTGGTTGTTAACGTGAAGACACCTATCAAAAAAGTGATTGAACAGGCAAACCGGATGGTCAGCCTGAACTACAGTTTCCTCCAGAAGGACAAGGCCAACCCCATAAGCTTCTTCATGAAAGCAAAGGTGGTAAGTTACGCCCCCTATCACCCGGAGAAGCCCGACTTGAACTTCCTGAACCTGGAGTTCGCTCACCGACCCCCGGATGAACTGATCTTCCGGCTGGGAGAACTGCTTGAAGCCCAAACCAATTCAAACGAGAGGAAGGACGAGAGGATTGTGATGAATCCCTCGGTGCAGCAGGATATGAGGCTGCATCCCAAAGAAGGCGTGGCCATAAGCATCGACAATATCCCCAGAAAGTGCATCCTCCGGGATATTTCCTTCGGGGGAGCCAAGGTGATCATCTTCGGTGTTCCCACGTTTCTGGTGAATAAACCGTCACTTCTTACTTTGAAATTTGAGGATCCCGATCTTCAGGTTCAGATTGCCGGCAAGGTTCTGCGCTTTGAAGAAGTGCAAGGCCGAAAAGATCTGGCGGCCTTTGCCATCCAGTTTGATGAAAAAGCAATCCCCACGGAATATAAACTGCGCCTGAATCAATATCTGAAACAGGCAAAACGCAAATAGTCAAACCAGGAAACGCTGTGGCAGCTCCGCGCAGAGAAGCCGCCGCCGGCAGAGCACCCGGGCTCCCGAACCCCATCCCCGGAAAGGATCGAATATGAAACATTCCCATAAAAAACTTGAGCATCTAATATACATTTCCCTCCCCGAGGCCATGCAGAAAGAGATCGGAGGATTCCAGCTTCGTCCGGATATCATGCTGCCGGTGGAAACCGGAAGCAGCGAAGAGGACTGGGACATTGCTAATCTCAGCTGGGAGATGATCGTCACAGGAATGCTGAAGGTTCTGGCCTACGACCAGAGCAACGAAAATTCCGATTATTTCCGTCAGTTTGTTCTGGCAGTGAAGCCGGGCATTCTGGATGAACTCACCCAGACGGCCATTCTCAAAGCTCAGAACAACGACTGGGACCTTGCAGAGGAACTCTTTCTGGCCCTCAGGGGGCTGCAGCCCGATAATCCCCGCTCAACCCTGAATCTGGCACTGATGTATGATCAGCGTTCCGAAGGCTATGAAAAACTTGGCAATGAGACAGAACAGAAACGCTTTGAAGAATACGCCTTCAGCGCGTACATCAGCGCACTCCAGCAGAAACCCGAGTTGCCCGAAGCCCATCTCTACGCCGGATATTTTTTCCTCCGGCAGCAGTCCTTCGGCAGAGCCAAAAAAGAGTTCACCCGCTTCATGGAGATCAGCTCCGATTCGGACAAAAAGGCGGAGATTGAACAGATTCTTTCCCAGCTGAAAGGCAGCTCCAACCGGGACGCCCTGTTCAATGAAGCTTTCGATTTCATCCGGCTTGGAAAAGAGGAAGAAGGTCTTGAAAAAATCGAGGAGTTCCTGAAGCTTCAACCGGAAATCTGGAACGCCTGGTTTCTGAAAGGATGGGCTCTCAGACGGCTCAAACGCTATCAGGAAGGGTACAACGCTTTCACCATTGCAAGAAGCAGGGGCGGCAACAGCGCAGATCTGCTGAATGAGATGGCAATTTGCGCCATGGAAATTGACAGACTGGATGAAAGCCGCTCATTGCTGGAGGAAGCTCTCCAGCTGAACCCCGAAGACGTGAAAATCCTTTCAAATCTCGGCATCTGCCTCATTAAGCTGGGGGAGCTTGAAGAAGCCCAGGAGCAGTTTCTCCGGGTGCTCCACGGTGATCCGGAAGACAAGATCGCCCAGCAGTATCTTTCTTATATCGAGGAACAGCTCTAAGTATAAAGGAACAGCTCTAAGCTCATTGAGCAACAGATACGGGCCGCTTGATAGCCGCCCGGCTATCTGCCCTCCCCTCCAGCGTTCGCCGCTGTGTCCTATAGGCCCGATTATCCTGTCCGGATATGTTCCTGCAGCCGCCTCAGCACAGGCCCTCGGCATTTTTTTTCAAAGCTTAACAACTTTTTTCATCTTTTTTTTTAAAGTTTTCCCCGGATAGTACCGATGTTCTAATACGGGAGAGGTTCGGCGATTGAATAATCTTCGGAAGCATAACTCTCCCTATTCATACTATCGGGTTCTGAATAAAACCCTTTAGTGAAATTTCGAAAAAAAATTGTGGAATCCACAATTTTTTCCCAAGGTCCGGGTGATGATTTCAGGATGCGGATATCTGTAAAAGGATGTACTCGCCCGCTGCCTGAAATCGGATCCTGGATCTTGCGAAAGAATCACGGGCACGGATGCCCGTGAATCCGCTAATCATCTTCAAGGAGGAAATGATGATTATTAATCACAATCTTAGTGCAATGTTTGCACAGCGTCAGAACGGCGTGAACAACGAAGCCGTTACCAAGAACATGGAAAAGCTGAGTTCCGGTTTGAGAATCAACCGGGCCGGTGACGATGCCTCAGGTCTTGCAGTTTCTGAAAAACTGCGAAGCCAGATCCGCGGTCTGCAGCAGGCCAGCCGGAACGCATCCAACGGTATCAGCCTTATCCAGACCACTGAAGGGTACCTGCAGGAAACTCAGGACATTCTTCAGCGTATCCGTGAACTGTCAGTACAGTCTTCCAACGGTATCTACTCCGCAGAAGACCGTATGCAGATTCAGGTTGAGGTAAGCCAGCTGGTTGACGAAATCGACCGTGTTGCAAGCCATGCACAGTTCAACGGTATGAACCTGCTCACCGGACGTTTCGCACGCCCCGATGCAGCCGGTACTCCCGTACAGGAAATGGCATTCCACATCGGTGCAAACATGGACCAGAAAGAACGTGCGTTCATCGGAACCATGACTGCAGCTGCCCTGGGTGTAAAAAACCTGGGAACCAACGAGATTATCTCAATCTCAACTCCCGAGCAGGCCAACGCCAATATCGGTGTTGTTGATACCGCACTGAAGACTGTGAACAAACAGCGTGCGGATCTGGGTGCCTACCAGAATCGTCTGGAAATGGCCATTCAGGGTATCGACATCGGTGCTGAAAACCTGCAGGCAGCGGAAAGCCGGATCAGAGACGTTGATATGGCCAAGGAAATGGTTGATTTCACCAAAAACCAGATCCTGGTTCAGGCCTCCAACGCCATGCTTGCTCAGGCCAACATGAAGAACCAGTCAGTTCTTCAGCTCCTGGGTTAATCCCGGTTTGACCTGATACGGAAACTGCTGAACTTTGCGACAACAATAGCTTTACAGCTGCAGTATCCAACGGCCTGCAGGCCCCCGGAGGGGGTCTCAGGCCCGTTTTTGTTGGAATATCGTCTGCTTTTCAAAGGCTTTGCTTGATATGTGAGGCAAGATGATATAATCTTATTAATGCTGATGGGACAGAATTATCGGCAGGATACCGGGGAAACCTTGAGGAATTTTCGGTTTTTGCTTCTGTTTCATGCGCAATGATCTTTGACAAAGTCCCCTCTTTGATCTGCCTGATGAAAAACCTCCCGCTGTGAGCGGAGCGACCTTCTGGCTCCCGAGTACACAGTCATGCTCTTTGTCACGTAACACATCAGTTGACTTAGAAGTCAGGTAAGATCACTCCGCTGGATAACGGCCTGAACGGAGCAAAGTGCAAAGGATTGCGCTTTGATGTGCCGAGACAGCGGGTCCGAAGGCAAGGATAGCCTTCGAGAAGATATCAAGGAGGGGTTATATGATTATTAACCACAACATGAGCGCAATGTACGCAAACCGTACATTAGGTGAGCGGACACAGGAAACTCAGAGTTCCATCGAGAAACTGAGCTCCGGAGAACGCATCACCCGCGCAGCGGACGACGCATCTGGTCTCGCGGTTTCCGAGAAGCTTCGCTCTCAGGTTCGAGGATTGAACCAGGCAAGCAGGAATATCGGTAACGCAGTATCCTTTATTCAGACTACTGAAGGGTATCTGCAGAACACCGGCGATATTCTCGGTCGTATTCGGGAACTCTCCGTTCAATCTGCCAACGGTATTTACACAGCTGAAGACCGTATGCAGATTCAGGTAGAAGTTTCCCAGCTTGTAGACGAGGTTAACCGAATCGCAAGCCATGCACAGTTCAACGGAATGAACATGCTCACCGGTGCATTTGCATCTGACAGTGCAACCGGACAGATCATGCAGTTCCACGTGGGTGCAAACATGGACCAGAATGAACAGGTGTTCATCGGTACCATGACTGCCGAATCTCTTGGTCTGACAAATGCACAGGGCAACGGAGAAATTATCAACATTTCTTCCCCTGAATCTGCAAATGCGGCCATCGGTCAGGTAGATACCGCTCTCAGTGTGATTAACAAGCAGCGAGCCGACCTTGGTGCCTATCAGAATCGTTTTGAAATGGCACAGAAAGGTGTGGATATTGCTGCAGAGAACTTACAGGCAGCTGAATCGAGAATCCGTGATGCCGACATGGCATCTGAAATGGTGGAATTCACCAAGAATCAGATTCTCACTCAGGCAAATACCGCCATGCTGGCACAGGCAAATGTACAGAGCCAGTCAGTACTTCAGCTTCTTGGCTAATTTCAGGCAGAACACTCCGTTCAAACCTTAGGGGAAGAAGGATCTGGACGTCTCTTCTTTTCCGAATTGCCATCTCCGCCCTCTTTCGGGAGGGCGGAGACTTTCTAACAGGGAGGTTAGATATGTCATTTGAAATACACGGCGTGGTCGGCCAGGGAAGTTCCCGCCCCGCGACAAACCAGGATACCCGAAGGGATCCGTCATCACCGGTAAACAGTCCCACAGCAGGCAGTGAACAGAGGGACTATTCCATCCCCGGCAGCAGCAGAAACGATCAGCAGCAAAAAACCCGACAACTCCAGGCAGAAGCCAGGCAACAGCAGCAGATAGACGCCCGGCGGCGCTCGGAAGAAGCTGAGGCAGTACAGCAGGCAAGCCAGGAAGAGGTGGAACGGGAAGTTCAACAGGCTCTCAAGGAGCTGGAGCAGGTGAACCTCTCCTTCGCACACAAGCTGAAATACAGCATCGACCACGAAGACCATGAAATTCTGGTGAAAGTGATCGACCCGGAAACCGACGAGGTGATTAAAGAACTGCCTCCGGTAGCCCTGCAGAGACTGCACGATCGGATTCAGGAATTTATCGGACTGCTGGTGGACGAAGAAGCTTGACACCCCGGGCTCGGCGGCGGAAACTTCGTCCCGGCTTATACGACATATTTTCCATTGTAAACACCTCTTTGTTGTACTGTATAAACTACAGCACCCGCACATACGCCTACTGAATCGTTCCTCGGTCTCCACAACAGAGCTGCATCGTCCGAATGACGGCTGTTAACTTTTGATTATGTATTCCCCGATATTTTCCCGGATAAACGATATACTGCTTTTGAGAGGATGTGAAAAGCACCTTTACCCCGGAGCGGTTTATGACGAAATTTAAAAAGAATCTGCAGTCCCTTTTTCGGGCTGTATACAGGAAATAAGAAGATGTCTGATATTTCAATTCCCGGTGTTTCCAGCCGGTTTAATACAGAAAGCATGGTGAAGGAACTGGTAGAGGCGGAAAGCACCCGTCTGGACCGGATGGAATCCGAACTGCAAACGTATCAGACCGAAAAGAAGGTCTGGCAGGAAGTAAACCTGGGTCTGAACAACCTTCGTGAAAGCGCCCGGAGTCTCTTCAGTTTTGAAAACCCCTTTAACGAACGGAACGCCGTTTCCAGCAACGAGTCTGTACTTACAGCCCAGGCCACCCGTGAAGCAGTGGAGGGAACCACCGATGTAAAGGTGATTCAGGTGGCCAGGTCGGATCGCTTTATTTCAGATGATCTGAGTCGTGAGCTGGAAGTGGATCAGGGAATATATAATTTTACCGTAGGCGATGATTCGGTACGCCTGCGGTTCCGGGGGGGCAGTCTGCGGGAATTTTCAGATGCTCTGAATCGCCGCGACCCTGAATTGCTGCGCAGTTCGGTGGTAAACAACCGCCCCGGAAGCCAGGTAATTCTTATTGAAGCCCTGAAAGAAGGAAGCGAGAATCCCCTGGGATTCGAAGATGATGCCCGGGAACTGGCGCTCGAGCTGGGATGGGTTGAACGTGCCCGGGATACCAGCGCATCCATCGATATGAGTGAAACCAGGGTTGAACAGTGGACCAAAGATCTGGACAACCTCCCCCTGAGCAGAAACGGTGAAGTACTCCAGATCGGTCCGGGAGCGGACCTGTCCCTCCCCTTCCCCGAAGCGGTGAACGTGAAATCGGGAATGATTCTCCAATACGAGGTAAAGCTGGCAACCAATGAATCATACCGCCAATCCGAGCCCACAGCACCCTCAGGCCCCGGAAGCCCGGAAACCGGATCGGTGAGTCTGAGGGATGCCAGCCTGCCGGATCTGCCCAGCAGCATCGATCTGCCCGAACCTCCGGATCCCAAACCCCAGGAGATAGTGGAAGATAATCAGCTCATATTCGCCCGGAACAGAAATCAGACCATACCCCTCCCTGAGGTGCGTGAAAGCGCGGAATTTATCACCGTGGAAGTGCCCTTATCCGACTACACCTCCCGGCTGGACGCTTTAAACATCAGCAATCCGAACACACTGAAGGACCTTTCCATCAGGAATATCCAGGTGATAGATCCCTCTGCCCGGGGAGATCTGCGTCCGAAAAACTCAGTTGCAAATGCCAGGGATGCCATCCTGGAAGTGGACGGGATCACCATTGAGCGTCAGAGCAATACCATTGACGATGTTATTCCCGGGGTCACCATGGAACTGCGGCGGGATTCGCCGGAGGAAGTGGAACTGAGAGTGGAACCGGACAGAGAGCTGGTCAAGGAAGGCCTCATAGAATGGGTTGCCAGTTATAACCAGATTATCCGGGACGTAAACATCCTTACCCGGAACACTCCCGAAATCATTGATGAGATCGAATATTTCACCGAGGAGGAACGGGAGAAGTACACCGAGCGCCTGGGAATGTTTCAGGGCGACAGCACCCTGAATACCCTGAAAAGCAGGCTCCAGTCCATTACCATGAGCAGCTACGACACCCGGGCGGGACGGGATCTCGCCCTGCTGGCTCAAATGGGGATCAGCACCAACGCATCCCGGGGTGGCGGGGGCGGAGTGAACGCCAGCAGACTGCGGGGATACCTTGAGATTAACGAAGATGTTTTGGATCAGGCGCTGGCAAGCCATTTTCAGGCAGCCAAGGAACTGTTCGGACGGGACAGTGACGGAGATCTGCTCACCGACCAGGGGGTTGCCTACGAAATGGATACCCTGGTGAGACCCTTTGTTGAGATCGGCGGAATTATCGCCAACCGGACTTCCCGCTACGACACCCTCATCAGTTCCACCAACGATGAAATCAGAGACTACGAAGAATACCTGGAGGATTACGAGGCTGAAATGCGCCGCCAGTTCGGAACCATGGAGTCGGCCATCAACAGCCTTGAAAGCCAGCGCCAGGGGCTGGAAAATCTGAACAACAGGTCTGAATAGCATGGCATAGTAACAGGGCTGAACAACGATCCGGGCATATTCATGCCTGAAGAAGCTGCCGCTTTCCATTGTTCATGGGCGGCGGGTCCCATTGAACTGCTCATTTTATTTCTTTCAACCACCCCTTTCATCACACGGCTGGAAAAGCACGTACTCCGGCGTTCCATTTTACCTCAATACATGGCATAATACTCCGATAATCAGAGTAAACTGGAGGAATCGTGAAGATTATTATCAACAATGAAGAAATGGATATTACTCTGGAAAAGGAATCAACCCTGGGCGAAATCTTCACGTCTCTTCAGGAATGGCTGTCCCAGGGAGGACTCTACCCTCTTTCACTGGAACTGGACGATGAAACTGCGGACATTGTGGATCAGTCCGGCTGGTCAGGAAGGGGACTTGAAAGCATCGGCGAGTTTCATCTTCGTGCAGGCAATTTGAACCAGCTGAGACAGCAGCAGCTGATGGTCATTCTGGATTATATCAATCTGCTTATCCAAACCCTTAACAGCCTTCAGAACGGCGGAGACAGCGGGATGTTCACAAAGGCCTTTTCCGAATACACCCATGTTCGAAGCGCATTGCCATCGGTCCTCCGCCTTGAAGAAGAAAGTTTTGTCAACGATTTTAAACGTCTTGAAAATGCCAAAGCTGCGGTTGAGTCCGCACCCGGCGATGAAGCAGCCCTGAATGAATTCCATAACCGGTTGAAGGATTTGCGCATTATCCTCCTTGACAGACTGCAGGAACTGAATAAGCCGGGTAAGGAACTGAACACCGCCATCACCCTGCTGAAAAACATTGTGCCCGGCCTGGAAGAAGCAGGAGTGGCCCTGCAGACCGGACGGGAACGGGAAGCCTACGGCTTGATGTTCAGAATCTCCGAGACCGCCGCCAAATTTATCAGAATAATGAATATTCTCAGCATTGATGAACCTGAAATCCGGCATGATGAAGTTCACCGGGATCTGCAGAAGCTCAGCGAGATTATCGGGGAGATGAACCAGGCAATATCCGCGGAGGATACGGTGATGCTGGCGGACCTGCTGGAATATGACCTGCAGGAACTTCTGGAATCTTTAATCGACGCTGCACAGGGCGTACACGCGGAGGCCTGATGAATCCCATGCTGCTGCAGTTTATTGCAAAGGCCGATAACACCTCGGCGATCATTTCGGCGATTATATTCGGAGCTCTCGTCCTGCTGATGATATTGAGTGCACGCAGGGGCGGAGGCGGAGGCGGCAGCAGACGCAGCAGCTATAATAAAGGGAGTTTTAAAAAAACCGGGAAAAACCTGGGACTGGAAAGTCATCATATTCAGCTCCTGCAAAAGGCGGTGAAAGACAATAATATCGCCAACCCCCAACGTCTGTACCAAAGCCCCGGCTATCTGAATAAAATCCTTCAGAACGTCATCTCCGACGTGGAAGATGCGAACATGTCCCGGGGGGAACGGAACCGTGTCATCAACGAAATTTTTGAAATTAAGAGAAGAATTTCCCGGGGTGCGGATCAGGTAAAACGATACGGACATACCAAGAACCTGAAACTCGGGCAGGATGTGACCGTTTATTCCAAAACCCTGCCTCCCGCCCAGTCTCAGGTAACCGGTAACCTGGAAAATCATCTGGCCATCGAAACCCCCGTAAGCGCAGACGGATCTCCCATGAAGTACCGCCCCGGTGCAACCCTCAAGGTGCGCTTCATCCGGGACAGCGGGAAGGTGTATGTATTTCTCACCAAGCTCAGGGAGTACCGGAAAGTTGACGGCATCGATAATATGCTTGTGGATCACAGCGACAAGGTTGAACAGAACCAGCTGAGAAAATCTCCCAGACGGGAGTTTAACCGGCCGGCCTATTTTCAGCCTGTTGAAGTAATCACCGAGGGGAAGGGCAAAAAAGCCCGCCGCCGTGCAGTTGTGAACAAGAACCGCAGGTTCCTGGGACAGATTGAAGATATCAGCCGGGGCGGGTGCGCTCTGTACAGCCGGAATCCCATGCGGAAAGGTGCGCTGCTGAAGATCCGCTTCGATTTCGCCAGCGGTGAGGATATCTCCGTATTCGGCAAGGTGCGGAGTGTTGAACCCACCAAACCCTTCGGCGGTCTCATGCATGTGGCATTTACCCGGGTAAGTATGCAGCATCTGAATGAAATCCAGAGCTATGTGTACGGATTTTTCGAAGAGTAGCTTTACCCCGGCAACTGAATGTTTTAGTATTGAATACGTATATGAAGCGGGTACTTACATGGTGAATGCAATTCAAAATATTACCAAGAAACATATGTTGATATCCTATCGGCAGGAATATCATGGGGATGCGGTGCTGGATCTGAGGAAAAACGGCAGTACCATGAGCTGTAAAATTGAGTTCTCCCTGGAACTCACCCCCCTTGGCAGCAAGAACATTCGCGTTCAGTTTCTTGACAACATCGAGTACCCTCTCATACCGGTTATCCGGGAATTAAAAAACCATATCACAACGTTGGACAAGAGCGGCAGATTGCCCTGATTCCATCCCTGGGATACAATGCGGCCGTGCAGCGTAACATGAATAACAGATCAGAATTACAGAATGAAGGGCTCACGTCAGATCCATGGGAACAGAAGTTCAAACGTATCTCCCGTTCTGCATGGGAATTCTCCAGCAATTCACCGGAAGAGAGTCTGGAGCTGGCGTCCTTCATGGGCTCCCGGGCTCTCCCCGGAGATATATATGCCCTGGAAGGCGGTCTTGGTGCAGGAAAAACCCTCTTCAGCAGAGGTTTTGCAGAAGGACTGGGCATTCAGCAGCCGGTGACCAGCCCGACCTTTCCGATCATTCAGGAATATGACCATGAGCCGCCGTTGTATCATATGGATCTTTATCGTCTCAGCGACAGCGATGATGTAATCGAAACAGGTGCCGAGGAACTGTGGTCCGGATCCGGGGTAACTCTCATCGAATGGCCGGACCGGGCCGAGGACATTCTCCCGCCGGATTGCATTCGGATTCGTATCCAAATCGACGGCCCGGAACGCAGAACAATCCGAATATCAGCATCAACGCAGCGCATGGAGCTGCTGGAAAAGCAGCTGAGCCGGAAACCCGGGGGTGAAAATCCCGGAACCTCTGCGGACTGAAACAGGAACTCCCGGTGGACTCAAAGAGCAAGGAAGGAACCATGGCCAGGAAGAACAACCAATCCATTTCATCCGAAACTGAAGACGGCGGAGCCTTTCTCAGCCTGGATGCAGGAACCGAATATCTCCAGCTCTGCCTGAGCATGCCCGGCAGCCGCGGACGCATCAGGCACATACGGGTTCTGGATGCGGGGCTGCGGCATGTTGAAGGGATGATGCCGGAAATTGAAAAGCTGCTCTCCCTCGGAGGAATATCCCCTGGAGAGCTGGACGGTCTGATCACCGGCCGGGGACCGGGAAGTTTTACCGGCCTGAGAATTGCCATGGCGGCAATGAAAGGCCTGTCATCCGCCCTGAACATCCCCCTCATAAGCATCTCCGCTTTGGATGCCATCGCCTGGAAGTACCGGCACAGCCGAGCCATGCTCACCGCTGCAATTGATGCCCGAAAATCCCGATATTATTGCGCTGCATGGAACTTTCACAGCTCTCAACCGATTCCCGAACCCCACGGGAACAACTACCGGGAGATTCTGGATTATCTGAAAGATCGGACAGTGGTGAAGGCAGCGGACCTGCTGCCGGGGGAAGTGGGCATCCGGCTGAATGAGCTGCGGCACAACGAACCTTCTCTGAATACAGGCGGGAAGCGTGAGTCATCACCGGAACCGGTATCTGTGCCGATCATTCTTGGGGGCCCCCACGGGGCCTCACTGGCCGCAGCGCTGAACAGCCCGGAGGTGGGATCTTCCGGGGCTATTCTCCATGTTCTTCCCTTTGATGAATGGGTGAGCAGCATGGATGAGCTTGGGCGTCTGGCCCTCGCTTCGGGGATTCGGGATCCTGAATCCCTGGGGCCGGAATATCTGCGCTCCAGCGAGGCGGAAATTCACAGATGACAGCTCCGGGCGCCAGGCCCGGCTGAATGGTCCGGCTGCATACATCGGGCACGTGGCCGGCGCCGCTGATCAGGATGCCCGCCGTTCCGTTCCCGGACCCCGGCCCGGCTGTGCTCAGTCCTTCTTGGGAGGAAAGTCCCCCAGAGATGGCAGGTCCCCGGAGGATTCGGCGGCTCTGCGGTTTTCGTCCTGGATCGCTTCGTACACTTCGTGTCTGAACACCTTCACCGACCTGGGTGCCCGGATCCCCAGTTTCACCTGGTCGCCTTTAATATCCACCACGGCAATTTCTATATCGTCGCCGATCATGATCGCTTCGTTGATTTTTCTGGTGAGTACAAGCATCAGCCGCCCTCCCCTTGGGACATCTCCTGGAGGATGAAGTGTTTGGTTTTCCACTTCGCATCGGTCTGGATGCCCTGCATTCCCAAACGGTCCCGGGGATTGATGATTATGGGCCCCTGGAGGTTGGCAGTCATCTGATTTTTATCCGCAGTGACGGTTACAATGGAGAGAACCAGAAGTTCGGCGGATTCGTCGCTCCCCCGGTACACCAGATCTCCGTCATCCTTCTGCACAATTTCCAGAAGCTCCAGCTCCGCACTCACCACACTCAGTTCATAATCCTTCCGGAACACATCGGGAGAGATCAGCACAAACGCAGTCTGGGCGTTGCTCAGTGACTGGAGCCAGTAAAACGGAGCCTGTGAAGCATCCAGAAGGGCAAAATCGTGATGATCTTCAAAACCGAGAATTCCCTTGGGGAAACTGATAATTTGTTTGTCGTCCACATCGATGCTGCCGAATGCCCGTGAATCAATGGTCATATACTACCTCAGAAAATCCAATAATGTGGTTTGCATTACATCCGCCGCAACTGACAGTGCGGCCTGGTGGGTCTGTTCCAGCATTGCAAATTCGGTGATTGCCTGGGTGAGATCGATATCTGTGAGACGGCTGGCCCGGTCACTCACGTCAACTATCTCCTTCTCGGTGCGTTTAAAGGCCAGTTCCATTCTGCTGGTCTTCGCCCCAACGCTGCCCAGATTGGAGAGCATATTGTTGAGAGCCGAATCGATGCTTCTCAAGCCGTCGCCGCCGATATCGATGGTATCGCCCTGGTACAGGTTATCCCGGAGGCGGATAATGGCATCAAAAGCGCTTCCGCCGAACTGCCGGGCGTCCCTGGAGATATTCTGGGGAGGCCGGCTGTCTCCATCCTGGAGAATCCCCAGATCCTGGAGGACGCTGCCGTTCTCATCAGCCAGCCACAGTTGTCGGGGAGTGGTGGTCTCCATTACCAGTGAATTGCTTACCGGATCCAGCCGGGCCTTCACCTCAGCTCCGGAATCGTTGATTTTGGATATCACCTGATAAACATTATCCCCTTCCCGAAGCGATATTTCTGTACCGTTAACATTGATGGCGCTGTCCGCCTGAACCACATAGTTCTGCGCATCTGTCTCGGCATAGAGCTGCTGGTTTTCCGCCCAGAACACCTGATTTCCCGGAAAGTTCAGTTCTATGTACTTACCGTCGGCAACTTCGGTTTTCCTCTGCCCGATATTTCCGATGTACTCCACATCGGTGACCACCGTGCCTCCCATTCCGGGAATTCGGCCTTCCACCACCCGGTAGGGCAGATTCTGGGTCCGGTCCCCCGAGAAGATGCTGTTGCCCTCACCGTCACGTGCATTGGCACTGCTGATAAACTCCTGAAGAAGCTCATCCACCTGACGTCCCATGGCGGACAGATCGTCCTTGGAATAGGTGCCGTTCCCGCCCATCACCGCGATCTGCCGGATCTCCTGCAGAATATCCACGCCGTGGCGGATATGCCCTTCTGCAGTACGGTAATGCTCCATGCTGTTTTCGATATTATCGCTGAAGCGTTCAAGACGGGTAAGATAGCTCTGCTGCCGCGTGGCGTGAGCTGCGGCTGCTGGATCGTCCCGAAGGTTGAGAATGCGGGTCTGGGCAGCCATGCGGTTTTGCGCCTCATTCATTCGAACCTGTCGGTTTCGTGTATGAAACTGAAGATTATCGTTGGGTAAATTCGTGCTGATTCTATGCATATTCACATCCTTGTGCTAGTACCGGAGGAGTTATACTCCCATCCGGTTGATAATTGTATCCAGCATGCTGTTGAAGGTGCTGATAAACCTGGAAGTGGCATTGTATCCGTGCTGAAATTTCATCATCTGTGCCAACTCTTCATCAATATTCACTCCGGATATTGATGCCCGGGTATCCCGCAGATCCTTCATGATCAGCTCCTGGGTTTCCAGGGCGATTTCCGCCTCCTGCCCCTTGAGTCCGATATATGCGGCGGTATCTGCGAAATAGTCGTCAAAACTGTCGATCTGACCAACCATTACCGGCTGGTTCCGAATGGATGCAATTTCAAGCGCCGCACGGCCGTCACCTACTTCTCCGGGCCTGCCCTGGGCACCGAATCCCGTTGCGATGCTGGCAGGATCGTTGGAAACCTCGTCACTTACCCCGATCCATGCCGAAGGATGTCCAAGGGGGGAAACCTCATAACTCAAGGCTCCTCCCCGGAGGGCTGCAACTGCATCTGCCTGGGCGGATGAATACCCGCCGTCGGCACCGCTTTCCAGCAGAATTCCCGAATATCCCACCAGAAACTGGCCGGAATCCTCCATCTGACGGATTACAAAGTCCGGATTGCTCATCTGGGCCGAAGGTGTGGCCTTCATACTCAGTCGTCCCTCACGGTCAAGTCTGGCAACCACCTCCGCCCCGGAGTTGTTAATCCGGAGGATCACATCCCGGACGGTATCTTCAGACTGATAATCGACCTGTACGGGCCCCTGGGCGCCGTTCAGGGTGATGGTTCCGGCAAGACCGATTTCCTGCTCGGGATCCAGGCTGTTGTTCCCGGTTACACGGAACAGATAGGTTGAGTCGAAAGCTCCGTCGCCGTCGGCATCGAAATTGCCGTTCACATTGTTTACAAAGGGATGTTGATCGAAAAAGTTCAGACCGGTGCGGCCGTTCATGCCGTAGGCGTCACGGTGAACCTCATTCACCAGATCCACAAAATTCACCGCCATGTTGTCCAGGCCCTGAATTTCCTCCCGGACATCCACGTCTCTGAGTTCAATCAGGGCGGCAAGCTTTCCTCCCCGGAAATGGGCCTGTTCCTGGTTGTACTCCCAGATCACATCAGGATTTCCCTCATTCTGAGGATTGGACTGGAGTTCAAATTCCTTGAATTTATCGCCCTGAACCAGCTGAAAACCAGCAGTGTGTACGTTGATCTCATCCGAATCCCGGTAATCCACGGTCACATCGATCAATTGTCCCAGCTCTTCGATGAGAAGGTCCCGGCGGTCCATGAGGTCATTGGGTTCATCGCCGGCTGCCTTCACCTTCACAATCTCATGGTTCAGGGAGGCGATTTCCCGGCTGAGATCATTCACCTGGTTCACCGTCACGTTGATATCGTCATTGAGCATGGAACGGATCTGTTCAAGGCCCTGGTTCCGCAGCTGAATGCCCTCCGCAAGGGCTTTACCGTTCTCCAGAACCGCCTGGCGGGACGCCATCTGATCCGGATATATGGAGAGTTCCTCCCAGCTGTCCCAGAAGCGGTCCATCTGTCCCCGGATGGAAAGGTCGCCGGGTTCATTGTAGATCTGCTCCATTTGAAGGATGTAGCTGTCCCGGGTTTCCCAGTAGCCTTCGCCGTTGGCGTTTGCCACGATTCGGCCTTCCAGCAGTTCATCCCGGACCCGTTCAATTCTGGCGATGTCCACACCCTGCCCGATCTGCCCGGGAGTTTCCGCCCGGTTCAGCTGGGGCCGGTAGAGGGGGTCTGTTGCGGTAAAATGTACCCGCTGTCTGCTGTATCCCTCGGTGGAGGCATTGCTCATATTATGTCCAACGGTGGACAATGCCCGTGAGTGGGCGAACAGTGAGCGTTTGCCCAGTTCAATTCCGGAAAATGTACTCTGCATTATCTACCTCCATGTATACCTTTCATACAAATCTTCGGGGATCCTGCCCGGACCGCCTCTGCTTCCGCCATGCTCTTTGCCTCACAAACTGTGATCCAGCACCACCGGCTGAGCGCTTGTGCTGTGCATTCCCCGGGAAGTGTAGGTTCCGTCCCGTCTCTGGGGGTACAACTCATCCACAATGCCTTCCATGGTCTCCAGCTGGCTGCCGGAATAGGCCATAATTCCTTCATTTACCGTTCGAACCTGAAGCACCGCAATTTTCAGCTCCCGGAATGCCGAGGCAAGCTTTTCCCGTTGCCCGTCTTCCAAAGTGGCAAACAGCATGGTCAGCCCGAATTCCGGAGATATATTCATTTGATTCAGAAGTTCCTCGAACGCCAGCTGCCGCCGGGTTTCGCAGTCCCGGATGCCTTCGGATAATTCCTTCATGGCTGAAATACTCTTCTCCGCCCCGGGATAATCCTTTTCGATTACCGCTTCCTGGAGGTTTACCTGATGCTCCGACAGCTGCTGGAACAGTACGGTCTGGGTTTCGAGTATGCTTTGAAATTCCTGAACAGTCATGACATGCTCCTTCTTCTTTCTCATCATCGGCGTAAGGGGGAGAAAGATAAGGACTTCTTCCAGTGGTTTTACTTGAAATTTTCCCGTGAACCGGGCTACATTCCCAGATACGATGGCCCCGATAGACCTCTATAAACAGAGCGAACAACAGCGCAGCAGCCTGCGCCATTACACTCCCGTGCACCTGGCGGTATTGCTCTCCGCAGTCATTTTTTCCCTGAGCTTTATTTCACCCTCAGGCATCCTTGACGCGGGAACTCTGGGAGGAACCCGGACCGCTCCGTCCATGTCCCGGTCGGGGGGAGGGGCTGCACAGAGTCTCCGGGGCATTGCTCAGGGGGATCTGGTCAGCGATCTCCAGGAGATTCCCGGTGACAGAATGTTCTGGCAGGATATGCCCCGGGACGCCCTGGTTGACAGGCTGATCGGCGATATGAGCGCAGAGGAGCTGGTGGGACAGGTTTTTCTCCTGGGGTGGCAGAGCGAGTACGCGGAAGGCCCCATAATGGAATGGATTGAGCGGCGAAACATCGGCGGGGTTAAAATATTCGGCTGGAACGGGAACGACCTGCAGAAGCTTGCAGAGGCCCTGAATGAGATGCAGGATCTGGCACTTTCCGGCCCCCACGGTATCCCCCTGTTCACCGCCACAGATCAGGAGGGCGGCTGGGTGCGCCACATTAAAGACCGCACCAGCATCACACCGGGGAACATGGCGATCGGCGCATCCTCCGTTCCTCTGGACAGCTACTACAGCGGATACTATATCGGAAGAGAACTGAGAGCCCTGGGAGTAAACATGAACTTCGCTCCCACGGTGGACGTGTATGTGAACAACCAGGCCCATGTGATCGGGCCCCGGGCCTTTTCTTCAGACCCCCGGAAAACCGGTCTGCTGGGAATAGCCTTCTACCGTGGCATGGAGGAAACCGGAGTAATTTCCACGGCCAAACATTTTCCCGGTCACGGTAATGCTCTGGGCGACAGCCACGGCTACATGCCGGTAATAGAGGATGATTTCGAAACCGTATGGGAACGGGACCTTCTCCCCTATCGCATGATGATTCCCGAAGGGCTTCCGGCGGTGCTTTCCGGGCACCTCAGCTTCCCGAATATTTCCGGCAGTCTGCGCCCGGCCTCCCTGAATCCCTATTTCAAGGAAGAGATACTGCGCAAGCAGCTGGATTTCCAGGGAATTGTAATCACCGATGACCTCTACATGGGCGGGGCGATTGAATACGGCGAGAGCCAGGGCTGGGACATGCCCAGAATAGTACTGGAAGCCCTGAAAGCCGGAAACGATATGGTGATGTTATCCAAGACACCGGAAATAAACGATGCAATCTGGAACCTGGTATATGAAACGTACCTTGAAGATGATCAGTTCCGCCGCCGGATTCAGGAAGCTGTGAGAAGAATTCTGGAAATCAAACTCCGGTACCTGAAGCCTGGGTGGAGGGTTCCTCTTGAAGTGAATGCGGAAAACGTTTATGAGCAGATGGCATCGGACAGCGGAAGAAATTTCTTCCAGGAACAGGCGGCCAGAGGTGTTACCCTGATCCGGGATAAAAATGTGCCCTACACGCCGGCGGACGGCGAGCGAATCCTTCTTGCAGGACAGGATATGGATTTTCTCCGGGAGGGCCTGAGACGCTACCCGGATGCGGACCAGTACTATTTTAATTACACCCCGTTCTACAGTGCCGACAGTGAGGTGATCCGTGAAATCGGAAATCTGGCGGACGCCTATGATGTGGTGATCTTCAACCTGGCAAACCCCAACAGCCTCCAGGTACTCCAGAGTCTCAGTGACCTGGGGGACCGGATCATCGTATTTTCCACCCTCACACCGGTATATCTTGAAGAGGTTCCCTGGGTCAAATCTGCGCTGGCAGTGTACGGCTGGGGCATAGAATCCTTTTCCGCGGGCTTTGCAGCCCTGGTGGGAGATATTCCCTTCAAGGGCAATCTCCCGGTTCACCTGAGCCGGAGAGATTAATGCCATGGTTTCAAGCTCAACCGGCCCATGAGGCTGCATTGGAAGATTTTCTCATCCCCAGAGAAATGTATTCCGCAAGCCTGACATCCCGTCTGAAAACCGACCCCAACGCACTCCTCCGCATGCTGGGGGGAAAGCCCGGCAGCAGAATTACCATCCCCAAAGGCGGCCGGGCGGTCTTTCTGGAAACCCCGGATCCCGACGATCCCGGGTCACAGGTGCGTGCCTGTATCTACATTGAAAAAGGCGGAATGGCCTTTCCCCTGTTCAGCCAGGAATATTTCCAGGATTCCCGAATCCCGGTTGACCCTCTTCCCTCTGTTTTTTTCCGGGACTACCTGCCGGGGATCTTTTCTGCCATGGGGATGCAGTCCGATCTAAAGGAATTTCTGGAGCTTACCCGGCTGAAACCCATGCACCGGGAAACCTACACCATGATGTACCGGGATGCTTCCCGCCAGGGACATCATCTGGAGTACCGGCGGGATTGGAGCATACAGCGGGGAAGCCCCCGGGACGGAAAGATTCTCATGCCTCTTCAACTGGGATACGAGGAGGAGGAAGTGGTAATTCCCGGTAAACGGGTCAACCCCAGGGTGGCATTTCATACCCTGATGAAATCCCTGGAAGATCAGCGGCTCATATATGTAATATCCGGAGGAATCCCTGCAGGGAAGGCCCAGACCAACGCCAGAGGAATTACTGTTGAGCAGATCGGAGGGGTCTATACCGCCCCGGCCTGGAGAAGCAGGGGAGTAGGCGCCCAGCTTGTGGAACGTCTGAGCCGGGAAATAATCCGGGAAGGAAAAGGCGTGAGCCTCTTTGTGAAAACCTCCAATCTTCCCGCACGACGGCTTTACGAAAAATGCGGCTTTTTACCCTGCTGCAGCTTCGGCATCTTCTATTTTTCCTGAACCTCCGTGCGGCCGAGCCCTTGTGCCGCCGAGCCTCTAACCTGCCCGATCCGTATGCCGCCGAGCCTCCGTTCCGCCCAGCCCTTATGCCGCGCTGCCCGGTCCATATGCCGCCGGTCGAATTTCGTCTGGCACAAGCCCACCCCTGTATACCGGGGCCTTTTATGGTATTATACGATACATGAAGATACTTATGGTGAGCAGCGAAGTGTACCCCTATGCCAAGGTGGGCGGGCTGGCGGATGTTGTCCCCAACCTCAGCAGGGAACTGTACCGGCAAGGTCACGAAGTTATCATTCTCATGCCCAGATATTATCAGATAGATAGACTTCTGCTTGAACGTCATCCTGCTCCCCTTTCCGTACATCTGGGGGAGGAGGAATACTGGACCGGTCTGTATCATCAGACAATGACCGACAGCCATGTTGAGGTTTACTTCCTGGAACATGAACAGCTTTACGGCAGGGAGGGGATTTACGGCCCCCCTTCGGGCGGTGACTTCTCCGACAATCCCATCCGCTTCGCCCTCCTTTCCAAAGCGGCATTCCAAGTGTGCAGACTTCTGGGATGGTATCCGGATATTATTCACAGTCATGACTGGCCCAGTGCCCTCACCGCAACCTATCTTGCCCGGCAGGAGCACAGCGGCGAGTTTCTTCACACCCGATCGGTGTTTACAATTCACAATATCGGCTATCAGGGACGATTCCCGGAAGAGCTGATCCACGGGCTGGGATTCGGCACGGAAGAAGCGGAACATCTGGGGCTGATATTTCAGGGGGAACTGAATTTCCTCCGCTCCGCATTGGTGAACGCCCACAAAATTTCCACAGTCTCTCCCCACTACGCCCAGGAGATTCTTTCTCCCGGAGCAGGTTTCGGCATGGAAGATATTCTCAACAGCCGCGGAAAAGATGTAAGGGGAATTCTCAACGGGATGGATTATGATACCTGGAATCCCGCCGCAGACCAGAACCTGCCCTACCCCTATGATGTGGCAGAGCTGGCCAATAAGGCGCTGAATAAAAACTTTGTTCAGCAGGAAGCGGGCATGGAGATCAGCGCCCGGCCGCCCCTTGTGGGGATGGTATCCCGGCTGGTGGATCAAAAAGGTTTTGATATCCTCCTGGGACCCGACGGCAGCAACCTGGATCGAATTTGCCGTGAACTGGATTTACAGCTGATCATTCTCGGAACCGGCGACCCGGCCATCGAGAAAAGCCTTCGACAGGCCGGTGACCGCTACAATAACCTGAGGGTGTATATCCGCTACAATGAGAAGATGAGCCACATCATACAGGGGGCAAGCGATTTTTTTCTCATGCCCTCCCGCTACGAGCCCTGCGGACTTACCCAGATGTACGCCCTGCGGTACGGCAGCCTCCCTGTGGTAAGCAGGACAGGGGGTTTGGCAGATACGGTGGTGGACATCGACGAGAACCCTTCAGAAGGCACAGGGATCATTCTGGAAAGCCCCATGAGCGAAGATGCGCTCTATGGGGCTCTGAAACGCTCGGTGCAGCTGTGGCAGCAGCAGCGCAGCATCTACGAGGCGGCCCAGCGACGGGGTATGCACCTGCGCTTTGACTGGAAGCACTCCGCCGACGCCTACGGGGAAATGTACGCTCAGGACTGACATCCGCCGGGGCTCACCCCCTTCTGGAGATCTTCCGGCGGATCCGTTCCCTCCGGTATTCCAGCCGGCGTATCCGGATATCCTCAGCCCCGTGCTCCTGAGCTGCCCGATTTCCTGAGCCCCCGGGATCTGCCGAAGCCGGATCCCGGCCCGCATCCGGGGTAAGTCCCGGCAGCTCTTCTTTCAATCCGGAGCGTTCTTCCTGCAGAACCCTGTCTATCAGCCGGAGGGCTGAAGAATAATCTTTTCGCCGGTGCTCGAATTCAATGAGGATATTGGTAAGCGCATCATGATCCCGGTACGTTTCAAAGAGTTTCTGCCATACGGGAAAGGCAGCTTCGTACTCCCTGCGCCGTTTCAGCAGCCCCGCCAGCATGAGAAGCTCCCTCTGCCCTGCTGCATGTTCTCTCAGGATATCCAGGGCTTCTTTTTCCATGCCCGCCGAAAGAAGCTGCCTGGCAGCACCTTTCACAGAGACTGCAGGCGTCAGGACACCCTGCTGCAGATTTTCCAACTCCCGGTGCATCCGGATATGGAGCCTGGCAAGGCTCACGATATCCTGGGCGTGATGGGCGAAAACCGGTTCAAGATCCCGGTAGGCGGAGGGCATCTTCCCTTCTATCTCTAGATCGGCTTCCCTCTGGACCCTGAAATAGAGATCGGGGATTTCGCTGCCGGGAATGTCCAGCTCCCGCCGGATATTCAAAACGTGGTCCTCCATATCCGAAAGTCTGCATCGCTCAAGCCCCTGGCCGAAAAGACGCCGGGCAATATAGAGAAGATCCAGCTGACGGTACATGGGGCAGACCAGACCGTTCATCACATAGCGGCTGGTCAAAAGGGGATAATCGAAACTTCTTCCGTTATAGCTTACATACACAGCTTCTTCTTCCATTGATTCCCCCATAGCCGTGAGGAACTCCGGCTCCCAGGGAAAATCCCCCAGAAACCACTGCTGAACCTGGAAACCCTGATCCGTAAAACGGCCCGAACCGAACAGAAACACATAGGTGCCCGCACCTGATGAGAGCCCTGTGGTCTCGGTATCGTAATAACGGTACTCATCCCAGCCGCTGCCGTTCCACCCAAGCCCGGGGTGAGGGGAAGATGAGGGTGGAGAAAGCTCATAGTTTAGGACCCTGGTCCAGACCATAGGATAAAGGGATATCCACCCTCGTGATTCAGCGGGGGCGGATTCATCCAACCCGTCTGATCCATCTGAACGGGCCCGGGCTGCCCCATCTGATGGGGCCGGTGCCGGGGGAATTTCCCGCCGGGTTTCATGACGGCTGCCGGCGGTCTCCGGCGGCGGAGAGGGCTTACGGGTCGGAGAGGGCGTATGGGCCGGAGAAGATTTTGCGGCCGGAGAGGGCTTTTGAGACTGCTGCTCCTTGATCTTTTTTATTCGTTCGTACAGATCCATCCGGGCTGCCTCTTTCTCCTGTGTGTATAAATTTCAGCCGTCGCCGGCACGTTCCGATTTTCCCGCACTTGGCCGATCTGTGGACTGATCAGCTGCCGGCGGGCTGATCAGCTGCCGGTGGCTTCCATCCAGCGGGAGATAAACTGAATTACCATGGGCTTGGGGTTCTCTCCGATCTCTTCATCTTTCAGCCGGGGGCCGATGCAGGAAGGACAGCCTTCCTCACAGGGACAGTTTTCCACAAGCTCAAGGGATGCCCGAAGTATTTCCGGGAGTTTTCCCACCAGAGTCGCACTGAGTCCTGATCCTCCGGGATATTTATCGTATACGTATAGTGCAGGAGAAGCAAAATGGGGATCCCGTATCCGCTCGGCGATGCCCAGATCCCTGGGATCACAGAGCAGGAAGGCGGGTGCGGTGGCCTGGATGAGGTTACCCAGCCGGCTGATCACTGCTGTCTGTTCACCGGGTTCCCTGGAGAGAAATATTTTTCCGGGAGGAGAATCCTTCTCCAGGAGGATTACCGCCGAATTGGTGTGCATTTCCTCTTCGGGAAGGTGAATTTCGCCGAAACCGATATTTTCATGACTGTTGAATCGAAGCTTCTTGAATTTGGCGACCTGGGTACGCACCAGAATATCCCCGAACACCACAGTTGCCCCCAGAACTCGATGCTGCTCATCTTCTTCAAGCACCTTGATGTCCCGTTTCACCACTGCATCAGTGTAGTAGTTCAGCTCTTTCTGCTCCACATAGCAGCGGCGCTCTTCAAGATCGAGCTGATGTACCACATACTGCTCCCCCCGATGAATGTACACGGCTTTGGGATAAATCAGCTCCTTGGCGCTGGGTCGGTCCATTTCCCCGATGACGGTATTTTTTCCGGCGGTTGTATCGATAATCACCACATTGTCGGTGGTTGCCGAGCGCAGGCTGATTCCCTCGGCGGGATAGCCCCGGTCGGACCAGTAGTATCTTCCCCGGCTCAATCGTACCGTGCCATCCTCCTCCAGAATCCGGAGAAACATGGGGGCGTCGGGAAACTCCCGGTCCCCGTTTTCGGGAAAGGGAAGCTCGAAGGCTGCGCATTTAATATGATCCATTCGGACATAAAAGTTTTCCGGATTAATAAACCCCGCCTCGGGACTGGAGCCCAGAAAGTATCCGTTGTTTTTGACCATGTACTGATCCAAAGGAGAAGCGGAGGCCACGAGGATTGCAATGCTCCGGCTGGCGCTTCGCCCTGCCCTTCCTGCCTGCTGCCATACCGATGCGATGGAACCAGGGAACCCTGCCATTACCGCCGCATCAAGCCCACCGATATCAATACCCAATTCCAGTGCATTGGTAGAAACCACCCCCTGTATGAGACCTTCACGCAGACCCTTCTCAATTTCCCGTCGCTCATTCGGAAGATATCCGCCCCGGTAGGCTTCCACCCGGATCCGTTCATTGTCGCTGTAGAGATTTTCAAGGCTTTTTCTGATGTAGCCGGCAATAAGCTCAACCCGGACTCTGCTCCGGGCAAAGACGATGGTCTTCACCCCGCCCCTGAGCAGTCTCAGGGCGATCCTCTGGCTCTCTTTTACCGTTCCCCGGCGGATGCCCTGTACCCGGTCAACCAGCGGAGGATTGTAAAGCACCAGATGCTTCTCCCCGGAAGGGGCTCCGTTGGTATCTATGAGTTCCACATCAGAATTAATCACTCTGGCTGCCAGTTCTGCAGGGTTTCCGATGGTGGCGGAGCAGCAGATGAACCGGGGACTGCTGCCGTAAAACCGGCATATTCTCTGAATTCTCCGGATCAGGTTGGCCAGATGACTGCCGTGAATCCCCCTGTAGGCATGAAGCTCATCGATCACGATGTAGCGGAGGTTCTTCAGAAACTTGATCCACTTGGGATGGTTGGGAAGAATTCCCGCGTGCATCATATCCGGATTGCTGATGATAATCTGTCCTTTCTCCCGGGCGCTGCTTCTGAGACTTGCAGGAGTGTCGCCGTCATAGGTGGCGATATTCACCCCCAGTTCGGAGTTCAGGGTGAGTTCATTCAGCGCTGACTGCTGATCCTGAGACAGAGCCTTGGTGGGAAAAAGATACAGCGCTCTGCTGTCCGGCTCGTTGAGAATGGTCTGGAGTACGGGCAGATTGTAGCTCAAGGTTTTTCCGGAAGCCGTGGGGGTGACGATTACCATGTGCTTTCCCGCATGTGAGCTGGTGAATGCTTCAGCCTGATGGCTGTAGAGCCGGTCTATCCCTCTGTTCCTGAGGCCGTCAGCTATTTTGGGATTAAGCTCCGGGGGAAATTCCGAATACACACCTTCCCTGGGGGGGATCACCTCCCAGTGGGTGACGTGTTTCATAAAATCCGGATCATTCCGGAGCTGCTGGATAATATCCTCATCCTGGGCGTTCATCGTTTTTCCGTTTTCGGGCATTGCACTATCCTACCCGGTTTTCCGAAAAAAAAGAAGAATTAACCGGTTTAGTTCGGCCTTTTCCCCCTTGCAGATCGGGACAATTTTTCTCAAGATGATATAGGACACAGTAAGTTAAGGAGATTCATATGCCCCAGGTTCTTACAATTATTCTCGGCGGAGGAAAAGGGACAAGACTCTATCCCCTTACTAAGAACCGGGCCAAACCCGCCGTTCCCTTCGGCGCAAAATACCGGCTGGTGGATATTCCCATCAGCAATTCGATAAATGCAGGTTTTAAAAACATCTATGTGCTGACCCAGTTCAACTCAGCTTCCCTGCATCTCCACCTGGCAAACACCTATATCTTCGATTCCTTCACCAAAGGTTTTGTTGAAATTCTGGCCGCCGAGCAGAGTTTTGATCAGGCGGGCTGGTATGAAGGAACCGCCGACGCCGTACGGAAAAACATGCATCATTTTAAAACCCAGCGACCCAGCCACTATCTCATTCTTTCAGGCGATCAGCTCTACAGAATGGATCTGGCGGATTTCTTTCTCAAGCATATCGAAAGCGGCGCAGACGCCACAATTGCAGCCACCCCGGTAAGCAGGGACGCCGCCGGGGGGTTCGGAATTCTGGAACTGAACAGCAAAGGTACGGTGAAGGGCTTTCTGGAGAAACCCGAACCCGGGCAGAACATTGAAGAAATGCGCATTCCCGACCGCCTTCATCCCGACACAGAGATGCGCAAGGAAGGCCGGGATTATCTGGGCTCCATGGGTATATACCTTTTCAAGGCAGACGTAATGGAAAAGGCTTTGGACAATGCCCTCACCGATTTCGGTCATGAAATCATTCCGGGACTGATAAAAAAGCACAAGGTTCAGTCCTATATATACACAGGATTCTGGGAAGATATCGGTACCATCCGGAACTTCTATGAAACGAATCTCAGTCTGGCGGGCATTTACCCCTCGTTTAATTTTTATGACGAGGCCATGCCTATCTACACCCATAAACGGGACCTGCCCGCCAGTAAATTCAACTTCAGCTCAATCAGCCAGAGCCTGACCGCCGACGGCTGCATCATCACCAACGCGAATATCACCAATTCCATTGTGGGCATCCGTACCTTTATTGAATCCGGTGCGAACCTGGACGGAGCAATTTGCATGGGAGCCGACTATTACGAAACACCTGTTGAGAGACAGGAAAACCGTGAGAGCGGCATTCCCGATATCGGAATAGGCGGAAAAACCATGATCAAAAACGCCATCATCGACAAGAATGCCCGAATCGGCCAGGGATGCCGCATCGGAATCGATAACATTGACCGAAAAGAGGGTGACAACGGATTTTACTATGTTCGGGACGGTATTATTGTAGTGCCGAAGAACACCATCATTCCCGACGGGACGGTTATTTAAGCGCAGCTTTTCCGAATGCCGGCAGTAATTTGCCGATTCCTCCGGCCTCCATCTGTCGTCACGGATTTGTGTCAGATTTCTTCTGTGGGTGGGAGAGCAGCAAAACCTGTCTGACTAACGAAGATCCGGAAGGTTTTGGGTCAAGAGGGCTTTGAGGAGCTTCCGGTCCGAATCAACAAGGAGATCCGGCGTATTTTTGAGAAGCTTTTCAAGTGAAGGGCGGGAAAACCACTCAATTTTATCATGAAGAAGAGAATTTTCCGGGACTTCCCGGGATTGAACACGGTATCCCAACAGCCGGTGATGAACTCCCCGATGGGTAAATTCGGAGCTTCCGGAAAAACCAAGTACCCGGACAGTGATCAGAAGTTCCTCCTTCCATTCACGCACCAGGGCGGTTTCCGGTGATTCTCCATTTTCACATTTTCCCCCGGGCAGTTCCCAGCGGCCGTCCATGCTTCCCCCTTCATCTTTCCGGAGGGCCAGCAACAGCCGGCCGCCCAGGAAGTACAAACCGGCAACAGATATTACCGTTGACGGGAAGGAAGATGTTTCTGCTGTCACAGCACCTGTATTCCGGGAAAAATGAAGTGCACAAGGGCAATGAAAACAATGAGAACGCCGATGATATTTCTGTGTCGAAGAAAAAGGCGTTCAAAAGTGATGAACAGTGCTGCAGGCGCCTCGGATTTCTGGACAAAATAGTCGCTGATCAGCATAAGGGAGGCAAGTGCCCCGCTGAGAACCGGAAGAATATCCCCAAGGACTGCAAGGTTTCCCGGATGAGGGAAAAAGAGACGCAAGAGGGTGAGGATCGCCATTACCACCCCCAACATCAGTACAAACCTGGGTGAAAGGACTTTTTCTGCACTGAAAACTTCACCGCACTTCAACCGCTGATCAAACCATCCGAATGAGAGAATGAATCCTGAGAATCCTAATGCAAGTACAAATAAGCTGAATATTTGAAACATTCTGTTCCTCCTTTGAGAGATCCGGAAAACATCCGTAATTGGGGAATTTCCAGTATCTCCTTGGTATAAGTGTACTGATTCTCACTGCGTTATTCCAGTTTATTCAAGTTTCACCTGACGGCGGAGAATAATCTCCCGGTTTCCGGTTCGCAGCCTGGCGACAATTACCGGAATGCTGCGGTCCTGGTCTAGCAGTTCACCGGGTAGCCGAAAACGGATTATCCGCTCTCTGTCACTTCGATCCGGCAGGAGATCCCGGATTACCCATTCTTCGGGGGAAAAGTCATCGGAATTTTCCCGGCCGGAGGCAGTTTCAAGACTCACCTCAACGGTACCCGGACTTCCGGATACCAGATCCTCCAGGGCCGTGATCTTCACTGTGGCCAGAATTTCATCCCCGAACTGCATTGCTCTGAGCTGGAATTGATGGTTCCCGCTCTCGGCTGTGCTGGGATCGGGTTTCAGAAGGGTATTGAATATGATGAAGATAATAATGATCAGCAGGATATCGATGATCAGCAGCACATTTCCCCGGTTTTTCCTGAACCATGAGCGATTATCCACCCTTCCCAGGGTATCGCCTGCAAGATTCATCCGGTCCTCCCGGCTGTAGTGAAAATGATACTGATCGCTGCCGGGGATACGGGTCTCCGGTGATTTCGGTTCTCTCATTGGTCCACCCCTCCAAACTGCAGTTCCCCGATAATCTGTCCAACCCGGGGAAGCAGTTCAGCAGATGTAAAAAACCCGAGAGCTGCAAAACATCTTCTGCCTGCCTCACTGTGAATGAGCACCCCGGCTCTCAAAGCGTCCCAGGCATTCAGCCCCCTTCCCAAAAGGGCTGAAATGATACCCCCGAGACAGTCCCCGCTGCCGGCAGTTCCAAGTGCCGGATTTGAGGCATCCAGCACGGCGCTGTGACCCTTCTCATCCGCCAGATAGCTGAGGGAAGACGTGATCACCACAGCAGCCTGAAAGCTTTGTGCAATTTTTCCTGCAGCGGTCAGGGGATCCTGAAGAATTTCCTGGGTATCAGTGTTCAGGAGAGCTGCGGCTTCCCCGGGATGAGGCGTCATGATCAATGCCGGTTCACGGCGGGCAAGGAGTATTTTCAATTCTGCATCCGCCGCCGCCAATTGCAGGGCATCGGCATCCAGAAGCAGAGGAAGGCTGGAAGCCCCGAGGGACGCAAGAATACCGCTCTGGTCCTTTCTCTGGTCCTTTTTTTGGCCCCAGCCCGGTCCTGCCAGTGCGGCGGTGCCCCAGGTTCCGGGCTGAAATCCGTCGGGAGAAAGGATGCCTGTCATGAGGGAGGGATCCCCTGCAGATGCAGCATCCAGGACACTGGGGTCGGCATTGTACAGTTTTACCAGTCCGGCTGAGGCATGGAGGGAGGCGGAGGCGGAGAGCCGGGCTGCACCGGTCATCCCCTGACTGCCAGCGTACACCTCCACTTTTCCCCGTACACCCTTGTGGGCGTCTGCAGGCAGGGGAGGAACAAGCTGCCGGAGCATACGGGGAGTGAGCAGTTCGCTGAGTCCCGTATCTGTCAGGGCTGCTTCCTTGCCGGGGTATGAAGCAATCAGGGCTTCCTGCCTGGAAGGAGGAAAACCTATGGTGATTGTGCGGATATCTCCGGCGAACTTCCGGATTTGGGGCCGGTAGAGATAGCGCCGGGGAAACTGTACAGCCAGGGTTACATCAGCCTGGAGCACCGGCCACCGGGGGGAAGCCTTTTCACTGCTGCCACTGGGTACATCCAGGGCATAGCGCCGGCCGGGCCATGAATTCCAGATCTTCACCAGCCGTTCCATTCCGTGATTCAACTCCGGGCCGGAATGGGCGGCTTTCGGGCCGGTCTCGGATTGAGCAGGAAACAGCGGACGGCTTATACCCGATCCCAGGAATCCGTCAACCAGAACCCACGAAGAAGCCTCCGGCTCCCGGGCTTCAAGAAATTCACACAACCGGACCCAGCCCTGATCCCGGGAATCCTTTCGGAGAGCGTGTACCCTGGACCGATCCCTGTCCAACGCTGTCAGCATGTCAGAGAGTAGCTGATCTTCCTTTGAAGGGTGCAGATAAAAAACTTCCACCGGATAGCCGTCGCGGATAATATGACGGGCAGCAACCAGAGCGTCTCCGCCGTTATGGCCGGGGCCGGCGAGAATACAGAAACCAGGTCGTCCGGGAATGCTCTGAATATCCCTGAGCATCTCCCGGGCCATGGCACCGCCTGCCTGCTCCATGAGAATCATTTCGGGTACAATGGCCGCCGACTCACGGTCAAAAGCCCTCATACGATCCGTGTCGGCAATAAATCCGAAAGTACCCCCGATACCGTCCGGCCGTCCCGCTGATCCTCCGGCCCGGATCTGTTTCTGAATACTGTCTTCTGCCATCACATCTTCCTTTCTCTCCGCTGCTTCACTGCACGGGCGTTTCCCTGCATGGCCCCATTTCCAGGGATCTTCCCCTGGAATATTTCCGGAAACCGCATCCACGTAAGAAATCAGGGAAGCAGTTCGTCGGCCCTCCACCAATACAGGGCTACTCCGCCGGGGTCGCCCAGCAGGGCGGTGATGATTCCTTCCCGTGATACCGTGTAATCATTGAAGAAAATATCGGGATTTTCGATCCGGAGAATTCTCCGTGCAACCAGCCTGCCCTCATTATCCATGATAATCAGTGTGTGTTCAAAACTGTTGTTTCTGCTGATAAAAAATAAATGCCCGTCAGCTGCGGTCCCGATGAATTCGAAAAGATACTGGATGTATTCCAGCCCCTCCTGCCCCGGAAGGGGCTGGAGATTCTCCGGCAGCTCAAATGATCCGCTATAGACGCTTTCGGGGAGATCAAGGGTGTACACCGCCGATGTGACATTCTCTCCGTTCTCCTGCTCGAAATTCACGTGCAGGTATAGGCGGTATGCCTCCATATCGGGATAAATCGTCTCCAGAGACGGGAAGGTGCCCTGGTCGCCGGCAGGCAGATGATCTTCGTCAATACGAAGGGTGTACAGAATATCGCCGTCTCTGTTGTACCAGAATATTTCGTAGGCGTTCAGGCTCCGGGTGGTAACCACCAGATCATCACGGGCGGTAAGATTCATGGACACAATAAAAGGAAATGGCGTGCCGCCCACACCTTCCTGGCCGATATAATCCAGATAATTGCCCGAAGGTCCAAAGCGGTGAATCACATGCTGCAGGGCGGTTCCCGTTTCCTGATCCAGAAGTCTGCGCTCCGGGGCAACGTGATCCTCAACCAGAAGGACATGGTCCTCCGTTACTGCAATATTACCAATGTCCCGGAACGGAAAGGCGGTGGCGCTGCGGTTCACCACCATCTGCTCATCCTGACGGGATGAGAGGAGTACCGGCCGGGGATTTTCATTTTCATTATAGATCAGAGAAATGAGGTCACCGTAGGAGGAGAATTCCATCACCTTGGATCCAAGGGAGTTGCCGATAAAAATCAGGCCCTGATACATATAGAGAGAATTTTTCCGATTCGGAAGAGTGTTGCCCCGGTGAAAAATATCAACCTCATCCTCGAGAATTCCCACGGGAAGGTCAAAAAGCTTTTCAGCCTCAAGAATTTCTCCCCCTCCTCCGCTTCCGCAGGAGGAGAAAAGACTGATCAGCAGAAGAATACCCGGGATAACGAAACTCGCGATCAGCCACCGCTTTCCGGATCTGGTCTCAAGAGCTGTATACATGCCACGATAGTAATGAGGCTGGTACTCTCTGTCAATCTTGACCGGCAAAGGAGCTGAGTATAGACTCATGTCATGTTACAAGGACTATTTGAATCGTTATTCGGCAATAAACATGAACAGGATCTGAAGGATCTCCTGCCCATCCTTCATGAGATAAACGCCTTGGAAAGCTGGGCACGAAAACTGGAAGCGGAAGACTTTCTCAGCCGGACCCGTGAAATGAAAGCTCATCTTGCGGATCAGGGAGATATGTCGGAAATTCTCCCCAAAGCCTTTGCCATGGTGCGGGAAGCTGCCAGACGAACGCTGGGTGAACGGCCCTATGATGTGCAGATCCTCGGGGGAATTGCCCTGCATCAGGGAAGAATCATGGAGCTGAAGACCGGTGAAGGGAAGACCCTCTCAAGTGTTGCCCCCGCATACCTGAACGCCCTTGAAGGCAGGGGCGTGCACATGGTGACGGTGAATGACTACCTTGCCAAGCGGGACGCCGAATGGATGGGTCCGGTTTTTGAATATCTTGGTCTCAGTGTGGGTTACGTGATCGGTCAGCTTCCCCTTGATCAGAGAAAGGATGCCTACGACAAAGATATCACCTACGGAACCAACAACGAAATTGCCTTTGATTACCTCCGGGATAATATGCGCTATTCCCGGCGGGAAAAGATGCAGCGGGGACATCACTACTGCATCATCGATGAAATCGACTCCATCCTCATAGACGGCGCCAGAACACCCCTGATTATTTCAGGCCCCACCCAGGAAGACACCCGAAAATACGTGGAAGCCAAAAAAGCGGTTCAGTATCTTCAGGAGTGCGCCAAGGATCCGGCCACAGATGATTATCCGGAAGAACCGGTGGGTGATTACAAGGTGGAGGAAAAGAACAAAAAGATCAGCTTCACCGATGACGGTCTCACCAGCCTTGAATCGGCTTTTCAGCAGCAGAAAACCTTCAGCGGCAGCTTATATGACAGTGAAAACTTTGAGTATATTCACTATGCAACCCAGGCCTTGAGGGCGAAGCTGCTGTTTCACAAAGACACCCATTATGTGGTGAAAGACGGCATGGTGGAAATCGTGGATGAGTTCACCGGCCGTATTCTTCACGGAAGACGCTACAGCGAAGGCCTTCATCAGGCTATCGAAGCCAAAGAAGGCATAAAAATCCAGCAGCGAAGCCGTACCCTTGCCAGCATTACGTTTCAGAACTTTTTCAGAATGTACAACAAGATCAGCGGTATGACCGGTACTGCTGCTACAGAGGAAAAGGAATTTCAGAAAATTTACGGTCTTGATGTGGCCGTGATCCCCACCAACCGTCCGGTGATTCGAAACGACCAGGATGATGTAATATTTCTGGACGAGAAAGCAAAATTTAACGCTATCTGCGACGAGATCCAGGAAGTATCCCGGAAGGGTCAACCTATTCTGGTGGGTACCGTTTCAATCGATAAATCCGAGCGGCTCTCACAGCTTCTTACCAAGCGCGGTGTTCGCCATGAGGTTTTGAATGCAAAAAACCACGCCAGAGAAGCGCTGATTGTGGCTGAGGCGGGAGCTGAAGGTTCGGTGACCATCGCCACCAACATGGCCGGCCGTGGTACCGACATCAAACTGGGAGGAAATCCCGATTTCAGAGCCCGGCGGGCCGCCGGAAGCGATGCGGACGATGCCGCCCTGGAAGCTTCATTCGCAAAGGAACGGGAAAAATGGATTCCCCAGAACCGGCGGGTGAAGGAGCTGGGAGGACTCTATATTCTGGGTACCGAGCGGCATGAAAGCCGGCGGATAGATAACCAGCTCAGGGGACGAAGCGGCCGTCAGGGTGATCCCGGTCGGAGTAAATTCTTTTTATCCATGGATGATGAGCTGATGCGCCTCTTCGGAGGGGGAGCGGCAAATATGAAATCGCTGATGGCCAGGGCCGGACTGCAGGGTGAAGTAGCCATGAACCACCCTCTTCTGAACCGGGCCATCGAGCGGGCGCAAAACAAGGTTGAAGAAAGAAACTTCGAAATCCGGAAACATCTGTTGAAATTTGATGATGTACTGAACGAACAGCGCAAGTTTATTTACGATCAGAGAGACAGCATTCTTCAGGATGATGAACTGATCCAGAGAGTACTGGCCAGTGTGGAAAACAGTCTGGAAGGCTTCAGCGAAGCATACGGCAGCCGGAAGGTACTGGGAGAAGCCGGTGTGGCAGAGCTTGCAGACCATTTGAAAGAGGAACTGCTGTACAGCCTGCCGGGTAAAACATCAGATTACGCCCATTTTACCGCAGAGCAGGCGGGTGAACACATTCGCGCCCTGATCAGAGACGAACTCAGCTCCAAGGAACAGGATATCGGCAAGGATGTTCTGAACCTGGCTCTCCGCCGAGAATATCTGATGAATATTGATAACGGCTGGCAGGATCACCTTGAGAACCTGGAAGCCCTCCGGGAAGCCGTCTACCTGAGAAGCTACGCCCAGAAAAATCCTCTGCTTGAGTACAAACTGGAAGGGTTTCAGATCTTCGATGAGATGATACAGCGAATCCGCCTGGCGGTTGCCCGGAAGCTGATTCTGGTACGCACCAAAGGCCTTGAGCAGCCCGCTGCGGTACAGATGCCCAGGGGTGAAGTGAAGCATCAGGAATTGAATCTTCTCAGCCGTTCCGGGGGAGCTGCACCTTCCCAGGGTGCCAGGGCAGCCTCCGGCGGATCCGGCTCAGGCTCCCGCAAAGGTCCCCTGCCCGGCCAGAAAGCCGCAACAGTTGTCCGCTCCCAGCCGAAAGTGGGAAGGAATGACCCCTGCCCCTGCGGAAGCGGAAAAAAATACAAGCATTGTCACGGGGCCTGAAAACGGCCCCCACGGCCTGTCGATTTCGGAGCGGAGTCCCTGACCTCGTTCTTCCCGGACCTATTACGTTGCGCCGGGATATCTTCGGAAGGATTTTCAGGAGTCTGTCAGTATGTCGGATTTTTGATTAATTTTTTGATTAATTAGGATGTTGATGCAGGGTTCTGATTTAGTTGCCGGGCCGGTCAGGCTTATTCTCCGTCAGAGATGACGGAGAACTGCGCCTGTTCCACTCCATTATTCCGCTCCACAGTGTATGCATTAATAAATGTAAATACTGCCAGCAGAATGATAATGAATATTGCGATACGCCGCATAGCTGAACTCCCTCGTGTATTTTGGCGATTATTTGAATAGCTGTTTAATGATAGGGCCATTCTAATGTAAATACGCCAACGGGTCTACAAAATTACCGTTACGAATCAATGAAAAATGAAGGTGTGGCCCGGTGGACCGTCCGGTATTTCCCATTCTGCCTATCATTTCCCCCTGGGACACATATTCTCCCCGGGATACGGCTATGCTGTCCATATGAGCATAGAGGGTTTGAAAGCCGCGGGGATGCTGTATGATCACGAAACGGCCGTAGTTTCCGATCTGGGACTCAACATGTACCACTGTACCCGCCATTGATGCCTTTATTGGGGTTCCCACCCTGTTCGCCCAGTCAACTCCATTGTGAAAGCGGCGGGCTCCGGTGAACGGGTCTGCCCGGTAGCCGAATCCGCTTGTGAATCTTCCACTGGCCGGATATATGAACAGTTCTCCCAGGACCAGCTTCAGATCGGTCTGGTTCATCTTTACACCCGGAATGAAGATTGTATCTCCCGGAGAAATAGTTTCCGAATCCAGGGAGTTGGCATCCAATATTGCATTGAGGCTGCTTCCGTATTCATCGGATAATGCGCTGAGTGAATCCCCTTGCTCAACATGATGCAAAAGGCCGTCACGATTGGGTATTTGCAGCGACTGACCTACCTGCATACGCCGTACATCACGTATCTGATTGAAGCTGATGAGCGTATCCATATTCAAATCAAAATCCAGAGCTATCTGCCCCAGGGTATCTCCATTTTGGATTTGATATTCACTCACCTCAAGAGCGTCAAACTGGCTATGATCCACATCAGGCAGATCTTCCACGGCAGGTGCAGCCGAAGAAAGCTGTATTCCCGAATCATGGGGAACGGCAAACGCCCCGCTGTAAAGCCCCGGAGGCAGATACAGACTGCGGCTGTCGATATACATGCTCAGGGAACCCCGGGCGGGGCCGAGAAAGAGTGCCAGCAGCACCAGCACCATTATCATATTGGACATGAACAGCAGATCGATCCAGTTTATCTGAAGGTCATTACCCTCTTTTCCCGGTCCTCCGCCTGCGGGCCAGGGTTTCCGCCTTGTTTCGGGGAAGTTGATAATCGCCGGAGAGCTGGATGATAGGCTCTGCCGCTTTTCCCGTGAGAACAGCTTCTTTCTTCCCGGTTTATTATCCTGGCTCCAGAGACGAGCTGGATCAGTGGAAATAACTTCAAGAGGCCGCATCGGTTCGTTCCGGCGGCTGTTTTTTTCCGGACGGGTATGGGAGCGCTCTTCAACAATCTGACGTTTGATAATACTGGTCATATAGTTCTTATCGACCGGAGAGTTCCGGAGAATAAGATATTTTCACCACCGCTCATCCTCCGCAGGATCTTCCAATGCAGCCGAATACCCGGTAATATGGTTCCAGTGAATACATCGTTGTCAAACCGGAGAATCGCCGTTGTGGGGGGAGCATTGCTGCTCTTTGCAGTGACCCTTCTCATTCATTATGGACGAATCATGCTCAGCGCCGGAGAAACGTACGACCCGCCGGGCAGCGTTCTTGATGTAGAGAGAGGACCGATCCTTGACCGTAATGGCAGACTTCTGGCAATACAAAGCGAACTTCCCACAGTTACCGTGTGGACCCCCTATGTTGAAGATTCTCAGGCTACGGCCCAGCAGCTTTCCCGGGTGCTGAATATCCCCCGGGAAGATATCCTTCAGCGCTTGAGCATTCCCAACCGCGACGTGGTGATAAAACGAACCATCACTCCAGGGGAAGCCGAGGTGCTTGAGCTCCTGAAACAGCAGGGTGAACTGCCGGGGGTAACACTGCGCAGAGATGTGGGCAGGGTGTATCCTGAAGGCAACTCAGCCTCCCATGTTATCGGATTCACCGGCACCGATAATTCGGGCCTTGAAGGGATCGAGTTCACTCAGGACGAGCTTTTGAGTCCTGCTCCTGACAATCCACGGAAGAGAGTCTACGGCAGTCAGATTTTTCTTACCATCGATATCGTTATTCAGAATGCCGTTGAGCAGATCGCCGAAGACCTGATGGAACAGCACTCACCGGATTCGGTGATGATCATGGTGATGGATGCCAAAAACGGAGATATGCTCAGCTATGTAAGCAAACCGGATTATGATCTCAACCGTTTCAACGAGTTTGATGAAGATGTTCGGCGAAACCGTCCCATCCAAATGAGCTATGAACCCGGGTCGGTTTTTAAAGTATTCTCTCTGGCCTCCTTCATGCATCTGGGAGGAGTAACCGACAGCTCCCGATTCAATACATCCGGAGGCTACACCAACCCCCGTATCTCAATCCCCATCACCGATCTGGGTAATTACGGTGTTATCGGCCCGAGGGGGATTATTCAGTACAGCTCCAATGTGGGAGCCGCTTATGCCTCGGATACGGTGAACCGGGAAAGCTTCTACCATCTGCTCCGTCGATTCGGATTCGGTCAGCCCACGGGAATCGAATTGAACGGAGAAGAATCCGGACTGCTCGCAGATGTGGAGCGCTGGTCAGGAAGAAGTAAACCCACCATTGCCATCGGTCAGGAAATCGGGGTAACCGCCATCCAGATGATGCAGGCGGCCAGCGCCCTCGCCAATGAGGGAGTTCTCTTGAAGCCTCACATCATCAAACGCATTGTGAGCCCCTCAGGAGAGCTTATCCGGGAATACGGACGAACACCGGTACGGGAGGTTTTAGAGCCTGAGGTGGCAGATGCAATTCTTGAATACATGAATGCCGCCAGCGGCAGCGGAGGAACCGGTCGGAGAGCTGCTATCGACGGAATGGAAATATCAGTAAAAACCGGCACCGCAGAGGTTATCGATCCGGAAACCGGCCGGTATTCCGATGAACTCTTCATTGCCAGCACACTGGCCATACTTCCAAGCGATAATCCGGAACTGATCATGTATGTGGTAATTCAGCATCCCAGGGGGGACAGTTTTCTGGGAGGTAGAATCGCAGCTCCGGTAATCAAAGACCTGGGAGAGTTTATTATCCCGTATCTTCAGCTGGATGCCGGTGGTGAAAGAATTCCCGGTCTTCCTTCATCTCTGGAAATTGCTGAACCCCTGCTTCCGCCCATCAGCTCGCAGATACCGGATTACAGCGGGCTGCCCCTGAAAACCCTGCTTGCGCTCTATGAACGGGAAGATCTATCCTTGCGAATTCACGGGAACGGCTGGGTACAGCGTCAGACACCTCCTCCGGGAACTCCCTTCCAGGAAGGGATGGAACTGAACCTGTATCTTGATGACACCCCCCCGGATTCAGGAGAGTCGGAAAATGAGTAATCATCCCACCCCTCCCTCTCCTGAATTTCCCGGAGGAAAAATATACCGGAATGAACGGGGCATTCTCTGTGCAGAACTGGGAACCATTCACCTTCACAGCAGGCGCAACCCGGTGAAGGAAGCGGAAAAAATCACTGCAAAAGCTCTGGACGGGAAGCAGCCGGAACTCCCGGGAATCGTGGTTTTCGGCCTGGGTTTAGGGTATCATATCCATGCAATACAGAAGCTCCTTCCCAACGCCGAGGTGGTCTGCTTTGAACCCCATGCTGAATGGCTTGAACTGATTCACCAGGGGGAACCCGATTTACCTGAATGCAGAATTATCTGCCCCGAACCCTGGAACGAAGAAAGCAGCGGCACATGGGAAAAAGAGCTCAGTGCATTGTTTCACGCAGGCTACATCCTGTTCTCCCTGGATGCGCATAAGAGAATTTATCGGGATTGGTACAATCGAATCCGGGAACTCAGCGCGCGATTCAGCAACCGGGATACCATCAACCGAAACACCCTGAAACGCTTCGGGCAACGATGGATGGAAAATCTCATCCAGAACTTTTTTCTCACCGACCAGAGCGGGGATATTGCATCCCTCCAGGGGATATTTTCCGGCAGCCCGGCGCTCCTTTTAGCGGGAGGACCGGGCATTGAATCAGTGGCTCATGAATTAAAAAACCTGGCAGGGAAAATGCCCGTATGCGCAGTGGACACGGCATATCCGTTCTGCCTTCGACATGGTGTTAATCCGGATTTTGTACTGGCTGTAGACCCCCAATACTGGAACACCAAACACTTTGAACGTATTTCTGAGCTTTCCCTTCCCGGTAATTCCATACAGCCCATTCTCATCAGCGAGACATCCGCTCACCCCCGGACATTCAGACTCCTTGGCGGAACGCCCCGGTTTTGCAAATCCATGTTTCCCCTTGGAGAATACTTTGAAAAACAGTATCCTCCCCGGCCCTCCCTGGGATCAGGGGGATCTGTTGCAACCACCGCATGGGATTTCCTGAGGTTTCTGGGCTGCAGCCCCATATACACTGCGGGTCTGGATATGGGTTTTCCAGGACACCAAACCCATTTCAAAGGTTCATATATCGAGGAAACCCTTGCAATCAGGGGCAGCCGATTCAAACCCTGCGAACAGCAGAGTTTTTCATATCTCATCTCAGGAAATCCGGTGGAACGAGAAAGCTATGAAGGGACCCCCATACTCAGTGATTCCCGGATGGATATTTTCTGCGACTGGTTTGAGTATCAGCTGAGAAAGCCAGACGCTCCCGAAACCTATTCTCTCACGCCTTTCAGCCGACGCATTCCGGGTTTTCAATATATTGATCCCGGAAAGATACCTCATAGCGAGAAAAGGAGAACCGACATCCATGAAAGAATGGCCCCCCACCAGGACAACCCTCGACAAAACATCAGGATATCCGATGCAACTTTTATTCTTGAATCGCTGACAGAATCGCTGAACGGCATCTCCATGATGTGTGAAAAAGCTCTGGACCAGATGAGAGAATATGAATCCGGCAATTCAAACCTCGAACAACTGCTTCAGCTGCTGGATCATCTGGACACACAGCTTCTTGGGGATGATAACAGACGGATAGCAGGTTTTCTGATCAATGATGTAATGGAAAGCCTTGCAAAGCTGCCCGATGCACCGGATATTGAAGAAGCGCTGCGCCGCAGCAGAACGCTCTATTCCAGACTGGGCTCCGGAGCTCAACAAACCATGGAATTAATCCGCAAGAGCAAAAAACGGGTCAAGAATTTCCGGGAGCGCACCGAAGATGATAAATAGAGAGGATGACTCTCGTTGAACGGTATGCTTTCCGACGTCCAGGCATACCGTTTTTTTTATGCCCCAAACAATGTGGAAACAGCCCCAGAGCCGAAATCCCTGCGTATTCTCTGTCTCATACCCAGGCAGCCCGTTTCCCTGAACCAGTCAGGCCCAACTCGCCGAGGCCATCTCATGTTGCCATAAACTCATGCTGCAATAAACTTTGGAACATATCTGCCAAGCTTCCCTCCGGGAATCTTCCAGCCCATCCTCCAGGTTTTCTCCATTTCGCTGTCGATATTCAGCTTGCTCAAAAACGGCCGGCTGGACATTCTGTTCTCAAGAATCTGTGACAGCCTGTCAGGTTCCAAGCCGGCCGCCTCGGCATGTGTCGAGTCATCCATTCTGCGGTACGCCGTCAACCGCCTGGACACCAGACAGTTGTGAAACAGCTGGTACACGCTCATCCTGCTCATCATGGCACTGGGGCAGTGGGCGAACTTCACCGTTTCTCTCACATGATCCGAAAGATCTTTTCGAAACTGCCGGTCGGCATAATTCACCGGGAACAGCGGGTTGGCATGATTTCTTGTCAACTTGGAGGAAATTGCCACATGGAGGATCTTGCCGGCAAACCCCTCAATCTCTTCCATCGCCCGGGGATAATCCCGATGCTTGTCGGTAAAGAGGGTCCTGTTCCAGTCTTTTTCTCCCAATTTCTGTTTCAGGCAGGTAAAAAGATGCTCAAGAATGTGTTGTACGCTCCATTTTGTCTCCTCCGGGTGGGCTTTTGCCGTTTTCTCCAGCTCAATCTGGCGGAGTTTCTGCTTTTCCGTCTTGGCTCCTTTTCGACGTAACCCTGAATATCCAAGAGAATATAGAAATTCTGACTTGCTTCCGGCCACAATGTTGATATTATTGGGGTAGAACTGGGAAACTGAAAACGATTCAAAGCCGTCCATGACCAGATTTTCGCCGAAATTCAGATCCGCCATGATATCTGAGTGTACGGCGATGGCGGCCCGGGCCAGGCGCTCGAATCGGTTGAGAATTACATCCACCGAATGGCCGGTGAAACGGGTGATATCCCAGAGACCGGAACCGCTGCACAGTCCGGCGATGAGGCGGCTGTAATCGACCCGCTTTTTCACGTAGTAATCGATGGAGAAGGTGGTGTGACCGAAGGTTTTTCCGCATTCCCGGCAGCGGAAACGGGGCATACCATAATTGATTTTGCTGGAGTAGCGGCCATGGATGTAATACCAGTTGGGGATCAGCTCGCTTTCATCAAAGTAGATGCAGCTGGGATTGGGGCAATGGGGAAGAAGTGGATTCATTGAGTCCTCCGGTTAGGTGGTGTTTCCTAGCTAACCGGAGAATTCAGCATTTTGATTGACTTCCACATTGTTTGGGGCGTTATAAAAGGATAACTCTGCATCCTTTCTGATCACTCCAGACAGTATCAGCATCCACAGATACAAACTCCCTTCCAGCCCCCACTACCCGCTTTATAAGAAATGTACCGTAGCCGCCGCCGGGACAATATAGCAGCAGGATTTGCGGTTCATTCCTTGATTTCTCTCCCGTGCCCTCAGTTTCCAGACTGTACTGTTCCAAAAGTTCGTACCCGAAGTGAAGGGGTTGGGGGCCCATCATTCTGGTGTTGTAATGGCAGGAGTTTTCTCCCGAGTAGATTAGACGGGCCTTGGCGAACGGTTCTCTTGCGGCAACTCTGTATAGGGGGACAGCCCGTATTTCTCCTCCCAAATCTTCTATGTAGATCAACGGTTGATAGCTCAGCTCCCGGGAAAAGGTGATGTTTATTGTTGAAGAGCCCTTTGCCGGCATGCTGGATTTTGGACTGATGCTCAAGGCCAGGCGCCGGATTCCATCCATTCCAAGTCCTGCGCCGGATATTGAATCCGTTACATCCATCCCGGCTGCCGGATTTGTTTCTCGGGAAGAGGCTTGCCGGGGTTCCCTGTTGTGAGCTTCAGTTTGTGCGGTACTGAGGGGGGTATTCTCTCGATACTGGAAAACCATTGTTTTTTCCTGATCGGGGAGAAGGGAAATGTGTATGTCCAGGTTCTTTTCTCCATGGCGGATACTGTTATTCAGCGCCAATGCGCAGATTTCCTTAAGCCGCATTTGGATTTGAGGGTGAATACAGGATACCCTGCATTGAAGATTCAGCTTCAGCATTCTGTCCGGGAATCGTGTTAGCTGAGTGAGTGTGTGTACAGTTATGAAGTGAAAAAGAGCTGCGGGAGATTGCTGACCGGAATCCAAATGGTTTAGAAGATGGGGCAGCTCTTCTTCCCCATGACGGCTATACGCGAAGCGGAAAACTGATAGAATGTCCTGTTTCTCTAGCTTGATGCCGAAAGACTCGGAGTTGTATTCGTCCAATTCACATTCATGGCCTGAAGGACTGACTCCGGATGTTGAGTCTACCCGCAGTATTAAAAACACCTTAAGCCCTGCATCTTTAATAGCCGCTTCGGGATCAAAGCCGGGCTTAGGACTTTTACAGAGCAGGAAAACCACTTGGGGAGATTGCCCGGCAGCTTCCAGTTCTCTGATTTTCTGCAAATCAGGTTGTAGAGCTTCAACAGTTCCATGATGTTTCAAAGCATTCAGGGCAACGAATATTCTTGCGCTGGGGAGTGTTTCACGGCTCTGGAATTCTATGCCAAGTAGAAAAGAGCGGGATCCATTTGCGGGGCCTGGTTCAAATGGTTTTTCAAACAGTGTGTAATCCGGCATACGCACCGTCTGGCTGTTGACGGACACAGGATTTTCGGCTGACACTGAAATATCGGCTGACACAGGATTATGGATTGATACAGGATTATCGGTTGAAACCGGATGGAGTACTGACGGCTTGGATTGTTTTTCCGGCATCATACGGTTTTCGCTGTCTTCCATTTTTCCGGACTGGGTTTTCCAGGTTGTTTTGAATTCCTGCAGGAGGCGCCGAAGTTCTTTGCCAGCGCTCCCGGATTTTTCAGAGTTTTCAGGGGGGCATGTTCCGAATCGTTGCCTTGGAGATAATTGTGTTCAATATCATGTGAACTGTCATAGAGAAACATGTGCAGCTGATCTGCAGCCCGAATCAGGGATTGATAGGAGCCGTACATTAGCAAGGAGCGCAGGGAGTGCAGCTCACGCAGGCCCATTTCACCGCCCCGTCTTCGAGCCTCCTGGAGCACCATTTCGGCACCCTCATCGCTTTGCCAGGCCTCAGATTTGCGAAAAAATTTCTGCGCTGATTGGTGAATATATCTGATATGTGATTGTTGGGGATTGTTCATGTAATATGTTCTCTCATGTATGGGACATATGTATACAGGCTATTTGTGAAGTTCAATAATCAGCTCAACTTCGCCAAGGGGAAGGCCGGTTCGCGCAGCAATATCATCCAGTTCTCTGCCCTGATGATAGTAGCCCATCACTTTTTCACGGGGAGTAAGATTATCGTTATCTGAATCACCTTCCGTGTGCTCAGGTATCTGAACAGGGGCATCAGCCTGAGTTTCGGGAGAAGGTTCGGTCATGTTCACCTGTGTTTCATGAATATCTGTTTCATGAATACCCGGGGACGTCAGCCGGGACTGAATGGAGGTTGCCCCGGGATCACCGTGCTGGCGAGGGGCGGATGCTTTTCGGTAGGCCTTGGATGGATCTGCCGGATGACCCGGTGTTTTTTGTATGCGCCTGGCGTTATCAAGGATTTCCTGATACCTGCTGTCTCTGCTGTCAAGAAGCGTGTAGATCTGCTGCATTTCAGCGATGCGCTCCTCAACCTTCTTTTCGAGTTTTTTCAGTTTTTCTGATTCGTGACTGATTATCTGGACGTTCATTTCTGTTGTCTGGTTCAGATCAGTAATTACGCCGTTGACTTCTTTCTGGAGACGGTCAATAAAGTTTTCACTGTTATAATTCCGTGTAATCTGATGCCGCAGGGCCAGATACATGAGTGCCAGAATAGCCAGATTTATTAATAGTAGTAAAACGAAGTCCATAAATTCCTGCCGGATGTTATATGTGCTGATGATTCAGCCGTTTGAGAGTTCTGAGCCGGTTTGTATGCCGGTCTCTAATATCCACTGATATCTATTATCCACTTATATCTATTCGGTTGCCCAGATCCGGATCCCGGAATGGATCATCTTTTTCTGAACCTTCTTCCTGCTCACCCTGTTCACCTTCAGGAGACTGGTGGGATTTGCTGCGGCTTTTTGCCTGGTCATCGTGTATTTTTTCAGGGCCGTCGGAGCTTTCCTCAGTGGGTTGAACTTTCTCTCCCATCTGTCTGGTTTTCTGTTCAATTTCCTGGGCTGCAACCTGTTGGGCGTGTACAGGGGCTTCCTGCTGGGCAGCCTGCTGTTTGCTGATCATATTAAGACGGAGAAAGAGATTCTGAAGATCAATGGGTTTTAATGACATATGATCCTGCTCCTCTGCTCAGCGCCCGGCCCCTGTTTTCATGGTTTACCGGATCATGTAAAGGCCGGTTCTCCCGGAGAAAATATACGGGAGATCAGCCTCCCTTGGGTTTAATGGTCAAGTCCTCCTCAATTTCTTCGTACTTGGTGACTTTGACCATTCCGTTTTCATTTACAAATGTAACAGACTTGAATTCGTTCCGGACATCCAGGTAAGCATCCTTAATATTCACTTTAACACCAGCAAAAACCGTACCTGAGGCCGATATTTTTCCATTGGCTTTCAACTCCGCCAGATAGGAGTTAACGTCATTTCGCTCATCTTCAATTTCTGCAAGCCGGGTCTGAAGATCCATCTGCTCCTGCTTGAACAGCTTATACTTTTCTTTCCGATCCTCTGGCAGATTTTTCTTTGTTTTGATATTTTTTTCCAGGATATTCAGATCCTTGGACAATTCTTCAAGTCTGTTCTCAACATCTTTCTGCTCGTGGACCAGAGCATCCAGTTTTTCTTTGCTTTTGGGATCAAACCCGACTTCCAGCTGGGTCTCCACATTGGCCACGGAGCCCATGCTTTTGGCATTGATTTCTTCAGCGGCGGTGAGAGTTCCTCCGACTATGCTTGCACGTTTACCTTTACAGAGAATTTTCTTGTCGCTTGAAACGTGGCTGTTGATAATCCCGTCGCTGACCACCACCATTCCGGAAGCCTCAACATTGGTATTCTGAATGAATTTGGCATAGATGTTTCCACCGGCCTGAATCGAACCGCTTTCCCTGCCGTTCATGCCCTGTCGGATAATAATATCACCTTCGGCATCCAGCTCACATTTTCCTACGGAACCGGTAATCTCAATATTGCCGGCTGCTTTCACAGAAAACCCGTCTTCCACATTTCCATTTACCAGTACGGTGCCGAGAAACAGAATGTTTCCGGTCTTCAAATCAACACCGTTGTTTACAACGTAAATGGGTTCCACACTTACCTTGCCGTTTATGAGGATTACCTGACCGTTCTTTTCGGCAAGTGCGGTTGTGCCGTCATCGCTGAGGCGAACGTTATTGCCCACTTCCATTTCAACAGGTTTCCCGGAACGGGCGGGAAGCAGTTTACCGGTGACGGTTTGCCCTGCTTCACCTTTGGTGGGTTTTTTCAGTTTTGCAAGAACCTGGCCTGCCACCACGTTGTTGATTTTATTCAGCTCTTTATAATCAACTTTTCCATCAATTTCCTTGAGGCGGATACTGTTGGTGTCTGTCTCAAAATTATAAACTACTTTTCCGTCTTCACCATTTTTGGGTTTATCACCCTGCGCTACAAGTACCGGTTGACCGTATACGGGATTATCAGCCAGTTCTTTGATGCTATCATCCAGATAGCCGTATACCACCCCATTGGATTGGAGAAAGCCGAGGATTGAGTCTCTATCGGGATCTACCCCCTGTTCACCGGGGGGGCGGATATTGATGTACGCCTGCATCTCCATTTCCTGGAGTTCGAAGGTGAGAATTGCATCCTGTGTGGGATCATGCCGGAGATCTGCAATTTTCACGAAAATGTTATCAGCCTTTTTCACAACCTTGCTGACCATGCTTTTGTCTACGCCGGCCACCTGTTTATGCACCAGAATATCCATGGCTGATTTTTCGGTGACACGTACTCCGTCGCCCTCGGGAGCGCTCACTTTCATGTATACGCCGTCTTCATTCCGGCGGACAAAAACTTTACCGTCTTTGTTGGCGCTTATTTCGAAACTGATATCAAAATTGCTGGGGAAGGTCTGGTCTTCCCCGCTTGTTTCGGGGCTGCTGGCCGGATAGGCCAATATAAGACAGGGCTTTTTTCCCACTCCGAGCATTCCTTTGGAGCCCTGGTCAAGAATTTCATATTCTATTTTTTTTACAGGGATACCCAGCTCAATGGATGCCTGGTGAAGAGCTTCCTCCAGACTGTTACCTGAAACATTCACATAGCGGGCCCGTTTGCCAGCTTCAAGCTGCTGCCGCATATAATCCTGTATCTGTTTCAGGTCAGGCATGGTTAGAATATCCCTTTCTTAATATTTGTGAGTTTGGCTCTCAGCCGCATAATCGCTTTGGTATGGAGCTGACTGATTCTTGATTCGGTGACTTCAAGCACCTTCCCGATTTCTTTCAACGTAAGATCTTCATAGTAGTAGAGAACCAGCACGGTTTTTTCCTTTTCAGGAAGTTCCTGTATGGATTGGATGATAACCCGCTTCACTTCTTCCTTTTCCACGATATTATCGGGGTTGAAGTTATCGGGGCTTTCGATACTGTCAGCGATTGATACTTTGTCGTTATCTTCGCCGGTATACCACACGTCGTTGAGGCTCAAAATGCTGGTTCCGCTGACCCGGAGCATGGTTTTCTCATACTCCTTGTCGCTCATGCCCATTTCCTTGGCAATTTCCGCATCACTGGCTGACCTGCCGAGACTGGCTTCCAGTCGGCGGATGGTATCCTCTATTTCCCGGGATTTCTGGCGTACCGAGCGGGGTACCCAGTCTATCGCCCGAAGTTCATCGAATATTGCACCCCGGATACGGGTAACCGCATATGTTTTGAATTTTACGTGCTTGTCCGGATCGAATTTTTCAATGGCGTCAAAGAGTCCGAACACGCCGTATCCCACCAGATCGTCGAACTCCACATTCTGGGGCATTCCCACGGCAACCTTGCCGGCAACATATTTTACAAGGGGCGCATATTGCTTCACCATTCTGTCCCGAATATCGGGGTTTCCGGTTTCCTTATACTCTTTCCAGAGGCGCAACTCATCCTGTTCCGTATAGGTTTTCTCAGCCATAATTCCCCTCGCTCAGGCTTACTCTTTCTTCAACATTGTGCTGATAGCCTGGGCAATCAACTTCGGATCATTCCCATCTTCACCTGCAGCCTGAGAGCCGCCTGTTCCCGAATGTCCTGACAGCGGGGCTCCGAATTCGCTGTCAGAGATCTCCTCCCCCGGAGGAGTTTCCTCTTCATCACTGAAGGACCCGTGATTAAACGCATCGTTCATTTGACCGATGTCCGGCAGACTGTCAACGGCACCGGCGAACTCTTCTTCATCTATATCCGAGGATGCTGCGGAATAACCGCTGCCGTCCTCATGCACTTCTTCAACCATGGAATCTTCATCATCTGTAAAGATATTGCCTTCTTCAGACCTTTTGCCGCCTTTTGCCGGAGATGAAGCTTCCTGCCGGAACTCATGCTCAAGGGTATTCACATCCAGGTCATCCGCGGCATCATTTTTTCCTGCCCCGGAACCTTCTCCGTTGACCCGGTCCACCGCCTGGCGAAGCGGATCTGCCTGGTCACCGCTCACCTGGCCTGAACGGCCGGTTTCATGGCTTCCGCCTTCATCATCCACCACAATATTCACGTTTCCGCCGGTTTCCACGCTCAGATCACCTCCGAGCCCGGAGTCCATACCGTCATCGCTTCCCATGGACAGTTCACTGAGTAACTCGGGAAGGTATTTTTTTACAACAACATATCCGCCGGCACCCAGAATGCCTGCAAAAACCCCCGAGAAAATCATGCGTAAAACAATTGTGGACAGATCAATTCCCCCGATCACACCACCGATGAGACCTAATATTACGCCTGCAATGGCCGTTCTCAGAGCAATTCCCAGGGCTTTATCCATAACAGCACCATCTATCCCTAATATTATACCTTAAGCCACAATTTACCAACTGGTCAACAGTGGTTATCTGCTGAACAATTTCTTCAGGAAGTTGCCCAGACCGCCGCCTTCCCGATATTCAATCTTTTCCAGCCGGCTCACCAGCTGCTGAACACATGCACTTGCCTTGGAACGTGGTTCCAGAATTGAGAAGGGTTTCTGTTTCTTCACCGCATCCCGTACCGCCGTGTCTTCAAAAACGTATCCCAGATAATCCACCTTGAGATTTAAAAACTGTGAGGCGATATTGGTGACCCTCTCGGCTACTTTTTTTCCTTCAGTAACGCTGGACACCCGGTTCACAATCAGTTTCAGGCTGAGCCCCAGATTATCGATCTCAGTGGCGATAATTTTGATGATGCCGTATGCGTCGGTAATAGCCGTAGGTTCGGGAGTGGTAACAATAATTGCATCATCCGCTGCAGCAATAAACGAAAGAACGTTATTGTTTACACCGGCACTTGCATCGATAATGATCACATCTGCAGAGCTGAGCTCGGTGAGCTCCTTAATGAAGTTGTTCCGCTCTTCCTCTGAAAGATTCGCCAGTTTGCTGAACCCGCTGGCCCCGGCGACCAGCTGGATGCCGTACTGGGTATCCATGAGGATATCCTTCATGGTTTTCTGTTTCCGGATAAGGTGATACAGGTTGTACTTGGGAATGATCCCCAGAACAACATTTACGTTGGCCAGACCGAGGTCGGCGTCCATAAGCACCACCCGTTTCCCCAGCTTGCCGTAGGCAATGGCCAGGTTAGTGGATATGTTCGTTTTCCCCACCCCGCCTTTGCCGCTGGCGACGGTGATAATCCGTGTTTTGGAATTCGCCAGCTGAGAATTCCCCTGCATAATCTCCCGTAATGCTTCTGCCTGATCAGCCATATTCTACTCCACCTTAACCTTTCTGTATTCTTCATCCAGCCGCTGCCGGTCAATTCGAAAACCGGCAAGTCTGAGGAGGAACTGTTTCGTATCGGCTGTCTTTAAATCATGGGGGACTGACTGGCCGTAAGTGATAAAACTCACTTCCTTGTTTTTCTCCCACAGGCTGCTGATAACCGTTCCAAGACTTGTGGTTTCATCGGTTTTTGTAACCACCACTGATTGATAATTGAATGGTTCGAACTGCTGCATGATTCGCTTGATGTCCGAACTCCTGGTGCAGGCACTGAGGGCCAGATGAACTTCAGCCTGTGCACCGCAGGCCTGAAGAAGAGTGTTCATTTTCCCGAGGGTTTCAAACTCGTTGGGGCTGCGGCCGATGGTGTCGATAAATATCATGTCCACGTCATGATATATATCCAGCCACTTTTTCAGATCATCCGGCGATTCTGCGGCCTCCACGGGAATATTCATGATTTCACCGTAGGTTTCGATCTGCTTTTTTGCTCCGATCCGGTAGTTATCTATAGTGAGAATCCGCACCGTCTGCTTTGCCCCGCCGATTTTCCCAAGATGATACTGTGCTGCAAGCTTGGCAATGGTGGTGGTTTTTCCCACTCCGGTTGGCCCCACCAGCACCACCACCCTTGGTCGGGTTTTCGGGCTGTCTTCATGAATCCCGATGCTTTCGCCGATCCACTCCAGCACCCGCTCCTGAACCAGGTCAGGGTCATCCAGATCTTCTATGGAGAGGCTCCGGCATCTTTTCAGTATATATTCTATGTACTTGGCACTGAATTCATTTTCATCAAGGAGTTCCCTCACAGCGGCGATTGACTGATGTTCCGATTCGCTCCCGCCGTTTTGCTGTTCGCCCTGCTGTTTTGTCACTGAGGTGACATCATCACGGAGGTTTTTCAGTTCAGCGAGAATTCGGGTCATGGTCACCGAATCGTTCATTCCGGCGGCCTTCAGCAGCTGCTGCTTGGCTGCATCCAGCCCTGCACCTTTCCCGCCGTTGGGACCGTTGGCAGATGCCGCCCGGCTGCGTAATGCGGTTTCGTTGAGTTTGCTCTCTGTTGCACCCGATGGGGAGGCCCCGTAGGGGTATCCCTGAGCTGCGGCATTTCTGGACGGCGAAGTACGGCGGGATACGCCCAGGGGTTCCAGGGCTACAAACCCGCTGACCTCCACGGCATCCTTTCGGAACAGCCCGAGAAAGCCGCCGATTTGCCTCTGTCTGCGTTGTGTGATCGTGGCCTTGCCCCCGTACTTCCGGGTAACAAGGTTTTCCGCTTCCCTGTATGAGGAAGCGACTTCAGTAAAATATTCGTAACTCATGTTCCCCACCCAATTCCTTTTGTATCATATTTTCACCGTTCATTCTCGTTCTCACGTGTAGAAATTACACCAATTGATTCGATATTCACTTCCGGAATAATCTCAGGCACCGAAAGCACCACCAGATCCGCTATATCCCGGCGGGTTCCCGCCTTGACCAGTGGCCGGGTCACCTCCTGTGTAAGCACCACAGGCAGGTATCCCATTTCCTGCACATGTTTCACCGTATTCATGCTGGCATTGATCCATCGGCGGTGCTGATCCGGCGGAAGTGCAGGCATAACCCCTGCTGCGGTTTGCTGGCGGCTCTCTATCAGCTGCTGCTCAAGCTCGGGATCCAGGGTAATTACATGAATAATCTTGTCATCGTCCGCATACTGGAGACAGATCTGCCGGGCCAGACCCTGGCGGACCTTCTCAATAAGATACGGAATATCATCCTTGGCAATTTTCGCATAATCCGCAAGGCTCTCAAGAATGCTCACCATATTTCGTATGGAAACCTGCTCCCGGAGAAGTCCCTGAAGAACTTTCTGAATCTCTCCGATTCCCAGAATATTCTGCACTTCTTCCACCACAGCTGAATAATCCTCACGCAGTCCGTCAAGAAGACTCTTCACTTCCTGTCTGCCCAGAATGCTTTCCGCATTCCGTTTAATCAATTCGGTGAGATGTGTCGCGATAATCGAAGGGGGATCCACCACCGTGTACCCTGCCCGTTCGGCCCGGTCCCGGTCGTTCTCACTGATCCACATGGCCGGCAGCCCGAATGCAGGATCTGTGGTTTTTTCCCCGTCTATTTCATCGCTCACCCCGCCGGGATTGATGCAGAGAAAGCTTCCCATTCTGAGAATTCCCCGGCCCACTTCAACTCCCCGTATTTTCAGGCAATACTCCGAGGGATCCAGGCGCATGTTATCGATAATCCTGATTCTCGGTACGATCAGGCCCAAATCAAGGGCGGTCTCCCGGCGTATTTTCGTGATCCGTTCCAGAAGCTCGGCACCCTGCTCTTTATCCACCAGGGGAACCAAGCCGTATCCCAGTTCCAGGCTGATGGGATCCAGGGGCGCCACTTTTGGAAATTCCTGAGGCTGTTCTGCGGGGGCTGCGGCTTTCTGGGCCGCCTGATCCTTCTCTTTGGTTTCACGCTCTTCGCGACGCTGACCGAGACGGTAGGCCATGACCGCACTCATGGCTGCCAGGGGCAGGAGCACATACCACGGGAATCCGGGGAGAAAGGCAAGCACAAAGAGGAATATGGCTGCAATCCAGTACACCCGATCCTGACGTCCGAATTGTTGGGTGAGGTCCCGGCCAAAGCTGCCGTCGCTCACCGCCCGGGTCACAATCAGACCTGTTGCGGTGGAAACCAGAAGACTGGGAAACTGACTTACAAGACCGTCACCGATTGTAAGGCTCACATAGGTATTTACTGCGGTATTCAGATCCTCGCCGTGGATGGTGAGACCCACGATCAGGCCTCCCACAATATTCACCACGGTTATGAGTATTCCCACGGTTACGTTGCCCTGAATGAACTTACTGGCACCATCCATTGCCCCGTAAAAATCCACTTCCTTCTGGAGATCCTGCTTCCGTCTCTGAGCTTCCTGCTCTGAAATGGAGCCGTTACTGTACTCGGCATCAATTGCCATCTGTTTTCCGGGAAGAGCGTCCAGGGTAAACCGGGCTGCAACTTCTGCAACCCTGGTGGCACCCTTGGTGATTACCAGGAACTGCACTGCGATAATGATGATGTAAATAATGGCACCGATCACCAGCCCCTCGGCACCCTCTGCGCCGGTAACAAAGCTACCGAAGGCCCGTACAATCTGCCCGCCGAATTCGCTTCCGTTGCTGAGAATGAGACGTGTTGAACTCACATTCAGAGCCAGGGAAAATACCGTACTCACCAGAAGAATGGTGGGAAAGATGGAAAAATCCAGAGCCCTCACGGTGTAGAGCACGATCAGCAATATGAGCAGGGATAGCACAAGATTGGACGCCTGAAATGTGTCCAGAATAATGGACGGCAGGGGGATGATCAGCATCATCACCACGATAATTACACCGATAGCCACCAGGGCATCGCTGCGCTCTTTGAGAAAGGCGGTACTCAGCTGGGATTGAATATCAGCCATCAGCCTGCCTCCTTCTGATTATTCATCCGGTATACCATTTTCAACAGCTCCGCCACGGCCTGATAATGCTGGGCGGGGATCTGGTCTCCAATCTCCACATCAGCATACAGTGCCCTGGCAAGGGGTTTGTTTTCCATCACAGGCACCTGGTGTTCAGCGGCTATGGCCTTCATCCTCTGTGCGATATGATCCTGCCCTTTGGCGGTAACCATGGGGGCATTCATGCTTTCTTTTTGATATTCCAGCGCCACGGCAAAGTGGGTCGGGTTGGTGACCACCACGTCAGCCTCGGGGACTTTCCGCATCATATTGGACTGGAGAATTTCCCTCATTCGCTCCTTCAATCGGGCTTTCACTTGAGGATCCCCTTCGAAATTTTTCCGTTCTTCCTTCACTTCCTGCTTGGTCATTTTCAAGGATTCCCGATGCTGCTTCCTCTGAAACCAGTAATCAATAAGGCTGAAGATGAGCATTACAATGGCCGCTTCAAGGATAATCAGAAAAGCTATGTCCGCCACCAGGAACACACCTTCCATGAACGGGCGGCGAACCAATCCGGTAATCTCTTCAAGACGGATGAACACATTGAAAAAGGATATGCTCACCACGATTACAACTTTCACAATGCTCTTGCTGAGATTAAACAGAGCCTCTGTTGACAACAGCGTACGTTTGAAATATTTGGGAAAGTTGGGAGCGATCTTTTTAAAGTCCGGCTTGAGAGGTTTGGTGGTAAACAGAAAACCCACCTGAATAAGGTTACCCAGAATGGCCATGACAAAAGCCGTAATGGCCACCGGAAGAGTCAGCCGAAGAAAAAAGGAGAAAAACGCACGGAATAAAACCCCGCTCCCCTCCACCGGAGGATTTGCCACAAAGCCGAGATAGTATTTCACCATATCCTGCATGGTATTGAACATTCCCCGTCCGAAGAATGCCAAAACCGCAATGCTCCCAAGGAGAACAATGGTGGAGCTTACATCCTGACTTTTGGCGACCTTCCCGTCTTCCCGGGCTTTACGGATCTTCTGTTCAGTCGGCTCTTCGGTACGGCCCTCATCCTCAGCGGCGAACCACTGGAGGGTCATACGCTCAAACACCGGCCGGTTCTGAAAATCGGGGAGGTTGGTGAACCGGATCATATCAACACGCTGATGATCAATCATATCGGACTCCCCCGCAGCTGCATGAGCAGACTCTCTATCACATTGAACCCGTTATCAAACACGGCACCGAAGGTATTCATGAGCACGGGAATTACAAAAAGCAGAATGGTAAACGTAACCAGTATTGCCAGGGGAAAGCCCAGCATGAGAAGGTTCATCTGAGGTGCGGCTTTTGCAAGCAGCCCCATGGTAACCTGAACCAGGAACAGCGTACCGAATATGGGGAATGCCATAGACATGGCCTGGCGGAACAATACCGCCATGCTGCCGATAAACACTTCCATGAATACGCCCTGGGCGCGGATCAAATCGGCAGCCCGGACCGCCTGAAAGCTCACCAGAATTCCGGTAAAAAACAGCTTCTGAAAGCCGTTGATAATCAGAAACACCAGCATGGCCACCAGATTGAAAAACTGTCCCATAAGGGGGATCTGCTCCTGGGCCATGGGGTCAAACACCGCCGAAGCCCCGAAACCCATCTGCATGGTGAAAAACTGCCCTGCACTCTGAAATGCCATGGTAATGAGATTCAGAATGAATCCCTGAAGAATTCCGATAAACGCTTCACCTATAAGCAGAAACACGTACTTCAACCCAAAATCCGCCACTGCGGCATCCGCAGCGGGAAGTCCCATGGCGGAAAAATCAACAACTTCCTGCTGAAGACTGGTAATCTCCGCAACATTGATCCACGGCAGGATCAAAACAGAGGTGAGAAGGGTCAGCCCCACCCGGGCCATCCCCGGAAGGCTTGAGGATGAGAACAGAGGCGCAACAGACAGAAGTGCAAACACCCGTGCAAAAATGAGGAAAAATACTGCTGCCTGGGGCCCGAGCTCATTCCAGAACACTGTTCACCTACCCTCCAATTACGGAAATCTGATTAAAAATGCCGGTGGTAAAATTCACAAGCATGGCCATCATCCAGGGACCGAGAAACATCAGGGTTATGAGAATCGCCGCAATTTTGGGCACGAAGGTGAGGGTCTGTTCCTGTATGGATGTGGTTGCCTGAAATATTGATATAATCAGACCCACAACCAGTCCCACCAGCAGCAGCGGCGCACTGAGTACCAGTATCTGGAAGATAGCCGAGCGCATCAGTCCCATGGCGGTTCCCATGTCCATATATTTCCTCCCTTCGTATTTTCTTCATCCGCGAATGCATCCAACGGAAATCCTCCGCATCCGGCACAAGCAGTTGTTGCATCCGCCCCGGATTACCTCACCGGGACCGGTTAATTGAAACTTGCCACAAGCTGCTGGGTAAGCAGCCCCCAGCCGTCCACAAGTACAAAAAGTATCAGCTTGAACGGCAGCGATATCATCACCGGCGGAAGCATGATCATCCCCATTGACATGAGGGTGGATGCCACAACCATATCGATGATAATAAACGGAATGAACAGCAGAATTCCGATCTGAAATGCAACGGTCAATTCATTAAGTATGTATGCGGGTATGAGCACATAGGTGGGCACATCCGCAAGATTGTTTGGTCTGTCCAGGCCGCTCATCCGCATAAAGAGCCGGATATTATCCGGGCTCCCCTGCATCTGGCGATACATGAAATAGCGCATCTCGTCTTCAAACACCCCGTAGGCCTGCTCAAGATTGATCTCTCCCTCGGAGAGGGGAACAAAAGCATCTTCATATATCAGATTAATGCTGGGCCACATGATAAAGAGGGTGAGAAACAACGCAATTCCCATGAGAATCTGTGTGGGAGGGACCTGCTGGAGACTCAGGGCACGTTTCACAAAGTCGAAGACGATGGCCAGCCTGAGAAAACTGGTCATCATCACCACAATAGAGGGTGCCAGTGAGAGCACGGTGAGGAGCATGAGCAGCTGGAGAGAAAGTGCAACTTCCTCCCCGGATTCCGCCTGCTGAACCGACAGATTCACAAAGGGCAGCAGCTCCTGTCCTCCCTGAATATCACCGATCAGATTGTTGCCCACCGATGGTGGCTCTGGTGAGGGAGCGGTTTGCTGTGCACTCAATCCGGCCGGAGTAACGCCCATGAGCAGAATCAGGACAAACAGCAGCCTGATCAATCCGGCCGGCCGGCAGAGACTCCGTACACTCATAGCTTCTTCAGCCTTTCCCGCTGTCTGCGGACAAAGTCAAAGCCGTCGCCTCCACCGCCGTCATTCGAAGGCTGCGTTGCAGGGGACGCCGTTGATACCCCTTGAGCAGAAGCTGAGGTATTGAAAAAACTTCCAAGAAGTTGTGAAAAGTTGCCCTTATGCAGCTGCTGCCGGGAAGCCTGCAGTCTCATTTCGTCCACAGTTTCCTTGTCGTTGATCTCGGTGATCAGGTTCACGCCGCCGTCTCCGGCTCCCAGAAGATACACTTTCCCCCCCACATCTATGACATGGAGGGTTTTTCCTCCGGGGAGATGCTGATTGGACAACACCTGAATAAAGCTGCTGTTTTCTTCCTGGGATGATTTGCTTTTCCGCAGAATGAAGTACAGACCGTAAATAAGGCCTACCACCAGAGCAAGAACAAGGACCATGCGCAGCAGATCCCAGAATCCGAAGACGGCAAGATCTTCGCTGCCCGCTTCTTCTTCCGGACTGACATCATCGAAATCGAAGGTCAGACTGCGTTCGTCCACACTGCGCTCAGCCGAGTTGCTGGAGTTTTGATTTGATATTTCTGCGTCGGTTTGTTCGGCGCTGTTCTGCTGTGTACTCCGGCTCTCTGCACCAGCGGACTCCCCTGCCTGATTTCCGGCATTGGTGTTCGCCTGTTCGCCTGCGGAGGCCCGGTTGTCCGACGAAGATGAATTTCTTCCGTCAACCCGGCCGGGGACCTCAACTGCAGCACCGGTTCCCTCGTTACCGGTGTCCTGCTGAGCGAATCCCGCAGCAGCCGTACACATCAGCAGCAGCGCAACTAGTATTGCGCGTCTCAGTTTTCCCCTCCCAAAGAAACTGAAATACAATGAGTTGAGTGCCCTCAGGGGCGCTCAAACCCATTGACTGCCATGTCTCTGTATGTATTCTACGATATTGTGTTCATTCTTTCCATAGGTGAAACGATCTCTGTGACACGAACACCGAAATTTTCGTCAATTACCACCACTTCTCCCTTGGCAATCAGCTTGTGGTTCACCAGAATGTCCACCGGTTCACCCGCAAGCTTGTCCAGTTCGATAATGGTTCCTTCTCCCATTCCCAGAATATCTTTGATCAGCTTTCTGGTTCGGCCCAGCTCAACGGTCATTTCCATGTATACGTCCATGAGAAGACCGATGTTGCCCTGCTCGCCTGATCCCGCTCCGGGGCCGCCGAAACTGGGGAACTGTACACCCTGAACAGCCGGACCGCCGCCCATCTGGTTCTGCATGCCCATCATGGCGTTTCCGCCCATCTGGTTGGGCATCTGGCCGCCCATCTGATTGCCGCCCATCTGATTGCCGCCCATCTGCATACCGCCCATGGAGGACATATCCTGGCCCATCCCTTGCTGTCCCTGGGCGCCCATATTCATACCGCCCTGGTTCTGCTGGGCTGAGGCATCGGGCATCATGGCTGCAACCGCCGGTGCACTGAAATATTCAATAATGGTACCCACCGCCTGACCGTCTATGGTCATGGGGTAATTCAGGCGAACATACTTTCCGCTGAGACTCACCTCTTCCTTGGATCCGCTGCCCCCACAGGAGGGTCGGTCATCACCGAAAGACCGCTTTTATCGGAAAGTGAAGTGAGAAGAGGTCCGGTCACATTCTGGAATGCTTCCTGCAGGGCATTAATAGAGGCGTCATCCAGTTCCACCCCCTCCATTCCCTGCATGGGTCCGGCGATCTGCAATGCAGTATCTACATTCATGACAAAGCCATGATCCCCCTGCACCCCGTCGGTAAGGTTCATGCTTACGGTAACCACTTCGTCATTCAGGCTGGTGGTGACCATCTCGCCGTTCACCTGATCAACCTGGGGCTGTCCCAGACTTACGGACTTGGTAAGCAGCATGGCGAGGTTCGAGCCCATGGTGTCGGTCGCTTCGTTCACCACGTTTGAAAAATCGCTCAACTGGCTGTCTTTCAGACCCTCCGCACCCGCAGGAGCGGGTTCGTCAAAATCCATACCTCCGGCACCCTGCAACAGAGCATCAATTTCGTCTTGGGAGAGTGATCCATCACTCATACTAACTCCTTCAAAGGTCGTTGCCAGGCTCGGCGCCAATCAGCCAAACTATTCAACTTCTTCGGCTTCAGCAGCCAGCTCCTCGAATTCCTCTTGATCAATATCTTCCAGTTTTTTCGTAATCTGTACGGCAAGCTTATTGCCGTTGCGCCCGGGTTTACACATAAACTTGGGCTTGTTCCCGATTTTTAAAGCCATGGGATCGCTTATTCTAACATTCGGCAATCTCACCACATCACCTGAGCGTAAAGAGAGAACATCCCGTACGGTGAGCTGCATATTCCCGATTTCCGCAACAACATCCACCTCAATGGCTGACAGCCGCTCACGGAGAATCTGCAGGTTTTCGGTGGTGGTACCCCGGCGTACCGAGGAATACCAATATTGAGCCGAAAGCTTGGAGATAATCGGCTCGATGGTCAAATAGGGAATACAGAAGTTCATCATCCCCTCGACCTCACCCACCTTGGTTTCCAGGGTTACCAGTACAACCATTTCGGTGGGTGGAACAATCTGTGCAAACTGGGGATTGGTTTCAATCTGCCCCAGACGGGGGCGAAGGTCGATAACCTGACTCCAGGCTTCACGCATATTCCCCAGAATACGCACAATAATCCCTTCCATAACCGTGGTTTCAATGTCGGTGAGATCCCGGGTAACCTTGGTACCCTCACCCTGGCCTCCGAAAAGCCGGTCAATTATCGAGAAGGTGATGGCCGGATCTATTTCCAGAATTGCGGAACCCTTCAGGGGATCCATGTTAATAACCGCAAGGGTTGTGGGGTTGGGAATTGAACGCACGAACTCTTCGTAGGTGAGCTGGTCAACACTTGCCACATGAACCTGCACCAGACTCCGGAGATTGGCGGACAAAGAGGTGGTGGTGAGACGGGCAAAGGTCTCATGCATGATTGAGACGGTACGGATCTGTTCCTTGGAGAACTTATCAGGACGTTTGAAGTCATATATTTTGATCTTCCGGGTGTCCTGCTGAGTACTGGTGGTATCGTCCGCAGCATCAATATCCCCGGAAGAAATTGCCGTCAATAGCTGGTCAATCTCGTCCTGAGATAATACTTCAGTCATGTTTTCCCCTCTCCTGCTGCCGTTTCAGACAGTTCCGCTCATAAATTTTCTCACAACACCCGGAATATTGCAAGTACCATATATGGCATAATATCCGCCGCCATCGCTAAGTATATCACCCGGGCACAACAAACGTCTAGTATTTCACCTCACAGCCCAAATTCAGATCCTGCAGGCATGTTCCGGTGCTAGAAGTCCAGAATCTGATATTTGGTGAAGGCCACCCGTTCAACTTCCGGAACTATCTTCTGGATTTCCGCCAGCAGCTGACTTCTGATCTCGTCCCTGTTATCAATATCTATGAGATACGATGCCGAACGGGACGCAAACCAGGTATTCAGCATATCCGTCAGGGGAATCTGCTGGTTGATTATCGAGTTGGATATGGCCGCATTGTCCTTCTCGTAGCCAAGACGGATTTCCACCACAAAGGTCCTGGAAACCTGATCGCTGGTTACGCCCCGGAGCTCGGGAATTTCCGCGAACCAGGAATAGACCGGAGGCGGCCCTTCATAAGACTCCGAGCGTTCCACCCGGTCCTGACCCGGCTGATTTGCGCCCATGATATTCAGGGTGACCACCACAACCGTGACAATGAAGATAATGGCACCCACAATGATGGCCGCCCATTTCAGTATTTGAATAACAATGGCGGGAAGAAAGCCGACTTTTTGCCCTCCCCCTCCTTCGGAACCGCCGTCATCGGCAGCAACTACATCATCATCGCCATCGAGAAAATCATCGCCCATGGAATCCTCCTGAAACATTGGGGCTGCACGGCAACCCCTGATCCGCCGGAAAGCCGGCGGGGTTATACTAACATATCGGAATATAAATGTGTGAGTGTAGTGTTTTTTCCCGGTGGGGAAATGCTCCGGCGGGGATGGAGGGCTGGGAATGCCCCGGAAGATTAGAGATTGCCCTCCGAGAGAATGATAACATCCACCCGGCGGTTGTACGCCCGCCCCTCGGGAGTATCGTTTTCCACAAGAGGGCGGTGTTCGCCCAGACTCATCACCTGAAACTGGGTTTCATCCGCTCCGAATTCCGAGAGTATCAGCATGGTATTCAGGGCTCTGGCCGCGCCCAGATGCCAGTTGGAAGGCCATCGGCCGTCGGGATCAGTGGGCTGGCTGTCGGTATGCCCCTCCACCCGGAAATAGCGTTCTTCCAGATAATCTTCGGAGAGGAGACTGGCCAGGCGGATGAGAATATCCCTGGTGTCTTCAAGACGGATTTCTGCGCTGGCAACATCGAAAAAGGCGTCGGAGGCAAGGGAAATAACCAGCCCCCGCTCATCCTCCGTCACCCGAATCTGTTCGGTTCGAATTTCCGGTTCAAAAAGACTCACCGCAGCGCGCCTGGCTTTTGCCAGAGCACGTCCCGATTGAAGGGACGGAAGAGACTCGATGGTGTTTCCCAGCTCGGCCAGCCGACCGGCTTCAAGAGTGTTGCCCCCCTCGAAATTTCCAAGTCCCTGAAAGGCTGCCAGAATCAGCTGAAATTCATAGCCGTCCACCTCTGCGGTGGTGAACATGAGAACGAAAAACGTAAGCAGAAGGGTTACCATGTCACCATAGGTGAGCATGTATTCAGGCACCCCTTCTTCACATTTTTTACATTTCTTTTCCTGGGCCATAGTTCAACCTTTCATTCCCGCCTCAATCCCGTCACCTGGACGGTCTGAAGCCTCCGGGTGCAGATCGCATATCCGGAGAGCCGGATCATAACCTGCCGCCGATTATTACTGATTCGATTCCGCTCTGATGGGCTCCCTCTCCGGCGGGGGAAGGAAGCTGAGAAGCTTCTCCAGCAGAATTCGGGGGTTATCCCCTGACTGGATGGACAAAATTCCTTCTATTACTATTTCCTTGGAACGTGTTTCGTATTTATCTCTGTCTTCAAGTTTGGACTTAAACGGGATAAGCACAATATTGGCGAGCATGGATCCGTACATGGTGGTGATCAAGGCTGTGGCCATACCAGAAGCAATTCCCGACTGATCCTCAAGGTTCGCAAGCATGGCAATCAGTCCGATGAGGGTACCGATCATACCGAAGGCCGGAGCCAGAGAGCCCCATTGCCCGAAAAGATTGATTCCGTCTTCGTGCCTTCCCTGGATCTGGTTCAGTTCCGTGTAGAGAATGCTTTTGATGATTTCCGGGTCGGTACCGTCCACCACCAGCTGGATTCCCTTGCGCATAAACTCGTTTTCAACTTCGTCAAGATTATCTTCCAGAGCCAGAAGCCCTTCTCTCCGCGCCCGCTCTGCAAAGGCCACCAGATCGGTAATCAGTTTACCTTCCCTCAGATCGGGTACATTCAGGAGAATACTGATATATTTCCCGATACCCATTATCCGGTTCATGGGGCTTGAAACCATTACCGCCCCCAGCGAACCTCCGATAACAATGAGAACCGAGGGTAAATCAACATAATACTGAAACCCCACACCGCCGCCGATAATTCCGAAAACTACCATGCCTGCGGAGATGCCGAGTCCGATCAGGGTACCTAAATCCATAGGATGCTACTCCTCGTTCTTGAACGCCCCGATTCGGGAGCGGTACTCAATAATCCGCTCCAGGAGAAGCTCATAGCTCTCCTTCACCACTAAACGCTTACCGGATAACATGGTAAGCGTCGAATCGGGGTTGCACTCAATATACTCTATATGATGGGGGTTAACATAGTACACCTTCCCATCCAGACGGGTCACTTCAATCATGGTCCCCACTTCTGACAATTACCCCGGAGAGAAACCGGCCCGCTCCGGGAATAATTCAATCTATGCTACATCAATCTATACTACATCAATTACCGCTTCAGTGAAAGGAGTTCCTGCAGCATCTGGTCGGAGGTGGTAATGGTCCGGCTGTTCGCCTGAAATCCCCTCTGGGTAACGATCATATCTGTGAACTGCTCCGCCAGGTCAACATTACTCATTTCAAGGGCCCCGGCAATGATCTTGCCCCGGCCTGAAGTACCCACGGGCCCCACATCCGCATCGCCTGAGTTGATGCTCACCCGGTAATTGTTCTCTCCGGCCTTTTCAAGCCCGCCGGGGTTCACGAAGGTGGCAAGGGCAATCTGACCGATGGGCCGGTTGGTACCGTTATCGTAAATACCGGTAATGGTTCCGCTCTGGTCGATCCGGAAATCCTGAAGATATCCCATCCCGTATCCGTCCTGGCGGAATATCTTGTTGGAACTTGCCGCCGCAAACTGGGTGGATGAGTTTTCCGTGCTCCCCACTTCTCCCAGATCTATGCTGAAGGTTTGTGTAATGGGATCTCCCGCCACACCTTCGCCCACAAATGCAGGGTCGATGTTTTCCACATCTTCGGGCAATTCAGAATCGGGCACCAGAAAGCTGATATCCACATTCAAATCGCCGGTATCGTCCACTCCGCCCCCGGGGCTGGTGACACTTTCCAGAATTCCGAAGTTATCGAACTGCAGCTGATAGGTGTTGTCCCCTTCGGGGTTGGCGGCACCGTTTACCGCGATATCCGGTATTACCACATTTCCCTGGGGATCAATGAGCTGAACTTCAGCATTCCATTCATTGGTTCCGTCCACAACCTTGGTGTAGTTCACTTCGAGGGTAAGCTTCCGGCCGTAGGGGTCGTACACATCCTTGCTGGTGGCCCATGTACCCTCCCGGATCTCTTCAGGACCTGCACCCGCAGGTATTTCCGGGGTGTCCCGGTTCAGGTTTGAAGCAAGCTCCACCAGGGTTGTGGCCCGCGCGGGGTCCTTGCCGCCGATGGGAATCCGCAGATCGTCTGTTGAAGCGGATGAATCGATGAATGTAACTCCGTTCACCGTCTCCGCGGTCCAGCCCTGAACCCGCATACCGTTCGACGGATTCACCAGCATTCCCTCTGCATCCAGGGAAAATGCACCTGCCCGGCTGTAAAAATCCTGATCTCCTTCCCGGAGAACAAAAAACCCTTCTCCCTGAACTGCCACATCGGTCTTCACCCCGGTGGTCTGGAGAGATCCCTGGGTGAAGATGGTATCGATGGATGCCACATTCACACCCAGTCCAACCTGTTTGGGGTTCACTCCCCCCACCCGTTCATTAGGCCGTGCCGCACCCTGCTGGTTCTGGGAAAGAAGGTCCTGGAAGTTCACCCGTCCCTTCTTAAATCCCGTGGTGTTCACGTTGGATACATTATTTCCGATTACGTCCATCCGGATCTGGTGATTCTGAAGTCCTGAAACTCCTGCATATAGTGATCGCATCATAGGGCTGCCTCCTTAGTCCTGTTTGCTCTGTGCGGCGTAAGCCGATGCCGCAGCTGCTGCGCTTCCTTCCCGTATCCGGCTGACATCGGAAAGATCGTAATAGGTTCCGTCCACACGCACCTGGGGATACTCACCTCGGGTTATCTCCTGAACCTTTCCGGAAATAACATTGCCGTCCAGCACCACATCCACTTCCTTACCCAGCATGGAAGACGCCTGACCTGCCGAAAGCTGGGATGCAAGGGTTTCAAAGCCCTTACTCATATTGGTCATCTGTTCCAGACTGGAAAACTGCGCCATCTGGGCGATAAATTCCCGGTCTTCCATGGGTTTGGTGGGATCCTGGTTCTTCAGCTGGGCAATTAACAGAGTCAGATAATCATCCTTGTCCATGGACTGTTTAATCTGCCGTCCGTCGATCTGGATACCCCGGTTCACGTTCAGCACCTGTTCTTCAACCCGCGCCTGCTCTCCGCTGCTTAAAAGGTTTTCAAAGCTCAGCTGATTTCCGTCTGCCTCACTGCCCAGCTGTACTCTGGATCTGTCAATCCCGTTCAGGCTGCGCAGGCTGGCGGTGTCCACTGCTGTTGAACTGATACCTTCCATCATTTTCTCCCCGGAACCCCTGACAGGTTCCTTTCTCTGATCCCCTGGTATGCCGGACATCTGCCGGCTGTCTGGGGTCAGGCCAATATATCAAGCGATTCATACTCCCGGAGATAGCTCCGGGCCTGTGCTATCTGGTTTTCAAAGCTGCCGGCCTGTTCACCCGTCCCCGACAGACCGTTGTCATCGGCCATCCGGAACGGCTGGGCGGTATCTTCCCCGCTGCCGTTTTCCAGCTGAACATCTACACTCAGGTCATCAAACCCCTGTTCCTGGAACATTTCCTTCAAATCATCAAGCATTTCATTGAAGGCCGCTTCCACATCCTTATTTTCGACAAATATTTTTCCGGCTACAGAGTTATCTTGGAGATTCACCTTAATCCGTACTCTTCCGAGTTTTTCGGGTTTGAGCACCATGCTGATCTCGCCGGAGTTCTGCCCCTTGAAGATGTACCGGGCCTGACGCACCACATCGCTGCCCAGCTGGCCCCGGAACTGTTCCTTGAACTGGTTCATCATTTCCGAAGAGCTCATGGTCTGACGACCTCCGGCTCCTGCCGCCGAATTCCGGCCGCCCTGCCCCTGCTGCAGGCCTTCTGCGCCCCTGGCCAGCGCCTCGGGTCCGAGAAAAACCTGAAAATCGGAGCTGCTGCTCACAGATGTCCCGGGCTGAACCGAGGACTGAGCGAACATGCTGTTGGAAAATGTTCCGCCCTGTTTGGCACCGTCACCGGCTCCGCCGTCTCCCGTGTTTCCCTGAAACGTCCCGCCCGCAGTATCACGGGCCTGCTGAACCATGGAAGAGAGAACTTTGGAATCCCCGGCGTCCGCCCCCTGGGAAAGTGTACCCGATGAGCCGTTTTGACCGCCTCTGCCGGATATCCGATCCATGCTTTGGCTGAGAATGGAGGACTGTACCGTCTGGGTTTTTCCTGCTTCACCGGTCCCGGCTCCAGATGGGTTTTTCAGCCTGGTTTGACCTTCGGTATGTTTGTCCGAATTTCTGCTTGCGGCCACTGCGGGATCACCGTTCTCTCCGGCACCCTTGGCGGCGGCGTTTGCAGAGGCTTTATCCGATCCTGCATTTTCGGCGGCAGATTTGCCCTGGAGGGATTCTCCGGATTTTGACGTCTCAGACGAAGCGAATTTCCGGTATTTTCCGTCTTCAGCTCCCCCGGCTTCGCCGTGTGCTCCACGGGATTCACCGCCCCGCTGATTCTTCAGGCCGGAAGCTTCCTGTGGCGGGGCGGCAGCCTCGGCCCCGTTGCCGGAATCGGTGCCGCCGGTTTTTCCGCTGCCGGAACCTGCATTCGCCGATTTCTCTGCTTGTGAGGCTTTGGCTGCTTCGTTTTCCGCTGCTTCAGCGTGTATTCCGTTGGCTTTTCCAGATACGTTGCCTTTTCCAGATGCGGCGGCTTTTATCTCTGCATTTTTCTCTGCTTTTATCTCTGAGCCGGCTTTTGCGTTCCTGGCTGCATCAGAGGAATCCAGGAATTTCTCCCCGGCCTTGCCGGCAACGGCATTTTCATTTTGACCACTGACACTCTGGTCATTCCCGTCCCGGACGCTTCCCTGAACCTTCGCCTGTTTCGCGGCGTGCTTGTCCGGTGCCGCTGCCGATTCTTTCTGGTTTTCTGATTGCTTTTGGCGATTTTTTCCGGCGGAGGCCGCATGTTCTGCAGCGTTTTCTGCCTTTTCTTTTGCGGCGGCATCCCGGGCCGAGGCGGATTCGGCCGCTGCTTCAGCCCAGCGTGCATCTTCCCGGAGTTTTTCGCCCTGTTCCCGGATTCGCTGTTCAGACTGATAAAGCTCCGTGGAGTATGGGTCCCCGGCTTGCGATGTCTGCTCAGCTGCTGCGGGGATTTCAGGAGATCATGTGTCGAGGAGATACTGTTGTAGAGCTGATCGGATGCCGGATACATTCCGGCGCCGCTGCCTGAGGTGAATCCGGGAACCATTCCCGGCTCCCTGATCAGCGGCCGGTACGCCGGTTCAGCCGGCGGGGTAAAATAATCTGAGAACTGTTTTCCCCCGTGGTCCCGGTTCATTGGGCTCTGCACTCTGGGGTGCTCGGGAATGGAAGAGGGAAATATGTCCGCTACGCTCAGATTCTGCATGCTTCCTCCTGCAGAGCCTGGCGCAGCGCTTATCTATGAGTCATTGGGGGAACTCAGGGAAGGTTTCTGAGTCATCTTCCGCTGAATTGCCGCGGCCCGGTCTTCGGGCAGCAATGACAGATAGGTGGATACCAGGGAGAAGGTGCCTGCTTCATCTGCAAGCTCCTGCACCATTCTCAGCGTGTCGATGAGAAGCTGATCATCGTACTCGTTGAGAATAGCCACGGCATCCTCAGGGCGCATGCTGGTAAGATCACGTGCATTCTGTACCAGGCCTGCTCTTCTATCATCGTACCGATTGAGTTTTTCATTAAATGAATTTTCCCTGTCGGACTGGATCTTTTCCCGTTCTTCCAGCTGTGCAAGCCGTTCCTGATACGCTTCCACCTCCTGACTGAGCTGTTCACGGCTGTTTTCCAGCGTTTCAAGGTGCATATCTATGGCAAGCTCCCGCTTTTCCAGTTCCATACTGTCAAGCAGCTCCACATCGGAATAATCGACCGCCACCGTTTCCTGGGGGCTGAGGTTGAGAAGATTCAGTACAGGACCGATGAGAGGGCGTGCATCCACCAGACCGAGAATATCAAACCAGATTGTGCCCCCCAGCAGTAACACCGCCACCAGGACAAATAAGAGAAATATCCGGGGGGCGACATTCACCCTGTTATAACGTGCCACGGTAACCTCCTGCTATCCGGGAGTTGGCGATATCGTCGATCTCCTTCGCCTCTTCCCGGAACCATTCTTTCCGGTATTCTGCAACCCGCTTTTCCTTAATTTTATTAATAGCTTCGTACTCCCGGCGTGCTTCAGTATACGTCTTCAAAACCTCTTCCTTTCTGGCATATGCCTGGGTCAAATCTTGCTGGAGTTCACGGGTTTTATCTTCAATTCTTCCCAGGTACAGGGCCCGGGAAAGGTGATAATCCATATCATTGCCTGCATCAGAGGCAAATACCGCACTCCGCTCCCTGTGAAGCATCTGGATCTGGTTTTCAATCCTGGAACATTCGGCCTGGGCCTGCCCCAGCTTGAGCCGCCATTCCTCCTCCTTGTGGGCCCGAAGGCGGAGAAGGGGTTCCAGTCGAAAGCGAAATCGTTTCATTCCCGGGCCGCCTGGACATCAGCAGATTCGGTATCCCCGTCCGGGCCTGCCCCGCTTCCGGGTTCTGCAACCGCTTCCGTATTCTCTTCCGCCTCCTGTTCCGGGAGAGGAATCTGTAATCCCGAAATATCCGAAAGTCCCTGGAAGGTTTCCCTCAGGGAAGACTTTTCAGTAATGCTCTGCTGGAGAAAGCGTAAAAAAGATGGATTGCGCTTGATTGCCTCATCAAGCTCAGGATTGCTCCCGGAAGCATAGGCTCCGATATTGATCAGATCCTCATTTTCCCGGTACAGAGCCATGAGCCGCCGAACAGCTCCGGCTGCCTTCTGGGCTTCCGGAAGAGATATTCTGGGAGCCAGTCTTGAGACGGAATCGAGAATGTCTATTGAAGGATAATGATATGCCTGGGCAAGACGGCGGCTTAATACCATATGTCCGTCCAGAATTCCCCTCACATTATCAGCCACCGGTTCATCCATGTCATCTCCGTCCACAAGGATGGTATAAAACCCGGTAATGGTGCCGTTTTCTCCGGTTCCGCAACGCTCAAGGAGTCTGGGCAGGGTGGAAAACACCGAAGGGGGGAACCCTCTGGTGGCAGGAGCTTCGCCGATAGCCAGCCCGATCTCCCGCTGGGCCCTGGCAAACCGGGTGACTGAATCGAACATGAGCATGACATCGTTTCCCTGATCCCGGAAATATTCGGCTACAGCCGTGGCAATATATGCGGCTTTCAACCGGGCCACAGGGGGCTTATCGCTGGTGGATACAATGAGTACCGAACGCTTCAACCCCTCCTCGCCAAGATCCTGTTCAATAAATTCCCGGACTTCCCTGCCACGCTCGCCGATGAGGGCAATCACATTAATATCGGCAGAAGTATTTCGGGCAATCATTCCCAACAGAGTGGATTTACCAACCCCCGATCCGGAAAAAATTCCCATCCTCTGCCCCTTCCCAACCGGGAGAAGTCCGTCGATGGCCCTGATTCCTGTGCTCACCTGTTCTGTAATGCTTTTCCTGTTAAGGACATCCGGCGGAGAAGCCATGGCCGGATAATTGACCCCTGAATGAATATCACCCTTGCCGTCGATGGGTTTCCCCATGGAGTTCAATACCCTTCCCAGAAGTTTATCCGAAACCTGCACCTCAAGGCGGCGGCCGCTGGCTACAACCGAGGACCCCACTTCAATTCCCTGGGGTTCGCTGAAGGGCATGAGCTGCACAATATTTCCGTGAAGACCCACAACCTCCGCATAAATGGGTTCGTGTCCCGCCGCAGGATATATTTCGCAGAGTTCGCCGACCACTGCCTGGGGGCCGTGACTTTCTATGAGAAGTCCCCGTACTTTCTGTACGGTACCCATGAAGAGGATGGTTTCTATGCTTTGTACTGTCTCAACATATTTGGCAAAACGCCTCATTCTCCCCTCCCAAGGAATATGCCGGCGGTAATATCCGGAAGCAGCCCGGCTCCCAACTATTACAGGAGACTGTCAGGCTCTCTGCTCCGCTTTGAAGAGGCAATGGGCATCAGCTCAATGATGGCCTCTTCAATTTCCCGCAGCTGGGATGAAATCCTGGCATCGATCTGACCGAAGTCGGTCTCGATCACCGCACCGCCGGGATCCACAGAGGAATCCTCCATTACGGTGACATTTTTCACCCGTTCAATACGGCTCATCAGTTCTTTCGTGTGTTCTGTGGTGGTTTTCAGGTCGTCAATATTCACGCGGATATTTACATCGGCTTTGGTTTTCAGCTTTCTCAGTGCCTGAACCACATTGTTTATCACCACATTTCGCTGATTTTCACTGATCACCTTGATCACCTTCTTGGCAATCTGGAGAACCAGTTGAACCAGCTGGGCTTCGCTTTCTTCAATTACTTCGTTTCTGCGTTCGATGGTTTTGCTGATAATCATATGAAGCCGGTCAATCACCCGCTCCACTTCAGAGCGCCCGGAATCGTACCCGCTTTCCCGGCCTTCGTCATAGCCTTTCTGAAAGGCATCCTTTTCAATGCCTTCAGCCTTATCACGGGATTCATTGAGTATTTTTTCCGATTCGGCCCGGGCATCTTCCACGATCTTCCGGGCCTCTTCTTCAGCCTTTTCCTTTTCTTCCTGTGCGTTTTCCGTCTTTTTCCGGACTTCCTCAAAGGCGGTGGTTTCGGCCTCCTGAATGATCTGCTCGGCTTTTGCCCTGGCCTCACTTTCCATCCGGGCTTTTTCCTCTTCCCATTGGGCCTTAAACGCTTCAGCCTCACGGCGCAGTTCATCGGCTGTGGGTCCGGTATATTCCTCAACCTCATCCACCGGACTCAGCTCCTGCACTGCGGCTCCCGCCCCCTGGTTTCCCTGTGATAGCTGGGGAAAGGCGGCTTCAGGCGGAGATATATGCACTTTTTCCCGGGACAGGTTGAATTCCCCGTTTCGGAATACATTTTTGGCCATATATGCCTACTCCTTTGCGGCCATCAGGGAAGCTGCGGTTCTCCGGAATTCCTGGCCGTACTCAATTTCGGAGACAGCGCCGGGGATAACACCGGAGACAACCACAGAGAAATTATACCACAAGCTCATCTTCACCGGCCCGTGCAACAACAATTTCGCCCTGTTCTTCAAGCTTCCTGATGATGGATACAATTTTCTGCTGGGCTTCTTCTACATCCTTCATCCGGATGGGTCCCATATATTCCATATCCTCTTTCAGCAGCTGGCTGGCACGCTTGGACATATTGCGGAAGATTTTATCCTGCACTTCCGTATCCACAGATTTCAGTGCCTTTGCCAGCTCTGCGGTATCAACTTCCCGCATAACCTTCTGGATTGCTCTGTCATCAAGCATAACGATATCTTCGAATACGAACATCCGCTTCTTGATTTCTTCCGCCAGTTCAGGATCTTCCTCTTCCAGACTCTCTATAATAATTTTTTCGGTGGAGCGGTCAACAAGGTTGAGGATCTCAACGATGCTCTCAACGCCCCCTGCCGAGGTATAATCTTCGGAACTGAGGGTTGAAAGTTTCTTTTCCAGCACCCGTTCAACCTCCCTGAGAACCTCAGGCAGAGTCCGGTCCATGGTTGCGATACGCTTGGCAACATCCGACTGAATATCGTGGGGCAGACTGCCCAGAATCACAGACGCTTTGTTGGGTTCCAGATAGGCCAGAATGAGAGCAATCGTCTGGGGATGCTCCTGCTGAATAAAGTTCAGCAGATGGGTAGGGTCGGTTCGCCGGATAAAATCAAAGGGCCGCACCTGAAGGCTGGATGTGAGGCGGTTGATAATATCCACCGCCTTTTGACTTCCCAGGCTTTTTTCCAGCAGCTCCCGGGCATAGTCGATCCCGCCGGTGGTGATGAAGTCCTGGGCCATCATCAGTTCCTGGAATTCGGTAAGAACCATGTCCCGTTCTTCCGCCTCAATGCTTTCCAGTCTGGCAATTTCGAATGTGAGAGTTTCTATTTCATCCTCTCTGAGATGTTTGAATATCTCTGAAGATATTTCGCTTCCCAGAGTGACCAGGAAAATGGCGGCTTTCTGGCGGCCGTTCATTTCGCGTTTCTGACCGCCCCGCTTTCCCCCGGCCTGTGCCTGCTTAGCCATATACTACTCCTCCATCAGCCAGGTTCGGATCAGCTGTGCAACATCCTCGGGATGTTCTCTGGCCATATTGATGGCATTTTCCTGCATCTCAAGCCGCGCCCGCTCTTCCACGGACATTTCCACTTCGGCGCTCTCTTCTTCGGCGCTTCTGAGAGCGGCTTCCCGCATGGCCTGATGCTGCCGGGCAAGTTCTTCTTCCCGGAGACGCCGCCGGCGCTCGATTTCACGGGTTATGAGGCGGAATACGATGAATATGATAAGCAGCACCACAATTCCCAGCAGTGAAAAGAGAATAATCTGCTGGGTCTGCTGCCGCTTGCGGAATTCATCATCCTCGGCCCGGTGCTGCTCGCTTCGGTCGAAGGGTATGGTGCGGACCGTCACAACATCGCCCCGGTTCTGACTGAAGCCAACGGCGCCCTGGATCAGTTCAGTCGCTCTGTCCAGCTGTTCCTGGCTCACCGGAGTATAGCTCCTGTTGATGCTTCCGTCGGGGTTTATATCCACCTGTCCGTTATCAAGATACTGCCACTGCCACACGCCGTCGATGGCCACACCCACGGAAATCCGTTCAATGCTGGGCGAACCGGTCTCGGTGGTTACCTGGCGGTTAATTTCGAAGTTTTCCTTATCCTGGCTGCGGCTGTATTCACCCACCAGCCCCTCAAGATCCTGATAGCTGGGAGGAGTCTGACCCTCGACTCCAGGAGGTCCTTCGGGGTTAAACCCGCTTCCCTGGTAGTCCTCGTCGAAGTTTTCCCTGGAACGGAGAACATTCAGGGTGGTTTCCCGTTCGCTGAACGGAGTGGCGGGATTGTCAGGGGTAACTACTATGGGGAAATACTCTTCCTTTTCGGTCTGGCGGTTCCCGTAATCCAGGTCCACCTCGATATTGAGTATTTCGATTCTGTCCTTGGTGAAAATCCCGGAAAGAGAGTTTTTTATCTGACGTATATACTGCTGCTCCAGGTCACGTTTCAGCTCCAGCTCCCGCTTATTCAGGGCAAGCCGGTCAAAATCCGCCATCCCCTCAAAATCATTGAGCTTCCGTCCGGATGTATCTGAAATGGTGATATAGTCGGCGGTGAGTCCGGGAACGGCGAACTGCACCAGCTCCTGGATTCCTTCCAGCTCGGTGCGGTTTTCTGCAATATCGCTTCCGGGCTTGGGCGTGATGATTATTGATGCGGTAACCGGATCCTGATCCTCTGAAAACAGGGTTTTCTCCGGCATCACTATGGATACGCTGGCATCGTCCACGTCATCAAGAGCTTCAATATGCTGTATGAGCTGATTGGTGATGGATCGGCGAAGGTTCACATCCCGTTCGTAATCGGTGATGGTCCAACGGTCCATATCAAAAAGGGCCCATGGGTCGGTATCCCCGGGCAAAAGCCCCTGGGTGGAAAGAATTGCCCTGGCGCGGAGCGCAGTGGGGCGGTCTTTCACCATGAGAATATTGTCGGCAGTCACCTCATACTCAATTCCCTCGGTATCCAGACGGGCGCCGATCTGCTGGCGCAGTGTTTCGTCGGTAACCGGTTGAGTGAGAATGGGTTCCATGCTTGGAGACGCACTGAAGAGTATCAGCGCAGTAACACCGGCAATGGCTGCAAGGCCGACGCCGATGAAGATTATCCGCTGTAGAGCTGACCATTTGGACCATATGGTCTTTATCTGGTCAAACAGCTTCTTAAACCATTCGTTCATATCCCCTCCCAAAGAACTGAACGGAAAAGCTGCACACCACCTGCAAGAGTCAGGCAAAATTCTGGTGCGGCACATGGACCGGCGGTCTCAGAAACCCGAGTTCACCCCCAGCGGTGCCTATCAAAGAACAGAATGTGCAAACATAAACCTACACAAATGGAATTCTACATGGAAAAAACATAAACTTCCAGTGATAATTGAGATAAAACACAAAAAAAAGCGCCTCGGATGCTCAACAAGGGGTTCAGCCGGGCGCGCACACACTGTGTGAGAGGTTTTTTAGATGGTTTTTCGGGGAAGAATCACTCATCCCCGGACGCTGCTATCAGCGCAGGGTGGTAATATCCTGGTACGCCTGTACCACGCGATCCACAACATTCTTGGTAATGCTCAGGCTCAGGTTTGCCTTGGCCATCGCGATGGTCACGTCATGGGGATCCACGGAATCGGGATCCGCCACAGCCTGAACGGAGATATCATGAGCATACTGCTGTTCCTGATTCACCCCTTCCAGGGAGTCGAAAAGCATCTGGCCGAAGCTCTTCTGTCCTTCCGGAACGGTCAGCCCCTCATCCCCCACATGGGAACGGTGGGTCTTGTACAAAGCAAACTGATCGCCGCTTACCTGCGCCGGATTCAGAAAATTCGCGTTGAACTGTATACTCATAGTTCTCCTCCCGCTTTTAATCCTCGACCGTCAGCCGGGGAACTTAAGGGAAAGTTCACTCCATCGGCCGGATAACCCCGATTCTCAGTGAATTCTCCGTGGATTCCGGGGTATTCATGCTATCGGCCGATTTCCAGCGCTTTCATGAACATGTTCTTGGCACCGTCCACAACAGCGATGTTGGCATCGTAGCTTCTGGATGCGGAGATGAGGTCGGTCATCTCTTCCACCACATTCACATTGGGATACTCCACGTATCCCGCCTGGGGGCCGGCTTTAATTGCATCGGGATGGGTGGGGTCGTACACCAGCCGGAGAGGATCATCCATGTCTTTATCGATCTCCACCACCTGCACGCCGCTCCCCACTCCCGAGTCCAGGGCTTTGGGAAAGTACTGGCTCTTCCAGGTGGTTCCTTCGGTGCTGGGAGCAACAATCACCCGGCTGCGCCGGTAGGGTCCGCCTTCGGGGGTCCGGGTGGTCTCCACATTGGCGATATTGTTGGCAATAACATCCTGACGGAGCCGCTGGGCTGTCAGTCCGCTGGATGCGATATTAAGAGTGGAAAACATTCCCATTCAGAGCCTCCTTACTGCAATACTATATTCAGATTGTTGAAATTGTGATTCACCGAACTGACCATGAGATTATAGGACAGCTGGGCATTAATGAAATTTGTGGATTCAACTTCTATGTCCACGTTATTGCCGTTGTTTTTGGCAGTTGTAAGAAAATCGGTGACCCGTCTGGGCACAACGGTGCGGTAGTCTATTTCACGGTCAAAGGCAACATGCTTATCGTTGGTGAGGTATGCATCAAAAACCGGACGATTTTCGCTCTCCAGGGCCTTTTTCAGGCTGGTTTCGTAGTTCACTTCCTGGCGCTTGAAATTGGGGGTGTCGGCATTGGCAATATTATTGGCTATCACCTCCTGCCGATAGAGATTCACACTCATATTGCGCTGGAGAATGTCCAGGCTTTTACCCCAGTTGTTATTGGTGTACATAATCCCTCCCGAAGATTACTCTGCTTTCATCATCGGAAGGGAATAGAAAATTATAAGGGTTTTCGACCCGCTTTTTCGTAAAAATCCGGCTTACAAAATGTAGCGGCTCAGATCCTGATCCTGGACAATATCGCTGAGACGTTCCCGGACATATTCCGGGGTGATGGGTACGGACTGACCGCTCAGTTCCGGCGCAGTAAATGAGAGCTCTTCCAGAAGCAGTTCCATGATGGTGTGAAGCCTCCGGGCACCGATGTTTTCGGTGCGGCTGTTCACATCGGCAGCAAGGCGGCTCAACTCACGGATCGCCTCATCGCTGAAATCGATGGTCACGCCCTCGGTCTTCATCAGCTCAACGTACTGCAGAGTGAGGGCATTCTGCGGCTGGGTGAGAATGTTATAGAAATCTTCGGTGGTGAGGGCTTCAAGCTCCACCCGGATGGGAAACCGGCCCTGAAGCTCGGGGATCAGATCGCTGGGTTTGCTCATATGGAAGGCTCCCGCGGCGATGAACAGAATATGGGATGTATCCACCACCCCGAATTTGGTGTTCACCTTGCTGCCTTCAACAATGGGCAGAATGTCCCGCTGTACGCCTTCACGGCTCACATCTCCGCTGTTCCGCCCCTCTTTCACGGCGATCTTATCTATTTCGTCAATAAAAATAATTCCCAGGCCTTCCACACGCTGGCGGGCGATATCCGCAACCCGGTCTGTATCAACCATTCGCTCCATTTCCTCGGCCAGCAGAATTTCCCTGGCCCGGGCAATGGTGGTCTGTTTTTTCTTTTTCTTTCCGCCGAATATATTTCCCAGGCTGCCAAGATTCAGGTCGATCTCTTCAAGGTTCTGGCCGGAAAATATTTCAATTGCCGGCATATTGCTCTTGGAGACGGAAATTTCCACCTCTTTCTCTTCAAGCTTGCCGTCTCTCAGCTTCTGGCGGAATTTTTCCCTGGTGGAATCGGATACCTGTGCAGCTGTTTCTTCACTTTCTGAATCCGCTGGGGGAAGCTCTTTCACATTCCCGCTTTCTTCACCTGATGGGGCTCCTGATGCGGACCCTGACGCTGTGCCGCTTCGCTTGGAAAAGAGCCCGGCCATTCCTCCGCCATTTTTGGGGGACTTTCGGCTTCCGGGTAAAAGAAGATCAAGAAGCTGTTCTTCCACCCGTTCCTCGGCTTCCTCCCGAACCTCTTCCTGGAGCTCGCTTTTCACCATGTTCACCGATACCATCATCAGGTCCCGGACCATGGATTCCACATCCCGGCCCACATACCCCACTTCAGTGTATTTTGTGGCCTCTACTTTCACAAAGGGTGCACCGGTGAGTTTTGAAAGCCTCCTGGCGATCTCGGTTTTTCCCACACCGGTAGGCCCCATCATGATGATATTTTTCGGAGCCACTTCATCAACAAGATCCTCGGGAAGTTTCTGCCGGCGGACCCGGTTTCTCAGAGCAATGGCCACCGCCTTCTTGGCCTTCTCCTGCCCGATAATATAGCGGTCCAGTTCTTTTACGATCTGACGGGGAGTTAATTCCTCAAGTTTCAGCATCAATTCAACTCCTCAACTACGATGTTCTGGTTGGTGTAAATACAGATGTCTCCGGCAATTTGAAGACTTCTCCTGGCGATATCTCCGGCACTGAGTTCACTGCCGTCCATATAGGCCAGAGCTGCGGAATAAGCGTAGTTTCCTCCGCTGCCGATGGCGATTGCGCCGGTTTCCGGTTCGATTACATCGCCGGTTCCGGAGATAAGAAGGATCTGATCCTTGTCGGCAACCAGTAAAAGAGCCTCCAGCTTCCGCAGCATCCGGTCTGTTCGCCACAACTTGGCAAGCTCAACCGCAGCACGGGTAATATCTCCGTTGAATTCTTTCAGACTGGCCTCAAACTTGTCAAAAAGCGTGAACGCATCGGCGGTTGCCCCGGCAAAACCCACAAGCACCTTTCCGTCGTAAATCCGGCGCACCTTTTTGGCGTTGCCCTTCATTACCGCATTTCCCATGGTGACCTGTCCGTCACCTGCCATTGCAATACTGTCGTCTTTTTTTACAGCAATCACGGTGGTGCTGCGTATCTTCTCAGCCATCCACCCTCCTTCTGTGAATAAAAATAATTGTATCAGTGGTCCCGCCGCATCCTGCGGCCGGGATTATCGCCGGACGGCTCACTGCCCTTCCGGTTCAAAGGGAAAATATACATCAGGAAGCGTATGGAGAACAGGAAAAACTGCCGAACTTGACGGAAGCCGACTTATCCCTGCTCCCCGTTCCGGTCACCGGAAATATTCCTGCGGCGGCTGTGAGGATGGGCATTCCGGTATAAATCCCGCAGAGCCCCCAGACTGGTGTGGGTGTACACCTGAGTTGTGCTGAGATTCTCATGCCCCAGCATCTCCTGAACCATCCTGATATCCGCTCCGTTGTTCATAAGATGCGTGGCAAAGCTGTGCCGGAACATATGCGGATGAAGGGATCCCGGTAAATTCCGGGTGGTACTGATTTTCCCAAGTATATACTGAATTCCCCTGGGGCTCAAAGCCCGACGGTTCCGGTTGAGAAAAAGAGCTCCCGGATCTTCCCCTTGCTCCAGAAATTCCTTTCTGCGGGCAAGGTAGTCAGGGATGATCCGGCGGGTTTGGGAGGAGAGAAAAACAATCCGCTCCTTTCCGCCCTTTCCGCGGATACGGATCCTGGCAGGGTTCCGCTCAACCTGTTCCCTGGATATACCGCTGAGTTCAGCTAAACGGCAGCCGGTGCTGTAGAACAGGTGGGCGATCAAAAGGTCCCGCCAGCCGAAATAGTCGCAAGCCTTCTCTTCGAGCTCTATCAGCAGTGAGTTCATCTCGTCTTCGTACAGAAATTCAGGAAGGTCCCTGGGGGCTTTTACACCCTTTACTCCGGGGACGGCGGCTCCGGCGTCGATAGACGCATCGGGGCCCGAAGGAGCGGCGGAGCCGGGGGATGCATCGGTTGCGTCAGGGCCGGCGGGTGCCGCAGACGCTCCGTGGGTAGAGGGAGCGGTCCCCCCGCCCCGGGAAGCTTTCCTGCGGGCATGAAAGCGGTAGAACCCCCGTAGGGCCGACAGTTTCCGGTTCACCGTCCTTGCAGCCGATTCTTTTCTGCCCAGCTGCCCCATGTAGGCACGAAGGGTGCGGTCATCCACGGGAAACGGAGCATCTCCCTGGGATTCAAGCCAGAGAATATATTGGGTAATATCCCGGCGATAGGCGGTGACACTGTGGAACGAGAGCCCCCGGACGGCTTCAAGGTATTCGATATACTCGTCCACCAATTTCTGATGATCATCCTGCATATTCATATCATCGTCACGGCAGGCATGATCAATGAGCTTCTCAGGCCTATAATTGGAGGCCGATATTACAAGCCCACCAGTGGAAAGACGTGATTCAGCACATCTTCGGCAGAATACACCCGGCAGGCACCCTGTCCCAGCAGCTGCAGCCCTCCGCCGTTTCTCCGGGTATCTACTCCGCCGAGAACGCAGACGTCACGGCCCTGTTCCAGGGCATAGTCTACGGTGATCAGCGCTCCGGATCCTTCAGGCGCTTCCAGTACAATCACCGAATGAGTAAGCCCGGAAATAATCCGGTTTCGTTCGGGAAACCGGTATGGACGGGGTTCTGTGCCCGGGGGATATTCTGAAACGAGCGCACCGCCTGAGGCAAGAATTCTGGCAGCCAGCCCCCGGTTGGAGGCGGGGTAGAGCATATCCGGGCCGTGCCCCAATACGCCGTGGGTGATCCCCGGCGTACTGAGAACCGCATTATGACAGGCCGTATCGATCCCCCGGGCCAGGCCCGAGACGATGCTGATTCCTCTCCGGGCAAGTTCTCCGGCCAGCCTGTGGGCGCCCTCGTAGCCCGCCACGCTGGGGGTGCGGGTACCCACCATTGCTATGCTGGTATCTCCCGACCATCCCGGCACAGGAGCTTTTCTGCTGCGGATGAATAAAAGAAACGGAGGGTTATAGATCTGTTTCAGCAGCCAGGGATACGCCGGCTCCCAGATTCCAATGGCGTGACAGCCCGGACGCTCAAGCCACTGCAGATCCAGTTGAGTGTAGTTATAGAGTTCCCGGGGGTGAAAGTTTTTCCCTCTCCGGGGAGCGCTCAACCCAATTTCATAGAGGCGGTAGCGGGTCAGGCTGCAGAACTCCTCCCTGCCCAGGTTTAGCCCCTGGAGAATCAGTTTTTCTCCGGTACTGAGAAATGATATTCTGTGAATTGCCAAATCCATGGGGTGAACCATTCACCCTATTCACCGGATAAAAGCGCCTCCCGATTGCGGATGGCCGCATCTTTTTCGTCAGGCCGCCGGGCGGTTTCAGCAATCCGGTTGTAGATGGCCACGGCATCCTCGCTGCGGTTCTCCATCAGGGCAATCCGGGCCAGCACAAACAGCAGCCGGGAATTGTCGGGAAAGATTTCCAACCCCTGGTTCACCACCCGTTTGCCTTCATCGAGCTCATCAAATTCGAAAACATGAAGCACCGCCAGGCCCACGTAGGGGTCTTTGTAGCCGGGGTTCACCTCAATTGCCCGTCGGTAGTATCCTTCAGCCATCCTCAGATATTCTGTTTTGGCCCCCTCGTCCGGCCGGGAGAGGGCGTACTGTCCCGCAGAAACCCCCGCAGAATGGAGAACCACATGGTTGGAGGGTTCGATCTCAAGAATTGACTGGTAGTTTTCCAGGGCCAGTTTATGCATGCCAAGCCGGGAGTATTCCTCGGCCAAAAGCTTGTAATAATTCACCGCCGACCCCGCCGCTTCGATTTTTTCCCGGATTATCGATTCGTAGCGGCGGATCTCTTCCCTCCACTCCTCCATCTGGGCTTCCGTTGGAGGCTCATCGCTGTAGCGGTTGGGACTGAGTCTGATCAGACTGTCGATGAATCCGGAATTTTCTCCGGATGAACAGGAGGCTCCAAGCAGAATAATCAGTATGATTCCACAGACCGCGACCATTCTGCGTATTCCCGGGCCCTTCACTGCAATCAATTTGATCATATACTTCATCTCCCCTCCTGAGGAAAATCCCTGCCGGGGACCGGAATCCCCGGACTCAGTATTCCGGACTCAGTATTCCGGACTCAGTATTCCGGCTTAGGCACCCCGAGGGATCAGTATCCCGAACCTCCGGCATCTGCGCCGGTGAGAATGGCAGGAGTGGCGCTGGCGCCGATTCGGTCGGCTCCGGCTTCGATCAGCTCCAGGGTGAACTCCCGGTTCCGGATCCCCCCGCTGGCCTTCACACCAAGAATGCTTCCGCCAACCTGGCGCATCAGCTTTACCGCATCCACGCTGGCTCCGCCGGAGGCGAAACCGGTTGATGTTTTAATAAACCACGACCCCGCCCAGCCGGCGATAAACGAAGCCTGTACGATTTCTTCATCGCTCAGTTCTGAGGTTTCAAGAATAACCTTTACCAGTTTGCCCCCTGCAGCCTGAACCACCTTGCGGATATCCTCATAGACGTACAGATAATCCCCGTCCTTCAGAAATCCGAGAGCGATCACCATATCGATCTCATGGGCGCCTTCATTAATGGCCTGTATGGTCTCGGCAACCTTGGCTTCCGTAGCATCGTATCCCCAGGGGAATCCCACAACGGTGCAAAGCTTCACCGGGCTGTCCTTCAGCCGGCGGGCTGCCTGAGGAAGTCTGCTGGAGGGTATGCACACAGAGAAGGGTTCATACTCCAGGGCTTCATCGAAAAGCTTCTCATATTCCCCGTCACCCGCAGCCTGTTTCAGCTGGGTGTGATCAAAATAGCTTTTCAATTCCCGTTTCTCACCGCTATGCTGTGGTTCAGGACAGGGAAATGCATCGGGAAGAGACACTCCCCTGGAGGCAAAATAGCTTCGTAGTTGTTCTTCGATTTTTTGAATATTCATGACTTCTCCTTTTTGTAGGCTCTCGCCCCGCCCCGACGGGCCTCCAACCCTTCCCTGCTGCGCAGGTACCCGGACAGAGATGCTCCGGAACTTCAGCCGCCGCTTTTCCCCGGCACCTGTTCTTCCAGAGGGTGATATTTTGTATGATAATCCTGCAAGTCGTCCCTGTCCACATGGGTGTATATCTGGGTGGTGCTGATATCCGCATGCCCCAGCAGAGCCTGGACGGAACGGAGATCCGCACCGCCCTCCAGCAGATGGGTGGCGAAACTGTGGCGGAGGGTGTGAACCTTGGCGGAAATTCCCGCCCGCTGACTTATCTCCTTGAATTTCTTCCACATTCCTTTTCTGGAGAGCTTCCCCCCGAAGTGATTCAGGAATACATAGCGCTCGCTTCTTTGAGGATTATACAGCCTGCTGCGCCCTTCATGAATGTATCGGCCGATCCAGTGGGCGGCCTCTTCACCCATGGGAACAATCCGCTCCTTATCCCCTTTTCCTCTCACCCGTATGAGGGATTCATCCATATGGACCCGTTCCAAAGTCAAATCCACCGCTTCCGATATGCGCAGACCGCAGGAATAGATAAGCTCAAAGAGACAGCGGTCCCTGAGCCCCAGAGGGGAGTCGGTATCTATCTGTTCCAGGATCAATTCCACTTCTTCAACGCTGAGCACACCGGGAAGAGTTCTGGGAATACGGGGCATTTCCAGACTCAGGCAGGGATTGGTTGATACCTCCTTCTCCTTCATCAGGTAGAAGAAAAACTGCCGAAGGGCGGAGATGATTTTCGCCACCGTCCGGTCATCCACACCGGCCTTCCGCCGGAGCACCAGATATTCCTGAATCACCGCCTCGTCGCAGTCATTGAGCATTTTGCCCCTGGCTCCCAGAAATTTGATGAAGCTTCGAATCTCCCGGCCGTAGGTTTCCACCGTACGGTCCGCAAGCTGAAGCTCGAATTTGAGATGATCAATAAAAAACTTTCCCGGGTCCATGTGCCTTTCTCCGCCTCCCGCCGGGGGAGGCTCCCGGATCAATCCCGGTTTTTATTCCGCTGATGCCTGATGTACGCCGGAATATCCAGTTCATCATCGTTGTAATGGCGGGATGTGTGGCCTCCCGCTTCCGGAGCCGGACGGGCATCGCTTTTCCCGGTCATTTTATTCCAGTCATTCAGGCTGATGTACGCCGAGCTGCCGCTCTGGGACTCATCGGAGGCTTCCTCTTCAACCGTCTGTTCGGGGGCCGTGGAACGGATTCCCGCACTGCGGCTGCTGCTCTGATAAAACCCGGTGGCAATCACCGTAACCTTCAGTTCTTCCCCGAGACGTTCATCCACACCGGTACCCGCAATGATCAGTGCATCGTCATCGGCATTGGCGGTGATAATGTCCATCACCTCCTGGTACTCGTTCAGGGCAAAGTTGCTTCCGCCGGATACATTCACCAGCAGTCCTTTGGCGCCTTCGATGTTTGCGTCCTCAAGAAGAGGATTGTTTATGGCGTTGGTGGCGGCGTCCACGGCCCGGTTCGCTCCGGTACCGATGCCGATGCCCATAATCGCATCGCCTTTGCCCATCATGATGGTGCGCACGTCGGCGAAGTCGATGTTGATATCCCCTTCCTGGGTGATAAGGTCGGAAATGCCCTGTACGCCCTGGCGAAGAACATCATCTGCCACCAGAAAGGCCTGACGGATGGGAGTGTTTTTCTCCACGATGCTCAGCAGATGCTGGTTTGGAATGGTAATGAGGGTGTCCACATGCTCCCTCAGTTTATCAATTCCGCCCTGTGCGATTTTCTGCTTTCGGATTCCTTCAAAGTGAAAGGGTTTGGTCACCACTGCCACGGTGAGAATGCCCAGTTCCTTGGCTACCTGGGCAATCACCGGGGCGGCACCGGTTCCGGTACCCCCGCCCATTCCGGCGGTAATAAATACCATATCCGATCCGCCCAGAAGCTCGCGTATTCTCTCGGTGTCTTCCTGTGCGGCGTGTTCACCCACTTCGGGATTGCCGCCGGCACCCAGACCTCCGGTGAGTTTCTGCCCCAGAGCCACCTGGATTTTCGACATACTGCCGTGGAGCGCCTGCTGATCGGTGTTCATGGCGATAAAATTTACATCCAGCAGTCCGGTTTCAATCATGCGGTTGACGGCATTGCTTCCGCCGCCTCCAACCCCTACAACGGTAATTACCGTGGGACTGGTTCCGCTGCGAATGTGGGCGTCGCCCGTGGTGTGAGGCTCTGCCGCGGGGTCCCCTGTTGCGGCATTGTCCTCAAGTATGTGTAACTTCATATTCCCCTCCCGAAATATGCTGGATCCGGCTGCAGTCCGAATCCCCACCGGCGAAACAGAGATTCTGTTTCGCCGTTTGTTCTATTCTATCGTTTTTTGCATTCAATATCTAGTTCTCAGCAATGCTCCTGCTGATATTTCTTCTTCCCGCCCAGGCGGCTGTCCCGGCCCGGTGCGCCTCCGGCTCCCCCTGTGCTACTCAAAGAAGTTTCTCAACCACTGTTTCAGCCCGCCACCTTTGCGGCTTCGGGTATCCCGGATGACCGGTCCCTGAAGAAGGGCCTGCTGGGCTCCCTGAAGCACCAGGCCGTAGGCGGTACTCCGGTCCGGGCGGCACACTTCCCGGCTGAGACCGTTCACCCCGAAGGGTTCTGCCATCCGGACTGCGGTGGGAAATATGCTCTGAGCAAGCTCCACGGTTCCCGGAAGCATGGCTCCGCCGCCGCTGAGCACAACGCCGCCCAGACTCTGCCAGGCGGTGAACCCCGCTTCGCTCTCCACCCGTTTCTTAATCATCTCGAAGATCTCGGTCATTCTGGGCTGTATGTATGAGCAAATGGTGTTTCTGTCAGTTGAAAGAGGCGGACGCCCTCCCACTCCCGGAATGATCACCGGTTCGCCCCCTTCCTCAACCATGGAAGCAAGACAGAATCCGTCACGGATCTTGATCTTTTCCGCTTCCTCAAAAGGTATTTTCAGAATGATGGCGATGTCCGAGCTCACCTCCTTCCCGCCCAGAGGCAGGACCGAGGTATAGTGGGGCGCTCCGTTCAAATAGAGCATGATATCGGTGGTTCCTCCCCCGATATTGATAAACAGCGTACCGATCTCCTTCTCCTCGGGAGTAAGAGATGCCCTGGATGCCGCCAGGGATTCGTACATCATTTCGCTTACTTTCAATCCGGCTCGGTTAATGCATTTAATCAGATTCTGTGCTGCGGTAATGGATGCGGTTATCAGGTGAACCTCCGCCTCAAGACGGACTCCGATCATATCTCTGGGATCTTTTACGCCCCGTTGTTCGTCCACCAGATATTCCTGGGGCAGCAGGTGGATGATCTCCCGGTCCATGGGCAGAACCACCGCCCGGGCGGCTTCCATTACCCGGTCCACGTCGTTCTGGGTGATCTCCCGGCCCTTGCTGTTGACCGCAACCACGCCCCGGGAGTTGATGCCCTCAATATGGGGACCGGCAATGCTGGCCACAACCGTTTCCACTTCACGGCCGGCCATCTGCTCGGCCTGTTCCACGGCTTCCAGCACCGATTTCTGGGTTGCCTCAATATTGATAACCACACCCTTGCGCAAACCGTTGGAGGGACTCACACCTACTCCGAGAATTTCCAGTTCCTCGTTTTCGTTGTACTCCCCGATTATCGCGCACACCCGTGTGGTGCCGATATCCAGGCCCACAATTGGATCACTCCAGGCCATACTCTCCCCTCTCATTGCTGTATATCACGTCACCGGTCCTGAAATCAATCTCGTCAATTTCCTCGAGCCCCCGATCCTTCATCATATCCAGGGTCTTGAGCATAAACAACGCGGTATCCCCGTCCAGGCCGGCTGCGGCCCGAAGTCTTACCTGCATATGAACGGGAATCAATACCCATTCATAAATTCCCGGATATACCTCATCCATTCGCAATTCGCTGAAGGCCCGGAGCAGCTGAGGCGACTCCTTCATGATATTCTGAACATCCTGAAGCATTCGCTGCTGCGGGGTGTTCAACTGAGCCCCGGGACTGCTGTTTTCCAGTTCCACTCCGTGAATCACCGGCAGTTCCCAATTGCGGATTTCTCTGCCGGTCCGGAAAATCACCCCCTGGGAATCCACCGCTGCGGGAACATAGCCCTGATCCCCCTGGAGCATGACGATAGCCAGCTCTTCCCTTTGGCGGAGTTTCACTCCCAGGGAATCGGGAAAGATCCGCTTTACCTCAGCCTCCAGCACCTCGGGGAGGGCTTCTAGCCGGGATTGGATTCCCGACTCATCCAAACGGTAGAACAGATCTCCCGTTGAGAAGCCTCCGGCCTGCTCAACTTCCTGCATGGTGATATCCATATCGCTGTCCAGCTGCACATGCTTCAGCTCAAGACCGGGGGCAATAACAAAATGGAACACCAGCTCCAGCACCAGGATGGTCACCAGCAGGATGATGAGAACATTGAGCGTTTTCCGGATAAGTGACGCCGGGTTCGCAGGGCGCTTTTTACCCGGGTCCTTTCTTCCGCTGTCTGTTCTGCCTCTTCCATTTTTCCGGCCATCGTTGTGCAGGTGTGTTTGATGAACCGATTCGTCAGTGAACCCCGATGTAGAAAACCCCCGTGATCCGAACTTTTCATAGCGGTAATCGGGATGCGGGGATTCACCGGGCTTGGCGTACTCCGCATTGCCGTACCCCGGATGTTTATGCTCCCACAGACTGTGATCTGAAAGAAAGTCAGCCATAGGCCTGCTCCCGGGGTTCAGCCCCATCCTCTTCGGTTGAGCTTCTCTGCATGGAGAGTTTGAGCAACAGCCCTGAAAGGATCATGGTAATCAGAAGGTAGGATCCTCCGGATGCGAAAAACGGCATGGGTATTCCCGTTGCGGGGATCATGCCGGAAACCACCGCCATATTCACTCCCGCCTGGAGTACCAGCGCCGAAGTGATTCCGTACGCCAGCAGAGCATACATGGGATTCTCCTGAGCCACGGCAATACGGTATCCCCGCCATGCAAGAAGACCAAACAGCACAATTACACCGCTTACTCCCAGAAAACCCAGTTCCTCACCAAGAACCGCAAACACAAAATCCGACTGGGCCTCCGGCAGACCGCCGAGCTTGCGGATTCCCTGACCGATTCCCATGCCCCAAAATCCGCCGTTGCGCAGGGCTGAAAGGGATGCCAGCACCTGATACCCCGCTCCGCTGGGATCCTTCTCCGGTTCCAGGAACGATATGAGGCGGATCACCCGATGCTCCCGGCTGAGCAGAAGAATTACTCCCAGGGGAACCACAATAAAACCCAGGGCGATAAAATGACGCATCCTCACTCCGGCGATATAGAACATAGTCAAGCCGATGAAGCCCAGAAACATGGCCGATGAGAAATCATTCTGAAGGTAGATCAGCGCCACAAAGAGCAGCACAATAATAAATGGAGGAAGAAGGCTGTTCACCACATCTTCCAGCCTGTCCTGCTTTTTCCCCAGAATATAGGCCAGATACACAATCAGAGTGAGCTTCACCAGTTCTGCAGGCTGGAATGTATAGCCCGCCAGCTGAATCCAGCGCCGCGCCCCCAGATATTCCACCCCCACTCCGGGAATGAAGGTGAGAAGCATGAGAGCAATTGACAGAAAAATCATGGGGGGAATCAGTCTGGTGAGCAGATTCATGGGAATTGCCAGCACCGCAAGACCTGCAAGAACTCCCAATGCAGCATACATGCTCTGACTGCGGATAAAATGATAGGGATCGTTGAACAGGAAATCCGCCCGGTAATACGAGGCGGAAAAGAGCATGGACAGACCTGTCCCCAGGAGTAACAGGATCGATGCAAGGAGAATCACATCCACTCCATTGGACTGCTTGGGTATTTTTTCCGCCTGAAATCCCTGTGCCATACTATCCTTCACTGCCCCTATTGAATTTTCAACGTGGATAATCCCAGAATGGCAAACAAGCCTCCCAGTATCCAGAACCGTTGTACAACCTTGGTCTCCGCCCATCCCTTCAATTCAAAATGGTGATGCAGGGGAGCCATGAGAAAAACCCGTTTCTTTCGCATCTTATAACTGACCACCTGAATTATTACCGTGAGGGTTTCAAGGACAAATACTCCTCCCACGATCACCAGCAGCAGCTCTTTTTTAATCATGATGGCCATCACCCCCAGGGTACCGCCGAGCATGAGACTGCCGGTGTCTCCCATGAACACCTCCGCGGGGTTGCTGTTGTACCAGAGGAATCCCACTGAAGCCCCCACCATGGCAAAGGCAAGAATGGTGATCTCTTCTGCTCCGGCCAGATACGGAATTGAAAGATACTGGGAGAAGTCCACCCGTCCGGTGAGATACGCAATTGCACCGAAGGTCAGCCCCACCATGATGCTCAATCCGGTTGCCAGACCGTCCAGTCCGTCGGTAAGGTTCACCGCATTGGTGAAACCCACAAGCCAGAAAACCCCGAAGGGAATAAAAAGCACGCCCAGATCCAGCACCGCATTTTTCACCATGGGCACATACAGCAGAGTGGTGAACTCATGCCTGTTGAAATAGAGCAATAACATGATGGCGGTACTTACCAGCAACTGTCCGGCCATCTTCACATGGGAGGGAAGCCCGCTCTTTTTGCCCATGTACACTTTAATGTAATCATCAATAAAACCCACTGCCCCGAATCCCAGAATGGCCAGCTGACTGACCCAGGTATAGAGGTTGCGGGGGTCCATCCACAAAAGCACCGAAAAGGAGGTTGAAAAAATAATCATCACTCCTCCCATGGTGGGAGTTCCGGTCTTGCTCACATGGGATTTGGGTCCGTCACCCCTGATCTCCTCACCGATGTGGCGCCTCTTCAGCAGATCGATTATCTGGTGCCCGAATAAGAAGGTGATCAGCAAACTGGTGACCGCCGCATATGCGGAGCGGAACGTGATGTACTGAAAAATATTAAACGGAGTGAAGTACTCCACCAAAGGATACAAAAACTCTTTAAACACCGGGTTTTCCTCCTGATTCCCGTTCCTGTTCCAGACCCGGCAAAAATGGAATAATCCGTTCCAATTCCATTCCCCTGGAGCCCTTCAGCAGTATGGCGCTTCCGGATTGTATGATAGATTTGCAGAGCCCTTTCAGCTCTTCAATATCGGCGGCGGCATGCACTCCAGAGCTATCCGCGGGATCTAAACCGGCACCCCCCAAGTGATCCGCAGCCCGGGAAAAATACTCCCCCAGCAGCAGTATGGCGGAAGGTTCGGCATCCATGGCGCGGGACAGCACATCCCGGTGATGCTCATCACTGTAATCACCCAGCTCAAGCATATCGCCCAATATCAGCACCAATTGCCGCTCCACCGCAACCTGGGCGGCTTGTTCAATTGCCGCAGCCATTGAATCGGCGTTGGCATTGTAGCTGTCATCAATGAGGAGCGAATGACCCCGGATAATATTGCCCCTGCCTTGGGGGAGCTGAAACCCATTCAGACCTTCCTGAATTTCTGAATCGCTGAGCCCAAGTTGCCGTGCCAGAGTGATAACCCCCGCAGTATTATGCAGCATGTGCCTTCCGCTGAATGGAAGCCTGAACTCTCCTCCCTGGTAGGCGATGACGGTTTCCCCAACGTCTTCAGCAAGAATGCTGAAGCCATGTCGGGAGCCAAGGCCGTAATAAAGAATTCTCTGTTGCAGAGGATGCTCTTCAAGATATTTCATGGCCCAGGGATCGTCGTCGGGGAGTACGGCCACCCCGTCTTCGGTCATGGAAGAAAAAATTTGAAATTTTTCTTCAGCTATTCCCTCCCGGCTGCCGATGTTTCCGATATGGGCAGTCCCGATGTTTGTGATTAATGCGGCGTTTGGACGAACAAGGCGGGACAGGGTCTCCATTTCCCCCTTCTCGCTCATTGCCATTTCCATGACAGTATAATCAGTATTGACAGGGACCTGGGCCATAAGCACCGGAAGACCGATAACCGAGTTGAAATTGCCTTTTCGGCTGAAGCAGTCTCCCTTCCGGGACAGCACCGATGCAAGCAGATCCTTGGTGCCCGTTTTCCCGTTGCTTCCGGTAATACCGATCCGAAACCCGCCGCTCATTGCCAGAACGGCTGCGCCGGCGGCCTGCAGACATTCCAGGGGGCTTTCCACACTTACAAACACCACGGTATCGTGCTCTTCGGACAACTCCGAAGCAAGAACCAGCGGACTTTCATCGCAGTGCTCACCCAGACCGGCAGCTTCCAGAAGACTCTGTTGATGGTTTTCGAAATAATGGCGCTGTAGAACCACAGCACGGGCACCCGCTTCAATTGCCTGGGGGATATATGAGTGTCCGTTCACCCGTTCACCCTGCAGAGCAAAGAACACATCTCCCCGGGATACCTGACGGCTGTCCAGGATAAAGGCTCTCCATGCGGAATCCTTTTTCACCCTTCGGATAAATTCATCCTGTGATAACGCCACCGGGTACCCGGCCATACTCCCCTCCCAAGGAACACCCTGAACGACCGGCACCGGCTGGGTGCGGATTCATCAGGGATCTTCATCTATTACCGTAAGCTGATCGCTTCCGGACATCTCCATACCCAGCTTCCGGGCCTCGGTAATAATGCGCCCGGGGGAACGGAGAATGGAAATACCGGTAATCAGCCGTTTGTTTCGTTCTACGGCTTCCTGTTGATCATTTCTCAATGCCTCAACCCGGTTTTCCAGATCAAAATACTGATGGGAACGCCATACATTGGCAAACATCAGCAGAGGCACCGCAACAACAAGCAGCCCTATAAAAAGTTTCAACAGCCGTGAACTCATGCATCATGCCTTGAATCCCGGAGTTTCTCAAGAACCCGTAAACGGGCGCTCCGGGATGGGGGATTCTGTTTTACCTCTTCCTCCCCTGCGGTGACGCCCTTTCGGACAGGCAGACGAACAAGAGGTTTCCCCCACATTCACACATCGGCACTTCCGGAGGACAAATACAGGACTTTGCCCACTCTTTCATGCGATGTTTTACAATCCGGTCCTCCAGACTGTGAAAACTGATTATTCCCATGCGTCCGCCGGTCTCCAGATGCCGGAATGCATCTTCCATGGCCGGTTCTATCCGTTCCAGCTCTGCATTTGCAAGAATTCGCAGCGCCTGAAAACTTCTGGTGGCTGCGTGGATCTTGCCGTAGCGGTATGCCGCAGGGACGGCGTTTTCAATAATTCCCGCCAATTGAAGCGATGAGGTTATGGCCGACTCATCCCGGGCTCGGATAATCGCCGCTGCGATCCTCCGGCCGTAGCGTTCCTCACCGTAATCGAACAGCAGCTGACGCAGTTCAGCCTCTGAAATTCCCGCGAGAATATCCTGAACCGGCCTTCCCCTGTGGGGATTAAGCCGCATGTCCAGAGGCTCGTCCCGGTAAAAGGAGAAGCCCCGGCCGCTTTCGTTATAGTGGAATATGGAGATTCCGAGATCGAAGAGAATCCGGTGCGCAGGTTCCTCCAGGGGATAATCCCTGAAAAACTCATCGAAAAAACCGTTGTAAAATGTGGTACGATCCTTGTACGGCTCAAGCCGGCGCTTGGCCTTGGCCTGAATTGCCGCATCAGTATCAATACCCACCAGTCTGATCCCGGAAAAGGATTCAAGAATACGCTCCGAATGCCCGCCTTCTCCCAGGGTGCAATCAATAAATATTCCGTTCTCCCGGTCAGGCGCAAGATATTCGATCACCTCTTCCGCCAGAACCGAAGTATGCTGAATGTCCATGATTACCCCTTTTCAGAAGGAGACGAACCCTCCCAGTTCTTCGGCAGCCTCCCTGAATTCTTCCTCAGTGTCTTCAAAATACCGCTGATACTCCTCCATATCCCATATTTCAAGATATTTCTCAATGCCCAGCACCATGCACTCCCGGTTCAAGCCTGCAGATTCTGCAAGGGTGGGAGGAATATTCAGGCGCCCGGCCTTATCCAGTTCTATTTCCTGGGCAGGGGCAATAATCCTCCGCTGGAGCAACCGCGCCCGTTTCTGAAACGGACTGGCCGCCTCCATCAGACTGGCGGACAGGTTCCTCCACTCTTCCGGGCTGAACAGCCAAAGGCAGCGATCAACACCTCTGGTGATAACCAGTGAGTTTCCCGGGATAGCGTTTCGGAGTTTGGATGGAATCAGGAGCCGTCCCTTTTCATCAAGACTGTTTCGATATTCCCCTGTAAGCACCTAACTCTCCCACTTTTTCCCTATTTCTCCCACAAATTACCACTTCTTTTATACTACGACAATAAATTCATATGTCAAGGAAGTAGACAGAAAATTTCCATTTCATAAAAAAATCCAAGATAAGACTGCTCATTATCCGTTGAGTATGATTCTGGATACCCTAAAATGCTTAAGCAGAACAGCGAGCCGGTCCGGCATGGTTGAAATGAACAGAAAGAAAAGGTGAGGAGTTACGATAAAAGTTCTTCCGGCGTTTAAAACGCCAAAGGCCGCCGGAACCAATGGTTCAGACGCCCCGGTTTTTTCTCCGGCACATATACGCGGTGTTTTTTCAGCTGTGTACAGTGTGATATTTCAGTACATACAGCAGGCTATTTCACCACCCGGTCGGTGACAACATAGGGATGCCCCAGGCGTCCGTTATCCCGCTCCAGTCTCGCGGCGAAGGTGAGATAGTCGATGTTGGGAAATATATTGTTTTTCCGTTCTATTGTTGTCAGCCACTCGGTGCCGAGATTTCCCTGCCCCAGGACCTCGTATATATAATAGAAATTCCCGATATGTTCCCGAATCCGGGCCCGGGCGTACTCTTCAGAAACTCCCGAGCGCATAATCACCGACCAGTCAATGGTCTGTGCCAGGAGTACTTCCCGGGCAGCCTGATTCAATGCCCTGCGCTTCAAGCCGGTGACTTCAGGGAAGCGCTCAACCAGTTCCTGCATATGCTCGATGGCCGAATGGAGATGGCGATAGATCCAGTCATTGGGTCCGCTGAGCCACACCTCTGCATAGCCCTTGTTACCCCAGCTGGAAAACACCGGACTCAGCTTCTGCTGCTTCGGATTCGCATCAATATACGCGGATGGCGTACCCATGCGAAGGTCCTTGCAGGCGGGAGACTGAATACCCCGGATTACCTCTTCCAGCCATGCCACTCCTTCGAACCACCAGTGTCCGAACAGCTCGGCTGAAAACGGCGTGGTAATCACCGGTTCCTGATCCATCAGCCCGGATACCTTCCGGACCCGGTTTTCCAGGGTGAAGATGAAATTCTCTGCATGCTCCTTCACTTTATCCTGAGCCGCCTGGGGATCATAGGGTTGCTTGTGATCTGTTTCTCCGGTAATCGCATAATATTTGTACCCCGTGTTCACCCGGATTTCCTCCAGATGGATATAGGGCTTGATGTAGTCAAAATCAAGATCGTGTCCGATATCCCGGTAAAAATCCCGGTATGCGAATTCCCCGGGGTAGCCGTCTATTTCCGACCAGACCCGGTTCACCGAAGATACATCCCGGGGGAAGGCGAACAGCCCGCCGGGAGTTTCAACCGGCGCATAGGTGCCCGACTTGGGACAATTATCCGCAAAAAGAATTCCATGGGCAGCCAGATAAAAATATTCCACGCCATGCTCTCTCAGATGTTTTTCAAGACCGGGGTAATACCCGCATTCAGGAAGCCAGATGCCTCTGGAGGCCTTATTGAAAATCTTCTGATGACTATCCAGGGCAGCTTCCAGATGAGCGTGAATATTTGCCGGATACTGCTCATAAAAAGGGAGAAAGGGATAGGTTCCGGGACTGGTAATAATCTCGATATTCCCCTTCTTCTGGTGATAATCAAAACCCGAAAGAATATTGTGGTGAAGCTGATTCTCAAACACATCCAGATTTCGACGGTAGATATCAAGATACATGGATGCAAGCCGGGAGAACGCTGCTTCATCCCGGGTGCGCTCCACCTCTTTTTCTCCAAGCTCAATCAATTTTTTCAGGTACCGCACATAACGCTGCTGCAGCAGTTCGTCATCCAGCATGGCAGTAAGACTGGGTGAAAAACTGATGGTGATACCCGGTACCACACCCTCTGCATCCAGGCGGTCAAGCATGAGAAGGAGAGGCGTATAGGACTCGGAAATGGCTTCAAACAGCCAGGTTTCCTCTAAAAAGCTTTCATGCTCCGGATGTCTGATAAACGGAAGATGAGCATGCAGCAGTAATTGTATATTTCCCATGATTTTAAACTCCTGATGTGCAGGCAGCGGCAGAACTGCTGCATCTACAAGGTTGCAGGTTATTCATTGCTTCCGCCGTTTTCCAGTACTTCCACGATTTTCCGGGGAGTCCCCTCATAGGAACTTACACCCAGATCTTCAATACCGGACATAGCCAGCAGCACCTCAGTCTCACGGCTGCTGATATTCTCAAGGTTGGCACTGAAGCTGCCCCCAGGCACTCTGATAATTCCCGAGGAAGCCAATACCTCCCGGTTTTCCACATACTCTGCAGCAAGCTCAACCATATAGGAGGTATGTTTTCTGGGAAGGTTGATGTACCAGTTATTGTCGGTAAGCTGTACGGGTATTTCCATCTGAACAGGTTCCTCCAGGGGAACATCTCCTCCGGGACCGGCGGAATATTCATCCTGAATTTCTGCAAGGATAATTACAAAATAGCGGAAATCTGTACGCTGTACAATTCGTGATCTGTCCTGGTTGGAGATATCCCAATAGCTGTATGCCCACTCGGGATCCCTGAGCATAAGCATGATGCGCGTTACATTATACTGATCGGGAAACTGGAAAAAACTGCTCTCATCTTCAATCTTTCGTCCGAAGAACTCTTCTATACTGAGAAAGTGTTTCTGATGATATTGAACAGGATGAGCATCTCCCCTGCGCTGTTCCTGCCGCACTTCTTCCAGGACTTCGTAAATCTGCTCTTCCAGCTCTTTGCGCTGTGCGTTGCTGAGCTGATCCGGATTCTCTTCATCCAGCTGCAGATCATCCAGCACATCCATGGAGAAGGTCTCTGCAAGTTTGAAAAGATCGCCATTACTTAAATTCGATATCCGTTCTCTAGTCATATACCCCTGGTTCCATTTAGGAAACTAATGGGCATCCTAGGAAAATCGGGAGATTGTGTCAAGATACCCGGCGACCCATCACCATCACAACATCTCCATAACCGGTAATACGTGCTATTCTATCCACCTTTTTCTTCAGCCAGGGCGGAGCCATACCTGCCGGAATTCCCCCCCAGGTCTTCCAGCGCAGGGGCTGAAAGCCATGCCGCCTGAGCAGAGTTCGCAGTTCGGTCAGGTTGAAAAGATGCGTGTGGTCGGCGATGGCCGACCGCCAGTGAGGCCCCATAAGTCCGGCCTGAAAACTTCTGGTGTTGGGCGTGGTTATTACCACATGACCGCCGGGACGGGTAATTCTCCGTATTTCGGCAAGAAAGGTATTGATATCAAACAGGTGTTCAATGACATGGGAAAAATGCACCAGATCATATGCCTCCGAAGTGAGCTGTGCCTGCTCAAGGGGCCGGGTATGAATGTGAACACCCCGATGCTGAATACCGTAGTCCGCAGCGGGAGCACACACTTCCAGTCCTTCTGCCCGCCATCCCCGGTCGTTCAGGTACTTCACCAGCACGCCGGTGGCACAGCCTACATCCAACGCGGCGGGAGATGGCTCACCGGATGAAAGCAGTTTTCTCTCCAAAGAAAAAATGCCGGCATCTCTGAGACCGTAGCGCATGAGATCAAAAAAGATCTGCCCGTTTTCAATCTCATACTCCTTATATTCCTCATCATAACGGTTCAGCAGATGATGGGACTCGGGCATGGGATTCTGATAAATGTGGGAACAGCCCCTGCATCGTGAGAAGATATGACTTCCGCAGTCCCAATGAGGCTCAACACCGCTGCCGCCGCAGATGGGGCAGTTCACTTTTCTGTGTGTTTCGTCAGCCGGTGGAACCGTACTGAACGTCTTATAGCTATGCTTACTGAGCCCCAGGAGCTCCGCCATCGATGGTAAATTCATATGCCTGTGATAACCCCTTTGCATCTTCCAAATACACTTCAATAATATTCTTTCCCGGCCGGAGGGAAATCGGAATAGAGCGAAAGTCTCCGGATTCCCCGGGGAAGAGACGGATTCCGCCTTCATCCTCCACGAAGTATGAATTCCCCTGAATATACTGAAGCTGACCGTTTACATACAGCCTTACCGAAAAAAGTCGCCCCACATCATTCCATTCGAACCTGCCGTCGGCGGTATCCAGACTGAGTATATACTCTCCATGGGGGATATCCGCTCTTCTATACCAGGACCACAATTCAATGCCATTCTGTTCTTCTTCATTAACGGATTCGGGGGTCCGGAAAATCATCCGCCGAAGCGATGGAGGGGCATTTCCCGCCGGATTTGGCATGAACAGTTCCGGGTTGACCACCTGATGCCTCCGGTGATCAAGAATCAGATATATCAGCGGCTTGGACAGTTCGCTCCAGCTGTTCATACCCATGGTTGGAAGATCCCCGGAATCGGGCTGAAGGGCCTTTCCGTTCAGATTCCCGAACACCTCCACATACCCCTGGGCATCCGCATAAGCCTGAATAAAACCCAGACCGTTGGGAAGATTCCCCTGAAACAGCACAGGTGAATCGCTGCTGCGGGAATACCCCCCGGGAGAACTCAGTGCCAGAAACGGTGCTGGGCGCCCTGAGGCAAGGGGGCTCCCGGTGCTGGCGAATTCGGTTACCACCTCTGCGTTCTCCGGCCATCTGAATGAATTGAAGAGAAAGATGGCGAAGAGAGCAGTGAGGAAAAGAATCCAGCGCATCATGGCCTGGGCCCGGGCTCGGGAATCCCTGCGCTCCGCGGGTACAAACATCAGCCTTCCTCCAGTACATAGGCAAACACCCTGGAATCGATTCGTTGAAAGAACATGGAGTCCAGATAATTAATGGCGTAGGGAATGCTCCTGGCGCTTTTGAACCATAGGTACCCCTCCCCTCCGTACAGTTCAAGGCTGGTGGAAGTATCGCCCCGGTACACATACAGCTCGGTTCCAGCACGGTTTCCCTCCAAACGGCGCTCCGGGGTGGAGGGATAATCCTGCCAGAACTCAGTCAAAGCCCCGGGGGTGTCCCGGGCTACAGCCTCTGACAGAGTACCGGATTCAGGATTGTAACTCAGGGAAAAAGTCCGGTTGTCATGAGATACAAAAAACGTTTCCTCAATACCGCGGCGGACAAACAATGGCGCAGGTGAAGTAATCTGGAACGGCAGCTCCCTGCGAACCGGATCCACAGCATAGAGGCCGCCGTCTTGATCTTTAGCCAGTGAAATACGGTACAGATGCAGGGGGGTATGCCCTGCCAGAACCACTAATTCCAACCCTTCAGGTGAACCTGCCATAATTTGAACATTGTATATTACCGGGTATCTGGAATTATCCCGGAGCCCCCTGCTGTACAGCTCCTCGCCGTTATTATTCAGAATCACGATACGTCCATCCAGCAGCCCCACGACGGTATATGTTTCATCCTGGTCCTGAGCTGTATCTGCAGTAACGATCAGAGACGCCCATTCCCGGGTAAACAGCTCCCTCAGCTGCTCATCCAGGCGTTTCAGGCCAAACCCGTCGGGTGAAACGAGAAGCAGCCCCTGGGAACTCAGGACGGGGAACCAGTTGCTCTGAAGAACCTCATCGATGCCGCCCCGGGGGGTTCTCGCCACAAGGGTGTTGTGATACTGACCGGTATTGAAATATCTGTGTGAATTATAATCAAGATAAAAAGAGGCATCCTCATAACTTCCGGCATCTCCCCGGGCGCTTACATATAAAAGATTGCCATCCTGAAATAGCGGCACCCAGTTGAGTTCCGCCTCCAGCCCAGGTTCATCCCCGGAGCCACTGCCGGCCATCCGAAAGCCGTCTTCGGACTCCCGGGAGTCAGGGCGAAAGTCCCGCATCCACACAGGCGTTAATAACGGCTCCCGGGTCAGCTGAGGGGGATTGAAGAACATGGGGAGGAAAATACCGGACGCCACTGCAAGGATCAGGAGTATGCGAATAATGTTCATGAAAAATACGTCTTCCTTCGATTTTTATCTGCCTGACGGTGATGCCGGAGAGAACCGAAGGCCCGTTTCAGGCCTGTTTACGGTCATCGTCTTCCATCTTCTGCTTCCACAACTCCATCTTCCGTTTTACATCTTCGGCACCCTCGCTTTCCCCCAATACGAGATGAATTCTCCGAAGTGCTGAAAGAAACTTAATCGCCGTTTTAAAATCATCTATACGGCTGGTGGAAAGCTCATATTTCAGCCGAAACTCGTCTGCTGATTTAACCAGCTGCGACTTTGCCTGTTCCAGCAGCTTGTATCTGATCTGATAGTCCTCCATACGGGGATCAAGCCCTGCAACAATGGTCTTGAAATTGATCATGTTCTTGAAAACAGCGGCATAGCGCCCGTTGAGATCCACAAACGACCATTTCCATTTGGTGTTTTCACCGAAGCCTTCAATGACAGATTCGATGGTAAATCCCAGCTTCATGAGAATCTCGTAACGTTTCCGGTCGCTCAGTTCATCGATGAGAGCCCAGTACTCCTCCATATCGGTGAATGGGGCGTCCACGGCATCGCTGACAATCCGCTCCAGATGAATAATGCTCTCGTAGCAGCTCTTCCGCGCATCGTTCAGGAAAGCTTCATTTTTAATTCCCAGCATCGAGAGTGAAATACGGTTAAGCAGGAGGTAGTGGGCTGCAAGATTCAGACGGTCTTCGCAGAGGGTAATAAGTTTATACGCCTGGGTGGTATCGCTTTTATCCACTACCGCAAGGAGGCTTTTTTCCCGCTGAAGTATCTGCTCAATCTGCTGTTTGTATACCTTCACCTTTTCGGCGTAGGTCTTTTTCGCCTCAGCATTGACTTTTCCCATACATCCTCCGCAATACCCATAGTATAGGGCTTTTTACCGGATTTTTGAAGCGCTTGCCAGCAACTGCCGGGCATGCTCAAGGCTTGCCTGGGTACTGCTGTCACCTGACAGCATTCGGGCGACTTCCTCCACCCGTGCATCAGCCTGGATATGTTCAGCAGACGTTATGGTGCGTCCATTCTGCTCGTTCTTCATCACCTTAATATGAGCATCGGCATGTGAGGCGATTGAGGCAAGATGGGTAATGCAAAGAATCTGTTTGCTGCGGGAAAGACTTCTCAGATGTTCGCCCAGGGCTCTTCCCACTTCCCCGCCGATCCCGCTGTCAATTTCATCGAACACCAGGGTTGGAATGTCATCGCTTTCAGCCAGTGCAGTTTTGATTGCGAGCATCACCCTGCTCAGTTCACCGCCGGAGGCAATGCTCCGAAGGGGTTTGAGGGATTCACCCTCATTTGCAGAAAGAAGAAATTCCACCCGGTCAATTCCGGTGGCGCCGCAGACCGGGATTCCCCGATCGGACATTTTCTGGGTTACACTCACCCGGAAACGGGCTTTTTTCATGCTGAGAGCCTGAAGACTCTGCTGTACCTGCTCTTCAAGCTTTTTTCCGCCCTCTTTTCGTGCAGTGGAAAGACGTTTGGCCTTCTCAATAAGAGCCTGCTCCAGCTCCCGAATTTCCTTTTCCAGACGCTGACTGTAGTCATCGGCATTCTCCAGCTGTTGAACCTTAATCTGAGCCTGTTCAAGGAAATCCCGCACATCACTGAGCCGGGGGCCGTGTTTGCGCTTTACCCGGGAAAGTTCCGCCAACCGCTCCTCAATAAATTCCAGACGTTGGGGATCATAATTCAAATCATCCTTATATCCGCTGATCTGGGCTACAACATCCTCCAGCTCATAGTACAGGGATTCCAGACGCTCGGAATTTTCCTTGAGCTGGGGATCAATTTCAGCAGCGGCAGCCAGTGCGGACATACCGCTGTATACAAGCCCGTAGGCGGATGCCTCATTGTCGTGGAGGGCATCATAGGCTTTTTCAACATTGGCAAACAGCTGTTCGTACTGCTGAAGCTTTTGACGCTCCTTGTCCAGCTCAGTGTCCTCATCCGGTTGGGGGTCAAGTTCCTGAATATCCTTGATGGAAAAGTTCAGATAATCGATTTCTTCCTGTCTGTCCCGCTCATCATTCAGAAGACTCTCAAGCTCTTCTTTTTTTTCATTCAGAAACAGAAAATCCCTCTGAACGCTTTCCCGCAGATCGTCACATGCACTGTAGGAATCGATAAATCTCCTATGATGCTGGATATTAAAAAGACTCTGATGCTCATGCTGACCATGCATGTCAATAAGGATGGAAGTGAACTCTGCAAGCTGCTGGCGGGGAACAATGCTGCCCTGAATGAATGAGTTTCCCTTGCCGGTACTTTTCAGAACCCGCCTGAGAATCACCCGTTCTTCCTCAAACTCTATGCCCCGCTCGTCCAGCCAGTCACGGCAGGCGGATGCTGCATCCCCGGATGAGGGAAGTAAAAAACTGCCGCTGACCACGGCCTGTTCGGCACCCTTGCGGATGGCCCCGGTTGTGGCCTTGCCGCCCAGGAGTACATTGAGTGCGCCGGCGAGAATACTCTTTCCTGCACCCGTTTCGCCTGTGAGGGTGTTCATTCCCCGGGCAAAATCCAGTTCAAGCCGTTCAATCAATGCATAATTTTCAATGTGTAAATTTTCCAGCATGTGAAATATCCTGTTATTCCGGACCGCCGGTCCAGCTCAGTTTTGCACGGAGCACCTCGTAAAAACTTCTGCTGCCCGAGTAGAGAATTCGGGCAGCACTGGATGCCTTACGAATAAACAGCTCATCCCCGGATTTCAACGGGTAGCTCAACTGACCATCCACGGTGAGAGTAAGCTCCGTTCTCTGATCTTCGGCTATTTCAACTCTCAGCTCCGATTCCGACGGCAGGACAAGCGGTCTGTGGGAGAGGGTGAAGGGACAAATGGGATTAAGTATAATGGCATTCATCTCCGGATGAAGTATCGGTCCTCCGGCAGCAGCCGAATAGGCGGTGGAGCCCGTGGATGTACTGAAAATAATGCCGTCTGCTTTGTACTCTATATGCTCCGATTCATCCAGATGCACCATCAGATTCACCAGCTTGGAAATCCCCGAACCGGAAATCACCACATCATTCATGGCCCGGCCGCACAGCTCTTCGCCGCCGCGTTTTGAAGCATCATTTTTCAGATTGAATGAAAGCATCATTCTGCTGCCCAGATTGACCTCACCCTTGAGGACCCTTTCCAGATCATTCTGCCAGTCATCCTTGGATACCTCGGTGATGAACCCGAAATTACCAAGATTTATGGGGAGAATCGGTATATTCAGAGGTGCAAGTATCCTGGAGGCAAACAATACCGTCCCGTCTCCCCCAAGGGTAATGGCCAGATCATAATTCCGTTCGCAAACCAGATCCGCCTTTCCGGAGAAACCGAACACTTCAGACTTCACACCCTTCTCTTCCAGAAAGATCTGAATACTGTGAGATAGAGGTTTGGCTTCAGGCTTCTGATAATTTGCGACAATCAGAACTTCTTCAATGTTACCCAGATTCGTATCAGTCATATATCCCGTCACGTTGAATCCACTATACCTACTCAAATTTTTAATGTAAAGCTTCGCTGCAGGGCAATTAATTACATCTTAAACGGGTTTTTTTCATCACGGCAGGGTTTTCACCACTTTCAGCATGATATCCAGCTCCTTTCGCGAAAGGCTGGGATACAGAGGCAGCACCACAGACCGCAATGAATAGGATGATGCTTGTGGATAGAGCTCTGCAGGTGAACTGCCCTCCTCGCTGCCGGAATCGAAATCCCGCAGAAGAGATGTTATGACAGATTTTTCAAAGGCCGGACGTATTTCAACCTGTTTTTTTACCGCATACTGAATCACATCCTGCATTGGACTTTGAAGAAACAGGGCGAGATATGAGGGGACGATCTGATCATCACTGGAAAGAACTCTGTGCCGCCCCTGCATGGCCTGCTGGACTACTACGCTCTTCAGCTCTTCCCGTGAGGTGATAAAGGATTTAAGCTCCTTCACCTGCATTCCCCCCAACGCCGCATTCATATCAGGAAGGTAGATATCCTGGGGATACGCCTCAACCGCGGCGTTAAGAAGTTTGCTGCGTTTTCGAGTCTTGGAAGCAAGGAAGATGCCTCCTCCGCTGGTAATCAAATTCTCAGGCTCCATGCTTACCAGGATACAGTCGCCGATGCAGCCTCCATCGGACTGATAACTGAGTATATTTGAAGCGTCCTGAAAAATCGGGATATTCAGTTCAGAGACAGTTTCTGTCTCCGGAGAAAATCCCAGAGGATGGTCCAGTACCAGAGCCGAAAACGCGTTTTCACCATGAAGCTTTTCCAGTATCTCAAAATCCATTACCGGAGCCGACTCCTGAACATCAATTAAAACCGGCTCCAGACCCATACGCCGTGCCACAAAGTAATACCCCATGTCACTCAGGGGTGATACGGCAACCCTGTCCCCCGCCTTGAGCTCCAGTGCCTGGAAGCCCAATTCGATCCCCCGCAGACGCTCCCTGAGAAGTACGCCTGCATCGGCATCGATCCGCTCAAGCAAATCATGAACCAGACCCTCTCCATAGGACCCGGGTCCCAACTGATCTGACACAAGACAAGTAAGCACCGCATCCATATCTTTTCGTTTTATTGAAGGCCGAAACACCGGGATTGCCATATAAACCTCGTAATGTTATGAGAAATACCGGCACCGGGAACCCGGCGCAGGGAAGGAGCATTGTATACGATTTTTCGGGAAAGAGCCATATTGCTGAGAAAAAATCAGCATCAGCCGGGTTGCCGAGGCAACGGAACAGCATGCGGCCCAACCGAATAGCGCATGCCGCTCTATAAGTATGCCGCATGTAGAGTATGCCGTGCGGGTTGGCAATAGTTACTTATACACTCCCATCTGTTCGAGAGCCTGGAGTTCGCGCACATTAAAGAGCCGCCGGATATCGAGAATAATCAGATACCCATCCTGTTTGTTCACCACACCCTGAATGTACTCGGCACCTATTCCGCTGAGCATTTGTGGTGGAGGTTGAATTTCATCCAGATCTATGGTGATCACCCTGCTCACCTTGTCGATAATTACCGCAATCTGCATCTCATCAATATTAATAATGATAAAACCGCTGAGAAGTTCATCTTCTTCGGACATTTCCGGTTTTGCAAGATGAAACCGGGTGTGAAGGTTGATTACCGGAATGATCTCACCACGGAGGTTAAAGATTCCTTCCACATAATTCGGGGAATTGGGTATTTCCCGCACCTCTTCAACCTGAACGATAGCCTCTACATCCATAATATCTATTCCATAGAGTTCGTTTCCAAGTTGAAATGTGACCAGTTGTAAACTGTTATCTGCCATCTGAACCTCCGCACTTACTGTTACCAAGAATAAGCCAGAAAGGGCAAAATTTCAATCGCTTTCATACCAAGTTATCGGCGGGATAGGGAGAAATACTTCATCCCCGGCACCCGCAGTGGGGGGAACCGGGAACAAAGCAGAGAAATGCAACAACCTAAAGCTGAAATCTGAGGCCCAGCTCCGCTGCGAAATTACTGCTGCTGAAATTATATGACGCATTCACATCCAGACGCATTACAAAAATATTGATGCTTGTACCCAGAAATACCCGGGGCGACACACCCTTCTGTGCAATAGTGGATATAAATCCGTCCACATCCACCGCAGGAATATTCTCACCGGTAAAGGATTCATAATCTTCGATCAAACTGTCAATCTGTTCCTGGGTAAGTTCGGTACCGTTTTCATCCTTGACAGATGTACTGATCCCGCCGGAAATATCGGAATTGGCATAGGAAATCCCGGCCCCGGCATAGGGGGTGAATATCAATAATGACTTGCTCACCTGGACAGTGGCGTCCAGCACCGTTGATGTCCAGCCGGCCTGAAAATCCGGGTTTGACAGCACCAGCTGCTCGCTTGTGCCGGGGTTTTCCAGTATTACGTAATCTCCTTCAAGAATATTCTGTATTGATATGGAACTGCTCAAACGGCTGAATCCCAGTCCCACCGAAAGTTTGGGCTTCACTGCCCCGCCTTTCAATAATGCGTAGCGGATATCAGCACCCACAAGACTGTAGTCCAGCACTGCGTTGCTGACGGCTGAATACTCTGCAGGGAGAGCTGCATATTTCACCCCCACATCAAAAGGTAAAAACACCCCGCCGATACGCACCGAAGCACCGAATGCCGGCAGGGGAACTGCACCCAAATCCGTAATCTGTGACGGCAGGGATGCGGATGAATCCACCACAGATAACAGGGATTCAAAAGCATCCAGAGGAAACAGTGCAGCACCTACAAAGGCACCGGCACCCAAATGCGGCGGCATGGACGGAAACACCTTACCGATATAGGCATCGGACCAGGTGGTTCCCATTACCGCTGCCGAGGGCAGCGCAGGAGCTATATCGCCACTGAATTCCTCAAACTGATTCTCGAGCTCAGAAATATCTACCGTCTGGGAAAATGCGGTGAAAGAAAGCAGAAAAACCGCAAGTACGCTAATTAGCTTTTTCACAATTAACCTCCAAGTTTATCAGGTACTGAAAAGATATCACGAGTAATCGGAAAAAGCAGAGATGACCCGCTATTTGAAGAAGGTTGGCTTTCACCGGCATGGTACACATCCAATTCTTCAGATAGATTTTCGCTGTGCTGAAAGGAGCTGCGATGAAATCGCTTACATGGCACATGGGGACTCGGTATTGTTTTAAGAAAGAAAACAAGGAATTTTTCCACGAAAACTATGATCAAATAGTCATGGAAAAAGGGAGCGTTGAATGGAAAAACGTACCAATTTGACATTTGTTCTGTTAGTGGCGGCAATGCTTGTTGCGACCTCTTCATGTGCCCTGCTGAATCCGCCTGCGGATGAAATGAAATTTACTCTGTCCGGGACGGCGGAAGTGCTGATTGCCGGAGGTGATGGGGATGTAGAGGGCTCCCTGGGAGTCGTGCTGGCCGCATCTTCGGCTGGCGCTCTTGATTATGATCTTTCAGATGATAATGGAACAGTGGTTTCGAACATTGAAAAGGTAACTTCAGTAAGCGCGGGAAGTGATGCCAGCTACTCCTTTGACTTTATTTTGGATGTAGACGGTAGTGAATCCCAAACCGAAAGTGCGATGTATGAATATGCGTACGTGGTGTTTTTTATTGATGACAATAATAATAATGCCATAGACGGCAATGAACTGCACCGTGTCCTGAAAGTTAAAGAGTCTTCCGGATATTCTTCAACATTTGATTTCCAGATTCAGTTTGGAAAAAGCAACAGTCCGCAATGGTCTGTAGGTGGAACAAAAGTTGAGCCCGGCGGAAGTGTTTCCGGTATTGAGATCGGTATTGACTGATTGGTGTATATCAGCGTACACGAGAACGGGATGCCTCATACATCAGGCATCCTGTTTTTTTATAGTGCACAGAAGCTTGTGAAACGAAATCCCAGCAGTCAAGGCAGCTCTTCATATGGTGGTGTAGATTTTTACACCACTATGGGCAGCGGGGGTTCGGAAGATTAATTTGCACTTGGCATGTTTTCACAAGCTTCTGTGCACTGCAAAACCTGAAGGACGCTGGCGTAGGAAATGCCTGCTCCCTTTGAAATAAACGTTCCTGCGACTGAAAGGAATTCAGATTCTAATTTTTCGATTCTCCCGCAAGCTGAGAAACTTCGACTCTGATTTAGATTGATATGATTCTCTGACGGATAAAAAAGCCTTCTCCCGGCCTTCTTCGAAGTCCGCTCGATTCCGCAAAGTCCCTTCGGGACTTCGCTCGAGGTTCCTCTGGACGCATAGGCGAATAGCAGCTGCTGTTGTTTCGATGCGCATTAGTTTGATTTGATTCTCTGACGGATAAAAAGCCTTCTCCCGGCCTTCGTCGAAGTCCGCTCGATTCCGCAAAGTCCCTTCGGGACTTCGCTCGAGGTTCCCAGGCTTTTTCTTTTTAAATTCCCAAAGGGAATTTAAAAAGAAAAAGCCTGGCGACGACTCCACTCGGACGTTGCACGTCCTCGTTTCCTTCGGTGTTTGCTCTGCAAACACCTGGCTACGGTCGTCGCCAGGTTCCACCTTTTTTATATTTAATCATCCACAGCTTCGCTGAGGCTATTTAAATATAAAAAAGCCTGGCGACGACCTACTCTCCCACGGCTTGAACCGCAGTACCATCGGCGCTGAAGGGCTTAACTTCCGTGTTCGGAATGGGAACGGGTGGGACACCTTCGCTATTGTCACCAGGCAATTTAATTGCTTGTGTTTTAAGTCACCGCTGCACTATCCCGGTCTTGCCGGGCCCGGCGCAGGGTCATATCAAGGCAGTTTTCACTGCCTTGGGGAAAAATGATCTGATAGTGAACAACATTGTTGTTCAACGTGCTTCGTTGATTGCACTAAATAATCACCGAAAAATATGGTCAAGCCGCACGGGCGATTAGTACTGGTCAGCTGAATGTGTTACCACACGTATACTTCCAGCCTATCAACCTGGTAGTCTCCCAGGGCCCTTTAGCTATCTTTAAGATAGAGGGATATTTCATCTTGAGGAGGGCTTCCCACTTAGATGCCTTCAGCGGTTATCCCCTCCAGACGTAGCTACCCAGCACTTACCGTTGGCACGATAACTGGTACACCAGAGGTCTGTCCACATCGGTCCTCTCGTACTAAATGCAGCTCCTCTCAAATATCCAACGCCCGTGGCAGATAGGGACCGAACTGTCTCGCGACGTTCTGAACCCAGCTCGCGTACCGCTTTAATTGGCGAACAGCCAAACCCTTGGGACCTGCTCCAGCCCCAGGATGCGATGAGCCGACATCGAGGTGCCAAACCCTTCCGTCGATGTGAACTCTTGGGAAGGATCAGCCTGTTATCCCCGGAGTACCTTTTGTCCGTTAAGTGACCGCGCTTCCACTCGCCACGGCCAGATCACTAAGACCTACTTTCGTACCTGCTCGACTTGTCTGTCTCGCAGTCAAGCTCCCTTATGCCTTTACACTTACACGCTGATTTCCAACCAGCGCAAGGGAACCTTCGCGCGCCTCCGTTACTCTTTGGGAGGCGACCGCCCCAGTCAAACTGCCCACCTGACACTGTCCTCT